>PAKZ01000038.1 GCA_002706335.1 Ahrensia sp.
GTGACCGTTTTGTGCCCCGTTCCCTGCGGGGTAGCAGCAACGGACGGTCGAGCCCGGGCTCACTAGTCAGCGCATCCGCGAGGGACGCGGGCAACAGGTGCGTAGCGGGGTGTCCGGATGAGTTGCCTTACGGGGCAAGCGTCACGACGTCTGAAGTCGCCGGCAACCGAACGGGCGGTCGAAGGACCGCAGTATTAACATTAGACAGAGCGATCCCCGACCGCCCGTCTTCCATCTATTCCGCTCACGCCAGTCTCGCTGGCGCGAGACGGCTGCGCGTGCGCGGCCAAAAGTGGCCGACGCGCGGTCGCGCTTTAGGGGCCCGCCAGCGAAGGCGGAGCCTGAAGCTTACGGGCGGGACAAATTTGTTGGGCTTAGCCCGGGTTCTTTGAAGTTGCGTAGATCGAGATAAGGCTCGCAGCCGGCCAATCGAAAACGATCGGTCAATTGGGGCGATGAATGCCCGGCGCCTTCCCCAAATCTCTATCCATCGCGCCACATTGCCTGCCACAATCGCATTGCATAGAGTCGCGAAAGGCCGGAGGGAAAAAATGTCATCCAATGAAATTCAGGGCGGGTCCGAAGAAGTCTGCACGACACTGCCGCGCGATGTTCTCAACGGGCTGGACGCCTTCGTCGCGGGAAAGCCGGAAACGGCGTCGCGGGGCGAGGCCGTCCGTCAGATCCTGCGCGAATGGCTGCAGGCGAACGGCCATATGCGCGATCCGCAGGCGGTCGAGGGCGTCAGGCCCGAAGACCTGAGCTCCGCGAACGACGGTTGACGCATCGCATGGTCCGCTTCTTCCTTCTGCTCGCGGCGCTGCTGATCGCCGCGCCCGCCACAGCGCAATCGCTGCAGGCGCAATATGAGGCCTTCCTCGAAGGGACCATCTGGCCCGAGGCGAAGCTGGCCGGCGTGTCGCGCGCCAATTTCGACAAGGCCATGGGGGCTAAACGCCTCAATACCGACATTCCCGGCCTCGTCGCGCCCGGTTCGAAGGAACCGCCGCGCGAGATGCGCCAGGCGGAGTTCTCCGCTCCGGCTAAATATTTCAACGAGCGCAATCTGGGCTATGTCACGGCGACGGGCCGGTCGCTTGCCCGGCAGCATGCGTCCACGCTTGCGGCGGTCGAAAAGGCCTATGGCGTTCCGGGCCGCATCATCGTCGCCATCTGGGGACGCGAATCCGGTTTCGGCAAGGTCAAGATCCCGCATGACGCCTTCCAGGTGCTCGGCACCAAGGCCTTCATGTCGACGCGGCCCGATCTGTTCCGCCGTGAACTGATCAATGCGCTGGTGATCGTCCAGCTTGGCCGCGCGTCGGCGTCGGAAATGCGCTCCTCATGGGCCGGTGCGCTTGGCCAGCCGCAATTCATGCCGTCCTCCTATCTGCAATACGCCGTTGATTTCGACCGCAACGGCCATCCCGACATCTGGAACTCGGTGCCCGACACGCTCGGCTCCATCGGTGCCTATCTGCAGCAGTCCGGCTGGGTGCAGGGTCGCGACTGGGGCTTCGAGGTCACCGTGCCGTCCTCGGTCTCCTGCGCGCTGGAAGGGCCGGATCGGGGCAAGCGTATTTCGGACTGGGAAAAGCTCGGCATCAAGCGAGTTTCCGGCAAACCCTTTCCCGCCAACGAAGCGCGCAGCGACGGCTTCCTGATGATGCCCGCCGGCCGCAACGGCCCGGCCTTCATCGTCACGCCGAACTTCTACGTGCTGAAGGAATATAACGAGAGCGATCTCTATGCGCTCTTCGTCGGCCACGCCGGCGACCGTATCCAATGGGGCGACAGCCGGTTTTCGGCCGCATGGGGCAACACCGACACCATGCTGCGCTCAGACATCGCCGACATGCAGCGCGCGATGGAGAAAATGGGCTATGATGTCGGCGGCGCCGACGGCCTGCCGGGCTACAAGACACGCCGCTCCATCGGCGATTGGCAGGCAAAAAACGGCCGCAGCCCGACCTGCTTTCCATCCAACGACCTGATCCGCGTGATACGCTAGTTCCTGGCCGCGAGGTCTTGAAGCCACCCGGCCACCTCATGCGCCTGAACGGTCGCGGCGCGGATGAGGTTGTCGAAATGCCGCGTCATCGCGCCGACCGCGTCCTTGGCGTTCAGCACCAGATACATGTCCCCGACATAGACGGAGACGCGATACGGTCCGAACACTGTATAGGGAGCCGAAAAATGGCTTTGCCCGTCATAGAGATAGAGCCTCAGCGACGGGTAGAGCTCCTCCAGCAGGGCCGCCATGTGCTCCAGCTGGCTTTGCCGGGCCTTTTCCGGCAGCTCGGTCCATATCCCCGTGCCGCTCTTCAGGTCGTGCAGCCGTTGAACCGGCATGCAGATTTCCATGTCGGTCTCGGGCCGGCGCGTATAGGCGATGCGCCCCTGCGCCTCGTCGAGGCGCGACGTCAGCGTGCGCTTGTTCTCGCGGCTTTCATAGGAAATCACCGCTTCCGTCCTCAGCAGGTCCGGCAGCGTCGTCGGCACATAGCGGATCTTCGTTCCCGCCGCCTCGGCGTGCCAGCTTTCCAGCAGCGGCTCGCCGCGATCGTCCGGCGCCTCCTCCAGTTCCAGCGATTGCTTGATCGCCGCCGTGACATCCTCCGCCTGACTGAGGCCGAGCAGCCAGTCGAGGCTCACGCCATGTTCCGCGGCAATGCGGATCAGCGTTTCCGCGCGCGGCAGCCGCGTCACCTCGCCGGCGAGCAATTGCGTCAGCGCCGACCGGTCGATGCCGACGCCCGCCGCGAAGGCCGAGCGGTTCAGGCCGGAACGGGCCAGCAATTGTCCGAGCCGGTCGCGGAAAAGCCGCGAGGCGTCTCGCTTGTCGATGGGTGGCGGCATTGTGGTGTTTTTTACGCGTTTGTTGACTTCAATAAACAAATGGCAAATCAGTGAAGCAAAATCAAAAGATTTTCACCAATGACTCGTTTCTCCCGTTTTTGTCAGGAGGCATTGTAAGGCCTCCGGGGGCAAAAGATGAGAGTTTTAAAGCATTTGGAATGGCCGACCGTGGCCATGCTCGCAGCCTGCTATGGCCTGTGGTTTGTCAGTGGCCTGGTGGTCTTTCCGCAATTTCCCGTTCTCGCTTTGGGCATGATGACCGTGGCGACCGCGCTGCATTCCTCCTTGCAGCACGAAGCCCTGCACGGTCACCCGACCCGCAGCGCCGCGCTCAACGAACTGCTGGTCGGCCTGCCGCTCGGCGTCGTCTATCCCTATCGGCGGTTCAAGCAGATGCATCTGAGCCACCACAATGACGAGCGGCTGACGGATCCCTATGACGATCCGGAGAGCTGGTACCGTTCCGCCGTGACATGGCGTGGCCTTGGCGCGCCACTGCGCTTCCTGCTGAAGGTCAACAACACGCTTGCCGGCCGGCTGATCCTCGGGCCAGGCCTTATGATTGCCGGTTTCCTCGCCTCCGAGCCGGCAAGGGTCCTGCGCGGCGAACGCGGCGTCCGCCAGGCCTGGCTCAACCATGCCGCCGTCCTCGCCGTCCTTGTCTGGATTGTCTGGGGCGTGATGGGCATCCATCCGCTCGCCTATCTGACAGTTGCCTATGGCGGCATGTCGATCATCGCGATCCGCACCTATTGCGAGCACCAGTGGGAGACCGATCCGAACGGGCGCACCGTGATCATCGAACGCGGCGGGATTTTCGGACTGCTGTTCCTGAACAACAACCTCCACTACGTCCACCACAAGCGCCCTCGCGCGGCGTGGTACGAACTGCCGGGCCTCTACCGCGCCGAAAGCGCCGAATGGCGCAAGCGCAACGGGGGCTATGTCTTTTCCGGTTACTGGGACATCGTTCGCGCCTTCGCCTTCCGCGCCAAGGAGCCGGTGGTTCACCCCGCCTTGCGGACGGGCGAGGCCCCTGCGCCGGTTTCGGCCGGCAGTTTCCATCCGGTTGGCCTTTCCGCCGGCCCGCAGATCGGCTGCAATGCGGTCGTCCCCGCGAAAGCAGATCGCGGCTGAGCGGCATTCTCGCCGCCATCGCCTTGCCGTAGAACGGGATCATGCCGCCGATCGCCACGCTGCCCATGTATGACTGGCCCGAGCGCCGCGCCGAGATCGACGCCCGCTGGGCCCGCTTGCGAGACGCTTTGCGAGCCGAAGGGTTCGACGCCCCTGGACAACTGACGCGCGGTGGCGATCTCCCGTCGCTCTGGCTATCGCCCGACCTTTTGATCGGCGAAACCTGCTCGCAACCCCTGGCCACGGTATTGAACGGTCGCGTCCGCTATGTCGCGACGCCGGTCCACCACGCCCGCGGCTGCGGCCATGGCACCTATCGCAGCGCCGTCATCCGCCGCTACCCGGGCGCGGACATGCCGGTGCCGGAGAGCGGTGCAGCAGTCATAGCGCCGGAAATCCTGACGGGCCGCCTCGCCGCCAACGAACCGGGCTCCATGTCCGGCTACGTGACGCTCGTCTATGACTGCGAAGACCTTGGCCTCCCCATGCCGGCGCAGAGTGAAATTCTCTGGACGGGTGCCCATCGCGAATCGATCCGCGCCGTCTCCGAGGGCAGGGCGGACTACGCCGTCATCGACTGCGTGAGCTGGGATCTGGCTCGCCAATTGGAGCCGGCATCAAGTGAGGTCCATGTCGCCGGCTGGGCGTCTTCCCGCCCGGGCCTGCCGCTGATCACGTCACTCGCGACAGGAGATGAAGAGATGAAGCGCATGCGCCGCGCAGTGATGGCTGCGATGGAAGCCGTCGTGCTGGACAGCCCGTTCCTGCCTAGTCGTCTTCCGGATCGACGACCCTGAGCCGCAACTGCCCGGTCTTGCTGTCGGCCATCTTGGCGTTGTCCGTTTCGGCGGCGGACTTCGCCATCGCCGCCCGCTCGCTCTCGAAATCCATCGCCTCGATCTTCTGGCCGCGCTTGGTAACCTTGGAGGAGGAGACCAGGATGTCCTCGATATCCTTCGAGGCCTGGCCGAAATGGGTCTGCAGCTTGCGCACCCGGTCGTCCAGCCGCGATACGTCCTCCATCAGGCGCAGCACCTCCGTCTGGATCAGATGCGCTTGCTCGCGCATCCGGGCATCCTTCAGAAGGGCCTGGATCACCTGTATCGAAAGCATCAGCAGGGACGGCGAAACGATGACGAGGCGTGCGCGGTGGGCGCGCTGGATGATCGCCTCGTGATGTTCATGAATGTCGGCGAAGATCGATTCCGAGGGCACGAACAGGAAGGCCGTATCCTGCGTCTCGCCGGCGATCAGGTATTTCTCCGAGATCGCCTTGATATGGACTTCCATGTCGCGGCGGAACCGCTTGGCGGCTTCGGACGCCTCGTTGGGGTCCGAAGCCTCGCGTATCGCGTTCCAGGCTTCCAGCGGGAACTTGGCGTCGATGACGAGGTCCGGCGCGTCGTTCGGCATGTGGACGATGCAGTCGGGCCTGTTTCCGTTGGAAAGTGTCGACTGGAAGGAATAGGCGTCCATCGGCAGCCCGTCGGCGATGATGGTCTCCATCCGCCCCTGACCGAACGCGCCGCGCGTCTGTTTGTTCGAAAGGATCGACTGCAGTTGCACGACGTCCGTCGCGAGCTTCTGGATGTTCGACTGAGCTGTGTCGATCACCGCCAGCCGCTCCTGCAACTTGGCGAGATTCTCATGCGTCGATTTCTGCTGTTCGCTCATCGACTGGCCGAGCCGGTTCGACATCGTGTCGAACCGCTGGTGGATCGCCTGGTTCAGCTCCGATTGCCGTGAGCCGAAGATTTCCGCCATCGAGGCCATACGGCCATGCATTTCCGACTGCGCCTTGAGGATCTCGGCCATGCGCGCCTCGGCCTCGGCGGTCCGCTGCCGGCTTTCCTCAAGCAGTTCCGCGCGATGTCGTGCGTTTCGGCGCGCGGCGATCACGATCCAGAGCACGATCAGCGCGAGCAATACGCCTGCGCCGGCAAGCATCTGCCCGAGGGTGAAAACCGTGCCGCCAAGCGCGACGACCGGCTGCGAAAGATCGAGTGCGGGGTTCATCAGCCATATTTAGGCGATTCGCCGTGGCGTGTCAGATATTCGCGCCCGTCCGAATATCCACCCATCGAGGGTGGCCCGGCCGCGCGGGAGATTGACGGCGCAACGTCCAGGCCTTACCTGAGCGCCACCATGACGATCAAACCGCTTGTTCTCCTTCCCGATCCGATCCTGCGCGAGCCGTCCAAGGCGGTGGAGCGCGTTGACGACGATCTGCGCCGCCTCGCCGACGACATGCTCGAAACCATGTATGACGCGCCCGGTATCGGTCTGGCCGCCATCCAGATCGGTGAGCCGATCCGCATGCTCGTCGTGGACGTCTCCAAGGATGACGAGGAGAAGAGCCCCTTCGTCGTCATCAATCCCGAGATCGTCGCAACCGGCGACGATGTCTCGATCTACGAGGAAGGCTGCCTGTCGATTCCGGACTATTACGCCGAGGTGGAGCGTCCCGCTTCGGTGACGGTCAATTACCTCGATCGTGACGGTGCGCAGCAGACGCTCTCCGCCGATGGCATGCTGGCGACCTGTGTGCAGCACGAGATAGACCATCTCAACGGTGTGCTGTTCATCGACCATATCTCGAAGCTGAAGCGCGACATGGTCATCAAGAAATTCACCAAGCTCGCCAGACAGCGCGGCACGACGCGGCTCTGATCGATCAGACCAGATTTGCGGCCAACTGGTTCAGCCCGCAGATGGCGGATGCAGCCGCATCGGGCGCGTAGGTGGCGATCGTCACGAAGACCAGCGTGTAGTAGGAGAGCCATGTGACGATCCGCTCCGCCAGCGCCGGACGCTTCTTCGGCTTCCGGCCGGGTGGCGACGCTTTCCTCACATAGTCCGAATGGACCCTGATCGCCTTGTCGGTGGTCAAGTCGATCCGCTTTGCATTGCGCTTTCCGAATCCGGGATGCGCCATTTCGGTTCGAATCTCCTGGAGTTGTTGGGTTAACCCGGTATTTGCAAAGCGGCTTAAGATCGCCTTTTTACGAAAGTTCGAATTTTACGATTCCGATCACATCTGCGAGGGAAAGTGTCATTACGGTTGATATTCATGGGAACGCCGGATTTCTCGGTGCCGACCCTGACCGCGCTCACCGCCCACGGCCATAAAATCGTCGCCTGTTACACGCAGCCGCCGCGCCCGGCCGGCCGCCGCGGCCTTGAACTGACGAAATCGCCGGTTCACCGGCAAGCGGAAGCGCTCGGCATTCCGGTGCGCACGCCCAAGAGCCTGAAATCCGAAGAGGAACAGGCGCTGTTTCGGGAACTCGACGCCGACGCGGCGGTCGTTGTCGCCTATGGCCTGTTGCTCCCGGAAGCCGTTCTGAACGGCACCCGGCTCGGCTGTTATAACGGGCACGCCTCGCTGCTGCCGCGCTGGCGCGGCGGCGCCCCGATCCAGCGTGCGATCATGGCCGGCGATGCCGAGACCGGCATGATGATCATGAAGATGGACAAGGGCCTCGACACGGGCGACATCGCGCTGGAGGACCGGATCGCGATCGGACCCGACATGACCGCCGGCGAATTGCACGATGCATTGGCGCAACGCGGCGCCGACCTGATGGTGCGCGCCATGTCCACGCTGGAACGGGGAAGCCTCACCCTGATGACACAGCCGGAAGAGGGTGTCCTCTACGCCTCGAAGATCGACAAGGCCGAGACCAGGGTCGACTGGTCGCGTCCCGCGACGGACGTCCACAACCACATTCGCGGCCTGTCGCCCTTTCCGGGTGCGTGGTGCGAGATGCAATTCGGCGGCAAATGGGAGCGCGTCAAGCTGCTGCGCAGCCGCCTTGGCGATGCGTCTGTCGGCGAGGCCGGAACGCTCGCGATTTCAGGCATTAGCATGTCTGTTGCCTGTGGCGACGGAGCGGTCGAACTCGTGACCTTGCAAAAGGCCGGCGGCAGGACGCTCAACGCGGCCGATTTTCTCCGGGGGGCGTCAATCGATGGCGTCCGCTAGACCGTTTCCGATCAAGATGAATCGTGATCGGACAGTTTTTCGGTCCACAAGTAAAGCCGGCGCAGCAAGTTTACCGATCTGATTGTTCCAATCAGATCGGATGCCGCGTTAGCGAAACTGGACGCCTTGACGCCGGCGCTCTAGAAGCCGTCCCGAATTGAGAGTTGAGCAGCCCCATGCCCCGTTATCGCCTGACCGTCGAATATGACGGCACGCCCTATGTCGGTTTCCAGCGCCAGACCAATGGCTACGCGGTGCAGGAAGCCATGGAAAAGGCGATCCGGAAATTCGCCCATGAGGACGTGACGGTCCATGTCGCGGGGCGCACCGACACCGGCGTCCACGCGATCGGCCAGGTCTGCCATGTAGACCTGACCCGTGACTGGGACGCGTTTCGTGTCATGGAGGCGATGAACGCGCATCTCATCATGGCCGAGGAATGTGTATCGATCCTGGATGCTGAGAAGATGGACGAGGAGTTCCACGCGCGCTTCTCGGCGAGGAATCGGCATTATCTCTACCGCATCCTCAACCGCCACACGCCGATCCCGCTTGAACGCGAGCGCGCTTGGTGGGTGAGACGCCCGCTCGACATCGCCGCCATGCAGGACGCCGCCAAGCTCCTGCTCGGCACGCATGATTTCACCACGTTCCGCGCCGCCCAGTGCCAGTCGAAATCGCCGGTCAAGACGCTCGACGTGATCGAGTTCTCGCGATCTGGCGAACTGGTCGAGGTTCGGCTTTCGGCGCGGTCGTTCCTTCACAACCAGGTGCGGTCCATCGTCGGCACGCTGAAACTGGTCGGTGAGGATCGTTGGACGAAGGATGAAGTGAAAGAAGTTCTGGAAGCGCGCGATCACCAGCGCTGCGGCGCTCTGGCCCCGCCGCACGGCCTCTATCTGGCGAAAGTGGATTACGACGTCGCCTTTACACCGCTGGATACAACCCCACCGCCCCATAGGCGAAAAAGGCGAGCGGGTAGGTAAGGGTCGTTTCGACCGCGACAAAGCCGATCGCCGTCATCACCTGGACGTTGAGGGCGATACGCGTGACGCGCACGGAAAACCAGAGCATCAGCATGATGGCGCCCAGGGTCAGCCAGCCCGAGAGGGCGTTTTCTTGTCCGCCGCCGGCGACGAGTTCGCTGAGCGGGATGACGACGAACAGATAGCTGACCAGCGCCGACAGCCAGTTTCTGGCGACGATCAGATGCGTGAACCGCCGCGTCATGCGCATCGCCCGCAGAACGAATGCCAGCACGATGACCGGCAGGATCCAAAAGACGATCTCGAGCATCGCCATGCGGACGATCATCGAGGAGATCGACCCGTAGACGCCATGCGCCTGCAATTGCCGCGCCTCGACGACCCATGCGAAAAACAGCGCGGGCAGCGCAGCGGGAAACGCCTCGAAGGAACGCCAGAAGCCATCCGCTGAAATGTCCATGTCGCCAAGCGCGGCCACATCTCCCCTGAGGACGCGAAGGATACAGCTCAAATGGTGCAGCGCATAGTCGAGGAAATTCATGCCCGGCCCGCGAACCAGTCTGAGATCATGCGTTCATAGATGTCGGTGAGCAGTTCGAGATCCGGCACGGCCACGCATTCGTCGACCATGTGCATCGTTTTGCCGACAAGGCCGAACTCGATCACCGGGCAATAATCCTTGATGAAACGGGCATCGGATGTGCCGCCGGAGGTCGAGATCTCTGGCGCGTGGCCGGTGACGGTTTCGATCGCCGATGTCACGGCGCCAACCAGTGCTTCGTCGCGAGTCAGGAACACCGGGCTCGGTGGCCTCTTCCAGTCCAGCTCGTAACGTATCTGGCTGTCCTTGCCGGGCCGCAGTCGATCCGATGCTGCGGCGCGCGCCAGCCGATCTTCAATCTCCGCCTCGAGCGTTTCGACTGTCCAGGTGTCGTTAAATCGGATGTTGAAACCCGCGCTCACCTTGGCCGGGATAACATTCGTGGCCGGGTTGCCCGTGTCGATCGTTGTGATTTCGAGATTGGAGGGCTGGAAATTCTCCGTGCCGGCGTCGAGCGGCGGATCGAGCAGCGCCTCGGCGAGTTGCGCCATGCCGCGCAGCGGATTTTCGGCCAGATGTGGATAAGCGACGTGGCCCTGAGTGCCGATGACGGTGAGCGTTCCGGAAAGCGAGCCACGCCGTCCGATTTTGACCATGTCGCCGAGCGTATCGGGATTGGTCGGCTCGCCGAGGATGCAGGCGTCCCAGCGCTCGCCCTCGTCGGCCGCCCATTGCAGTAGCTTCGCGGTGCCGTTGATCGCGGGACCTTCCTCGTCGCCGGTGATCAGGAAGGATATCGAGCCGGGCGGCGGGCCATTCTTGGTTATGTAGCGCGCCACGGCCGCGACGAAACAGGCGACGCCGCCCTTCATGTCGACCGCGCCGCGCCCGTAGAGAATGCCGTCACTGACCTCTGCGGCGAAGGGGGGGTGCGACCATGCCGCCTCGTCGCCCACCGGCACGACATCCGTGTGACCCGCGAACATCAGATGCGGGCCGTCCTCGCCGAGCCTTGCATAGAGGTTTTCCACATCCGGCGTGCCGTGTTCGGCGAATGTCATGCGGTCGACCGCAAAGCCCATGGGCGCGAGCATTTGCTCCAGCGCGAAAAGAGCACCGGCGTCATCGGGAGTCACCGAGGGGCAGCGTATGAGCGTTTGCAGATTGGCGAGGGGGTCAACGGCGTGGGGCATCATGGCGGTTGCTGTATCGGCGCCCGGCGGCAGCGTCAATCTGACAGAAGTTCGCGCCTGTCGCCTCAGGCGGCGGGGCGGATCCTTTCTTCGCCGACCAGCATGATCTTCTGCCAGATCTTGCGCGAGAGATTGGTGCCCAGATTTTCGATGTCGTTGACCGCATTGACCACGACGTCGTCATTGAGCGCCTGTGCATAGAGGGCGGCCAGCTTGCCGGTGATCGACAGCATCTCTGAACAGTAGTCGAGATAGCGTGTCAGCTCCGGCGGGGAGAGACGGCGTGCCGGCGAACTCGGCGTGGGTATGAAGCCCTGCAGGAGGACAGCAGGATCCTTGGTCAGCTGGTGCATGTCGATGATGTGGATCACTGAGCGCAGCGCATGCAAGCCGTCCAATGCCCGCTTGCGCTTGAACCGCTCCTCGAGCGTGACGAGCGTCCAGAAGCCGACGCCGGCGAACACTGCAGTGTTCAGAAAGGCTTCCAGCCCTTGTACGAAATCGAAGGCGCCCGTCGAGATCCGGTCGAAGGAAAGCACCGTGCCGACCAGCGCGAAAATCGATGCTGCGGCGACAATCGTGAGGATGGTCAGGCCGCGCAGCCAAAGGATAGGCTTCTCGAGATCGGCTGTCTGCCGGCCGATATCTCCGGCAAGCTCCACGACCTCCTTCGCAACCTTGCGCAGGCTCGAATCGGGAAAGCGCTCGCCGATCCGCCGTTCCAGCAGGGCGGCGGTCGCGGCGATCCGGTCCTTGTCGAGCGTCCGATAAGCCATGCACGCATCTTACACGTTTTGCTTTAACGGATGGTGATCAGGCGCGCGGAAAGGGCGGCGGGCCATGCCTGTTGGTATCCGGGCTTCCCGGCAGGAAAGCCAACAGCAGAAAAGCGATGATCGAAACCGCCGGGATCAACAGGCCGAAGGCGAGAATTCCGGGCAGGCCGATATCGTGCAGACGTTTGAATGCCAACGCGAATGCGGCCCAGGCCGACGCGATCCAGACCGCAAGGATGACGAAGCCCCAAAGCACGAAGGCGGGGCTCTCTTCCGGAATGGAAACGACCTGTGCGATGGTCGCGGCCTGGATGAGGATCATCAGCAAAGCCGCCAGCCAGAAGCTCTTGCGCCCGATACGGCCGCGAAAGCCGAACAAGACCCAACGAACCGTCAGCGGATGATCCGGCGCGCCGGTCATGCGCTCAGTCGCGCAGCAATTCGTTGATGCCGGTCTTGGAGCGGGTCTTCTCGTCGACGCGCTTGACAATCACGGCACAGTAGAGGCCAGGTCCGGTTGCGCCATTGCCCATCGGCTTGGCTGCCGGAAGGGTGCCGGCAACGACGACGGAGTAGGGCGGAATTTCGCCGTAGCTGATCTCGCCGGTGGCGCGGTCCACGATCTTGGTCGACTTGCCGATATAAACGCCCATACCGAGCACGGAACCCTCGCGCACGATACAACCCTCGACCACCTCCGAACGCGCGCCGATAAAGCAGTTGTCCTCGATGATGGTCGGGCCGGCCTGCATCGGCTCCAGCACGCCGCCGATGCCGACGCCGCCGGACAGATGCACACCCTTGCCGATCTGGGCGCAGGAGCCCACGGTCGCCCATGTGTCGACCATCGTTCCCTCGTCGACATAGGCGCCGAGATTGACGAAGGACGGCATCAGCACGACACCCTTGGCGACAAAAGCCGAACGGCGCACGATGCAATTCGGCACGGCGCGGAAGCCCGCATTCTCGAAATGTTGCGCATTCCAGCCGTCGAACTTGGACGGAACCTTGTCCCACCAGCCGCTGTTTCCCGGTCCGCCGGAGATCACTTCCATCGGATTGAGACGGAAAGACAAGAGCACGGCCTTCTTCAGCCACTGGTTGACCTTCCATGTCCCGTCGGCCTGACGCTCGGCGACACGCGCCTTGCCGCTGTCCAGCAGGTTAAGCGACTCCTCCACGGCGTCGCGGATTTCTCCGCGCGTGTCGGTCGAAATGCCGTCGCGTGCCTCGAAGGCGGACTCAATGGTGGTTTCCAGCGTCGCGAGATCGTGGGCGGTCATGAATTGTTTCCTTGTCGGCGGGTAGAATGACGCGGCGAGCGCCGTAAATAACGCCGGGTACCTACGCGAATGCTGCGGCGGTGGTCAATGCGGAGGTGCGACGGCGCAATGTCGCTGGAGGATCGCGGCCATTCGTTGCGCCCAATAAACGGGACGAGAACACTGGGGAAGTTGAATGAACGCAAAAAGAAATCGTGACGTCTGGGATCCGCTGATCCCGTCCGGCCAGGACAGGAACCGCGCAAGGGCCGTGCCCGGCACGCCGCAGACGCGAGCCCCGGCCTATCGCCTCGCCTATGACGACACGGATTTCATGTGCCGGGAGGAGTTGCGGCCGGTCCGCCTGCAGCTCGAACTCCTGAAGCCTGAACTCATGCTTCAGGAACACGGCATCAAATCGACCGCGGTGCTCTTCGGCGGCGCTCGCATTCCCGAGCCGGGTGGCATAGCCTGGGCGGCCAAGAACGAAACCCAGCGCCGCAATCTCGAGGAGAATGCGCGCTATTATGACGAGGCCCGCGCCTTCGCGCGGCTCTGCGCGCAGCACTCCAAGGCGACCGGCGGCGAGGAATTTGTCGTCGTGACCGGCGGCGGGCCGGGCGTCATGGAGGCAGGCAACCGCGGCGCGGCCGATGTCGGCGCCAAATCGATCGGCCTCAATATTGTCCTGCCGCATGAGCAGGCACCGAATGAATATGTAACCCCCGAACTATGCTTCAATTTCCATTATTTCGCGATCCGCAAAATGCACTTCCTTATGCGCGCCCGCGTCATCGCCGTCTTCCCGGGCGGCTTCGGCACGATGGACGAATTGTTCGAATCGCTGACCCTGATCCAGACTGGCCGCATGGAGCGGGTGCCGGTTTTGCTGTTCGGCAAGGATTTCTGGTCGAAGGCGATCGATCTCGAATTCCTCGCCGAGCAGGGCACGATCTCGCCGGGCGACGCGGCGCTGATCGATCCGGTCGATAGCGGCGAAGAAGCGTGGGAACTTGTGCAGAACTTCTACGGCATTTGACGTACGGAACCTGCCGTCACATTCGCGCATTATCGATTCATGGCGATTCGATGGAGAGCGAAGATGGGCAGTTTTGCGGGACAGGTGAGCCTGGACGATGTGATCATCCGCCAGCAGGAAAAGGACCGGCCGGTGGCGCATGCCGACAAGCGGCCGAAGAGTTTCGAGGAATATCTCTTGTCGTCGGGCTACGGTGCCGGGAAGCCGGGACAGAACGCCCCGGGCCGGGAAAGTCTGGCGCAACTCGCCGAGAGGGCCAGAAGGGCGCCGCGCGTCTATTGATCGCGCGGCATATCAGTGAAGCTTATCGGAAATCCTGTTCGGAGATCTGACCGTCGCCATTGACGTCGAGCCGGGCAAGCCAGCGCTCCGACATGTCGACGAATTCATCGTGGCCGATCTTGCCGTCGCCGTTTGTATCGAGCATCCGTCCGTCATGCATGCCGGCTTCCGCGTTCATGCGGAACTGCCCGCCATTCCCCTGTCCGCCCATGCCGCGGCCTTGCATGCCCTGGCCATTGCCATGACCTTGCATTCCGCGACCCATGCCGGCTCCCATTCCATTACCTTGGCCGTGACCCATTCCGCGCGGCCGCTCAATGCCTTCTTCGGCCATGGATGCATGCTCGGTGTCGCGCATTTCCGACATCGCGCCGCGTTCTTCGGCATCGAGATAACCATCCTCGTTGGCGTCGAAGGCCGAGAAGACGCTGTCCCGGCGTTCGCGAACTTCCTCCAGTGTCACGGCGCCGTTGGAATCAAGATCCCAATTGGACATGAAGTGCTCGGTGAACGTCTCCGCGCGAGCGGCGGTTGACATCAGAGTTGCGGTCATTGCGGCCAGGACGGCCATGCGGGTGAGAGACATAGGATTTCCCCTTCATTGAGTGATGTCTCTCAATATATGTAATTTATGGAATGTGTTAGTTAAACATCTGTAATCAAATTACGAATCCGTAAGTTTTCCTAGGGGAATTGTTTCCGGTCAGCGGCAGG
This sequence comes from Ahrensia sp., assembly GCA_002706335.1. Taxonomy (GTDB): domain Bacteria; phylum Pseudomonadota; class Alphaproteobacteria; order Rhizobiales; family Rhizobiaceae; genus Oricola. The sequence continues at coordinate 14,775 of PAKZ01000038.1, forward strand.
CTACAGCCGTCATCTTGCAGGTGACGAGGTCGACGCGGGCGTTCCGGTTTTCCTGATAGAGACAGGCCGGCTCACGCACGATCACGCCCGGTGCGCCCGCTGGCGTGCCGCGGGATGACAATGCCCGCCGCATCGAGCGGTAGACGGTGGTGCGCGCTTGCGACAGCGATGGAGCTGTCGCACTTGCCTGCAACTGGCTGCAGGCCCGCCCGCCGCTGTTTGGGGGGAGTGTCGGCTGCGGCAAGCCGACCGTCGTCCCCGGCGGCTGCGGCAGCGGCGGTGTCGTGCACCACGACGCCGTCACCGTGCAGCGCACGAGATCGACCGCGGCGTTCTGATTGTCGAGATAATAGCAGGCGGGCTGGGAATATTGTGCCTGTCGGACTGCCGCACCGGGCATCTTGCGCATGGCGTCGAACTGCGCCAGCTGGCTCGCATGGGCGGTGTTGTAACCGGTGCCGCTGCCTTCCGCGGCCGCACAGGCGGCATGGGCGTTCTTGGCGAGCGCCGCCGTACACACGAGCGCGACGGCCGCGATAATGGCCTTCCCGATCAATGACTTCATGTCCAACCCTCCCCAGAGCCCTGTCGACAAGCAATAAGCGTGTGGCCAAACGGGCCGGGAGTCAAATCATCTTGTGCTTTCGCTAGCCATCGCTTTCGGCCGATGGACGAGTGTTACGAGTACGAAAGAGATGATCATCAGCAAATCCCACGAGCCGATCTTGGCGGTCGATACCGGCGTCCAGCCGCCCTGCTGTGCGGGATAGAGCCAGGCATGTGACCATGTGGCGATGTTCTCGGCGAACCATATGAACAGCGTCACGAGGAACCAGCCGAGAAGGAGAGGCATCCTGTGGCGGAAGCGGAAAACGCGATAATGAACCCATGTGCGCGCGAACAGCACCGCGGTGACCGCGAAGATCCCGTAGCGCAGGTCGACGATGTAATGATGGCTGAAGAAATTGATGTAGATCGCGACAGCGATGACGACCGTGGTCCAGAACGGCGGATATCCCGAAAAACGAAAGTCGAAGATGCGGCTGACACGGGCCAGATACGAGCCCACGGACGCGTACATGAAACCCGAGAAAAGCGGCACGCCGCCGATCCTGAAAAAGGCCTCTTCGGGATAGACCCAGGAGCCGGCGGCTGTCTTGAACAATTCCATCCCGGTTCCGACGAGGTGAAACAGGAAGATTGCCTTCGCTTCGCCAACCGTTTCCAGCTTGAAGGCGAGCATCGCGATCTGCACGGCCAGCGCGCAGAGGAATACGAAATCATAGCGGGCAAGCCATGCATCGTCGGGCCATGCGACCCGGGTTGCCATGATCAGAAACAGCATGATGCCGCCGAACAGGCAGGCCCAGGCCTGTTTCAGGCCAAAAACGATGAATTCGATCAGGGATCCCGATATCCCTGACGCCGGTAAACGGTCGAGCACGCGGTGTGCCGCGTGATCGATCCGCTCTTCCAGCGACGTGAAACGTATCGTCAAGCGGGCTTTCCGGTGACGCTGTTGAGAAACCCGGCGAGGTCGTCGGTGACGTGATCGATGTGATCGTCAGCTCCGTCCTGCTCCCAGATCTCCGAGAAAGTCGGTTTGAAATTGTTGGGTACGATCAGGACCGTGCGCATGCCGAGCGACTTCGGAATGGTCAGGTTACGGGCCAGATCCTCGAACATCGCCGCGCGTTTGCAGTCGACTCGGTGCAGCGCCCGAAACTTGTCATAGGTCTCCGCCGCCGGCTTCGGCACCAGGTCTGCCGCCACGACATCGAAGATATCGTCAAAATGGTCGAGCACGCCGAGCTGACGCGCCGCGCGTTCGGCGTGGCCGCGATCGCCATTGGTGAAGATAAACTTGCGGCCCGGCAGCGCCTTGATCGCGTCCCCGAGACGCGGATCCGGGTCGATCCACGAATAGTCGATATCGTGAACCTTCTCGAGGAAATCATCCGGGTCGACATCATGGTTTGCCATCAGGCCCTGAAGCGTCGTTCCGTAACGCTGATAGAAATCCTTCTGCACTTTCCGAGCTTCGTCACTCGGCAATTGCAGCAGTTCCGAGACATAGGCCGTCATCTTCACGTCGATCTGCGCGAACAGGTTCGAGTGATGCGGATAGAGCGTGTTGTCGAGGTCGAACACCCACTCCCTGACATGGGTGAAATCGGCGGCGATGGCGCTACTGGTCATGCCTTCGCTAAAGCACGAATTGCCCCCGAAGTCATTGCACTTTGTTGCGGCGCCCGCGAGAGGATTGGCGCATTCGCAAAATCGGTGTTAAATCCCGGTGATCATGTTCGCAATCACCGAAAGCTGTGCATTCGATGCCGTCATCCTGCAGGATCACAAGCGCCTGCCGGCACGATTCTTCGGTGCATTTTCCGGTGCCAGACTGAGCCGGCATTCCTGAGACTGTGCGAGAGGCCGCGGTTCGCCGGCCGATTTTGAACATCCCGTATAACTGCTGCGCCGTGGCGCGATGGACCGGAAAATGTCCGCCGCCGTGGCGGGCGAGCCCCAAGGGGGATATCGCATGGAACTCTGGATCGTCATCACCATTGCTGCGGCCTTTCTGCAGAACATCCGTTCATCGCTGCAGCGGCATCTGAAAGCTCATATGGGCACCACTGGCGCAACCTTCGTGCGTTTCGGTTTCGGTTTGCCTTTCGCGGCGCTTTATCTCTTCGGCATGACGGCCTATTCTGGCGCGCCGATACCCGCACCGTCGCCGGTTTTCCTCGCATGGGTCAGCCTGGGAGCGCTCGGACAGATAGCCGCGACCTTCCTTTTGCTTCACCTCTTTTCCTTCCGCAATTTCACGGTAGGCACCGCCTATTCGCGCACGGAACCGGCGCAGGCGGCGTTGTTCGGTCTGATCTTTCTGGGCGAGACGGTCGGTCCGTTGACGCTGATCGCGATCGCCATATCCGTCTTCGGCGTGATGCTGATTTCGGTCGCGCGCAGCGCCTTCTCGCCGGCTGCGCTGGTGACGTCGGTCTTTACCCGCACCGCCGGGATCGGCCTGCTATCGGGCACATTGTTCGGCGTCTCTGCCGTCTCCTATCGGGCGGCGTCGCTGTCGCTCGGCTATCCCAATTTCGCGGTGCAGGCGGCGACGACGCTTCTCTGGGCGATCGCGCTACAGACGGTGGTCATGCTGGCCTGGATGGCCTGGCGCGACCGCGAGGGGCTGGTACGTATCCGCGCCGCATGGAAGATTTCGGCACTTGTCGGACTGGTGGGCGCGACGGCGTCCTTCGGTTGGTTCGCCGCCATGACCCTGCAGCAGGCGGCGGTCGTCAAGGCGCTCGCACAGATCGAGATGATCTTCGCCTTTTCGACGAGCGTCTTCATTTTCCGCGAGCATATCAATCGGCTGGAGATCGCCGGCTGCGTGCTGATTGTCACGGGCATTCTGGTGCTGGTTCTTGGCTGACGGTTTTCTGATACTAGATTGTCGAGTCGCGAGGCCGGACCCGGCCCACGGATATTCTCAGACGGACCGCCGTCGCGCGGCGGTCCGGGCCAAGTGTTTCTTTTGAAAGCAGATGACCATGACCGATCAGGTTTCACAGCCCGAAGACCTGCGCCCCGATCGCTGGATCGCGATGTTCGTCCTTCTGATGGCGCAATTCATGAACCTGATCGACGTGACGATCGTCAACGTCGCCATGCCGAGCCTGCAGAAGGCCTTCAATGCGACGAGCAGCCAGATCGAATGGGTTGTCGCGGCCTATATCCTTGTCTTCGCCCTCGGACTTTTGCCGCTGGGCCGTCTCGGAGACATCATCGGTCGTCCTCGCATGTTCATGGCGGGTGTCGGCGTCTTCACGCTCGGATCGCTCTTTTGCGGCCTTGCGACGTCCATGCCGTTCCTGATTTCAGCACGCCTCCTGCAGGGGGTTGGCGGCGCGATGATGGTGCCGCAGACGCTCGCCATCGCGCAAGTCCTGTTTCCCCCGCGCGAGCGCGCAATGGCCTTTTCGCTGTTCGGCCTGACCGCAGGCCTCGCCTCGGTAACCGGTCCGGTTCTTGGAGGTTTCCTGATCGACCTGGACATCTGGGGTCTGGAATGGCGCCCGATCTTTCTGGTCAACATTCCCGTCGGCGCCATCGCGGTGGCAGGGGCGCTGCGCTTCATCCCCCGCATGCCGGGCTTGACCGAAATGAAAAATGATTGTCTCGGGATCCTGCTCGCGAGTATCACCGTCATGCTGCTGATCTTCCCGCTGATCGAGGGACGTGAACTCGGCTGGCCGGTCTGGACATTCGTCATGATGGCGGCGTCGCTTCCGGCTGCAGCTATCTTCGTGTTCTGGCAGCGCCGTCAGCAGGGCCTCGGAGGACCGCAACTGTTGCCCTTCGCGTTGCTGGCCAACCGCAACTTCCTGATCGGGACTGCCATGACGACGATCCTCTTCGCCGGGATCCCGGGCTTTTTCCTCGTCCTCGCGCTCTACCTCCAGAATGGTAACGGCTTGACGCCCTTGCAGTCTGGCCTCACCACCATGCCATTTTCGATTGGGGTTCTCTGCGCGTCGCTGGTTTCTGGCCGTCTCGGCATGCGCTGGCCGCGCCGCCGCATCACAGCCGGCGCATTGTTCCTCGCAGGCGCCATGGTCTGGCTCCATTTCGTGGTCGCAGGCGTCGAGCCCCCGCTCAACCGTCTGGTGTTCGCTGTGCCCCTGCTTGCCGGTGGCCTGGGGCTTGGCGTTGCGATAGCGCCGATGTTCCAGACCGTCCTGTCGAATGTGCCGCCGCGCGATGCCGGATCGGGATCCGGCGCCCTGCAATCGTTCCAGCAGGTGGGCGGCGCGCTGGGCGTCGCCTTGATGGGGCAGCTTTTCTTCTCGAAACTCGCCCTCGGTATGCAATCCGGCCTGCCGACCCATGCGGCCTATGGCGAAGGGCTGGTGCGCGCGCTCTACTTCAACACCGTCGGCTTCGTTCTCATCGCGGTCATGGTGAGGCTGCTCCCGCGTCCGGAGGCCGCGAAACAGGGCGGGCAGCAGGCAGCGCCTCAGCCCGCCGTGGAGTGATCGGTCCGCTTAAGCCTTGTCGTGGACGATCAGGGTGCCGGCGCCGTGCTCGGTGAAGAGCTCCAGAAGCACGGCATGGGCAACCTTGCCGTTGACGATCACGACGCCCTTGACGCCGCGTTGCAGCGCCTCGATGCAGGTCTCGACCTTCGGGATCATGCCGCCGGAGATCGTGCCGTCCTTGATCAGCGCCTTGGCCTCGGAGATCGTCAGCTGCTTGATCAGCTCGCCATTCTTGTCGAGCACGCCGGGTACGTCAGTGAGGAAGAGCAGGCGTGACGCCGCCAGCGAGCCCGCGATCGCGCCGGCGAATGTGTCTGCATTGATGTTGTAGGTGTGGCCATCACGTCCCGGCGCGACCGGCGCGATCACCGGGATCATCTCCGATCGCGCCAGCAGATCGAGAAGGGTGCGGTCCACCTCGACCGGTTCGCCGACGAAGCCCAGATCGAGGATGCGCTCGATATTGCTGTCCGGGTCGGTCATCGTCTTGCGGGCTTTTTCGGCGAACACCATGTTGCCGTCCTTGCCGCACAGGCCGATCGCCCATTCTCCCGCCGCGTTGATCATCGCGACGATTTCCTTGTTGATCGAGCCGGCAAGCACCATCTCGACGATCTCGACCGTGGCGCGGTCCGTCACCCGCAACCCGCCCTCGAATTTCGATTCGATGCCCATCTTCTTGAGCATCGCGCCGATCTGCGGGCCACCGCCATGAATGACGACCGGATTGACTCCCGACTGCTTCAACAGCGCGATATCCTGCGCGAAAGCCTGCCCGAGAGAGGCGTCGCCCATGGCGTTGCCGCCATATTTCACCACTACCGTCTTGTCTTCGTAGCGCTGCATATACGGCAGCGCCCGTGCGAGAATGTGGGCTTCGCTCTGTGGGGATTGGGTTTCGTTTTCGTCGCTCATGAAATCCATAGTCCGGCAGTAACTTGAAATCGTTTGGTTTCGTCTATCTCTTTGCATTAGAGAGGGCAATTGTGCCCTTTGATTTTGGGAGAAGGCGTGATCGACGACGCTGCTGACATCGCCGACCTGATTGCACGCACGGCCTTGAATGACCGCGCAGCCTTCCGACGCCTCTATAACGCATCTTCTTCGAAACTTTTCGCCGTCGCCCTTCGTATATTGAGGGACAGGACGGAAGCCGAAGATGCGTTGCAGGACATTTATGTGAAGATCTGGAATCGGGCGGACCGGTTCGCCGGAGGCGGAACGAGCCCTATGGGGTGGCTTGTCGCCATCGCCCGCAACCATGCCATAGATCGCCTTCGCGCCCGCCGCTCAGGTCATAGCGACATCGACAAACATGCCGATATCGCCGATCCGGGCCGATCGCCCGAATCCGAGGCGATTGCGTCTTCGGAACGCTCGCGCCTCGACGGCTGCATAGAGCAGCTGGAAGAGGCAAAGGCAAATTCGGTACGCGCCGCCTATCTGGACGGCTATTCGTACCAGGAACTGGCGGAACGGCATTCGGTTCCGCTCAACACGATGAGAACCTGGCTGCGACGTAGCCTGATCAAGCTTAGAGAGTGCCTCGAGGCATGACGGACGTAAACGAACATGAAGGTGGCGAGCGCGACGACGATATTGTCGCGGCCGAATATGTTCTTGGCGTCCTGCCGGACGCGGAACGCACGCGGATTGCGCGGCGTATCGAGGAAGAACGCGCCTTCGCCATGCTCGTGGCGGCTTGGGAGGAACGTCTTTCGGGCATGAACGAGGCTTTTGGCGAGGAACGTCCCCCGTCAGATACATTCGGCAAGATAGAGGATCGGCTCTTTGCGGTTGATCCTGTGCACAAGAAAGCCAATGCGGGGCTGTGGACCAGCCTTGTCTTCTGGCGCGGCCTGGCGGTCGCCTCGTTCGCCATGGTCGCGATCCTCGCCGGGACACTCGTGATGAGGGACATCGGGACCGGCGTGGCGCGCGAGGACGTTGTTGCGTCGCTGGCCGCCGAGGATTCCGACGCGACCTTCCTCGCGGTGAAGGCGCCGGACGGAAACATCCGCATTACCCGTACAGGCGGTGTGGAGCCGCCGTCCGGGCGCTCGCACGAACTATGGGTTATCGTTGCCGACCGCGACCCGATCTCGCTTGGACTGGTGACGCCTGAGGGGACAACCAGCACAGTGCTCCCATCCGACATCGCACGCCTGCCGGACGACGCCCTGACGCTGGCCGTCACGCTGGAGCCCGCGGGTGGAGCGCCCGAAGGCAAGCCGACCGGCCCGATCATCGCGGCGGGCCATCTGAGAAAAATCTGACCTCGGCTGAAACTCTTTTTCGCCCCGTCTCGTCTCCTTGGTTATCCACGCCACACCGGCGTGAGAAAAAAAGGAGTTAGACATGAGAAATCTTATTCGCACGATTGCTGTCTCGACCGCCCTGACCATCGCGGCTTCCGCACCGGCTCTTGCCGAGAACCCGATGGTTGGCGGCGCGCCGATGTATGAATCGAAGAACATCGTTGAAAATGCCGTGAACTCCAAGGACCACACGACGCTGGTTGCCGCTGTTAAGGCGGCCGGACTGGTCGACACGCTGTCCGGGGAAGGCCCGTTCACCGTTTTCGCGCCGACCAATGAGGCATTTGCCGCATTGCCTGACGGCACCGTGGAAACCCTGCTCAAGCCTGAGAACAAGGATCAGCTGACCAAGATCCTGACCTGCCATGTCGTCGCAGCCGACGCCATGTCGGACGCGATCATGGGCATGATTTCCGACGATGGCGGCGCGCATCCGGTCAAGACCGTCGGCGGCTGCACGTTCACGGCCAAGATGGATGGCGACAACATCGTCATCGAGGACGGTCAGGGTAACGAGGCCAAGGTGACCATTGCCGACGTCAAGCAGTCGAACGGCGTGATCCACGTCATCGACCACGTTCTCCTTCCGGCTTCGTAACTCCGTCGGAAGGTCCACCGGCGCCAGCAATTCTCTCAGCTGGCGCCGGGTCTTCACGAAATTGTTTCGAACCGTGATGTGCGAACTACGCCTCCCCTGCATATATCACGGGAAAGCCAAGGAGGAACCCGCTATGAAACGACGTACATTTATGGGCCTTGGCGCCGCGACGGCTTTTCTTGGCGGCGCATCGGTCTATGCTCTGGCAGACAGTTCGGAAGGTGAGTTCGAGATTATGAAAAGCGAAGAGGAATGGCGCAAGATTCTGACGGAAGAACAGTTCGCCGTCATGCGCAAGGAAGCGACGGAACGTGCCTTCACCAGCCCGCTCAATGACGAGAAGCGCGAAGGCATTTTCCATTGCGCCGCATGCGATCTGCCGCTCTTTTCGTCCGAAGCCAAATTCGACAGCGGCACTGGCTGGCCGAGTTTCTATGAACCTCTGCCGGATGCCGTCGGCTACAAAACCGATTTCAAGCTGATCTATCCGCGCAAGGAAGAACATTGCAGCCGCTGCGGCGGCCATCTCGGCCATGTCTTCAATGACGGCCCCCAGCCGACCGGCAAGCGTCACTGCATCAACGGCGTGGCGCTGGCCTTCAAGCCGGGCGAAACCGCCTGACGATTTCTAGGATTGGGCGGCGACAATCATTGCCGCCCGCAATTCCTCTATACCGGCATTCTTTTCCGACGAGGTCGTAAGCACTTCAGGAAAGGCTGCCGGTCTTTTTTTGACGCGATCAGCCGTTTCGGCAAGCACGCGCGGCACGCCTGCCTCCTTGATCTTGTCGATCTTGGTCAGCACCACCTGATAGGAGACAGCCGCCTTGTCGAGCAGGTCCATGACCTCCTCGTCGTTCTTCTTGACGCCATGGCGCGCGTCGATCAGCAGATAGACCCGCTTCAGCGTCACGCGTCCCCTGAGATATGTGAAGACCAGCTTCGTCCAGTTGTCGACGGTGGCCTTGGGTGCCTGGGCGAAGCCGTAGCCCGGCATGTCGACAATGGCGAGGGGCGGCAGGTCGTCGGCCGACCCCGCATAACCGCTCGGCACGAAGAAATTGAGCTCCTGCGTGCGACCTGGCGTGTTCGAGGTGCGTGCCAGGCCCTTCTTGGCGACGACTGCGTTGATCAGCGACGATTTACCGACATTGGACCGTCCGGCAAAAGCGACCTCGGGCGGCCCTTCCGGCGGCAGGAACTTCATGGCGGGCACGCCGCGGATGAAATCCCATTGCAGCGGAAAGGCAGTCAGGCTCTCGGTATTGTCCTGGATCGGGGGCTCACGGGTCATCCCGCGCAATTACCGTGTTCTGTTTCACGATGAAAGCGGGAAACGCTATTGTTCAGAAACCCGCAATGAAAAACCGGCTCCCCTGAGGGGAGCCGGTGGTCATGGCGTTGGTTTGACAGTATCGCGTCTCACTTCGGCAGCAGGACATCGTCGACGACATGAATCACGCCGTTCGACTGGTTGACGTCGGATATCGTGACTTTGCCCGCACCGCCTGCTTCGTCGAAAATGTAGAGGCTGCGCCCCTTCACGACCGCGGTCAGTGCGTCACCGCTGACTGCGTTGAAATTGTAACGGCCGCCATGCTTGCGGGCGAGACGCCGCAACTCATCCGCCGACAGATCGCCGGCCACCACATGGGCCGTCAGGATCTTCGTCAGTTGATCCTTGTTCTCCGGCTTCAGCAGCGTCTCGACCGTGCCGGCCGGCAGTTTTTCAAAGGCCGCATTGGTCGGTGCGAAGACCGTAAACGGGCCTTCGCCCGAGAGGGTCTCGACAAGCCCGGCGGCTTTCACCGCGGCGACCAGCGTTGTGTGGTCCTTGGAGTTCACCGCGTTCTCGACAATGGTCTTGGACGGATACATGGGTGCGCCGCCAACCATCACCGTATCTTCGTCCGCCATTGCGGTATCATTCATCATCTTGCCGTCGCCGGTCGAGCTTTCGTCCATCGCGTTTTCAGACTTCATGCCCTCGTCCGCGGCTGGCAAAAGTACGGTGTCGATGACGTGAATGACGCCGTTCGATTGTTCGACGTCCGGAATCGTGACGGTAGCCTCGTTGCCCTGGCCATCGACGATGACGATGTTGTCGCCGTCCATCTTCGCGGTGAAGACGCAACCGCCAACAGTCTGGACCGGGTGCTCGCCATTGTCGTCGGCGATCATGCCCATGATAGCATCCGACATCGCATTCGCCGCGACGACGTGGCAGGTCAGAATCTTGGTCAATTGGTCCTTGTTCTCCGGCTTGAGAAGGGTTTCGACCGTGCCAGCCGGCAGTTTTTCAAAGGCTGCGTTGGTCGGAGCGAATACCGTGAACGGGCCTTCGCCCGAGAGGGTCTCGACCAGCCCGGCGGCTTTCACCGCAGCGACCAGCGTCGTGTGATCGGCCGAATTGACCGCGTTCTCGATGATATTCTTGGATGCGTACATCGGCGCACCGCCAACCATCGGGGTTTCCTGTGCGATTGCTGTCGTGGGCACGAGCGCGGTTGTCGATGCACCGGCAAAAGCCAGCGCAGTCGATAGAAACAGTGCTTTGGCGATCTGTCTGCTCATTGGAAGTACCTCCTCTGTTGTCAGCTTCCGACCGAGAAGACGAGGCAAGTCACAAAAGAGTTTCAGCAAGATACGGAGCGCTGCCGCTCGACCGAACGCCGGATAACAAAAAAGCGGACCTGGCGGCCCGCTTTTTCGGTGTTCAAGGCATCTGGCGCTATTCGGTCGCGTCGGCCTTTTTCTTTCGGCCGAACAACCCTCGCAGATTGTCCCACAGCTCGATCTTGGCGCCATTCTTCTTCATGATCACGCCTTGCTGAATGATCGATAGGGTATTGTTCCACGCCCAGTAGATCACGAGGCCCGCCGGGAAGCTGGCCAGCATGAACATGAAAACGAGCGGCATCCAGTTGAAGATCATCGCCTGTGTCGGGTCCGGCGGCGCCGGGTTCATCCGCATCTGGAGGAACATGGTGATGCCCATGAGCAGCGGCCAAACCCCGATGGCAAGGAATGTTCCGATGACGGGGATCGCCGACGGGTCGTAGGGCAGCAGGCCGAACAGGTTGAAGACATGTGTCGGATCCGGTGCGGAAAGATCCTGGATCCAGCCGAAGAACGGCGCGTGGCGCATCTCGATGGTGATATAAATCACCTTATAGAGGGCGAAGAAGACCGGAATCTGGATGAGCATTGGCCAGCAGCCGGCGACGGGATTGATTTTCTCCGTCTTGTAGAGCTCCATCATCGCCTTCTGCATCTTCTCGCGGTCGTCGCCGTACTTCTCCTTCAGCTCCTGTATCTTTGGCTGCATGACTTTCATGCGGGCCATCGAGGCATAGGACATGTTCGCGAGCGGGAAGAAGACGGCCTTGACGATAACGGTGGTGACCAGGATCGCCACGCCGAAATTGCCGAAGAAATTGTAGAGGAAGTCGATGAGGTGGAACATCGGCCGGGTGATGAAGAAGAACCAGCCCCAGTCGATCAGCTTCTCGAACAAGCGGATGTCATAGGTTTCCTTGTAGGCATCGAGCAGGCTCGAAATCTTGGCCCCGGCAAAAAACAGATTGTCGAACTGGACGGTCTCGCCCGCATTGATCGTCACCGGGTCTTTAAGGAAATCAGACTGGTAGCGCGGGCGGCCCTCGGAGAAATACGAATAGCGCGGCTGAAAGGTTTCTCCCCCGGTCGGGACCATCGCGGTCGCCCAGTACTTGTCGGTGATGCCAAGCCAGCCATCGGTCGACTTGCCAACCGCGACCATGCCGTCGTCCTCGATCTTGTTGTATTTGATCTCGGTCAGCCCGTCTTCACCGGTCACGCCGATCAGGCCTTCATGCAACACATAGATCGGCGGCTTGGCGGGCTTGGAATAGCGTGTGACGCGGCCATATTCCTGCAGCGCAACAGCTCCGCCGGAATTGTTCGTCACTGCATCATCGATCTGGAACATGTAGTTGTCGTCGATCGAAATAGTCCGCGTGAAGACGATGCCATTGGGTGCGGTATAGGTCAGTTCGACAGGCGAGGACGGCGTGAGCGTCGCCCCTTCGGGCGCCTGCCAGACCGCGTCGGACGCCGGTGCGCCGTCAACGCCGAGATAACCGAATTCGCCGATATAGCCGTCGACGTCGCTGGACGGCTTGAGCAGGGTGACGATGTCGGAATCCTTGGCGATCGTGACGCGATAGTCCTTGAGCTTCAGATCGTCGAAGCGTGCACCGCGCAGATTGATCGAACCCGTAAGGGTCGGAGTATCGATGGCGACACGGCCCGCTTCCGGCTGGGCTTCGCTGCTTGCCGCCTCGCTCGGCGCGACCGCACCGCTGCCTGCGGTGGCCTGCGGCAGCGATGTGTTTTCCGAGGTCGTCGCCGACGGTTCGGTCGTCGTTTCCTGCTGCGCCTGGATTTCCAGTTGCGCCTGCTTTTCGGCCTCGATCTTCGGACCGATGTAGAAAATCTGCCATGCCGCCAGGATCACCACCGAGAGGATGATCGTGATGAACAGGTTGCGGTTATTTTCCATCGTGCGATTTCCGGTCGTCTTGCGCGCCGTCTGGGCGGCGGAGGAGTTTCTTGTTTGCCTTTGCGAATGCCGATGCGACATCCGAGCAAAGGTCCTGGAAAGGCGCGTCGAGCGCCTTGGGCGTTGAAACGATCACATAGTCATTTCCAACCGCCATGTCACCCGCGCCTCTCAGCCGCACCGCTTCGCGCAGACGCCGCTTGATCCGGTTGCGTTTGACCGCGTTGCCGTTCTTCTTCGAAACGGTCAGGCCCAGTCGCGGTTCGTTCTTGTCCTCGCGTTCGACCGCCTCGACAAGCACAAAAGCGCCGCGGACCTTCGTTCCACGGCGCACTGCAAGAAATTCGGAGCGTTTACGCAAAACGCCATAGGGTTTGCGCGCGCGAATATCATCCGAGCCGGCATACGGGGCCGGGTCGTGCATCTTCGCGTCTTTAGGCGGGATCAGGCCGAAAGGCGCTTGCGACCGCGGGCGCGGCGTGCAGCGAGCACTTTGCGTCCACCGACCGTCGCCATACGCGAACGGAAACCATGGCGGCGCTTGCGGACCAGTTTGGAAGGCTGGTAGGTGCGTTTCATCGTACTTTCCGCCGTAAAGGCGGCCCTAGTCTGAATTGTCGTGTTGGGAAGCTGATCTCACATGGCGAAGCGCAACATCAATACGCCGCCGGAGACGCGCCCGAGCGTTGCGGGCTTATCCTTCAAACTGCGCGCTAAGTCAATGCCCGAGGCGTTGTCTCGTGGGCGTTCCGCGCCATCACGCCTCCGTGAGCCGAAAACCGCCCGGGATCACGCTCTCCGGCATCAATGGTTTGTGAATTGTTCTTTACCGTCAGGAGCGCCAAATGCGGGTCTCGGATGTGCCCGTCGGCGCGTTTCCGGGTAAGAGGATCTTAAGCGTGACAGACGAGACGATAGACATGGCAGAAACTGAATCGCCAGCCGGCCGCCCCGGTGCGTGGAAGCGTTTCGTCCCGATCGCGGTCATTCTCGCCGGGCTGGCCTTTGCCTATGCGATGGGCTGGCAGCGCTTTTTCTCGCTTTCCTTCCTCGCCGAACGTCGCGAAATGCTGATGGGCTTCGTCGAAGCCAACTACGCCCTGTCAGTCATCGGCTTCGCCGTCACCTATGCTTTGGCGGTCGCCTTTTCCTTTCCGGCCGCGTCGATCCTGACCATCTTCGCCGGTTTTCTTTTCGGCTGGCTGGTTGGCGGCGTCGTGGTCGCTTTCGCGGCGACAGCCGGCGCCACGGTGATTTTCCTGGCCGCGCGCAGCGCCTTTGGTGATTTTCTGCGCGAACGTGTCGGCGGCCGCGTTAAGCGCCTTGCCGACGGCTTTGAGGAAGACGCCTTCTCCTACCTCCTGGTCTTGCGCCTAGCCCCGATTTTCCCCTTCTTCGTGATGAATATCGCGCCGGCCTTGTTCAACGTGTCGCTGCGAACCTATGTTTCGGCCTCGTTTCTCGGCATTCTTCCGGGCACCTTTGCCTATGCCTATTTGGGTCAGGGTATCGACAGCGTCCTTCTTGCCGCCAAAGAGGCGGGCGAGGATGTCGGTGTGTCCGATCTTGTGACGACCGAGATCACCTTGGCCTTCCTCGCGCTGGCGGTGGTCGCTGCCATTCCGCCGGTAATCAAACGTTTTCGCGCCGGGCGCGCTTAAGACTGTTTCTCGTCACCGATTGGCCGCCCCGACTGGAGATTTCCATGCCTGAAGAGTTGAAACCCGATATCTGCGTTATTGGCGGTGGTTCGGGCGGACTGACCGTTGCCGCTGCCGCCGCTGCTTTCGGCGTACCGGTCGTTCTGGTGGAAGGCGGCAAGATGGGGGGCGATTGCCTCAACTATGGCTGTGTACCCTCCAAAGCGCTGCTCGCCGCGGGCAAAACGGCGGCCACGATGCGTCATGCCGAAACCTTCGGCATTGAATCGGTCGAGCCGAATGTCGATTTTCCGGGCGTCATCGAGCATGTTCGCTCGGTGATCGCGGCCATCGCACCGAATGATTCCGTCGAGCGGTTCACGGCGATGGGCGTCCGCGTGATCCAGGAATACGGCCGCTTTCTCGATCGCGAGACGCTTGCGGCGGGCGATTTTGTCATCAAGCCGCGCCGCTTCGTAATCGCGACCGGCTCGTCACCCTTCGTGCCGCCGATCCCCGGCCTCGGCGAGGTTCCCTATTTCACCAACGAAACGATCTTCGAAAACGAAAAGAGGCCGGACCACCTGATTGTCATCGGCGGCGGGCCCATAGGCATGGAGATGGCGCAGGCGCATCGCCGCCTAGGCTCGAAAGTAGCGGTGATCGAGGGCCAGAGGGCGCTCGGCAAGGATGACCCGGAACTGACCGCCCTGGTGCTCGACCGGCTTCGCGGCGAGGGGATATCTATCCATGAAGAGGCCAAGGTCGCCGGCGTGTCGCGCGGCGAAGGCTCCGGGTTTATTGTCCGCTACGAGACCGAGGGGGGCGAAGCCGAGGTAACGGGCTCGCACATCCTCGTCGCCACCGGCCGCAAGCCCAACCTGGACCGGCTCGACCTCGGCAAGGCCGGCGTGAAGCACGATAAAAAGGGCATCAAGGTCAATCGCGCCCTGCTGACATCGAACCGGAAAATCTACGCAATCGGCGACGTCGCCGGCGGTCTGCAATTCACCCATGTCGCCGGCTATCATGGGGCGCTCGTCGTCCAGTCGATCCTGTTTCGCGTTCCCGGCAAGGAGAATCGCGACATCATCCCCTGGGTAACCTACACGGATCCCGAACTCGCCCATGTCGGCCTCGATGAAAATGCAGCCCGCAAGCGCCATCGCATCATTCGCGTCCTGCGCTGGCCATATGCAGAAAACGATCGCGCCCAGGCCGAGCGCAAGACGGACGGAATGGTCAAGCTGATCACCGATCGCAAGGGCCGCATTCTTGGCGCGGACATTGTCGGCGCCGGCGCCGGCGAGATGATCAACATCTTTGCGCTGGCCGTGGCCAAGAAGATGAAGGTTTCGGATCTGCGCGCTTTTGTCCCGCCCTATCCGACGATGACGGAAATGACCAAACGCGCGGCGACCTCCTTCTCAGCGCCGCTCGCGCGCAAGCCGGTAGTGCGGCGGCTGATCGCTTTCTTAAGGTCATTCGGCTAGACTTCGCCGATCATGACGAAGACCGGTCCAGCGCAAACTCCCGAACGGGTCGAATTCCGGCCCGGCCGGCGACTGTCCGCTAAGATCCTGCTGCTGACGATCCTGTTCGTCATGATCGCGGAAGTGCTGATCTTCGTCCCGTCGGTCGCCAATTTCCGGATGACATGGCTTGCCGGTAAGGGGAACACGGCCGCCGCCGCCAGCGTCCTCATCGCATCCGATGCCGACCTCGAACTGCCCCTGAAGGCGCAGGACGACGTCCTGATGGCCACCGGGGCGATGGCGATCGCTCTGAAGCTCGGCGAGCGCTCCCGCTTTATCCGGCTGAGCGACACGATGCCGGATATCCATTCCGAGGTGAATGTCGCCGAGTTCAGCGCCGTCAGCGCGATCCGCGACACCTTCGATACGCTGCTCTTCGGCGGCGACCGCTATATTCGCGCCTATGGCCCGATCGGCGACAGCGACAACATGATCGAACTGATCCTGCCAGACCAGCCGTTGCGCGCAGCCATGTTGATCTATGCGCGAAACGTCGCCGTCCTCTCGCTGATCATCTCGCTGATCACCGCTAGCCTCGTCTTCCTGGCGATCAACCGGATCGCCATCCGCCCGATCCGGCGGATGACCGGCGCCATGCTGACCTTCAGGATGATGCCCGAAGACCCCAATGCGATCATCGTGCCTTCCGGCCGCAACGACGAACTCGGCATCGCCGAACGTGAGCTGGCGTCTATGCAGGGCCAGTTGCAGGAGACGCTGAAGAATCGCAAGAGGCTCGCGGATCTCGGCCTTGCCGTCTCCAAGATCAACCATGACATGCGCAATATTCTGGCCTCCGCGCAACTGATGTCGGATCGGCTGTCGTCGGTCAGCGATCCGGCCGTACAGCGCTTTGCGCCGAAGCTGGTGCGCACGCTCGATCGCGCGGTCTCCTATTCTGAAAACGTGCTTTCCTATGGCCGGGCAGGGGAGGCCGCGCCGAGCCGGCGTCGGGTCAAGCTCGCGCCCATTGTCGGCGATGTCGAGGAGCTGCTTGGCATCGATCCCGCCTCCGGCATCGAATTCTCGGTCAGCATTCCCGAGGACTTCGAGCTCGATGCCGACAGCGAACAACTGTTTCGCGTCATGATGAATTTGTGTCGCAACTCCGTCGAGGCGATGCGCGCCGACACCGATCCGGCGACAGTGAAGCGCTTGTCGATCACCGCGGCACGCATGGGCACGACCGCGCTGATCGGCGTCGAAGACACCGGCCCCGGCCTTCCGGCCAAGGCGCGTGAGAACCTGTTCTCCGCCTTCAGGGGCTCGGCGCGGGCTGGCGGCACCGGTCTCGGACTGGCGATAGCGCAGGAACTTGTCCGCGCTCATGGCGGCACGCTGGAGCTGCGTGAAGATCGCGGTATCGGCGCCCATTTCGAAATCAGGCTCCCGGATGCGCCCGTGTCGCTGGAGCAGGAGCGCGTCCGTCGCAGCCGCGACCGCGATGCTTCCGGCGCCTTGTGATAAGCTACGGGATCGGCAAAAAGGCCGGCCGCCGCCTAACTGTTATTTTTCCGCTCGAAACGGCTTGAAATCCTATCCGCAACGGACTACGAAGCCGCTTCGATGCGATGGGACGCCGAACCCGGCTCTTTATCCCATCGCACTGCGCGCCCGTAGCTCAGCTGGATAGAGCACCAGACTACGAATCTGGGGGTCAGAGGTTCGAATCCTTTCGGGCGCGCCATCTCGCTTTTTCCACTGTAAATCCCCTCTAAAGCCTTGAATGGAAAGGCTAAAGTGGGAGTTCGAAGTCCCTGATTCCGGCAGTATGCAATAGGCTCCAAAAAGGCCAGTCTGAGCACTGTCTTCTTGCCCAGAATGTCGGAGTTTGCCCATATATTCCAAGGGCTTGAGAGAAACGCCATCGCGAGTTCGAACGACTCCTCAAAGGTATGCTTTGGCTTGCCGTTTTGGGCGAGTTTTTCCTCTGCCAGAACCTTCTCATGCTCCAGCTTGGAGACGCGCTTCTCATAAGCAGCGATCACAGACTGATTGCCAGATTCGACAATGCGGTCGAGCAGGGCATCGATCTGCTTTTCGATGTTGGCGATACCGGCGCGCAGCGTCTTCGCGCTCTGCGAAGCCTGTGCAAGGCGCGCATCCCATGCGTCCTTGAACATGGCCTTTACAAGCTTGAACAAGCTCTCTGACGGCTCCAGGCGCTGCAACACGTCCTCGAACGCGGTCTCCAGCTCTTCGCGCTTGATCGACTTGCGATAGCTCTCGCATCCCTTCGTCGCGCAAAGGTAATAGGGATAGACCTTGCCCGTCTGGCTTTTCGACCAACACGCCGTGAGCGGCTTGCCGCAATCTTCGCAGAGAATGAATCCGCGCAGCGGGAAGTCCGAACTTATGTCTTTGCGCGCAGCCGCTTTCGCATTGCCTTTCAGCCGCGCCTGTATCTTCTCGAAAGTCTCGAAGGATATCAGACCGTCGTGCTTGCCCTTCATCAGGGCAACGCCCCATGATGGCGCTTCAACATGTCCGGCATAGACAACGCGCGTCAGCATGTCGTTCACACGCTGATTACGGATTTCGCCGTTCGGCAAATCCTTCGGGAAAGACGGCTGACTCTCTAGAAAGCGTTTTACTTCGACCTGAGTGGCAAAGCGCCCCGAGGCATAGCCTTCGAGCGCTTCCTGCAAGACCGAAGCATTCGGCTCATCGCGAACAAGAATCTTTCCGTGCCCGCTGACGCGCTCGTAGCGGTAGCCGACCGGAGCCTGAAACACCCAATATCCATTTTGCAGACGCGCACGCATGCGGTTCTTCGTCTGCTCGCCGTTCTTCTGACGCTGGTGCTGAGACACCGAAGCCAGCAGGTTCTCGACAAGCTGAGAGTCGGAATCTTCGCCGAACTCAATGGACGGGCTGACAAGCGTTCCCCCGGCATCGCCGATCTTGAGCCGTAGCTCGTAGTGCGCCATGAGGCTGCGAGCGAGGCGGCTGATATCATCGATGATGACCGCATGCGGTTCTTTGCGATGCGCCTTGAGGAATGACAGCATAGCCTGCATGCCAGGCCGCGAAGTCAGGCTTCCCGAGGTATCGTCGCGATAGACCTCGACGACCTCATAGCCCTTATACTTCGCGTACTCGCGGCAGCGGGTTTCCTGGGAGCCAAGACCGTCGCCGCGCACCGTTTGCTTGGTGCTCGACACGCGGCAATAAATCACCGCCTTGCTGATCTTGATGTCCTGTTTATCTTGCATATGCATGTCACCTCCAGACCGCTCAAGGCGCTGGATTCTCTAGTGTTTTTTGTTCAATCCAATTCTTCCGATCTTACCCGATCAAAGGCGTCCTTTGGCCGCTGAGAGCAGATTTCGGAATTCTGTCCACATACTTCTTGGAGTGGGTGAACACCGAAGCCAAACTCGACAAACGACACGACAATCGACCAGATGGCGTTCAGAAATTCTTCCTTCTGCTCATCGGTGAGGTCGGATTCGTCCAGAAAGGATTGGTACTTTTCAACATCGACCGTAACGATAGGCCGGGCCGATGCATCGAAACGATCCGCAAGCTCGATATCGGTATCGATCCCGCTTCCATTTCTTTTGGTTTCCCTATCGTCCAACATTTTGGGCCTCTATCTTTAGTATACTACCCTCAGTAGTATTATGACAAATATTGATCCTCGGAGATTGGCGGCTACATTGACTTACAGAGGTATGCCGTCATCCATGTCGTGATCTGTTTTCTCGTAATACTCGCTGCGCGAGTACAACTCTTCGATCTGCTTCGGCGCTACCCAGCCCATGTCCAGCATGTGCGACAGGAGCGCCACGTTGAGGTAGCCCTCTAATTGCTCTTCGGCGGTCCCGCCGGGATCGGCCTCAGAGTGGAGGGCTGCCCAGGAGCGGGCGAACTCGTAATCCCGCCGATCCACACGCAGCCTCACGAACACGGTGCAGCCGTCTTTCGAGAACCGCGTGCTGGAGCGCTGATGCGCGTTGTTCGTTCTTGCGTTCATCTCACTCTCCTTCACACGATCCGTTGCCAGTCGAGCGGCAGCACCGTGATGAGCTGGCAGGTTTCACCGGAGGCCGGGAACACGACCCGACGCCCCTGGATCCCGTAGTACGCGCAGTAATCGACCGAGCGGCACGGCTGACCGGACCGGGGGCGATAGGTACAGGCGTAGTCCCAGCCGACATGCGGCGTTCCGACGAACAGGACGAACGTTGCCGCTCCGGCGAAGGCCAGAACGCGCGGGCGCATGAGCACGACGCGCGCAAGCCGCAGAGCCTTCCTGACGAGCCGTCGCATCGGCCCTTCGGGCTTGGGCGGCGGATTCTCACCGACGACTTCGATTTCAAATTCACTCATCGTTCCCATCCTTTCGGCGGTAGTTCAGATGCAGACGTGGCATCGCCAGCGGATAAGGCCCTTCGACCGGATTGGGCGTGAGCCATGATGCCCACGGCGCGACGAACCAGACCGCCAGCAGCTCTCCTTGAATAGGAAGCGCCGCCTTGACGAAGAGCAGTTGCGTTCCCGCTGGCATCAGCCTGATTTCATCGGGCGACATCAGCGGCCTTCCGGTTTCGCTGAGGCTTTCGCCCACGTCATCGTCATCGAACCGCCCCAGATTGTAGTTGCGGGTCTTCACGGTCCTTTGGCCCAACGCCATCGACAGCGTGCGGGCGAGCTGATCGTCCTGCACGGCGAAGAACTGTTTGACCTCGGCTTGCGAGAGCACCGTTCTTGCCGTGTGCGGCCCGTAAATCCGCACCAGCTCCGACAGCTCCTGGACGAAGGCCCAGACCCGCACTCCGAGACCGGGCAACGCAGTCAGGCTTTCCGCAAGACCTGCGAGCTTGCCCATGTTCGCGAACTCATCGAGCATGAACAGCACTTCGTTCTTGCCGCTGGAGCGTGCCACCGCGCGAATGGCCTGCGCGGTGACAAGCCCAAGCCAGGCCCCGTGTGTTGCGATTCTGTCCTGCGGGATCACGAGGTAGATGCTGGTCTTGCCTTCCTTCAGTTCCGCAAAATCCACATCCGATCCGCTGACGGCATCGCCGAGCCAACTCACCGGATCGAAGATATCGAGCGCCTGTTGCGCCCCCTGCCGAAAGTCGGCGAACTGATCGGGGTTGTCTTCGAGCTGGTTGGCAAGGTCATGCCCCAGATCGGCAACCATTCCGAACAGCGCATCGGAGGCGGTCATCTCATCGACGGCGCGTTCGATCCGGCGCGTGCTTGAAAGCAAGCGCCATATCTCCGGCAGCGTGCAGGTCTCCGGCCTGCCGCATGTCGCAAGGTGCAGCATCAGCGCACGCAGGATTGTTCTCGCGCCTTCCCGGAAATACCGGTTCCGGGCATCTTCCGGCTCCGGTAGGAGCTGGAGCGCGAGCGCCTTGGCTTCATCGGCGATCCCGCGCAACAGCGCCGGATCGTTTGCCGCTTCGAGCAGCGGCTGAAGCGGATTGAAGCGGTGCTGCGGCAAGCCATGCAGCCCCCACGGGTTCAAGACGATTACCTTCTGTCCGAGACGCTCTGCGCGATGCGCCGCCGTAACGGCTGCCAGTTCCCCCTTGGGATCGGTAACGAACACCGATCCCTGGAAGTGCAGCAGGTTCGGAATGACGACGCTGATCCCTTTTCCCTGCCGGGCAGGGGCGACCGTTAGCAGATGCGCCTTCCCCGAATAGAAAAGCGGCTGACCGTTCAGCAGACCGAGATAGAGTCCGCGCGGTTCGAGCAGCCCCGCTTGGGAGCAATCCGCGAGCGTAGCGAAGGCGGCTGATCCGAAAACCCCGGAGGACTGTTCGGCATCCTTGCGCCGCTGGCGCTGTCTCCAGGCGCTGTAATGTCCGAGCGCCCCTCCAAGCATGCAGGCCGCTCCAACGAACTGGAAAAATCCGAGATAGAGCTGGTCGGCAGCATTGGGATGCGCCCCGGTCAGCTCAGGCCAATAGCGGGCCAGCGCGAAAAACGACACACCGACGAGCAGGCTGCCGGTCGGCGATCCTTTTCTCTGTCCGGGTGTGCGTGGCATGGCGTTGTTCTTTCGAGACTGGCGGCTTCAATGGCCGGTGGTTGGATTCAAGAATTGGGGGAGCAGGGCGGGAACCCGCCCTGCCTGTCTTGTTGGTCACTTGCCCTTGGAGGCGTCCTTGCGACCGGCGTTGACGGCGGCATCGATGGCCTTCTTGGCCTGATCCGACATGCCGTTGGTGTTGACAGTGCCGGTGCCGTTTCGGCCCGTCTGGTAGGCGTTGTTGAGCGTCTTGCTCATCTCGTCGTCCTTTCCCTTGCGAACCGGAACGAAGGCCGTTCGCGGTTCCAACGGGACCGATATGAGCTGTTGCCAGACTGCAAAAAATCGGGAGATCGAACTTCTTCATCCGCAGATTCCGTGCAAATCTCCGCACAAATGCAGAGATATGCAGAGCGCGATTCGCCATGCCCTGGATGGAGACGGAAGAACAAAACAGACGGCTACTCGAAACCTTGCAGCAGCTTGCCAAGGAAGAAGGCGCTCTTGGCCGTCTTGCAGGCGCGATTAGTGCCGACGAACGTGCCCAGAAGACCGACGAAGCGCGCAGCGGCGACGAGCACAAGGATTTCCTTGGCCTGATCGATGCGACGACGCTGGACAGATGGCAGAAGGGTGGGCTTGCGCGTATCAAGAAAGCGCGCTCTCACAAGAAGCGGCTGGTCTTTGAGTTCCTTGAGCGCTCGCCCGATTTCCTGACGCCGATTTACAGGCCGATAAGTCAGTTGCCTTTCGGGCTTCTGGACTACGCGGGCGAACATGGGGAACGGATCACGCAGCCGTTCGCGAAAGACCTGAGCAGGCTCGACGGTGCTTTCGAGTTATATCGGCCCGCTTGGACGACGCCCTCGCGCCGCGACCGCGTTCTGGTCTCGCGACTGCAATTCAAGACCGAGGACGGGTTTACGCGATTCAGGGAAGAACAGGATTACGTCGATCCGGGATTTCACGATGCGCAGATCAACGAGATCGACGAAGGTGCGGTTATGTTCACCGCCGCCTGCATCGTCATGTTCGGCCTGGGCATGAATGCCGAGCGCGTGAAATTCTTCGTGGCCGATAGTTGGCACGATGCCCTCAATGGACCGCTGCCTGTCACGCGGCTCAGCGGCACGATGATGGGCGTGTCCGGGCGCAAGCAGCATCCCGGCTTCCCGTTCGTTGCCGTTCGCACGAGAAAGCCGTTTGCCGATATAGAGACCGGGATCGTTGCGCCCGACGATCCGCGTTTGGATCGCGAGATCGCTGGCGCGCTCGGTCTCGGCCTTTCCTAGAATTCAGTACAGTGCACAGTATTTCCGGAGAAGTTACAGTTTGTTGTTTTGAAGTTCTGATCATCCCGATTGTCGGTCGGTTGGTTTGCGTTGATCAGCGCTTGTCCAACTTGGCTCATAGCCGCCGCCCGAGCTGATTGCGCGTTTCTGCTAATCTGAGATTCTGCTTCCGTGAAACGAGCTTCTGCCCTTTGCATTTCGACCTGCGCTTGTCCCTCCGACAGGCCACCTTCATCGACCTTAAGACCGATCTCTTCCCAGTCCGCAATCAGCGCAAGAAGCAGCGCTTTGTTTTGATAGACTGGCATCAGATGCTTTCGCATCGCGTCCGTTTTGCATTTTACGGTATCGCCAAATGTAGCCCCGGTTTCTTTTCGATAGTAATCGCACGTCACAGCCACGGCACCGGCTTGATCCATCGCAGCGTTGACTGCTGCTTGATTTCCGGTCGAACAGGAAGCAATAAATAAAGTTATCAAAATTAATAATATTCTCATTGTATAGATTCCATCATGCGAAAAGTTCGAATATAAATACAATATCAGCTGTCAGTAAAGAACTTATTATTGTTAATAATGTAGAAATACTAGACAGAGCCCTCACAGTTCTGATTTCTCCTTTCAGTCGGACTGTCTGTTAGGCTGCGCGCAGACTGTGGCATGTGCTGTTTCGACTATGCCCCTCTTTAATCATCATCGTGATCTGGTTTGGGCGGCCAGATACAATCGCGGGATTCCCCGGCCTTAATTTCAAGGCTAAAATGACCGCATGCGCGTCCTATTCGTTTGCACAGCCAACAAGCTCAGAAGCCCGACAGCCGAAGCTGTTTTTCGGGATCATCCCGGTATTGAGAGCTTGTCAGCAGGAACGGACGCCGACGCGCCGACGCCCCTGACCAAGGAGCTTGTCGCGAGCGCCGATCTGATCTTTGCGATGGAGACGCATCACCGTGAGCGCGTCCGCAAAAAGTTCAAGCAGCGCCCGCACGACAGATGCATCATTACCCTTCATATTCCCGATGAATACGAACGCGACGATCCCTTCCTGATCGAGCTTCTCAAGAAGAAAGCGGGGCCTGTCATACGGCAGTTTCAGCTACAGGCTTCACAGTCCTGATGCCGTTCGAACCCGCGTGGTGACAGCGTAGCTGGCGGCACCGGCATTGTGTTTGTAGTACAGCCTGGATTCCCGTCAGTTCCGTGACCGCAAGATGTGTTTTGTAGTACAAAACCATCTTGGCAAGGGGGGACCGCTGCGCTCCCCCCGTTGCATCCCCCCGACCTTGGCTCTTGCAGGGGATCGACCCCATTCCAGAGCCAGCAGACCGTATCGCCGGTCAACCACTCGCGGGAGACTTCGCTCTCCCTGCACCCATCGATCAGGGGGCTATCGCACCGCCCTGAACCCACTCGCAGGGCTTGGAGATATGCCTCTCCACCTGCACCGAACCACGCACAATCGAGCGCTCGATTGATCCCCGATCAGGGGAGCGTTCCTGCTGCCCCCGATACCCCCATGACCATTTCATGGAGACCAGGAAGGGAGCTTTCGCGCTGCCCTCGCCTTGGAACCATCCCATCGACCAACCCTCCCCGGATTGGATGCGCGCCATCTTGTCGAAGATGGATCACGACCAAGGAATCGTCCTTGGATGCGCGGGTTTCTGTCCCCACCTAATTCGGGCTGAATTTCGCCATTTCATTGACAGGAACTGTCGACTTGTCGACTCTCAGGCATGGGGAGGAATCACCATGCCTGATAGCCAAAAGCCGACACGGAAGATCATCGGATTTTCTCTGGCACCTTCACTCGCTGCCGAAGTGAAAAGCGAAGCGGCCCGACGCGGTATGTCACTGCGGAAGCTGTTTGAAGAGATTTGGGAACTCTATAAGAAGTCGAAAAAATCATAATGCCAGTGAATCTCGATAAGCCGCAAAACTGGAAGGCCGACATCGCGCAGTCGGTTGATATGTACAATCAATGGTTCATGGACTTTGCGCCAAAGGCCTTCCGGGACACGCGCATCGAGGCCACAAAGAGCGTCGAGTCCGCGCTCGCGAATACGGCCAATCTTACCGACGTGACTCCCGGCATAATGCGAAAGTGGCCCGGTGTCCTGCCGACATTGCGTATGTCTACTTGCCCACCTCTCGCGGTTGACCGCCTCATTGGTCTAGCGAGCGTTTCGCCAAATCTCGTCAAGAACCTGGAGCAGAACCAGCTACCGCTGCGCATGAATAGGGCTGAGCTCGACGCTGGACTTACCAAGATTGGTGACATCATCGAGAAGATGGCAGACCCCGACATTTTCGTTTGGATCGGACGTGCGGAGGCGCCAACTGAGGCCGAAATTCACCGGGCGGCGACCATCGTTGCCGACCGGCTTTGCGGTAGCGTCGCAAACCCGATCATTCGCAATGCGCAGGAGCGCCGTCAGCTTGCTTACATCGCGTCCTGGCTTGAGGCGCGGCAGTACCGCAAGCTCCCCGAAGGGTTCAACGGCGCATTCCGCGATATGCCGCCTGGAACATACTCATTCCGCATGAATGTTCCGGTAGGAGGTGACGACGGCGGCAAGACCGTGAACATCCCGGTCGATGCGGTCATCATGCGGCAAAATGCTCAGCAAGGGGATTTCCCGCTGCTTGTCGAGGCGAAGTCTGCGGGCGACTTCACCAACACCAACAAGCGTCGTAAGGAAGAAGCGCAAAAGGTCAATCAGCTTCGCCATACATACGGCAACGATATTGAGTTTATCCTTTTCCTCTGCGGCTATTTCGACAGCGGCTATCTTGGTTATGAAGCCGCCGAAGGTATCGATTGGGTGTGGGAGCACCGGATCGACGACCTCCAGGATTTCGGCCTATGAGCACGAACGACAAAACCGAAGAGCGGCGGCTTGCACTCCAGTCCGAACTGGATGGCGAAAAGACTTCGGAAGACCGCAATCGCATGGGGCAGTTTGCAACACCGACCGTCCTTGCCCGCGAGATTCTAGCGCATGGCGTTGCGCTGTTGCCCTCAGCCGAAAAGATCAGGTTTCTCGATCCGGGAATAGGCACCGGCTCATTCTATTCGGCACTGCGGGCGACCGTGCCCGCCAAAAGAATCGAGCGGGCCACAGGTTTTGAAATCGACCCACACTACGGCGAACCGGCCAAAGCTCTTTGGAAGGAGACCGCGCTGACCATCCGCATGGAAGACTTCACCCATGCCGAACCGGATGCAAGCAGCAAGGCAAATCTTCTGATCTGCAATCCGCCCTACGTGCGGCACCACCACATTGATGCGGCTATCAAGGCGGGGTTGCAGCACCGTACCGAAGAAGCGTGTGGCGTTACCATCAACGGGCTTTCCGGCCTCTATTGCTACTTCATGGGGCTTTCGCACAAATGGATGGAGCCGGGCGGTGTCGCCGGTTGGCTTATCCCGAGTGAATTCATGGGCGTGAACTACGGCAGGATGTTAAAGGCATACCTGCTCAAGAAGGTCACGCTCTTACAGATACACCGCTTCGATCCAACCGACGTTCAGTTTTCGGATGCGCTGGTTTCCTCTGCCGTCGTTTGGTTCAGGAATGAGCCGCCGCCGCGTGATCATGCCGTTGTCTTTTCTTACGGCGGCACGCTGTCCAAGCCCAAAATTTCCCGTGCGGTTCCTGCGTCGGAACTAGCCCACGAACCCAAATGGACGCGTTACCCCCAGGCCGAAAAGGCGTCGGTGCGAGCTGAGATTACGCTCGGCGATTTGTTTGATATCAAGCGCGGCCTTGCGACAGGGGACAACAGCTTTTTCATTATGAGCCGCGAGCAAATCGCGGAACGCGGCCTGCCGATGGAGTGTTTTCAACCTGTGCTGCCGGGGTCGCGCCATATTCCCGTCGATGAAATCAACGCGGATGCGCAAGGCTTGCCGCTGATCGAAAAGCAGCTCTTCCTGCTCGACACCACGCTGGGCGAAGAAGAAATCGCCGAGCGTTTTCCCAAGCTCAAAACCTATCTCGATACCGGAAAGAAGGGCGAAAAGCCTGTTTCCGATCGCTATCTATGCAAGTCCAGAAGGCCTTGGTACGCGCAGGAGAACCGGCCTGCCGCGCCGATTATCTGCACCTACATGGGTAGAAGCCGTGAAGGCGGAAAGCCTTTCCGATTTATCCTCAATCACTCGCAGGCGACCGCTTGCAATGTCTTTCTGATGCTTTATCCCAAACCGTTCTTGGCCCGCGCTGCTGAGAAGAATCCGGCCGTCATGCGAGCGGCATGGGAATTCCTGAACGACATCGATCCCGATGAACTTCTAGGACATGGCCGTGTTTACGGCGGCGGACTTCACAAGCTGGAGCCGAAGGAATTGAGAGGCTTTCCGGCTGAGGGTCTCATAGCTCGATTGCCTGAACTTGAACCGCTCGATCACCAACTAGTCTTGTTCGACAAAGCTGTCGCATAGGTTATGGGCGAGTGCTTTATCGGCCGTTGTGAAAAAGGCGAATGATGAGCATCAGAGAATGGCATCGCTGGAGGGAACAGGACGCGGCGTAGACGAAGGAGGACAGCCGGATGCATGTTGTACGTTTGAAAATTTCCGGCTTTCGGGGGGTGCGGTCGGCGGATATTACCCTCGGCAGCCATGCTGTCTTGGTCGGCCCCAATAACAGTGGCAAGACCACCGTCATTGAGGCGCTGGCTTTGCTATTCGGACGCGACCGGCTCGTACGCCGCCTCACCGAGCACGATTTTCACGGCAGCGCGCCCAATGAGGCGGCGCGCATCATTTGCATCGCGACCGTCACAGGTTTCACGCCCAACGATCCGCAACACCATTCTTCTTGGTTCAGCCCGGAGCGCGATGTCGAGAAATGGTACGATCCCAACGCCAAGACTCTCAGGGCCGCGCCGGACGAACAGCACGCCGACTTGGCTGTGCAGATCGGCTTCGCGGCGCGCTTCGATTTGGACGAACTGGAAGCCGAGACGATCCGCTTTTTTGTGGATGATGAAGCCACGCTAGGTGATCCGTTCGCGGAAGACGCTCACCTGCGCACCATCCATGCCAAGGTGCTTCAAGAATTGGGCTTCTTTCTGGTCCCGGCTTCGCGCACTTGGGACCGCTGGATTTCCTTTTCGTCGGAATTGTTCCGTCGCGTAGTAGCGACGCGCGGTGACATGCCCGCGCAGGCCGTACGCGCCGAGCGCCAACGACTCTGGATGCCACCCGAAGGCACGCGGCTTGAGGACCAGCCAGGATTGTCCGAGATCGTCGGCGCGACCAATGATGAGTTGCACGCGCTCATGGCCAGCGCGCCCAAACTCCAGCTACGCCTGACTTCGACCGACAGCGACTCCGTTCTGGAAAGCGTGGTCCCCCACTTCGTTCAGGATATGGGACCGACCCTTCCTTCGCAGCGGCAAGGGACGGGTCTTGTTTCCCTGCAAAGCCTTCTCTTGCTCATGCAGTTTGGCAAAGCTCGCGCGGAAACAGGCCAGTCCTTTGTGCTGGCCGTCGAGGAACCCGAACTGCACATCCAGCCTTCACAGCAGAAGCGGTTGGTCAATCGCCTTAATGCGCTCTGCAACCAGACCATCGTGACCACTCATTCGCCTATCGTCGCCGCGATGTTTCCTGCGCCCGACACGCTCTTTGTCGAAACTCGCGAGGGCATATTGAACGCCAAGCCGCTGATGGACCCTGCACCTGCGCAGCCGACCAATCACCAGCAACACTTGCTCTTTGCATGGCGACAGAAGCTTGTCGCCGCGCTCATGCACGAATGTGTACTGATTCCCGAAGGAGTTTCGGACGTGGCATGGCTTGAGGCCCTGCAAACCACCCTTGAACTTCATCAGGGTTGGCAGGACGCCGGAGATGCCGCGCCGCTTCTCTCCACCTTTGTTGGCGTCGTGCCCACAATCGATGCCAAGATTGCCGACACGTTTGCACTTGTGAACGCCGTTCACGCACGGCCCTGCATCCTCGTAGACGGGGATAATGATGGGCGCGGCTATTTCGATGTGGTGAAGGCTAGCAACCCGCCGCCGCGCGCAGTCGTGTTCTGGCCGCAGGGCTGGGCGATGGAGCATCTAGTTTCATGGATCGCGAGCGCAGATGAAGTCGCGATGCTGACCGCGCTCGGAACCGCGTTGGGAACGCCGCTTGCCGACACTCAGGCGCTCACCGCTCACTTGCTCACTCAGAAATCCTACGCGCCGACCCATGAAAGCGCCGCCGTAATTCTCATGGACAACAATGTCTGCCGGGAACGCGCGGCGCAGTTGCTCAATGCCTTGTGCGCGGTGTTGCGCGATCCCGCAAACGCGGACACACCGCTCTTTGCGCGCATCGCGGCGGACTCGACCGCCGACATGCACGTTTTCCGGTTCACGCCGCCGCCATGACGTTTGATTTCTTCGAAGGGGCAGCAGGCACAGGAAAGACCCACAACCTTGTGGGCCGCGCGGGAGAGATCGTTCAGGGTGGAGCGCTTGACGAAGGGCATAAGCTCTTGGCGCTAACTTTTATGAACGGCGCGCGCCGTCGCCTGGACGCGCGCCTAGGAGAGAACCCGGCCATCCGCCGGCGTTTTGATTGCCAGACCTTCGATGTGTTCGCCCGGACACTCGCCGCGCGTCGCAGGAGCCTGATTACACCCGTTATGCAGGCGCAGGCGGACTCCCTGAATGAATTTAACGGGCCGTGTTGTCTGGCGGCTTCATTGTTGGAGAATGAATCAGTCCGACAATGGGTGGCGCGAAGCTTCCCGCTCGTTCTGGTCGATGAAGCGCAAGACCTCGATGAACACCGCTTGCGCATTCTTCAAGGGCTTTCGCCCTCATGCCGGATCGTGGCGGCGGCGGACGCTTTTCAGTGCTTGTATGATGGGCGCGATACCTCGCCCCTGATCGGCTGGCTTGAAGGGGCTGGACAAACCCATCGTCTCACCCAGGTTCGGCGCACGACTCAACAAGGGCTTCTTGCTGCTGCGCTCGCTGTGCGCGAAGGCCGAGATGTGAAGGCGGTTCTAACTGCCAACACCTTCAACAACCGAACATCATGGAATGGTTCGGGCTTCCGACTTCAGGACGCGCCCGCGACGCAGGCGAATACGGGACTTCTCGCATGGGCGATTTCGAATGATATCGCGCAGCGCCAAGGCCCGGTGGTTATTCTCACGCCCGACGCCGGAAACACGATCATCCGCACCGCACTATCAACGGTCCAGACGAGGCAGTGGACGCGCAACAGCGGAGGGGCGTTCGGGCCGTATCCTCACACATGGGATCGCCACGATACCGAAGAAGCCGACGCAATGCTGGCCGATATTGCATTGCCGGAAACAGCGTCTTGCGCCGATCTACGCGAGCTTCTCACGCCCTTGGCCGGACACGCGGCCATAGCTCAGACTTTGCAGCGCGTAGACCGATTGCGTCGCGCGCACGGACAAGCGGATTTTACCGCCACACAAGTCAGTGAATTTGTGCGGGAGGCCGTGCGTAACCGTTCGCGTCTGGGCTTTCGGCAGTCGCGCGGTCATCGAGTTATGACGATCCAACGCGCCAAGAACCGCGAGTTCCCTAACGTTATCGTACTTTGGCCGCATACGGCGACAGGAAGCGCGGAGCATCAGCGCCGTCTTCTCTACAACGCCATCACCCGTGCCCAGAACCATTGCACCGTAATAGTTTTGGGACAAGGACGTATCAACACAGCGCCGTTTGCCTAGTCTCGGTTGTGGTGACGAACAGGAGGGGAGTCTTTGATCGATATCGATGAAATACGAGACGCGCACAGGAAACTGCACAGCCTGTCAAAAATTGATGACGCTTATACTTTTTATCACGACGAAACGAACAACATAAAAAAGCTCCGTCTTGACGCGCACGGCTTAAATGTTGCGGAACCTATTGTCTTTGTTTTGGGCGGAGTCGTCCACGATGGAGCGCCACGCACACTTGATATACAGCCGCTACGCGACGCGATGCGAATCCAAAAGAGCGCGGATGAAATAAAGCTCAAGCATGTTGCCAAAGGCGAGTTTCTGGACTTACTCAAGTCCGATAAGCTGACCACGTTCCTACGTTGGATCTCCGATAGCGGTTTAGTGGTCCACTATCATGCGCTCGACCCGCTCTACTGGTCGCTCGTCGATATCATGGATTCGATCCTTTACAGGCTAGGCGAGCCGCGATTGATCGAAGTCCATGCGGCGCTGAAGGCCGACCTAGCTACGCTGCTGCGGGCCAATCTGCCAGACACCACAAGCATATTTTACCGCTATGGCTATCCAGACCTCGCGCCGGAAAACCGAAAGCCTTTTCTCGATGACCTCCTCAGGATGCTGGAGCAAAGCGAAGGTGTTTTGCCCGAATTTAACGCGAATATGCTCAAGGGCATGCTGCAAGCCGGGCGCAATCTTCCAAGCCTCGACTTCATCGAAGGATTTACTCCTCATCTTCTGATCGAAAGCTTTGATGCCTTTTATCTGACCCGAATCGCACTCTTCAAATATTCCAGCCACATCCTCGACATGGAAGATTCCATTCGGGACGAAATCCAAGGAATGAAACCTTCGTCCAACGGAGTTCCAGCAACGCACTACAGGTTTGCTGACTCTAAAGCAGAGCCTGGGATACAGATTTCCGATATCGTGGTTGGCCTCATTGGCAAAATGCACAGCTATTTTGTGCAGACATCCCGCGATGAGGTCGCTGAAGCCAGGGCCTCATTGAGCGGTGCAAGCCTGACGAATGCGGAGCTGTTGCGAGATTTGATCGACGCTGCGCACGAGGCCAATATTGCATTCCTCAACCATGTTTCGAGCATGAGTGACATAGATAAGATGAACTTATTTCTGCAGAATAACGGAAGCGTTTACGAAGAGTGAGTTTCTGAAGCAGTGAGTTTAGCGCGTGCGGCAACACCGCACCGGGCTGTCGTGAACCGAGCCTAAGGTCTCGGCCATCCGGCTTCCATCCCTTGCGCTAATTTTTTGCCAGCCCTGGCGGGCTGACTCCTCTTTCCTGTTTGGGGGCCTGCGGCCCCGTCCTCCGTCAAGACCAAGCCTGCGCTTCGGCTCCGGCGCAGCCAGCGGTCTCCCCGTCCTTCCGCACTTCGTTTGTGCAGGGCGGGTGATCCCCCTCCGCTGTCTGCGGTCTTGACGGTCTCCCCCCGCTCATTGGCGCGGGCCTAGTCCGGTTGCATGCGCAACCGGCTAACCAAGGGAAGGAAAAAGCCAATGAAAACCGATATCTATCAAAAAGTTACCGACAAGATTATTGCCGATCTGGAGCAGGGCGAACTCCCATGGCTAAAGCCGTGGAGCGCCGGAAACATGGATGGGCGGATCACCAAGCCGCTACGCCACAACGGCCTTGCCTATAGCGGGATCAATGTCCTGATGCTGTGGGGCGCGGCGATGGAAGCGGGATTCATTTCGCCGTACTGGATGACCTTCAAGCAGGCCAAGGAACTTGGCGCGCATGTCCGCAAGGGCGAGCGCGGCAATCCTGTTGTCTATGCCAACACTATCACCATCACCAAGACCGAGGAACAGGACGACGGCAGCGAAGACGAACGGACGATTCCTTTTATGAAGGCTTACACCGTCTTTAACGTCGAGCAGATCGACGGACTGGCCGACCATTACTATGCCAAGCCCGAGCCGGTTATCGATCCGGCAGAGCGGATCGAGCATGCCGAGAGTTTCATTGCCGCGACCGGAGCCGCTATCCGGCATGGCGGCAATCAGGCTTATTACAGCGGCGGCAGCGATCATGTGCAGATGCCGGTCTTTGAGAGCTTCCGCAGCCCCGAAGCCTACTATGCGACCTTGGCGCATGAACTGACACACTGGACGAAGCACCCGAAACGGCTTGACCGTGAGTTTGGCCGCAAGCGTTGGGGCGATGAAGGCTATGCCCGCGAGGAACTGGTCGCCGAGCTTGGCGCGGCATTCCTTTGCGCCGATCTGGCACTGACGCCGGAACCGGGCACCGATCATGCGGCCTATATCCAGAGCTGGCTGAAAGTCTTGAAGGAAGACAAGCGGGCCATCTTTAGCGCCGCCGCTCACGCCCAGCGGGCAGCCGATTTCCTGCACGGTTTGCAGGCCGTCCCCGAAACGCAAACAGCCGCCGCCGCGTAAGCGGCGGCCTTTGCGGAGGGCAGACAATGGAAACCCATCAAATCACATGGCGCGGAATCGGGATCGAAATCACCTTCGCGCCGGACAAATTCGGGATCACCGAACACGTTGAACTCAGGACGCGGACGCGAGCGCCTTTGCCCGTTACCGAGACCGGCTATCGCTCTTGCTTCCTTGTCCCCGGCAGCGTGGCCGAGCATGGCGGCGCGGTCGCCTTCGTGACGGCTTGGCTTGACCATGAAGCAGAGCGCACCGGCTGGAGCGGCGCGCAGCTAATCCTGTTCTGACGGACAGAAAAATCGCGGCTGGCCGTTCGGCCAGCCGCATCAGGCGTTAGAGACCTGGCGGACGGATCGCCAGTTCGCTTTCGATGTTCTGGATCGAAGCCAGCGCATCGCGGCGCTCCTGCGAGCCGCGCGGGGCGGTCGCAAAGGCAGTGAAAGCCTCTTTGAGCAGGCCGTGCAATTCGCCGGTGCTCAAGGTTGCCGCTTCAAAGCGTGTGACAAGTTTCATCGCATCCTCCTTTGTTTCAAGGAGGCCCCGAACCACTCAGGGCCTTTCGGCCCCGGCTCACATCATCATCGGCCCATGAAGGCGCTGATGGTTCGGGCTGACTTGAGAAGCGAATAGGGGATGCGCTCGAAACGCCGTCCCGGTTTGCGGCGGCGATCTTGAAGTGTCCTGCGGGATTGATCGCGGATTGATCGAAGGCAGCTTCAACTGCGTTTGCCTTCCGTCTCCGCGTGCGCGCAGCGCGCATGCCTGTTCCAGATGCGAATGGTCCTCGAAAGAAATCTGGCGGCTTGCGGCGGGATCGACCTGATGCGGATGGTCTTGGTCAGCCGGTGATTTTTCTGACCCGCGCCGAGCTCATTCTTTGTTGGGGAGGGCTTGCATGAGGACACCCGGAACCCTGGCCGAATGCGGCTGCCGTCTTCAATGGCCTGCCCGCACCACCTGGCTGCGCCAGCCGTGTTGACCATGAATCCAGAGCCTTTGCCTCCGGCCCGACGGGAGGGCGTTAGCAAGCCACCCCAAACAAAGGAGATGAGATCATGGCACGCGAAAACACCAACACCCAAAACCACAACGCACCCGACTTCTTGGCATGGCACGTCACACAGAAAGGCGAGAAATCTTTCTGGAACAAGGTCGGCGCTGCCTGGGCGCACAAGGACGGAAAGGGCTATACGCTTCAGTTGGAGACTTGCCCCATCAATGGCAGGATCGTCCTGCGGGCACCGCTCGAAGATGCACCGCAAGCCGAGAGCGAGGGGCGCGCATAGCGCCCCTTCATTCGACCCAGCCAAGTATATCGAGTGACATGAGAAATGATCTATAAAGATGTTATTTCGATATAAATCGCGTCTTTGGCTGTGTCTTGTTAGGATATGAAATCAGAAAATCTATATTATTTGGAAAATTGGCGCATGAACAATAAGAACAAGATATCGGCAACTTCTGTACGGTATATCAAGCTCGGCGCAGGCGGGAGATTTGAGCAATCGGCGCTGCGCGAGGGGCGGCTCTACCTCGGCTACCACGAAGCTCCGCACGAAGATTGTGTCGCAGGTGATTGGGAAGCCATATCCCGCCTTTACCGAAACGCCGGGCACAAACCCTTTGTCGCGAGCAACCATGCGCGACAGGTCAGGGATTTTTACGAAGAGCCAGAGACATGTCTCTGGATCACATTCGTTGACGGCTCCCTGTGGTGGACCTTTGCGCGCCCGGAAATAACCATGTGTCTTGAGAAAGACTGGCGCGAAATATCTGACGACTTGCACGGGCCGTCACGTTTTCGCCCATGCGTAGAGCAGTGGCGCAATACCAATATCGATGGATTGCCGCTGTTGATGCGAAAACTGCCCGGCTATGTCACCAAAGTCGTGTCGGGTTTTCGCGGCACGATTTGTCAGATCGAGCACGCGGACGCCGTTCTACGTATTATCAATGGAGAGGTTGATCCGCGTGTTGAAGAAGCTATGGCGGCGCGCGAAGCGCTGATAGTCAGCTTGGAGAGGGTCATTGATCGCCTCTATTGGAAAGACTTCGAGACTCTGATCGACCTGATATTTCAGCGTTCGGGCTGGCCGCGCGTGTCCCGCGTCGGCGGTAGCCAGAAACTAATCGAGTTCGAGCTGGAGAACCCGGTGACTGGCGAGCGTTCATTTGCGCAGGTCAAGGCGCAAGCCAATCAGAAGACGCTTGACGAATATGTCGAAAGCTTCGCCCGTGATGTGGGCTTCAAGCAAATGTTCTTTGTCTGCCATACTGCAAAGGGGAAGCTGCAAAACGACGACCCCGACATCTTTGTGTGGACGGGGCCGAAGGTGGCGGAAATGGCAGTGAAAGCGGGTTTAGCGGACTGGATTCTGGAGAAGGTGCAGTAGTTCGACATAGCAAAGCAACAAACGTCATTCCTTCTCAGGGTTCGAAGCCGCGCGTACGGCGGGTGCGCTGCCGCCGCAGGTGTCTGCGCGCTTCCGAGTCTCTTTCACGTTCGCGGTTGCGACGATCCTCGCGCTCATGGCGCTCAACGCCGCTGTAGTTTGCAACATCTTCGCGCAGGCGCATCAGTTCATCGCTCGCGATGGAGCGCTGCGCCTTGATATCGCGTTGCAGGGTTTGACGCTCTTCAAGCTGCCTAAAGACGACCGCATCCTTTTCCTCGCGATCACGACGATAGGCATCGAGCGCTTCACGCTCATTTTGCGCTTTGATCTTCCCGTACTCACCGGTCAGCCGGTGCCAGATGCCGGAAAATCCCTTCGGCAACCGCTCAGCCCGCAGCCTAGTTTCGGCCTGCCAACGCTTGTCATGGGCAGCCCATAGTTTTTGGCGCTCGTCCTGGTGCCGGGCGACCATCTCCGTTTTGCGAAATGCCGTGACCGCGAGCCGCTGTTTGGCGTCGCGCTCGGAATCCTTGATGAAGGCTTCGAGTTTCCGGGTAAGGCGGCCTGCGATTTCCGCCTTGACCTCATCGACCGAGCGCAGGGCTGTCGGATCGCCAAGCCTTGCTTCAAGGTCTTTGCTCTTTGCCGCCGCGTAGCGGGAGAGCGAATAGACCTCGCCGCGATAATCGACGGCGACAAACCCGCGCCTGTCACCCTTGGCGAGCCAGAAGCCGCGTTCTTTGAGTGCTTGCTCAAGAGACGCCTTGTTATCGGATGTTTTCCAGCATTGCTGGAGAACGGCTTTCAGTTCACGCGGATCGAGTCCGGCGCGTTTAGCCTGTTGCCATTCTTTGCGCGTGAAATTTAGCGGATCGCGCAGGCTGCGGTCCTGCAAACCGCGCGGCATGTCCCAACCATGTTCAAGATAGAGCTTCCGGGACACGTCCCGGAGCTTCACCTTGTAATGCGGCATATTGATTGCCCGCATCCGCTCGCTATCGATCCGCGACCAGACGGCATGGGCGTGCCGCCGCCCGTCCTTTTCGTGGAAGACGATAGCGCGCGGCTGATTCTCCAGACCGAGCTTGCGCTCGATCTCGTCGATAGCTTGCTCGAATGCTTCAACGCTGACATCCGCCCCTTCGGGCGGGTTCAGGCTCATTGAGAAGAGGTGCTTCTCGCAGCGCGTGCCACGGGCGATAGCATCGGCCTCGCTGAATGCGCCGGGAAGGTCATCGCTGGCGAATCCGCGCACATCATGCAACTCCACATGATCATTGTCGCGCATCGCCAGCAGGTACTGCGCGAGCTGCGAACCGCTGCCGCGTTCGTTGGCTTTAAGGATCATGGCCCGTCCCCCGGCGACTTGCCGAGCGCGCGCAGAAGCTCAGCCCGCAAGGCAGAGACCTCGCGGCAGGCTTCCTTGATATCGGCTTCGGTTTCCGGCGTGACCGGCAACGAGCCGGTGTTCACCGCCTTAGCGAGCTGGTTGAGGTTGGAGGACAGCCGGGATTGACCCAAAGCCCCGAGGACACGTCCCAAGGCTTCGGTATCTTTCACCGGACTGTTGCCGCTCTTCTTGCGCGGGCTGACCTGATCGCCGAACAGCCGTTCGCGGATATGGACGCTAAGGGGCATGTTGCCCCGTTCAGCGTCCAGCCACGCCCGTTCCTCATGCGTGAAACGCATTGAAAAGGGTGGCGGGTATTGCTTCTCCGCTGCCGTGCCTACGGCTAAGGCGTTATATTTTCGGCTTAAACGGGTCATCGCCGCACCGCAGACCCTTTGGGTCTAGCTGTGCGAGATGGCGTTCCCACTCATCCAGCGCATCGAAGAGAAAGTTCGAACTTTCTCCTTCTAGGTGCGCCATTTCCTCAGTTATCAGCCTTTCGATTTCTCTCCCGCTCCGCGGGTTCGAGTCGGCTGGCAGGCGTGACGGCGGTGCGCGCCGGCCTGGGGCGCTGGCGCGCGGGTCAGCGCTTCATCAGGTCCGGACCGCTTCGAGGATCGAACAGTAGTTGGCGACGCCCGACCCGCCCATATTGAAGACGAGGCCGGTCTCCGCCCCCGGCGCCTGCATTTCGCCGGCATCACCGGTGACCTGGCGCGAAACCAACACATGCATCGATACGCCGGTCGCGCCGACTGGGTGGCCTTTCGCCTTCAGCCCGCCGGACAGGTTCACGGGCAATGAGCCGCCGGGATAGACCGTGCCGTTCTTCAGGGCCTCGATGCCCTTGCCAGGCTCCGCGAGCCCCATCGCTTCGTAGATCAGCAGTTCCGCGATGGTGAAACAATCATGCACTTCCGCGACGTCGAGATCCTGCAATTCGACCCCCGCCGCGCGCATCGCGCGCCGCATGGCCTCGCGCGGTCCCTCGAAGGCGAGCACATCGCGCGCCGACATCGCCAGGAAGTCGTTGACCTGCTCTGCGGCGCGCATCTTCACGGCCCGAGGCATCGACGGTACGAGATCGTCGGCGACCAGCACGATCGCTGCGGCGCCGTCGGAGACGAGCGAACAGTCGGTCTTCTTGAGCGGCGGCGCGATCACCGGATTGCGTTCGCTTTCGGTCGCGCAGAATTCCACATCGAGCGGCTTGCGCAGCTGTGCGAGCGGATTCTTTGCGCCGTTGGTGTGGTTTTTCGAGGCGATCATCGCCAGCGCCTCTGTCGCGTCGCCATAGCGGGCGTAGTA
This sequence comes from Ahrensia sp., assembly GCA_002706335.1. Taxonomy (GTDB): domain Bacteria; phylum Pseudomonadota; class Alphaproteobacteria; order Rhizobiales; family Rhizobiaceae; genus Oricola. The sequence goes on from PAKZ01000038.1 coordinate 52,976, forward strand.
GACCTTCGCGAACTCCGCGAACACCTGCGGAAACGACATGCCGGCTTCCTCCTTCTGGTAGGAAGCATGGCCAAGCGCCGTGGCGACCTCGGAGGTCGGCAGATGCGTCATCTTCTCGACGCCGATCACCAGCGCGATCCGCGCTTCGCCGGCGAGAATGGCGTTGCGCGCCGCGAAGACAGCGGCCGACCCGGAGGCGCATGCATTTTCCAGCCGGGTCGCCGGGCAGAATCGCAGCGCCGGATCGATCGACAACGCCAGCGACGACGGAAAACCGTCAGCCACCATGCCGCCGTTGAAATGGCCGAGCCAGATCCCGTCGATATCCTCCGCCGCGATGGCGGCATGCGCCAGCGCCTCGCGTCCGGCCTCGCGGATGAGATCTTCCAGCGACATGTCGCCGAGTTTGCCGAAAGGGGTATGCCCCCAGCCAACGATATGGACCATGCGCGTCCCTCCCTTTGCCGCCGACAAAAGCACCAAGGCGCGCTGGGTGCAACTGGGTAGCACGACGAGCGGGCGCATGGCGACTGCGACGCCGAAAATGCAAAAGGCCCGCGCAAGGCGGGCCTTCCGGCAGGAATATGGGTGGCGGTCAGATTGCCAGGTAGTCGTGGCGCAATTGCTCGTTGTCGAGCACTTCCTGCGCCGTGCCGTCGAACACCACTTCGCCCGTATCGAGGATCACCGCGCGGTCGGCGAGCTGCAGGGCGCGCACCGCGTTCTGCTCGACCAGGATTGTCGTGATGCCCTGCTGCTTGATCACGTTCAACGTCTTCTCGATCTCGTCGACGATCACCGGCGCGAGGCCCTCATAGGGTTCGTCGAGGAGCAGAACCTTGATGTCGCGGGCCAGCGCGCGTGCGATCGCCAGCATCTGCTGCTCGCCGCCGGAGAGTGTCACGCCTTCCTGGGTGCGGCGCTCTCCGAGGCGCGGGAAGAGCTGGTAGATACGCTCGAGGGACCAGCCGACCGGTTTGGCGATCTGGGCCAGCTGCAGGTTCTCCTCGACGGTCAAGCCCGGAATGATGCGGCGATCTTCAGGCACCAGTGCAAGGCCCGCGCGGGCCGCCTGGTGGGAGCTCATCTTGTGTAGCGGTTGGTGATCAAGCCAGATCTCGCCATATGTGACTTCCGGCGAGCCCGTTCTTGCGAGCGCGCGAAGCGTAGAGGTCTTGCCCGCGCCGTTACGGCCGAGAAGCGCCAGGATTTCGCCCTCATGCACGATGAAGGAGACGCCCTGCACGATATAGCTCTCGCCATAATAGGCATGCACGTCATTGACCGAGAAATAGGCTGGCGCGGTCGCGGCATGGTTGGCGTATTTGGAGAAGTCAGGGCGTGCGGTTTTCTCGGCGCCCTTGTCGAGATCGAGCTGGCTCATGCGGCCTCTCCCAGATAGGCTTCTTTGACTTTCGGATGGCCCTTGATGTTCTCGGGCAGATCCTCGACCAGCGGGCTCCCCTGCGCCAGCACGGTAATCCGCTTGGCCAGCGAGAAAACGACATGCATGTCGTGCTCGATGATCACCATCGTGATGTCCCGCTTTTCGTGGATTTCCTTCAGCAGGCCGATCGTGTTGTTCGTGTCCGCGCGCGCCATGCCGGCGGTCGGTTCGTCGAGGAGAAGAAGCTTCGGCTCCTGTACCAGGCACATCGCCATTTCGAGACGGCGCTTGTCGCCGCGTGACATGGAGGATGCAATCATGTCCTTCTTGTCGGCCATGTTCACTTCCTCGAGCATGTGCTCGGCGCGCTCGACGATCTCGTGCTCATTGGCGATGGATTCGATCGAATGCATCCGGAACACGCCGTCGCGCTTGGCGAAGCAAGGGATCAGCATGTTTTCCATGACCGAGAGATCGCCGAAGATTTCCGGCGTCTGGAAGACGCGGCTGATCCCCATCTGGTTGATCTCGTAGGGCTTGCGGCCAAGCACCGACTGACCGTCGAACATTACCGTGCCCGTGTCGGGGATCAGCTTGCCCACGAGGCAGTTGAGCAGTGTCGACTTGCCTGCTCCGTTGGGGCCGATGATCGCGTGGACGGTGCCGGCGGGAATGTCGAGATTGACGTTGCTGAGGGCTTGAAGGCCTCCGAACCGCTTGTTGACGTTTGTGACTTCTAGAATACCCATGATGCGTTTCTCCGGAAATCAGGCCACATGCGGCGACGGTTTGGGGTGATGTTCCGGATCCTTCGCGCGGACCTCTGGCTTCTTCTCGCGCTTGCGGAAGATCCGTCCGATACGCTGTCCGCCCTCCATGAGGCCGCCGGGCAGGAAGATCACGACCAGCATGAACAAGAGGCCCAGCGTGAGGTGCCATCCCTTGCCGACGAATGGGTATAGGATGGTCACCAGAAAATCCTCGAGGCCGTCGGGCAGGAACGCGAACCACTGATGCAGCACGTTCTCGTTGATCTTCGAGAAGATGTTTTCGAAATATTTGATGAAGCCCGCGCCGAGGACCGGACCGAGAAGCGTACCGGCGCCGCCGAGGATCGTCATGAGAACGACCTCGCCCGAGGCGGTCCACTGCATGCGCTCTGCGCCCGCCAGCGGGTCCATCGCGGCGAGAAGACCTCCCGCAAGACCGGCATACATGCCGGAGATCACGAAAGCCGCCAGCGTGTAGGGCCGCGGATTCAGGCCCGTATAGTTCATCCGGGTCTGGTTGGTCTTGATTGCACGCAGCATCATGCCGAAGGGCGACCGGAAAATGCGGATCGACAAGTAGAACATGACGATCATCATCACCGCGCAGACATAGTAGCCGGCGTTGAAGGAGAAGCTCCATGCACCGAAGTCGATATCCTGGGTGGAGCGCATCGTCACTCCGAACAGATGCGGAATGCTGGGCGCGTCGGCTGACTGGAGATACTGAGGGTCGTCCGTATAGACCTGCAACCCGGTCTCGCCATTGGTGATCGGCGTGAGAACCGAATAGGCCAGAGCGAACGACATCTGCGCGAAGGCGAGCGTCAGGATAGAGAAATAGATGCCTGAACGACGCAGTGAAATGTAGCCGATGAGCAGGGCGAAGAGACCGCCGACGATCACCGACAGAATCACGGCCGGAAGGATGTTGTAGTTGAGAAGCTTGAACATCCAGACCGCGGCATAGGAGCCGACGCCCAGAAAGGCGGCATGGCCGAAGGAGAGGTAGCCCGTCAGGCCGAACAGGATGTTGAAGCCGATCGCGAAGATCCCGTAGATCGCGAAACGCTGCATCAGGTCCGGGTATCCGGCGTTGAACTGCGCGAGCGAGCTTTCCGCCGGAAACGGGTTCAGCAGGAAGGGAGCCGTCAGAGCCAGAATGACGACGATGACAAAGAGGGACGCGTCCCTGGTGTTGAGACCGAGCATGATCTTAATCCTCCATCACGCCTTTGCGGCCCATGAGCCCGCGCGGACGGGTCAGAAGCACGATGATGGCAACCAGGTAAATGACGATCTGGTTGATGCCGGGAACGGTAGTGGTCGCCCAAGTCGTCGAAGCGAAACTTTCAAGAATACCGAGAAGGAAGCCAGCGAGAACGGCGCCGGGCAATGATCCCATGCCGCCGACGACGACAACGACGAAGGACAGCACGAGGAAGTCCATGCCCATGTGATAGTTCGGCGGATTGATCGGCGTGTACATCCCGCCGGCAAGCCCCGCCACGGCGGCGGCGATACCGAACATCACGGTGAAGCGCTTGTCGATATCGATGCCGAGAAGGCCGACGGTCTCGCGGTCAGCCATGCCCGCGCGCACGACCATTCCGAAGGTGGTGAACTGCAGGAATGCGAAAACGGCGCCGATGATGATCGCTGCGAAAGCGAAATAGATGAGCCGCCAGTAGGGATAGATGATCGCGTTGGGATCGAAACCCAGCATCACGCCGAAATCGAGAGACCCGGCGAACATATCGGGCGCGGGCGTCGGGATCGGATTCGCGCCGAAGAACAGCTTGACGATTTCCTGGATGACGATGGCGAGACCGAACGTCACGAGGATCTGGTCGGCATGGGGTCTCTTGTAGAAATGCTTGATTAAGCCGCGTTCCATCGCGTAGCCGATGAACAGCATGACCGGTATGGCGAGGATGATCGCGAGCGGCACCGACCAGTCGATGATCGAGTTGCCGGCGCTGTCGCCGAACCAGTTGACCACATAGGGCGTTTCCACCTTCAGCGGATTGCCCAGGAAGTCTTTCTGAGTCTCATCGATCGTGACGGTGCTGAGCGTCAGGATGCGTTGCAGCGTAACTGCGCAAAACGCACCGATCATGAAAAGCGCGCCATGCGCGAAGTTCACGACGCCGAGCGTGCCGAAGATCAGGGTCAGGCCAAGGGCGATCAGCGCATAAGCGCTGCCTTTGTCCAGCCCGTTCAGGATTTGGATGATGATCGCGTCCATCTTGAAGCCCGCATAAACAGAGCCGCGTGCGTCACGAACGCACGGCTCCAGTCCTCAATTCAGGTAAAAATCCGCGACGCCCGAAGGCGGCGCGGTCATGGCAATGGGTGCCTTATGCGCCCGGATTGCACGTGCCGAGATCGCCACCGGCGAACATCGGATGATCAGGCTCGTATTCGACCTGGGAGCGCGGGGTCACTTCGACGACCTCGAGCGTATCGTACTGGTTGGACGGCGCGTCCTTGCCCTTCACGACCAGCACGTCCTTGAAGCACTGGTGGTCGGCGGCGCGATAATGCGTCGGGCCGTTGCCGAGACCGTCGAAATCGTAGCCTTCAAGGGCTTCGACGATGCCGCACGGGTTGAAGGTACCGGCGCGCTCAGCCGCATCGGCATAGAGCAGCGTCTGTGCATAAGCGGTCTGGGCGGCGTTGGACGGCGGACGGCCGTACTTCTCGCCGAAGGACTTGACGAATGCCTTGGTGCCTTCGTCCTGCAGGGTCCAGTTCCAGTTCATCGAGCCGTAAACGCCCTTGATGTTCTCGCCGGCGCCCTTGGCCATCAGTTCCGAATAGAGCGGAACGATGATCTCGAACTGCTTGCCGTTCACCTGCTTGTCGCGAAGACCAAACTGAACGGCCTGGGTCAGCGAGTTGACCATGTTGCCGCCATAGTGGTTCAGGACCAGCACATCGGCGCCCGAGTTCAGGACCGGAGCGATATAGGACGAGAAGTCCGTGGAAGCGAGCGGGGTCAGAACGTTGTTGACCGTTTCCCAGCCTATGGCTTCGGTCGCCGCCTGGATCGATTCCTGCTGCGTCCAGCCCCAGGTGTAGTCGGCAGTCAGGTGGTAGGCGCGACGGTCGGAGCCGTAGGCGTTCTTCAGCACCGGTGCCAGCGCGGCGCCGGACATGTAGGCGTTGAAGAAGTGACGGAAACCGTTGGCTTTCTTGTCCTTGCCGGTCGTGTCGTTGGAGTGGGTCAGCGCGGCCATGAAGATGACGCCGGCTTCCTGGCAGAGGCCCTGAACGGCGACGGCCACGCCCGAAGACGAACCGCCGGTGATCATGATGGCGCCGTCCTTCTCGATCATCGACTTGGCCGATGCGCGGGCAGCGTCGGACTTGGTCTGCGTGTCGCCGGTCACGTAAGCGACCTTCTTGCCGAGAATGCCGTTACCTTTCAGCACTTTCGAGGAGAAGGTGTTCAGGCATCCGCCGTCGCCTTCGCCGTTGAGGTGCTCGACGGCCAGCTTGTAAGCATCGAGCTCGTCGGCGCCTTCGTCGGCATAGGGACCGGTCTGCGGAACATTGAAGCCGAGGGTGACGGTGTCGCCCTTCGGTGCGTTGAGATACATGTCGCTTTGCGCGAGCGCGCCACGGGTGAAGAAATACGGTGTTGCCAGTGCCACCGAAGCGGCGCCACCTGTTTTCAGCAACGAACGCCTGTTGATGATTAACTTGCTCATAGGGCTCCTCCCAAAGAGTGAACTTGTGTCCGGATGAAGAACTTCCGGGAAATCCCGGCCGGAAGCCCGTAACTAACGGATTGTTCGGAGCGCTCGCAATTATCCATTATGCGTATTAGCAGGCGCAGCATTTGAGCTGTGCACTGCGATTCTGCTTAAATATCCGGCAAATTGCAGGAAAAGTTCGGCGGAGGCTGCTGGCGCTGGTAAAGCGCGAGCAATCGGCAGCCTGCCGGTCCTGTTACCGGATACGCAATCCGCTCTTTGGGTCGAACAGGAATGCCTGGGACGGATCGAAGCCGGCCTTGTAGGGCTGGCCGGGGACGGCCGCATCCTCCTCGCCGAGCGCGATCGTCAGCGGATTGTCCTCGCCGGCGCCCGAATAGCCGTATGAAACGCCGCCCAGATGCTCGATGACGTCGATCTTCGCCTCGATATGGGCGGTGCCGCGGGCATTGAAGTGTTCCGGGCGAATGCCGACGGTAACCGCGGATCCTTCCGACAGGCCCTCGCTTCCCGGCACGGAGAAGGGCGCGGTGCCGCGATCCTCCAATTCGACTGTCGCGGTGCCGTCGGCGATCGATCGCACGGTTGCGGAAAGAAAGTTCATCTTCGGAGAGCCGATGAAGCCGGCGACGAAAATATTGTCCGGATCGCGATAGAGATCGAGCGGCGCGCCGACCTGCTCGATGCGCCCGGCATTCAGCACCACGATCTTGTCGGCCAGCGTCATCGCCTCGACCTGGTCATGCGTGACATAGATCATCGTCGCGCCCAGGTCGTTGTGGAGCTTGGCGATCTCGAGGCGCATCTGAACGCGCAATTCCGCGTCCAGGTTCGAAAGTGGTTCGTCGAACAGGAAGACGCTTGGCTCACGCACGATGGCCCGTCCAATCGCGACGCGCTGGCGCTGGCCGCCGGAAAGCTGTTTCGGCTTGCGCGCAAGCAACTGTTCGAGGTGGAGGATCTGCGCCGCCTTGCTCACCCTTTGCTGGATCACCGCGCGGTCCGTCCCCGTCATACGCAAGCCGAAGCCCATATTCTCCTCGACCGACATATGTGGATAGAGCGCATAGGACTGGAACACCATGGCGACGCCGCGGTCGGCCGGGTCGACGCGCGTCACATCGGCGTCGCCGATCGTGATCTGGCCGCTCGTCGCCGATTCCAGACCGGCGACCAGACGCAGCAGGGTCGATTTTCCGCAGCCGGAAGGTCCGACGAAGACAGCGAATTCGCCGGATTTGATCGACAGGTCGACACCGTGAATGACGTTGACATTGCCAAACGACTTCTTGAGTTTCTTCAGTTCGACATTCGCCATGGCAGGCCTCCCTCCTGTTGATGCCTCAGCCGCGCGGGCCAAGCTTGAGTCTCATGTCGTCTTCAATTGCGGCCGCGGTCTCCCGGACTGCGTCGGCCCAGCCTTCGAGCTGTTCCTTCCCCACCCGGTAGACGGGAGCCGTCACCGATATCCCGGCATAGAAAGCGCGATGGACGGCGCCGACCGGCGCGGCGACGCAGTGAATGCCGTTCTCATGTTCCTCGCGGTCAAAGGCGTTGCCGGATGCGCGGATCTTCGCGATTTCGGCCAGGAACGCGTCCGCATCAGGAAGCGTGTTCGCCGTGTAGCGATTGAAGACAATGCGTTGGGCGCGTTTGTACATTTCCTCGTCCGGCAGCAGCGAGAAGGCGGCCTTGCCGATTCCGGTACAGAATGCCGGCGACGCATTGCCGATCTGGCTGTACATGCGCACGGATTGTCGCGATTCGACCTTGTCGAGATAGATCACCTCTATGCCCTGCAGGACGCCGAGATGGATCGTTTCGCCAGCTTTTTCGTGCAGCGAGCGCAAATGCGGTTCTGCGATTTCGCGAAACTGGTTGCCGGCCCAGGCGTTGGAGGCGAATTTCAGCAGGCGCAGTCCAAGCCCGTAGGAATTGTCAGGATTCACCTGCAGCAGACCCTCGTCGATCAGGTTTGATATCTGACGGTGAAGGGTGCCGCGCGGCTGATCGATTTCGGCGAGCAAGTCCGTAAAGCGCATCGGATTTTTCGCGTTCGCGACGACCTCCAGCACGGCAATCGCCTTGCCGAGCGTACCCGTGCCGCCGTCTTCCCGCGCCTTGCTCATCTATCCTCCCGTGTTGGCGCTGTCGGCCAGTCCCCGCGCAACGCCCTTGACAATTCCATACACTAAGCGAATAGTTCTGAATAGTCAAACAAGGTTCCAAATAGTGGAATTTTGACTAACCGTTCGGGCTGTTGCGCGGACGGCGAGCGACGCTCCGGGAGGGTGTGATGCTCGCGACATCGGCGAAGGCGGCTTGCCCGCCTTACAAAGGGAGGAAACCCAATTATGAAGACCGCACTGAAATCCGCATTCTTCTGCCTCGCGGCATCCGCTCTCATGGGCACGACCGCGATGGCCCAGCAGCGTACGCTGACCTACTACGCTGACTTCGATCCGGCGCCTCTGGCAGCCTTCGAGGCTGCGATCGCCGAATTCGAGGCGGCGAACCCCGACATCGACGTCGAGCTGCAGAACTTCGACCACGAAGGCTACAAGACCGCGATCAGGAATTTCCTGACTGCCGACGCGCCGGATCTTGCCAACTGGTACGCCGGCAACCGCATGGCGCCCTTCGTAAACTCTGGCCAGTTCCAGGATGTGTCCGACGTCTGGGACGAGAACAATCTGCACGAGACCTTGGCTTCTGCTGCGGCGTCCATGACCATCGACGGCAAGCAGTGGGGCGTCCCCTACACCTATTATCAGTGGGGAATTTACTACAACAAGACGGCCTATGAGCAGGCTGGCGTCGAGGTTCCGGAGACTTGGGAAGAATTCATCGCAAACTGCGAGAAGTTCAAGGCGGCCGGCATCGATTGCGTGACCACCGGCACGAAGGCTCTGTGGCCGGCAGCCGGCATCTTCGACTATCTTGACCTGCGCACCAACGGCTACGATTTCCACATGGATCTCACGGCGGGCAAGGTCGCCTGGACCGATGACCGCATCAAAGCGACATTCGCCGAGTGGGCGAAGCTCGTCGAGCCCGGCTATATCACCGCCAATCATGCGGCGCTCGACTGGCAGGATGCGGCCTCGCTCCTCATCCAGGGCAAGGCGGCCAATTATGTGATGGGCAATTTCGCGGTCGCGGTCTTCAAGGACGGCGGAATGACCGATGACACGCTCGGCTTCATGCCGTTCCCGACGATCAATCCGGACGTCCCGCGCGCCGAGGAAGCCCCGACCGACACGATCCACATCCCCGCCGGCGCCAAGAATGTCGATGACGCGAAGAAGTTCCTTGCCTTCATCGCCACTGCCGACGTCCAGACCAAGCTGAACGAGGCGCTGGGACAGCTTCCCATCAACTCGGGCTCCAAGGTCGGCGACGATCCGTTCCTTCAGGCCGGCTTCGAGCTGCTGTCGACGACCCCGGGCGGTATTGCCCAGTTCTTCGACCGCGACGCACCGGCCGAGATGGCGAAGATGGGCATGGAGGGCTTCCAGCAGTTCATGGTTCAGCCCGATCAGCTCGACAATATCCTTGCGCGGCTCGAGAAGGCGCGCGAGCGCATCTACAAGTAAGCCTCGGGGCGGGCCGGAGGACTTTCCGGCCCGCAATCCGGCGCGCGCGGGCTTTGCACGGCCCGCAGGCGCGTTTGCTAAGCAGATCGCGGGAGGATTGAGACCGATGGTAACCGCCGCACCACCTATGGATCCGACGCCTGCCAGCCAGCGCTCCTGGTGGCGACGCAACCAGCAGCGCGTCACGCCGTGGCTCTTTCTCGCGCCCGGCATGCTGATGTTCCTGGTCTATGTCATCTGGCCGATCTTCCAGTCATTCTGGCTGTCCTTCTACGACTGGGACGGCCTCGGCGAGAAAGTCTGGCTCGGCTGGGCGAACTACGCCGAACTGTTTGATGACGACGCCTTCTATACGTCGCTGTGGAACAACGTCCTGTGGCTGGTGCTCTATCTGCTGGCCGTGCCCGCCGGTCTGGGAATCGCGATCTTCCTCAACCAGACCGTCTTCGGAATCCGACTCTACAAATCGCTCTTCTTCTTTCCCTTCGTGATCAGCCAGGTCGTCGTCGGCCTGATGTTCTCCTGGTTCTACGCGCCGAATTTCGGCCTGTTCTACAAGCTGATCGAGTGGCTGACCGGCACCGGCGTCGCCGTGCTCGCCGATCCGGACCTCGTCACTTACGGCATCATCGCAGCGGGGCTCTGGCCTCAGATCGCCTACTGCATGATCCTTTATCTGACCGGCCTCAACAACGTGTCGCCCGACCAGGTCGAGGCGGCGCGCCTCGATGGCGCTAGGGGATTGCGCATGCTGTGGTTCGTGATCCTGCCGCAGTTGCGCCCGGCCACCTTCATTGCCGTCGTTGTGACGGTGATCGGCGCGCTCCGCTCCTTCGACCTCGTCTCGATCATGACGGATGGCGGACCGTTCGGGTCGTCGCGCGTCCTGTCCTTCTACATGTATGAGCAGGCGCTCAGCGAATATGGCTACCGTATGGGCTACGGCGCGGCCATCGCGGTGATCCTGTTCCTGATCATGATGGTGTTCATCTCCGGCTTCATCTGGAAGATGGTGCGCGACGAGCAGGAGGGCTACTGACATGTTCCCTCGCCCGATAGAACAGTCTTCTCCGCCCGCCCGGATCGCCTACCAGGTCGCGCTGCCGCTTGCGCTGATCCTCTGGCTGCTGCCGCTCTTGGGGGTCGCGATGACCTCGGTGCGCCCTTCTGGCGATCTCGCCGCCGGCAACTATTTCGGCTGGCCCTCCGCGATCGCTTTTTCCAACTATGCCGAGGTTTTTCAGAACTCGCCGATCGGCCAGTACATCTTCAACTCGTTCAAGGTCACCATTCCGACGGTGATCGGCGCGGTCGCGATTTCCACGATGACCGGCTTCGCGCTCGGTATTTACCGGTTCCGCTCCAATATCCCGATCTTCTTCATGTTCGTGGCGGGCAATTTCGTGCCCTTCCAGATCCTGATGGTTCCTGTGCGCGACATGACCGTGAACATGGGGCTCTACAATACGACGACCGGCCTGGTCCTGTTCCATGTCGCCTTCCAGTCCGGCTTCTGCACGCTGTTCATGCGCAACTTCATCCGCGCTTTGCCGCGCGAACTGATCGAGGCCGCGCGTGTTGAGGGCGTCGCAGAGTGGAAGATATTCTGGTTCATCGTGCTGCCGCTGATGCGCCCTGCAATCGCGGCCCTGTCGGTCCTCGTCTTTACCTTCATCTGGAACGACTATTTCTGGGCGACGGTGCTGACCACATCCGCCACCACCCAGCCGGTGACGGCGGGGCTGTATTCGCTCAACGGTCAGTGGATCGCCTCGTGGCATCTGGTGTCTGCGGGATCCATCGTCGCGGCCCTGCCGCCGGTCATGATGTTCTTCCTGATGCAGCGCCATTTCATCGCGGGCCTCACGCTCGGTGCCACGAAGGGGTAATGGTGACGGCAAAATCCACGATACCAGCCGTCGAGTGCTGGCGCCTCGACACCGCGACCCGGACCGCGGTCTTCGCGAGTTTCGACGGCGGCGCCCCGGCGCTGGTCCATTTCGGACGCGCCTTGCCGGAGCAGGAGGACCTTCGCGCTTTGGCGCTTTCAAGCCTGCCAAACGTGTCCTCCGGTCAGCTCGATCCGCTGGTGCCCCTGACGCTGGCGCCGACGGCGATATCAGGCTGGCAGGGGCATCCCGGCGTGGTGATCGTCGATGCGGACGGTGCCGCCGCCGAACCCGATCTTCGCCTGATCGGCTCCGAAATCTTGTCGGACCGTATCTCGTGGAGTGTGGCGGACGAAGACCGCCTTGGCCTGAGTGTGGAAGCGCATCTCGACGATACTGGACTATTGCATCTGCGGATATCCGCTGCCCCGGCGAACAGACATCGTATCCGCTCGCTGGCGGCGGGCGCGGTGCCGATCCCGGCCTCGATGCCGCGCATCCTCGATCATGGCGGCCGCTGGACCGGGGAATTCCAGCGGCAGGAGACGCGGTTCCGGGTGGGTCAGCATGTCCGCGAAAGCCGCGAGGGTCGCACTGGCCACGCGCATTTTCCGGGCGTGACGTTCGTCGCAGAAAGCTGCGGCGAAAACACTGGGGAATGCATGGGCGCGACGCTCGCCTGGTCCGGTGGACACCGAATGATCGCCGAGGAAATACCGGACGGCAGGCGGCAGCTGCAGTTCTCGATGCTCGACGAGACCTTGCATGACGGCCCGGTCTCGCAGCCCGAGATGATCCTGGCATGGTCCGACAAAGGCATGAACGGCCTGTCACGTGCGTTCCAAACGGTGCCGCGCGGGTTCTTCGCAAGACGCAAGCCGAAATCCCCCGCGCGTCCGGTACATTACAATTGCTGGGAAGCTGTTTACTTCCGTCACTCGATCGAGGAACTGAAGGAAATCGCGACCACGGCAGCCGAGCTCGGCGCCGAACGTTTCGTCCTCGATGACGGCTGGTTCAAGGGCCGTAATGACGATACGACGTCGCTCGGTGACTGGACGGTCGATGAAGCGAAATATCCGCAAGGACTTACGCCGCTGGTCGATCACCTGCTGGCGCTCGGAATGCGCTTTGGCATCTGGTTCGAGCCGGAAATGGTAAATCACGACAGTGATCTCTACCGCTTGCACCCTGACTGGATTCTCGGCCCCGCGGGTCAGCCTTCGGGTCGCAATCAGCATGTGCTCGATCTCTCGAAGCCGGAGGTTTGCGCGTATCTCTTCGAAGCCGTGTCCGCGATATTGTCGCGCTATCCCGTCGACTACGTCAAATGGGATCACAACCGCATTCTCACGGGCGGAAGCGTGGCCCAGACACAGGCGCTCTACGCACTGCTGGCGCGCTTGAACGAGGCTTTCCCCGATGTCGAGATCGAGAGCTGCGCATCCGGCGGCGGACGTATCGACTACGGCATCCTCGCCCACACGACCCGGGTATGGCTATCGGACTCCAACGACGCCCTGGAACGTTTGCGCATGCAGCACGAAGCGTCGCGCTGGCTGCCGCCGGAGTTTCAGGGCTCGCATATCGGCCCGCGCCATTGCCACACATCGGGCCGCGTCCTGCCGATGGGGTTCCGCGCCTGGGTCGCCGCGCAGCGCCATATGGGTTTCGAAATGGACCCGCGCGAACTGACCGACGACGAGACGGTAACACTGAAAAAGGCGACGCGCTGGTACCGCGACAATCGCGACTTCCTGTTCGCGGCCGATCTCTACCGCCTCGAGAGCAACGATCCCGAGGTTGTCGCGGAGTGCTTCGTCGACGCGGACGCCTCTCGCTTCGTCCTGTTTCGCGGCCAGGCCGGCGCCTCTGCGCCGATCGCTGCCCGTCCCTTCGCGCTGGCCGGTCTCGATGCGTCGGCGCTTTACGAGATCCGCCTCGTCAATCCGGAAGACGTGACGCCGAAACTGAACCGTTATCCGGCCAATGCCTTGCTCGAGGGAGAAACTTTACGATTATCGGGCGCGGCGCTGATGAACGGCGCCCTGCGCGCCCCCAATGCGTTTCCCGCCACCATGATGGTCATCGAGGGACGTCGGCTCGAAAAAGAGGGAATATGAGCATGACGGTCCATCCGGTTTATCCAGATCTGAAGAATGCTTCCGTCCTCGTAACCGGTGGCGGGTCGGGTATAGGCGCGGCCCTGACAGCGGGTTTTACCGCCCAGGGCGCTAAGGTCGCCTTCATCGATATCGCAAAAGAGCAAAGCGAGGCGCTGGTCGAAAGGCTCGCGCCGGAAGCGGCCCATCGGCCCCTTTTCCTGCATGCCGATCTGCGCGACCTCGAGGCCCTGCGAAAGGTTGTCGATGCGGCGGCGGCGGCCCATGGTCCGGTGACCGTCCTCGTCAACAATGCGGCGCTGGATGACCGCCATGAGGTCGACACGGTCGACGAGGCCTATTGGGAGAACAATCTCGCCATCAATCTGCGTCCGCATTTCTTCACCATCCAGGCCGTCGCGCCCGGCATGGCGCAGGCGGGCGGCGGCGCGATCGTCAACTTCACCTCCACCTCCTACATGCTCAATATCGGGGACATGCCGGCTTACACGGCCTCCAAGGCGGGCATTGTCGGACTGACCAAGGGCATGGCCGGCAAGCTCGGTCCGGACAAGATCCGCGTCAATGCGATCGCACCCGGCTGGGTCATGACGGAACGCCAGAAAGAGCTTTGGGTAACCGAGCAGGGCCTCGCCGACATGATCGCCCGCCAGTGCCTGAAGGAGCCGATCCAGCCGGAAGACATGGTCGGTCCCTGCCTGTTCCTCGCATCGAACGCGGCGCGCATGGTGACAGCGCAGGTGCTGATCGCCGACGGAGGCATGATGTGACGCACTCCGCCGCGCCATCGTTGGTCGCCGTCGATTGGGGAACGTCGCATCTGCGCGTCTGGCTGCTCGATGCGGATGGCGCGGTGCTGGCGGAGCATCGCAGCAGCGAGGGCATGGGCGCGACGGCACGCGAGCAATTCCAATCGGTGCTTGAAGCCCATCTGGCGGCCCTGACGGTTCCAGCCGACGTGCCGGTCGTCATGTGCGGCATGGTCGGCTCGCGGCAGGGATGGGCGGAAGCCCGTTACCTGACGGTGCCGGTCTCGCTTGCCGATGTCGCTGCCGCAGCCGTGCGCATACCGGACGTTATCCGTGATATCCGCATTATGCCCGGCCTTTCCAAGCCGGACCGGCAGTCGCCGGACGTGATGCGCGGAGAAGAGACCCAGTTGCTCGGCCTGAGCCGGCTCGCACCTTCTGCCGGCGAACGGTTCGTCTGCATGCCCGGCACCCATTCCAAATGGGTGCGGATGCGTGGCGACAGCGTCATCGATTTCGTCAGCTTCCTGACCGGAGACGCCTTCGCCGCCCTGTCGCATCATTCCGTCCTGCGCCACTCCTTGTCCGGCGCAAGCGTCGATCCGGAATCCGCGGCGTTCCGGGATGCCGTGCGGGCGAGCCTGGAGACGCCCGCCGACATATTCGCGCGGGTGTTTTCGATCCGTGCCGCGGGCCTCCTGCAGGATCTGGATCCGGCCGCCGCCGCAGCACGCTTGTCGGGATATCTCATCGGTCAGGAGATCGCGGGCGCAAAGGCCCGCTTCACCGTTCCGGGACATGTCGATTTGATCGGCGATCCGCGGCTTGGGGCGCTTTATACCGAAGCGCTGGTGATCGCCGGCATGTCCTGCACGCTCAATGACAGTGACACGGCGGTCATCGCCGGCCTCGCCGGCGCGCTGTCCGCTCCGCCGAAAACCGGAACCGATGGCTGAAGCTTGACCCACGGACACACGATATGACTTCACACGCATCCTGGCCCTCCTTGAACCGCCAACTCGTCGCCATCCTGCGTGGACTTGACCCGCAGGAAGCGCTCGATGTCGCCGATGCGCTGGTCGCTGCCGGCTTCGAGGCAATTGAGGTACCGCTGAACTCGCCTGAACCCTTCCGATCCATCGAGATGATCGCGAAGAAGTTCGGCGGTGATATCCTGGTCGGGGCAGGGACGGTGCTCTCGCCTTCCGACGTCGACCGCCTGAAAGATGCCGGCGGTCGCCTCATGGTGGCGCCCAATGTCGATACGTCCGTTCTGGCGCGGGCCGGTGAGCTGGGAATGGTCACCATGCCCGGCGTCTTTTCGCCGACGGAGGCGCTCACCGCCATTGCGGCCGGCGCCACCGCGCTGAAATTCTTCCCGGCGAGCGTGATCGGCGCATCCGGTATCAAGGCGATCTCCGCCGTGTTGCCCGCCAATGCCGTCATCGGCGCTGTCGGAGGCGTTTCCGAACTGGATTTCGAAACCTACGCGGCAAGCGGCATTCGCCTTTTCGGCCTCGGCTCGTCGATTTTCCGGCCGGGAATGGATGTTGCCCGGATTTCCGAGCGCGCCCGCAAGGCGGTCGCGGCCTGGGATGCCGTCTTCACGGGAACGCTGGAGGCCTGATCGATGTCGACGTCGCGAAAGCAGACGCTCGGCGTCTGTTACTATCCCGAACACTGGCCGGAGGAACGCTGGGCGATCGATGCCGGCATGATGGTCGAAGCCGGCATCACTCATATACGCATCGGCGAGTTCGCGTGGAGTCGCATCGAGCCGGAACCCGGACATTATGACTGGGGCTGGCTCGACCGGGCCATCGAGACGCTCGCCGCGCATGATCTTGGCGTAGTCCTAGGCACGCCGACCGCGACGCCGCCGAAGTGGCTGGTTGACTCCATGCCCGACATGCTGGCCGTCGGAGCGGATGGTAAGACGCGCGGTTTCGGATCGCGCCGCCATTACTGCTTCAGCCACGAAGGCTATCGCCGCGCCTGCGCCCGCATCGTCACCGATCTCGCCAAACGCTACGGCCGGCACCCCGCGCTCGTCGCCTGGCAGACCGACAATGAATATGGCTGCCACGACACCGTGGAGAGCTATTCCAAGGCCGCTCTGGATGGCTTCCGCGACTGGCTTGCGCAGAAATACCAGTCGCCCGACGCGCTGAACCGAGCATGGGGCAACGTCTTCTGGTCGATGGAATATCGCTCCTTCGACGAGGTCGAACTGCCCAACCTCACCGTCACGGAAGCCAATCCGGCGCATGCGATGGACTTCCAGCGCTATTCCTCCGATCAGGTCGTCGCCTTCAATCGGCTTCAGACGGAGATCATCCGCGCCCATTCGCCTGAAGTACCGATCGCGCATAATTTCATGGGGCGCTTCGTCGCCTTCGACCATTACGCGGTCAGCCGCGACCTCGATATCGCGACTTGGGATTCCTATCCGATCGGATTCCTGGACCGCGACACGGATGACGAGGAAAACAAGCGCCGCTATCTCGGCGTCGGCGATCCCGACAATCAGGCCTTCCACCATGATCTGTACCGGGCCTGCGGACAGATCCGCAATGGCGAGGCGGAGGGCCGATGGTGGGTTATGGAGCAACAGCCCGGCCCGGTGAACTGGGCGCCTTGGAACCCTGCACCGTTCCCCGGCGCGGTCCGGCTCTGGGCATGGGAGGCGTTCGCCGCCGGGGCGGAAGTGCTTAGCTATTTCCGCTGGCGTCAGCCCTCCTTCGCGCAGGAACAGATGCACGAGGCGCTTCTGCTGCCGAATGGCGAACCCAATGAGGCCTATGAAGCCTGCGGGCGCATATCTCGCGAACTCGACCGCATCGGCGCGGTGGCGCAGCCGGAACGCGCCGAAATCGCACTGGTCTTCGACTATGAAAGCGCCTGGGCCTGGAAGATCCAGCCGCAGGGCCGCGATTTTGACTATCTCGATCTCGTCATGCGGTTCTACCGCGCTCTGCGCCAAGGGGGCGTGTCGGTCGACATTGTCCCGCCGCAACCGCAGGCCGTTTCAGGGCGCAAGCTCGTTTTGCTGCCTGGCCTCTTCGCCGGCTCGGACGCCCTTGTTGATGCGCTCGCGGCAAGCGGCGCGGCGATCTTGCTCGGACCGCGGACAGGGTCGAAAACCGCCGATTTCTCGATTGCCGACGGCTTGCCGCCGGGGCCGTTCCGCAGACTGTTCGATATGAAGGTCCGCCGCGTCGAGAGCCTGCCCCCCTTCGTCGACGTGCCACTTCAGGGAGGTGGCCGCTTCGACGGCTGGCGAGAATTCCTGGTGACCGGAGCGGATGTCGAGACGCGCCGGGTCAGCGCGGACAGCCACGCCGCCCATGTCGCCAAAGGGCGGGTTCACTATCTGGGCGGCCGGCCGGACGCCGAGACGGCAAGGGTGATTGTCGGCGAATTGCTGCGCGAGGCCGGGCTGGAGCCGCGTGAATTGCACCGCGACATACGCATCCGCGACAATGGCGATATGCGCTATGTCTTCAACTACGGCCCGGAAACAGTCGATGTCTTGAACCTTGTGGACACCGGATCGGTGCTCTTCGGCGAAACGCAGCTCGCACCGAGGGGCGTGCTCGCCATTCGCAAGACCTGAATTTCGGCGGAAGAAAATATGAGGCTGTTCCCACGGACAGCTGAACACAAGTACGACCGAAGCGGGCGGCACATCACCGCCATTCGCAAGACCTGAACCGCTGCGACTATCGACTGTTTGTCTTGTAACGGGGAAACCGGAAATACCTTGTCGCTTGATTCCGAAAGCGCTTTCGGAATAGCGTCTTGTCTATGATGGAAGTGAGCCTGAAGACGTTATCCAGGCAACTCGGGCTGACCGAAGGAACGGTCTCCCGGGCTCTCAACGGCTACGCCGATATTTCAGTCAAAACGCGAGACAGGGTTCGTGAAGCGGCCGACCGGCTCGGATACGTGCCCAATTCCACCGCGCGACGGCTCGCACTCCGGAATGCCGAATGCGTTGCCTACGTGATACCCTGGCAGAGCGCGCATATTGCCGATCCGTTCCTGGGCGAGCTTCTGGATGGCATTTCCGCTGTTCTGTCCGAACAAAGGTGGGACCTGACCGTCACGGTTCCACGATCGGAGGCGGACGAGGTGGCGACCATCATGCGGCTGGCGAAGACCGGCCGCGTGAACGGTATCATCATCTCGCGGACCCTCGGCCACGATACACGCGTCGATGCTTTGCGCGCGGCGAAGATCCCTTTTATCAGCCACGGCCGAACGCAGAAATCTGACGACCACGCGTGGCTCGACGTCGACAATTTCGAAGCGGCGCGCTTTGCCACCGCGCATCTGGCCGGTCTCGGCCACCGCCGTATCGCCCACATCTACGGTCCGCTGAAATACAACTTCTCCGCCGAGCGCCTGAAGGGATATCGCTTCGCGCTGACGGATGCCGGGCTGGAGCTCGATTCCGCGCTCGAAGCCGCGTCCGAGGCCACGCTGGAAACCGGTCATGTCGCCATGAAACGTCTCCTTGCTGTCGACGATCCTCCGACCGCGGTCTTCTGCGTTGCCGATGTGGTTGCGATCGGCGCGATGAAAGCCATTCGCGAAGCCGGCCTGACACCCGGCCGGGAAGTCTCGATCATCGGCTAT
The DNA here is from genome assembly GCA_002706335.1 of Ahrensia sp. Lineage (GTDB taxonomy): Bacteria > Pseudomonadota > Alphaproteobacteria > Rhizobiales > Rhizobiaceae > Oricola. The sequence continues at coordinate 71,850 of PAKZ01000038.1, forward strand.
GACGGCATACCGATGGGCGAGCACACCTATCCGGCGCTCACCACCATGGCGCAACCGCTCAGCAGCGCGGGAAGCCAGCTGGCGCGGATGCTCATGGACGTGATCGCAGGAGGCGATCCGTCATCGCAACAACAGATCATTCCGGCGGAGCTTGTAAGGAGGCAGACAGATTCCCCGCCAATTTGAAAATCCAGATTATTAGGGAGAGAGAAAATATGCGCACATTGAATATAGTCACGACCGCCTTGCTGCTTTCGGCAAGCACGATCACCCTCGCCAAGGCCGATACGATTCGCTTCTGGACGACCGAGGAACAGCCCGAGCGCCTAGCGGTTCAGGAGAAAATCGCCGCGGCATTCAAGGAAAAAACCGGCCACGACGTTGAAGTGATCCCGGTCACCGAGTCGGAGCTGGGCACGCGTGCGACAGCGGCCTTCGCGGCCAACGACCTGCCGGACGTCATCTACACGACGCTTCAGTACGTTCTGCCCTGGGCCGAAGCCGGTATTCTCGATGTCGAGACCGATGACGAAATTGTCGAGGATCTCGGCAGAGACACCTTTGCGCCGGGGCCGATCTCCATGGCGGATTTCGACGGCCTGACCGCCGCCGTTCCGGTTGACGGTTGGACCCAGATGATCGTCTACCGAAAGGATCTCTTCGACGAGGCCGGCCTCGAAGCGCCGGATTCCTATGCGGATATCGAGGCCGCCATCAAGGCGCTGCACAATCCGCCGGACATGTACGGCTTCGTTGCAGCAACCAAGATCGACGAGAACTTCATGAGCCAGGTACTGGAGCATGTCTTCCTCGCAAACGGCGTCACGCCCGTGGACGAGAACGGCTTCAAGCCGCTCGACGAGAAGGCGACGACGGAGGTGCTCGAGTTCTACAAGGCGCTGGCGGAAGCGTCTCCACCCGGTGAACTGTTCTGGAAACAGTCGCGCGAACTCTATTTTTCCGGCAACGCGGCGATGATCATCTGGTCGCCATTCATCCTGGACGAGCTCGCCGGCCTGCGCGATTCCGCCCCGCCGACGATCAATGACGATCCGACGTCGACGGAACTCGCTTCCAAAACCGATGTCGTGACGACGTTCTCGGGACCGTCCAATCCGGACGGCGCGGCCTGGGCTGACGTTCGCTATTTCGGCGTGACGGCCGACGCCAACACCGATGTCGCTGCGGACTTCGTCAAGTTCTCGATGGACGAGGGCTATCTCGACACGCTGTCGATGGCGCCCGAGGGCAAGTTCCCGGTCCGCAAGGGGACGCCGGACGAGCCTGCGAAGTTCGTTGACGGCTGGGCGATGCTCCCGGTTGGTGTCGACCGCAAGGCGCCGATGTCTGATCTCTATCCGGCCGAAACGGTGAGCCGCATCACCTCGGGCCTGGAAACGGCCGCGCGCTGGGGCGTGAAGGAGAACCAGCTCTCGCTGGCTTCCAAGATGATCAATAGCCAGGTCATCAACCAGGTGGTCCGCCAATATATCGATGGCGAGATCGACGCTCCGTCGGCGGTTGCGAAGCTGAACGACGAACTGTCCGCGATCAACTGATCGGACGGGGCGGGCCGGTCCGCAGAAGGCCGGCCCGCCGTCACACGGCGGGATAAAGCGACATGACAGAACAGACCGATAGGGCAGGCGCCGTGGCGCCCCCCGACCGGCTCGGCCCGATGGCCCGCCGGGAGATGGGCCTCGCCTATGGAATGCTGCTCCCGACATTCGCCATCGTGCTGGCGATTGTGCTCGGACCGTTGCTCGCCAATTTCTGGATCTCGTTCAAGCCGGTCGGTCTTGGCGACCTGCGCCCCGCGTCGCTCTTCGTCAACGAACGCATCCGCGGCGATCTCGAGGAACCAGGCGCGACCGCGACACTTCAGTACCGGCTGCGCAACTCATCGCAGGACAAGGCGATCCATGCGGCCGGCTTCACCGACACGCTTCCGGACGGTTTGACGGTGACGGGTGAGCCGGATGAACGATGCAAGGTGACCGGTCAGGTCATCACCTGCTTCCTGGGCGATATCGAAGCGCGGCATCGGGAGACCATAGAAGTCGAGGTTACCGCGGACGCGGCCTATGTCGCGAATCCGGTCAAACCGCGCGACAGCGAGGCGCAATCGTCGGGAACGTCGGACAACATCCTCACCAATTTCGAATTCACCCTCGAGAACTTCGCCCGCATCTTCTCGTCCTCCGACTTCTGGTCGGTGCTGCGGGTCACGCTCTATTACACCGTCTTCGGCACCGCGGGTGCGCTCATAGTCGGTCTCTTCGCGGCGCAATTGCTCAACTCCGCCTTCCGGGGCCGCTCTGTGCTGCGCGGATTGTTCCTGTTTCCCTATGTAGCCCCGGTCATCGCGGTCGCCTTCACCTGGATCGTCCTGCTCGATCCGTTTTCCGGCACGCTGAACTCGATCCTGCGGCAGATGGACGTGATCGACGGGCCGATAAACTTCTTCGGGCAGCGTTCCGTACCGCTCAACCTGTTTGGACTGACCATCGACTTCCCCGTCGCCTTGTCGACGGTGATCGCCTTCGAGGCATGGCGCTATTTCCCGTTGTCCTTCCTGTTCATTCTGGCGCGGATGCAGTCGGTCTCGTCGGAAATGTACGAAGCCGCGGAGATTGACGGTGCGACCCCGTTGCAGCAGTTCTGGTACATTTCGCTTCCGCAGTTGGTCGGTATCCTCGCGGTCCTGTTCCTGCTGCGCTTTATCTGGACCTTCAACAAGTTCGACGACATCTTCCTCCTGACCGGCGGCGCGGCGGGCACGCGCACGCTCACCGTCGACGTCTACGAGCAAGCTTTCGCCGTATCCAATCTGGGCGCCGGTGCGGCGGTCGCGGTGGTTGTGTTTGTTGTGCTGCTCTTCTTCTCACTCGTCTTCTTTAAATATTCGCCGAAGGATGAGGGCTGATGCGGATCGGAACCGGCTTCTTTTCGGGCATCGCCATCGGTGCGATCTGGGGTTTCGTCTGGATGATCGTGATCGCGATCACCTTCATGCTGGTTTCCGGCGCGATTACGCGTCCGCCCGTCGGAGCAGCGGCGCTTGCGGGTGCGGCAGCCGGTGCATTGCTGACGGTGCTCGTCCCCGAGCGGCGGACGCCAGGCCTGCAGATCGGGGCGGTGGCGCTGATCATGATCGTCCTAGCACTGGCCACTTTCGGCGCGCCATTGGGCCTGCCGCTGTCGACGGTGCCGCTCTATCAGATCGTCGCAATTGCCGCGATTGTCGGGATGATTTGGCTCTCGACCTCCTTCTGCATGAAGGCGATCAGCGGCGGCAGGCTGTCGCGCTATCACCTGGAGGTCGTGTTCATTCGGCTGATGAAGGGGCTGGGACTGGTGTTCTTCACTGTTCTCGTGGCCCTGCCATTCTATGTAATGGTCATGACGAGCCTGAAGAGCCAGCAGTCGCTCATCGCGAATCCGCTGGATTTCTCGCTTGATTTCGCGCAGGGGCCCGCAGGTTTGTTCCGCTCCTATATCGAGCTCTTCTCAACCTATCATTTCGGCACATTCCTGGCGAACTCGGCGATCGTCTCCGTGGCGACGGTTATTATCACGCTGTTCTTTGCCGTGCCGGGTGCCTATGCGGTGGCGCGGTTGCGGTTTCCGGGCCAGGCGTTGCTTTCGCAATCCATCCTGCTGATATACATGGTGCCGGCCATCGTGCTGGTGATCCCGCTCTACGCGGCCTTTTCGCAGCTTGGCTTGCGCAACACGCTGACCGGTCTGATGATCGTTTATCCGGCCACGACAATCCCCGTCGCACTCTACATGTTACAGGGATATTTCCGCGGAATTCCATCGGAACTGGAAGAGGCCGGGCTGATGGACGGCCTGTCTCGGATCGGCGTGATCCTGAAAATCACGCTACCGCTATCGCTTCCGGCGCTCGCGTCGGTGGCCCTCTACGTCTTCATGATCGCCTGGAACGAGTTCTTGTTTGCCTTCATGTTCCTGGACAACGTCGACATCTTCACGCTTTCGCGCGGTGTCGTCTCTCTCAATTCCTCGGAAGTTCCGCGCCAGCATCTGATGGCCGGCGCGGTGGTGGCGACCATCCCCGTGCTCGTCATCTTCCTGTGGTTCGAACGCTTCCTCGTTTCCGGCCTGACCGCCGGCAGCGTGAAAGGCTAGACATGCAAAAGCGCCACAAGCCTGAGGAACAGGCGATCGAAATCTTGCGCGGCAATGATCGCGGAGGCTATACGGTGCCGACGCCCGGCCTATACCCATACCAGTGGAACTGGGATTCGGTGTTCGCGGCGCTCGGTTTCGCGGTATTCGACCGAGGCCGCGCATGGCAGGAAATCGAGACACTCTTCGAAGGCCAATGGGCAGACGGGATGGTGCCGCACATCGTCTTCCGAAAGAACGATCCGAGCTATTTTCCCGGGCCGGATATCTGGAAGTCCAACACGGACCCGAGGTCTTCGGGCCACTCGCAGCCGCCGGTTGCGGCGAGCGTGATCCTGACCTTGGCGAAAACGGGTGGTAAGGATGACGTGGCGCGCGCTCGGCGTCTGTTTCCGAAACTGATCGCCTCGCATCGCTGGTGGCATGACTACCGCGATCCCGACCGGACCGGACTAGTCGGTATCATCCACCCTTGGGAATCCGGCCGCGACAACTGCCCGGACTGGGATATCGGCATGGACCGGATTGTGGTCCCCGACGATCTCGGTCCGTATCATCGGCGCGATACTGACCATGTCGATGCCGACGAGCGGCCGACCGTTCAGCAATATGACCGCTTCCTCACGATCGTGAAATTCGGTCGCGAATGCGGATGGAATCACCGCAAGATCGCGGCCGAGGGCCCGTTCTTTATGGCTGATCCCGGGGTGCAGTTCACATTGATGCGGGCCGACCGCGACTTGCTCGAACTTGGCCGGCTGCTCGGCGAAACGTTTGACGAGGGCGAGATCGAGGGCTGGATCGAGCTTTCGCAACAGGGCGCGCTTTCGATGTGGAACGGCGATATCGAAGCGTTTGTGGCACGCGACCTGCGCGTCGGCGGGTTTTCCACGGCGCTGACCAACGCTTCGATGCTCGCCTTTTACGCCGGTGCCGGTACCGGAGATCAACTCGGGCTGCTTGCCGGCCATGGCCGTGAGATTCTTGATATCTGCGAATATGGCTTCCCGAGCTGGGACCCACGTCATGAGGCCTTCGAATGCCGGCGCTATTGGCGCGGGCCAGTATGGAGCGTCATGAATTACATGATCGCGATCGGCCTTGAGGAACATGGCTATGCCGGCATGGCGGAGCGGTTGCGCAACGATTGCCGGCGGCTGCCGGAGCTTTCCGGCTTTTACGAATATTTCGACCCGTTGTCGGGCGAGGGCCTGGGCGGCCCCGATTTCACCTGGACTGCGGCCATTTATCTTGCGCTTGGCCGTGGTCTCGACCCGGCCTTGGCGAAGGTTTGAGGAGGACACATGGGCTCGATTCGTCTTGAAAAAGTCGAGAAGTGGTTCGGCACTTTGCAGGTTATCAAGGGCGTTGACCTTGAGATACAGGACGGCGAGCTAGTCATCTTCGTCGGACCCTCGGGTTGCGGAAAGTCGACCCTTCTGCGTTTGATCTCCGGCTTGGAGGAAACATCGCGCGGGCGCATCTTGATTGATGGTGAGGATGTTACCGCCAAACTGCCCTCGGAAAGGGGCCTCTCCATGGTTTTCCAGTCCTATGCCCTCTATCCGCACATGACCGTCGGCGAGAACATGGGATTCGGCCTGAAGACCGCCGGGGAATCGAAGTTGTCGATCTCGACAAAGGTCGCCGAGGCGGCGCGGATTCTCAAGCTCGAGAATTTCCTCGAACGAAAACCGAAGGCCCTTTCAGGCGGTCAGCGCCAGCGTGTCGCCATAGGCCGCGCCATCACGCGAGAGCCGCGCGGCTTCCTGTTCGACGAGCCGCTGTCCAACCTTGACGCGGCCCTGCGAGTCGAAATGCGTTTCGAGATCGCCAAGCTGCACGAGACGCTTGGCACCACCATGGTCTACGTCACGCATGACCAGGTCGAGGCGATGACGCTCGCCGACCGGATCGTCGTGCTCAAAGACGGGATTATCATGCAGGTCGGAGCGCCGCGGACCCTCTACGAGAAGCCGGACAATCTGTTCGTTGCACAGTTCATCGGCTCGCCGAAGATGAACATTTTGCCATGCGAAACAGCCGGCTGCGAATACCGCATTACCGGTCAGGGCAGTGGCGCTTACGACCGTGACAAGCCGGCGGTCAAACTGGGTATCCGGCCCGAGCATATCGAGCTAACCGATGCGCAAGGCGCGGTCTGCGCCGGAAAAGTAGAGGTCGCCGAATATCTCGGCGCCGACACCTACCTATATCTGGACTGTGAAGGGGTCGGTCAGGTCATACTGCGCACCACCGAGGTGGCGGATGACATACGCGGAAAAACTGTCGGCTTGCGGTTCGATCCGACCCGCCTGCATTTCTTCGACGCCCAGGATCAGGCGCTTTAGTTTCGAGATAGGGGGACGTTGCTGAGCCACACTTGTTGTGGCTTGCCGTTGTTGGAATATGCGGCAAGGGCCCTGTGTGAGCTGCTTCCGCTTTCGCCTGTTTGATGCATTCGTCCGCTGAGGTCGGACATGATGTACCAGGTTCCGCCCGCCATGATTGCCAACAGGCTGGCCGAGAACAGCACAAGCAACAGGTCCTCCCGCGATTGGTTGCCGGAGAAGCTGAGATGGAGGAAATTGCGCATGTGCGTCACGATCTGCAAAAGCGCCGCCGTGCAGATCACAACGACCTTCCATGTATTCGGCAGGTCCGACAACAGTGCTGCAAACGCTCCCACCGTCAGGATGAGGCTTATGACGAAGCCCGTGGCGTAGCTCTTGATCTCGCTCGCTGCGCTTTCCTGCGGGTTGATGTGTCCGGTATTCGGTTTGGTCATGCGAGGGGCACCAGGAAGACAAAAGAGAAGATCCCGACCCAGATGAGGTCGAGGAAATGCCAGAACACGCCCAGCATCGACAGCCGGACTTTCACAACGTCATCAATGCCGCGCGTGGCGACCTGTCCGATCATGGCGAAGATCCAGAGGATGCCGCAGAAGACATGGATGCCGTGCAGCCCTCCCAGCGTCCAGTAGGAGCTGAGCCAGCCGCTCACCTGCGGCGTGCCGCCCTTGCCCGCTTGGCTGATGAAATCGCGCACCTCGAAGAAAAGGAAGCCCGCGCCGAACGCAGCACACACGAGCAGCCAGGCAACCAGGTTGCCGCGGCCGTGTCCGTATTTCACCGTCAGCGAGACGCCGGCATAGGCGACGCCGCCGACAAGGAGTAAAACTGTCTGGATCGCGACGCTGTTGATGTCGAACAGCTCCTTCGGCCCCGGCCCCCCGGCCAACCCGATGGGGTCGAGGTAGGAGGCGTAGCCGGCGAAGAGAATTCCGAAAATGATGAGATCGCTCATCAGGAACACCCAGAAGCCAAACACCGTGGATTCGGCCTGGACATGCGCGTCGCCGTGCTTGTCGCCGAGGTTCAGTCCGGGATAGAGGCTGTTCTCGCTCATCCTGCGAACTCCGAGATATCCGGGACGCCGCGATTGCGCTCGGTCTCCTCGTCAGCCCGGCTTGCCGGGGCAAGGCTCGCAACCTGTTGGCGGAAGCGTCGGTCCGCTTCCTCCACTTGCGCCGCCGGGATGATTTTGGGCTCGATCAAGCGCATTCCGCGCAGCGCGACGAGGCCGGGAAGGGCCAGACAGCAAAGGACCGCGAGCCACCAGATATGCCAGACCATGGCAAATCCGAGCGCGAAAGACCCTCCGGTAATCAGCAGCCCGAGCGCCGTATTGGCCGGCAGTTCGATATCGGTATAGGTTTCAGGCCCCTTCCAAGGGTCGCCGGCGCGCTTCTTTTCGCCCCAGTCGTTGCGCTTGTCGACATGGGGGATGCGCGGGAATGTCCATTCGGGCACTGGCGCGGGTGTCGACCATTCGAGTGTCGACCCATTCCACGGATCGCCGCCGGGAACGGCCAGCGCCAAACGATTGCGGTAGCTGGTCCAGAACGTCCAGACGAGACTTGCCAACGCGCAGAGCATCAGCACGCCACCAAACGCGGCGATATACATCCACGCCATGAAGTCCGGGTTCTGGAAGGTGGGCGAGCGGCGCGGCATACCCATCAGGCCCAGCACGTAAAGCGGCATGAAGGTGAAGATGAAGCCGCCGACAAACAGCAATGCCGTGCGCCGTCCCCATGTCTCGGAGAGGCGGAAGCCGAAAGCCTTGGGGAACCAGTAATGGATTCCCGCCAGCATCCCGTAGAGCACGCCGGGAATGATCACATTGTGAAAATGCGCCACCAGGAAGGTGGAATTGTGGACCTGGTAGTCGATGGACGGATTGGCCAGGATAATGCCTGACAGCCCGCCGATGACGAACAGCAGGAAGAAGCCGGTCAGGTAGACGACCGGCGTGGTGATCCGCACGCGTCCGCGCCACATGGTTGCCATCCAGTCGTAGATCTTCACCCCCGTCGGTACGCCAATGATCATCGTCGCGATGCCGAAGGCGATGTTGACCCCGGCGCTCTGTCCCATGGTGAAGAAGTGGTGCAGCCAGACAGTGAAGCTGATGACCGCGATGCTCATGCTGGCGATGACCAGCGAGGTATAGCCATAAAGCCGCTTGCCCGAAAAGGTCGAGCTGATTTCCGAGAAGACGCCGAAGGCCGGCAGGATGAGGATGTAGACCTCGGGATGGCCGAACATCCAGAAGATGTTCGCGTAATTCATCATGTTGCCGCCGGCGTCATTCGTGAAGAAATGGAAACCGGCATAGCGGTCCAGCGCCAGCATCGCGCTCGACACCGTCAGCGCCGGCATGGCGTAGATCAGCATGATGGCGACGCAGAGCGAGGTCCAGCAGAACAGTGGCATGCGCATGAAATGCATACCCGGCGCGCGCTTCTTGAAGATGGTGACCGCAAAGTTCATGCCGGTCAGCGTCGATCCCATGCCCGATATCAGGATCGCCCAGAGCCAGTAATCGACCCCCTCGCCGGGGCTGAAATCCTTGCCGGTGTAGGGCGGATACATGGTCCATCCGCCTGTGCCGAACTTGCCGAGCAGCAGCGAGATCATGACCAGCCCCGCACCTGACGCTGTCAGCCCCAGGCTAATCTGGTTGAGCACGGGAAAGGCCATGTCTCGCGCGCCAAGCTGTTGCGGCAGGACGAAATTGATCAGGCCGATCAGAAGCGGCATGGCGACGAAGAAAATCATGATCGTCCCATGCGTGCTGAACAGCTGGGCAAAGTGATCTGGCGAGACCAGCCCGCTCTCCGGTCGCGCCAGCGTGCCGAGCGCCGTGGCTTGGTGGGCGCGGATCACGAACCCTTCAATGATACCGCGCGCCAGCATGATGAGCGCGAGCGTGACATACATGATGCCGATCTTCTTCGCGTCCGGCGAGGTCAGCCAGTTGCGATAGAGCGGTCCCCACCAACCCATCCAGGTAAACAATACCAGCACCGCGATGCCACCCAATACCAGCACGCTGGCCGCACCCGCACTCACGATTGTGCTGCTATTCACCTGCTGCAGCAGGTCGGTGTAGGGCGTGACCGTCCAGTCGAGATTACCGAAAATCGGGCTGGTCATCCCCTTCATTTTCCGGCTCCCGTCGTCGCGCCTTGCGGCACTCCGGTGCCGCCCCAGCGCCCGACCGCGGATCCGGCGTCTGACGGGTGATACTTTGCGACAACCTGCCGAAAAATGTCCCTGTCGCCGAGCGACATGAAGATAGGCTCGGCGCGTTTGTCCAGCCCGAGGTCGCCGCGCGCATCGATCAGGACGGTCTGCCGGCGCAATTTGTCATAGCTTTTTTCATCGAGTGTGAGGCCGCTTTGTGATCGCGCGACCCATGCCGCATAATCGGCCGGTGCGAGTGCTCGAACCAAGAATTTCTGGCGTCCGAATCCGTTGCCATTGTACTGGGTGTTTTCGCCTTCGGCTCGGCCGGTGCGGGTTGCAGAGAAATTGAGCTTCGTTGCCATCCCCGGCATCGCGTAGATCTGTCCCGTCAACGGGGCAATCAGCAAGCTCTGCATCACGGTATCGGTTGTCAGCGTCAGCTCCACCGGCCGCCCGACCGGAACTGCGAGCTCGCCAACCGTCGCGATGCCCTCCTGCGGATAGATGAACAGCCATTTCCAGTCGAGCCCGATGACCTGCACCTGCAACGGCTCGGAGCCCAGTCGCTTGTACGGATCGAGTTTCTCTGTGGAATACCAAAGCCAACTCGACAGAATGATGACCACCAGCGCTGGTACACCCCACATGGCGAACTCGAGCTTCTTCGCGAATTCCCACTCGGGCGCATAATCGCCGCGCGGTCTCGAATAGCGATAGCGCCAAAGGATCAGCGGCACCCCGATGAGTACGGGCAGGATCACGATCATCGAGATACCGACAACCCGCAGCAGATGCGTGAATTGCTCTTCGGCGACCGGCCCCATCGGCTGGAGAAAGCTCTGCCGGAGCGTCTCGGATGCCATTGCTACATGTGCCGGCAGCCACGCCAGCAAACAGCTGGCGCCAAGTCTTATCCATGAGGTCGAACCTGCTCTCACCAGATCTTCCTGCAATGCAACATGGTGTAAGCGACAACGCACACCGATCGGTTGGCCTTGGGCGGACCCTCGTCGAATATCCCGATCGGATGAGCTGCGCGCGGTGTCATCGCAGGAAATTGTTCCGCAGTAGATCCACGACTTCCCCGGTTCTGCCGTCAAGTACTGCCTTAACCCCGAACATGGCGGTCGACGCGACCTGCGATGCCTTTATCTTGGGCGGCATGACGAGTTCCAACTGGTTGACGTGAACATCCAGCAACGCGGGCCCTTCGTGCCTTAGCCAGGATTCCATGGCCTGTTGCAGCGCGTCGGCATTTTCGACACGCCATCCGGCAAACCCGCATGCCTCCGCCAGCTTGGCAAAATCCGGATTGTGCAGGGGGGTGAAATGATCGACCATTCCCTCGACGCGCTGCTCCATCTCCACGAAGCCGAAAGAGTTGTTGTGGAACACGATGAGCTTGAGCGCGATATCCTCCTGCACCAGCGTCAGCAAATCGCCCATCAGCATGGTCAGGCTGCCGTCGCCGCATAACGCGATGACCTGGCGATCGGGGAAGGCCAGCTTGGCCCCCATCGCCTGCGGCATGCCGCTTGCCATTGTGCCGTGCAGCAGGCTGTTGAGAAAGCGCCGCTTGCCGTGGGCCTTCAGGTGCCGCAGCATCCAGACCATCGACGTACCGCCGTCGGCAACGAAGACGGCGTCGTCTGCCGCCTTCTCGTCGAGCATGTTGGCGACGAATTGCGGGTGGATCAGTGTGGGGTCCTTTTCCTCGCCCTCGTCCACATAGCCCTGTAAGTCCTTTTCCCATTGCCGAAGGTGGTTTTCGAGGTGGCTGCGATCCGATTTCGCACCGACCAGCGGGAGCACCGCGGCCATGGTCGTCTGCGCATCACCCACGAGGCCGAGATGGATGCCCGACCGACGTCCCAGATGCGTCGGGTCGATATCGATCTGCACGATCTTCTTCGCTTCGGGATAGAACTGTGTGTAGGCGAAATCGCAGCCCAGCGTGATGACGAGATCGGCGTCCTCCAGCGCCTCGACTCCCGCGCGATTGCCGAGAATTCCGTTCATCCCGACATTGTAGGGGTTGTCAGGCTCGAGAAACTCTTTCGCCCTGGTCGTGTGGACCATCGGCGCGTTGACCTTCTCGCAAAAGGCGATGATTTCCTCGCGTGCATCGCGGGCGCCGATCCCGGCATAGACCGACACCCTGTCCGCTGCATCGACAAGCGCTGCGAGCTTTTTCATCTCGGCATCATTCGGGCGGCAGATCGGTTGCGGACGATAGACAGCCCAGTCCATCGCATCGTCGTCTTGTTCGGTGAACATGTCTCCGTTCACGATGACGACGGCAACGCCTTTCTTCGTCAGTGCCGCCTGTGCTGCCTTCGTCACGATGCGGCGGGCCTGCGAGGGATGCGAAATATACTCGCAGAAATGCGAGTACTGTTCGTATATCTTCTTCTGGTCGACCTCCTGCGGGAAACTGAAACCGCTTTCCGTGCGCGCAACGTCCGAGGCGATCAGTAACACCGGCGCGCCGTTGCGATGGTTCTCGTACATCCCGTTGACGAAATGTAGCGAGCCCGGACCGCACGTCCCGGCACACACCGACAATTCCCCTGTCATGTAGGCTTCCCCGCCGGCGGCAAAGGCTCCGGCTTCTTCGTGGCGTACGCCGACCCAGCGAAGGTCGCTCTTGGCCACGGCGTTCGTAAAATGATTGATGGTATCGCCGGGAATTCCGTAGATGCGTTTCGCCCCCGCGTTTTGCAGGGCATCGACAACAATCTCCGCCACGGTCTTAGCCATTTTCTTCCTTCCCTGTGGGCCGACAACCCGCAGATGCGCCATGCACGAGGTGTCAGCTCGTAATTTGCGATACGATCATTCCGTCTCTAAGAATCATCGCTGTCCCGCGCGTTAGCGGCTCCCAGCCTTCCGTTTCCAGTGGTACCGATGCAAAAAGATGCAGCGGCCCATAGATCTCCTCGATACTTGCTCCGCGCGCATCGCAGCGGTCCCGGCGATGCCTGTTGTTGAAACTGCGGATATTCAGTCCCGGTTCGCGCCGTTCGGTCAACCCGTCTTCGGTTTCGAAGCGCCGCCGGTCGGCGTGGACGAACAGGTGCTCGCCATCGAAGAAAAGGAAGTTGGCACTGCCCAACTCGCGCATTTCCGCCGCAAAGCGCGAAAACACTTCGAGCCGCACGGAAGGATCGGCCGATCCCGCCCGCTTCAGCCGGTCGAGCAACATCAGAAAAACCAGTTCCGAATCCGTGTCACCAATCCGGCGCAAGATGAATTCGCGCGCGTCTTCGCGGTCCTTGATGCCCGGCATATCCCCATTATGCGCGAATGCATTGCGCTTGCCGTGCACGACGCCATCGAAAGGATGGGTGTTGGCCAGCGCCGGCTCTCTCGCCGACGCTCTGCGAACATGCGCCATCAAATGCTTGCAGGGGCACTCGTCGCGAACGACCATCCGCGCCAATTCGCTGGTGGCGGCCGGATCGGGCTCGCGAAACAGGTAGGCATCGCGATCCTGCGCGAAGAGGATGCTCCATCCGTCGCGATCGCGGTGTCGCTCACCACCCTCTGCGGCGAAAAGATCGAGTTCATAGCGGACTGTGTGCGGGACCGATGCACTCATCGCAAACAATTCACATATCGATTTCGCTACGCTTCCTCAGGTCATTTGGTTTGCGAGCACATACTGGAGCGCCGCCGCGCGAACCTGAAGACGAGATCATGCCACCGGCTTGAAAGTATCGGGATCCGCCATGCTCCAGTATTCGGCAAAGGCAGTATCCTCCGGTTCGTGCAGCAGCTTGCCAGGTTCCACCTCGCGCACGATTTCCGACCACGGGATCATCTCCGCATTGTTCTTCCACTGACGCAGGTGGCGCGGCGTGAAATCGTCGGGCGTTTCCAGGCCGCAGGCGACAACGATGTCGTGCAGACTATCGAGTGTCTTTGACTGGAAATTGGCCACGCGCTGAGCTTTCTCCGGGATGACGAGACCGCGCTGGCGCGCCGGCGAACTGGTCGCGACCCCGGTCGGGCAGGTGCCGGTATGGCAGCGCATGGACTGGACGCATCCCAACGAAAACATGAAGGCGCGAGCGGCATTGCACCAATTGGCGCCCAGGGCGGCATTGATCGCGATGGACGAGCCGGAGAAAACCTTTTCCGATGCCGCCAGTTTCACCTTGTCCTTGAGGCCAGTGCCGATCAGAGCATTGTTAACGTAATAAAGGCCGACGCGCAGCGGCAGCCCGACATGGTCGGACAATTCGAGCGGCGCTGCACCGGTGCCGCCGCCACCGCCGTCCACGACAATGAAATCAAGCGTGATACCGCTGTCGAGCATTGCCTTGCAGATGGCGAAAATCTCGTGCGGCATGCCGACACACAGCTTGATGCCGACGGGCTTGCCGCCCGACAGGTCGCGCATCTTCGCGGCGAACTCAAGCATCTCCCGTGGCGTCGAGAAAGCCGAATGGCCTGGCGGCGAGAGGCAGTCCTCATTCGCGGGGACTTGTCGTGTCTTGGCAATCTCCTCGGTTACCTTGGCCGCCGGCAGAAGGCCGCCATGACCGGGCTTGGCTCCTTGACTCAGCTTGATTTCGGTCATCTTCACCTGATTGTGCTGAGCCTTGTCGGCGAAGGCCGCAGGATCGAAGTCGCCGTTCTTGTCGCGCGCGCCGAAATAGCCCGACCCCAGCTCCCAGACGATGTCGCCGCCGTGTTTGAGGTGGTATGGCGATAGCCCGCCTTCACCCGTGTCATGATAAAAATCGCCGATCCTCGCGCCCATATTGAGTGCCTCGATCGCATGGTTGCCCAGCGCGCCGAAACTCATGGCGCTGATGTTGAGGCGGGCGGCATCGTAGGGTTTGCTGCATTGTTCCGTCCCGACCCTCACCCGTGTGCGCTTCGGGGCGGCGGGATTGGGGTTGATCGAATGGCACAGTGCTTCGTATTCACCGGAATAGACGTCCAGTTCGGTGCCGAACGGGTGTGCGTCCTCGTCTTTCTTGGCACGCGAATAGACGAGAGAGCGGGCGACCCGGTCATACGGACGCCCTTCGAGCGGACCTTCCACGATATAGCTGCGCAGGAACGGACGAAGGTCCTCGAACAGCCAGCGGAAGCGCGCCGTAAGCGGGTAGTTGCGTCTCAGCGAATGGGGCGTCTGCACCACGTCCCATACCGCGATCAGCAAGAGCGGTATCACCGCGATCAGACCCCAGAAAAATCCCTCGGACACAAGCATGCCGAGGACGACGATTACGACCGCGAGCGCAATCGGTATCCAAAGTCCGAGATATCTTTCCAGGCCCTTGTCCGTAACCAATTCGCGCATCAGCATCCAAATCGCCCTTTATGCCGCATCTTGGCGACAGCTAATGCTCAAGGCTGTTCTGTGTAAAGAAGAGGACGCTTCCTTGTCCCATACCTTAGGGCATTCCAAAATCGCGCAACCAGAGACCTGAAAGCCGCCCGGCTGCAGTCGACGCAATCCCACGGTCCAGCCGGCGTCGGAGCGTAGAGCGATCACCTGCGCATGAACGACCGCGTTCGCAGCAGTGACGCTATTATTTGAAAAAGCGGCGGAATGGTGCCCCAAGCCGGACTCGAACCAGCGACCTACGCATTACGAATGCGTTGCTCTACCAACTGAGCTATTGGGGCATTCGAAGCTTCAAATCGGGTCTTGTCACTTCGAACTCGCGTCAATCGCCCGCACTCTTGCGCTTCCTGCCGCTTCGGCCTTGGCCTCACGAATGACGTGCTCTACCAACTGAGCCAATGCGGCGGGGAGCGTAGACCTTGGCGGAAAAACGCTGACAGGCGCTTTATCGGTATCGCGCAGGGAATTCAAGGCCCGATTGCCGTGTCGCCGCATCCGGCAAGCTTATTATTTGTATCGTATGGACAATTTTCATATTCCGTCCCAAGTTCGCAGTGCATAGGAAATCGTGCGTCGCGTTCCCGGCGCACCTGTCGAAATCAGTGGGAGGATTTTGATGTCGAAAGTCGAAATGACCGTAAACGGCCGCACGGTCTCCGCCGAGGTGGAAGATCGCACGCTGCTCGTGAATTTCTTGCGTGAGAATCTCAACCTGACGGGTACGCATGTGGGCTGCGATACATCGCAGTGCGGCGCCTGCGTCGTGCATGTCGACGGCAAAGCGGTGAAGTCCTGCACAATGCTGGCCGCACAGGCGTCGGGGTCGGAAATAACCACGATCGAGGGTCTCGCCGCGGGCGGAGAGCTTCATCCCGTCCAGGCCGCGTTCAGGGAACATCACGGCCTACAATGCGGCTTCTGCACGCCGGGCATGATCATGGCGGCGACTGACATGATCAATCGCTATGGCGGCAAGCTGGACGAGAAGACCGTACGCGCCGAACTCGACGGCAATATCTGCCGTTGCACCGGATACCACAACATCGTCAAGGCGATCCTCGCCGCCGCGGAGGAGATGAGCGGCTCGGCCAAGGTGGCTGCAGAATAGGTCGGGAGGGACCGAATGCAGTGAGGCAAGGCCGAGTGACAGTGGCGTCAGATGGCGCGCTACCGCGAAGGCCAGAGCTAAGCGCGGCACGGCCGTGAGCGCAGATCAAATGGGAGGAGACCCAGATGGGAATTGAAGGCATCGGCGCCCGCGTGGCGCGCAAGGAAGACAAGCGTTTCATCACCGGCAAGGGCCGCTACACCGATGACATGAGCGTCCCGGGCATGAAGCATGCGGCGTTCGTGCGTTCGCCGCACGCCCACGCGGTCATCAAGGGCATCGACACGTCGGAAGCGAAAAAGATGCCGGGCGTCATCGGCGTCCTCGCCGGCGCCGAGATGAAGACCGACGGTATCGGTTCGCTGATTTGCGGCTGGATGATCCATTCCAAGGACGGTTCGCCGATGAATATGGGCGACTGGCGTCCGCTGGCGGAAACGAAGGTGCGCTATGTCGGCGATGCGGTGGCGATCGTCGTCGCCGACACAAAGGCCCAGGCGCGCGACGCCGCCGAGGCGGTAAAGGTCGACTACGAGGTGCTGCCCGCTGTCACCAGTGCCGTCGACGCGCTTAAACCGGGTGCACCGCAGATCCACGACAATGCGCCGGGCAACCAGATATACGACTGGGAGATCGGCGATCTCGACGCCGTCGACAAGGCCATCGCCTCGGCTGCACATGTCACCACGCTCGACATCGTCAACAACCGCCTCGTACCGAATGCAATGGAGCCGCGCGCCGCGCTTGGCGTCTACGACGAGGCTGAAGACCACTATACCTGCTGGACGACCTCGCAGAATCCGCACGTCGCCCGCCTGGTGATGAGCGCCTTCTACAATGTCGCGCCGGAAAACAAGCTGCGCGTCATCGCGCCGGATGTCGGCGGCGGCTTCGGCTCCAAGATCTACATATATCCCGAGGAAATCACCTGCCTTTGGGCCTCGAAGAAGACCGGTGTTCCGGTCAAGTGGGTCGCCGACCGTACCGAGAGCTTCCTGACTGATGCACATGGCCGCGATCACGTCACGACCATCAAGATGGCCTTCGACGCCGACAACAAGATCACCGCGCTCAAAGCCGACACGATCGCCAATCTCGGCGCATATATGTCGCTGTTCTCGTCGGTCGTGCCGACCTATCTGCACGCGATCCTCTATTCGGGCCAGTATGTCATTCCGGCGATCCACTGCAATATGCGGACGGCCTACACAAACACCGTCCCGGTGGACGCCTATCGCGGCGCCGGGCGGCCGGAAACGACCTATGCGTTGGAGCGTGTCGTCGAAACGGCGGCCCGCGAACTCGGCGTGTCGCCGGCGGAATTGCGTCGCAAGAATTTCATCCGGGAATGGCCTTATCAGACCCCGGTCATCCTCCAATATGATTCCGGCGACTACGAAGCCTCGCTCGATGCAGCCATGAAGGCCGCCGACTATGACGGCTTCCCGGAGCGCAAGGCCGAGGCCGAGAGCCGCGGCAAGAAGCGCGGTATCGGCATGAGTTGCTATATCGAGGCCTGCGGCATCGCGCCGTCTCAGGCGATCGGCTCGCTCGGCGCCGGCGTCGGCCTGTGGGAATCGGCGGAGATCCGTGTCAACGCTGTTGGCACGGTGGAAATCCTCACCGGCTCGCATTCCCACGGTCAGGGACACGAGACGACCTTTGCACAATTGGTTTCCGACCGTTTCGGCGTGCCGATCGACTCGGTTTCCGTCGTCCACGGCGACACCGACAAGGTGCAGATGGGCATGGGAACCTATGGCTCCCGGTCCGGTCCGGTCGGCATGAGCGCTGTCGTCAAGGCGCTCGACAAGGTTGAGAAGAAAGCCAAGATGATTGCCGCGCATCTGCTCGAAGCTGATGAATCGGATATTGTCATCGAGAACGGCCAGGTGAAGGTCGCCGGCACCGATAAGGCGCTCGGTTGGCACGAGGTCGCGCTCAACGCCTATACCGCACACAACCTGCCGGCGGACATGGAACCGGGCCTGAAGGAGACCGCCTTCTTCGATCCGGCCAACTTCTCGTTCCCCGCGGGCTGCCACATCTGCGAGGTCGAGGTCGATCCGGATACCGGCAAGGTCGAGATCGTCCAGTTCGTCGCCTCCGACGATTTCGGCAACATCATCAATCCGATGATCGTCGAGGGGCAGGTGCATGGCGGACTGGCGCAGGGCATCGGCCAGGCGCTTCTCGAAAACGCTTCATATGATCCGGAAACCGGCCAGCTTCTGACCGCGAGCTACATGGACTACACCATGCCACGCGCCGACGATCTGCCGTCTTATCATGTCTCCAATACGGTAACGCCGTCGCCGCTGAACCCGCTTGGCATCAAGGGGTGTGGCGAAGCCGGGGCCATCGGCTCGCCGCCCGCCTTGATCAACGCGATCACCGATGCGATCGGCAACAACAATCTGAACATGCCTGCCACGCCTCAGAGAGTGTGGGCGGCAATCAACGCTGCGTAATACGGCCCCAGAGCGAAAGGAAAAAAGATAATGTACGAGACCCATTACCATCGCGCCGGCTCCGTGGACGAAGCGACAAAGCTGATGGCCGACGCCGAGGGTGGCAAATATGTCGCCGGCGGCCAGACCCTGATCCCGACCATGAAGCAGCGCCTCGCCGCGCCGGACAGCCTGATCGATCTGCGTCACATCGCCGATCTCAAGGGCGTCACGGTCAATGGCAAGGACGTTCGTATCGGCGCCGGCACGCCCCATGCTGAAGTGGCGGGCTCGACGCAGCTTCAGGCCGTCTGTCCCGGGATATGTTATCTCGCGGGCCATATCGGCGATCCGCATGTACGCCACATGGGCACGATCGGCGGATCGATCGCCAACAATGATCCCGCCGCCGACTATCCCTCGGCGATGCTGGCGCTGGACGCTACGATTCATACCTCGAAACGCGAGATTTCGGCGGGCGATTTCTTTATCGGCATGTTCGAGACGGCGCTCGAGGAGGACGAGATCGTGACTGCGGTGTCGTTCACCGCGCCGGATAAATGCGCCTATTCGAAATTCCCGAATCCGGCCTCGCGCTATGCCATGGCGGGCGTTTTCGTCGCGAAATCGGGCGATGGCGTGCGCGTCGGTGTGACCGGTGCCGGCATGGATGGCGTCTTCCGCTGGGAGGAGGCGGAAGCAGCTCTTGCCTCCGATTTTTCAGCTGCTGCGCTCGATGGTTTGAGCGTCAATGCCGGCGACATGCTGGAAGATATGCACGGTTCGAGCGAATACCGCGCCAATCTCGTGAAGGTGATGGCCAAACGTGCGGTCGCCGCGATCAGCTGATCGAGCAATCCGCTAGAGTTTCGAAAGGCGGCCGTTGGGTCGCCTTTCTTGATTCTGCTTTCGGCTGCGGACGGTCACCGGAACGTGATCCCGCAATTCACGGAAATGCCTTTTTCCGCGCCGAACAAAAAAACATGCCTTTCTCCATGAAACCGTCAGCGATGTCGGGCGTTTAGGTGCCATGACAATCGCTTCCCCCCAGTCCCGCCGAACTTTTCTTGTCGGTGCTGCCGCGCTCGCCATCACAGGATGTACGACGACTCGTTATGCCGAGCCTGTCGCGCCTGCGGAGCCGCAGATTTCACCATCGGTCCTCGCCGCATATTCCGCTCAACCTTATGAGCCCTATGCGGTTCCCGCCGTTGATCCTAGCAAGGTTCCGCCGCAGTTCTGGCGTCAGCAGGTCTCCTATCCGACCAATGAGCGGGTTGGCACCATAGTCGTCGACACCAGCCGGTTCTTCCTGCATCTCGTTCAGGAAAACGGCATGGCCATGCGCTATGGCGTCGGCGTCGGACGTCAGGGATTTTCTTGGTCTGGTCGCGCCGAGGTCCGGTACAAGAAGGAATGGCCGACCTGGACGCCGCCCGAGGAAATGATCGCGCGCGAGCCCGAACTCGAGCAGTACTCCGCCGCGAATGGTGGCATGCCGCCGGGGCCGATGAACCCGCTCGGGGCGAGGGCGCTCTATATCTTCCAGGATGGGCGCGACACCCTTTACCGGATTCACGGTTCGCCTGAGTATTGGTCCATAGGTAGCGCCGTTTCGAGCGGCTGCGTGCGCCTGATCCAACAGGACGTCATCGACCTCTACAGCCGCGTCACGCCCGGTGCGTCGATTGTCGTGATCTGAGAAATTTCGTCTTCCGCGTAGTGGCTTGGGCCGCCTGCAAATCCTTGGCGACTGACAGGCCGGCGGCGTTCACGCCACCGGCCAATCATTTCACGTAACGAGAATGGGCGATCCCGTGGTGACCCGCCCATAGAGGTCGATGACGTCCTGTTGGATCAGGCGCACGCAGCCGCTCGAAACGGCGCTACCTATGGACCAATACTCAGGCGATCCGTGCACGCGGTACAGTGTGTCCACACCATCTTCGAATATGTAGAGCGCCCTCGCGCCGAGAGGGTTCATCGGCCCCGGCGACATGCCGCCATTGGCCGCACTCCATTTTTCGAGTTCAGGCTGCCGCGCGATCATTTCGGCGGGAGGCGTCCACTTCGGCCATACCTGTTTCCAGGCGATTTTGGCTCGGCCAGACCATTCGAAGCCGGCGCGACCGAGCCCGCACCCGTAGCGCATCGCCATCCCGTTCTCCTGGACGAGGTAGAGATAGAAATCGCTGGTGTCGACGATCACCGTGCCGACCGCTTCGCTGGTGGGGTAGCGCACCTGCTGGCGACGGAATTGCCGCGGTATCTTCGCCGGATCGACGGCGGGGATCGGGAACCGCTCCTCCGGCATCGCCCGATAGGCGGAAAGCGCCGAGGGTGAAACGGTTGGTTCTTCCGCCGCCTGCGGGCTTGGCGGCCGGTCGGTGGTCGTGCATCCCGCGACTGCAAGCGCCGCGACGCCGGCCGCACCGGTCAGGAATCGCCGGCGTGTTGCAAACTGGCTGCCGGACGGCAGCACTTCTTCGATGGGCATTTTGTTTGTCCTGAGTTGTCGTTTCCTTGCGCCTCTTGGCGCGGGCGAAAACTCAGGATATTGGCGGGCGGAAAAGCAGGGCGGGACTGAAAGGACGCAGCTTCGTCGCCTGCCAGGCGCTCAGATACGGCCTGGATTTCGGAAAACGGATCGCTTCGACTTCGCGAAACAGCTTGAAGTCGCTGCTGCAGGGCGGGCCGGGTAGCGAGGAATTGCCGTCGGGCAGTCCCGTCAGCAGCGTGCGCATGCACACTTTCGCGCTTGCCGGCTCCGCGCCGACATGCCCGGAAACGCCACTGTCCTGCGTCATGGCGAGCGCCATGGCGGCATTGGCTTCGCCGCGATATTGCGCGACGGCGCCGTTCGTCAGGAACGCAAATATCAGGGCCAGTGCGATTAGCAATCTCATGCGCGCTTTCTAGCCCCCCGTGGCGGGGTAATCCATCCACACGCGATCACACCCGCGTGAAGCGGAATCTCGCGGCTCATCCACAGATCGCCGCTTTTGCTTCCGCATATTCGCGTTTTAGCCGCCCGACCAGATCGGCCACCGGCGCGATCTCCTTGACCGCGCCGATCCCCTGGCCCGATCCCCAGATGTCCTTCCAAGCCTTCGCGCCCGGCTGCGACGCCTTGTCGAAGTCCATCTTCGACGGATCGGCTTCCGGCAAATGATCCGGATCCATGCCGGACTGGGCGATGGACGGCTTCAGGTAGTTGCCGTGAATGCCGGTGAAATAGTTGGAATACACGATGTCCTTGGCCTCGCTATCGACAATCATCTGCTTGTAGCCGTCGACGGCTCGCGCTTCCGGCGTCGCGATGAAGGGCGAGCCGATATAGGCCATGTCGGCGCCCATAGCCTGAGCTGCGAGGATAGACCGGCCATTGGCGATCGCGCCCGAAAGGAGCAGCGGCCCGCCGAACCATTCACGGATTTCCTGAACCAAGGCGAAGGGCGACAGCGGTCCGGCATGGCCTCCGGCGCCCGCAGCCACGGCGATTAGCCCGTCTGCGCCTTTTCGGATAGCCGAGTTGGCGTGGCGGTTGTTGATGACGTCATGCAGGACGATGCCGCCATAGGAATGGATCGCCTGATTGACCTCTGGCACGGCGCCGAGCGAGGAAATCACGATCGGAACCTTGTATTTCACGCACATCCTCAAATCATGCTCGAGGCGCTTGTTCGACATGTGCACGATCTGGTTGACGGCGAATGGCGCAGCCGGCTTGTCGGGGTTCTTGGCGTTGTAGTTCGCCAGATCCTCGGTGATCTCCGCCAGCCATTCGTCCAGTTGCGCTTCCGGTCGCGCGTTTAGGGCCGGGAACGACCCGACCACGCCGGCCTTGCACTGCGCCAGCACCAGCGGCGGATGTGAAATGATGAACAGCGGCGCCGCCGCGACGGGCAATCGCAACGTGTCTTTCAGGATGGGCGGCAGTGCCATTGGTTCCTCCAAAATATTGACGTTTCCGTAAACGTAAGAATTATCAGACTGTGCGCGCGAGACAAGCCGCGGTCAAGTATCGCATAGACAGTGACTGATTGCCTCGTGCCGCGACATCGCCGAAATTTGGATTGATGAGATCGAACGCTTTCATTGGGCTGTTGATTATGTCAAATCCGGGGATGGCATCATGTGGATAATCCCGCCAGTAAAATGGCCGGAGACTGGGGCAAAAAGCCGGTGAGTGATTTGCAATCCGCGCTGCGGAACACTCTTTCGAAGGGAGATGCGACCGATCCCGCATTTCGGCAGCGCGTCTATCGCGCGGCGATGGATGCGTTGGAGCGCGCTACGGGTTCGGAATCCGATCCGCAGCGCCGGTCGGAGCAGAAGCAGCGTTTGATCGCGGTGATACGCGATATGGAGGCGTCCTATCGGCGACCGCCGGCAGCGCAGGAGCGAGCGCGTGGTTCGCAGGCGGGCGTTGCACCGCCCGTCAGCACCGGCGTGCGCCGCAACAGTGCCGCTCCACGGATGCGCTCGGAACCGAAGCTTCGGGCCGAGCCGCAACTGCGCGCCGAGCCGCGTTCTCAGGCTGCGGCGCCGGCCGACGAATTTCCGTCCATCGGGCGCGATGACCGCGCCGTGGCCGCCTCGCGCCGCCGTGCGCCTTTCGCAATGATGCTTTCCATCGTTGTGCTTTTGGCGCTTCTCGGCGTCGGCGCTTGGTGGGTCTATTCCACCGGTGCGTTCCAGAGTACGCGGGAACGCGACACCTCTGTCCCCAATCCGCCGCTTGAATTGCAAAACGAGAGCTTCGACGGAAGCCGCAACCGGGCCGACGCCACACCATCTTCCGGCCCGGCCCGAATTGCGGCGGCGGGCGCCGATGACGGAAATTGGGTCACGCTGTTCAAACCATCCGATCCGACGACCCTGACGCTTGTCGGTGACGCCGCCGCGGCAATTGACGGCGACCCGTTCGGTCTGTTTGCCCGTATCGTTTCGCCGAATTCCGAAAGCGCCATCGGCGTCGATATTCCGCCCGGCACGCTGGAATCGCTTGGCGGCAAGACCGCGCAGTTCTCGATAGTCGCGCGCGCCGACGACGATCAGGAGACGCAGATGTCGGTCACCTGCGACCTCGCCGAATACGGAAACTGCGGCCGCCTTCGTTTCGATGTCATCGCGTCGGACAACGAGTTCCTTTTTAGCGTCGACCTGCCTCAGGATGTTCGTGTCACCGGTCCCGGCCGGCTTATGATCGTCACCGACATCTCCAATGCCGGCAAGGCGGTCAAGCTGTCGAATGTCCGGGTGCGCGAGTTCGAGCGCTAGAGCATCGGGTCGGAGCTGCTACATCGATTCGAGCGCCATCGGCCCCGAACCGATGATTTGCGCGTCGGGGCTGCCGATCGCGTCCATATCCTTGCCCCCGTAATCGGTGTTGGTAAGGATATGGCGCAGCACTTCTATGCGACCGCGCCGTTTGTCGTTCATCCGGATGATCGTCCATGGCGCGTAGCTCGTATGGGTTGCCTGGATCATCGAGTTGCGCGCTAGGGTGTAGTCGTCCCACTTCTGGATGCCGATAAGGTCGATCTCGGACAATTTCCAGTATTTGACCGGGCTGTGTCTGCGGTCGTGGAAGCGCTTCAATTGCGTCTCGATGCCGATATTGAGCCAGAATTTGAAAAACACGATGCCTTCCTCGACGATCATCTTCTCGAATTCCGGCGCGTCGCGCAGAAACGCCTTATGTTGCTCCGGCGTGCAGAATCCCATCACCGGTTCTACGCCGCCGCGATTGTACCATGAGCGATCGAAGCTCACGAGCTCGCCAGTCGTCGGGAAATGCTCGATATAGCGCTGGAAATACCACTGGCCGCGTTCCACGTCCGAGGGCTTCGGAAGCGCGACGTTGCGGGCGGTGCGCGGATTGAGGAATTCGTGCAGCACGCTGATCGAGCCGCCCTTGCCGGCCGCGTCGCGCCCCTCGAACACCGCAACCATGCGGGTGCCGGTTTCCTGCATGTGAGTGTGCATCTTCACAAGCTCGATCTGCAGCGCCTCGAGCCTGTCCTCGTAATCGTCCTTGTCCATCCTCTTCTTGTAGGGATAGTCGCCTGCGGTTATGTCATTGTCGTCAACCCAGTCCGGCAGCTTCGGGTCATCGATGTCGAAGACACGCTTCTTACCGTCGATCTTGAGTTCAACCGCACGAGATTTCGTCGCCATGTCCGTTTGCCGCTTCCAGTTTCCGTCAGAATGGCCACCGTATGGTTTCCCGCGGGAGCCGTCCAGATGGTGACGCGACACAACGCCGGCCTTTGTCGTGCGGAGTGCCCTCATGGTTGAGGACTCACCGGCTGACGGCGGACCGCAGGACGAGCGCGAGGGGTTCCTGCACGCCCTGAGGCGACGCCTTTTCTCCAACCGCTTCCCGCTCGGCGGTTCGCTGCTTCTTTTTACGGCCCTGGCCGCGTCCGGCCTCCTCCACTGGAGCGTCGCATTCACCTGCATGGCAGCAATGTGGGCGATTAGCATGTTCGCGCCGGTTCGCAGTTCGAAGGAGCGCCGCGCCGAACTTTCGCACCGATCCACGGTCGAAATGGACGTGGCGCGCACTCGTGTGGTGATCGACAGCCTGCCCAATCCGGTGATGCTGCTCGACAGGCGCGGGACGATCTGGCAGGTCAATCGCGCCTGCGGCCGCTATTTCGGAGATACGCTCGAACAGGGCGCCTCCGTGCTCCTGCGATTTCGCAGCCCGGAACTGCTCTCGATGATCAACGAGGCACTGGCCGGCGGTGCACCTCGCCCGGTGGAGGTCGTGGAACGCTATCCGATCGAGCGCTGGTTCGAGGCGACAGTGGTCGGACTGCCGGCTGAAGCGATGGGCGAAGCCTCCTTCCTGCTGCATTTCCGCGATCTGAGCGAGATCCGCCGGATCGACCGCATGCGCTCGGATTTCATCGCCAATGCCAGCCACGAATTGCGTACGCCGCTGGCATCTCTGTCCGGTTTCATCGAAACCCTGTCCGGCCCCGCCCGCAACGACGCCGCAGCGCGCGATCGCTTCTTCCCGATCATGAAGGAGCAGGCCGATCGGATGTCGCGCCTGATCGATGATCTGCTTTCCCTCAGCCGACTGGAAACGGCGCTCGCCAATACCGAATTCGAACCGGTCGATATCGTCGAGGTCCTGCGTCATGTCCGCGCCTCGCTCACACCGACCGCGGGGGAGGCGGGCGTCGAGTTGATCGAGGATTTCTCGGGCGTTGATGCCGAGGATTGTCGCGTGTGGGGCAGCCGCGACGAATTGATACAGGTCTTCTCGAACCTCATCGAGAACGCCATCCGCTATGCGGCGACGGGCAAGCAGATCGACATCCTCGGGGAGAGATTGCCGGTCTCCGGTGTCGACAGCATCCGCGTGACGATCCGCGATTACGGACCGGGCATCGAGGAAGATCATATTCCCCGGTTGACCGAACGGTTCTACCGCGTCGACGTGGAATCCAGTCGGGCCAAGAAGGGAACCGGTCTGGGACTCGCCATCGTCAAGCACATCCTGACCCGCCATGTCGGCCGACTTTCCATAACGTCAGCTGTGGGCAAAGGGGCCTCCTTCATTGTCACAATTCCGGCCTGGTCTGAGAAATCTGTGGCGGCAAGTACAAATAGCAAAGAGAAATCAAAGACATAACATGTCACAGAACTGTATTGTTGCTGTCATAAAAGCTCTATCGAGAGGGCGATAGAACGCCCCTGTCCGGCGAGCGCCGGTCAGAGCTCACACATGCCCAAACGGGAGAATTCCATGAAAACCCTCAAGATTGCACTCGCTGCCGCTGTCGCCGCGTCCGCACTCACGACCGCCGCCCATGCGCGTGACCAGATCCAGATCAAAGGCTCCTCGACCGTGCTGCCCTACGCCACGATCGTGGCCGAAGCGTTCGGCGAGAACTTCGAATATCCGACCCCGGTCGTCGAGGGCGGCGGTTCGGGTGCCGGCCGCAAGGCGCTTTGCGAAGGCGTCGGCGAGAACACCATCGACATCGCCAACTCGTCCTCGCGCATCAAGCAGTCGGACATCGACAACTGCGCGTCCAACGGCGTTGCGGAAATCCAGGAAGTGCGGATTGGCTATGACGGTATCGTCTTCGCCTCCGACATCAATGGCCCCGATTTCGCGTTCACTCCGGCCGACTGGTTCAAGGCCCTTGCTGCTGAAGTTGTGGTCGACGGCGAGGTTGTCGCCAACCCGTACAAGACCTGGCAC
The DNA here is from genome assembly GCA_002706335.1 of Ahrensia sp. GTDB lineage: Bacteria > Pseudomonadota > Alphaproteobacteria > Rhizobiales > Rhizobiaceae > Oricola. The sequence continues at coordinate 98,695 of PAKZ01000038.1, forward strand.
GACGTGAATGCTGACCTGCCGGAGCAGGAAATCCTGGCGTTCATCCCGGGCACCAAGCACGGCACTCGCGAAGTTTTCGACATCAAGGTTCTCGAAGACGGCTGCAAGGAGTCCGGCGCTCTGGAAGCCTTCGTGGCGGCAAAGGGCGAAGATGACGGCGAGAAGGCCTGCGTTGCTCTGCGCACCGACGGCGTATCTGTCGATATCGACGGCGACTATACCGAGACGCTCGCCCGCCTTGACGCCAACAAGCAGGCAATCGGCGTATTTGGCCTGTCGTTCTACGAGAACAACACCGACAAGCTGCGCGTTGCGACCATGAACGGCGTCTCGCCGTCAGTCGACACCGTTGCCAAGGGCGACTATCCGGTTTCGCGCCCACTTTACTTCTACGTCAAGAATGCGCATCTCGATGTCATTCCGGGCCTCCAGGAATATGTCGAGTTCTTCGTCTCTGACGATATGGCCGGCCCGGATGGCCCGCTCGCCGCTTACGGTCTCGTTCCGGATCCGGAACTCGCCAAGACCCAGGAAATGGTCAAGAATCGCACCCCGATGGGTCCCTTGAACTAAGCTCCTGACCGAATGGGGCGGCGCATGATGCGCCGCCTCTTTCTCCAATGATGGCGGATCTGGCATGACCCCTGGCATTCTCGCGCTTATAGTGCTTGCGCTCACGGTAATCGGCTATTTTCTGGGACGGCAGCGCGCGGTGGCTGCGGCTGCGCAGCAGAACAAGCGCCTCCATTCGCTCCCCGGTTACTACGGCCAGTCCGTTGCATTGTTCACGGCTGTTCCGGCATTCCTTCTGATGGCTGCTTGGCTGTTCCTTCAGCCGGTCGTCATCGAAAGCCAGATCGCTGGACAAATCCCGGATAGCGTTGTCGAGAAGGCGGGTGCCAAGAGCCTCGTGATGGCGGATGTCCGCCGCATTGCCGACGGTCTTGACCTCGTGATCACCGAGGGTGGCGTCAGTGAAGACGAACTTGATCGCATGCGGGCAGACCTCACCGACGTCAGGGGCCGTCTTGCCAACGTTGGCGTCGCCCTCGGCTCGGATGTTTCGCCCGCTGTTTTCGAAGCCGCCAAATCCTATCGCGATATCGGCAAGACCGGGTCGCTCCTCCGCAATATATTCGTTATTCTCGCCGCCGTGGGCTTCGGCGCCTGGACATGGTCTCGCATTACGCCGGAGATGAGGGCGCGAAACACGAGCGAAATATTCATCCGAACCTTGCTACTCGGCTCGTCGCTCGTCGCCATCCTGACGACGCTTGGCATCGTCCTTTCGCTCCTTTTCGAAACCATCCACTTCTTCCAGATGTATCCGGCCACCGAGTTCTTTTTCTCGACGGTCTGGAACCCGCAATTCCGTGGCGGTTCGACGCTTGGCATCCTGCCTCTGCTTTGGGGCACTTTCTACGTCTCGTTCGTCGCCTTGGCGCTGGCGGTGCCGCTCGGCCTGATGATCGCGATCTATCTGGCCGAATATTCGGGTAGCAGGCTTCGCAGCTTCGCCAAGCCCGCTATCGAAATTCTGGCCGGCATCCCAACCATTGTTTACGGCCTGTTTGCCCTGATTACCGTCGGCCCGCTCCTGCGTGACTGGATCGCTGAGCCGCTCGGTCTCGGCAACTCGTCATCGTCGGTCATTACCGCCGGTCTCGTCATGGGCATCATGCTGATCCCTTTCGTCTCCTCGCTGTCGGATGACATCATCAATGCAGTGCCTCAGTCGATGCGCGACGGGTCTTACGGCCTCGGCGCGACGCAATCCGAGACAATCAAGCGTGTGATCATGCCCGCCGCCCTTCCGGGCATTGTCGGGGCGGTCCTGCTCGCAGCCAGCCGGGCCATCGGCGAGACCATGATCGTGGTGATGGGCGCCGGCGCGTCTGCGCGGCTCGGGCTGAACCCGTTTGACGCCATGACGACCGTGACGGTGAAGATCGTCAGCCAGCTTACCGGCGATACCGAATTTGCAAGCCCTGAGACGCTTGTCGCATTCGCGCTTGGCCTTACGCTGTTCGTCTTCACGCTGGGCCTCAATATCCTTGCCCTTTACATCGTGCGCAAATACCGGGAGCAGTACGAATGACCGACGCGACAACAGTGTCCGCAGATGCTGCCTTGCAGAAGAAGAGCGGCTCGCTCTTTGAGGTGGGAGAACGGACAAAGCGACGTCAGGCACAGGAACGCCGGTTCCGCATGATGGGACTAGCAGCGGTTACCTTCGGAATCATCGCGCTTTTCGGCCTCTTGGGGTCCATCCTGTCGAACGGGGTGTCCTCCTTCCGCCAGACCTACATCACGCTCGATATCTATCTGGACCCGGCCAAGCTGGACAAGGCCGGCAACCGTAATCCGGACGAGATGGCCAAGGTCACCACCTTCGGTTACGCGCCGCTGATAGCTTCAGCGCTCGTCGAGCAAATAAAGAAAAACGACATCAGTGTAGAAGGCCTGAGCGACAAGGACGCGGGAGACATCATCTCGAAAGAGGCGCCGGCCTCGGTGCGCAACTATGTGCTCGCGCATCCGTCCAAGGTCGGCGAGACAGTCCAGTTCGACATTCTCGCCGACGGTCGCATCGACGGCTACTACAAGGGGCGCGTCACCATGGAGTCGGCCCAGCTCGATCGCAACGTCAATCCTGAGGAACTGGTTCTCGCCGATAAGCTGAAGGAAGCCGGCGTCCTCAGAACAAAGTTCAACACGGCCTTCTTCACCGCCCCCGATGCCTCCGACACGCGCCCTGAAGCGGCGGGCCTGGGCGTTGCGATCATCGGTTCGACTTACATGATGATTATTGTTCTGGCGCTGTCACTACCGATCGGAGTGGCCGCGTCCATCTATCTGGAAGAGTTTGCGCCGCAAAACCGGCTAACGGACGTCATCGAGGTCAATATCGCGAACCTTGCGGCCGTTCCCTCGATCGTTTTCGGTATCCTCGGTCTGGCGGTATTCATCAACTGGGCCGGATTGCCGCAATCCGCGCCGGTCGTTGGCGGGCTGGTCCTGACCCTGATGACCCTGCCGACGATCATCATCGCCACGCGCGCCGCGCTGAAGGCCGTGCCGCCGTCGATTCGCGAAGCAGCGCTTGGCGTCGGCGCGTCGAAGATGCAGACGATATTTCATCACGTCTTGCCGCTTGCCGCACCCGGCATTCTGACCGGGGCGATCATCGGCTTGGCGCAGGCGCTTGGCGAAACGGCACCATTGTTGCTGATCGGCATGGTCGCGTTCGTGCGCGAGTTTCCCGGTCCGCCTCCGGAAGGCTTTTTCGACCCGGCTGCCGCCCTGCCGGTCCAGGTTTATAACTGGACGACGCGAGGCGACCCTGCATTCGTGGAACGCGCATCCGGTGCGATCATCGTGCTGCTGATGTTCCTCGCTGTGATGAACATTACGGCCATCATCCTGCGCAGACGTTTCGAACGGCGGTGGTAATCCCATGGAGAATAGTGACATGAAAGTTGAGGCGGAGCAGGCTATGGCCACCGGCGTACAGATTCCGAACGCCACAAAGTCTGGCGAACTGGCGACGAAGATGAAGGGCGACAAAGTCTGCGTCTATTACGGTTCAAAACAGGCGTTGTTCGACGTCAATCTCGATATTTATGAGCGCCAGGTCACCGCGCTGATCGGCCCGTCAGGCTGCGGCAAGTCGACGTTTCTGCGCTGTCTGAATCGCATGAACGACACGATCGACATCTGCCGTGTCACCGGCACGATAAGCCTGGACGAGGACGATATCTATGCACCACGCGTCGACGTCGTCGAATTGCGCGCTCGCGTCGGCATGGTGTTTCAGAAGCCGAACCCGTTCCCGAAATCGATCTACGAGAACATCGCCTACGGCCCGCGCATCCATGGGCTCGTCAAGTCGAAGGCCGACCTAGACAATCTGGTCGAGCAGAGTTTGCGTGGTGCCGGCCTTTGGGAAGAGGCGAAGGATCGCCTTCAGGAACCCGGCACCGGTCTGTCGGGTGGCCAGCAGCAGCGTCTCTGCATTGCGCGCGCCATCGCCGTTTCGCCGGAAGTCATCTTGATGGACGAGCCCTGCTCTGCGCTGGATCCGATCGCTACGGCCAAGGTCGAGGAACTGATTGACGAACTGCGCGAGAACTACACGATCGTCATCGTAACGCATTCGATGCAGCAGGCCGCACGCGTTTCCCAACGCACGGCGATGTTCCATCTGGGCGAACTGGTTGAGGTAGACGACACCAAGACGATCTTCACCAATCCGTCGGAAAAGCGGACGCAGGATTACATCACCGGCCGTTTCGGCTGATCGCGGCAAGACAAAAGTCGAGAACCGGCGAACCAATCAAGGGAAGGATAAACCGATGGTGCCAACCAGCCATACGGTGACTGCATTCGACGAGGACATGAAGTTCCTGTCGCACAAAATAGCAGAAATGGGCGGTCTCGCCGAGCGCATGGTGGAAAATTCCATCCATGCATTGGTGAAATCCGACATTCCGCTCGCCCAGAAGGTCATCACCGACGATCTGATCCTCGATGAGTCGCAGGCTATGCTGGATGAGAAGGTCGTGTTGATCATCGCCCAGCGCCAGCCTGTCGCCAGCGACCTGCGCGAGGTTTTCTCGACGATCCGCATCGCCAGCGATCTCGAGCGTATTGGCGATCTCGCCAAGAACATTTCCAAGCGCGTTGTTGCCATTTCCGAGCGCGGCCATTCGGTCAACCTGGTTCGCGGCATCGATCATCTCGGCGATCTGGCGTTGGCCCAACTCAAGGAGGTTCTCGACGCATTCGGGTCGCGTTCCGTCACGCGCATCAACATGGTCCGCGACCGGGACGACGAGATCGATGCGATGTACACATCGCTGTTTCGCGAACTCCTCACCTACATGATGGAGGATCCGCGCAACATCACGACCTGCACCCACTTGCTCTTTTGCGCCAAGAATATTGAGCGTATCGGCGATCACGCCACCAATATCGCTGAGTCTGTCTACTATATCGTGACCGGCGAACATCTTTCGGCTTACCGTCCGAAGGAAGACAAGACCCACAAGATCGTCGACACGACGGATGAGTGATGCATGGGAGCATGAGCATGGGCAATCAGCCACGGGTTATGGTTGTCGAGGATGAAGAAGCGCTTAGCGTCCTGCTGAAATACAATCTGGAATCCGAAGGTTATCGCGTCGATGCGGAATTACGCGGCGACGAGGCCGAAATCGCGCTTCGGGAATCTGTTCCGGATCTGCTGATTCTTGACTGGATGTTGCCTGGCCTGTCCGGAATTGAATTGTGCCGCCGCCTGCGTGCCAGGCCGGAAACACAGCGGCTGCCGATTATCATGCTGACAGCTCGCGGCGAGGAATCAGAGCGTATCCGCGGTCTTTCGACTGGCGCCGACGACTATGTGGTCAAGCCGTTCTCGACGCCGGAACTGATGGCCCGCGTCAAGGCGATGCTGCGCCGCGCGCGTCCAGAAATCGTCGCCAGCGTGCTCAAAGTCGGTGAACTCGAACTCGATCGCGAAACCCATCGCGTCTATCGAAACGGCCGCGAGATCAAGCTCGGGCCGACGGAATTCAGGCTGCTGGAGTTTTTCCTGCAGGCGCCAGGACGCGTCTTCTCCCGGGCGCAACTTCTCGATGGCGTATGGGGCGAGGACATCTATGTCGACGACCGCACCGTCGATGTGCATATCGGCCGCCTCCGCAAGTCGATCAATATCGGCAAGATGCGCGATCCTATCCGCACCGTGCGAGGCGCCGGCTATTCTCTGGAAACGATCTGACACCTTGAAGTCGAAGGCATGAACGAGCAAGGGCGGCCTGGGCCGCCCTTGCTCGTTAAGGGAAGACGATTGTCGATCAGCGCGGACGCCTGCGTTCCGAGGACGGCTGGAAGGCGAGCTTGGCGTGATATTTGCAGTAGGGCGAGTTTTCTTCCGAGTGGTGTCCGCAGAAGTGGAAGTCCTCGGACAGTGGGTCGCCTTGCGGCCATTTGCAGGTGTTTTCGCTCAATTCAACCAGCGTCAGCTGCCTCGAGATCGGTACGACGATGTCCTCAATCGGCCGGAGGTCGGCCTCCCTGAAGGCGACAACCTCGTTCTTCATCACCGTGGCGCCGACGGCATGCGTGACAGTTGTCATTGTGCGGCTGGCACCACCACCACCACCACTATAACCGCCTCCGCGCGGCGACGAGGCGCGTGGCGCTGTGCTGCGCTTGCCTTTCGGAGCTCCCGAGGAAACCGATTTGGCGCGGCCGGAAAGCTTCAGCCGGTGTACCTTGCCGATCACGGCGTTGCGGCTCACCCCGCCGAGCTGTGCTGCGATCTGGCTGGCGCTCAGACCGTCCGCCCACAGTTTCTTCAGCGTCTCCACGCGCTCGTCAGTCCAACTCACGTCTGTCTCCATCGATTGTCTTTGGCGCAGAATCCCTCTCCGTGGCTCGGTTTTCCAAGAAAAACCGGCACCCGAACGCGATACTAGGGAGTTAAACTCTGCGCGGTTGTCCCGCCACGAGAAGAATCTACTATGGCCGTTGACTCGCTGACAAGAGTCGCCGCCACTCCTCGAATCGGATTTCACGGTTTTCAACAACTTGCATTTTTCGCATCTGCGCTGCCCTTCGCTGGTGCGGAATCGTCCTCATGATTGACGAACAGCCGGGCAAATCATAAAAACATGGCGCCGCCGCATCGGGCGGCTTTTTTCTTTTGCACACTGTGCGGGGCAGCCAGATGACCGAGCAATCGCCGCTTTTCGACACTTATGCGCGCGCGCCAATCGCCTTCGACCACGGGGAGGGATCGTGGCTGGTCGATACGCGCGGCGAACGATATCTCGATTTTGGCGGCGGTATCGCGGTCAGTGCGCTCGGCCATGCCCATCCGCATCTCGTCGAAACCTTGCGCGAGCAGGCCGGCAAGCTTTGGCATACCTCCAACCTCTATCAGGTTCCGGGTCAGGAAAAGCTCGCCAGACGGCTGGTCGAGGCGACTTTTGCCGACAAGGTGTTTTTCACCAATTCCGGCGCCGAGGCCATGGAGTGCGCCATCAAGACGGCGCGCCGCTACCATTTCGCCAACGGTCATCCTGAGCGGTTCCGCATCATAACCTTCCAGGGCGCCTTTCACGGCCGGACGCTGGCGACCATCGCCGCCGGCGGGCAGCCGAAATATATCGAGGGCTTCGGGCCGAAGGTCGAGGGTTTCGACCAGGTGCCCTTCGACGATCTCGACGCGCTGAAGGCGGCGATCACCGACGAAACAGCGGCGATCGTTATCGAGCCGGTGCAGGGCGAGGGCGGTATTCGGCCGGTTCCGATCCGCTTCCTGCGCGACTTGCGCGCGCTTTGCGACGAAAAGGGTCTTCTGCTGGTTTTCGATGAGATCCAGTGCGGCATGGGCCGTACGGGCAAGCTCTTTGCCTATGAATGGGCCGGCGTGGAGCCGGACATCATGGCGGTGGCCAAGGCCATCGGCGGCGGTTTCCCCATGGGCGCCTGCCTTGCCACCGAAGAGGCGGCCAAGGGAATGGTTCCGGGCGTTCACGGCACGACCTATGGCGGCAATCCGCTCGCCATGGCGGTCGGTAACGCCGTTCTCGATGTCATGCTGGAAGACGGGTTCCTCGAAGCCGTGCGCGACAAGGCCTTGCGCTTCAAGCAGGGCCTTGCCTCGATCGTCGACCGTTATCCGGATGTGCTCGAGGAAATCCGTGGCGAAGGCCTGATGCTCGGCCTCAAATGTGTCGTCCCCAACACGACCCTTGTGAAGGAGCTCTACGCCAACCATATGCTGACGGTTCCCGCCGGCGATAATGTTGTGCGCATCCTGCCGCCGCTGACCGCGACCGACGAGGAAATCGCCATCGCGTTGGAGGATATCGAGAAGGCTGCGGAAAGCCTGTCCGGCGGCGATCGAGCTTGACCGGCAGCGCCTGCGCGCTTTCAATGGAAACCCTTTTTGGATTCTGAGTTATGAGTGTTCGTCATTTTCTCGACCTGGCCGCTGTTCCGGCCGGCGAATTGCGCGCCATTCTCGATGGTGCGAAGGCGCGCAAGGCCGCGTTGAAGGCCGGCGGCCGCGACAAGCCGCTCGAAGGCAAGGTTCTCGCGATGATCTTCGAGAAGCCGTCGACGCGCACACGCGTCTCCTTCGATGTGGCGATGCGTCAGCTCGGCGGCGAGACGATTATGCTGACAGGCACCGAGATGCAGCTCGGACGCGACGAGACCATCGCAGATACGGCGAAGGTTCTGTCGCGCTATGTCGATGTCATCATGATCCGCACCAAGGAACATGAGCGGCTGCTCGAACTCGCCGACGCCGCCACGGTGCCGGTGATCAACGCGCTCACCGACGACACCCATCCCTGCCAGATCATGGCCGATGTCATGACCTATGAGGAGCATCGCGGCTCCATCGAGGGCCGGCGCATCGCCTGGTCCGGCGACGGCAATAACGTGCTGCATTCCTTCATCGAGGCGGCCCCGCAATTCGGTTTCGATCTCTCAGTCGCCGTGCCGGAAGGCAACGAGCCCCAGCAGCGTTATGTCGACTGGGCACGTGGCCATGGCGGCACGGTCGAGATCGGCAGCGATCCCGAAAAGGCTGTCGCCGGTGCCGACGCTGTCGTGACCGATACCTGGGTCTCGATGGGCCAGGAGGAAAAGGCGCGCGGCCACAACATCTTCATGCCGTACCAGGTCAATGAACGTCTGATGAGCCAGGCCAAAGGCGATGCCTTGTTCATGCATTGCCTTCCCGCCCACCGCGGCGAGGAGGTGACGGATGGTGTCATCGACGGCCCTCAGTCTGTCGTCTTCGACGAGGCCGAGAACCGCTTGCACGCGCAAAAGGAAATCATTGCATGGTGCCTTGGCGCGGGGGTTGGTGCGTCATGAGCGAGAACGTCGCCTTGTCCAGCATGCGCGAAACGGATCCGATCGATGCCGTCGTGCCGTTCCAGGTCGACGCGCTGGACGCGCGCGGCCGTGCCGTCATGGTCGGTCCCATGCTCGACGCGATCCTCGAGCGCCACAATTATCCCGAGCCGGTCGCCCGCCTCCTCGGTGAAATGGTCGTGCTCACCGTGCTGCTCGGCACCTCGCTGAAATTCGACGGCAAGTTCATCGTCCAGAGCCAGGCCGACGGCCCCGTTTCGCTGCTGGTCGTGGAGTTCACCACGCCGGACGGCGTGCGCGCCTATGCCCGGTGGGACGAGGACGCCGTCAACGCCGCCATTGCGTCCGGCACGGCCGATCCTTCCGGACTGCTCGGCAAGGGCGTGCTTGCGTTGACCGTCGATCAGGGCGCCTACATGCAGCGCTATCAGGGCATTGTCGCCCTCGACGGTTCGTCGCTGGAAGAAGTGGCGCGCAACTATTTCCGCCAGTCCGAGCAGATCCCGACCGAACTGCGTCTCGCGGTCGGCCGCCTGACCATACGCGGCGCGGACGGCGGCAGCCACAACCACTGGCGCGCCGGCGGTATTCTGACCCAGTTCCTCCCGGAAGCGCCGGAACGCGCACGCGGAGCGGATCTGCATCCCGGCGAAGCGCCGGAAGGCGCGGAACTGCATGAGGTCGACGAGGACGAGGCGTGGATCGAGGTGAAGGCGCTGCTCGACACGGTCGCCGACGACGAACTCGTCGACGAGGATGTCGGCGTGCATACGCTCCTTTACCGCCTGTTCCATGAACGCGGCGTCACCGCCTCCGAGCCGAACCCGGTGCATGACCGGTGTTCCTGCTCGCGGGAGCGTGTCGGCGAAGTGCTGGCGTCGCTGTCGCCGGAGGAACGCGCGGAATCCGTCGAGGACGGCAAGATCACGGTGAAATGCGAGTTCTGCTCGACAAGCTACAGCTTCGCGCCGTCGGAATTCGACACGACGCACTGACCGGCGGTTCTAACTTCTCCAGAAGCGCGGCAGGAACAGCACGAGTACGGTGAACAGTTCCAGCCGCCCGAGCAGCATGCCGGCAGACAAGAGCCATTTGGCGCTGTCGGGCAGCGGCTGATAAGTGCCGGCGGGGCCGATATGGGCCCCGAGCCCCGGGCCGACATTGGAGATCGCCGATCCCGCGCCGGAAATCGCCGTGATCAGGTCAAGGCCGGTGAGCCGCAGGGCGATCGACAGGACGGCGAAGGCGGCGAAATAGAGAAACACGAAGGTGGTCACGGCCAGCGGCACGCGCGCATCCAGCGGCCGCCCGTTGAAGCGCTTGACGAAGACGCCGTTCGGATAAAGCACCTTGGCCAGCCGCTCGCGCACCTCGGCATAGAGCACCTGGAAGCGGAATATCTTGATGCCGCAGGATGTGGAGCCGGCGCAGCCGCCGATGAACATGATGAAGAAGAAGAAGGCCACGGACTGCGCGCCCCAAAGGCCGTAGTCGGCCGAGGCGTAACCCGTGCCGGTCATGACCGAGACCGTGTTGAAGACGGCGGCGCGGAAGGAATCGCTTTCGCGCACGAAACCGGCTTCGGAATGGTCGGCGACCACCCAGCCTATGGCGATCAGGAATGCGAGCAGGCCCAGAAAAGTGCGCACCTGCTGGTCGCGCCACAGCGCGATCGGCCGGCCCTGAAGCACCTGGACATAAAGCAGGAAAGGGATCGAACCGACGATCATGAACAGGATCGCGATCCATTCGATCGCCGGATCCTGATAGAAGCCGAGCGAGGCGTCGCGGGTCGAAAAGCCGCCGGTCGCCACCGTCGTCATCGCATGGATCAGCGCGTCGTCAGGCCGCATTCCCGCGATCAGATAGGCGGCGGCGCAGAGCGCCGTGAAAGCCACGAAGACCAGAGTCATCGAGCCGGAAATCTGGGTGGCGCGCGGCAGGATCTTTTCCGGCGTCTCGAAGGCTTCCGCCTTGAAGACCTGCATGCCGCCGATCTGCAGCATCGGCAGGACCGCGACGGCCATGACGATGATGCCGAGCCCGCCCAGCCATTGCAGCATGCCGCGCCACAGGAGGATGCCCGGGGGCGCGTGGTCGAGCCCGGTGATCACCGTTGCGCCGGTGGTGGTCAGCCCGGACATGGATTCGAAGAAGGCGTCCGTGAAGCTCGGCGTGATACCCGACCAGCGAAACGGCAGCGCGCCCGCCGTCACCAGCGCAAGCCAGACGACGACCGTCATCAGCATCGCCTGGCGGGTCGACAGCGTGCGCGACATGCCGCGCGTCGCCGCGAAGAAACTGATGCCGACCAGCGTCGTGGCGGCCGAGGAGCCGGCGAAGACCTGCCAGTCCGGATTGCCGGCGGCAATGTCCACCAGCGCGGGAACCAGCATGGCCGCGCCCAGCGTCGTCAGAAGAATGCCTGTAACGAGAATGACCGGCTTGAGGTCGAGAACGGCGCTCAATTCAGTGTCCGCGCGGTATCCGGTATATCCAGCGAGAAGGCGGGGATGCGCACCTGCAGCCGCGTGCCGTCATCGCGGCGCATGACATAGTGCCCGACCATCGTGCCCGAGGGCGTGTTCAGCGGACAGCCTGACGTGTACTGGTAGCTGTCGCCCGGCGTCAGCACCGGGTTCTCGCCGACCACGCCCGGACCCTCGACCTCCTCGACCTGGCCCAGCGCATTGGTGATATGCCAGTAGCGGGTTTCCAGCTGGATCGTGTGGGTCGACCCGTTCGCGATCACGACTGTATAGGCCCAGACATAGCGGTGCTCCTCGGGCTCCGACTGGTCGTCCAGATAATGCGGCTCGACGAATATCTCGATGCCGTCTGTCGTTTCGCTGTACATGCGCCGAGATTTAGCCCATCGGCCGGGATTTTTGAAGGCGCGCGAAGGCTCGATACACATCGCCGTGAACAGAAATGATCCGCTCCGGCATGACAGTACGGAAAGAACCGCCTAAGTCTTTGCCAAAACGGGATCGGGGAGAAATCGTCATGCTCGACGGCGCGGTGCGCGCAAGGATACAGCCGGCAATCGACGCCGTCGGCGGCGCGATCGCGCGCGCCGGAATTTCCGCCAATGCAGTGACGGTTGTCGCGTTCGCGCTCGGCGTCGCGGCCGCCGCGCTGATCGCGCTCGGCGCGTTCCTTCCCGGCATGATCGTGCTCCTGCTCAGCCGGCTTTGCGACGGCCTCGATGGTGCCGTGGCGCGGGTCCGGGGCAAGACGGATTTTGGCGGCTTCCTCGATATTGTTCTCGACTTCGGGGTCTACGGCATCGTCCCAGTCGGTTTCGCATTCGCAGATCCGGCCGCCAACGCGATCCCCGCCGCCGTCCTGGTCTTTTCCTTCTATGTGAACGGCGCGAGCTTCCTCGCTTTTGCCATCATGGCCGAGAAACATGGCATGACGACCGACCAGCGCGGCGAGAAATCGCTGTTCTTCACGACCGGCCTGGCAGAGGCGACGGAGACCATTGCGGTCTTCGTAATCGCCTGCCTGTTTCCGGCCTGGTTCCCGCTGATCGCATGGCTCTTCGCCTCGATATGCATTTATACGGCGTTGTCCCGGATTGTGATGACTGCAAAAGTGCTGCACGGAAAAAAATGACAAAACCCAATTACGACTCAAGCTTCATCGCCGAACTGACTGCCCTGCGCCGCGATCTGCATCGCGTCCCGGAGCTCTCTTCGGAGGAAACGGAAACAGCGAAACGCATGGCCGGCTGGCTGGCGGATTGCGAGGCCGACGAGGTGATCACAGGCTTGGGCGGCACCGGCGTCGCCGGCGTGTTCGACAGCGGCGTGCCGGGGCCGGCGATCCTGTTTCGATGCGAACTGGATGCGCTTCCGATCCACGAGACCGGTATACCGAACTGGCGATCGAAGATCGCCGGCAAGGGGCACATGTGCGGGCATGACGGCCATATGACGATCCTGTGCGGGCTGGCGCGCCGCCTGCAGGCGGTCCGGCCGAAACGCGGGCGCGTGATCCTGCTGTTCCAGCCGGCCGAGGAAACCGGCGCCGGCGCCCGCGGCGTCATCGACGATGTCCGCTTCAAATCCATCAAGCCCGATTTCGCCTTCGGCCTCCACAATCTCCCCGGCATGAAGCTCGGCGATGCGGCGATCCGGGAGGGATCCTTCTGCTTTGCCTCGGAAGGCATGACGATCCACCTGTCGGGCTGGACCTCGCATGCCGCCCATCCCGAAGATGGCCGCAGCCCGGCCGGCGCGATGCTGACGCTCGCCGAGAAACTGCCGGCACTGCCGCGCGATCTGGGCATGGAACCGGGCGAGGCGATCGTGACACTGTCGCACGCTCGCCTCGGCGAGCCGGCTTTCGGAATCTCACCGGGCGAGGCATGGATTCTCGCAACGCTGCGCGCCCGCACCGACGAGATGCAGGCGAGGTTGATGCAGGCGGCCCGCGATCTGGCGAACAAGGCAGCCGACGCGGCCGGCCTGCAACTGGAAATATCGACGGCGGAGCGCTTCGCAGCCTGCTCCAACGACGCCGAACCGACGGCGATCGTCCGCAAGGCCTGCGAAGAAGCCGGCATCGCCTGCGCCGAGGCGGATGGTCCGTTCCGCTGGTCCGAGGATTTCGGCCTGTTCGGCCGCGCCGCTCCGTCAGCCTTTTTCGTGCTCGGGGCGGGTGAGGATCATTCGCAACTGCATAATCCGGACTACGATTTCCCCGACGAGATCATCCCGCGGGCTCTGGCGATCTTCGAGACGATCGCCAGAGAGCAATGCGGTTGAACTACCGCGTCGCCGACAGCGCCGCGTCGAGATCGTTCAAAAGGTCGGCTTCGTCCTCAAGCCCGATGGACAGCCTGAGCGTGCCGTCGGAGATGCCGAGTTCGGCGCGGGCTTCGGGCGTCAGGTTCTTGTGCGTCGTCGTCGCCGGATGGGTGATCAGGCTCTTGGCGTCGCCGAGATTGTTGGAGATCTTCACGACTTTCAGCGCATTCGAGAAGGCAAAGGCCTCCTTCTTGCCGCCCTTCAGTTCGAGGCAGACCAGCGTCGACCCGCCCTTCATCTGTTTGGGAATGACATTGGCCTGCGGATGGTCCGGCCGGCCCGGATAGATCACCCGCTTGACCTCGGACCGTTCGGCGAGGAAATCGGCGGCTTTGCTGGCCGTCGCTGTCTGGCTCTTCACGCGCAGCGGCAGCGTCTCAAGGCCCTTCAGCATGACCCACGCGTTGAACGGGCTCATCGCCGGGCCGGTGTGGCGGTAGTAGTCATGCAGATTCTCGTCGATCCATTCCTCGCTCGCCAGCACGACGCCGCCGAGGCAACGGCCCTGACCGTCGATATGCTTGGTGGTCGAATAGACGACGATGTCGACGCCCAGTTCCATCGGCTTCTGGTAGATCGGGGTGGCAAAGACATTGTCGATCACCACCTTCGCGCCGACCGAGCGGGCGACGCCGACGACATGCTGGATGTCGACGACTTCCAGCGTCGGATTGGTCGGGCTCTCGAAGAAGAGAACCTTGGTGTTTTTCCTTACGGCCTGTTCCCAGGCGGTGGGGTCGGTGCCGTCGATCAGCGTGGTCTCGACGCCGTATTGCGGCATCAGCGTCTCGACGATCCAGCGGCACGAGCCGAACAGCGCGCGCGCTGCGACCACGTGGTCGCCGGCCCTGACCTGACAAAGCAGTGCCGAGGCGACAGCGGCCATGCCCGAGGCGGTCGATCGCGCCGCCTCCGCGCCTTCCAGCAGGCACATGCGCTGTTCGAACATCTCATTGGTCGGGTTCGCATAGCGCGAATAGATGAAGCCGTCTTCCTCGCCCTTGAACCGGGCCTCGGCGGCTTCGGCGCTGTCATAGACGAAGCCCTGCGTGAGATACATGGCCTCGGACGTCTCGCCGAACTGCGAGCGAAGCGTGCCGCCATGCACCATCTGTGTGGCGGCGGAAAATTTCGACCAATCAGAAGCCATGATCTGTCTCCAAACAAAAAACCGGTTCCGCGTCGCCGCAAAACCGGTTGCCTCACGCTCCAAGCGTGCCGCGCGGCCTTTTAGCGAGTTGTTTTACGTGGCTGCAAGCCGACCGGCCAAATCACCACGAACGAAAACTGTCCATAAAACCTGCGCGCGCTTGCGTCAACAAGGATGCTCGGGGCAACAAGGATGCCCGGGGCGTTTGCGCCTCGACCACGGGGGTACCAAGACGTGACGACAGGCGGAATCCTGCCCGACAGCGCCATCGCCGGCTTGTTTGAGGCCGGCGCGCTTGCGTCCGGACGCGAACTCGATGCGGACCAGATCCAGCCGGCGAGCCTAGATTTGCGGCTCGGCGCTACGGCCTATCGCGTGCGCGCCAGCTTCATGCCGGGCAAGGGCTGCACGGTTCTCGACAAGCTGAACCAGCTGAAGCTACACGAGATCGACCTCGGCCCCGGCGCGGTGCTGGAGACGGGTTGCGTCTATATCGTGCCGCTCCTCGAAACGCTGGCTCTGCCCGCCGGCATCGCTGCCTCGGCCAATCCGAAAAGCTCGACCGGTCGCCTCGACATCTTCACCCGCGTCATGACCGACCATGGCGTCGAGTTCGACAAGATCCCCGCCGGTTATCGCGGCCCGCTCTATCTGGAGGTCAGCCCGCGCACCTTCCCGATCGTCGTGCGTACCGGCTCGCGTCTTTCGCAGGTCAGGTTTCGCTCCTCCGACACGATCCTCGGCGCGGACGCGCTGGCGGCCCTGCATGAGTCGCAGACGCTGGTGGCCGGCGACAGCCCGATCATCACCCATGCCGGCATCGCCGTCTCGGTCGATCTGTCGGGCGACGCCGACGGCCTCGTCGGCTATCGCGGCAAACACCATACCGCCGTCGTCGATGTCGACCGGCGCGACGCGCTCGACGTGCTCGATTTCTGGGAGCCGCTGCATGTGCGAGACCGCAAGGAACTGATCCTCGATCCCGACGAGTTCTATATCCTCGTGTCGCGCGAAGCCGTCCACGTTCCGCCGGACTACGCAGCCGAGATGACGCCGTTCGATCCGCTGGTCGGCGAATTCCGGGTTCACTATGCCGGCTTCTTCGACCCCGGCTTTGGCCATAGCGCCGCCGGCGGCTCGGGCAGCCGGGCCGTGCTCGAGGTTCGCAGCCACGAGGTGCCCTTCGTGCTGGAGGACGGCCAGACCGTCGGACGGCTTGTCTATGAGCGCATGGAAAAGCGCCCGGACCACCTCTATGGGGCCGACCTCAAATCGAACTACCAGGCGCAGGGCCTGAAGCTTTCCAAGCATTTCCGTTCATTGTGAGTTCCGCTCGGCGGCGAGCGCGCGGATTTCGGCGCGCAGCTTGCCGATCTCCGCAAGCAGGGCTGCCTGGTCGTCATGCAACGTCGCCCGGTCGGACGCCGCCTGGTCGTCATGCTCCTTCTGCATCGCCGAGACGACGACACCGATGAACAGGTTCAGCACGGTGAAGGTGGTGCACAGGATGAACGGAATGAAGAAGGCCCATGCCCACGGATAGACCTCCATGACCGGCCGGACGATGCCCATCGACCAGCTTTCCAGCGTCATCACCTGGAACAGCGAATAGGCGGATGCGGGGATCGACCCGAACCATTCGGGAAAGCTCGCGCCGAACAGTTTCGTGGCCATCACCGAGAAGACATAGAAGAACAGGCCGAGCAGCAACAGGATCGAGCCCATACCGGGCAGTGCGTTTAGCAATCCGCCGATGACGCGCCGCAGCGACGGCACGACGCTGACCAGCCGCAGCACGCGCAGGATGCGCAGCGCCCGCAGCACGCTGAAGGCGCCAGCCGACGGGATCAGCGCGATGCCGACCACGATGAGATCGAAAATGCGCCACGGGCTCCTGAAGAAGGCGGTTCTGTAGACGGCGAACTTGGCGAGAAGTTCAACGACGAAGACCGAGAGGATGAGCCTGTCGATCAGAACGATCAGCCCACCCGCGCGGTCCATCACGGCCGGCGAGGTCTCAAGGCCGAGGCTGACGGCATTGACGATGATCAGCGTGACGATCGCCTGTTCGAAGGCTTGCGATTCAATGAGCGATTTGAGCCGTTGCATGAGCGGTTAGCTGATCCCTGAACTGACTGTCGCTCACCAATATGGGTGGGCCCGGCGCGATTGCGAGACGTCAGAAGCGGTGTTTCACACCATTCGGATCATGCGGCGCATGCGGTGTCTTTTCCCACAGGAAGGGATTGCGGAAATATTGCAGGAGCGCGCGCCAGCCGGCGACCGACATCAGCAGCCAGTAGACCGGCAGCATCGGCAGGACGCGGACAGTTCGCCAGCGCTCGGCCGGCTCGACGGCGCGCAGGCCGAGTGCTGCATGGACGCCGAAGGCGAGCGCGATGTTCGCCAGGTCGATCGCCGTCAGCCAACGCAAGGCCAGCGGGATCTCGCCGGTGAACGCCGTCCAGACGGCGACGCCCGCGATCAGGGCGAGCGTCAGCGGGAAGAGCAGCGAGCAAATCACCGTGCCGGCCAGCAGCGTATGCATGATCAGCACGCCGGCGAGAGGCATGCGCCGGGGGCGGAGGGCGCCCAGCCTCGTATTGACGATCCAGGTCTGGATCCAGCCCTTGATCCAGCGCGTGCGCTGCCGCAGCCAGATCGAGGCGTCCGTCGGGGCGTCTTCCAGCGTCGGCCGACTGATCGTCCCGATGCGGAAACCTGCGCGCCACAACCGGAAACCGAGATCGGCGTCCTCGGTGACATTATGCGGATCCCAGGCGCCGCAATGCTCGAGCGCAGCGCGGCGGAAATGCGTTGAAGTGCCGCCCAAGGGCACCGGCAGGCCGAGGCGGGTCAGGAACGGCAGCAGGCCGCGAAACTGCGCGGCGTATTCGATGTGGAACAACCCGGCGATCCAGTTGCGGCGCGGATTGGCGATGACCAGCGGCGCCTGCAACGCTGCGATGCGGCTCTGCGAGCGGCGGAAGGTCTGCCAGGCTTCCTCGATCTGGTCGGGATGCGGCCTGTCCTCGGCGTCGAAGAGCGTCACGAAGGCACCGGAACAGAGCGGCAGGGCGTAGTTCAACGCCTTGGGCTTGGTGCGAGGTCCGAGCCGGGGCACCCGGACGATCTCGAAACGGTTGTCCAGTTTCTGGTTTTCCAACTCCGCCAGAGTCCGCCTGTCGTCCTCCTCGCACACCAGCTTGATCTCCAGCTTCAGGCGGGGCCAGTTCAGCGATTTGAGTGAAGCCACGAGATCATGCGCCACCGACGCTTCGCGATAGAGCGCGACGACCACGGAATAGACCGGCCGTTCGGCATTCTCGAAACGGGCGAGCGGTGTCGGGCCTTCCCGCCGGAAGCCGAAGGTTGCCGCCAGGCGGAGCGCGATATTGGCAAGGAAAAACAGCGACACCAGGACATGGATCGTCACAACCGCCGTTGCCGGCGCGACGAACAGGCCGGTTGCCGCGACCAGGAGCATCACCGCCAGCGCAAAACCGTGCCAGGCGCTGGCGCCGTGTTTGGCGGAAGCTGCGGGCATCTCGTTGGCGAGCCGAAACCCGGCTTCCTCGCCAAGGGTGTCGCGGAGCCTGGCAATCGCCGCCTTGCGCAGCACCGAGGGGACCGTGAGCGCGATACGCATGTCCTTTCCGCCTCGCCGCGCGATCAGATTTTGGGTGATGACCGGTGCATCGGGAGACGGTGCCGCAACGGGATGGACGGTGCCGTCCGTCAACCGGCACCAGGCCGTTGCCGAACTCAGCGCTTCGCCGATCGGCTGCGGGTCGCCCTTCAGGATCTCCGCTATGTCCTCCGGCGCAATGAATTTACGCCCCGCATGATCCGCAAGCGTGCGGTAATAGGCGTCCTCGGTGATCAGACCATTGGCGAGCAATTCGCCGGCGCCGGTTGTGCCGTTGCGCATCGCCAATCGGCTGGCGCGGGACAGATGGGCGGCAGGGTAGGCGTGCTCGGCGAGAAAGGCGATCGTCTCGCAGTAGTGGTTTTCATTGGCCGCCGGCTTTCCGGGGCGATTGCGGGTGAGGGCGCGCAAATACTCAAGCCGGCCGGTGACCGGTTCGTGACCCATAAACGCATTCGGTCGCGCACTCTCCAAAGCCGACCTTTCGGCCGGACCGGTCGCCCCTGCGGTACTCACAGTTCTTCGTCCCCTTACCCGCAGCCTTGAACTTTATTGGCGCGGGCAAGTATTGCAAGCCTGTTTCAACCTGTGGGCGAAGATTTCAAATCCCTCTGGCACGCCGTCGCCGGTTCCGCTAAGCGAGGTTATGCGCTTTTTCGCCCTCCCCGGAGCCGTTGCGGCTGCTGTCCTCGTCATGCTGGCGGCCTTCCCGGCCGATGCCGGCGATCCGCCGCGCCTGTCCGATCCCAACGACCGGGTCGCGCGCACCGACCTGACCGGGCTGCTGCGGCTGCGCTTCCTCACGACGCTCGACTTCCCGCCCTTCAATTTCGCCGATCCGCAACGCCGTCCGACCGGCTTCAATGTCGAGATCGCGCGGGCGATCTGCGCGGAACTGCAGATCGAGGCGAAATGCGAGATCCAGGCGATGCCATGGGAGGAGCTCGACGCCGCTCTCGACGGGCTGCGCGGCGAGGCGATCATTGCCGGTCATGGCATCACGAAGGAGCTGCGCGCCACGCGAGCGGTGTCGCGGCCCTATTTCAAGTTTCCGGCGCGCTTCGTCGCGCGCTCGGAGTTCAAGCCGACAAGCACCGACATGTACACGATCGCGCGCGACCGGAAGGTCGCGGTCGTCGCCGGCAGCGCCCATGCGGCGATGCTGAAGGCCTGGTTCCGCGAGACCGAGGCCGTGGAGGTGGATGACGAGGCGGCTGCCTACAAGGCGCTGCTCGACGGCCAGGCCGACCTGGTATTCGGCGACGGCGTCGCGCTGTCCTTCTGGCTCGCCTCGCCGGGTGCGAGCGGGTGCTGCAGTTTCGTCTCGGGGCCGTTCCTGTCGGACCATTTCCTCGGTGACGGCATGGCGATCGTCATGCGCAAGGACAGCCTGCGCGTCATGGAGGCGCTGGACGCCGCGCTGAACGCGCTGGAGGAAAAGGGCGTCTATCGCGAGATCTATTCGCGCTATCTGCCGCTCGATCCCTTCGCCGACGGCATCGCCATGCCGCCGCGCCCGGCGTCAGAGACGGGTGAAGGGCAGGCGGAGCGCCCAGAGCAATCCGGCTGACACCGGTCCGCGAAATTCCTTCAACCCGATCTCCATGCCCTCATGGCCGAGCTTCGGTTGCGCATTGTAGGTGCGAAACAAACGGTCCCAGAACGGGAAATTGAAGCCGTAGTTGGAATCCGTCTCGCGCGGCGTCGAGGAATGATGGACGCGGTGCATGTCCGGCGTGACGATGAGCCGGCGCAGCCAGCGGTCAACCGGTCGCGGCAGATCGATGTTGGAATGATTGAACATCGCGGTGCCGTTCAGAACGATCTCGAAGACCAGTACGGCCACGGCCGGCGCGCCGAGCGCGATCACGATGCCGGCCTTCCAGAACATCGACAGGATGATCTCGAGCGGGTGGAACCGCAGCGCCGTCGTGACGTCGAAACCGTTGTCGGCATGGTGCATGCGGTGAATGCGCCAAAGGATAGGAATCTTGTGGCTGGCGACATGCTCGAGCCAGACAGCGAAATCGAGAATGACGAAAGACAACAAGCCGGCAATCAGCGGCGGAACGCCGAGCGCCGGGAACAGGCCCCAGCCTTTCCCGGCTGCAAATATCGCCGTGCCGACGGCGGCGGCCGGAAAGACGATCCGCAATGCGATGGAAGACAGGACGACGATCGAGAGGTTGGTGAACCAGCGCTTCGATTTCCACGCGCCCTTCATCTCCTCGCGTTCGAGGCGCGGCGACCACAATTCGTAGATCGCCATCGCCGCGAAGATCGCCAGGAAAGCCGTTAGCCGGATCGTTGCTTCGGAAAAGAGCATAGGCCTGCCTCGCACGCGGCATGCGCACACGCCGTGATCGGGCGGGAGCGCATCAACCGCAAGTCAAATTCCTGTCAGGGCCGGCGGGGTCAGGGAAGGCGGAACCGCGCCCGTGCCGACCGCTCGATCGCCGCCGAGACGAGATTGTCCAGCTCCAGCTCGTCGCGAAGGATCTGCAGGAAACGCAGTTCCTCCTGTTCGGCGTGCAAATCCGCCGATGCGATCTCGACTGCGACGGCGTAGGCCGTGTCGTAGAGGCGCTCGGGCAGGCTCGCCTTGACCATGCCGAGGATCTGGTCGAGCCCTGACGGTTCGTTGAGGATCCCGGAGCAGCGGTTGGCGGTCTCGACGAGATCGTCGCGGGTAAATCCGTCGAAGATCGGCAGCGTGTCGACGGTATTGCCGATGCGTGCCAGTTCCCGCTCGGAAAGCGTGGTGTCGGCTGCTGCCATCGTGACCATGATGAAGGCCAGCGCCTCCTGCTCGGATAATGTGCTCATCGAATTCCCCGTGGCGTGTTGCGGAGACAGGTAATCGCGCATGCTTGGCTTCGCAAGCCGGAGACTGTAAAGGCAGGCGGACAAATGGCCGCGCGGCGTTGTTCGCAAGCCATGAAACCACCCGACGACCAGGACAAAAAGAAATGAGCGCCAATCCGGCCTTGCCCCAACTCGAATTTTCACCGGAGCTGACGGACGCTGCCGGCAAGACCAAGGCCTGGCCTTTCGAGGAAGCGCGCAAGATCGTCAAACGCTACGAGAAGGCGGGCTTTCCCGATGTCGTCCTGTTCGAGACCGGCTACGGCCCCTCCGGCCTGCCGCATATCGGCACTTTTGGCGAAGTGGCGCGCACGACCATGGTGCGCACGGCTTTCCGTGTGCTGACCGACGACAAGGTCGCGACCAAGCTGCTCTGCTTCTCCGACGACATGGACGGCATGCGCAAGATCCCGGAGAATGTCCCGGACCGGGCCGCGCTGGAACCGCATCTCCACAAGCCTCTAACGGTCGTGCCGAACCCGTTCGGCGGGGACTACGAGAGCTTCGGCCATCATAATAACGCGATGCTGCGCCGCTTCCTCGACACGTTCGGTTTCGACTACGAATTCGCCAGCGCGACGGATTATTACAAATCCGGCAAGTTCGACGAGATCCTGCTGCGCGTCGCCGAGCGCTACGACGCGGTGATGGACATCATGCTGCCGACGCTGGGCGAGGAGCGCCGCGCCACCTATTCGCCGTTCTTGCCGATCTCGCCGAAGACCGGGCGCGTCCTCTACGTTCCGCTGAAGGCCGTCGACGCCAGGGCCGGCACGATCACCTATATCGACGAGGACGGCGAGGAGGTGACGCAGGGCATCACCGGCGGCAAGGTCAAGATGCAGTGGAAGCCGGACTTTGGTGCGCGCTGGGCGGCGCTCGGCGTCGACTTCGAGATGTTCGGCAAGGACCACGGCCCGAACATGCCGGTCTATGACCGCATCTGCCAGGCGCTCGGCGGCCGTCCGCCGGAGCACTATGTCTACGAACTCTTCCTCGATCAGAACGGCGAGAAGATCTCCAAGTCCAAAGGCAACGGCCTGACCATCGACGAGTGGCTGACCTATGCGCCGACCGAGAGCCTCGCGCTCTACATGTTCCAGAAGCCGCGCACGGCCAAGCGTCTCTATTTTGACGTCATCCCGAAGGCGGTGGACGAGTATTTCTCGTTCCTGTCGGCCTATGAGCGGCAGGACTGGGCGGGCCGGCTGAACAATCCGGTCTGGCACATCCATTCCGGCAAGCCGCCGGCAGCCGACATGCCGGTGCCGTTCTCGATGCTGCTCAACCTCGTCAGCGCCTCGAATGCGCATGACAAGCAGGTGCTGTGGGGCTTCATCTCGCGCTATGCGCCGGGCGTTACCGCCGAGACGCATCCGAAGCTGGACGAACTGGTCGGCTACGCGATCCGCTATTTCGACGACTTCGTCAAACCGACCAAGACGTTCCGCGCACCGGACGATATCGAGCGCGAGGCGCTGGCGAAGCTCGCCGCCGCCTTCGAGGCGCTGCCGTCCGATGCGGATGGCGGTGCGATCCAGGATGCGGCGCTCGACGTGGCGCGGGGCTTCGAGCGGTATCAGGATCCGGCGAAGACCGGCCCGGACGGCGGACCGGCCGTGACGGGCGACTGGTTCCAGATGCTCTATCAGGTGCTGCTTGGCCAGGAACGCGGCCCGCGCTTCGGCTCTTTCGTCGCGCTCTACGGCCTCGCCGAGACGGTCGCGCTGATCAACAAGGCGCTGGCCGGCGAACTGGTGACCGAAGCGGCCTGACGCCTATTTCTTCTCGAGGAGGAGGGTGCTCTCCTTCTCGACCTTGCCCTTGATCATCTCCGCCATGCCGGCCAGCAGCGCCGGCAGGACAACCGTGACCGTCACCATCTTCTCTCCCGCCTCGACAGTGCCGGTCGCGCTCATGCCGAAGGCCTTCGCATCGAAGTGAAGCGTATCGCCTTCCCAGCGCTGTTCGAACTCCGATCCGAAGCCGATCTTGCCGGCGACCTTCTCGAAGCCGTCGCGGATGCGCCGCTGCGCTTCCTCGCGACCGAGGTCATGGGAAATATTGATCGTTACCGGTCTGGCCATTATCTCTTCCGGGCTTGGCGTTTCGGGTCTCGGCTGGAGATGGGGCTCGCCGCGCCCGTGCGCAATCGCCGGCAGCGCCTTACTGCGAAGCCCAGACGATCCGGGCCATCCAGTCGACCTCGGCCGACGGCAGCTTGCGCGGAGGATGGGCGGGATTGGCCGACTCCAGTTCGACGATCAGCGTGGTCCGGCGCAGAAGCGTTTTCGCCATGACCTCGCCGCCGCGGGTCTTGACGACCACACGGTCGCCCTTGCGGATCTGCGCCGCCGGCGAGACGATGATGATGTCCCCCTCGCGATAGAGCGGCAGCATGGAATCGCCGGTGATCTCGAGCGCATAGGCGTCGTCCTCGAGATCGGCGCCCGGAAAGGCGACCGTGTCCCAGCCCTGGCCTGCCGGAAAGCCCGCATCGTCAAAGAAGCCGCCCGCTCCCGCCTGCGCCATGCCGATGATCGGCACCTCGCGCAAATTCACGGCGCGCATGTTCGGCAAGGGCATGCCCTTGCCGTTGACGTCGTCGCCGCGCACCAGCGCCATGAACTCGTCGAGGGACGAGCCGGTCGCCTCCATGATCTTGGCGAGCGATTCCGTCGACGGCCAGCGCGGCCGTCCGTCGCCGGCGACGCGCTTCGACTTGTTGAAGGTGGTGGAATCGAGCCCGGCCCGCTTCGCCAGACCGGAGGGGGACAGGTCGTGGCGTTCGGCGAGCGCGTCGATCGCGTCCCAGATGCGTTTGTGGGAAAGCATGGCGCTTCCTGTGTCGATTCAGGAATAAATACCTGTGACGACGCCGCGCCGCAAGGGGCGATTGCCCCCAATGATCGCGCGGGGACAGGGGCGCGAAACGCGCCCCACTCCAACATACGGTCAGGCGGCGGCCCTTTCGAGCATGTTGAGGATGGCGGTCCAGCCCTTGATATGGCCGGCGCGCGCGCCTTCGGTTGCGAATTTGACCTGGATCAGCGTGAGATCGGTTGCGCCGTCTCCGGTCGGAGCGAGATCGACGGTCACGGTGCTGCCATCGACCGAATGGGGCGACTCCCAGGTGAAGACCAGACGGCTGTGCGGTTTCAGCTCAAGATAGGTTCCGCTGTGGGGGATTTCCTTCCCGCCGCTCTCCATGACGATCAGGAACTGGCCGCCCTCTCGCGCGTCGCTCTCGGCTTTCGGGACGCCGTCGCCCTCACAGGTCACCATGAACTTCTTCAGCATGGCCGGATCGAGCCATGCATTGAACACCTTCTCGGGTGCGGCGGGGATCGTTTTGCTTACGGTCAGGGGCAGTTCACTCATCTCGTTCGGTTCCTTCCTCGAACAACTCACCAAGGCGGTCCAGCCGCAGGTCCCAGATCGAGCGGAGTTGCCCGAACCAGTCATCGACCGCGTGCACCGGATCGAGGTTCGCCTCGATCAGATGCACCCGTCCGAGCGTCTTGCGCGTCACCAGTCCCGCGGCCTCCAGCACCTTGATGTGCTTGGACACCGCGTTCAGCGACATGTCGTAACGCCCGGCCAGTTCCGTCACCCGAAGCGGCCCTTCCTGCACCAGAGTGGTGAGAAGGGAGCGTCGGGTCTGGTCGCTCACCGCCTTCAGAATCTCCGAAAGCCGATGTTCCTGCGAATGTTCACCCATTTGGTTGAATAACCCGTGTCGTCTTCATTGTCAACTCATCGGTTGAATATTAGATTCGCCCGTCAGCGGCAAGCGGCCAGAAGCGCGCTTGACATTGCGGTGCACAAAGACGATATCCGCTTCATGAAAGCGCTTCGGCTGCCGCGTGAGCAGCCCGCGGGCAATAAAAGATCGACGATCGCCGCCCGCACGACGCCTTTTCCCGCCGGTGCATTCCGCGCCGGATTTTCCCAAGAGTTCCCAATTCACGCGGGGTGCTGACGATCCGCCGATCCGCGAGCAATGAGGCTCCGGAGAGCGGCAGGGTCGCAACCGCATGACGCGCCTGTCCGATGAAGGACGGGACGCGTTTCTTTTGGCATGTGCGCCAACGAAGACGCGCACTGCCATGAAAGGCATTGTCTTGACTGAATTCGCAGCCCTCGGGCTTTCCGAACGTATCCTCCATTCGCTCGAAGCCTCCGGCTTCAAGCAGCCGACGCCGATCCAGGCCGCGGCCATTCCCGCAGTCCTCGAGGGCCACGACCTCATGGGCCTCGCCCAGACCGGCACCGGCAAGACGGCCGCCTTCGGTCTGCCGCTGATCGAAAAACTGCTTGCCAACCCGCAACATCCTTTCCCCAAGAGCACACGTGCCCTGATCCTCGCGCCGACCCGCGAACTGGCCAACCAGATCACCGCCAGCTTGAAGAGCTTCGTCAAGCGCTCCAGGCTGCAGATCGCTACCGTGGTCGGCGGCCAGTCGATCAACAACCAGATCCGCGATCTCCACGCCGGCAAGGACATTCTAGTCGCAACGCCGGGCCGGTTGATTGATTTGATGGAACGCAAGGCGATCATCCTCGCCCAGACGCATTTCCTCGTCCTCGACGAGGCCGACCAGATGCTAGATCTGGGCTTCATCCATTCGCTGAAGCAGATCGCCAAGGCGCTGCCGAAGGAGCGCCAGACGCTGCTCTTCTCGGCGACCATGCCGAGCGAGATCGAGGGGCTTGCCCGTACCTATCTGACCGACCCGGTTCGCGTCGAGGTGACGCCGCCCGGCAAGGCTGCCGACAAGATCGAGCAGTCGGTGCATTTCGTCTCGCAGCGCGCCAAGGTCGATCTTCTCAAGCAGCATCTCGGCGAGCGCAAGGAAGACCTGTCGCTTGTCTTCGCGCGCACGAAGCACGGCGCCGAAAAGCTGATGAAGCATCTCGTCGCCAACGGCTTCTCCGCCGCGTCGATCCACGGCAACAAGAGCCAGGGCCAGCGCGACCGCGCCATCCGCGAATTCAAGAGCGGCGATATCCGCATTCTCGTCGCGACCGACGTCGCGGCGCGCGGCATCGACATTCCCGGCGTCAGCCATGTCTACAATTTCGACCTGCCGCAGGTTCCCGAAAGCTATGTCCACCGCATCGGCCGCACCGCGCGCGCCGGGGCCGAGGGCAGGGCGGTGACCTATTGCGCCGAGGACGAGACCAAGATGCTGCGCGACATCGAGAAGCTGACCGGCATCTCTATCGCCGTTGCCGGCGGCGAGCATCCGGGCTTCAGCGCCGGCACCCGCAAGGATGGCGGCGGACGCGGCGGCAACCGGGGCTCCGGCGGCGGACGCCCGCAGGGCCAGCCCGGCGAGGCACGCAAGTCCGACAACCAGAACCGCAAGCGTCCGCATCGCGGCAAGCGCCCTCAAGGCCAGCCTGGCGAAAAGGCTGCGGCAGGCGCGGGCGAACGCCCGTCCAGCCGGCCGAAATGGCGCCGCAACCGCAAAAGCCGAGCGGCGTAATCCTCTAGGAATTTACGTCCGCGATGACTGCAAGGCAGTCCCCGGCCTTCACCAGGCCGGGGAAGTGCCGGGCGGTCAGCAGACCGCCGCGTTTCGCGCGGTATTCGAGCGCCGGCTCGCCCGTGCGGTCGACCCTCCAGATCTTCGCCAGGCAATCGCCCGCTTCCAGCATGTCGCCGAGATCGGCGCAGGGCTCGATCATCCCGTCATCACTCGCGAAGACGAAGGCGTCGTCATGGGTCATGTCCAGTTCGACGCTCGGCCCTTTCTCCAGTTCCCCGGCAAGGATGCCGGCATGGATCAGCACGTTGCGCAGCCCCTTGCGCGCAATGGCGATGGATTTCGCCGTAGCAGTGCCGCCCCCGCCGAGCTCCGTCGTCACGAAGACCTTGCCCTTTTCCTCTACGATCGTGTCGTACATGCCGACATTGTCGATCTCGCGCATCGTCATCGAGTAGGGCGCGTTGAACGCTTCCATCGCGGCGACGCAGGCATGCTGCTGCATGGCGTCGTCGAGGATGTGCGCGGCTGCGAAGGGCAGGAAGTCGAGCGTCTTGCCGCCGGAATGGAAGTCGAGAACGATATCGGCATGCGGAACGAGTTCGCTGGCGAAATAATCCGCGATCTTTTCGGTTACCGTCCCGGACGGTTTGCCGGGAAACAGGCGGTTGAGATTGCCCCGGTCGATGGGCGAGGTGCGCGTGCCGGCGCGGAACGCCGGATAGTTGAAATAGGGCACGATGATGACGCGGCCGGTGACAGCCTCGGGCTTCAGCGTCGCCGCCAGTTCCTGCAGCGCTACCGGTCCCTCATATTCGTCGCCGTGATTGGCCCCGGTCAGAAGCGCCGTCGGCCCGTCGCCATTCTTGATCACCGTAATCGGGATCATCACCGAGCCCCATGCGGAATCGTCGCGGCTCCACGGCAGGCGCAGATGGCCGTGATGGGCGCCGTTCTCGTCGAGCGGGATGGTCGGGACGATCGGGTTCTTCGACATCCGCTCAGTCCTTGACGAAAAGCTGGCGCGGCGTGGTGCAGAGGCACTCGACGCCCGTCTCGGTGATCAGGATCGGCTCGGGGATCTCAAGCCCGCCATCGTCGAGCCAGAGCGCCGGCATGAAATGGAACGTCATGCCAGGTTTCAGCACCGACATGTCGCCGCGCCGGAAGCTCATCGTCCGCTCGCCCCAGTCCGGCGGGTAGGACATGCCGATGGCATAGCCGCAGCGATTCTCCTTGACGAAGCCGAACTTGTTGAGTGTCGCGTTGAAGGCGTTGGCGATATCCTCGCAGCGATTGCCGGGCTTCGCCTGTTCCAGACCTGCCTCGATCGATTCCAGCACGGCTTTTTCGGCGTCGAGATATTTCTGAGGCGGCTTGCCTATGAACAGCGTGCGCGACTGCGGGCAGTGATAGCGCAGATGCGCCCCGGCGATCTCGAAGAAGGTGCTCTCGTTCTGCTGCAGAGGGTAATTATCCCAGGTCAGGTGCGGCGCGGTCGCGTCCATGCCGGACGGGGCCATCGGCACGATGGCGGTGTAGTCGCCCCAATGCCCGTCCGCGCCGAGCACGCCGGTGCGGTAGATCTCGGCGACCAGCTCGTTCTTCGGCAAGCCGGGCTCGGCCTTTTCGACGATGGCCTTGTGCATGGCTTCGACGATGCGGGCCGCGCGGCGCATATATTCGATCTCCTTGTCGCTCTTGATGGCGCGCTGCCAGTTTACCAGACCCGTGGTGTCGGTGAATTGAGCCTCGGACAGATTGGCCGTCAGCGAACGGTGCGCGGCGGCCGAATAATAATAGTTGTCCATCTCGACGCCGATACGGCCCTTGTCCCAGCCCCGCTCCCTGATCAGCGCGGCGAGCGTTTCCATCGGGTGCTTGTCGGGGTTCTGGACGTAGGAATCTTCGTAGCCGACAATGTTGGCGTCATCCATCGAGACCGTGCGGCGCGCGCCGAGCGCATCGATGCCGCGCCCCCACCAGACCGGCTCGCCCTCCATGGACAGAAGCGCCGCCTGATGCGTGTAGAAGGACCAGCCGTCATAGCCGGTGACGTAATGCATGTTGGACGGATCCGAGATGACCAGAAGGTCGACGCCCTTCTCGGCCATGACACCGCGGATGCGGTCGATGCGGCCCTGATATTCCTCGGGCGTGAAGTCACGTCTCGGCTCGGCCATGCCGTTCTCCCTGGACAGTGATGAAACAATTCGCGCAAGCTGGTTTCAGAGGCGCCATTCCGTCAAGCGGAATGTTTGCGCCCTAACCGGCCACCATACTCGGGTGATTGACGTCCGGCGCTTGTCGGCAAGCGTCATCCCCGCGTATGAATCCCGACGTCGGCGGAGCGTCCGCCGGCGAGATGAAACCGGGACGCCAGCATGCTCAAGCTCGATGACAGGGATATCAGGATCCTCTCCATCCTGTCGCGCGAAGGACGCGTTTCGAAGACCGAACTGGCCCGCCGCATCAACCTCTCGCCGACACCCTGCTGGGAGCGTTTGAAGCGGCTGGAGGAGGCCGGCGTGATCGAAGGCTACCAGGCCCGAATTTCCCTGAAATCCTTGGGCTCTCATGTCGCGGTCTTCGTTGTCGTGGAGCTCGAGAACCATCGCGCCGAGGCCTTCCAGGCCTTCGAGAAGGCGGTCGCCGGCTACGAGGAAATCACCGGCTGCTGGGCGCTAGGCGGAGGCTACGACTACCTGATGCAGGTGGTCGCCCGTGACATCGATTCCTACCAGCGGCTGATGGATGCGCTGCTCGAAAAGAAGGCCGCCATGGCCCGCTATTTCACCTATGTCGTGACCAAGGAAGTGAAGGCGCCGACCGGCTTGCCGCTGGGCCTGCTGAACGTGCTGGCGGAGTAGGTTTTGCTGTTTTCGGCCCGATAAAAAGAGACATCCTCTCCCGCTCGGCGGGCCTAAGGAGGCTTCTTCGCCGGCTCCCCTGATAGGGTTGCGCATTCGCCAATCTCGGGAGCCGCGCCATGGCCGAAGCTGCAAGACGTCTCGATTCGCCGATCGACCTCGCCGACCGCCGGCTGTTGCGGTCGCT
This sequence comes from Ahrensia sp., assembly GCA_002706335.1. Taxonomy (GTDB): domain Bacteria; phylum Pseudomonadota; class Alphaproteobacteria; order Rhizobiales; family Rhizobiaceae; genus Oricola. The sequence goes on from PAKZ01000038.1 coordinate 128,629, forward strand.
CGCCTATGTTGGCGGCCGCTGGACCGTAGGCACGGATGCCCGTTCCATTCCGGTGACCGATCCCGCCGACGGCAGCGCAATCGGCGAAGTGGCGCGAATTTCGGCTGACGGAGCCAGGGCCGCCGTCGATTCCGCGGCGGAGGCCTTTCCGGCCTGGGCCGGTCTGCTGCCGCAGCAACGCTCGGCTATCCTGCGCCGCTGGTACGACCTGATCATCGAGAACCGCGAGGACCTCGCGATCCTGATGACGCACGAGCAGGGCAAGCCGATCTCGGAAGCCCGCGGCGAAATCGACTACGGCGCGTCCTTCATCGAATTCTACGCCGAGGAGACCAAGCGCCCGAACATCGAGAGCGTGACCTCGCATCTGGGCGATGCCGAGGTTGAGGTCTGGCGCGAGCCGGTCGGCGTCGCCGCGCTGGTGACGCCGTGGAACTTTCCCTCCGCCATGATCACCCGCAAGGCCGCCGCCGCGCTGGCCGCCGGATGTACGGTGGTCGTTCATCCTTCCATCGAGACGCCGCTGTCGGCATTGGCGCTGGCCGAACTCGGCGAGCGTGCGGGGCTGCCGGCGGGCGTCTTCAACGTGGTCACAGGCGACGCACCCGAGATCGTCGGCGCATGGATGGAAGACACCCGCGTGCGGGCGCTCTCCTTCACAGGCTCGACCGAAATCGGCAAGCTGCTCTACCGGCAGGGTGCCGACACGGTGAAACGGCTGGTGCTGGAGCTCGGCGGCCACGCACCCTTCCTCGTCTTCGCCGACGCCGATCTGGAGCGGGCGGTCGACGAGGCGGTGAAGGCGAAGTTCGCGACCTCCGGGCAGGACTGCCTCGGCGCGAACCGCTTCTTCGTGGAGCGGCCGGTTTATGCGGCGTTCTGCAAGGCGTTTGCGGAACGCACCGCCGCGCTCACGGTCGGCAACGGCATGGACGATCCCGACATCGGTCCGCTGATGAACAAGGGGGCGGTCGCCAAGCAGATCGAACACGTCGCCGACGCGCTGACGAAAGGAGCGACGCTGCTTGCCGGCGGCCGGCGGCACACGGCGGGCCCGCTGTTTTTCCAGCCGACCGTGCTGGCCGACGTGGCGGGGGATGCGCTGATCATGCGCGAGGAGACTTTCGGCCCCGTCGCCGCGATTGCGCCCTTCGACATGGAGGCGGAGGCCATCGCGCGCGCCAACGCAACGGAATACGGCCTCGTCGCCTATCTGCACACGGAGGACCCGCGCCGCATCTACCGCGCTTCGCGGGCGCTTGCCTTCGGCATGGTCGCGGTCAATCGCACCAAGGTCACCGGCGCGCCGATCCCCTTCGGGGGCATGAAACAGTCCGGACTTGGCCGCGAAGGGTCGCGTCTGGGGCTCGAGGCCTTTACGGAGGTCAAATATGTCTGCCGGGACTGGAGCTGACGCCCGCAACCGGAAAACCGAAACCATAAAAACGGGAAACCAGAGACCATGCTGAGAAACGATCCGCTGGAACAGTGGGACCGCGACCACTTCATCCACCCCTCCACCCATCTCGCGCAGTTCGCACGCGGCGAGATGCCCGAGCGGATCGTCACCGGCGGCTCCGGGGTCTATATCGAGGATCGCGAGGGCACTCGCCTGCTCGACGCCTTCGCCGGGCTCTATTGCGTCAATATCGGTTATGGCCGCCAGGAGGTCGCGGAAGCGATCGCGGCCCAGGCGAAGGAACTCGCCTATTACCATTCCTATGTCGGCCACGGCACGGAAGCCTCCATCACCCTGTCGAAGATGATCGCCGACCGCGCGCCGGAGGGACTGAACCGCGTCTATTACGGGCTCGGCGGGTCCGACGCCAACGAGACCAATGTCAAGCTGGTCTGGTATTACAACAACGTTCTGGGCCGCCCCGAGAAGAAGAAGATCATCTCGCGCTGGCGCGGCTATCACGGCTCCGGCCTGATGACCGGGTCGCTGACCGGGCTGGCGCTGTTCCACAAGCAGTTCGATCTGCCGCTGCCGCAGGTAATCCACACGGAAGCGCCATACTATTTCCGCCGCCCGGACGCCGCGATGAGCGAGGAGGAATTCTCCGCCCATTGCGCCGCCGAGCTGGAAGCGCTGATCGAGCGCGAGGGCGCCGAGACCATCGCAGCCTTCATCGGCGAGCCGGTGCTGGGCACGGGCGGCATCGTTCCGCCGCCGGCGGGCTACTGGGAAAAGATCCAGGCGGTCCTCAAGAAGCATGACATCCTGCTGATCGCCGACGAGGTCGTCACCGGTTTCGGCCGGCTCGGCACGATGATGGGCTCGACCCATTGCGGCATCCAGCCGGACATTATCACCATCGCCAAGGGGCTGACATCGGCCTATGCGCCGCTGTCGGGCTCGATCATCTCCGACAAGGTGTGGAGCGTGCTGGAGCAGGGCACCGACAAGTTCGGCGCAATCGGCCACGGCTGGACCTATTCCGCCCATCCGATCGGGGCCGCCGCCGGCGTCGCCAACCTCAAGCTGATCGACGAACTGGGGCTGGTGGAAAACGCCGGCACGGTGGGCGCCTATCTCAACGAGAAGATGGCGCAGGCGCTGGCCGACCATCCCAATGTCGGCGACGTGCGCGGCGAGGGGATGCTGTGCGCCGTCGAGCTGGTCGAGGACAAGGCGGGCCGCGCCTTCTTCGATCCGGGCAAGACGGTGGCCGCCAAGGCGGTCGCCGCCATGCTTAAGCGTGGCGTCATCGCTCGCGCCATGCCGCAGGGCGACATCATCGGCTTCGCCCCGCCGCTCTGCCTTGCAAAGGACGAGGCCGACGAGATCGTCCGGGTGACGAAGGAAGCCGTCGAGGAAACCTGTTCGGCGCTGTGAGCCGGCGGTTGCGGGGTAGCGTCAGCGACGCGGCTCCGCAACCGCGAAATAGATGAGCGCCGCCAGCGGCACCAGCCCGCCGAAGAGGCAGATCCCCGTCCAGCCGAAGGCTTCCAGGATCGGGCTGGTCAGCGCCGAGCCGGCCGCGCCGCCGAGAAAGAACGTCGTCATATAGGCTGAGGTCAGCCGGCCGCGGATCGACTCGTCGAGCTGGTAGATTTCGCGCTGGCTGAGAACCATGTTGCCCTGCACGCCGAAATCGATCAGCGCGCCGGCCAGCATCAACACCCAGTAATTCGCGTTGCTGACCCATGCGAGCGCGAAGGTGATAATGCCGAGACTGAGCGAGACGACGGTGCCCGGCCGGACATAATCCCGGTCGGCGAGCCGCCCGGCAATCGGCGCCGCGAAGACGCCGGAGACCCCGGCCAGCGCAAACAGCGCGATCTCGCTCGGCGAATAGCCCTGGCGCAGCAGGACGATCGGCGAGGCGGTCCAGAACACCGTGAAAACGGAAAACATCGCCGTCTGGTAGACCGAGCGGCGGCGCAGCACCGGCTGCGTGGCCATCAGCCCGGCAAGCGAGCCTATCAGCCTGAGATAGGCATGCCGCCCCTGCGGGACCCGGCGCGGGATCGCGAAGACACCCCAGACGGCAAGCCCCGCGATCACCACGGCCGAGAACACGAAGACGCCGCGCCAGCCGAAATGATCGGCAAGGAAGCTCGAAATCGGGCGCGACAGCAGGATGCCGATGAAAAGCCCCATCATGACATTGCCGACCACCTGGCCGCGCCGCGCGGCGGGGGCGAGACTGGCGACCATCGGAACGATCACCTGCGCCGCGGTCGATGTGAAGCCGACGACCAGAAGCATCGCAAACAGCATCGACAGGCCGGGCGCGAAGGCGAGACCGGCGAGGCTGGCGACATTGAGCGCCATCAGGGCGAGGATCAGCTTGCGGTTTTCGAACAGGTCGCCGAGCGGCACGAGAAAGAGCAGGCCGATGGCGTAGCCGAGCTGCACCGTGGTGAAGATCAGGCTCTCCGACGCGGTCGGAAGGCCCATGGCGTCGCCGATCAGCGCGACCAGCGGCTGGGCGTAATAGATGTTGCCGGCCAGCGCTCCGCAGGCGATTGCAAAGAGCAGGCTGGTGGCAAACCCGATGGGAGCGGGCGCGTCCGGGTTCGCCGCGCCGGGGGCGGAATTGTTGTCGGTGGTGCGCATGTCGGTCGAAACGGGGCCTGAAGAACAGCGGTTGGCCTCCCGGCCGGCACAATAGCCGCTGGCGCGGGAAAGGGAAGGGCCTGGATTGGCACGCGTCCCTCCCCCTTGAGGGGAGGGATTACGAGGCAACGAACGAAGTGAGTATGCCGCAGTTGGGTGGGGGTGCACGGCGCCGGCACACCCCCACCCAGCCGCGCCTAGTTCGCTAACGCTCACAAGTCTTGGCATTCCCTCCCCTCAAGGGGGAGGGATGGGCGCGCGTGATCGGCTCCGCGCTTCCATTCGGAAACGGGATTGCATGTCTGTGCCGGATTATCTCCGTGATTCACGTCGTGTCCCAGGCCTCGAGCCCGAGATAGTTGCATTCCCTCAGCACCTCCTCGACCTCCGTCTTCGGCCGTTTTCTCCATCCGGGCGGCAAGCCGGGGCGGAAAGGGCTGAGGCGCACGGGACGGCCGAAGCCGGCGGCGCGGCGGGCGCGCCAGCGGGCGAGTCGCAGCGCCTGACCGTCCAGATCGGAGAGCGCATTGGCGAGTGCGCGGATGCGCCGGCCGAGCGCCCTGGCGTCGACGGGTTCGTTCGGCGGCGAGGCCGTGCGGATCCGGTTTTCGGTATTCGGATTATCGAGCGCGGCGATTTCCGCCGGTGTGAGCCAGGGCTCGGGGAAAGGCTTGAACGGATCGAACAGGGCGAAGGCGGGTTGGGTGGCGTCAGGCGCTGTGTCCGCCTCTCCGGAATGGGTCCTCGGGTCAAGCCCGAGGATGACGGAGTTTGGTGGCTGGCTTCCGCGCTTTTTGGTTGGACGCACCGGCCCGACATCGAGGGGCAATTTGCAGGCCGCCATGGCGATGAGGCGGCGGGCGGCGAATTCGGCGGGGCGCAGGATGGCGAGGATGCGCAGATAGAGATGGCGCGGCAGGGTCGGATTGGATCGTCCCGCCTGGATCCCGGCCATGACCAGCAGCCGGAATGCGATGTCGCACAATATCTCGCAATTGCGATCGATCGCCCCGCGCCAGTTGAACTCCATGCCTCATGCGCCTCCGTTTGGTGCGGGGGACAGTGTCGCGGAGGTTTGGGGGCGGTGGATAGAATTTAAATAATGCCTGGCGAATCGTAAGTAGAAACAGATAGTTGGGCGCAATCCGGCGGGATAGTTATCAAATTTGGAGAAGGGCTGGACATGCGGATAGCTGTTATTCGTAATGCGTCCGAGTTTGTCACATACGACAGGACGCAAGATGCCAGAAACATTCACGGGGACAACGCCGCTTGGATTCATCGGTAAGGCGGAAGCGTACCGTCGTGGCGCGCAGCTATTGGCACGAGATCTCAAAAGCCCAGGAGGTTGGGCAGGAGACCCAACCAGATATCTATACTATCATTGCATTGAGCTTTATCTGAAGGCTGCTTTAATCGCCGCTGGTCGAAATGAAACTCAATTAAGAGAAATCGGTCATGGTTTCAGCAAACTGGTGAAAGCATGTAACCGAGCGGGGCTGGGACTAAGGGAGCCCGATGATCTCGCAGTAATCAAGATGATCGATGCAGACCGAAATTATATCCGAACTCGATATCACTACGTCGGAGCATTCCGCACAGTCACGATTCAAGCGCTCGATGGGACCGCATATGAAGTCGCGCTCTTAACGGTAGAGATGGTGCGAAGATCAGGGAAGCGACTCCGAGCGCCTTCACCGGCGTTGCCAATTGAATTTCGATTTCAAGTCGGCTGAATTTTGGAAATGGCGTGAGATCCGGCATGAACTATAGCGGCGAGGCGCGTCTTTTCGGCATCGCGACGGGGATCGGCACGGTTTTGCTGTCGGTGTTCTATGTCGCCGTTCTGGCGGTCGGGCTGGCGGCGCTTCCCGCGCCCGACGCGCCGATCGCCGATCCGTGGTTTACGGCGATGGAAATCCTCATCCTGCTGCTGATGCCGTTCATGACCGGCTTCATGGTGGCGGTGCACGGTTTCGCGCCGCCCGCGCGGCGCGTCTTCAGCTTGATGGCCTTGGTATTCATGGCGATGGTCGCGATGCTGACCTCGATCGTCCATTTCGCCATTCTGACGCTCGCCCGCCTTCCGGATTTCGCCGGCTGGGAGCTGGTCTTCGCCTTTCGCTGGCCGTCGGTCGTCTATGCGCTCGACATTCTCGCCTGGGACGTCTTCTTCGCTGTCTCGATGTTTTGCGCCGCCCCGGTCTTTCCCGGCGGCGGACTGCGCCGGGCGATCCGGCTGGCATTGCTGGCAAGCGGCATCCTGTCGCTGGCCGGCCTCGCCGGCGTCGCGGTTGGCGACATGCAGCTGCGCAATATCGGCATCATCGGCTATGTGGGAGTGTTTCCGGTAGCCGTGGCGCTGACGGTGGTGCTGTTTGCGCGGATGCGGAGGGAGGAGTGAAGGCTGGACCTTCCTTCTCCCCTCGTGGGAGAAGGTGGATGCGGGCCTTCCGTGAAGGACCGCAGACGGATGAGGGGTCATCCAGTGGGCAAGGATAGCCAAAGACTGCGCGCGTTCGCACGCGAGATGCGAAGCGCTCCGACCGAAGCGGAGGAGCGGCTTTGGGGCGCCCTGCGCAATCGCCGGCTCGACAAGCTCAAGTTCCGCCGGCAGGTGCCGGTCGGCGCCTATATTGCTGATTTCGTCTGCATGGAGGCGAAGCTGATCGTCGAGGTGGACGGGACACAGCATGCCGAGAGCCGGCGGGATGTCGATCGCGATGCCGATCTTGAGGCGCGCGGCTTCCGCGTGCTGCGTTTCTGGAACAACGAAGTGATGCGCGATCTCGACAGCGTTTGTGTGACGATCATCGCCTTTGCGCGGGATGAGTCCTTGCGCCAGGACTGGCGCTGAGCCCTGCGCTTTCGCTCCGGGCGTTCGTCGCTCGAAAAGCCAAGTCGTTGGCTTTTCGTCCGCTGACGCGGACCGCTCCTCAGGCCCTCATTCGTCTGCGGCGGTTCACGGAACCGCCGCATCCACCTTCTCCCACGTTGGGGAGAAGGCAGGAGCCCGACGTAAAAAACCCCGGAGCTCGCCCCCCGGGGTTTCTAGCATCTCAGCCAGTCAACTCACTTACGCCGCTTCTTCCACCTGCGCATAGGGGTCGAAGCGCGTGTAGAAGGTCTCGCCGTTGTCGGCCATCTCCTTCAGCAGCTTCGGCGCCTTGAACTGCTTGCCGTATTTCTTGCGCAGCTTCTCGGCCAGCGCGGTGAATTCGGCGACGCCCATGCCGTCGATGTAGGAAAGCGTGCCGCCCGTATAGGGGGCGAAGCCGAAGGCGAGGATGGAGCCGACATCGGCCTCGCGCGGGTCGGTGACGATACCTTCCTCCATCACGCGGGCCGCTTCCAGCGCGATGACGACGAGGAAGCGCTGTTTCAGTTCCTCGAAGTCGATCGAGTCGGCGTCCTGCTGCGGGTAAAGCGTCTTGAGGTCGGGCCACAGATGCTTCTTGGCGGGTTTCGCGGGGTAGTCGTAGAAGCCCTTGCCGTTCTTGCGGCCGTGGCGGCCATGCGTGTCGACCATCGTGTCGATCAGCTTGACCTGTTCCGGATCGACGGCCTTTTCGCCCATGTCGCGGATGGTCTGTTTCATGATCTTCTGGGCGAGGTCGATCGCCGTCTCGTCGGTCAGCGCCAGCGGGCCGACCGGCATGCCGGCCATCTTGGCGGCGTTCTCGATCATCGCCGGCGGCACGCCCTCGATCAGCATCTGGAACGCCTCGTTCATGTAGCGCAGCACGCAGCGATTGACGTAGAAACCGCGCGTGTCGTTGACGACGATACCGGTCTTCTTGATGGCGCGGACATAGTCGAGCGCGACGGCCAGCGCCTTGTCGCCGGTGCGCTTGCCCAGGATGATCTCGACCAGCATCATCCGGTCGACCGGCGAGAAGAAGTGGATGCCGATGAAGTTCTTCGGCCGCTTCGAGTTCTTCGCAAGGCTGGTGATCGGAATGGTCGAGGTGTTGGAGGCGAAGATGCCCGAGGGTTTGAGCTGCGCCTCGCCCTGTTCGGTGGCGGCCTTCTTTACCTCGGAATCCTCGAACACCGCCTCGATGATCAGGTCGGCGCCTTCGAGCTCGGCATAGTCGGTGGTCGGCGTGATCAGCGACAGGAGCTGTTCCTTGTCGTCGGCCGTGGCGCGGCCCTTCTGAATCGCCTTGGTGACGAGGCCGTCGGAATGCGCCTTGCCCTTTTCGGCGGCTTCCATGGTGCGGTCCAGCAGCACGACCGGGATGCCGGCCTTGGCCGTCACATAGGCGATGCCAGCGCCCATGAAGCCCGCGCCGAGGACGCCGATCTTCTTGAACTTCGTCGGCTTGATGCCGGCCGGGCGGCGCGCGCCCTTGTTGAGCTCCTGCAGCGAGACGAAGAGCGAGCGGATCATCATGCCGGCTTCGGTCGTCTGCAGGACATTGGCGAAATAGCGCTGCTCGATCTTCAGCGCCGTGTCGAACGGCACCTGAAGGCCCTCATAGACGCATTTCAGGATCGCCGCCGCGCCCGGATAGTTCATGTTGGTCTCGCGGCGCAGGATGGCGGAGGCGGCGGGCCAGAGATTGGCGCCGGCCGGCGTGTAGATCTTGCCGCCGGGCAGCTTGAAGCCCTTCTCGTCCCAGGGCTGCACAGGCTTCAGGCCGGCGGCGATCATCGCCTTGGCGGCGGCGATCAGCTTCTTCGGCGGCACCACGTCGTGGATCAGCCCCATCGCCTTGGCGCGCGACGGCTTCAGGGTGGAACCCTGCGTCATCATCTGCAAGGCGTCCTGCTGGTTGGTCAGGCGCGGCACGCGCTGGGTGCCGCCGGCGCCGGGGAAGATGCCGATCTTGACCTCGGGCAGCGCCATTTTCACGGCGTCGCTATCGGCGGCGACGCGGCCGTGGCAGGCGAGCGAGAGTTCGAACGCGCCGCCCATGCAGGTGCCGTTGATCGCCGAGACCCAGGGCTTGCCGCAGGTTTCCAGCTTGCGCCAGAGCCAGCTCATCCGGCCGGCGCCGTCGAACAGCATCTGCATGGCCTTTTCCGGATCCTTCGCCTTCTCGGTCTGGATGATGTCGAACATCTTCTTGAGCATGGTGATGTCCGCGCCGCCGGAGAAGGAATCCTTCTTGCCGGAGGTGAAGACCGCGCCCTTGATGGCGTCGTCGGCGATCACCTGGTCGATGATCGCGTCGATCTCGTCCATCACCTCCTCGGTGAAGACGTTCATCGACTTGTCGGGCATGTCCCATGTGACGAGCGCGATGCCGTCGGCGTCGGTTTCGACGGTGAAATTTTTGTAGGTCATGGATTTCTCCTTTGAACGTTTCCGCGTCCGGTCCGGAGCGGTATTTCAGGCTTTTTCAACTGTTTTCAGTGCAATCTGACCGCTTGAACGGGGATTGAGAGATGGCTGTTTCCTGCGAGGGCTGCCGGTCGGGCGAGCCGCTTGGCTTCGACTTCACAATGGCGTTCCAGCCGATCGTCGACGCGGCCGGGAATTCCGTCTGGGGCTATGAGGCGCTGATCCGCGGCACCGGCGGCGAGGGCGCGGGCGAGATCCTGTCGCGCGTCACGCCGGAGCAGCGCTACCGCTTCGACCAGGCCTGCCGGGTGAAGGCGATCGAACTCGCCGCGCGGATCTTCCCGAAGGAAAACACGCCGCGCCTGTCGATCAACTTCCTGCCCAACGCGGTCTACGAACCGGCCGCCTGCCTGCGCAAGACGCTGTCGGCGGCCCGCCGCACCCATTTTCCGCAAACCGCGATCATGTTCGAGTTCACCGAAAACGAGGAAGTCCGCGACACCGGTCACCTGCGGTCGATCATCGCCGAATACCGCAAGCAGGGTTTCGTCACCGCGATCGACGATTTCGGCGCCGGCCGGTCGGGGCTCTCCCTGCTCGCCGATTTCCAGCCCGATCTCATCAAGCTCGACATGCACCTCGTGCGCGACATCCACACCAGCCGCGCCAGGCAGGCAATCGTCGCCGGACTGGCGAATATCTGCCGCGAACTCGACATCGTGTTGCTGGCCGAAGGCGTCGAATGCGAAGACGAGTTCCTCGTTCTCAAGGCGGCCGGCATCGGCCTGTTCCAGGGCTACTGGTTCGCCAGGCCGGCCTTCGAGGCGCTGCCTGCACTCAGCCCGGAAGCGGTGCGCGCGGCCGCTTGAGGCTTGCCGCCTTCCGCGGCCGGATACGATCGCCCCTTCATGCATGCCGGACCCCGTCATGCCGCTGCGCCCATGTCGAGAGCGGCCAGCAGGCTGTCGGTAGTTTCGATCGTCGCGAACTCGCCGTCCAGATTGGACAGCGTCATCGCGTGAATGTCTTCGGCGGTTTCGTGCCGGCCGGTATGGCCGGTGCGGTCGAATGTGTAGCAGGCGTCGGCAACGAGCCGGGCGTCGAAGCCGAGATTGCCCGCCATGCGCGTCGTGGTCTCGACGCAGTGATTGGTGGTGATTCCGCAAATGACGACGGTCGTAATGCCCGCCGCGCGCAGGCGGTCTTCGAGGTCGGTGCCGATGAAGCTTGAATTGACGTGTTTCACGAGCACCGGTTCGCCGTCGCGCTCGCGCGCCGCGTCGATCGGCCGATAGCCGGGCTTGTCGGCGGCAAGCGCCGAGCCCGCCTCGCGCGATGCGTGGCGGATATGGAAAACCGCCATGCCCGCGCGCCGGAAGGCGGCTAGGAGCCGGGCGATGTTGTCGACGGCGTGCGGATTGTTCCGGCGCATGCCGCCGGCCTCCCATTCGAGGAAGGCCTTCTGCACGTCGACGAGCACCAGCGCCGTCTTTGCCCGGTCGAGCGTCATCTTCGGATCACACCCGCTCGATGATGGTCGCGGTGCCCATGCCGGCGCCGATGCACAGCGTCACCAATGCGGTGTTGAGGTCGCGGCGCTCCAGCTCGTCGAGCACGGTGCCGAGGATCATCGCGCCGGTCGCACCCAGCGGATGACCCATGGCGATGGCGCCGCCGGCCACGTTCATCTTCGAATGGTCGATGTCGAAGGCCTGCATGTAGCGCAGCACGACGGCGGCAAACGCCTCGTTCAGCTCGAACAGGTCGATGTCGCCGATCTCCATCTTCGCCTTCTTCAGAAGCTTCTCGGTCACGTCCACCGGGCCGGTCAGCATCAGCGTCGGGTCGGAGCCGATATTGGCGAAGGCCTTGATCTTCGCGCGCGGCTCGACACCCAGCATCCTGCCGCCCTTCTTCGAGCCGAGCAGCACGCCGGCCGCGCCGTCGACGATTCCTGAGGAATTGCCGGCATGGTGGACATAGTTGATCGCCTCGACCTCCGGATGGCCGGCAATGCCGACGGCCTCGAAGCCGCCCATCTGGCCGGGCATGACGAAGGAGGGATTGAGGCTGGCGAGGCTCTGCATGTCGGTGCCGGGACGCATATGCTCGTCACGGTCAAGGATGGTCAGGCCGTTCTGGTCCTTCACCGGAATGACGGACTTGGCGAAATGGCCCTTTTCCCAGCTTTCCGCCGAGCGCTTCTGGCTTTCCACCGCATAGGCGTCGACGTCGTCTCGGCTGAAGCCGTATTTCGTCGCGATCAGGTCGGCGGAGACGCCCTGCGGCATGAAATAGGCCGGGATGTTGACCGACGGGTCCATGTACCAGGCGCCGCCGGACGCGCCCATGCCGACGCGCGACATGGATTCGACGCCGCCAGCGATGACGATGTCGTCTGCGCCCTGGGCGATTTTCGCCGCGCCGAAATTGACCGCATCGAGGCCCGAGGCGCAGAAGCGGTTGATCTGCATGCCGGGCGCTTCGGTGGCGTACCCGGCTTCGAAGATCGCGGCCCGCGCGATGTCGCCGCCGGCCTCATACACCGGATCGACGCAGCCGAAGATCACGTCGTCGACCTTCGAGGTATCGAGTTCGTTGCGGTCGCGCAGCGCCTGAAGAACCTTGGCGCCGAGGCGAGGTGTCGGGACTTCGTGCAGGCTCCCGTCCTTCTTGCCGCGGCCGCGCGGCGTGCGCACGGCGTCGTATATATAAGCGTCTGCCATTTGCTGGTCTCCTTGGTCGTTCGTGGCGCGGCTTGCGCCGTCACTTCTTTTTATCTGCGCGGCTACGCCGTCACATTCATCTGTCTGCGCGGCTACGCCGTCGCTGTGGTCTCATCCTGGCCGCTGGGCATCAGGTCTTCCGGCAATTTGAAGCCGCGCAGCGCGCGCAGCCGGTCGAGCCAGCGCGGAATGTTGGTGTGGGTGTCGAAGCTGAGGCCGATCTGTGCTGGCCAGAACAGGTAGCCGCAAAGCGAGAAGTCGGCGATCGTCGGCCTGTCTGCGGCGATCCAGTCGCGGTCGGCGAGATGGGCGTCGAGCACCCGCCAGGCGCTGCGTGCGCGCGCATGGAAGAACTCGGCCTCCGGCGTGTCGCCCTTGCCGGCGAAGATGCGCAGGAAGCGGTAGGTCGCCGAGTAGCTGGTCAGCTTGTGGTTGTCCCACAGGATCCAGCGCAGCGCCTCGCGCTTCTCTTCCTCGGATTCCGGCATGTATTTCCCGAAATGCTCGCCCAGATGATAGAGGATCGCGCCCGACTGCGAGAGCACGAGATCGGGCCGCCGGGTGTGGTCGATCAGCACCGGCGCCTCGCCCATCTCGTTGAGATCGCGATAGGCGCTGCCGCGCGTCTCGCCGGAAAAGAAGGCGACGCGCTGCGGCTGCCAGTCGGCGCCGCACAGTTGCAGCATCAGCGCCACCTTGTAGGAATTGCCGGATTCCGAAAAGCAGTGGAGCGTGAAGTCGGCCATCAGTCTTCCTTTTCTTCATGCGCGCTGGTCATCCGATCCAGCATGAGTTCCGCCACCTTCATGTCGGACTCGTCGCCTTCCATCCACTCGATCTGCTCGCTGGCCCTGAGCAATTCGTAGATTAGTGCTGCGACATTCTCCGACCGACCGGCTTCCGCCAGCATGCCGTCCGCCTTTGAAGCGCTGATGCCGTAGCCGAATAATCCGCGAGGAGCGCCAAGAATGGCGTCGGCGAAAAACTCGCGATGCCGCATCGCACCTATCCGCTCCAAGGCAGCCAGAGCGCCCTGTTCTGCATCCGTGTGCATCGGCATGTGGTTTTTGCGGAAGTGCTTCACTCCAGCGTCCACCAGTTCCTGCCGAATGAAATCGGCGTAGTAGATTGTCACTACGTCCTCGGGCAGCTCCTCGAACGGGTAACCGGCATTATTGAGCATTCCGGCTGTCAGGATCAGTTCGCCGATCGCGACGTGATAGTCCGAATCGCGCGCTTCCGCTGACATCGGGAACTTATCCATCGCCGCTACCCCTCCACTTGGCGCCGCCCACAGAAGGAGCGAGGCAAAAAAGATACGGTATGCCGATCGGAAACAACGCATCAGAGCCCCCGCGCGATCAGCAGTTTCATGATCTCGTTCGTGCCGCCATAAATGCGCTGGACGCGCGCGTCGCGGAACATGCGGGCGATCGGATATTCGTTCATGTAACCGTAACCGCCATGCAATTGCAGGCAGGCGTCGGTGATCTTGCCCTGCAGGTCCGAGAGCCAGTATTTCGCCATCGAGGCGAGTTCCGGGGTGAGGCGTCCTTCGAGATGTTCGCCGACGCAGAAATTGTAGAAGGTGCGGCCGATGGTGGCCTCGGTCTTCAGTTCGGCCAGCGTGAACTGCGTGTTCTGGAACTCGATCACCGCCTTGCCGAAGGCCTTGCGCTCCTTGACATAGTCGATGGTGACGGCCAGCGCCCGTTCGCACATGGCGATCGCCGAGCCGCCGATCTGAAGGCGTTCCTGGGGAAGCTGCTGCATTAGCTGGATGAAGCCGAGCCCCTCCTCGTGGCCGAGGAGATTCGCGGTGGGCACGCGCACGTCGTTGAAGAACAGTTCTGACGTGTCGTTGGATTTCAGGCCGATCTTGTCGAGGTTGCGGCCCCGTTCGAAACCCTCCGCGTCGTCGGTCTCGACAATGATCAGCGAGGTGCCTTTCGCGCCTGCCGACGGGTCGGTCTTGGTGACGACGATGATCAGGTTGGCGAGCTGGCCATTGGTGATGAAGGTTTTCGAGCCGTTGAGACGGTAGTGATTGCCGTCCTTTTTCGCCGAGGTCTTCACGCCTTGCAGGTCGGAGCCCGCACCGGGTTCCGTCATGGCGATTGCGCCGATCAGTTCGCCGGTGGCGAGCTTCGGCAGCCAGCGCTTCTTCTGCTCCTCGGAGCCGTAATGGGCGATGTAGGGCGCGACGATGGAATTGTGCAGGGGGATGCCGAAGCCGTCGACGCCGACATGGCTGATTGCCTCGAGGATCACGCTTTCATGGGCGTAGGTGCCGCCCGAGCCGCCATATTCCTCCGGCATGGAGGCGCAGAGCAGCCCGTTGGCGCCGGCCTTTTCCCAGCTTTCGCGGTCGAAGATCTCGGCCCTCTCGAAATCCTCGTATTTCGGAAGGATTTCCTCGGTCATGAAGCGCGTCGCCATCTCCTGAAGCATGACGACGTCTTCCGTCGCCCAGGACGGCTTCGGCATGCCAAGAATATCCGCCGGATTGCTGGCCATTCATTCCTCCCGTAATGCGCGTTTTCCGCGAGCCTAGAACGCCTCCGCGGAGAGCGCCATCATCGAATCCGCGCCGGACGAGATACGCGCCAGATGGGCGGCGGTTTCCGGCATGATCCGCTCCATGAAATAGCGCGCCGTGGCGAGCTTGGCTTCCATGAACTGCTTGTCGCCTTCGCCGGCCGCCAGTTTCGCCTGCGCGGCCTTTGCCTGCAGCGCCCACATGTAGCCGAGCGTGACCAGCCCGAAGAGGTGCATGTAGTCATAGGACCCGGCGCCGGCATTGTCGGGCTTCGCCATGGCGTTCTGCACGAACCACATGGTTGCCGCCTGCAGGTCGTTCAAGCCCTTCTTCAGGTGCTTGGTGAAGAAGGTCATCGCCTCGTCGGAGCGGTTGTCCTCGCAGAATTCGCCGACTTCCTTGAAGCAGGCCTGCACGGCGCGGCCGCCATTGGCCGGCAGCTTGCGGCCGACGAGATCGAGCGCCTGGATGCCGTTGGCGCCCTCATAGATCATGGCGATGCGCGCATCGCGCACATACTGGCTCATGCCCCATTCCTCGATATAGCCATGGCCGCCATAGACCTGCTGCGCCATCACCGCGTGATCGAAGCCCTTGTCGGTCAGCACGCCCTTGATGACCGGCGTGAGCAGGCCCGTCATCTCGTCGGAGAGTTCGCGCTCGCCGGCGTCGTCCGAGCGGTGGGCGACGTCGGATTTCAACGCCGCCCAGAGCAGGAAGGCGCGGCCAGCCTCGTTGAAGGCGCGGATCGTCATCAGGTTCCGCCGCACATCCGGATGGACGATGATCGGGTCGGCCTTCTTGTCGGGCGCGGCCGGGCCGGTGAGGGCGCGGCCCTGTAGCCGGTCCTTCGCGTAGTCGACGGCGTTCTGATAAGCGACCTCGGAAATCGACAGGCCCTGCAGCCCGACGCCGAGACGCGCCTCGTTCATCATCGTGAACATGGCCTTCAGGCCCTTGTTCTCCTCGCCGATCAGATAGCCGGTCGCGTCGTCATAGTTCATGACGCAGGTCGAGTTGCCGTGGATGCCCATCTTTTCTTCGAGAGAGCCGCACATGACGCCGTTGCGGTCGCCGGGCGTTCCGTCCGCGTTGAGAACGAATTTCGGCACGATGAACAGCGAGATGCCCTTGGTGCCTTCCGGCGCGCCCTCGATGCGGGCGAGCACCAGATGGATGATGTTTTCCGAAAGATCGTGCTCGCCGGCGGAGATGAAGATCTTCTGGCCGGAAATCCTGTAGGAACCGTCGCCCTGCGGCACGGCCTTGGTGCGCAAGAGGCCGAGATCCGTGCCGCAATGCGGCTCGGTCAGGTTCATGGTGCCTGTCCAGGTGCCCTCGACCATCTTCGGCAGGTAAGCCTGCTTCTGTTCGTCGGAGCCGTGCACGTGGATCGCCGCCATGGCGCCCTGGGTCAGGCCGAAATACATGGCGAACGCCATGTTGGCGGAGGAGAAATATTCGCCGACAGCGGAATGCAGCGCGTAGGGCAGGCCCTGGCCGCCATAGTCCGGGTCGAAGCCAAGGCCCATCCAGCCGCCTTCCTTGTACTGCTCGAAGGCTTCCCTGAAACCCTTCGGCGTCGCCACCGAACCGTCCTCGTGACGCGTGCAGCCTTCCTGGTCGCCGGTCTGGTTGATCGGGAAGAAGACCTCTTCCGCCAGCCTTGCGCCTTCCTGCAGGACGGCCTCGACGATGTCGGGCGTCGCGTCGGCAAAGCCGGGCAGGTTGTTGTAGCGCTCGTATTTCAGAACGTCGTTGAGCACGAAAAGCGTGTCGGCGACCGGTGCGCGATAGGCGGGCATGTTTTCCTCCGGATACGGTTGCAACGCGCGGGAATGCCGGCGCGAGACAGGATCGCCGTGTCGCTATCAAATTTTGACGTTTCCGTAAACGTCAAAATTTTGAAAAGAACGGAAAAATCCCGCGAGGTGGCGCGCTGCCAGCCTTCGTATTGCTGAAAAGCGGGCTTTTCAGGGCTATTTTCGCGTTCGGGAACGAAAAACCCCGGCGATCCTCTCGGATGCCGGGGTGTTGCGAAGCCGGGCATGTGCCCCATCAACCCGCCCGCTTCGAAGCCGATCGCGAGCGATCGGGACCAAGGGGCGATCAGGCCGCCGTGTTCTCGAGCATGCCGCGCACGGTCGTCATGGACCGGTCGAGTTCCTCGATCGCCGCGTCGATCTCCTTGCGCTGCGATTGCAGGATTTCCATCTGCTCCCGACCCTTTTCGAAGGCCACCTCGAGCTGGCGTCGGTTGTCGCCCTTCGGATCGTAGAGATCGAGGATTTCCTTGACGTCGAGAAGCGACAGGCCAACCCGCTTGCCGAGGAGGATCAGCTTCAGCCTGGTGCGGTCGGCGCGGGAATAGAGCCGCGTATTGCCGATGCGACGCGGCGACAGCAAACCCTTGTCTTCGTAGAAACGTAACGTGCGTAACGTTACATCGAACTCTTTCGATAACTCGCCGATTCGATAAACCGCTTCGCGATTGGCGAGAGTTTCGGCTTTCGTAGCGCTGTTCATGTTCCTGTATCCACTCTTGTCCCGCGGGGGGAAGTCCATTCGGGTCGTGAAACGGAGCGGCAATGCGTGCAAGGGCATGACGCGATTCGCCAGGCGATTGCATGCTACCCATCCCAACAACCATATAACGAGCCTCAGTGGCAGGAATTTGAAGGTAACGTGACGTTACCTCGCTGTTACAGGGCTGCCCGCGACAAGTTTCGCGGCAGAAAGACTTTCCGATACACGGGCTTCCTTTGCGTAAAATAAAAGATATCGCGCTTGCCGGCCGATGGCTCGACCGGCGGGAGGCCGCCTCCGTCATCACCGCTGTGCCCGGATTCAAATAGGTGCGGGCCGATTGGCGGGCCGCGGCGTCCGGTTAAATTGTTTTACGGAAAAGCGTGCCGGTTAACCGCTTGTTTACCGCGATTTGAAAAACGTTAACCATGATAAATCGCGGCGTGGTTGTGTATCCGGTGTGCGCGCTCCGGTTTCAGGGACAAACAGTTCAAGGCGCCTGCTGCCACAAGAATATCCGCCAGGGGGCAGTGTAGCGGACGCCGCGAGGAATGGGCGAAACATGCACGACAGGCACATGAATCCCGGTCAGGATCCCGCTTCAAGGCGCTCCCAGAACATGACGCTCGACAAGCTCGACGAAGCGCTGTCCAACCTCGAAAGACGAATGGGCATCAATTCCGCCGCCCGCGCGCCGCGTCCGGCGACGCAGCGCGACGACGACGTGTCCGCCATCCGCGCTCGCCAGGAGGCGCTCTCGCACAGGGAAGCGCTCTCGCATCGCGACGATTACGCGCGGTCCTACAGGCCGGCCCCGCGCGGCGGCTACCAGGCCCCGGCGGACGCCTCCGCGCTGCAGGCGGAACTGGCCGCCATGCGCGAGGAACTCAACCGCGAAATGTCCTCGACCATCGCGGCCCAGTTCGGCGGCATCCGCGAGGAGCTGAAGTCGCTCTATCATCGCGGCAATGCGGCGTCGCCGGAAGATCTCGCCGACGGGTTTGCCCGTGTCACCCGCGAACTCGGTCTCGTCGCCTCGCGCGTCGAGAACAGCGACATGGGTTCGCTGCGCGCCGAAGTCGAGGAGTTGAAGGGTCACATCGCCTCGCTTGCTCGCGAGGACACGTTGCGCGACATGGCCGACCGCTGGTCCGTCATCGAGCGTGAACTCGGCGCACTGCCGCAGGCGCTCGATTCGCGCGCCGAACTGCAGGCCGTGTCGGACCGTATCGCCGAACTGGGCGCGGCGCTCAGCGACATGCCCAGCTCGCAATCGATCGGCGCGATGGAAAACCAGATGCGCGCGCTTGCCGAGGCCGTCGAAGGCCTCGCCGCGCAGAACGCGTCGATTTCGCCCGAGCACCTGACCGCCATCGAGGATCGCCTCGACGAGGTCACGAGGGCGATCGTCTCCATTTCGGTCTCCGCTCAGCCGCCGGAACTCGATCCCGCGCCCTTCGACCGCATCGAGGCGCGTCTGTCGACGCTGGCCCGCCAGGTCGAGGAACAGAGCCAGGCGCAGCAGTCCGGCACGGTCGAGCAGCGTCTGACGGAAATCGCCGCGCGGCTCGACGCCCTGCATGAATCGACCGCCGTCGCGCCGGCCGGCAACGAGGCTTTCGAAGCGGTCGCGCAGCGTCTCGACGAACTGACGCAGCGCATGGCCGGCGGGTCCGGCGGCGGATCCGGCATCTCCGACGGCGTGCTCGAGGGTCTCGACGCGCGGTTCCGCGACATCGCCAGCCGCCTCGAATCGCAGCAGGCCTCGATGCAGCAGAACGGCCAGCAGATGCTCCAGTCGCTGGATCAGCGCATGGAGGAACTGGCGCGGCGCATCGAGGAGAACGAGAGCGACCCCGTCGCGATGCCGAGCTTCGATCACATGGAGCGGCGCATCGAGGAAATCGCCCAGATGCTGACGGCGGGCGACGGCCTGTCTTCCACTCCGGCGGCCCAGCCCGATCCCTATGTGCTGGAAGGCCTGGAGGCGCAGATCGCCGCGCTTTCGGAGAAGCTCAGCACCGTCGTCGCGCCAGCGCCCGATTACGGCCCCGTCGCAGATCTCGGGTCGCGTCTTTCCGCGATCAGCGATCAGCTGGCGACCGGCCGCGAGGACATGATCGCGCTCGCCCGTCAGGCCGCCGAGGAGGTGGTCGCGAAACTTGCCGGCGGCGCGTCGAAGGAACAGAAGCAGATGCTGGCGCAGCTCGCCGGCGATCTGCGCTCGCTCGAGGAACTCGCGCGCAATTCCGACGACCGCAACACCCGCACCTTCGAGGCCATCCACGACACGCTGGTCAAGGTCGCCGAGCGGATCGCCGGTCTGGAACACAGCATGCGTTACGGTGACGAGGCGCCCGCGCCGCGCTTCGCCCGCGAACAGGCCGAGCCCGCGCCGCAGCGCATGGCCGAAATGCCGGCCGCGCCCGACATGGCGCGCCAGCCGCAAGCGGCCCCGAAGGCGCAGGCCTATGAGCCGCATGCCGAGCAGGCCGAAGCCGAAAAGGCCCATATCGAGGACGCGCCGCCGGTCGACTTCGCCGCCGGCGAACAACCGCGCGCCAAGCAGCAGTCGCGCCGCGTCACCCGGCAAGGGATTACGCCGGCGGAAGCCGCCGCCATGGCGGCGCGCGCCGCATTGGGCAACGATGTCGGCGACGAGGCCGAACCGGCCGACATCGCCGCCGATGCGCCGAAGCGCGATGCCGAGCCGTCGAAGGGTTTCCTGAGCAGCCTGCGCAAATCCATTCGGCGCGGCGGCAAGGAGGAAGCCGTCGAGCCCGAGAGCGATCGCGATGAGCCGGCCGTTTTCGGCAAGGCCGGCGAAGCGGCGCTGAAGCCGCTTGAACTGGCCGACGAGCCGCTGGAGCCGGGTTCCGGCGCACCGGATCTCGCCGAGATCATGAAGCGCGTGCGCGCCGAAAGGAGCGGCCCCGCAGCCGCGCAGGCCGATACCGGCGTCGACGATGCCGGCAAGTCCGATTTCATCGCCGCGGCCCGCCGCGCCGCTCGCGCCGCCGCCGACGAAGTGGCCGTGCCCGAGAAGAAGAAGGGTGAAGGCAAGGCCCCCGGCAAGGGCGGGGCGCTCGCATCGCGCCGCCGTCCGCTGATGCTGGCAGCCGGCGCGATCCTGCTCGCCGTGATGGCGATCCCGCTGGCGCGCGGCTTCCTGTCCGATCCCGGCGGCAACACGGACGAGGTGGCCGAGACCGCCAGGCCGATGGTCATGGACGAACCGGCCCAGGCCGATCTCGGCGCTGGGGGCGGAGACGTCGCCCAATTGGAGAGCGTCGACGAGGCGCCGGCTGCGCCGATGCGCATCGTCGATACGCCGTCAAACGAGGTCACGGCCGCATTGCCGGCCGAGCCGCAGAGCATGGATGCGGCGCCGGAAGAGCCCGTCGAGGTTGCGATGGATGCCGGCCCCGACATGGAGGCCGTGGCGGAAGACAGCGGCGAGGCGTCGAAGATGGACATGGCGCAGACGCCCGACGCGGCGTCCGGCGACGAGGCCTTCCAGCAGATCACCCTCGCCGACATCCCCGACCGGATTGGCCCGGTGGCGTTGCGCGAAGCAGCCGTCGCCGGTGACGCCAAGGCGCTCTTCGTCATTGGCGACCGGCTTATGGGCAAGGCGCCCGGCGACCCGGCCGGCGACATGAAGGCGGCCGCGCACTGGTACGAGATGTCGGCCGAACTCGGCTTCGCGCCGGCGCAGTACCGCATCGGCAACGCCTATGAGAAGGCTATCGGCGTCGAACGCGACATCGAGGCTGCCAAATCCTGGTACCTGGCCGCCGCCGAGCAGGGCAATGTCAGCGCCATGCACAATCTGGCCGTCCTCTACGCCACCGAGGTCGACGGATCCCGCGACATGGCGGAAGCCGTGCGCTGGTTCAACGAGGCCGCCGATCACGGCGTCACCGACAGCCAGGTCAATCTCGGCATCCTGGCCGCACGCGGCGAAGGCGTGACCCAGGACCTCGCCGAATCCTACAAATGGCTCGCACTGGCCGCCAAGGCCGGCGACAAGGATGCGGGCGCCAAGCGCGACGAGGTCGCCGGCTTCATGCGGCCCGACCAGCTGCAGACGGCGCGCGACGCGGTCGATCTGTGGAAGGTCAAGCCGGTCGACGCCGCAGCCAACGCCATCGAGACGCCTGACGCCTGGAAGACGGGTGGCGAGATGACAGCCTCGGCGTCGATCTCCGGCGAGGACATGAAGAAGGCCATCCGCAACATCCAGGCCATCCTCAACAACAATGGCTACGACGCCGGCACGCCGGATGGAATCATGGGCTCGCGCACCCGCAACGCCATCATCGAGTTCCAGAAGGCGAACGGTCTGCTGCCCAGCGGCGAGGTGGACCGGGCGCTCGTCGACAAGCTGTTGGAAGTCAACAAACAATCCTGACGCGATCAAAGGTCGCAACCAACGCATTTCGGGGCGGTGCAGGGTCACCGCCCCTTTTGGTTCGTGCTATGAATTAAACCGTCCCTCTGATTTGACTCCGTGCATCGGCAGGCGCATGACGGGACGCACCATTTTACGGATGAAAGGGAACAGGGGTGGCGCTGTATCTGCCGATCGCGGAGATGTCTGTGAACATTTTCGTTGTGCTCGGCATGGGCGCCGCCGTGGGGTTCCTCTCCGGCATGTTCGGCGTCGGCGGCGGCTTCCTGATCACGCCCCTTCTCATCTTCTATAACATCCCGCCCGCGGTCGCCGTGGCGACCGGCGCCAACCAGGTCGTCGCCTCGTCGGTCTCCGGTGTGCTGTCGCATCTCAAGCGCGGCACGGTCGACATCAAGCTCGGCTCCGTGCTGCTTGTCGGCGGTATTGCCGGCTCGACCGTCGGCGTCTGGATATTCTCGATCCTGCGCACGCTCGGCCAGCTCGACCTGATCGTCTCGGTTCTCTACGTCGTCTTCCTCGGCATCGTCGGCGGGTTGATGATGCAGGAAAGCGTGCGCGCCATGCTGCGTCAGCGGGCAGGCGCGACGGTGAGCCTGCGCCGGCCGGGCGCGCATATGTGGATCCACAAACTGCCCTTCAAGATGCGCTTCAAGGCCTCGAAGCTCTATGTTAGCGTCATCCCGGTGCTTGCGCTCGGCGTGATGATCGGCGGTCTCTCGGCTGTCATGGGCGTCGGCGGCGGCTTCATCATGGTTCCGGCCATGATCTACCTGCTCAAGGTGCCGACCAATGTCGTCATCGGCACCTCGCTGTTCCAGATCATCTTCGTCTCCGCCTATACGACCGTCGTTCAAGCGACCACAAACCATTCGGTCGACGTCATCCTGGCGCTGCTCTTGATGATGGGAAGCGTCGTCGGCGCGCAATACGGCGCCAAGGCCGGGCAGCGGCTGCGCGGCGAACAGCTGCGCGCGCTCCTCGCGGCGCTGGTCCTGCTTGTGGCGCTGCGCCTCGGCTACGCGCTCTTCGTCGTGCCGGACGAGATCTACTCCATATCGCGGAACTTCGTGCTGTGAGGGCGGCGGGCGCAATCCTCCTTGCGCTTCTCCTGCTGGCCGGGATGCCGGTTCGCGCGCAGGAGGATGCGACGCCGGCGACGCCGCCGGAGACTGCGCCGGCGCCGATGGCCGCGGCGGTGCAGACCGAACGCATCGAGATCGGTCTGTCGACCGATTCCATCGCGATCACCTCCGATTTCTCCGGCGCGGAGCTGACCATCTTCGGCGCGGTGGACAATGTCGATCCGATGATCCAGCGCCAGGGCCGCTACGACATCTTCGTTATTCTGGAGGGGCCGACCAACGACCTCGTCACCCGGCGCAAGGGGCGCGTTCTCGGCATCTGGATGAATGTCGATTCGCAGGCATATCTGGACGTGCCGGAATCCTTCCTGATCGCCTCGACCCGGCCGAGCCAGGATATCGCCAGTTCGGAGACGCTCGAACGCCTGTCGCTCGGCGTGAAGAATATCCGCCTGCGGCCCTATGTGCAGGGCACCGAGACCGTGGACGATATCGCGACCTTCACCGAGGAACTGCGCCGGTTGAAGGCACAGAAGAATCTCTATGAGGAGTTCCCGAGCGGTGTTCACTTCATATCGCAGTCGCTGTTCCGCGCGACGCTCCAACTGCCGGCGAACGTGCCGCTCGGCCGCCACACGGCGCGCGCCTATCTGTTCCGCCAGGGAACGCTGGTGGCCCAGACCCAGTCGACGCTCAACATCCGCAAGGCCGGCGTGGAGTTCCAGATCTACACGGCCGCGCAGACACAATCGCTGCTTTATGGTATGGCGGCTGTCGCGCTCGCCTTCGTCATCGGCTGGCTCGGGCGCGTCCTGTTCAGGAAAGACTGACCGCCGGGTCGTCGCGAAAAAGGGAGGCGCGCATGTCCGTGGAAAAGACCGCCACCATGCTCGCGGTGCTCGGCTTCCTGCCCTTTGCCTTCTTCACCACCCTCATGCTGGCCGATCCCGGCCTCATTCCGCAGGAGGCCGGATGGAGCCTGGGCGCCGGCGGCTTCCTGGCCTTCGCCTTCAAGCTCTATGCGGCCATCATCCTGTCCTTTGTCGGCGGCATTCGATGGGGCGTGGCGATCGTGCAGCAGCAGGGCGGCCGCGAAGAGAGCGAGGCGCTTGTGCTGGCTGCCGGCCCGTCGATTGTCGGCTGGTTCGCCTTTTTCATGGGCGAGCCCTGGTCCTACGCCGTTTTCGCCGTCGCCTTTGCCGCGACCGGATGGTGGGACAGCCGGCTTGCGGGCAACAAGGGCGTGCCGATGTGGTTCGGCCGCCTGCGTGTGCTGCTGTCTGTGCTGGTCATGGCGACGATGATCTCGGCCTTCGCCGCGAGCTATTCGACGGGTTGACCGTCAGTCGCCGTAGAGATCCCTCGGCCCGACGGCGTGGACGCGGTCGCTTCCCAGCATGTAGGCGCGGAAAGTCGCGGCATGGAACAGGCCGGCATAGGCCTCGTCGCGGACATTCAGCCCGCCGGTGAAGACGCCGAAGCTCGGCATGACGAGGCGCACGCCATCGGAGGCGAAGCAGGCGCGGCGCACCGCCTTGCCGTGCCGCACAAGCCGCGCGCAGGGATGCCAGTGGCCGCTGACCTCGTGGCCGGTTTCTTGCGCTTCCGCGATATGGCGGAAGACGATGCCGCCGAGCGCCAGCATGTCCACCGGGATGCCCGGAACGCCCTCCGGCGGAGAGGGGTCGTGATTGCCGGTCACCCAGACCATGTCGCGGCCGCGCGCGATGGCGCCGATGGCGCGAAGAGCGTCGTCTCCGAGCCGCTCGCTCGCCTCGTCGTCGTGGAATGCGTCGCCGAGACTGACGATGGTCGCCGGATCGTATTTCGCCGCCATCGCCGCCAGCCGGGCGAGGGTCGCCGCCGTATCGTAGGGCGGCAGGAAAACCCGCCGGCGCGCGAAGGAAGAGCCCTTTTCGAGATGCATATCGGAGACGACGAGAAGGCGCTCCGCGGCGAACCACGCCGCGCCGGCGGGATCGAGCAGCACTTCCGACCCCGCATAGTCGATCGCCAGCGCTTCGCCCGCCGTCACCTGTTCCACTGTCTTCAGCGCCGCCCGCATGCTGTCCTTCTCAGATATCCGCGCCGATCGCGTCGCGGATCAGATCTTCCGCCGCTTCCGCCATAAGCGCATCGCTCACATCGTCGCCATGCACCGTTTCCTTGCCGATTTCGAGCATGACCGGAACGGCGAGAGGCGAGATCATCTCCAGATCCTTATGCACGATTCGGCCCTCGATGCGCGAGAGCATGTCGCCGAGGCGGCCGATATCGAGCAGTCCGGTGCGGGCGTCGTTGCGCGTCGCCTGCAGCAGGATGTGGTCGGGCTCGTGGCTGCGCAGCACGTCATAGATCAGGTCGGCGGAGACGGTCATCTGTCGGCCCGACTTCTCCTTGCCCGGATGGCGTTTCTCGATGAGCCCGGCGATGGTGGCGCAGGCGCGGAAGGTGCGCTTCAGAAGGTAGGATTCGTCGAGCCACGCCTCCAGGTCGTCGCCGAGCATGTCCTCGTCGAACAGACCGGAAAGCGACAGGTCGCCGCGCCGGAGCATCTGGCCCATGTCGCGCAGGCCCCAGATGGCGACCGCATAGTCCGACGCGACGAAGCCGAGCGGCCGGGCCTTCGCCCGCTCCAGCCGCCGCGTCAGCAGCATGCACAGCGTCTGGTGCGCGAGCCGGCCCTCGAAGGGGTAGGCGACCATGTAATAGCGGTTGCCACGCGGAAAGGTTTCGACCAGCAGATCGCGCGGACCCGGCACGATGGATTTCGCCTTCTGGATCGCCAGCCAGTCGGAGACCTGTTTCGGCAAACGGTCCCAGCCGGACGGGTCGGCCAGCATCTTGCGGACCTGTTCGGACAGATAGGTCGTGGTCGGGAACTTGCCGCCCGCATAGGCGGGCACCTTGGCGTTGAGGTCGCTGGCTTTCGAGACGATGCAGTCGTTTTCGTGGATGCCCTCGAATTGCAGCACCTTGCCGGCGAACAGGAAGGTGTCACCCTGCACCAGCGACTCGATGAAGCCCTCCTCGATCTTGCCGAGCACGGGGCCGCCGCGCAAAGGCCCGCCTTTTCTTTGCCGTGTCAGGCGGATGTTGAGCATCGGCGCCTCGATGATTGTGCCGCAATTGAGCCGGTATTGCTGCGCGACCGAGGGATGCGCGACGCGCCATGTGCCGTCCTTAGTCAGCTTGATGCGGGCGTATCGCTCGTAGCTCTGCAGCGCATAACCGCCATGGGCGACGAACTGGATCGCCCGGTCGAAGGTCTCGCGGGGAAGGTGGGCGTAGGGGGCGGAGGTGGTGATTTCCGCATAGAGATCGTCGGCGCGGAAAGGCTCGGCGCAGGCGCTGCCCAGAATGTGCTGGCAGAGCACGTCGAGCGCGCCGTCGGCGAGCGGCGGCGTGTCCTGCGCGCCGAGATAGTTGGCGTCGAGCGCCGCCTGGCACTCCATCACCTCGAAGCGGTTCGCCGGCACCAGGATGGCCTTCGACGCTTCGTCCATGCGGTGATTGGCGCGGCCGATGCGCTGGGCGAGGCGCGACGCGCCCTTGGGCGAGCCGACATGAACGACCAGATCGACATCGCCCCAGTCGATGCCGAGATCGAGCGTCGAGGTGGCGACGATGGCGCGCAGCGAATTCGCCTGCATCGCATGTTCGACCCTGCGCCGCTGGCTGACATCGAGCGAGCCGTGATGCAGCGCGATCGGCAGGTTGTCGTCATTGATCTTCCAGAGTTCCTGGAACAGCAGTTCCGCCTGCGAGCGCGTGTTGACGAAGAGCAGCGTCGTCTGGTGCTGGCGGATCGCCTCATAAACCTCCGGCATGGCGTAGCGCGCCGAATGGCCGGACCAGGGTACCCGCTCCTTCGATTTCAGGATGGTGATGTCCGGCTTCGCGCCGCCGGCGACGGTGACGATCCCGGCCATCTCTCCGCCGGTTCTTTGCGGGACCAGCCACTGGCGCAGCAGGTCCGGCTCCGAGACCGTCGCCGACAGGCCGGTTGCTTTCAGATGCGGGCAGAGCCGGTGCAGCCGGGCGAGGGCGAGCGCGAGCAGGTGGCCGCGTTTCGAGGTGACGAGCGAATGCAGCTCGTCGAGCACGATATGGCGCAGGTCGGAAAAGAAACGCTCGGCGTCCTTGTGGGAGAGCAGCAGGGCGAGCTGTTCCGGCGTCGTCAGCAGGATGTCGGGCGGATTGAGCTTCTGGCGCTGCCGGCGCGATTGCGGCGTGTCGCCGGTGCGTGTCTCGATCTCGACCGGCAGGCCCATCTCCTCGACCGGCGTCGACAGGTTGCGATGGATATCGACGGCCAGCGCCTTCAGCGGCGAGATATAGAGCGTATGGACGCCGGGCTTCCTGAGGCCGGGCTTCGGCCTGCCGCGGCGGGTGAGGTCGACCAGCGTCGGCAGGAAACCGGCGAGCGTCTTGCCGGCCCCCGTCGGTGCGATCAGCAGCGTGGATTGCCCGGCCTCGGCGCGCGCCAGCAATTCGAGCTGGTGCACACGCGGCTGCCAGCCCTTCGACGCAAACCAGTCGAGAAAGGGTCTGGGAAGATCGATGCCGGCGGAGGACGGCTGGGGCGGGGGCGTCGCGATGCTCACGCGCAAAGACTAGTACCGGGGAGCGGGATCGCCAAGTGCGATGTTCACGTTTTCTTCCCGGCGGGGAATCCGGGCCGGATTCGGCAAATGCCGGATATCCGGGATGCCAGACTCCCTGTGTCATTTCGGCACGGAAGAGATGGTTCAAATTTTATCTTTTCTGTTCACCGTCTGTTTTCCATGTTCGGTGAAGCGTCGCGACACGGAAGGCGCGGGCCGCCGTTTCCGGTCTCCGCGCGAAAGATGGAAAGGTGCTGATTGCGCAGTGCGCCGGGATCAGTGCCTTGTCGCGCCTTCGCCGGGTTTGGTGCCGGCGGTTTCTTCCACCTCGGCGGCAATTGCTTCGGGCAGCACGGTCACTGAGCCTGCCTTGCGCGCCACGACAAGGAAGCCCTCGATGTTGGCCGCGCCGTCCTTGCGCAGGAAGATCCGGTCGAGCCGGACGGTCTCGAAACCGGCATCGGCCAGCGCGCGGCCGAGATAGGCCTGCGAATGTGCATAGCGCAGCGACGGGCGAACGGCGTAGTCCTCCGGCCCGTCATGCGCCTCGACCGTGAAGGCGTAGAGGCCGTTTGTCTCCAGCAACTGCGCGGCGAGGCCGAAGGCGGCGGCGAGGTCGCCGAGATAGATATAGACATCGGCCGCAACCGCGAGATCGGCGCGGCCCGGTTCGGTCTCCGCGAAGGCCGGCGAGGTCACGTCGCCCTTTTCCAGCCGGTCATAGATGCCTTTGCCACGGGCGCGTTTCAGCATGCCGGCGGACAGGTCGATGCCCTCCAGAAAGCTCGCACGGCCGCGCAGCCGCTCACCCATCAGCCCGGTGCCGCAGCCAAGATCGACGGCGTGGCGGATCGCTTTCGCGTCGCCGAGCGCGGCGACGATGGCGTCGGCCAGCCGCAGCGGCGCGTGATAGTCGAGCTTTTCGACCAGCGACGTATCGAAGCGCGGCGCGAAATCGTCGAACAGGCTTTCCACATAGGCGGGCGGCGGCGCGTCCGGGGTCTCGGTCAGGCCGATGCTGGCGAGCTTCAGCTGCGCGCCGAACCGGTCCTGCGCGTCGAGGCGCAGCATCTGCGCCCAGACGGCAGCGGCTTCCGCTGTGCGGCCGGCCTTCGCCAGCCATTCGCCCTGCAGCGAGAGGAAGGGCAGGTGGCCGGGCGCAAGGTCGAGCGCCTGTTCAATCAGGTCAGCGGCTGCGGCGAAGTCGTTCGCCTGCGCATAGTGGCGGGCGTACTCGGCGCGGCGATCCGCCGTCAGGTCGCCGGAGGTCTGGGTCGTCATGTGTGAAGGTCTCGTGCGGTAATCGCTGCCGGCATATGTTGCCTGGCGCGAAAAATTTCAATCGGAATCTGCGGGACTTGGCGGCGGCGCAAAGCCGTCTATCTTTGCAGCATGCGCTTCGAGGACCTTCTTCGCCCGACACCGAAAGGGCTCTATTGCCCGCCGGGCGATTTCTTCATCGATCCGGTGCGGCCGGTGGAGCGGGCGCTGGTCACCCATGGCCATGCCGACCATGCCCGTCCGGGCCACAAGCACGTGATGGCGACACGCGAGACGCTGGACATCATGGGGATCCGCTACGGCGAGGGCTTTGCCGGCGCGACGCAGCAGGCCGGCTATGGCGAGGTGCTGGAGATCAACGGCGTCACGGTGAGCTGGCATCCGGCCGGCCATGTGCTCGGGGCGGCGCAGATCGCGGTGGAAAAGGACGGCACCCGCATCGTCGCCTCGGGTGATTACAAGCGCCGCCGCGACCCGACCTGCGCGACGTTCGAGCCGGTCGAATGCGATGTCTTCATCACCGAGGCGACCTTCGGCTTGCCGGTGTTCCGCCACCCCGACGACCGCGAGGAGATCGCAAAGCTTCTGAAGAGCGTCGCGCAGTTTCCGGCGAGCGCCCATCTGGTCGGCGCCTATGCGCTGGGAAAGGCGCAGCGTGTCATCGCGCTTTTGCGCGAGGCGGGATACGACAAGACGATCTACATCCACGGCGCGATGCAGAAACTCTGCGACTACTATCAAAGCCGCGGCATCGATCTCGGCCCGCTCGCGCCCGCAACAATCGAGAAGGACGCCAAGGACCAGTTCGCGGGCGCGATCGTCATCGGCCCGCCATCGGCCTTCGTCGACCGCTGGGCGCGGCGGTTTCCCAACCCGATTTCTTGCTTCGCCTCGGGCTGGATGCGGGTGCGCCAGCGCGCGCGGCAGCGCGGCGTCGAATTGCCGCTGATCCTGTCGGACCATTGCGACTGGGACGAACTGACCGAAACGATCCGCGAGATCGGCCCGCAGGAGGTCTGGGTCACCCATGGCCGCGAGGAAGCGCTGGTGCGCTGGTGCGAATTGAACCAGATCAGGGCCAAGCCGCTCAACATTGTCGGCTATGAGGACGAGGCGGAATAGCGCCGCCCCGCCTCAGTTGTTCTTGCAGATCTGCACGACCTCCCAGGGCGGCAGGCCGACGCGGGCATGCGTCTCGCTCCAGCAATGGCGCGATGCCGTCTTCGGCTTGCAGCTGTCGCGCAATGCGGCATTACGGATATCGGCCTCGGCCTTGAGCGCCGCGTCCGTGGCGCCCATGCACCATTGGAAATGCGCATTGGCGTCATTGCTCCAGCGGCTGCCGCCGAAGCCGCATTTGCGTGTTTTGTTCTCGTCGTTCTGGACGAGCGCCGCCTGCGCATAGGCGTTGCAGGCGGCCTGTTTGGCGTTTTTCAGCGCCGCGAGACAGCCCTGCACCTTGTTGATGCGCGCCTCTCGCTCGCTGTTGCGCGCGCCCTCGTCCGCGCCCATGCACCAGTTGAAATGCGCGCCGTAGTTTTCCGTCCATCCACTGCCGGAAAAACCGCATTGGGACACATTGGAGAGCCGTGCGAAGAAGACGGCGTTCGAGGCGTAGCCCTGGCAGGCTTCCTGGGTCCTGGCGGGTTTCTGCCCGCATTCCGTCAGCGCGTTCACCCGCGCCGTGTCCTCGGCCGTCAGGTCCGCCATTGTCGTACCGGCGTTCCGGCACCAGTTGAAATGCGAGTTGAAATCCGCCGACCACGCGCCGCCGGCAAAGCCGCAGCCAAGCGCGACATTCTGTTCCTGCTGCGCCACCGCCTTGCCGGCATAGGCGTTGCAATTGAGGGTCTGGTCGGCCGCCGCCGGAACGGTGAGGGCCGCCCCGATGACAAAGGCGGAAAGAAGACGGGAACGGCTCATGGGCTACACCTCCCTGAAAGGCCGCATCATATCACGAAGCGACCGGTTTTCGCGGTAAAATTGTGTTGCCGGCGCGCCGGCTCGCTGCCGGGCAGGATTGTGCCTTGCGCGCGCCGGCCCGACGCCACAGATTACCGGGCAGGCAATGTTTGAAACGGGAAGAGCAATGATCAAGGCATCGCGCCGCCTGTGTGTGTTCACGGTGCTGCCGGTTCTCGCCGGCATGGCGCTGTCCGGCCAGCCGGCTTCCGCATCGAGCCCGGAGGCGTGGAAGCAGTTCCGCGCCGAGGTGGAGAGCGCCTGCGTCGCGATGGCTGCGCCGCGCATGAAAGTCGCCAGCATCCGCGTGGATCCGACCGGCACCGCGAGTTTCGGTGTCGCGCTTCTGACCGACGCCGCGACCGGGGCGCAGCATGTTTGCGTCTATGACAAGCAGACCGGCAAGACCGAACTCGGCGGCGCGCTGGAGACGATCACCGATCCTGTGCAGCCCTTCTCGCCGGAGGACGCGACCCAATTGTCCGACCTGACGCCGCAGGTGCAGGCGACACTCGACGAACTGGCGAAGAAGGGTGTCCCCGTCAACGGCCAGGCCGACACGGTCAAGGCGCTGCTCGACGGGCGGGTCAAGTCCGACGACATCGGCTCGCTGCCGACCGGGCCCTATCGCTGCAATGTCTTCTGGTACGGTTTCCTCGACGAGGGCGCGCGTCGCGTCGGAACCCATGCGTGCACGGTGTCGAGAGCGCCGGGCGGCGGCCTCGTCATCGAGAAGACGACCGGCGAGCACCTGCATGCCGAGACGGTGCCGCTCAAAAACGGACAGACCGCCTTTGCAGGACGGACATGGATCGACGGTCAGTCGGAGCGGCAATACGACCCGACACACCCGGCCAATGCCGAAAACGACAATTTCGGCAACAAGGTCGGCCGCGTGCTGCGCTCGGGCGAAAGGCTGTTCCTCGTCTCCATCGACGAGCGTGGCATGACCGAGCCGGACCCGACCTTCTTCGAGATCCTGGAACTGGTCCCGCAGCTTTGAAGGCATTCGCCGACCTCCTCGACCGGCTGGTGCTGACGCCTTCGCGCAATGCCAAGCTGAAGCTGCTGACCGACTATCTCGCCGCGACGCCGGACCCGGATCGCGGCTACGCCATCGCGGCGATCACCCGAGATCTCGATATCCTCTCGGTCAAGCCGGCGATGATCCGTGCGCTGGTGGCGGAGCGCGTCGACGAGGTGTTGTTCGGCTATTCCTACGATTTCGTCGGCGATCTGGCGGAGACGGTGAGCCTGATCTGGCCGGCGCCGTTCCCCCCCTCTGTCGCCGTTGGCGACATCTCCCCCGCAAGGGGGGAGAATGGGGAGAGGTCGGCGACATCGGCTCCACTCTCCCCCCTTGCGGGGGAGATGGCCACGCAGCGGACAGAGGGGGGTGCGTCGGCTGCGCCGATGCTGTCCGCCATCGTCGAAACCCTCCAGCAGGCCTCGCGCTCGGACGGGCCGAAGCTGGTAGAGCGCTGGCTGGACGATCTCGATTCCTCCGGCCGCTATGCGTTGTTGAAGCTGATCACCGGCGGCATGCGCATCGGCGTGTCGTCGCGGCTGATGAAGCAGGCGCTCGCCGATTACGGGGCCAAGGACGTGACCGAGATCGAGGAATTGTGGCACGGTCTCGCGCCGCCCTGTCTGCCGCTGTTCGACTGGCTCGACGGCAAGGCGAAGAAACCCGAAAACCTCGCCGCAGCGCCGTTCCGGCCGGTCATGCTCGCCAATCCGACCGATCTCGAAGAACTGGCCCGCTACGACCCCGCGGATTATCTCGCCGAATGGAAATGGGACGGCATCTGGGTGCAGGTGACGGCCGAAAGGGGCGTCTGCCGCATCTATTCGCGCACCGGCGACGACATCTCGAGCGCCTTTCCGGATCTGCTGGAAGCAATGGAATTCGACGGCGCGATCGACGGCGAATTGCTGGTCGGCCATTTCGAGGACGGCGCGATCCGCACCGGCACCTTCTCGGACCTGCAGCAGCGCCTCAACCGCAAGACCGTGCCGGCGAAGCTGCAGAAACGCTATCCGGCGGTGCTGCGCGCCTATGACCTGCTGCAGGCGGGCGGCGACGATCTGCGGCCGCTCGGCTTCGAGGCGCGCCGCGAGCGGCTGGAAGCTTTCGTGGAGGCGCTGCCGAAGGAACGCTTCGACCTGTCGCCGCTGGTGCCTTTCGAAAGCTGGGAGGAGATCGCGGAGAAGCGCAACGCCCCGCCCGACCCGGTGATCGAAGGGCTGATGCTGAAGCGCCGCGATTCTGCCTATGTGCCGGGCCGCCCGAAAGGGCCCTGGTTCAAATGGAAGCGCGATCCCTACCTCGTCGACGCGGTGCTGATGTATGCGCAGCGCGGCCACGGCAAGCGGTCGAGCTTTTATTCCGACTACACATTCGGCGTCTGGACCGGAGCAGCGGACGACGCGCAGCTCGTGCCCGTCGGCAAGGCCTATTTCGGCTTCACCGACGAGGAATTGAAACAGATAGACAAATTTGTCCGTGACAACACGATCG
The DNA here is from genome assembly GCA_002706335.1 of Ahrensia sp. Taxonomy (GTDB): domain Bacteria; phylum Pseudomonadota; class Alphaproteobacteria; order Rhizobiales; family Rhizobiaceae; genus Oricola. Next base: position 161,646 of record PAKZ01000038.1, read on the forward strand.
AGCGCTTCGGCCCGGTCCGTTCAGTACGCGCCGAGCCGGATCACGGCCTGGTGCTGGAAGTGGCCTTCGAGGGGCTGAACCGCTCGACCCGCCACAAGTCGGGTGTCGCGATGCGCTTTCCGCGCATTTCCCGGCTCAGATGGGACAAGCCGCCGCACGAGGCCGACCGGCTGGAGACGCTGGAGGCGATGCTCGGAAAAGACGCGACGGCCTGACCGGTCGCCGGGGCTCAGATTCGGGCAAGCTACAAATGATAGGGACATGGTGTCCGATGGGGCTCGGATCATCGATCGTGATCGCGGCGTCCTGCAGGGCCGGTAGCCGGCTGCGCATGGCTAGCAGATCTTGGTCTCGCGGCAGTTTTGTGCCGTTTCGTGCGGCAGGCAGCTGACAGATACGCTTCGAAACCCGAACGATCGAGGGCCGCCAACCGTGACTTCCGTCCTGTCTTCCATGACCACCCAGCAGATCAGGAGCCTTTCCACGGCCACGGTCGGCTCCTGGACGCCCGAGGACCTCGCCGAACTGACCGAGCAGCAGATCTCCGCCCTGACCGCCAGCCAGGTCGCGGCGATCGAGACCGACGGCTTCGCCAGCCTGACGACGTCGCAGCTCGCGGCGATCACGCCGCGATCGATGATCGGCCTGACGCTGGACCAACTGAGCGTTCTGACCCCGGACGAGGTCTCGGGACTGGGAACCAACCAGGTCGCCGCCATGGGCGCGGACCAGCTGACCGCGCTGACGAGCGACCAGGCCGAGGCTTTGACATCCGAACAGGTGGCGCGGCTGAGTTCCTCGCAGATCGCCGCCCTCGATGTCGAGGATATCGCGACATTCTCGACCGCCGACATTGCGGCGATCAGCCCCCGGGCGATCAAGGGCCTGACCGCAGACCAGATTGGCGTGCTGTCGCTCGACCAGTTCGGCGCCCTGGAAACGCGCCAGATCGCGGCGCTCAGGACGACCCAGATCTCGGCGATCACACCGGAGCAACTCGCCTCCATGTCGACGGAGCAGATCGGCGCGTTGAGCCCGAGCCAGATCGGCGCGCTGAGCGACGAGGCGTTCGCCGCCCTGTCTCCCGACCAGGTCGCCTCGTTCGGACCCCGCGCCATTCCCGGCCTGTCTCCGGAGCGGATCGCGGGCTTCAGCACCGAGCAGATCCAGGCCTTGACGCCGTCGCAGATCGGTTACCTGAACTCGCGGCAGGTAACCGCACTGGGGACGGAGCATCTCGCGTCGCTGTCGCCCGAAGGCGTCGCCGCGATCAGCACAAGAGCGATCTCGGGCCTGACGGCGGAGCAGGTCTCCTCGCTGAGCACGGAGCAGTTCGCGGCGCTCACACCCTCGCAGATCGGCTCGATGCGGCCATTCCAGTTCGAGGCGATGACGCCGTCGCAGGCCGCCTCCATGGACAGTGCGCAACTGGGCAAGTTGAGCGCGACGAACATGAGGTCCCTGACCACCGACGCCGTTGCAGCGCTTTCGGCCGATCAGATCGCCGCAATCAACCCGGGCGCCTTCAGAGGGTTGGGCGAAGAGCAGATAGCGGTGCTCGCGACCGACCGGATCGAAGCCCTGACGACAAGCCAGCTTGGCCGCATCAGCCCCCTGCAGCTTGCCTTCTTCAGCACGGATCAGCTGGCGGCGCTTTCGCCGGCCAAGATCTCCTCGCTGGACCCGAGGGCCATGGTCAGGCTGTCGCCCGAAGCTGTCGCGGGCCTGTCGCTCGACCAGATCTCGGCTCTCAAGCCGAGCCAGATCGCGCAGCTCAGGCCGGATCAGGTCGCCGCCCTGTCTGTCGAGCAGACGGAATCCCTGACGACGTCGCAGATGGCCGTGCTCGGCGGTTCGCAGCTCGCCGCGCTTGGCCTCGAGAACATCGCGGCGCTGTCCGAAGACCAGATTTCCTCGATCAACCCCCGTTCGATCTCGGCGCTCTCCGGCAACCAGATCGCCGCGTTGAGCAAGATCCAGATCGAGGCCCTGTCGATCAATCAGGTCGGCGCGCTGAAGATGGGGCAGACCGATGTTCTGACCGCGGAAGCGCTCGAAACCTTCTCGCCCGCCAAGATCGCCGCGATGAGCGTGTCGGGAGTTCGCGGGCTCTCGGCGGAAGTCTTCGCCTCCTTCTCGCCGGAACAGTTCTCGGCGCTGACGACCGCGCAGATCGCGGGCCTCAGAGACTATCACATGGCGGCGCTGACGCCTTCGAATATCGAGAATTTCTCGACAAAACAGATCGCCGCATTCGATGCGGCGCAGGGCGCCGAACTGCCGACCGAAACCCTCGCGGCGTTTTCGGCCGACCAGATTGCCGCGCTGAGCGCCAGGGCCGTTCCCGGTCTGACCGAGGCGCAGATCGCGGCGCTGAGCACGGATCAGGCGGAGGCGTTCACCGCCGCGCAGGTGGCGAATTTCGGCGCGACGCAGACCGGCGCGCTGAGCACCGATAACTTCGCGACATTCTCGACCGCCGATCTCGCGGCGATGAGCGGCGCCGCGATCGGGGGGCTTTCGACCGACAGCATCGCCTCGCTGACAATCGACCAGATCGCCGCGCTGAAGACCGGCCAGATCTCGGCCCTGAAGCCGGAGCAGATCGCGGTCCTGTCCATGACGCAGATCGATACGATGACCCAGAGCCAGATCGGCGCGCTGTCGGCCAACCAGGTCGCCGCGATCAGCCCCGAGACGCTGGCGGCCATGTCCGTGGATCAGCTTGGCTGGATCAGCGTGGGGGCCATGTCCGGCCTGACGCCCGATCAGCTCGCATCACTGGATCCCAGCCAGTTCGAGGCCTTTTCCGACAGGCAGATCGGCGGGCTGAGCGCCGACCAGTTGAACGCGCTCGGATCGACGGTGCTGGCGAATTTCAGCGCGGACAGGATCGCGGCGATCAGCGTCAGCGCGATTTCGGGCCTCTCGGTCGACGCGCTCTCTTCCTTTGACGGCGAACGGCTGGCGGCGTTAAGGCCGGCCCATATCGCCGCGCTGACGCCGGACCAGATCGCGTCTCTGTCGCCGACCCAGGTCGAGCAGCTTTCGACCAGCCAGGTCGCAGCACTTTCCGCCGGGCAGCTCGGCGCCATGTCGTTCGACGCGACCGGCGTGCTGACGACGGATCAGATCGCGGCGCTGAAACCGTCGACGGTCGCGGGCTTCACCGAGGCGCAGATCGGGAATTTGAGCACGACGCAGTTTGACGCGCTGTCGTCATCCCAGCTCGGCGCGCTGACCGCCACGCAGGTGGGGGCGATCACCGCGGCCAATCTGGCGACCCTCTCGCCGGCCGACATCGGCGCGATCTCCGATTCCGCGATATCGGGGCTCTCGACCGCGAATATCGCCGGGCTGGACCACGAGCAGATCGGCGGGGTGAAACCCACGCAGATCTCCAAGCTGACCTATTACCAGATCAAGGCCTTCGCCAGCGACCAGATATCGGTGCTCAGCACCGCGCAATTCGGCGCTCTCAACGGATTGCAGGTTTCGGCGCTCGGGCCCAATGTCGTTCCCGCTTTGACGACCGAACAGATCGCCGCCATCGATCCGAAGTCCATCGCCGGCCTGACGCCCGGGCAGATCGAGGCCTTCACGCCGATCCAGGCCGAGGCGCTGACGTCCTCCCAGGTCGCCAATCTGAGCGCCGCCCAGATCGCCGCCTTCGACATCGAAGACCTTGCCCTGTTCTCGACCGCGGATATCGCGTCGCTCAGCGGTTCGGGCATATCCGGACTGTCCGACAGCGACATCATGAGCCTGGATCGCGAACAGCTCGATGCCTTCACGGCCGAGCAGTATCAGGCGATGAATTCGGAAACGATCTGGGCGATCGCCGCCGCCTACGAGGCGGCTTAAGGGAGTTCAGGCCGACTTCTCGGAGGCCTTGGTGATGCGTTCCGCGAGCGGCGCGAGCCGTGTGCGCAGGCCGAGGGGCGCGGCTTCCATCATCGACTTGGCCGCCGGGCGGATCGAACGGCTCCACACGGACGCAAACGCCTTGCCGCGCAGCGTCGGCTCCAGCCGATAGGACTTCAGGCTCGTCGAGCTGTTGGACCAGCCGGATTTGTAGGTCGCCGGCTCGCCGAGCAGGTCGTAGGCCTCGATGCCTTCCTCGAGACACCAGCGAATGACTTCCTCCAGCTGCACCTTGCCCGGCGAATAGTCGCGCAACGACCAGTCGAAGGAGCCGAGATAGGAGTAGAACCGCCCGAACCAGCGAAAGCCGATCTCCACCGCGATCGGCCGTCCGTCCAGCGTTATCGCGGAGGCGATCGCGCCATTGCCGGTTTCGGGATCGTGCGGAAGCGCGCCGAGGAAGTCCGCGAAATCGTCGCGGTTGACGACGCGTGTCGGGCGGCCGGTTTCCTGTAGCCAGATGCGCTTCATCTCGACGCCGGCCCGGACCAGATCGCCGAAACCCGTTTCGCCGCCTCGCTTCACCACATGCTCGATCCGGCCGAGACCGTCGAGCGCGTTGCGCTTTCGCTTGCGGCCCTTGCGGACCGAGCGGGTGAGCTGGCGGTTGTAGTCCTCGAAATCCTCGAACAGCGTCAGGTCCATCCAGGCGCTCTTGCCGACGGTTTCGATCTGGCCCGAGCCGTCGAAGGCCGCGGGCAGTTCGTCGCAGCCGGACGGAACGTCGGTGAAACTGACCAGGTCCGGACTTTCGGCGGCGACGAGCTGCTGCAGGCAGTCCTCGATCGTCGCGCGCAATGGTCCGTCGGTCTGCAGGTCCGGATCGACGATCATGTTGCCGTATTGCCCATGCGGCATGGTGAGCGGGAGCATCCGGCGCACGGTCCAGGAGGAGCCTGTCATCATCAGCGGCCAGACGAGGACAAGCCGGTCGCGAGACCGGGCCGTGACGATGCGGATGCCGCACGGGTCGTAGCCGTCCTGATTGAAACGGCACCACGTGCTGCACCAGTCGAAGCTCTGGAAATAGGTCATCGGATCGGCGGCGCGCCGTTCGAGCGCGCGCCATTCGGCCTCCAGCGCCGCCAGCCCGTCCGCCGTGCGCACGATTTCGATGCGGATTTCGCCGACGGAGGGGATATCGTCTGTCGTCGCGGCGCGCGGCGGCATGGGGTGTATCCTTGTTCTACGCCGCCGGCGGCTACTTCGCCAGTTCGAAAGCGTCGATGTCCGAAAAGCCGCCGGGCGCCTGCGGATCGACCCTGAAGTCGATCTTGAACGCCATCTTGTTCTTCTTGCGGAAGCCCAGCTGGCGGTGCATGCCGGCGATCGCGAGCTTGGCCCAAAGCGCCGGTCCGGAGGGCGTGATCGACGGATTGATGCCCAGATTGCGACGCAGGATCCCGTTCGCGTAGACATTCGCATAGTGGTTGCGCAGCGGCGTGGTCCAGTGCTCGGTCGTGAACGACACGTTGACGCAATCGCCATTGACGACGCGGTGCGGCGAGTGGATCGGCCAGTGCAGCATCTCGCCGGCGTTCAGGTCGACGATCTCGGCATAATCGTCGAACCAGGCTTCGTAGGGCGTGTCCTGCTCGTCCGCTTCGTTGAGGACAATCTTCTCCATCGCCTCGGGATGAAGGAAGGGTGCGGAATTCGGGTACATGTAGACCCGCTTGGTCCCGCGCAGCTGCCACAGCGACTGACCCGGAATGTCGCAATGGTAATAGACCTGCACCTTCGGCGAGGAGATCAGGATGCTCATCTTGCGCTTGAAGGTCTCGAGGCCGGGAACATGATGCTCGAATTCGCCATAGAGCTGGTCGAGCACTTCGCGGTAGGCGGGATCGAGCTCGGCCACCTGCTGGATCAGCACCCAGATATTGCCGTTGCGGACCGCATCCATGACCTCGCGGCCCGATGCGCCGGCAAAATCGCCCTCGCGCCAGGTGCCCGGCGCATGGCGGTCCGTGTTCATCGTGTTGACGTGATAATATTGACGCGGCACGCGGTCGATGAGATCGGCCAGCGCATCGTCGGAGAAAAGCGGCGATTCATGCAGGCGGTGCTGCAGATGCACGATATGTTTGCCGTAAAGCGCGGAGTGTTTGGGTTCCCAGTTCGTAATAATGGATTGGGCCAAATGTCTGTCCTCCGGGGTCGGGATCGATTGATTGTATGCAGACCGGGCTTCGCCGGCTGGGCGAGTAAGTAATTCCCCCCTAATCCATCCTGCTTTCGATTTCATGAATCCCTGTAGGCGGCCTTAATTCAAGTCGAAATACGGACTAGACTTAAGGTGTTTATTTAATAGATAAAATTTTAATCTTTATTTCGCGAGTTACGCTAGGTCGATGACTTGAGTGTGCGATGCACAGGCGTTTCGGCCAGCGAAGATTGCGTTCGCCGCCATTCCCGTATCTATCTGGTCCCGTTGGTTGCCGGGGGGAGTGGCGAGCGCATGGTCGAGTTTTTGTTATGGGGTGTTTTGCGCTGGAGGTTGCGCAGGACAACCGCCTGTCCGGCGTCCCCATTCTCGAAATCGCGCGCACGCCGATCTTCATTAACCTGGGCATTCTCGGCGCGCTGATCGTGCCGCTTGTCTCGCAGGGAAACGTCCGAAACGCGCTCACGGCCGTCAGCCTCGTCTGCCTGATGGCGATGTGCGGTCTGATCTTCGCTGCCGGCGTGATGACCTTCTGCGGACTGGTTTTCCTTTTCGCGCGTCTCTTACAGGCCTGGTCGGCGCGCAGGAGCAATTACAAATTGCCGCTGCTGGTCGCCTGGCTGACGGTGAATGCGGTTTACCTCCCGTTCTTCTTCCTGAAGCTCCCCCAGTTCGGAAGCTTCATGTCGGTGGGTGAACTCGCGCTGCTCTGGGGCCCCGCTTTTCTCGTCTTCAAGGCGCTGCATTTCATCCATCAGGCGCTGAAAGGGCGGGTCGATTTCGCCGCGCCGGGCATGTTCCGGCGATATCTGCTCTACATGGTCCATTTCGCGTCGTTCTATATGGGGCCGTTCCAGAAATTCGCGCAGTTCGACCAGGAGGTTTCGACCTGCAAGGCGCGTGTGTCATGGGCGAATGCCGGGCGGGGAGCGCTGCGCATTCTCATCGGAGCGGCGAAGATGATCTTCGTGTTCCACGTCTTCAATATCCAGTATTTCTACAAGTCGGGCTATTACGGTCCCTTCGTCGACGCCCTGTTCGCAAATGCGCCGGAGGCGGAACCGGGCCATCTGTGGCTGATGGTCTATCTCTTCATGTTCCGGCTGCTGCTGTTCGTGTCGGCCTATAGCGACGGCGTCATCGGCATGAACATGATGATGGGCATCCGTGTTCCGGAAAACTCCAGGTGGCCCTTCTTTGCCCGTGACATGCCGGAATTCTGGCGCCGCTGGCACATCCAGGCCGGTGCCTTTCTGCGCGACGAGGTCTTTATCCCGGTCGGCGGGTTGAAGCGCAAATATCTCGGCTTCTTCGCGGTCTTCGCCTATAGCGGCTTCTGGCACTTCCCGTTGCCGAGCACATGGCTGGCCTTCCCCGCGCTGCATCTGGCCATCTTCTATGCGACGATCAGATGGTATGCCTTCTGCGACAGCCAGGAGCGGGCTGGTACAAATGCCTGGCGGACGATCGGGCGGCTCGGGCTTCGCGACACCGTTTTCTCGGCGACGCTCGGAATGGTGTTCGTGTTCCACGCCAACATGCTGTCGGTGCTGTTCATTCACGACCATTTCTATGGCGGAACGCGGATACTGCCGCGCATGTTCGGCCTGACCTGAACGTCGCGGCGCCGCCCGGCCTTGCGTCCGCCCCAATTTCTTCCTAGCTGACACGCCAGGCCAAGCGGGAGCGGATATTCATGGCAGTCAACCGGTTTCTCGGCGACACGGTCGCCCGGACGATCATCAAGCTGATCGTCGTGTCGATCCTCGTCGGCATGGCGATGAACGTCTTCGGGCTCTATCCGCTCGACATCTTCTACGCCTTCCGGGATTTCATCGTGAATCTCTGGGAAAAGGGCTGGGCCGCGCTCGGGCGCTTCGGCGACTGGCTGATCCTCGGCGCCATGGTCGTGGTGCCCGTCTTCCTGCTGCTGCGCATCCTCAATTACAGGCGCAACTGATGATAGCGCGGCGTGTCGTCATTCTCGGGGCGCTGTCCTCGGGGCTATTGTCCGGCTGCACGACGTCGAGCCTGCTCGATTTGTCCATCGGCTCCGGCGAAAGCGAGATCGTCACCGGCGAGACGCTTGGCCGTGTCAACCGGCTGCGCGCGGAGGCGGGCCTGCCGCGGCTTTCCGCCGACCGCAATCTCGGCCGCCAGGCGCAGGCGCATGCCGAATACATGGCCCGCAAGGGGCACATGTCGCACGACAATTTCGCCCGGCGCATGAAGAAATGGAAGATCGACCTGCCGGCGGCGGAGAATGTCTCGGAAGGTCAGCGCGACGTCGCCGGCATGTTCGAGGCCTTCGAAACCTCGCCGAAGCACCGCGAGAACATGCTGGTCGGAAAGTTCCGCAAGCTCGGCGTCGCTGTCGCCCGCAACAAGGAAGGCCGCGCTTTCTGGGTTATGGGGCTGAGCGGGTAGGAGCAATTCCAGGAAAAGTGGCTACCGGTTTTCCGTCCGGAATTGCGACCGGGAATTTAAAACACAAACTCGCTCGCAACCCGGTGCAGGATGACGTGCCTTAGCGCAATCGCCTCGATGTCCTTCGAATAGCCGCCGCCGATGACGCCGCAGACGGGGATGCCGCGCTGGCGGAAATGGGCAAACACCATGCGCTCGCGCTGCTCGATGCCGTGATCGGTCAGCGAAAGCCGTCCGAGCCGGTCGTCGCGATGCACGTCGACGCCGGCATTGTAGAAGACGATGTCCGGCGTGATCCTGTCGCGCAATTCTTCCAGCACCAGCGCCAGCGTCTTCAGATAGGCGAGATCCTCCATGCCGTCGGGTAGGCCGAGATCGTAGTCTGAGATCTGCTTGACATGCGGGTAGTTCCGGTCCGCGTGCACGGAGGCCGTGAAGACGCGGATATCGTCCGAAAAGATATCCGCCGTGCCGTCGCCCTGGTGCACGTCGAGATCGAGCACAAGGGCGTTTGAAATCTCGCCGTCGGCGAGCAGCACATGCGCCGCCACGCCGACATCGTTGAAGGTGCAAAAGCCCGCGCCCTGCATGCGGCCCGCATGGTGGCTGCCGCCGGCCGTGTTGCAGGCGACGCCGTGCTCCAGCGCGAGCCGCGCCGCCATGACCGTGCCCGCCGTGGCGCATTGCGCGCGCAGCGAGGTCCGTTCGGTGACGTCGAAGCCGATCGCCTTCTCGATGGCGCGCGGCACGTCGCAGGCATAGACCTGGTCGACATAGGCCGGGTCGTGCGCCAGCTTGACCCAGGCGGCGGGGGCAGGCGCCGGCACGTGGAAATCCCCCGGCCCGGCCAGCCCCTCGCGCATGATCGCCTCGGCCAGCAACTGGTATTTCGACATCGGAAAGCGATGGTCCGGCGAAAACTTCGCGTCATAGGCGGGATTGTGGACGATCGGCAGGCGCATGGCGTTCCTCACCTATTGCGTTCCGGAGAAAAAGCAATCAATCCAGGGGTGTCCCCATCCTTTCCGTCCCTTCGCAAGCGAAATCATGACAGCCTCCACGCCCTCCGCCACGCGTCCCTTCGAGGTGACCAACCGCATGGTCTTCGCCATCGCGGCGCCGATGACGCTGGCCTTCCTGACGACGCCGATCCTCGGCATCGTCGACACGGCGGTGATCGGCCAGTTCGGCGATGCGGCGCTGATCGGCGGCCTCGCCATCGGCGCGGTCATATTCGATTTCGTCTTCTCGATGCTGAACTTCCTGCGCTCCGGCACGACCGGCTTTGTCGCCCAGGCGCTCGGCCGCGGGGACGAGACGGAGCAGCAGGCCGTCTTCTGGCGCGCCGTCCTGCTGGCCGCGGGCTTCGGCCTCGCCCTGCTCGTGCTCGCCTGGCCGATCCGCGAACTGGGCGTATTGCTGCTGGAGCCGGGGCCGGGCGTCGCCGAGGCGACGCGCACCTATGTCACCATTCGGATGATCGGCGCTCCCGTGTCGCTGATCAATTACGCGCTTCTGGGGCTTCTGCTCGGTCAGGGCAGGGCGACGGCGGGGTTGCTGCTACAGACACTGATCAACGGCATCAACATCGCGCTGTCGATATGGCTGGGTCTTGGTCTCGGCTGGGCGATCGCCGGTGTCGCGCTCGCCACGATCATTGGAGAGGCGGTGGGCGCGGCGGCCGGCTTCTGGTGGATCCTGCGCAAATTCGACCACGCGCACGCGCCGTCATGGGCTCGCATTCTGCACCGGCCAGCGTTTTTGCGGCTGGTTTCGGTGAATCGCGACATCATGATCCGTTCCATAGCGCTGCTTCTGGCCTACGGGCTGTTCACCCGCGCGGGGGCGCAGTTCGGCGCGGTTACACTCGCCGCCAACGCCATTCTGATGAATTTCTATATGATCGCCGGCTATTATCTCGACGGTTTCGCCACGGCCGCCGAACAGATCGTCGGCCGCTCGATCGGCGCCAATCACCGCCCGGCTTTCTGGCGCGCGGTGAAGCTGACCTGCGTATGGGGCTTTTTGCTCGCCGGATTCACGACCGCGGCGGTCTTCCTGTTCGGCGAGCCGGTCATCCATTTCATGACGACCGCGGCCGGCGTTCGCGAAGAGGCGACGGAATTCCTCTTCTGGGCGGCGATAGCCGCCGTTTCCGGCGTTCTCGCCTTCCAGATGGACGGCGTCTATATCGGCGCCACCTGGTCGGGCGACATGCGCAACATGATGCTCGCCTCGCTGGCGATCTTCGTGGTCTTGCTGTTCATGCTGGTGCCGGTCTGGGGCAATCACGGCCTGTGGTTTGCGCTCAACGTCTTCCTCGGCGCGCGTGGCCTGATGCTGCTCGCCATCCTGCCGCGAAAGGCGCGGACGGTGTTTGGGTGAGGGGGGCGGGGGACGGCTCGTCCACCGGTAGATAAGCGAGTAAAGCGGACTTCACCAAGTCACGGCACCGATCCAATCCCGACTTCAGAAGGTCCAATCTTCCCGCTCCATGAAACCTTCCAGATTAACGCATGGAATCCGGAAGTGTCGGCATATGTTCGGAATTTTTGCACCGCCCGGCGGCTCCCCTTCCAGCGTCACGACTGTTCCGCCTATAGAGTGAGCGCGCGCAATCACAAACGGGTCCGCATTAAGGCCGCCCTTCAAGAGCTTCTGCTGCTCGATAATCTGGAGGAAGTGTCTTACCTCGAATATCTGTCCGACAATCGTGCCTCGTCAGCGTCAGGCATTGGAAACAGGCTGCGTTGGTTGGCAGCCCACTCGCGCAAAGCAACTACTCGATCTCCCTCGATTTCCCGGGCGACCTCGCGTGTCGATGTGATCTCCCCGTTCTCGACCAACTCGTCAAATTGTTCCCAAAGAGTCGGGAACCGATTGCGATAGTAGCTGTGAAAAAGCTGAGAGAATGCGTTCGTATCGAAGACATAGCTCAAGAGGCTCTCCTTGAGACGTATTCTTCCAGGCGGGTCAAATTCTTAGGCTTGGTGTCGAGTATATCGGCGAGCTGATCGGAATCGATACGGTTTTGATAGAACCGTTGAAACGCCAGATTAATATACTCCGTCCCGAGATAGGCGATCTTCGTGTTGTAGTGGTCCCCCCCGGTGCCACGTTGGGCCTGCTCTGCCCAGCGCCGCGCGGCTTGGTTGTATTCGGCCTGAGAGACCAGTTCGCGGTCGAGGAATTTCCTGAAGATTAACTCCCGGCTGACGCTGAAAAGATGTGCTAGCTCAGTCGCCGTAGCTTCGGTTGGGGCGCGACCGGCAAAGGCGGTGTTGAAGCTCTCAGCCGGCACCAAAAAATGTGCCGCCATGCTGTTGCAGATGACCTCGATACGCCGGTTATCCCCACCAAGCTCGCCGACGAAACCGTCGCCGCTCGTGTCCACCCCGCTGGTGTGGAACAGAAGATGCGCCAGTTCGTGAAACAGTGTGAAAATCTGTCGGGTTTTGGCGGTGGTGTTGTTCACATAGATAATTGGGAACTCGTCATCGTAGAGGCAGAACCCGGAATAGTTCGGCTCGCGGAACTGATCCTTAAAGACATAGACGCCGACGCGAAGAAGTGCGTTGCGCCATTCCTCCAATGCCGTGCCAACGCTGCCCCACGCAAACTGTTGTTCCATTGTAACGCCTAGATAATCGCGAACCTCAGCGGCGATTTGTTCGATCCGGTCGTCAGGTTGGAAGGCAAGATCGCGCGTGATCAAGCGTTCGGCTCGATTCTGGCCGCCATTGAGCTCCTCAAGACCCATCTGGAATGTCCGCGCTTTGCGTAGCAGTAACCTAATGCGCGGCGGTATTTCTGCTATTTGGTCAGGACCAAGCGTTCGGAAGGTCTCTTCGATAGGCGGCAAATCTGGCGGAGCAGGAAAAAAGAACACGGCAACCGGCACCTTGAACTTCTCCGCCATCCTCTCGACCTGAGGGTAGCTCGGGAATGCTTCTCCTGTTTCCCACTGCGCGATATTCCGAAAATCAGCCATCAGGGAATCGACAGAAAACCCCGCACGCTCTCGCGCCCAAGTTACAACCGCCGGCGTAATTGGCATCGCTTCGGTCACGAAACTACGTTCTCCTTGTCACATTATCCGCGTCGTTAAGCCGAAACTACTGTGGCTACGATGCTGGCGCAACGAGCTTCCCTATCTCACCGCGCCAGCTAAACGGCCACGTCCGCTTCTTTTGCTTATGATAATTGATGGATCGGCTTTGCTTGCACGTCAGCAATAGCTTGCAGCGTCGCGAAGCCAATTGAATCCAAAAGTCTCGAACAAACCCGGACTACCCACACGCGGCCAGAACTTAGCGAACCGCCTCACGGCCCTGGTCAATCTCCCCGGGATCGCCTTCTCCGACCAGTCCTTCACCTTCGCATCCCACAGAATCCGAATCCGCCGCCGCCGCCGCCGATCGCCCAAGAACTTCGCGCCCCCTCATCACCCCTGCCGCTTCGGCTTCCTGTCCTTGCGCTTCGGCGCGGGGCCGCGATCTCCCGCGGGGCCTTTCTGTTTGTAGTCCGGCTTGCCGCCCTTTTTGAATTTCGGTTTCCCGTCCCGCGGCTTCGAGTCCCTGGGCTTGTCCTGCCACGGCTTACCCTGCGGCTCGCCGGCCGGGGCGATGAGGATGCCTCTTTCGAGGCTGCCCGGTTTCCTGAGATGCTCCGCATAGGCCTCCGCCTTGTCGGCGGCGATCTCGAAACGCGTTTCGGCGGCCTCGATCCGGATCGCGCCGACATCGCGGTTGGTCACGCCGCCGGCATTGCAGATCATCGGCAGCAGGAATTTCGGATCGGCGCGGTGCTTGCGGCCGAGCGAGATGGTGAACCAGACGCCGCCCTGCATGTCCGGGCGCGGCTCGCGCGACGGCGCGAATTCCTCTCCTGACCGGCGGTCGCGTTTCGGGCCCCTTTTCTCAAGCGCCTCGGGCGGAAGCGGCAGAAGATCCTCGGGGATGGGGCGGGCAGCCAGTTGCTGGCGAAGGAACGCCGTCGCGAGACGCTCCGGCCCGACCTTGTCCAGCAGCTCGGCGACGAATTCCGCTTCCTGATCGGACGGTTGCGCGGCCGAGACGGCGGCATCGAGGATCTGGCGGCGGTAGCGCGCCTCGATGTCGGCAATGCCGGGCGCGGCGCGCATGGTCGCCGTCAGCCTGGCCAATGAGAGGACGCGCTGCGCCGCGCCGCGTCGGTGTTCCGGAACGATGAGCACGCAGACGCCCTTGCGCCCGGCGCGACCGGTCCGGCCGGAGCGATGCAGCAGGGTTTCCGGGTTGCTCGGCACGTCGGCATGGACCACGAGATCGAGGTTCGGAAGGTCGATGCCGCGCGCCGCGACATCGGTCGCCACGCAGACATGGCTGCGTCCGTCGCGCATGGATTGCAGCGCGTTCGAGCGCTCCGATTGCGCCATCTCGCCGGAAAGCGAAACCACCGAGAAGCCGCGATTGGCAAGCCGCGCCGTGAGGTGGCGGACCGCTTCGCGCGTGTGGCAGAACACCAGCGCGCTCTTCGAGTCGGAATCCAGCAGCGTGTTGATGATGGCGTGTTCCCGCTCGTCGCGGCGCACCAGCATCAGCTGGTATTCGATGTCGGCATGCTGTTCGGTGGTCGCCATCGTCTCGACGCGAACGGCGTCCTTCTGCACGGTCTTCGCCAGTTCGACGATGCCGCGGCGCACCGTCGCCGAAAACAGCAAGGTCCGGCGCTCTTCCGGCGCCGCGCCGAGGATGAATTCCAGATCGTCGCGGAAACCGAGGTCGAGCATTTCGTCGGCCTCGTCGAGCACCACGGCGCGAATGGCGCTCAGGTCGAGCGCGCGCCGCGTGATGTGGTCGCGCAGGCGTCCGGGCGTGCCAACGACGAGATGCGCGCCGCGTTCGAGCGCGCGGCGTTCCGTGCGCATGTCCATGCCGCCCACGCAGGTCGCGATCTTGATCTTCGTCGCCGCGTAGAGCCATTCGAGTTCGCGCTGCACCTGGATGGCGAGTTCGCGCGTCGGCGCGATGACAAGGCCGAGCGGCGCGGCGGCCGCGTCGAAGCGCTCGGCGTTTCCGAGCAGCGTCGACGCGATCGCGATGCCGAAGGCGACCGTCTTGCCGGAGCCGGTCTGCGCCGAGACCAGCAGATCGGCTTCGCCATGCGCTTCATTCGTCATCGCCAATTGCACTGGCGTCAGCTGGCTGTAGCCCTTTTCCGCCAGGGCGGAGGCAAGGGCCGGGTGTATGGTATCGGTCGGGGAAGTCGGGTTCGGGTCGGCAGTCAACGTGATGGTCACTTTCTCTGAAAGGCGCGGACTATCACGTTGAGGGTGCTTTGGGCAGAGATTGTTTTCCGGGCCGCATTCCGTGAGGGCATAACGTTACCCTACGGACTTTGGTCCGATGTATCGGCGTGATCGCCATGATACGGTGATTCCATGTCGGAAATTGCCGAAACCCCCGCATCTTCCTTCCGGCGGGTGCCTCTGTTTGGCGAAATGGCTGGCAAGCTCAGCCTGGCCACCCGCTTTGCGCTGGCGGGCGGCGTGGTGATGATCGCGGGAATGGCGATCATCGGCTTCTGGATGACGGAACGTCTCAAGGCGCATGTCATCGAGAACACGGCGCAAGCCACCGCCTTGCTGATGGACAGCTTCATAGCGCCTCTCACGCAGGAACTGGCCGGCAGCGACACGCTGTCGCCGGGTCCGGTCCGTGCGCTCGAGGAAATGCTTCAGAGCCCGGCGCTCTCTGATCGGGTCATCGCGATCAAGATCTGGAAGCCCGGCGGCTATGTCGCCTGGTCGAGCGTTTCGGACATCACCGGCGAGCGTTTCGAGCCTTCCCCCAGCCTGCAGGCGGCCTGGCAGGGAAACGTCATGGCCGAGTACGACGCGCTCGACGAGGATGAAAGCTCCGGCGAGCGGGCGCGCGACATGCCGTTTCTCGAAATCTATTCGCCGGTCCGGGAGTACTGGTCGGGCGACATTATCGCGGTCGCCGAATTCTACGAAGACACCACGGTCCTTCAGGGCTCGTTGCGGGATCTGCTCTGGCAAAGCTGGATCGTCGTCGGGCTCACCACCTTTCTGATGGCGCTCTCGCTCTATGGAATCGTCCTGCGCGGAAGCCGCATGATCGACCGTCAGCGAGAGGTGCTGGGCATACGCATGCACGAGATGCAGCGCATCGCGGACCAGAACACCGTTCTGCGCGAGCGTGTTCAGCGCGCGTCGGCGAAAGGCGCCGAGTTGAACGAGCAATATCTCCGCCGCATAAGCGCCGATCTGCACGACGGGCCGGCGCAGCTCGTCAGTCTCGCCGCGCTTAAGATCGACGGGCTCGCCCGGATCGAGGACCGGGAAGTGCGGGCGCGCGAAATCGGCGTTCTGCGCGATGCACTCGGCGAGGCGATGACCGACATTCGCGATATATGCAGCGGCCTCTCAATGCCCGATATTGAGACCCTTCCGCTGGTCGGGATCGTCGAGCGCGTGGCGGCGACCCATGAGGATCGCACGGGAATATCCGTCGACCTCGATCTCGATATCGATGAGGCAATCGGGCAGCACGCGCCCCAGTCGATCAGGATTACCGTCTACCGTTTTGTCCAGGAGGGCCTGAACAACGCCTTCCGGCACGCGCCGGGAAACGAGGTGAGCGTGCAGATGCGAAACGCGGGAACGAAACTTGTCCTGTCCGTCATCGATCGGGTGCCGCCGTCCGGTGCCTCGCCGGCGGCCCGGGGCACGGTTCCCGGCGGCGGCCTCGGATTGGCGGGGCTGCGTCAGCGCGTCGAGAGCCTCGGAGGCAGCCTGTCCTTCCAGACGACACCGGAGGAAGGCAGCACGCTTGAAATGACGGTCGACACCGGGGAAAGGGCGAGCCTATGAGCGGGCAGATAAAGGTAATCGTCGCCGACGATCATCCGCTTTACAGAGACGGCGTCGTCGCCAGCCTGAAAGAGAGCGGCATGTTCGAGATTTGCGGCGCGGGCGCATCCGCCGACGAGGCGATCGAACTGGTTCGTACCCATTGTCCGGATATCGCCCTTCTCGACATTTCGATGCCCGGTGGCGGCATCAGGGCGGCCGAAGCGATCGCCGCGATGGATGTTGCGACGAAGACGATCATGCTCACGGTGTCGGAGCGCGACGACGACATCATGCGAGCGCTGGAAGCCGGGGCGAGCGGATATGTCCTCAAGGGCGTTGGCGGAGACGAACTGGCCGAGGTTTTGAGCCGTGTCTCGTCGGGCAGCTCCTATGTCACTCCGTCGCTCGCGGCGCGGCTGCTGGTGACCATGAGCCGGCCCAGATCGCGCGACGGCACCGGACTTGCGAGCCTGACCAGCCGGGAAGAAAAGATCCTCAGGCTGGTCGCCGAAGGAATGAGCAACAAGGAAATCGGCCTGAAGCTCAACCTGCAGGAAAAGACGGTCAAGCATTACATGACCGGCATCCTGCAGAAGCTGGCGGTCAGAAACCGGGTCGAGGCCGCCGTGCTCGCCCGGGAAGAATGGGGCCGGACATAGCGTCCGGCCCCGTCATCAAGCGGCTCAGCGGAACGCGAGGCTCAGTCTGTTGAAATCGGCTTGCGTCGAAGCGCGCTCGACCACCGTGCGCCCGGCGGGGTCCTTGAGTTCATAGCGGCCGTTTTCGATTTCTTCCTTCCAGCCATCCGCGAACTTCACTTCGATGTTGCCTCCATGGCGTTCGGCCTTTCGCACACGCCCCGTGCGGTCAGACTGGGAGAAGCTGCTCGTGCTGCTGCTTCTGCTGCTCCGGTTGCTTGTTCGATCACGGCTATCGTCGTTGGCGTCATGATCGGGCCCGTCGTCTTTGCCGCCGTTATCGTCATTGGAATCATCGTCGCCGCCGTGGTCGTCGCCGGAATCGTGATCCGATCCGTCGTCGCCACCGTCATCGTCGTCGCTGTCGTCACTGCTGTCGTCGTCCCCGTCATCCTTGGCGTAAGCCGGGTCGTAACCGGCCTTCAGCGCATGGCTGTCGGGATCGAAATGGATCGGCATGCCCGTAATCGCCAGCGCCAGGCCGAGCGTCAGGCTGGTTGCGAGAAGCTTTCTTCTTTGTATTTCCATGGTCGTTCCTCCGTCTTGGGCGAATCTCTACGCCGCTGACGGTAGAAAGCCCGGCCCCGCCTGTTAACGGTCGCAGGACCACTGCGACCCGGCGTCGGACCAATTCCTTGAGCCGGTCGGACCATGGTCGGAATGCGGGTAACCGGCGGTTAACCAGAACCGGTCGCCAAGAACGGCATTGCGCCTCAGGATTTCGGTCTTGCTGCGTCCAAAAACTCTTTCGCCAGGGCGTCCGGACCCGCGGCGCGCGCCAGCACGAGGGCGCCGACCATCGTGGACAATTGCCGCATCGCCTCCTCGCGGTCCCGGTCCGGGCCGGTCAGTAGCTGGAGACTCGCCTCCAATGCTTCGCGAAAAATGGATTGAACCTTTTCGCCCTGGCGGGGCGCTTCGGCCGCCAGAGCCGCGAAGCAACATCCTTCCGCCGTCGTGTCGACATGCGATGG
The DNA here is from genome assembly GCA_002706335.1 of Ahrensia sp. GTDB lineage: Bacteria > Pseudomonadota > Alphaproteobacteria > Rhizobiales > Rhizobiaceae > Oricola. Next base: position 179,694 of record PAKZ01000038.1, read on the forward strand.
CGAGAGGTACCAGCTGGCGATCGCCTCGCCGGGTGCGGCATCAGACGCGGCAATGACGTCCTCCCACATCTTCCGGTTCTCGGCCAGGGCGGCTTCCGTCGCCTCCGCCGCCAGCGCCGACTTGTCTTCGAACTGCTTGTAGAAACCACCCTGGGTGAGGCCGGCCGCCTTCATCAGCGTCGCCACGCCGATCCCGTCATACCCGTGTTGGCGGAACAGCCGGCCGGCCGTCTCGACCACCCTTTTCCGGTTTTCTTCAGCGACTTCCCGGCTAACGCGCATGACGGTCTCCTCGGCAATAAGATTATATTCGCAATCTAATCTTGACGCATAAAGATTACAATCATAATCTAAAACGACAGCACAGGGAGACCCGCCATGACCGCCACCGACCCTATCGTGATCTGTTCCGCCCGGCGGACGCCCCTTGGCGCCTTCACCGGCGCGTTGGCGTCCGTGCCGGCACCCATGCTCGGGGCAACCGCGATCGCGGCCGCGCTCGAGGATGCCGGCGTCGATCCGACCGGCGTCGGCGAGGTGCTGATGGGATGCGTCCTGCCTGCGGGGCAGGGGCAGGCGCCGGCGCGACAGGCGGCGCGCTTCGCCGGGCTGCCGGATCATGTCGGCGCGACAACGGTGAACAAGGTCTGCGGCTCTGGAATGAAGGCGATCATGACGGCGGCCGACCTGCTGAGCCTGGGCCGCGCCGACCTCATCGTGGCCGGCGGAATGGAAGCGATGTCCCGAGCGCCGCATCTGCTTGCTGCCTTGCGCGGCGGACGAAAGAGCGGGGAGGCGACACTCGTCGATCACATGATGCATGACGGCCTCGAAGACGCATACGAGGCCGGCCGCTCCATGGGATCGTTCGGTAAGGCCACCGCCTGGGAATACGGTTTTACCCGGAAGGATCAGGATGCTTTTGCCATCGAAACGCTGGAGCGGGCCCAGGCGGCGCTTTCGAGCGGTGCGTTCGAGGCGGAGATCGCCCCCGTGACGGTTCCCGAACGGAAGGGCGACACGCATGTCTTCGCGGACGAGCGGCCCGGGCAACTGGACAGCGCGAAGATACCGAAGCTGCGTCCGGCCTTTGCCGAAGACGGCACGATCACCGCTGCCAGCGCCTCGGGCAATGCGGATGGCGCTGCCGCGCTGGTTCTTGCGCCCATGCCGGTGGCCGAAGCGCTGGGCCTGCCCGTTCTTGCGCGCATCGCCGGACAGGCCGCCCATGCGCAAGCGCCCGACCGCTACACGACGGCGCCGATTCCGGCCATCCGCAAGCTGTTGGCTCAATCGGGATGGAAGCCGGACGACGTCGATCTCTGGGAGATCAACGAGGCTTTCGCCGTCGTCGCGATGGCGGCGGCAAGGGATATCGGCATTCCGCGTGAAAAGCTGAACGTGAATGGCGGCGCCTGCGCGCTCGGCCACCCGATAGGCGCCACGGGCGCGCGGCTGGTGGTCACGCTCCTGCATGCCCTGCGCGCTCGTGGCCTGAGCCGCGGCGTCGCCTCCCTGTGCATCGGCGGCGGCGAAGCGACCGCCGTCGCCATCGAAATTGTCACCTGAAGAAGAAAGGAAACCGACATGACCCTTCATATCCAGGAGCCCCCAACCGGCCGCGAAACCCGGATAGCCGATGTGAACGGCACGCCGATCGCCTGGCGCAGTCAGGGCGAAGGACGACCGTTGCTCATGCTCAACAGGTTCCGCGCGGCGATGGCCGACTGGGATCCGGCGCTGATCGCCGCGCTCGCCGCCAACCACCGGGTCATCACCTTCGACAATGCAGGTGTGGGCGAAAGCGGCGGAACCGTGCCCGATACGCTCGAGGGCGCGGCCGATGTCGCGATTGGTTTGGCCGCCGCGCTCGGCCTTGAGAAACCGCACGCGCTCGGCTGGTCGATGGGCGGCATGACCACACAGATCCTCGCGGCGAAACATGGCGACCGGCTGGGCGGCGTCGTCCTTGCCGGCACCACGCCGAGCTTCGCGGTGAAGGGAGCGATACCTCTTTCCGACGAATGGCTGGCGATCGCCACGAAGGATAGCAACACGCCGGACGAGATGCTGTTCATCTTCTACGCCGACAGCGAGACGAGCCATGCTGCCGGGATGGCGTCGCTTGCCCGGATCGGCGGCGGCGATCCTGCGGCCGGCGCGGCGCGGAAGACCACGATGGAGACCATCGCCGGACAGGGCATCGCCACGCGAAAGTTTTTCCAGGGCGAGGACGGCGCCTTCAAGCGGCTTGGCGATATCGCCGTTCCCGTTCTTGTTGCGAATGGCGATCAGGATCGCGCCTTCGCAGTCGAAAATTCCCTGGCGCTGGTCCGGGCGATCCCGAACGCGCAACTCGCCATTTATCCGGATGCCGGGCACGCGTTCCATTTCCAACATGCCGAGCGCTTCGCCGAGGACGTTATCCGCTTCCTCGCATCCGCCTGACTTGAGGATGAACACAATGACCCGAAACGAAATAGGCTTTGCGGCCGACGCCGGACTGTTGGCCAGCGATGTCATACTCAGGCATCCCTTCCGCATGGATGCCGTACATGGCCCCGCCGCCGTGCTCTCCGCTCTGGAGGATATGCGCAACACCGTCGGTGTCGAGACCGAAGAGATAGAGGCTTTTCGAAGCGAGACGGCGCAAGCGCTGATCTGGCGGACGCAAGACGGGCGGATCGAAGGCTGCACGCTGACGCTTCTTGCCGGCCCGAAGATCGCGGAGATCCTGATCATGTTGCGCCCCGTCCATGAGCTTGCCGGCTGGCGCGATCGCCTGCGCGCGCTCGCGCCGCAGGGCGAGTGGGATCTGGCGGAAACGGTTGACCGGGTCCCCGACTACGACCCGTCCGAACCCGTCGATCCGCATTTCCCGTTTCCGGTCGCCGAGAACGCGGTCTTCAACAGCCCCATACTCCGCCGCAAGCCGCGCGGCGCGGAGCTGGTCAGGACCGTCATCGGACATGCTTCGGCAGTATACGGACATCGCAATCTCGGCCCGGTTCTCGGCGGCGGCGCCCGACGGGTAAGCTACTGGACGGGGAATGTGGTCGGATTTCCGGTGGAAATGGCGGGGATGATCGACTTCGACGCTGACGGGGCAATGGTGTCGACGACCGTCTTCATGCAACCGATGCCTGTCGTCGAAATCTTTCGGAACCTTGTCGGATACCGGCTGAAGGATATCCTGGAAGACGGCTACTTCTAGCCGGCCGCCCCGATCAGGGGCGCTGACGGAGATTTGTCCCCTCAAACGATCATCGACGCAAATTCGAAACCCGTCTCTTGATAAATATTATATTGTGCGCAATATGATTGTAGCAAATATAACTATGGAGACGATTGAATGAGCGCGCTTTACAGCACGAAGGTCACTGCGGTCGGCGGACGCGCCGGAACGATCAAGAGCGACGACGGGTTGCTGGACCTTCCGCTCGCCCTACCCAAAGCGCTTGGCGGCAAGGGTGACGCCACGAATCCCGAGCAGCTTTTTGCCGGCGGCTACGCCGCCTGTTTCGAGAATGCCGTCATCCACGTGTCGCGCTCGGCGGCAGACAAGGTGAAGGACGACGATATCGCCGTGGTCGCGACGGTCGGAATGGAGCCGAACGGTCAGGGCGGATTTGTGCTGACGGTCGCGCTCGATGTGACGATCACCGGCGTCGATCAGGAAAAGGCCGAGGAAATTGTTGCAAAAGCGCATGCGGCCTGCCCCTATTCGAACGCGGTAAAGGGCAATATCGATGTCGCCATCACGGTTGCGACGAACTGAGGACGCAAGACATGGACCTGCCTGACGACGGTGATCCTCTCGACCTCGACAGGCAGGTCTGCTTCCCGCTTTACGCGGCCTCGAACCTGCTCAACCGGCTCTACCGGCCTATCCTCGCCGAATTGGGCCTCACCTATCCGCAATATCTCGTCATGCTCGTCCTGTGGAAGAAAGCGCCCCGGAGCGTCGGATCGCTCGGTGACGTCCTCTATCTCGACAGCGGCACGCTGACGCCGCTTCTCAAGCGCATGGAAACGGCGGGCCTGATCAGCCGAACCCGCGACGCGGAGGACGAAAGGCGGGTGTTGGTCGATTTGACGGACAAAGGCCGCGACCTGCGCTCGGAGGCGGAGAAAGTGCCCGGCGCTCTCGCGGACGGCCTGGGAATCGACGAAGCATCCGTGACCCGGCTGCGCGATCAGGTTCGCGGTCTTGTCGAGGCTCTGAATGGATCGACGGTCAAGAAGCCCTGAAAGCGCATGCCTGGCGGCGCATCACCGCCGTGCGGACCGGGTCAGGCCGGAATGGGCTTTTGCGCCCAATCCTTCATCTTCGCATCGCGCAGATTCGTAATCGCCGCAGTGCCGCTTTTATCGAGCGCGGCGGATAACTCCCGCCTTATGTCGTTGGCGATGCCGGGGCCCTTGTAGATCATCCCGGTATAGAGCTGGACCAGATCCGCGCCGGCCTCGATCTTGGCGAGTGCGGTTTCGCCGCTGTCGACCCCGCCGACGCCGATCAGCGTTTTCAGCGGGCCGAGCCGTTGGCGGGTCTTGGCGAGCACGATGGTGGAACGCTCGAAGATCGGCCGGCCGGAGAGGCCGCCCGCTTCGCCCGGATCGGACACGATGCCGGCGCGCGACAGCGTCGTGTTGGAAACGATCATCCCGTCGAGCCCCTTGTCGGTCACTTCGGCGACGATGTCGTCGAGCCCTTCCTCAGTGATGTCCGGGGCGATCTTCAGAAACACCGGCACTATCCGCTTGTGCGTCTCCTGCTCCTGCGCGCGGGCCTCGGCGAGGCGCGCCAGCAAGTTGGCGAGCTGTTCGCGGCCCTGCAGGTCGCGAAGCCCCGGCGTGTTCGGCGAGGAGATGTTGACTGTGAAATAGTCGGCCAGCGTATAGAAGCGGTGCAGCCCCGTCACATAGTCCGCGATGCGGTCTTCGGCGTCCTTGTTGGTGCCGATATTGACGCCGAGGACGCCCCGGCCGCGCCGCGCGACCAATCGGTCGAAGGCGGCGTCATGGCCCTCATTGTTGAAGCCCAGCCGGTTGATGACGGCATGGTCGGCGGCAAGGCGGAAGATTCGCGGACGCGGATTGCCCGTCTGCGGCTTCGGCGTCGTCGTGCCGATTTCGGTAAAACCGAAACCGATGCCGATCATTGCGTCCGGCACCTCGGCATTCTTGTCGAAGCCGGCGGCGACGCCGACCGGGTTCGAGAATGTCAGTCCCGACGTGGTCACTGACAGCCGCGCATCTTGTGCCGCCGCCCGCACCGGCAGCATGCCGCTCTTCAGCCCGGCGATCGCCATGCGATGCGCGGCTTCCGGCTCGAAGCGGAAGCTCAGCCAGCGTCCGGCGCAGGACCAGAGCGTCGCGGGGTTCATCCCTCGATCTCCGGGAATTGATGCGCGCCATCCTCGCCAAGCGGCAGTTCCTTGACCCAGATCGCGGCGGCGAGATCGAGCGGTCCGTAGAGATGCGGGAAGAGGGCGCCCCCGCGCGAGACCTCCCATTTGAGGGCGTCGCCGAAATCCTTCGTGTCGACTGCGACAAGCAGAAGATCCTCCTGCCCGGCGAAATGCTTCGCCGCCGTTTCGCGCATCTGGTCGGCGGTCGAGAAATGGATGAAGCCGTCGGCGATATCGATCGGCGCGCCTGCGAACGCCCCCGCCCGTTCGGCCTCGGTCCATTGGTCGCGTGTGGCGATCTTGTAGATGATCCGGTCCATGCCCGCTCATTAATCCCGGCCGGCCGGCGAAAAAAGCCATGAGCGGCGATACGGACAAGTTTCTTGCGCGTCTTTCCGCCGGACTGTCGCAATTCGCGCCGAATTATCTGCTATGGCAGGCGACAGGGACGCCGACATGACGCGAAAGGACACGACGCGATGAGATTTACCTGCCGCGAATTCGCCGCCACGGCGTTAATCGCCCCGCTGCTCGCCGCCGCCCCGGCATCCGCCGAGAACGGCCGTTACGTGATGGAAAAGACCGCGGAGGGCTATGTCCGCATGGACACGGCCACCGGCGAAATGTCGATCTGTACGGAAAAGAGCGGCCAGATCGTCTGCAAGCTCGCCGCAGACGAGCGCGCCGCCTTCCAGGATGCGCTCGACAGGCTGGAGGAGCGCATCTCGCGCCTCGAGGATAAGGCCGACCGCACGCTCGCGGTGCCGAGCGAGGAGGAGTTCGACGAGGGGCTGGACCGGATGGAGAAGTTCTTCCGCCGCTTCCTCGGCATTATCGAGGAACAGGAAAAGCGCGAAAACGGCGGCGGGATGCTGCCGGACCGCACCTGACGGCAGCCTGTCGCGCGAACGGGAAATTGGCGCTTGCCAGCGCAAAATCACATGCTATAACCCGCGCACTTTCCGGCGGCGCAGCCCCGGAAGGTGCCTTCACGACGATTGTCTGAAGTGATTGCCCGGGTAGCTCAGGGGTAGAGCAGCGGATTGAAAATCCGCGTGTCGGTGGTTCAAATCCGCCCCCGGGCACCATTAAAACAGATAACCTTTCCGTATTTTGACCGCTCTTCGTCTTCGGTGGCGTCTGCACGAGTGCGCGCAGGCTAAAAAGAGGCCCATGTCTCCACAGACACATACGGCTTCCTGATTTATGAGATGAAGGTCGTCGCGCCGATCCATCCCAAGGCGATGCCCGTTATCCCTGCCACACAGGAAGAAAACGAGGCCTGGCTGACGGCCGGCCGGCAAAAGCCGCGAAACTGCATCGTCCCATGCCAGACGACGTGCTCAGGGAAATTGCCGGACAGGCCTGATGCGCTGGCATTCGTTAAAAGTCGAAGGATCGGCGAAGCCCGCGGTTAATCTTAATCGCTCGATAAGAGTCATTTCAATTGCATCTATACATCTGTTCTGGAAGCATGATTAAGTGAATGCCTTAGGATGGGCAAAAATAACTATAAAAATCTCTAGTCTTTTGGCATTTATGCCGCCTGCGTGACGGATATATATTTGCATCTTTTCTCGGGAGGCAATCGTGCATCGTCAAACTAGTGAGGTAGTTATGAAGCGTGCTCTCAAAAATATTCTCGTCGGTACGACCGCCATGGCGGTCATGACGTTGACCTCCTTGCCGGCCGCCCATGCGCTCGATGTGGGTGTGTCGTTGGGTGGCGTAAGCGCTGGCGCATCTGTCGGTGGCGGAGACAACGGCGGTGTGAGCGCCGGTGCATCGGCATCGTTGGGAGGCAATAGCGGCGTAAGCGCGGGCGCCTCTGCCGGCATCGGTGGCGGTAACGGGGTGGATGCTGGTGTCACTGCGTCCGTCGGTGGCGGTAGCGGTGTGGACGCAGATGTCGATGTATCCATCGGTGGCGGTTCAGGCGTTGGCGTCGGTGTGGGAGTAGGTGTCGGTGGTGGAACCGGCGGTGGCACTGGCGGTGGCGGCGGAGCCTCCGGTGGAGGAGGAAGCGTGCTGGCCGCCTATAACAACATGTCGGGCAGCGAGCAGGCGCGTATCCGCAAGACCTGCCTGCAGGTGCTCGCAAGTACCGGCGGCTACGAACGGGACCTGGTCCAGTTCTGCCGAATGCTCAGGAAACTGCGCTGACATACCAGCCGGACATGACGTTCGGTGTTCGCGGACGACTGCAGCTAGACAAGACGGCAGTCGTTTCGCGTTGGCCGGTCACATTGCGCCACGATCGGTATCACGTTGAAAACAGACCCGAACCTTCTCCGGCAGGTCGGTGGTTCGAATCCGCCCCCGGGCGCCATCAAGCTCGGAAGCCGCAGTATTCGTTTCCGCCCTGTCCCGTGCGCGCTGTGGATACGGCAGGTCCTATTGTCCCGAAAACTTCGGTTTTTCGCGGCTTCGCGTCATTCAAAGTTGATTTGAATTCAAATCATGACCAGCCTGTGCACGAGGGTGGGCGGTTTGATTCGGAATTTTGTTGCCGATTATCGGCGTGATCTGACTGCTGGAGGAGGAATTGACGCTGGCGGGGTGGCCCCTCGCGGGCGTTTGCCCGTCGCCGTTTTTCCCGTGCTTGTCGCCGTCTTCGGAATGCCATTGCCTTATCTGGCAATGTCGGGCTCCGCCCGCGCCGAGAATGAGGGTTGCGTCGTCAACGGCTCGACGGCCGACTGCCCCGATGTGCCGCAAGCCGGCATCCGATACACATCCCACGTCACCACGGTCACCGTATCGGGTTCGACGCCCGGCGTGACAGTGGTCGATCCGTCGAAAATCGGGATCGAGCTGGACCAGACCGGAGCCAATGGCAGCGACGGCATTTCGACGTCATTCGGCAACATTGTCTCGGTCAAGATCGACGGCAAGGACGAGAATGTCGTCGCCGACAGCGACAACCAGCCCGTTCTCTCGGATGGTTATTACATCATCGTGGTGGGCGACAACGACTTCTCCATCAACGGCACCAGCTATACCGGCGACGAGCTGGCGCAATACCTGGCCGGAACGCCCGACGATCCCGGCGAAACGGTCCATGCAAGCCTGACCCTGACGCACCGGGAACCGTATCCGGGCAATGATGGCGGGTTGTCGACCACGGACGCCTACGGCATCTCGGTCACGTCCTATGGCGGTAAAGGCGGCAATGGCAGCTGCCATTCGGTGCTTGTCTATTCGTGGTGCCATGACGGGCATCACGGCGGGGATGCCGGCTCGGTCGCGATCAACAACAATGGCGAGGTCACCGTCGACGCGACGAGCGACCATCGCTACGGGATCAACGCCATCAGCAAGGGCGGCGCGGGCGGCGACGGCGGCGGCGCTTTCGGCCTGTTCGCCTCCAAGGCCGGCCATGGAGGCGCGGGCGGAGCAGGCGGCGAGATCACCATCAATCTCGGCATTCATTCCGACATCACCACCCACGGCAAGCTCGGCCACGGCGTCTTCGTCCAGAGCCTCGGCGGCAATGGCGGCACCGGCGGCAAGCCGACCGGCATCGCGGCGCTCGGCGAAAAGGGCGGTCAGGGCGGCAATGCCGGCGCGGTGGTGGTCACGAATGCCGGATCCATCCTGACCACGGGCGAAGCGGCCTATGGCATCAACGCATCGAGCATCGGCGCGGGCGCCGGCAGCGGCTCGAGCTCGGGCGGCATCTATGCGGTCGGCGGTGCTGGCGGCGGCTCCTCGACCGGCGGCGTTGTCACGGTGCGCAACAGCGGCTCCATCGAGACCACGAACAGCGACGCCTTCGGCGTTTTCGTCCAGTCGGTCGGCGGCGGCGGCGGCAATGGCGGCAGTTCCGGCGCGCTCGTCTCCGTCGGCGGCCATGGCTCGTCCGGCGGCAATGGCGGAAAGGTCGAAGTCTACAACAGCGGCTCGGTCAAGACCGGCGGCGATGTGGGCGGGCCGGGAGACGGCTCGGTCGGTGTCTTCCTGCAATCGGTGGGCGGCGGCGGCGGCAATGGCGGCAACGCCTATTCCGGCGGTCCGAGCATCTCCGTGGCGGTGGGCGGCGGCGGCGCGATCGGCGGCGAGGGTGGGACGGTCTCCTACAACCCGCTCGCCGACGGCGATACGGTCGCCGATCTAGCCAGTTCCTCCGTGGTGACGACCGGAGACCGTTCGCACGGTATTCAGGCCCAGTCGGTGGGCGGCGGCGGCGGCAATGGCGGCTTCGCGGTTGCCACGAGCATCGGCGCGGGCACGCTCGACGCAAGCGTTTCGGTCGGCGGCAGCGGCGCCAAGGGCGGCGCGTCCAATGCCGTCACGGTCAACCAGAACGGCCTCATCCAGACCTCCGGCGACCAATCCATCGGCATCTTCGCCCAATCGGTTGGCGGCGGCGGCGGTAATGGCGGCGGCTCCGTGGCGGCGTCCGTGGGCGGCTCCTACAATGTTGGCGTTGCGGTGGGCGGTAGTGGCGGCGCGGGCGGCGCCAGCAACACGGCGACCGTGAACGCAGCCGGCTCCGTGATCACCAAGGGCGATCTGTCCCACGCGATCCTGGCGCAATCGATCGGCGGCGGCGGCGGCAATGGCGGCTTTTCGGCGGCGGGGGCGGTTGGCGGCATGTCCGGCACGGTCTCGCTCGGCGGCAGCGCTTCGGAAGGCGGCGACGGCAAGACAGTCGTCGTCAATACCCAGGCTGGTGGCCAGCCCGACGCCCTCGTGTCCACGGCAGGCGACGGCTCTGTCGGCGTGTTCGCGCAGTCCATCGGCGGCGGCGGCGGCAATGGCGGCGTGGCGGGCTCGCTTTCGGTGGGCGGTGGCGGCATCGGCGTGTCGCTGGGCGGCACGGGCGGCGCAGGCGGCAAGGGCGGCGAGGTTACCGTCGGCAACGCCACGGACGTGACGACGCGCGGCAAGAATGCGACCGCCGTTCTCGCCCAGTCCATCGGCGGCGGCGGCGGCAATGGCGGCTCCTCGCTGTCCGGTTCCGGCGGCGTGATCGGCGTGTCGGTCGCGGTCGGCGGAAAGGCCGGCGGCGGCTCCAACGGCGGCACGGTCAAACTCACGAACCATGGAAACATAACCACCGGCTATTCGGTCGACACGGTGGTCGACGGAAAGACTGTCACCGAACTCTTCGGCAGCAAATCCTACGGAATTTTCGCGCAATCGGTCGGCGGCGGCGGCGGCAATGGCGGCTATGCGATTTCCGGCGCGCTGGGCGTGTCCATCCCCGACATGCCGGGCGGCGCGGCGGCGATCTCGGTCGGCGGCCAGGGCGGCGGGGCCAGCACGGGCGGCACGGTCACGGTCGACAATTACGGCGGCATCGAAACCTTCGGCCTCGATTCGCATGCGATCTACGCCCAGTCGGTGGGCGGCGGCGGCGGCAATGGCGGTTTTGCCGGAAGCGTCTCGATGACCGTGGGCAACGGTGCGTCGGTCGGCGTTGCCGTCGGCGGCAGCGGCGGCGGCGGCGGCGACAGCGGCACCGTGACCGTCACGGCCGGCGAGGCGAACACGGCCGCAGCGATCGTCACCCACGCAGACGGTGCTGACGGCATTCATGCGCAGTCGGTTGGCGGCGGCGGCGGTGATGGCGGCTTCGCCATGTCCGGCGCCTTCGGCTTTGGCGGCGAGGTTTCCGTCGATGTCTCCGTGGCGATCGGCGGCCCCGGCGGCCAGGGCGGCAAGGGCGGTGTCGTCACCGTCACGGCCTATCAGGACATCACGACCCACGGCGACAATTCCATCGGCGTCATGGCGCAATCGATCGGCGGCGGCGGTGGCAATGGCGGCATGGCCGTGAGCGGTACCCTGGCCTTCTCGGAGTCGGCCGGCGCGACGGGCGTTTCCGTCGGCGGGGCTGGCGGAGACGGCAATATCGCGATGTCCGCGACCGTGGACAATTACGGCGCAATCACCACCTGGGGCAGGGACTCCATCGGTATCCTAGCGCAATCCATCGGCGGCTCGGGCGGCAATGGCGGCCTGTCGGTCGCCGCGCAGATGACCGGATCCTCGAATGTCGGCGCGACGGTCGGCGTCAGCGTCGGCGGCGGCGGCGGAACCGGCAACAGCGCCGGCACGGTCACGATCACCAACCATGAATTGGCGGCGATCCTGACCAACGGTTACGGCAGCCACGCGATCAAGGCTCAGTCCATCGGCGGCGGCGGCGGTAATGGCGGCCTCGCGGTGACGGCGCAGCTGGGCAAGTCCTCGGGAACGGAGGACGAGGAATCGAAGACGCTGAATGTCGGCGTCGCGGTCGGTGGAGCGGGCGGCGACGGCGGCTTCGGAAACACGGTCACGGTCACCAACGACGGCGCGGTCACCGCGATGGGCACCGCCGCGACCGGCATTTTCGCCCAATCGGTCGGCGGCGGCGGCGGCGATGGAGGCGGCGGTGTCAACGGTGTCGGCATGCTGACGGATTCCGCCAATCAATCCTCGCGGTCCGTCGTCGCGGATGTCACGATCGGCGGTAATGGCGGTGACGGAAACTACGGCGGAGAGGTCGTCGTCACCAATACCGGCAAAGTGATGACCGGCGGCGACAGCGGCCATGGCATCCAGGCCCAGTCGGTGGGCGGCGGCGGCGGCGTCGGCGGACGGGCGAATACCTACCAGGTGATCATAACGAAGCCCGAAGAGGGGCAGACAGCCAACAAGAACAACCTTTCGCTGGCCGCGACCATCGGCGGCAATGGCGGCACCGGCAGCCACGGCGGCAAGGTCACGGTGGACAATTCCGGCGAAATCGAAACTTCGGGCGACACCGCACACGGCATCTACGCCCAGTCCGTGGGCGGTGGCGGCGGCGACGGCGGCAACGGAACCGTCGGGCTCGGCGGGATCCTGAACCTGAAGGGCGCCGACTCCATCATCACGTCGAAATACGGGTCGTTGAAGACCTACAAGAACATTCAGGTGGCGGTCGGCGGCTCGGCCGGATCGACGGGCGACGGCGGGGTGGTCGATATCGACAATTCCGGCCACGTCACGACGCATGGCGCGAACTCGATCGCCATTTTGGCGCAGTCCGTGGGCGGCGGCGGCGGTATCGGCGGCACCGGCGTGTCGGGCGCGACCGGGCTGCTGGGGCTCGGCGGCGCAGGCGGCTCGGCCGGCAACGGCGGAATTGTGACCGTCACGCAGACGGGCAATGCCCTCGTCCAGACATTCGGCGCGGCCTCTCACGGCGTCTTTGCGCAGAGCGTCGGCGGCGGCGGCGGCATGGCCGGCAACGTGAACCGGGTGATGACGTCGGCCATGAAAGAGGGCCCCGTCAGCGTGCCGGCGATGAATATCGGCGCGGGGCTTGCCATGGGCCGCAGCGGCGGCAATGGCGGCAGCGGCGCGAAGGTCGAGGTCGATTTCGACGGCATGATCGTCACCCATGGCGACAGCGCCGCGGCGATCATGGCGCAGTCGGTGGGCGGCGGCGGCGGCGTCCTAGGCGATCTCGGCAACGTCACCGATGTCCTGAGCTATCAACTGGGCAGCGCCGGAGACGCTGGTGACGCCGGTGTCGTGACCGTGGATCTGACGGGAACCGTGAAGACTGCCGGCAACAGCGCGGCCGGCATTTTCGCCCAGAGCGCCGCGGGCACGGCCGGCAACACCCACGCGGGCGAGGCCGGCAATGTGAATGTGACGGTGAACGGCTCGGTTCTCACCGCGCAGATCCTCGACACAGACGACGACGGAACTCTCGATGCTCCCAAGCGCGGCCTTGGCGCTGTCGGCGTCCTCGCGCAGAGCGTCGCCGTCGACAACGACAAGAACGGCGACATCGCCGTCACGATCAACGGCGCGGACACGGTGGTCGCCGGCGGACGCAGCCTCGTCGTCGACGACAAGCATACATTCCTCGGCGTTGGCGTCTGGATCACTGACGGCGACGCCAACACGCTGACCAACAACGGCCATATCACCACCTTCGACGGCGTCGACGACGGTTACGCGATCTTCGCCAGCGGCAGCGACGCGACCCATCTCGGCGGTTCCGAGACGGTCACCAATGCAGGCACCGTCACCGGCTCTTTCGATCTCGGCGTTGGCGTCAACAGCTTCACCAACCAGGCGGGCGCGACGCTCAATTTCGGCAGATACGCTTTCGCCGGCTCCGGCGGAACGGTCTCGAACAGCGGCTGGATGTCGCCCGGCGGCGACGGCAAGGTCATGTCGACGAGCATGACGGGCAGCTTCACCCAGACCGCGACCGGCGTCTACGGCGTCGATATGGACCTCTCGAGAACCTCGCTGACGACCGTTTCGCCGCTGGTCCCCGCCGAGGCCGACACGCTGATGTCAGCCGACACGATCGTCTTCGACGGCACGGTTCGCCTGTCGCTTCTCAACATCGGCACGGCCAAGCCCGGTCAGCATACGGCTCTGCTGGCGCGCTCCGATATTTCGCTGACGGACAACGGCCTTATCCTCGACGCGCCGGTCAGCGCGGTCGCCAATTATTCGCTTTCGTCCAACGCGACCGACCTTGTTCTCGATTACGGCATCGATTTCGCGCCGGCTGGCCTGGACGCGGATGATGCGGCGGTCGGCGAATATATCAACAGGTTGCAGCTGGCGGGCGGATCCGCGGCGCTCGAGCCGGTGATCGTGGCGTTGTTCGATATCCAGGATCTCACCGAGTATGCCGCGATTATCGATGAGTTAGACCCCGCACCCTATCTGGGCAATCAGATCGCATCGCTTTACGGAGTTATGGACTTCTCCAACGCTTTGCTCAGCTGCAAGGTCATGGACGGGCCTTACAAGTTCAACGCCGAAAGCGAATGCATGTGGATCGCGGCAACCGGCAGCAGCAGCCACAAATCCTCAGACATGCCGAGCACGTCGTTTTCCAGCAATCGATACGGATGGCGCCTGGGCGCGCAGGGAATTGTCTCCGAGCATGTACGGGCGGGTTTCGGTCTGTCGATCGAGAACGTAACCAGCAACTCCGGCAGCCTGGATAAGTCCACCGGTATCAGCTATCTCGCCGGTGCGTCTCTCAAGGGCGTTTTTGGCGGCACCGTTCTCGCGGGCACGTTCGCGGCCGGCTATGACAGTTACAACGTCCAGCGCGCGATCGACCTGCCGCTCGGCCCAAGCTACGTCGACGACGGCACCCAGGACTTCGCTTATCTGTCGGCGCACAGCCGGATCTCTCACACATTCGGAAACCAGACCGCCTATTTGCGCCCGCATCTCGATCTCGGCGTAACGCATATATTCGGCAGCGATTTCTCCGAGAGCGGAGACAGCCCGCTCGACGTCAATGTCTCCCAGCCGGCGCATACGATGGTGACCGTCAACACGGGCGTGGAGCTCGGAGCGGAAATTGCCACGGATGCGGGAACAGTCGTACGGCCCTTCGCGGGAGCGGGTGTTCTCTTTGTCCCGGTCGGGAGCGATCCCGGCCTTTCCGGTACATTCGCGGGAGAGCCGTCCGCCGCGCCCTTTACGGTGGATGACAAGATAGACGATACCGCGCTCGACCTGCGCCTCGGATTCGACATGGTGACGGGTCCGGGCCTGAGCGTGAGGGCGATGGCAAGCGCGCGCCTCGGCAAGACGACCGAGACCTATAGCGGCGATCTCAAATTGTCGCTGCCGTTCTGATCGCGAACCGCGTGTCCGCGATCAAGGGAAGCGGTCAGGCGGGGCTGATGTCGGTGAGGGCCTTGGTGAAGCCCTTGAGCGAGAAATCGAGCTTGATCGGCCGCTTCTGGTTGTCCTCGAAACTGATCGAGACGACGTTGCCGGCTTTCATGGCGCTGAGCAGGTCGTCCGGGAACGGTTCGCCCACATAGCATCCCGCCTGGTCGCAGGTCTGAAAACCGAGATTTTGACCGGGCGCGCCGTCGACGCTGATCCGCAGGCCGACCGGCAGCGCGATGCCCAGCGGCACCTGGATCATGTAGACCGGCCGTTTGGTATCGGCAGGCATGCGAATGAGCATCCGCGCCAGCAACTGGCCGCCGCCTTCCAGCACCAGCCTTTGCTCCATGGAACATTCAAGGGCGGCGCTGGTGCGCGCCGACCCGGCGCATTGAGTCCGCCAGGCGGGAGCCTGTTGCGCGCCATCGCCGCCGGCCTCCTGCGCGGAGACTGTCTGCAGGCCGCAGCCCAGGACGATCGCCGCCGCGCCGGCAATCTTTCGAAATTTCCCGGTTGTCATGATTGCCCCTCCAATAAGCCTCCGGAATAGGGGGTCAGGCTAACCGTTTGAGTCCGGGCCTGCCAAGCCATATTCGAACGAACGATGGGTCATAACCACAACATTAGGTTGTGCGGGCCGCATCATTCCCGCCTCATCGGGGAGAAGGCGCGTTCTCTGGAAGGCCGCATATTCGGCGCGTATACGCAAGAAAAAAGCCGCCTTGCCACGGGGCATCGGGCAAGGCGGCAAGAGCGGCTGACTGGATAGTGCCGCATTCGCGAGCACACCCTGCAGATGCGGACCAGGGTGGTGGCCGGTTTGGCCGTTAGGGTAAGACTAACCGCGAAAGGGTCGCCGGTTCATGACCCAATTGGACTATATAAGGGCTCGGTCGGGATGATGTCTTCGTGTATATACTTACAGACTGGGTGGACCTGAACCCGAAATTCCAAGCCGGTTTCGGTAAGGAGGTCGGAGGCGGAAGGAGGCGTGGATGGCGATCGGAATGCGGGAGTTCAGTGAACTCACCTCGCTGATCTACGGCGCGGCGCTCGACGAGACGAAGTGGGATATCTTCCTCGACAGGCTGGCATGCACTTACGGTGGTGTCCGCACATCGATGTTCGGCTGTGACCTCGAGACCAATACGGATCTTGGTGCGCGCGTGTCAGGCTACGATCCCGATTTCATGCGGAGCTATCACGACTATTATTTCGCCAAGAATGTCTGGGCGGACCGCTTGCTGGCCGGCAAGGTCGGCGTGCCGACGCTCGGAAGATCTGTTTGCTCGCACGAAGAGCTCTACAGGACGGAATGGTATAACGACTGGGTCAAGCCGCAGGAGGATATTCTCGGCGGCGGCGGCGTGGTCTTGTTCAAGGAAAACCGTCGGATTTTCTCGATCGGCGGCAATATCCGCAGCCGCGACCTGGACCGCCTCGAAGAGCCATGGATGGAGCTCATGGCGCTGCTGGCGCCGCATCTTCAGCAGGCCTTCGAGATGATGCGCACGATTACCGGGCGGGCGCTACAACAGCAGGCCCATGTAGGCGCTACCGATCCGGTCACATCTGGCTGTTTTGCCGTGACTGGCGATCGCCAAATCGTCCATGCCGACCGCAACGGCGAGATGGCTCTGGAAAACGGCGGTCTGTTGCGCAGGGATATGATTGGTCGGCTCGTCTTCGCGCAATGGCCGTATGAACGGATCTTCCAGAGAAATCTGTCTGAGGTTGCCGCATCCGACTTGCATAACCCCGTCAGCTTCGAACTGACCGACACCGAAAGCAAGGAAGTCCACACTTGCCGCATTGCGCATGTGATGCCCGACCTGTTGCCCTATCCGGGCCCGGGCCTCCTGTTCAGCGCGGACGAGCCCGTCTTTCTGGTCACGGTTTCGTCGCGCCGGGCGTCGGATCGCTCGCCGCTGGATGCCCTCTGCAAGCGTTACAGCCTGACAGCGCACGAAATGAAGACGGTTATCCGCCTGGCCGACGGCCTCTCTCCGCGCGAGATCGCCGACGAGAGATCCGTCAGCATCCATACGGTCCGCAACCAGAAGAAGTCCGCCATGACCAAGATGGGCGTACGAAGCCAGATCGAGGTCGGCCGCCTCGTGGAAGCGCTGCGCCGCTGACGGCGAACTTGTCGTGATCGCCTAAGCCCCCACCCGCATATGCTGCCGCACCCACGCCGTGATCTGGCCCGCGGACATCGCGCCGGACTGGCGGGCCACTTCCTTGCCGTCCCGGTAGAGCAGCAGCGTCGGGATGCCGCGAATGCCCAGCCGGCCGGCGGCGGCCTGTTCCTCGTCGGAATTGAGTTTCAGGAAGCGGATCTCCGGCTCCAGTTCCTGCGCGGCTTTCTCGAAGGCGGGCGCCATCATCCGGCAGGGGCCGCACCACGGCGCCCAGACATCGACGACCACCGGGACCGAGCTGCGCGCGATCTGTTTTTCGAACATGGCGCCGTTCGCATTGGCCGGATGGCCGGAGAAGAGCGGCTCGTGGCAGACGCCGCATTTCGCCTTTTCGGCAGGCTTTGCGGCGGGCAGGCGGGTCACCGCCGCGCAGGACGGGCAGACCACTTGGTGACGGTCGGACATGACAGGGCTCCGAAGATATTACAATTTCGGAATATATAAGAACGACGCGGCGCGCCTGCCAGCCCCGCATCCGTCGGCAAAGGGCGACCGGGCGGTTGCCGCCCGGCCTTTGGTCACAGTTATCAGTCGTCAGCAGTCCACTTTCAAGCCGAGCCGGCTCTCGGGTTTATTACGAGGCGCCGGAAAGGCAGGTTGAGAATGATTCCGCCATGTTGTGCATCAGCGTGAAATAGAGCTCCGGCCCCGCCTCGATATTCGCGCCCAGCGGATCGAGCACGCCGGAGCGCGCGTCGCTACCCTCGGTCGCCACTGCGATAAGCTTCGGTTCGAATTGCGGTTCGGCGAACACGCAGGTCGCGCCCAATTCGCCGATCTTGGCCTGGATTTGCCTGATCCGGTCCGCGCCCGGCATGACATCCGGCGATACCGTGATCGAGCCCGCCGCCGAAAGGCCGAACCGGTGCTCGAAATACTGGTAGCCGTCATGGAACACGATAAAGCCCTTGTCCTTGATGGGGGCGAGTTCCGCGGAAAGCTCCGTCGTCAGCGTATCGATCCGCGCGGAGAGGTCTGCCGCGTTCTTCTTGTAGAGCGCCGCGTTGTCCGGATCCGCCTCGGAAAGGGCCTCCGCGATGTCATCCGCCATGGCTTTCGCATTCACCGGATCGAGCCAGACATGCATGTCGATTTCGTCGTGGTGATGGTCGTCTTCGTGGCTCTCGGCATGTTCCGCTTCGTGGTCATGATCTTCGTCCGCATGCTCGCCGTCGTGCATATGTTCCTCGAAGGCGCCGCCTTCGCGCAAACCGAGCGTCTCCAGCCCATGCGCGTCGATCAATTCGACCGACTTGGCGTTGCCGATCGTCGAGATCGGTTTTTCGAGAAAAGCTTCCAGATTGTCGCCGACCCAGAAGATCAGATCGGCCTTCTGCAAGGCGGCCGCCTGCGACGGTTTCAGGCTGTAGGTATGCGGCGACCCTGCGCCCTCGACGATCAGCGAAGGCTCCCCGGCGCCCTGCATGACCGCAGCCACCAGCGACTGAACCGGCTTGATCGAGGCGATGACATTGACGTCGGCATGCGCGGAAAAGGCGGTGGCGCCGAGCGCGGCGGTGGCGAGTAGAAATGTCCGAAAGCGCTTCATAACGTGTCCTTGCAAAGCATTGCGGATGAGGTAGGTGATGTTATATCATTACATCGCGTTATCGAATAAACTGAGATTGACGCGGTCGTCAAGCCGCGCGAATTATTCGCGATACCGAAAGGACCAAACGTGTTGCAGATGCCGCAATCGCTGGTGCGCCTGGACAAGGCAGGCGTCGAACGCGCCGGCCGATGGCTGGTGCGCGATATCGACCTGGAGGTCGAGCGCGGAGAGATCGTCACCCTGATCGGGCCGAACGGCTCCGGCAAATCGACGACCGCGCGCATGGCGCTCGGCGTGCTGGCGCCCAGCGAGGGCCGCGCCACGCGCGCCGCGGGCCTGCGCGTCGGATACGTGCCGCAGAAGGTCGCGGTCGACTGGACGCTGCCCTTGACCGTCGATCGTTTCATGACGCTGACCAATCCGCTGTCGCGCGAGGAGAAGACCGCCGCACTGGAATCGACCGGCATCGCCCATCTCGCCCACGCCGAAGTGCGCAATCTGTCCGGCGGCGAATTCCAGCGCGCGCTGCTTGCCCGCGCCGTCGCCCGCCGCCCCGATCTCCTCGTCCTCGACGAGCCCGTGCAGGGCGTCGATTTTTCCGGCGAGATCGCGCTCTACGAACTGATCGCCGACATCCGCAACCATCTGCATTGCGGCGTGCTGCTGATCTCGCATGACCTGCATGTCGTCATGGCCGCGACCGACCGCGTCATCTGCCTCAACGGCCATGTCTGCTGCCACGGCACGCCGCAGGTCGTCGCCGAAAGCGCTGAATACCGACAGCTTTTCGGTGCGCGGGGCGCGGCGCAGCTGGCGGTCTACCAGCATCATCATGACCACACCCATCTGCCGGACGGCCGTGTGCGCCATGCCGACGGCACGGTGACCGATCACTGCTTCGAGGAAGACGGCCATCACCATGGCCATGATCACGACCATGATCACGGGCACAAGGAAACCGGGAAGGGGGACGCGTCCGATGCTCGATGACTTCTTCGTCCGCGCCATCGTCGCCGGCACCGGCGTCGCGCTCGTCGCAGGCCCGCTTGGCTGCTTCATCGTCTGGCGCAGGCTCGCCTATTTCGGCGATACGCTCTCGCATGCCGCGTTGCTCGGCGTCGCCATTGCCTTCCTGCTCGAAATCGACGTCACGCTCGCCGTCTTCGTCGTCTCGATGACGGTCGCGCTGTCGCTCCTGTGGCTGCAGCGCCGCGCCGGCCTGTCGGCGGATGCGCTGCTCGGGCTGCTCTCCCATTCGGCGCTGGCGCTCGGCCTCGTCGCGCTCGCCTTCATGACCTGGGTGCGCATCGATCTGATGGGCCTGCTCTTCGGCGACATTCTCGCCGTCTCGAAGGCGGATATCGCAGCGATCTATGCCGGCGGCGCGTTCGTCCTCGCCGTGCTCGCCTGGGTGTGGAAGCCGCTTTTCGCCGCGACCGTCAATCCCGAACTGGCGGCGGCCGAAGGCATGCGGCCGGAACGCGCCAATGTCGTCTTCATGCTGCTGCTGGCCATCGTCGTCGCGATCGCCATGAAGATCGTCGGCGTATTGCTGATTACCGCGCTGCTGATCATCCCGGCGGCCACCGCGCGGCGTTTCGCAGCCGGGCCGGAGCAGATGGCGCTCTATGCGGCGCTGTTCGGCGTCGCCGCCGTGGTCGGCGGGCTTTTCGCATCGCTCGAATGGGACACGCCGTCCGGCCCGTCGATCGTCGTCACGGCGCTTGCGATTTTCGTCGCCGGCCTGATACCGGTCAGGGGGTTGATAAAACGGCAGGAGGGCAGGACATGAACGGGGACCATCATCACGAGCATGCGCACGCGGCGAGATCCGACCTGACCCGTAACCAGTCGCTCGTCTTCGACACGCTGGAGGGCGCCGACGCGCCGCTGACGGCCTACAACATTCTCGACCGTCTCAACGGAGAGGGGCTGCGCGCTCCGTTGCAGGTCTATCGCGCCCTCGACAAACTGCTCGACCTCGGCATGGTGCACCGCCTCGAAAGCCTGAATGCCTTCGTCGCCTGCCGTCATCCCGGCTGCGCAACCCATGAAGCCGTCGCATTCGCCATATGCGACGATTGCGGCTCCGTTGCGGAAATCACCGACAGCTCCCTGGTCGACGCGCTCGACACGATCACGAGGTCAGCCGATTTCAAGCCGCGCAAGACGACTGTCGAGATGCGCGGCCTGTGCAGCGATTGCCAGGCGGCGTAAAGCTCGCCATTTTCACGCGTCCGCGCCGTCCTCCGGATATTCCGTCACGGTTCCCGCCGCGTTGTCGATGATCATGAAGGCGTCGAAATAGTCGATGGTCGGGCGCGTGCCGATGCGTTTTTCCGCCTGCTGCAACCATTCTTCGCTGTGGGACGCCTCGGCGGCGGCGCGCGACGTCCAGAAATAGATGCCTTTCAGCGTGGTGCGGTCGTCACTCCACACGAAGTGTTTGCGTACCAATTCCTTTTCCCCCTGCCAGCGCGCCACGACGTGGCGCGCATCCTCGACGATCGCCTCGCGATTCGCGCCCGCGGGAGCGGGAAAGGTGACGATTTCGCAGATCATGAAGTCCTCCCGGTTCGCGGAACCCTTTTAACGAGTTCCATACTTACGTTGCGTCCGTGCTCTGGCGCGCAAGCGGGCTGCTTGCCGATAATTTGTGCAACCTTTTTTATTGCTTGCCCGTTGGTCATGCAGATGCCCACTTGCGTATTATGCGCAAAAACATAGTCTTGAGGGAATGGATAGCGCGAAAAGTATCTTCGATGAGATGCTGGTTGGAGAGAACGAGGCCCGTTCGCCCTACAGCGATTATCATGGCTGGTTCCTCGAAGAGGACGCCGCACGGCTGAACCGGAAGTCGAAGGAGGCGGAAACCTTTTTCCGCCGCACCGGCATCACGTTCAACGTCTATGGTCAGGAAGAGGCCGCCGAGCGGCTGATCCCGTTCGACATCGTGCCGCGGATCATCTCGGGGCGGGAATGGGCGCGGCTTTCGCGCGGCATCGAGCAGCGCGTGCGCGCCATCAACTCGTTCCTCTATGACATCTATCACCGCCAGGAAATAATTCGCGCGGGCCGCGTCCCGGTCGAGCTGATCGCCCAGAATGAGGCGTTCCTCGACAAGATGATCGGCGTCGCCCCGCCCGGCAATATCTACACCCACATCGTCGGCACCGACATCGTGCGCACCGGCGAAGACCAGTTCTACGTTCTGGAGGACAATGCCCGCACGCCGTCCGGCGTCTCCTACATGCTGGAGAACCGCGAGACGATGCTGCAGATGTTCCCGGAGCTGTTCTCGAAGATCCGCGTCCAGCCCGTCAGCGATTATCCGAAAAACCTGCGCCGCTCGCTTTCGGCCTGTGTCCCGGACAAATGCGACGGCAAGCCTGTTGTCGCCGTGCTGACGCCGGGCATCCACAACTCGGCCTATTTCGAACACGCCTTCCTCGCCGACCAGATGGGCGCGGAACTGGTGGAGGGTCACGATCTGCGCGTCATTGACGGGCGCATCGCCATGCGCACGACGCGCGGCTACACCCCGATCGACGTCATCTATCGCCGCATCGACGACGACTTTCTCGATCCGCTGAATTTCAATCCGCAGTCGCTGCTGGGCGTGCCGGGCATCATGGACGTATACCGTGCCGGCGGCATCACCATCGCCAATGCGCCGGGCACGGGCATTGCCGACGACAAGGCGATCTATTCCTACATGCCCGACATCGTCGAGTTCTACACCGGCGAGACAGCGATCCTGAAGAACGTGCCGACATGGCGCTGTTCCGACGACGATTCGCTGACCTATGTGCTCGAACATCTCGACGAACTCGTCGTCAAGGAAGTGCACGGCTCCGGCGGCTACGGCATGCTGGTTGGCCCTGCCGCCTCGAAACGCGAAATCGCCGCCTTCCGCGAAAAGCTCAAGGCCAAGCCCGGCAATTACATCGCCCAGCCGACCCTGTCGCTGTCGACCGTGCCGATCCTGACCAAGAAGGGTCTGGCGCCGCGCCATGTCGACCTGCGCCCCTTCGTGCTGGTTTCGCCGAACGGCATCAACATCACGCCAGGCGGGCTGACCCGTGTGGCTCTCAAGAAGGGGTCGCTGGTCGTCAACTCAAGTCAGGGAGGCGGCACCAAGGACACCTGGGTGCTGGAGGAATAGATGCTCGGCAAGACCGCGGGCGGACTTTACTGGATGTTTCGTTACCTGGAGCGCAGCGAGAACAATGCGCGCCTGGTCGATGCCGGATTCCGTATCGCCCTGACACGTTCCGCCGCCGCCGAGGACGAGTGGATGTCGGTTATCCAGACCGCCGGCGTGCAGGAAGGCTTCCTCGAGCGCCATGACCAGGCCGACGCCAGCACGGTCACCGATTACATGCTGCGCGACAAGACCAATTCGTCCAGCGTGCTCTCGGTCGTCGAGGCCGCGCGCAACAACGCCCGGCTCGTGCGCACGGCCCTGACCCGTGAGGTCTGGGAGGCGACGAACGAATGCTGGCTGGCGCTGAAAGACGTGCTCGCCCGCCCGGTGCGTGAACGCGACCTCCCGGAAACGCTCGGCACCATTCGCCAGCAGAGCGCGCTGGTGCGCGCCGCCCTGCACGGCACCATGCTGCGCAACGACATCTACGATTTCGCCCGTATCGGAACCTTTATCGAACGCGCCGACAACACGGCGCGCATTCTCGACGTCAAATACTACGTGCTGCTGCCTTCGGTCATGCATGTCGGCTCGTCGCTGGACAATGTGCAGTGGGAGACGATCCTGCGATCGGTCTCGGCGCAGCGCGCCTATCGCTGGCTCAATGCGGGCGACATCAACCCCAAGGGCATCGCCGAATTCCTGATACGCGACCGCCGCCTGCCGCGCTCGCTCGCATTCTGTTATACGAAGCTGGTCGACAATCTCGGCTATCTTGCCGATGATTACGGGCATCGGCTGCCCTGCCACGATCTTTCGGAGGAGGTTCTGGCGAAGCTGCGCGGCCACACGATCGATACGATCTTCGATCAGGGCCTGCACCAATTTCTGGAGGAGTTTCTCAGTGCCAACAATCGGCTCGGAAGGCAGATCGAACAGGACTACCGGTTCTACGGATAGACCATGCGGCTGACCATCTCCCACAAGACCCAGTATCACTACGATGAGCCCGTTCACTACGCGCTTCAGCAGTTGCGGCTGACGCCGAAGCCGCGTGCCGGCCAGAAGGTCCTGTCCTGGAAGACAAATATCGAGGGTGGCGTCAAGCAACTCGAATATGACGACCAGCACAATAACCACGTCGAACTGGTCAGTTTCGACGACGGTCGCTCGGACATCACTATCCACTGCGAAGGCGTTGTCGAGACGGTCGACAATTCCGGCATCGTCGGCATGCATGGCGGCTTCGCCCCGCTCTGGCTGTTTCTGCGCTCGACCCCGCTGACCCGCGCCGGCAACAATGTCCGCAAGCTCGTCAAGGCCGCCGGCGGCGACTTTTCGGGCGATGTCGACCGGCTGCACGCCTTGTCGGCCGAGATTGGCCGTACCGTCGAATACGAGACCGGCCGGACCAGCGCCTCCACAACCGCCGAGGAAACCCTCGATGCCGGCCACGGCGTATGCCAGGATCACACCCACGTCTTCGTCGCGGCTGCTCGGCTGATGGGATTTCCGGCGCGCTATGTCAGCGGCTATCTGATGATGGACGACCGCGTCGAACAGGACGCCGCCCATGCCTGGGCCGAGGCCTATGTCGAAGGAATCGGCTGGATCGGCTTCGACGTGTCGAACGGCATCTGCCCCGACGAGCGCTACGTGCGGGTCGCCACCGGTCTCGACTACATGGAGGCCGCGCCGATTTCGGGCATGCGGCTGGGCGACAGCAAGGAAAGCATGGTCGTCACCCTGCAGGTCCAGCAGCAATAGGCGCGCTCCCGGCGCGATAACCGCGAAGCGGATCGCCGGAATGCCCGTGACCTTTCGTCACGCGGCGCCCGTAAAAAATATCTCCGGGATATCTGGCGCGCGCCGCGTTTGTCTGCTTGATCCGCTAACAAGATGTCTGCGGCGGAGCAGTTCCATTTGGATCTGCGAAGCTTTAGATTAGCGCGATTCGGGCTGGAACCTGCCTCAATGACCTACTGCGTCGGCTTGCGCCTCAACAAGGGCCTCGTCTTCATGTCTGACACGCGTACCAATGCGGGTGTCGACAATGTATCCGTATTTCGCAAGATGTTCTCCTGGCAGGTGCCGGGCGAGCGCGTGCTGATGCTGATGACGGCGGGCAACCTTGCCACGACCCAGTCCGTGGTCTCCCTGCTCGACGAGCGCTCCAAGGCGCCGCAAGACCGCAACCCGTCGATCCTCGAAACGCCGTCCATGTTCCAGACCGCGCGCCAGGTCGGCGAGACGCTGCGCGAGGTCATCCAGGCCAACGCGATGAGCGGCCAGACGGCCGACAGCGCTTTCAACGCCACGCTGATCCTGGGCGGACAGATCCGCGGCTCCGAGCCGCGCCTCTTCATGATCTATCCGGAAGGCAATTTCATCGAGGCCAATGGTGACACGCCTTTCTTCCAGATCGGCGAGACCAAATACGGCCGGCCGATTCTCGTGCGCGCCTACGATCCGGACATGAGCTTCGAGGATGCGGTCAAGCTGATGCTTGTCTCCTTCGATTCCACCATCAAGGCCAATCTCTCGGTCGGCCTGCCGCTGGACATGCAGGTCTATGAGGCCGGCAAGTTGCAGCTCGGCGTCAGCCAGCGGATTGCCGGAGACGATCCCTACTACCAGACCATCTCGGCCAATTGGGGTGAGGCCCTCACCCAGGCGCTCAAGTCGCTGCCGGACTTTCATTTTTCCGGCGGTCCGGAGACGTCCCGTTAAGCCTCGCACTTAACCGAGCGCCCCCAAATCGCTTGCGTGGCGATGCCGAGTACGCTTTAAAACCCGTCAGCTTTCCGGACCAGGGATGCGGATCCGCCGCGCCCCCGGATGGGCGAAGATTTAGGGAGTAACATGAACATGAGAAAGACTCTGCTTCTTGCCGCCGCCAGCGTGTTTGCGCTGACCGCCGCGGCCCAGGCCGAAGTGAAGATGGGTGTGATCCTCGGCTTTACCGGCCCGATCGAATCCCTGACCCCCGACATGGCCGCTGGCGCCGAACTGGCGATGAAGGAAGCGTCCGAATCCGGCAAGTTCCTCGACGGTGAGACCATCACCTCGGTTCGCGCCGATTCGACCTGCGTTGACGCGGCTGCCGCCACGGCTGCCGCCGAGCGCCTGATCACCTCCGAAAACGTCGTCTCCATCATGGGCGCCGACTGTTCGGGCGTGACGACGGCTATCGCCAACAATGTCGGCATCCCGAACGGCGTCGTCATGATCTCGCCGTCCGCCACCTCGCCGGCGCTGACGACGATCGAGGACAACGGCCTCTTCTTCCGCACCGCGCCGTCCGACGCCCGCCAGGGCGAAGTTCTTGCCGATGTGGCGATGGAAGCCGGCATCAAGTCGATCGCCATCACCTACACCAACAACGACTACGGCAAGGGCCTCGCCGATTCCTTCGAGGCTGCCTTCAAGGCTGCCGGCGGCGAAGTGACGATCACGGCTCCGCATGAGGACGGCAAGGGCGACTACTCCGCCGAAGTCGGTTCTCTGGCCTCCGCCGGCGGCGACGCGCTCGCAGTGCTCGGCTATGTCGACCAGGGCGGCCGCGGCATCATGCAGGCCGCCATCGACACCGGCGCGTTCGACACCTTCGTGCTCGGCGACGGCATGATCGGCGACTCGCTGCTCGACCTGCCGGGTCTCGACGCCGCCAAGGTGATCGGTACGGCCCCGGGTACTGAATCCGAAGACGCCACGAAATTCGCCGAAATGGCGAAGGAAAACGGCGCGCAGGGTTCGGGCCCCTACCAGGGCGAGAGCTATGACGCCGCCGCGCTGATGATCCTCGCCATGCAGAAGGCCGGCTCGGCCGACCGCGGCTCGATCGCCGGAAACGTCATGGACATCGCCAACGCTCCGGGCGAGCAGATCGGCCCCGGCGAGCTCGCCAAGGCGCTCGAACTCGTCGCCGCAGGCACTGACATCGACTACCAGGGCGCGACCGGCGTCGAGTTCACCGATGTCGGCGAAGCAAAGGGCTCCTACAAGCAGCTGACCATCGAGGACGGCGCCTGGAAGACGGTGCAGGTGCGCTAAGCCGCTCCTTCGCTTTTTCCATACGAACCCCCGGGACGCTGTCGCGTCCCGGGGTTTTTCTTTGCCCGGAATTTCGAGGGCGGCCCGGCCTCAGCCTTTGCTCGGGCCAGCCTTTCTGCGTCAATTGATTCGCTTTTTCCGCTTGTCATATGGATTTCACAAAACTCCGAAGCGGATTTTCGATTTCCAGGCCGGAGTCTTGCGGCACACCTGCCCATGCCGGATTTTCGTCCGCGCATGATGCCTCTTGCGTGAATAAGCCATTGTAATTCCGACATTAAAAACACGTCGCGTGTTGGCTTTCTGGCCCGCATTGGGTCGTCGCCCGAACTGCCATCCGCGCGGCCCTGTAAGATTTCGTATCGACCCACTTGTGGAAAAGCACCAAAAACCGTGCTAGTTTTTGTGTAGCCGGCTCACAATATGAGGAGCCTAAAACCGGAAGTTTCCGGGGCCGGAACGAGACGGGAAGGACCGCCTGAAGCGGATACAAGAGAGCACTGAAACAGGCCGCATTCGCTTCGGGCGTCGCCAATGGAAAAGGGCAATCAGGACTTCGGAGAGACAGATGAAAAACACCGCAAGGGTATTCACGGGCGCTGTCATGGCGGTGCTGTTGGCAGGCGCGGCGCAGGCCGGTGGAGACTATGTTCTCCTCGCCCATCCGGAGGCCGTCGACGGCAATACGCTCATCGACGACAATGGCAGGCTCTATCGGCTGCACGCGATCGATGCGCCGGACATCGGCCAGCAATGTCTCGCCGCCGACGGTGCCGAATATTCCTGCGGAGAGCAGGCGCGGGCCGCTCTCGCCGACATGATCGACGGGATACTGACTTGCGATCTGGTGAAGCCCGACGCGCCCGAACACAAGGAAGTCCGTTGCCACGACTTCGCCGGCCGCGACATCGGCCAGTTGCTGATCTCGGCGGGCTGGGCGCTCCCCGACCGGTCCGTCGGCCTCGACTATGTCTGGGAAGAAATGGAGGCCGAAGCGCGGTCGCTGGGCCTCTGGCAGGGGCGCTTCGTCACCCCGGAACGCTGGCGCGCAGGCGCGCGGCTCTGACCTGAACGGAAAAGGCCGGCGATTACGCCGGCCTTAGTCCCTGTACCCTCCTGAGCGTCTCTAACTGTGCCGCACCTTTTCCGGCAGCAGACCGCGTGGCGAGAAGCGGAGCACGATCAGCAGGACGAGCCCCATCACGAACAGGCGGAACGGCGCGGCGATGTCCTGAAGGTGACGATAGAGCGGCGAGTCGGGATCCATGTTCGCGCTCATCAATTCGACGATATAGCGTCCCGCCGGCTCCGCCTCGACCCAGATGAACCAGATCAGGAAGCCGCCGATCACCGCGCCCAGATTGTTGCCGGAACCGCCGACGATCACCATCACCCAGACAAGAAAGGTGAAGCGCAGCGGATTGTAGGTGCCGGGCGTGAACTGCCCGTCCAGCGTCGTCATCATCGCGCCGGCGATTCCGATGATCGCGGAGCCGAGCACGAAGACTTGCAGGTGACGCGCCTTGATGTCCTTGCCCATCGCGGCGGCCGCTTCCTCATTGTCGCGGATGGCGCGCATCATCCGCCCCCAGGGTGAGTTCAGCGCGCGGACGCAAAGCGCCAGGATGATCAGCAACACGACGGTGAAGAGGCCCGCATAGGCGATCTTAACGAAGGCGCTGGAGGCTTCGATCATCATCTGCCGCAGCATCGCCTCGCGCGCCGCCGCATCGGCCGCATTGGCCAGGGCATCGGCGTTGAACCTCGATACCAGATCGACGAACCAGGACGCCTGCTGCAGGTCGACCTCATAGGGCACGGGACGCTTCAGCCCGGTGACGTTCTTGACGCCGCGCGCCAGCCAGTCCTCGTTCTTCAGCACCGCGATGACGATTTCGGAAATCCCGAGCGTCGCAATGGCCAGATAATCGGACCTGAGCCCCAGCGCCACCTTGCCGATCAGCCAGGCCACCGCCGCCGCGAAAAGTCCGCCGACGAGCCATGACGCCATGATCGGCAGACCGAGGCCGCCGATGAAGCCCGTGCGCGCGGGGTCCACCGCCTCGACCGCGTTCACCGCGCCGCCGAAGACCGGGCGCAGCACCAGATAGCCGGCGACGATGACGACGAAGATCGCGAAGGAACGCAGCCGGCCTTTCATTTGCGTGCTGATGAATGCCGTCGTCGCGATGATGGCGAAGACGATCACGGCCGACAGCGCCAGTCCGCGCCCGCCTGCGTGCAGCGCATCCCAGACCGGTTCATGCGACACGACAACGGCCGCAAGGCCGCCAAGTGCCGTGAACGCCATCACGCCGGCATTGAAGAGGCCCGCATAACCCCATTGCAGGTTCAGCCCCATGGCCATCAGCGCGGAGACCAGGCTCATGTTCAAAATGGCGAGCGCCACCGACCACGACTGACCCATGCCGACGGCGATCAGCGCCAGCGCCATCAAAGCGAAGACGAACGGCGCGCGCCACGGGCTTTGCCGCTTCTGCTCCACCACGGTGGGCAGCGGTGCGGAGGTCTTCTCGGCCTCGGTTTTTTCCGGGTCGGTGTTCAGGCTTGTGTCGCTCACAGCACTTTCCCCTTGAAGATGCCGGTTGGCCGGACCAGCAGAACCAGCACCAGGATGATGAAGGAGATGGCGAATTTGTAGTCCGTGCCGAGGAACTGCAGCAGGCCCGACGGCTCGAGGTTTTCCGGCACCAGATAGGTCGCGAACTTCTTGTAGGCATAGGTCAGCATCACCTCCGAAAAAGCGATGACGAAGCCGCCGACGACCGCGCCGACCGGCTGGCCGATGCCGCCGACGATCGCCGAGGCGAAGATCGGCAGCAGCAATTGCAGATAGGTGAAGGGCTTGAAGCTCTTGTCGAGGCCGTAGAGCGTGCCGGCGATGGTGGCCAGCGCCGCGGCGATGATCCAGGTGATCATTACGATCCGGTCCGGATTGATGCCCGACAGCAGCGCCAGGTCCTCATTGTCCGAATAGGCGCGCATCGCCTTGCCGGTGCGCGTCCGGTTGAGGAACCAGAACAGCGCGACGACCACGATCAGCGCAACGACCACGGTGATCGCCTGCGTCGTCTGGATCGCCAGCCCCTCGTCGAGCCCGCTCCATTTCTTGAAATCGAGCGCGCGCACGACGAAGCGTTCGCCGTCGGTGAAGCGCCGGTCCTCGGTGCCCATGATAAAGCGCACGATCGCCGACAGCATGAACATCACGCCGACCGAGGCGATCACGAAGACCACCGGAGCCGCTTTCTGCCGCCGGTAGAAGGTGAAAACCGCCTTGTCGATGAAGATCGCCGCGACCGCCGTGACGACGATCGCCGGGATCAGCGCCAGCAAGGCCGTCGGCAACACGCCGAAGGTGATGCCCTGCGCCTGCAGCGCCCAGGTGAACAGGATGGCGATGGTCGTGCCGAAGGCCATCAGGTCGCCATGGGCGAAATTGGCGAAGCGCAATATGCCGAAGACCAGCGTCACACCAAGCGCGCCCAGCCCCAGCTGCGAGCCATAGGCAAGCGCCGGCACGAAGACGAAATTCGTCATCAGCACCAGTGCGTTGAGAATATCGGTACCCTCCGGCATCGTCAGCCCCCGAGAAAGGATTTGCGGACTTCGGGATTGGCCAGGAGTTCATGGCCGGTGCCGGTACGCCAGTTTTCGCCGCTGACCAGCACATAGCCCCGGTCTGCGATGTTGAGTGCCTGGCGCGCGTTCTGCTCCACCATCAGGATCGCCAGTCCGGTGTCGCGCACTTCCAGGATGCGGTCGAACAATTCGTCCATCACGATGGGCGAGACGCCCGCCGTCGGCTCGTCGAGCATCAGCACGGAGGGTTCCGTCATCAGCGCCCGGCCGACGGCCACCTGCTGGCGCTGGCCGCCCGACAATTCGCCCGCCGGCTGGCGGCGCTTTTCCTTGAGGATCGGAAACAGCGTGAAGACCTGTTCCATCGTGCCGGAAATGTCGTCGTCGCGCAGATAGGCCCCCATCTCCAGATTCTCCTCGACGGAGAGGCTGGTAAAGACGTTGTTGGTCTGCGGCACGAAGGCGATTCCCTCGGCGACGCGCGCCTGCGGCGTCATCTTGGAGATGTCCTTGCCGTCGAGCACGACCTTGCCGAGGCGCAGCCGCAACATGCCGAGCATGGCCTTCATCGCGGTCGACTTGCCGGCGCCGTTCGGCCCGACGATGACGGCGATCTCGCCTTTTTCCACGCCGACGGTGCAGCTCTTGAGAATATCGGCGCCGCCATAGCCGCCGGTCATGTCCTCGCCCACGAGATACATCAGGCGTCGCCCTCCGAATTGGCATCGGCCATCGCGCGCATTTCCTGCGGCGTCTTGTTCTTCAATCCGCGGCCGAGATAGGCCTCGATCACGGCCTCGTTGTTGCGAACCTCTTCGGACGTGCCTTCCGCCAGCACGGTGCCCTCGGCCATGACGATGACCGGGTTGCAGAGCTTGCCGATGAAATCCATGTCATGCTCGATCATGCAGAACGTGTAGCCGCGATCGCGGTTGAGACGCACGATCGCGTCGCCGATCTCGCCGAGCAGCGTGCGGTTGACGCCGGCGCCGACCTCGTCGAGCAGCACCACCTTGGCGTCGACCATCATGGTGCGTCCGAGTTCGATCAGTTTCTTCTGGCCGCCGGACAGGTTGCCCGCCAGTTCCTCCGCCACATGGCCGAGATTGAGGAAATTGATCACGTCCATCGCGCGCTCGCGGATCTCGGCCTCCTGCCGCTTTACCTCGCCCCAGGAGAACCAGGCCGACATCAGCCCTTCGCCGAGCTGGTGGTCCGGCACCATCATCAGGTTTTCGAGCACGGTCAGCGTCGAGAATTCATGCGCCAGCTGGAAGGTGCGCAGCAGTCCCTTCTTGAACAGCTGATGCGGCGGCAAGCCTGTCACGTCCTGCCCGTCGAGCAGGATCTGTCCGCTGCTCGGCACGATATTGCCGGCGATGATGTTGAAAAGGGTCGTCTTGCCCGCGCCGTTGGGACCGATCAGGCCGGTAATCGACCCGCGCTCGATTTTAAGCGTCGCGTTCTCGACGGCATGGACGCCGCCGAACTGTTTGTAGACGGATCTGACCTCGATCATGGTGCCCCGGTAAATGTTTCGGGCGTCTCAAGCACTTCCTTCCCGGAAACGCAACAACGTCAAGCCCTTCCGGCATGTTTTGCCCGAACTTCCTGCGGTTTTCCTGTATAAGCCGGTCTACCCCGCCAGTTCGACCGATCTCTTGCGCGCCGCCTCGACGGCCTCTGTCATGAGTTGCGTCAGCCGGTCGTATTCCATCAGTACGGCAAGCGCCGCCGCCGTGGTGCCGTTCGGGCTGGTCACCTGTTCGCGCAGCGTGCCGGGTTCGACGCCGCTTTTCTTCCAGTAGACCGCCGCGCCGTAGATCGTCTGGCTCGCGAGCGTCGCGGCGAGGTCGTCGGGCAGGCCCGCCTTTTTCGCGGCGTCCGTAAGCGCCTCGATCATGTGGAACAGATAGGCGGGGCCTGAGCCGGAGACCGCCGTCACCGCGTCCATCAGCGCCTCGTCCTCGATCACCGCCGTCTCGCCGCTGGCGGACATCAGCGTGCGGGCGAAATCCAGCTGTCCGGCGCTGGTCGCCGCGTTTGCGCAGAGCACCATCATGCCCGCGCCGACGGCCGCCGGCGTGTTCGGCATGACGCGGATCACCGCCGTCTTGTCGCCGAACGCCTTCTCGAAACGGTCGATGCGGATACCGGCGGCGACGCTGACGATGGCCGCGCCCCTCTCGGCGAGGCCCGCATAGGCTGGCAGAACCGCATCCATCACCTGCGGCTTGACCGCCAGAACGATCATCGCCGGAACCAGATCGTCCGGCAGTTCGGTCGCATCGGCGACCGCCGTCATGCCAAGCCCGGCAGCGCGGTCGCGCAAGCCCTCATTCGGTTCGACGACGAAGGCGTCTTCGGTTTTCAACGCCTCCGAGGCGAGCCAGCCCTGCAGCATGGCAAACCCCATATTGCCGCATCCTGCGAGTACGACCGATCCGTTGTCTGCCATGTTCTGTCTCCTGCTTCTGGGTTGCGATAGCGGCGTGGCCGAAATCCTTCAAGATCGGCTAAGGGAGAATGGCCTGAATCCCCTTTTGCGTGTTAACGGGCGATAATGCATCTTGTCTATGTCACCGCGTTTCTGCCGGATACGACCGGCTCCGCCAGCAACCTCGCCGACCGAGCGGTCGTCGATGGGTTGCGGCGAGCCGGCGCGCACGTCACCTGGCTGGGTTTCAAGCGGGCGGGCGCGAACCTCTCCGGCGTGGACAGTTCGGCGAGCCTGGGCGAAATCGTCTCGGTAAGCGAGGATGAACCATTTACGAGCCGCCTGCGCTCGCTGGCCGTTTCGGCCACGGCGGGCCTGCCGCTCGAATCGGTGCGCTTACGCGCCGCCGCCAAGCCCGATGTCGAGGCGGTCCTGGCGCGGCTTCAGCCCTTCGACGGTCTCGTGCTTGCGGGAACGGATCTGGCGGGCGCGTTCGAGCCGGTTTTCAGCCGCCATCCTTTCCTATTCGTCGCCCGCCAAGCGGACCATATCGCTGCCGCCGAGGCCGCCGCGCGCAATGCCAGCGTCGCGGAACGGCTGATGCTCCGGCGCGATGCCCGCGCTCTCGAAGTGCTGCAGCGGCGGCTGTCGCAAAAGGCGCGCGCCGTCCTGACCTTCAGCGAAGAGGATCGCGCCGCGCTCGGTCTCGATGCGAGCGGCAAGGCGTGCATTCTGCCCTTCGTCATGCCCGACCCGCCGGAAGAAACGGGACTGCGTTTTCCCGCCTTCGATGTCGGCATGGCCGGCACCTGGTCCGATCCGGTGAGCCGCGTCCGCCTCGAATGGTTCCTGCAACGCGTCGTCCCGAAGCTGCATAAGCACACGATGATCGCCATTGGCGGCACCGCGCCGGGCATATTCCAGGCGCGCGAGAAACGGGTCTTCTTTCTCGGCAAGGTGGACGACCGGACCGAGTTCCTGCGCCAGTGCCGTGTCGTCGCGCTGTCCGAACGGTCCGAAACCGGCATCCCGGTCGCCGCCGTCGAGGCGCTTGAACTGGGCCTTCCCGCCGTCGCCACCGCGCAGGCTTTGCGCGGCATCGACCGGCTTCCCGCCAATGTGACGCGTGTCGAGGGCGCCAACGGTTTCGCCAGGGCGGTGGAAGCCCAGGCGCTCGGCCAGCGCACCGCGACGGTGGAAGATTGCGATGGAGCCGCCTTCCGGCGCGAAAGGCTGGAGCGCATCGACGCCGAACTCGCGAATGCCCTGGCGAAACTGACGGCCTGACCGGGCAGTGCCGCTCGGTGCCAGCGCAGTTTTTTTGCCGCGCCCGGCCTGTTTTTAACCTTTTGTTACCCAAGAAATTTTAGGCTTCGTTTACCCGATTTGGCCTTTGCCCCGCTGCAAGGCCGGATCCGTTCGAACCACCGCGCGGCTGTGAACGATGTCAGACCACGAAAAAATCCGACGCACCCGTTTCGATAGTCCGGCCCATGCGGGCGAGGGCGGTTTCAATAGACCTGTTTCCGCCGCCGAGCGGCACCGCCAGGCCCGAATGATGCGCGAGGCGGCGAGAGCCCGCCCGCTTCATGAAAGCCCTGCCGGAGCCGAGTTGGCGGAGCCGGTCATGCGCGACATGCCTGACCGACCCGCCGGAGATGCCGAAAGGGGTGTCTTCGCGGGCCTCAGGCGTTTCCTGTTCGGGCGCGGCTCTCATGACGGGCACCGGCGCTCCGAACCTTACCGACCGGACGATGACGACGGCTATGCGAATGCTGTCGCCTCCGCCGTTCGCATGGCGAGCGGCGGGCACGCCTCCGCGCGTAGCGGCGACGCTTACCCGAACACGTCCGAACCAGCCGACACCGAGAGCGCCATGTATCCCTATCCGCAGCATCACCCCGACGCCTATGCGCAGCCGCAGGCGCCTGAACCCGCTCTGCAGGCGGCGCCGCAGCAGCTACCCCGGCATGCTCCCTGGCCGCCGGCGCCGATGATGCAGCCCGTCGCTTTCTGGCCGGTCCACCCTGCCTATGGCTGGCCGATGCCGCCGCAGGCCTACGGCGCCCCGCCATTCGATCCGGCCATGCACTGGCCGCCGCATCCGGCCCACACCGCTCCATATGCCGCGCCCCGCACGCAGCCGCCACAGGGATGGCAGCAGCAGCTCCTCGCGCACCAGCCGGCTCCCGCCGCCATGCCGCAACGGGTGGTCGACATGTATCCCGCCATGCCCACCGAAGAGGATGCGGAAATGGAGGATCTGCGCGAATCCGTTCGCGCCCTGCGCGACATGGTCGAACTGCTGATGCAGCGCCGTTCGGAGCGTGGCCGCTGGGCCGCCTGACAAAAACGTCTTTCTGATCCGTTTGCGTCAGTTTTCGCCGTTTGGGGTGTTTTCTTTCTCCGGGAAGCCATGCAAATGTCCGCCTAAAATCTCACGATGGGAGAAGGCGAGATGGCTGAACGGATCGACGGCAAGGTGATTGCCGCTGAAGTGCTCGACAAGGTCAAGGCGGAGACAGAAAAGCTGGTCGCCGAAACGGGTGTGCAGCCCGGCATCGCGGTTGTGATCGTCGGCGAGGATCCGGCCAGCCAGTTCTATGTCCGCTCCAAGGGCAAGCGCGCCGACGAATGCGGCTTCAAGTCGGTTACCCACCGGCTGCCTGCCGAGACCTCCGAGGACGCCCTGCTGAAGCTGATCGGTGAGCTGAACGACGACGCCTCCATTCACGGCATTCTCGTCCAGCTGCCGGTGCCCGACCATATCGATGACGGCAAGGTCATCCAGGCGATTTCGCCGGACAAGGATGTCGACGGTTTCTCCTTCGTCAATGTCGGCAAGCTGACCACAGGCCAACTCGGCTCCGCATTCGTGCCCTGCACCCCTGCCGGCTCCATGGTGATGATCCGCAAGGCGCTCGGCACCTCCGATCTCTCGGGCCTGAACGCGGTCGTCGTCGGCCGCTCCAACATCGTCGGCAAGCCGATGGCGAACCTGCTGATCGCCGCGAACGCGACCGTCACCGTCGCCCACTCGCGCACGAAGGACCTGCCCTCGGTCTGCCGAGCGGCCGATATTCTCGTCGCCGCCGTCGGTCGTCCGGAAATGATCAAGGGAGAGTGGGTCAAGCCCGGCGCCTGCGTCATCGATGTCGGCATCAACCGCGTCGACGATCCGTCGAGCGAGAAGGGCTATCGCGTGGCCGGCGATGTCGATTTCGACGAAGCCGAGAAGGTCGCGGGATCGATTACCCCGGTGCCCGGCGGTGTCGGCCTGATGACCGTCGCCATGCTGATGGCCTCGACGCTGATTTCCGCCTGCCGCGTCGCCGGCAAGGAGCCGCCGAGCTTCTGAGGGAGTTGAGGCGCTGCGGCGTGGCGTCACGGGCAATCGCCCGGGATTGACGGCGCGCCGCGCAGTTGTCAGTTGGTGGCCATGATCTCCGTCTTCGCCCGAAAGGCCCGTGCATCGGCCGTCTGGCTCCGCGTCCTGCTGGTCGCGGCCATGGTCATGTCGGCCTTCGCGCACCGCGCCGCGGTGGCCGAGCCGACAGCGATCGAACTCGCGCAATATGTCTTGCCCGACGGCACTGTCCCGGATCTTTGCGATCCCGTCTCCGGCGGGGACGCCGGCCATGTCCATGTCGTCTGCGATTTCTGTCTGATCGCGGGCTCTGCCGCCCCGGCCCAGCCGGTTGCGCCCACCCTTGCATCGCCTTTGCCGGTTGTCCTCGCGGTGGTCCTGCCTCCGCGCGCCGCGCCGCCGGTCACGCCTGTCGCACTCGCAACCGCGTCGAAACGCGGCCCGCCTCTCTGCATCTCCTGAATCGAACCCGTATACCCGTCTGCGCCCAAGGCGCGACGGGCCAGATCGTGACATCACAGGAGATTAGACATGTCACTTTTCAGAACTTTCGCGCTCGCGCTTCTTTCCGTTTTCGTTCTCGCCGCCTCCGCCTCGGCGCATGAATACAAGATCGGCAATCTTGAGATCATCCATCCGCTGGCCCGCGCGACGCCGCCCAACGCGCCTGTTTCGGGCGGTTACATGGTGATCCGCAACACCGGTACGGAACCGGACCGTCTGATCGGCGGCGCGACCGACTTCGCCGGCGAGGTCGAGATCCACGAAATGTCGATGGACGGCGAGGTCATGAAGATGCGCCAACTCGTCGACGGTCTGGAAATTCCGGCCGGTGGTGAAGTCACCCTGAAGCCGGGCGGCTATCACGTCATGTTCATGCAGCTGAAGGATCAGCTCCAGCCGGACGCCAAAAAGAAGGTGACCCTGCGCTTTGAAAAAGCCGGCGAGATCGAGGTCGAGTTCCTCGTCGCGACGCCGGACAAGCTGCAGATGCCAATGGGCGAGGGCGCCATGAATGGCATGGATCATTCCAATATGAAGATGGGCAACTGACCCGAAGGCAGAGAGGCGCCCCGGGGGCGCCTCTTTCATTTATGCCTCTATGCAGTCAGCGGAGTCCCATGCGACTCTCCAGTCTCTGGAAATATTGCGAGGTCCGAAGAATGTTCTCCATCGGCGAAATGTCGCGACGCTCCGGCGTCAAGGTGCCGACCATCCGCTATTACGAGCAGATGGGCCTGATCGACGCGCCGGACCGGTCCGCCGGCAACCAGCGCCGCTATACGCGCGCCGAACTCGACCGGCTGACCTTCATCCGCCATGCCCGCGATCTCGGCCTGTCGCTCGAGGCGATCGGCGAACTGGTCCGCCTGAGCGAAAACCCCGCCTTGCCCCATGACGAGGCGCACCGCATCGCCACCTCGCATCTCGCCTCCATTCGGGAGCGCATCGCCCGGCTGAAACGTCTGGAGGCGGAACTGACCCGGATCGAGGCGAACTGCCATGCCGATCAGGCCGGCGACTGCAATATCATGCAGGTCATCGCCGACCACGGCCTGTGCGAGACCGAGCATTGAAGGTCTAGATCGCCAGTTTCCCGAACAGGATCGGCAGGGTCGAGGCGAGCAGCAGAACGGCCATCACGATATTGAAGGCCTGCGCACGGCGGGGATCGTGCAGAAAGCGGCTGATCAGCAGGCCGAAGGTCATCCAGATGGTTGTCGCAATCAGTGCCGCCAGCGCGATGATCGCCGCGCCGATGCCGATCGTGACCGCGCCGGCATCCGCCGGAAGATAGGTGGATGCCGCCGTCATCGCAGCCGCCCATGCCTTCGGATTGATCCACTGGAAGCCGACGCCGGTCGGAAAGCCGAGGATCTTCAGCTCGGTGTGATCCTGCTTCAGCGGTCCCGCGGTCGCGATTTTCCATGCCAGCCACAGAAGGAACCCGGCCGACAGCAGCCGCAAGACCAGCGCCAAGAGCGGCAATGCCTTGAAGGCCGCGCCGAGCCCCGATCCTGTCGCGCCGAACAGCACCGCCATGCCGACGGCGATGCCGAGGATCAGCGGCAGCGTCCGCCGGGTGCCGAAGCGCACGCCCGACGCCAGCACCATCATGTTGTTCGGGCCGGGCGTTGTGGCCATGATCAGGCAGAACACGGTATAGGATAGGATCAGGTCGTGGCCGTTCATCGCGCTTGTCCGTTTGCGTGTCTATCTTGCAGGGAAGGGACCTCCGGTCTTGTCGAAAAGTGACATGGTGACAACTCCGTCCGATCCGGCCTTCGAATCGCCGAACGACCGCGCACGCTTCCGCCGCATGCCCGGATTTTCCGCCGTCGACCTGATGGACGCGTCGTTTCGCGATCACCATTTCGCGCCTCACACCCATGACGTGCTGATGCTGGGCATCATGCGCGAAGGCGCCATGCGCTTCATGCGGGAAGGCGTGATGGAAACGATCGGACCGGGCGGCATCACCGTCATCAATCCGGGCGATGTCCACACCGGCGGCCGCTGCGCCGG
This sequence comes from Ahrensia sp., assembly GCA_002706335.1. Taxonomy (GTDB): domain Bacteria; phylum Pseudomonadota; class Alphaproteobacteria; order Rhizobiales; family Rhizobiaceae; genus Oricola. Next base: position 218,636 of record PAKZ01000038.1, read on the forward strand.
CGAGAGGCTCGTCTATACGGGCATTTACGCGCCGGAACCTGTCCTCGCCAGGGCGGACCTCGGCGACGGATTGTCATTTGCGAGAGGCGTCGTCATCGATCCCGAATGCTGGCGGCTTTTCCTGCGCGCGACGGCGCCGGCCGCCGATCCGCTCGCCGCCCAGGAAGACATCCTGGAAGGGCTTGCACGCCTCGGCCGCCACGGCGATCGCAGGCCGCCACGCCAGGATCGCGCCTGTTCACCGTCCGCCGCCCGCGCCGTCGACTATGTTCACGCCCATTACGCCGAGACCTTCACCGTCGAGGATCTGGCGGGCCTTGCCGGCATCACGCCGCGCCACATAATCCGCTCCTTCCGCAAGGCAACCGGCATGCCGCCGCATGCCTATCTGCGCCAGTTGCGCATTTCCGAAGCGCGCCGCCTGCTAGAACGCGGACTTCCGATCGCCGAGACCGCGCTGGCGACAGGCTTCGCTGACCAGCCGCATTTCTCCAAGGTCTTCAAGCAGGTCACGGGAACCACGCCCGGCCGCTACCGCCTCGACATGGCCGCCTGAATTCGAACGAAAACGGCTTGACGGGCGGCACAAAATATAACACGTTATATAACGTGTTATGAAAAGGCTGCGACATGGTAAGGGACGTTACCCGCGAACTCGGATATCTGCCGCTCGGGAGCCGGCTGAAACGCGTTGGCGAGCGGTTGCAGGCGGAGACGGCGCGATTTCTTCTGAACGAGGGGGTCGACATGCCGCAGGGCGTCTGGCCGCTGCTGGTGACGCTCGATCAGGACGGGCCGCTGACCATCGGCGATCTCGCCTCCGCGCTCGGCGTCTCGCAACCGGGCGTCACCCGCTCCATTCGCCAGCTTGAGGCAGATGGCATCGTCGAGGCGGTCCGCGAAGGCGGCGACCAGCGTCGCAAGCCGGTTGGGATCACCGAAAAAGGCGCGGCGATCCTGGCTAAGGTGCAGAGTGAGCTCTGGCCCCATGTCGAGGCCGCCGTTCGCGAGATGTGCGCCTCGCTCGACGGGCCGATCCTCGGCCAGCTCGACAGGATCGAGGCGGAACTGGACCGATTGTCCCTCGACCGCCGCGCAGCGAGGAAGAAAGAAGACGGAGGCAAATCATGACCGGCCATCCGCTCGACCGCCCGATCTGGGCCGCACTGACCACGAAACAGGCCTGTCTCTCCTCCGGCGGGCCTGAGGCCAAACGCTATCCTGCCGACATCTCGCCCTTCGCGGCGACGCCGTACGACGACCCGGAAACGCTTGCCCGGCTTGCGGCGCTCATCCCGTCCGGCGCTGCATTCGTCACCGTCGCCAAAGCCGCCGCCGTACCGCCCGGGACGACTGTCGAAAAGGCGGCGCCGCTGATCCAGATGCATGCGGTCGACCTCGCGGCCGCGGAGCAAAGCGACGAGGTTATCGCGCTTGGCGAGAAAGATGCGCCGGAGATGCTGGAACTGGCAACCCTGACCCGCCCGGGGCCGTTCCTTGCCAACACCCACAAGCTTGGCCGGTTTATAGGCCTTCGCAAGGGCGGAAGGCTCGCCGCCATGGCCGGCGAAAGGCTGCATGTCGACGGGTACAGGGAAGTGAGCGCGGTCTGCACCCATCCCGACTTTCGCGGCCGCGGCTATGCCGGGTTGCTGTCGCGCATCGTCGCCAACCGGATCAAGAGCGAGGGCGAAACGCCCTTCCTGCACGCCTATGCGGACAATACACCTGCGATCCGGCTCTACGAGTCTCTCGGCTTTCGCATCGAGCGCGAACTTGTCGTGCAGATGCTGAGGCGCGATTGACCGTCAGGGCCGGGAACCGCCGCCCCACGGCATGCGCATATAGACATCGCCTTCGCGCAATTCTTCGAGCATTTGCGCCAGCCGCTTTTGCTTGGTCGCCTCGCGCTTGGCCTTGTTGATCCAGCCGAGATAATCGTTGCGCTGGTAGTCGGGCCGGTCGTCATAGGAGGCGCGCAAACCGGTCTCGTCGAGGGCGGCCGAAACGAAATCGGGCATGGGCTGAATTTCGCGCGTCAGCGTCATCTGGCCTCTTCGTCGCTATGTATAGTCGAGTTCGCCGGGCATGACATTCGCATGATCCGGGGACGGTGTCTCATCGAATCGATGCGCCCGGATGCTTTGATGGCCTTCGGACAGTGCTTTCATGGCCCGGTGCATCCCGTCCATCAGCCGGCCTTCGCCACACAGGATGATCGGATAAGAGAGGTCGGCGTCTCGCATCAGCCGAAAATGTTCGATCATGGCTGCCGGGGTCGGAACCGCGTCTTCGGTCTGGAACCACCAGTTCTCGTTCAACTCGGTTATCTGCGATAGCGGCACCTCGAGGACCGGCAGACCGGCCGCCAGATCGATCAGCCGGTGTATGTCCCATGCATGGAAACCGCCGCCCGGCGAAGGGCGGAAGTGATATTGCTTGCGCAGCGCCGTCTTGCTCGTCACGCAAACACGCTTGCTCCCGCGTCGGCTCGGCCCGCGACGTTGCGGAAGGTCTCGAACAATTCGCGTCCGGTTCCGTAAGAATTCGCTGACAGATCGGCCGTCACCGCCTCACGCGCCTCGAACTCCGCCGCCGGCACCAGCACTTCCAGCGTCCCCTTGGTGGCGTCGACGCGCACCATGTCGCCGTTTTGCACCTTGGCGATCGCCCCGCCGTCCAGCGCTTCCGGCGTTACATGGATCGCCGCCGGCACCTTGCCCGATGCGCCGGACATGCGCCCGTCGGTCACCAGCGCCACCTTGTAGCCACGGTCCTGCAACACGCCCAGCGACGGCGTCAGCTTGTGCAGTTCCGGCATGCCGTTCGCCTTCGGTCCCTGGAAGCGGATCACGGCGACGAAGTCCTTCTCCAGTTCGCCCTTGCGGAAGGCCTCCTGCAATTCGCCCTGGCTGTGGAACACCACCGCCGGGTCCTCGATAACGTAGCGCTCCGGCTTCACTGCGGAGATCTTGATCACCGCTTTGCCGAGATTGCCGGTCAGCATCTTCAGCCCGCCATTGTTCTGGAACGGGGCGGAGATCGGCGCCAGTACCTTGTCGTCATGCGAGACGTCCGGCGCCGGCTCGCGCTTTACCGTCTCGCCTTCGAGCCTGACCTCGACCATGTAGGGATCGAGCCCGTGTCCGTAGACGGTGCGCACGTCGCGGTGCAGCAACCCGCCATCGGCCAGTTCGCGGATCAGGTAGCCCATGCCGCCCGCTGCGTGGAAATGGTTCACGTCGGCGAGACCGTTCGGATAGACCCGCGCCAGGAGGGGCGTCGCGTCGGACAGATCGGAGATATCCTGCCACGTCAGCTTGATGCCTGCCGCCGCCGCCATGGCGATCAGGTGGATCGTGTGGTTGGTCGAACCGCCCGTCGCATGCAGCCCGACGACCCCGTTGACCACCGAGCGCTCGTCGATCATCTCGCCGACCGGCGTGAACTCGTTGCCGAGCGCGGTGATGGCGAGCGCCCGTTTCGCGGCCTCCTTGGTCAGCGCGTCGCGCAGCGGCGTATTCGGGTTGACGAAGCTTGCGCCCGGCATGTGCAGGCCCATGATCTCCATCAGCATCTGGTTGGAGTTTGCCGTGCCGTAGAAGGTGCAGGTGCCCGGTCCGTGATAGGATGCGCTTTCCGATTTCAGCAATTCGTCGCGCCCGACCTTGCCCTCGGCATAGAGCTGGCGCGTCTTCGCCTTCTCGTCATTGGGAATGCCGGAAGTCATCGGTCCGGCCGGAATAAAGATCGCCGGCAGATGGCCGAAGGTCAGCGCCGCGATCAGCAGACCCGGTACGATCTTGTCGCAGACGCCCAGATAGACCGCCGCGTCGAACATGTCGTGCGACAGGCCGATGCCCGCCGCCATGGCGATCACGTCGCGCGAAAACAGCGACAGTTCCATGCCGTCCTGGCCCTGGGTAACGCCGTCGCACATCGCCGGCACGCCGCCCGCTACCTGCGCCACGCCGCCCGCCTCGCGCGCCGCCTGCTTGATCAGGGCAGGGAAGGTCTCGAAGGGCTGATGCGCCGACAGCATGTCGTTATAGGCGGTGATGATGCCGATATTGGCGACCGTGTCGCCCATCAGGTCGGCCTTGTCGGCCGGCCCGCAGGCCGCGAAGCCGTGGGCGAGATTGCCGCAGGACAACGTCGAGCGCTTCGGCCCCTGCGCCGCGCGGGCGCGCAGCCGCTCAAGATAGGTCTCCCGCGACAGCCGCGAACGTTCCCGGATGCGGTTGGTCACGTCTTCGATCGGTTTGAGCACGTCACTCATGGGTCAATACTCCCTGTGATGTGGACTGTGTCGGCGCGTTACGGCGCCCAGAATATGTGGACCGGCGTCTTGTCCTGGTGCAGCACGGCGCGCACCGGCATCGAGCCGGCGTCGGTTCCGGCAAGCGCCATGTCGAATACGTCGCGCTTTTCCTGCCCTTCGATATGGAGCGCGAGGAACCGCGCGTCCAGCAGCGCCGCAAGCGTCAGGGTCAGCCGTGGCTCTCCGGCGCCCTCCGCCTGCATCGGCAGCACGCGGCTTTCGGTCGCCATGTCGAGCGCGTCGTCAAGCCTGTCTCCATGCGGGAAGAACGACGCCGTATGCCCGTCCGTTCCCATGCCGAGCACCGCGACATCGAGGGGCCAAGGCAGCCCGGCAAAAAGATCGGCGCTCTTTTCGGCATTCTCGATGGGCAGTTCGTAAGCCGTCTCGTAGGCGACGAAATGGGCCGCGGCGGCCTTGTCCTGCAACAATGTCTCGCGCACCAGCTTCTGGTTGGCGCGGTCGGACTCCGGCGGGCAGATACGTTCGTCGACCAGGATAACCGTCACGCGATCCCACGGAATATCGGTTTCCGCCAGCACCTGGAACAAACGCTTCGGCGTCGAGCCGCCCGAAACCGCCAGCGAGGCCTCGCCGCGCTCGGCGACCGCGCCGGCCAGTTGCGCCGCGATCCCGGCGGCGAGTGCGATCGCCAGTCCCTCGCGGTCCGGATAATCGTGCGTGTGAATGATCTCAGTTTTCATACCATGTCCGTCCGTCGCGCTCGATCAGGGCGATGGAGGCCGACGGGCCCCATGTGCCGGCCGTATATTGCCGCACCGGCTGTTCGCTTGCCTCCCAGGCCTTGAGGATCGGGTCGATCCAGTTCCATGCGGCTTCCACCTCATCACGGCGCTGGAACAGCGTCTGGTTGCCGCGCACCACGTCGAGGATCAGCCGCTCATAGGCGTCCGGATTGCGCACGCCGAAGGATTCCGCAAAACTCATGTCGAGCGGCACATGCCTGAGCCGCATGCCGCCGGGCCCCGGATCCTTGATCATCAGCCACTGCTTCACGCCCTCGTCGGGCTGAAGCCGCATCACCAGCTGGTTGGCGACCATACGGCCCGCCGAATCGTCGAAGATCGAATGCGGCACCGGCTTGAAGGAGATGACGATTTCCGAGACGCGCTGCGCCAGACGCTTGCCGGTGCGCAGATAGAAGGGCACGCCGGCCCAGCGCCAGTTGCCGATTTCGGCCTTGATCGCAACGAAGGTCTCGGTGTTGGAAACGCCGCCTTCCAGTTCCTCCAGATAGCCCTTCACAGGACCGCCATTCGACGCGCCGGCCGAATACTGCCCGCGCACCGTCTTTTCCTCGACATTGTCGCGATCGATACGCTGCAGCGAGCGCAGCACCTTCAGCTTTTCGTCGCGGACCGCATTGGCCTCCATGGAAGACGGCGGTTCCATGGCGACGAGGCAGAGCAGCTGCAGCAGGTGGTTCTGCACCATGTCGCGCAGCGCGCCGGCCTTGTCGTAATAGCCGGCCCGGCCTTCCAGCCCGACCGATTCCGCCACGGTGATCTGCACATGGTCGATATGGGCGGAGTTCCACAGCGGCTCGTAGAGCGCATTGGCGAACCGCAGCGCCATAAGGTTCTGCACCGTCTCTTTGCCGAGATAATGGTCGATGCGGAAGATCTGGTCCTCGGTGAACACCTCGCCCAGCGTGTCGTTGAGCTGCTTGGCCGATTCCAGGTCCCGGCCGATCGGCTTTTCGACGACGATTCGGGTTTCCGGCGTGATCAGCCCGTGTTCGCGCAGCTTGACGGCGAATTCGCCGAACAGCGACGGGCCGACCGCGAGATAATAGGCGCGCTTGCGCTGCCCGTCATCCGTGAGCTTCGCCTTCAGATCGTCCCAGCCCTTGTCGGATTTGGCGTCGATGGAGATGTAACGGAGCTTCGACAGGAATTTCGCGAGTTCCTCCTCGTCGAGATCTTCCTTGACGAACTGCTGCAGCGCCTTGCGGGCGAACTCGCGATACTCGTCATCGCTCATCTCCGAGCGGGAGGCGCCGATGATGCAGGTCTGGTCGACGATTTGTCCGCCGACCTGGCGGTGATAGAGCGCCGGCAACAGTTTGCGTTCGGCGAGGTCGCCGGTGCCTCCGAAGACGATGTAATCGAAGGGATCGACGGGAATGATCTGAGCGGACATGGAGTGTTCCTGTCAGGCGAGAGGTGTCGGCGGCGTTATAATCTAATCGATTTAAAAACGCCAGATCGCTGTGCAAATTTTATAGCGGCGCCATATCGGTATGATAGACCGTGGGAGGATGACGGTCGCATCCGTCGATGTTTGCAGGGAATGACAACATGCTCAAGACGCCCGACACAACTTTGCTTCGAACCGTCGGCGAGGAACGCGCTGCACTGAACGTGATCGGCGGCCGGATGGTGGGCGCGCAGTCGGGTGCGCGCATCGAGGTCGCGTGCCCGTCCGACGGCAAGGTCTTCGCCTCTGTCCCGCAAAGCGGGGAGGTGGATGTCGACGCTGCGGTCCGCTCCGCCCGGCAGGCCTTCGAGACCGGCCCGTGGAGCCGCATGACCGCCGCCGAACGCGGCCGCATCCTGTCGCGCCTGTCCGCGCTTGTTGAGGTCCATGCCGACGAACTGGCCGCGCTCGAGTCGCGCGACACCGGCAAGCCCGCCCGCCAGGGCGTCGCCGACGTCACCGCCGCGATCCGCTATTACGAATATTACGGCGGCGCCGCCGACAAGGCGCATGGCGACCAGATCCCTTTCCTCGACGGCTACACAGCCTTCACCTCGCGTGAGCCGCATGGCGTCGTCGCCGGCATCATTCCGTGGAACTACCCGCTGCAGATCCTCGCCCGGGTCGCCGGCGCGGCGCTCGCCATGGGCAATACGCTGGTGATCAAACCGGCCGAGGACGCCTCGCTCACCAGCCTGCGCATCGCCGACCTCGCGCTGGAGGCCGGCTGCCCTGCCGGCGTCTTCAACGTCGTCACCGGCTATGGCGGCGAGGCCGGCGCGGCGCTCTCGGCCCATCCGGGCGTCGACTACGTCACCTTCACCGGCTCGACGGGAACCGGCACGGCGATCCAGCAGGCCGCCGCCTTGAACAATCGCGGCGTCACGATGGAGCTCGGCGGCAAGTCGCCGCAGATCCTCTTCGCCGATGCCGATCTAGACGCGGCGCTCCCCGTCGTCGTCAACGCCATCATCCAGAATGGCGGCCAGACCTGTTCCGCCGGCTCGCGCCTGCTCGTCGAAAAACCCATCCATGACGAGGTCATGGCGGCGCTCGCCCGCAGCTTTTCGGCGCTGGTGGCCGAGCCGCACCATGCCGATGGCGATCTCGGCCCGCTGATCAACGCCAGACAGGCGGAGCGGGTCGCCGCGATGATCGAGGCCGCCGAAAAGGATGGCGCCGAGATCGTCGCGCAAGGCTCCGTCGCCGACGATGCGCCGGAGGGCGGCCATTACCGCGCCCCCGTATTGTTCGGCGGGGTCGATCCCCTGTCGCAGCTGGCGCAGGAGGAAGTCTTCGGCCCTGTCCTCGCCGCCTTTTCCTTCGAGGGAGAGGAGGAGGCGGTGCGCCTCGCAAACGGCACGCAATACGGTCTCGTCGCCGGCGTCTGGACCCGAGACGGCGGCCGGCAACACCGCGTCGCCAGGCGCATTCGCGCCGGCCAGGTCTATGTCAACGCCTATGGCGCGGGCGGTGGGGTCGAATTGCCGTTCGGCGGGTTCGGCCGCTCCGGCCATGGCCGCGAGAAGGGCTTCGAGGCGCTCTATGACATGTCGGCGACCAAGACCACGGTCTTCCGCCATATCTGACGCCACGTTAGGTCGACGCTGGCCGGCACATCTGTTTGGTTGGCATGCAACCGGGTGCCCTGCGGCGGCGTTATGACAGGCTGCGGGCAAAGAAAGCGGGAGACCCATGACCGGCGACCAGATGTTCCTCTTCGGCCTGTTCGGCGTGGCCTTCGTCCTCTTCGTCTGGGACAAGGTCCGCTATGATCTCGTCGCCTTCGCGGCGCTGCTGATCGCCGTCGTCGCGGGCCATGTCAAGCCGGAATCCGCCTTCGAGGGCTTCGGCCATCCTGCTGTCGTCATCATCGCGCTCGTGCTGATCGTCTCGCGCGGTCTCGTCAATTCCGGCGCGGTCGAGCGCATCGCCCGCCTCGTCGTCGCGCCGGACCGCGCCTTGCCCGCCCATATCGGCGTCATGGCGGTTGTCGGCGCGGCCCTGTCCGCCGTCATCAACAATGTCGCGGCGCTGGCGCTGCTGATGCCACTCGATCTCGAGGCCGCCGCCAAGGCGAAGCGCGCGGCGGCGCTGACGCTCATGCCGCTCTCCTTCGCCACCATTCTCGGCGGCATGATCACGCTGATCGGCACGCCGCCAAACATCGTCATTGCACAGTATCGCGCACGTGCGCTCGGTGAGCCCTTTTCCATGTTCGACTTCGCCCCGGTCGGCCTTGCCGTCTCGGTCGTCGGCATCGCCTTCGTCGCGCTTGTTGGCTGGCGGCTGATCCCGTCTCGCGCGCGTCCTGCTCCGCTCGCCAGCGGCGAGGACGCCGGCCTCTATGTCGCCGAGGCCCGCGTCAAGGACGGCTCGAAATCGATCGACATGGCGGTGCGCGATCTCTACCCGCTCGCAAACGACAGCGACATCGCCATTGTCGGCGTGGTGCGGCGCGGCAACCGCCTGCCGGGCTTCTCGCGCAACGAGACGCTCGCCAAGGGCGATTTTCTCGTCCTGGAGGGCGATCCGAAATCGATCGAGACCTTCATGGGCGCGGCCGAGCTGGATTTCTCCGGCTCGGAGAAACATGAGGGCGGCGTCGCCGGCCCGTCGCTGACGCTGGTTGAGGCAATCGTGCCGGACGGCTCGCGCATGGTCGGCCGCTCGGCCATGGATCTGCGCCTGCAATACCGCCACGGCGTGACGCTGCTCGGCGTCTCGCGCAAGGGCAAGCGCTTCCGTGAGCGCGTGCGCAAGCTGAAGATCGAGCCGGGCGACGTGCTGCTGCTGCTCGGCGCGGCCGAACGGATCGCCGAAATCGCCTCCTGGCTGAAGGTGCTGCCGCTTGCCGAGGGCCAGACCCGCATGCTTCAGCGCGGCAAGGCCACCCTCGCGATCGGCGCCTTCGTCGCGGCCATCGCCGCCGCCGTCTTCGGCCTCGTCACGCTCGACATCGCGCTTGGCATCGTCGTCGTCGCCTATGTGCTGATGGGTCTGTTGAGCGGCACGGAGGTCTATGAGGCGGTCGACTGGCGGGGGATCGTCCTGCTCGGCTCGCTGATCCCGCTCGGCCAGGCGCTGGAGGACACCGGTGGCACGCAGCTGATCGCCGAGACCATCGTCGCCAACACCCATGGCGCGCCCGCCTGGGTCGTGCTCGCCGTGCTGATGGTCATCACCATGACGCTCTCGGACTTCCTCAACAATGTCGCCACGACGCTGATCGCCGCGCCCATCGGCGTCGGCGTCGCGCAGTCCTTCGGCGTCAATCCGGACCCGTTCCTGATCGGCGTCGCGGTCGCCGCCTCCTGCGCCTTCCTGACCCCCATCGGCCACAAGAACAATACGATCATCATGGGCCCCGGCGGCTACGCTTTCGGCGATTATTGGCGCATGGGCATCTTCCTGGAAATTCTGGTACTGGTGGTCGCGATCCCGACGATCCTGTTCGTCTGGCCGCTTTGACCGGACACCTGTTTGATTTGCGCGTTGCCCCAACTTCGTCCGATTGCCGCCGCATGGACGTAACATTAGAAGCCTATTCGTCGCCGAAACAGGAGTACTCATCATGGCTGCCGCTGAAGCCCTCATCGTTCTGAGCCTGCTCGGCTGCGACGATTCCGGTGCGCAATGCGATTTCGTCCGCGTCGGACCCGAGCGTTACGAGACGGTCGAGGCCTGCCGCGCCGCCTCCGAGCCGCTGCTGGCGGCCTCCGCCGAGGAAAACTATCCGACCGTCGTCGCCGTCTGTTCGCCGGAAAGCTCGGTGCCGACCGCGCAGGTGGCCGGCTCGGGCGAACCGGTTCCCGTCCCGGTGCCGCCGGAACCGCCGGCCGAGGTCGACGGCAACGCCATGACGCCTGCCGAAACCGCCGAGGCGGCGAAGACGAACCTCCAACCGGCCCCGTTCCCGCCGGCGCCGCCCAAGGCCGGCGAGGAAACCCCGCAAACGCTTGCCGGCGGCGAACTCCCTGCGCCTGACGGCGCGACGCCTCCGGCCGACGAGCCGGAACTGATCGGCAAGGAGCCGGGGCTCCTGTCGCGTGTCGCCGATGCGCTCTCCGCGCTCGCGCCGGAAAAAGAAACGATCACCAAGCCGATCGACATCGCCGCCGACGGCGCGGCCAAGGTCGGCGGCGCGGTCATTGTCGGCGTCAAGCGCGTCGCCGATGCGGTCAATCCGTTCTGATATTTTTCCCGTCCAGAGTCCCCAATTTCTTGAGGTTACGCCCAAAGCTATCTTGCCGAATCTTTGATATTCTGCTGTCAAGCCGGCTATGCTTGTAGATATTTTCGCACGACGTTATGAGGGTACTGAATTACGTAACGTATTTGAGGTGCGCGATAGTCGCTTGTTGAATCAGGCGTTTCGTATTCTTTCAGAAGACATTTATCCGTATTTTTTCGAAGACGGGAAGCTTAACGAAGCTAGCGCTAATTTTTGGATTGATTTGCAATCCAAGCTATCGAGAGAGTTAGGTCTAAACGAGCTTTTTCCTCAAAATGAGGGTTTATACAAACGCTCGATGTACGAAGTGTGCGAGAAATGGATGAGTATGCCTGTTGCATGGTCTCCGGACGAGCACATTAAAGAGCGACTAAGCCTAATTGAATTAGGATTCAGGACACGTGAAAACCAATTAATCGCAAGGCAAGACACTCCAATTTCCAAACTAGAAGAAATGGTTGTCTCGCTGAATAAACGCGCTCCGCCGAACGTTGATCCGGCTGTTTGGGCGAAAGAGCAGGCGCAGAATAGGCGTGATGAGGCCGTCGCTTCATTTCGATCGTTGGTTGACGAGTTAAACACCCGTTTCCGCCAAGCGAAGTATGGGCTCAACTACCATAATGGGTATATTCAAGTTTCTTCCGATGATTTGGTCCAAATTGAGATAGAAACCCCCTTCTGGTCACTCATTTCTGATCCTATCTGGAAAAACGTAGATCTTGATATGAAGGAAGCGCTAGATCTTCGGGATTCCGACGGTCGTGATCCAGCTTTCTATGCCGCTCGTGCTTTAGAAAGCACAATCAAAATCATCTCCGACCATCGGGGATGGACTCATGGGGGAGAAAAAGGCGCTCACTCATATATCGAGAATCTTGCGTCAAAGAAGAATGGATTCGTGAACGAGTGGGAGAGCACGCTACTCAAAGAGTTCTTTACCCATGTGCGCAACCCCTTCGGGCATGGAGCGGGAAGTGGAAAAATGCCGTCGCTTTCAAGGACACAAACTGAATGGGCAATCGAGTTCAGTATGATTTGGATCAAGAACTTGGTTCGACGACTCTAGAGCTGGTAAATATCGACCCAAAAACATTGAAATAACATTGCGGAGGGCCTATGCCCCCGCAACTGTTCACCGGACCGGCCCGCCCATGCACGCAGTCTCCATTTCCGGCTCCGGCGTCTTCACGCCGGAAGAAACCATCTCCAACGCCGAACTCGTCACGGCCTTCAACGCCTATGCGGACCGGCAGAATGCCTTGCATGCCGACGAGATCGCACGCGGCGAACGCGAGCCCGTGCCGCATTCGAACGAGGGCTTCATTGTCAAGGCGTCGGGCATCGAGAGCCGCTACGTGCTCGACAAGAAAGGCACGCTCGACCCGGAGATCATGCATCCCGTCCTGCGCGAGCGGTCCGACGAGGAACTCTCGGTCATGGCCGAGATGGCGCTGAAGGCGGCCGCGCAGGCGCTCGAACAGGCGGGCCGCACGCCCGCCGATATCGACGCGGTCATTTGCGCGGCGTCGAACCACGAGCGCGCCTATCCGGCCATTGCAATCGAGATCCAGCAGGCGCTCGGCATCGAGGGCTTCGCCTTCGACATGAATGTCGCCTGTTCATCGGCCACCTTCGGCATCCAGGCCGCCGCCGACATGATCCGTTCGGGCTCGGCCAGAGCGATCCTGATGGTCAATCCCGAGATCTGTTCGGCGCATCTGGAATGGCGCGATCGCGACTGCCATTTCATATTTGGCGACGTCTGCACGGCGGTCGTGCTCGAGCGCGCCGATCTCGCGACCGCACCGGGGCGTTTCGAGATCGTCTCGACGCGCTGCCTGACGCAGTTCTCCAATAACATCCGCAACAATAACGGTTTCCTGCGCCGCACCCGCGAAGGCCACATGGAAGACCGGCGCGACATGCTGTTCCGCCAGGAAGGCCGCAAGGTCTTCAAGCAGGTGGTGCCGATCGTCACCGAGCTGATCCTCGGCCATCTCGCCGACAATGACCTAAAAGCCGGTGACCTGTCGCGCCTGTGGCTGCATCAGGCCAACAAGGGCATGAACGACCTGATCGGCGCCCGCGTCCTCGGCCGCGAACCGGCGCCGGGCGAACAGCCCAACATCCTGCAGGACTACGCCAACACGTCCTCTGCCGGCTCCATCATCGCCTTCTCGAAATTCTCAAGCGATCTGCAGACGGGCGATCTGGGCGTCATCTGCTCTTTCGGCGCCGGGTATTCCGCGGGCAGCGTGATCCTGCGCAAGATCTGAAGCGGTCCGGACCATAGGGCCCCTAGACCCGGTTCTCGTGCGCCGACATGACCGGATCGATCTGGTCGGTTTTGATTTCGCGCATCATCACGATCGCGCCGATCGGCTCGCAATCAGGCCCGTATTGCGGAATCATCCGGCATTCCTGCAGCACGCAGCCATGCCTCTCCGTGTCGAGATAGTAGCAATAGCTCAGCTCCTCCCCGGCGAAACACCGCTCGAAATAGGCCTTGGCCCGTTTCTCGAACCTTTCAAGACCGATGAGGTCCCGCATGTGCATTCCCTCGATATCCTCGATCGCCATCCCGTGGAAACGGGCGTTGGCCGGTGAGGTGTAGCGGTAGCGCAAGTCGCGTCCGATCACCGAGATTCTCACATTGCTCATTTCGATTGCCGCAACGGCATACTCGTCCGGGAGGTTTTTCCGGGCGAGCTGGGACGCGATCGATTCGGCGTGATCGCGAAGAGGCGCGGTGCGCTCGCCGGCAAATTCCTTGATATTCCGGTCGATGATCGCGCGCAGATCGGCGATCGGCGGTACATTGCCGTTCTGGTCAATAGAAACGGTCAGCAAATCGAGGAAGAACTCGATCTGCAGGCGCCTGTTCTTCTCCGAGATCGCGGGAAAATCGCGAATCGCTTTGCGAAGCCAGGACATCCGGATGTCGAGTTCGCGAATAACCGCCAAGTCCTCGGCCTCGATGGCCGCGAAGAGGCGTGAAACGCAGATCTCGTAGTCGCCGATGAGGGACGATAATTGCATTGAATGATCTCGTTGTGCCGCCGCGCGATTGTAAAGGGCGCGGAGTGCGGACATCAATACGGCAATAGTCGCCGGGAACGGCCGGAAAATAGTCTGAACATGCTACTTTTTGCCTGATTTCGCTCGTCTGATGTGCAGCGAGCGCACTGCGCGGGACGGTGTTAAGCCCGCCCCGCGCATCTTGCGATTTACTGGTTCTGCGCCGACAGAAGCGGCGTGATGTTGCGGATCGTCGCCCGCCGGTTCTGCGCTTCGGCCTGCTCCGTATCCACCTTGAGATACTGCTCGCCATAGCCTTGGGTCACCAGGTTTTCCGGCGGGATGCCGTAGCTGTCGACGAGGATCGCGGCCACGGTCTCGGCACGGCGGTCGGAAAGCGCCAGGTTATAGGTCTCGGAGCCGACCGCGTCGGTGTGACCTTCCACCAGCACCACGGCCGACGGATCCTGATCGAGCAGTTCCTGGATTGCCGCAGCCATGTCCTCGAGCAGCGGTACCTGGCTCTGGCGAACCACGGCTGACCCGGTCTCGAAGGTGATCGTGTCGAGGTCGACGCGGCGCACCTTGGCGCGGATGCGTTCGTTCTCGCGCACGTCGCGCAGCGTGTAGTTTTGCTCGACCTTCTCCACCGGCGGCGCGGTGATGGTCTCGTAGATCACCTGGCGGCTGGCCCGGCGCGCCGGAACGATATAGCGGTCGCGCGGGATGTCGACGCGGATCGGCGGCAGCCTGCGGTCCCAGTCGACGCGCTGATTGTCGTCGCGGTCGCGATTGTCGATCAGCACATATTCGCGGCCGTTTGGCAGGATGCGCGTCCGTTTCAGCACATAGCCGCCTTCGTCGCGCACGGTCTCGATCACCACGCCGCTGCGGCGGGTAACCGTTTCGAGCGTCCGGCCGCCGCGAAGGCGCGTCACGGTCACCTCGGCGTCGCCGCGCCGCAGCAGGCTGCTCTCGTCCTTGCGTACGTAGTATTCGCCGTCGCGCTCGACGATGATGCGGTCGCCTTCGTCCTCGACGACCTTGCCGCCGAGCGCCGGGATCAGCGCGCCGATCACTGCGCCGACAGCGGCTGCGCCGAGCAGTTCTCCGCGATTGTCGCGGGCTTCCTCGCGGCTGCGCTTCTGCTGCCGCTCCACCTGCTGGCGCTGTTCCTGCGTGGCGTCGTCTGGAATGACGAGCGTCGGTTCCTCGACCTCGACAGCCTCGGTCGCCTGGCCCTCGGCGGCCGGCTGCTGGTCCTGCGCCTGGTCGCGGTCGCGCTTGCGGCCCTTCTCGCGAGCGGCTTTCGGCTGCTCCTCGGCGGAAGGTTCGGCTGCCTGCGTTTCGGTCGCCTCAGGCTCCGCGGCCTGCGTTTCTTCGGCTGCAGGCTGCTCGGGCTGGGGCGTCTCGGCCTGAGGCTCCTCGGCGGCAGGTTCTTCCGGCGCGGTTTCGCTGGCTTGCGGCTCTTCCGCGGCAGGCTGCTCCGTTTCCGGCTGCGGCGCAGGTTCCTCTGCGGCAGGCTCTTCGGCCGCGGGTTCCTCGGCCTGCGGGGCGGGTTCGGGTGCGGGCTCCTCAGCCTGCGGTTCGGGGGCCGGCTCTTCAGCCTGCGGCGCCGGCTCAGGTGCCGGTTCTTCCGTGGCAGGCTGTTCCGGTGCGGGCTCTTCTGCAGCAGGCTGCTCCGGCGCCGGTTCTTCCGCCTGCGGGGCGGGCTCGGGCGCGGGCTGTTCCGGCGGCGTCACGCAGGACGGATCGTCCGGATTTTCCTCGCAATTGACCTGCGGCTGGCCTTCCTGCGCGAAAGCGAGATGTGCCGGCGACGAGAGGCCGAGGGCCAGCACCATCGCCACTGCGGTGGAATTCCTCAGTGTACGGGATCGTTTCATTGTTCTGATTGACCTTTGTTGTCGGAGTCCCTTCCGCGGTCTTCACCGAAGCAAGACCGGGTTCCGCAAAGAAACGTATGATCGCGGCAAAACGTTCCGCGCCGCGGTCACAAAGGATGAACATCGGATATATGCCCGTGTCGGGCGGCGGCCCCGCCGAGGTCTTGTCAGCCCGCCGCCAGACCGCGCACGAGGGTGCTGACCAGAAAGTCGATCTGTCGCCGGCTCTCGCTTTCGTGGCTGGTCGAGAAGGACCCGATGAAAGAGTTTGTGACGATGCCGTGCACCGCCGACCACAGCGCCCGCGCTGCGATCCGCCGCCGTTCGTCGTCATCGCCAAGCGGGGTATCCATGAGAACCTCGGCGATGATGTCGAACAGCATTTCGAGCCGTACCATATACCAGTCGGGCAGGTCCGCCGTCGGCCGCGCCCGGTTGAAGGCGAGCAGCGCGCTCCACTTGGCGTAGTTGCGCTCGACGAAACCGAGATAGGTGTCCGCCAGGGCCAGCAGCCTTTCGCGCACATCCGTCACACCGTCCTCGCGCAGCCTGGCGCTGGTCGCCGTGCCGGCCATGCCCAGCTCGTCGAGAAGCTGGACATTGATCATCCGGTGCAGCGTCTCGATGTCGCCGACGATATTGTAGACCGAGCCGACCGACACGCCTGCTTTCTTCGCAATGGCGCGCACCTGCAGCGCCGCCGCGCCGCCCTGTTCGATGAGCTCGCCGGCCGCGTCCATGATCTGCCTCTTGGCGTCGTCCCTGTTCAGCGTCACATCCCTGTCCTTCCGTCCTGCCCCGCCCGTTTGGGGGGAGGCCACGCATTTACCATGATTCCCGCTCCGTGAACAATGTTCAAAAAAGTTCTTGAACCATGTTCAAAATCTTGTATGGTCATTTTTGAACACGGTTCAAATCATCGACACCGGGTTCGCAATGTCCGCGAAACAGGGGAGAGCATCATGTTCGCTGTCATAAGGACTTTATTCGAGGGCGCCGGCGCCCGTGCAGAGGAGCAGCTACGCGACCGTTACGCGGTCGACCTGCTCGAACAGAAAATACGCGAATCCGAGGCCGCGCTCGCCGCCGCCAAGGAGACGCTCGCCGCGCTGATCCTGCGCGAACGCAACGAGCGCCGCAGCCTCGACAACCTCAAGGCGCGCATCGTCGATCTTGAGGCCCGCACGAAAAGCGCGCTTTCCGCCGGCAATGAGGATCTGGCCCGAGACGCGGCCGCCGCGATAGCCGAACTCGAAAACGAGCGTGAGACCCGAGACAAGACGGTCGAGCGCCTGTCGCAAAAGGCGGCGCGCATGCGCCTGTCGGTCGAGCGCACCCATCGCCGCATCGTCGATCTGCGGCAGGGCATGATACAGGCCCGAGCCATAGACGCCGAACAGCGCGCCCAGAAGAAGCTCAACCGCTCGATCGGCAACGACACCTCCATCCGCGAGGCGCAGTCGCTGCTCGACCGTATCGTTGAGCGCGACGATCCCTTCGAGGAGAGCCGCACGCTCGACGAGATCGACGACGACCTCGAGCACCGCTCGGTGCGCGATCGTCTCGCCGAAGCCGGCCACGGCCCCCGCACAAAGCATACGGCGGTCGATGTGCTCGCTCGCCTGCGCGACACAGCCTGACCCGTAATTGCAATCCACACCTGAAACGACCATTCAAACAGGAGACTTCGAAATGCAGAACAATTCCGTCTACATCACCTTTAACGGCGCTGCCGTCGCCGCCGCCTATGTCATGCTCGGCCTGTCGCTGTGGCTGGCGCCGATCAACCTCTCCACCAAGGGCTACTGGGCGATGGGCATCCTGCTGCTCACCGCCAGCCTGGTGAACCTCGTCAAGTTCCGCATGGAGCAGCATTTGGCCGACGAGACGATCAGCCGGATCGAGAAGGCCAAGAACGAGAAGATCCTTTCGGAATATGTCTCCAAGGATTGATCGTCAGGCATCGAAAAGAAAGCCCGCCTCGAAAGGGGCGGGCTTTTTGCCGCGCTATCCGTTTGCCCTGTCTCGCGCCTCGATCTTCACCCCTTCGCCCTTCGGCCCGGAGACGAAGCGCGCCCCGCGCGACTCCAGAATGCGCCGGAACCGCCGCACGATCGTCTCCGGACAATCCGTGTTGCCGTTCTCGAAGCGGGTGACCGCCAGTCCCGAGACGTCGGCCAGCCGGGCCAGGTCGCGCACGGACATGACGATACCGGCCCGCGCCATGCGGCATTGCGCCGGCGTGATCGGCGGCGCCTCGTCTTCGCCGGAGAGCGCCTCCTCGCGATTCCAGTCGAAGCTCGGAAGGAAGCCCCGGCGCCGCGTCATGCGTGCACCGGCGCCGTATCGGCTTCATCCTCCGGTTCCTGGCCAAGCTCGCGGGCGGAGATGAAGGTGTAGAACATCGGCACGACGAAGAGGGTGAACATCGTGCCGACCAGGATGCCGGAGAAGATCACCAGCCCCATCGAGTAGCGTGCCGCCGCGCCGGCGCCCGATGAAAGGATCAGCGGAACGACGCCGAGCGCCATGGCCGCCGTGGTCATCAGGATCGGCCGCAGCCGCACCTTGGCGGAAGCGACAGCCGCGTCCATCCGCGACAGACCGTGATGCGCGCGTTGCTGGTTGGCGAACTCGACGAGCAGGATGCCGTGCTTGGTGATCAGCCCGATCAGCGTGATCAGTCCGATCTGCGTGTAGATGTTCAGCGTGCCAAGACCGAGGTTGAGCGGCACGATCGCCCCGAAGATCGACAGCGGCACCGCCATCATGATGATCAGCGGGTCGCGGAAGCTCTCGAACTGCGCCGCCAGCACCAGATAGATGACCACCACCGCCATGGCGAAAGCGATCATGATCGTGTTGCCCTGTTCCTTTTCCAGCCGCGACTGGCCGGAATAATCGATGAAGAAACCGTCCGGCAACACCTGCTGCGCGATCTCCTCGATGGCCTGCAGACCGTCGCCGGTGGTCACGGTTGGCAGCGGCAAGGCGGATATCGTCGCGGAATTGAGCTGGTTGAACTGCTCGATAGAGGCCGGCGATGCGTTGGTCTTGACCGACGCCACCGCCGACAGCGGCACCATCTCGCCGGTCGAGGAGCGCACATAGTACCCGCCGAGATCTTCCGGATTCTGGCGATAGTCGCGCGGCACCTGGGTGATGACATCGTATGAGTTGGAATCGCGGTCGAACTGGGAGACAGCACCGCCGCCGACGAGCACGCCGAGCGTCGTTCCGACCTGACTTGCGGGGATATTCAGCGCGGCCGCGCGTTCGCGGTCGACCGAGACCGTCACCTGCGGCGCGTCGAAGGCGAGCGAGTTCTGGACCACTATGAAGCGGCCGGAGGCCTGCGCCTTCTGGCGGATTTCCTCCGCCACCTCGTAGACCTGGCTTGCATCGCCGGTCGATTGGAGAACCACCGAAATCGGCAGGCCGCCGCCTGCGCCCGGCAGCGAGGGCGGCGCGAACACCAGCGCCTGGACGCCGGTCACCGAGGATAGCCGCGCCTGGATATCGGTTTGCAGTTCTTTTTGCGAGCGGTCGCGCTCGCTCCAGTCCTTGAACGACCACAAGGCGATGCCGCTGTTCGTCTGGCCGCCAAAGCCCGTGATCGAGAAATTCGCGTCCAGTTCGGGCAGGTCCTTTGTCTTTTCGCGCATCTCGTCGACATAGAGCTGCGTGTAGTCCGTTGTCGCGTAGCGCGGCGCGGTGATCAGCGAGAACAGCGCGCCCCTGTCTTCCTCCGGCGCAAGTTCGGTCGACGTCTTGACGAACAGAAAGCCGGTCAGCGCCACCAGCGCGACGACGATCATCAGTGTCACCGGCCGGTATTTCAGAGAGCCCGAGACGAGCCTTTCGTAAAGATTCTCCAGCCGCTCGAATGTGCCGTCGACGATTTTCTGAAAGCGACTGTCGCTGTGCACGAGAAGGCGGGCGCTCATGGCGGGCGTGATCGTCAACGCGACGATGCCCGAGATCATCACCGCGCCGGCCAGCGTGAAGGCGAACTCCTTGAACAGCGAGCCGGTCAGTCCGCCGGTGAAGGCGAGCGGCGCGAAGACGGCCGCCAATGTCACGGTCATGGCGACGATCGCGCCGGAAATCTCGCGCATGCCGGTAAAGGCGGCCTGGCGCGGTTTCATCCCTTCCTCGATATGCCGGTGGATGTTTTCCACCACCACGATGGCGTCGTCGACCACAAGGCCGATCGCCAGCACCATCGCCAGCAGCGACAGCAGGTTGATCGAATAGCCCATGCCGAGCAGCAGGCCGCACACGCCGATCAGCGACAGCGGGATCGTCACGATCGGCATCAGCACCGACCGGAAGGAGCCGAGGAACAGCAGGATAACCACGACCACGATCGCCACCGCCTCGGCGATGGTCTTGAACACCTCGTCGATGGAGGCGCTGATCGCGTCGGTGGCGTTGTAGACGAGTTTCATGCCCATGCCTTGCGGCAAGGTCGCCTGGATGTTCGGCAGTTCGGCGATCACGGCGTCAGCCGTGTCCAGCGGGTTTGCCGCCGGTGTCGGGAAAATGCCGATGAACGTGCCGCGCTCGCCGTTGAAATTGACCACCGTGTCGGTGCTTTCTGCGGCCAGCTCCACATCGGCCACGTCGCGCAGACGCACGATATCGTCGCCCGAGGATCTCAGCGGCAGCGCGCCGAATGCTTCGGGCGTGCGCAAGGTCGTTTCTGTCGTGATCGAGTATGTGACATATTCGTTCTTGGTCTTGCCCGGCGCCGAAAGGAAGTTCGCCTGGTTGATCGCACCGACCACTTCGGCCGCGGTGACGCCGCGTGCCGCAAGCCGCACCGGATCGATCCAGACGCGCATCGAATAGTCCTGCGCGCCGATGATCTGGACTTCGGCCACGCCCTCGATCGTGGACATGCGCGGCCGGATGACCCGATCGATATACTCCGTGAGCTGCTCCGGCGACATGTTCGGGTTCTGCATCGCGAGATACATGATCGCGAATTGCTGGCCCGTGCCCTTGACGATGGTCGGGTCCTTCGCATCCGAGGGCAGTTGCCCGCGCACCTGCTGGACCTTCGACATCACCTCGGTAAGCGCGACGTCGGGGTTGGAACCGAGCTTCATCTGCACGGTCACGACGCTGGCGGAAGGCCGGCTCTGCGAGGTCACATAGTCGATATTCTCCGTCGTCGCGACGGCGGCCGCGATGGGGGACGTCACGAAGCCCTGGATCAGGTCGGCCGATGCGCCCGGATAGACGGTCGTGACCGTGATGACGGTTTCCTCGACCTCCGGATATTCGCGCACGGCGAGATTGAAGATGCCCTGGAAACCGAGCAACAGGATCAGCAGGCCAAAGACGGTCGACAGGACCGGTCGGCGGATGAAGAGCGCCGAAAGGTTCATTGCGCGTCATCCTTCTCCAGCACGGGCTGAACTTCGTTGTTGATCGTGACGCTGGCGCCGTTGGAGAGACGGTTCTGCCCGGCATTGACCACTTCGTCGCCTGCCGACAATCCATCGACGATCTCGACGGTGCCGTCAGAGCGGCGGCCCGCTTGCACGAAGACCTGCTCGACCGTTACGGCCGGCTTCGCCTCGTCGCCGCCTTCGGCGGGCGTTGTCTTGATACGGTAGACAAAGTCGCCATAGAGGCTCGCCACGAGCGCGGTCTGTGGGATGACGATAACGCCGTCCTCCGTCGGCAGGGCGACGCGCACGCGCACGAACTGGCCGGGATTGAGCTTGCCGCCCGGATTGGCGATCTCTGCGCGCACCGAAACGAGACGCGTCGACGGATCGATTTTCGGATCGATGCCGGTGATCTTGCCGGTATAGGGCATATCGTTTTCGGTCAGGCCGAGCCGGATCGGCTGGTCGATCTCCAGCTCCGAGAACTGCTGTTCCGGAACCGTGAAATTGGCGTGCATCGTGTCCAGATTCTGCAGCGTCGCCACCACCTGTCCGGGGGACACATACTCGCCGAGGTCTATCTGCGGGATGCCGATCGTGCCGTCGAAGGGCGCGCGCAACTGCTTCTGGTTCACCACCGCCTGCAGTTTGGCCACCTGCGAGATCGAAGCCGTCGCCGCGGCCTGTGCGGAATCGAGCGCCGACTGCGAACCCACGCCGCGGGTCTGCAGTTCCTGCGCGCGCTGCAGCGCCTGCTCGTTCAGGTCGAGCTGGGACTGAGCCGCGGCGAGATCGGCCCGCTGCACCTCGTCGTCGAGCCGCACCAGCACGTCGCCCTGCTTTACCGACTGGTTGGCCGTAAACTGGATTTCCTTGACCACGCCTGTCACCTCGGCCGTCAGGTCGACGCCATTGGCGGCGTTGACCGTGCCGATGGCCCGGATCGTCGGTTCCCACGACACGGCCTTGACCTCCGCCGTCGAGACGGCGACCGGCGGGCGCTGCATCGTGGCGAAGAAGTCCTGTATGGCCTTGTCGCGAAACAGGTTGAAACCCACCAGCCCGCCGACAACGACGACGAGAAGTATGAATGCGATGATGAATCTCTTGATCATGGAAGAATGTCGTCCAGTGTCGTTGTCTTTGGCAGTCGGGGATGTGGCGCCGCAGTGCAGTTGCGGAACGGAATGGATTACTGTACCGTCTGGACGGTAAAGTCAATGGGAGGCGTGGATGGCGCGAGGCGCATCGTCCCGGGAAAAGATACTGGAGGCGGCGTCCGATCTGGCCTTTCGACAGGGCGCGGCGCATCTCTCGCTGGATGCTGTGGCGGCATGCGCCGGCGTGTCGAAAGGCGGGCTGCTCTACAATTTCCCCAACAAGGCCGCGCTCATGAAGGCGCTGGTCGAGAAATATCTGGAGGATTTCCGCACCCGCCTGGAGGAGGCGACCGAGGGCGAGGACAGCAACCTGCCGGTTCGCTATCTCGATCTCGCCGTCGCGAAGCTGGAGCGGGAAACGCCGAGTTCGTCCGGTCTGCTGGCCGCGCTGGCCGAGGATCCTTCGCTTCTCGCTCCGGTCAAGGAGTTCAATCGCACTCTTCTCGACCGGATGAAGGCCGGAGGCGGGGATGTGGGCGCGATCCTCGTCCTGTTCCTCGTTCTGGAAGGAATGCGCGCCCAAAATCTCTTCGGCACCGCCATTCTGGAGCCGGAGGAGCGGCGCCTGGTTCTCGAGCGCGTCGCCGAGATGATCGGCGCGGCCTAGTCCGCTGCGATCCCCGGCCGTTCAGATCCGGTCCAGCATTGCGAACCATGTCAGCGCCAGCGTCAGCATCGGCTTGCGGAAGCTGCGCCCGCCGGGGAAGGCGGGAACCTTGAGGTCGCGATAGTACTGCAGCCGGTCGGTCTTGCCGGTCACGGCCTCGGCATAGAGCCGCCCGGTGAAATGCGACAGCATCACGCCATGTCCGGAAAAGCCGCCCGCCGCGGTCACGCCGGGCATCACTTCGCGCACGAATGGCGTGCGCGGCATGGTGATGCCGACCGACCCGCCCCACGCATAATCGATCCCGATATCGGCAAGCTCCGGATAGATCTCGGCGATCTGCTTGCGGATATGGGTCGAGATCTCGCGCGGATTGTCCGCGGTATAAGCCTCGCGCCCGCCGAACAGCAGCCGTCCGTCGCCATATTTGCGGAAGTAGCGCACCACGAAACGCGAATCGTCGATGGATTCCCCGCCCGGTATCACCTTGGCGTCGAGATCGGCCGGCAGCGGAACGGTCGCGCCGATGAAGGAGCGGATCGGCATCACATGCGCCGCCGACACCGGCTCCAGCCCGCCATTGCCATAGGCGTTGACGGCGAGCAGCACCCGGTCTGCGGTGATCGTGCCGCGCTCCGTCGTCACCGTCGCCTTGCCGTTTGCCTGTTTGAGCCCGGTCGCCTTGCTGTTCTCGAAAATCTGCGCCCCGGCCGCCGCCGCCGCTTTCGCCGTGCCGATTACCAGTTTCATCGGGTGGATATGCCCGGTGCCGGTGTCGCGGATGCCGCCATGGAAGAAGGATGAGCCGACGCGCTGCGCCGTTTCCTCGCGGTCCATGTAGGAGATGTGCGGATAGTCGAATTTCTCGGCCATCACCGCGGCATGGCGGCGATAGTCGTCGCGATAGCGCTTCTTGTGGATCACTGAGAGCTGGCCGGGGCAATAGCCGATATCGATGCCGTGCTCGGCGGCGAAATCGTGCATGTTGCGCTTGGCATCCTCGGCGATCGCAAACAGCGCCTTCGCCCGCTCCAGCCCGAGCTCTTCTTCCTGCTCCTCGGCCCAGGCGCGCTGGCCGGTGCCCATCTGGCCGCCATTGCGCCCGGATGCGCCGTCGCCGAATTTCGCCTGCTCGATCAGCACGACATTGACGCCGGCCTGCGCCAGATAGGTCGCCGCCGAAAGGCCGGTGAAGCCGCCGCCGATGATCGCGACGTCGCACGTCCTGTCGCCGTCGAGCGCCGGATAGTCCGGCCGCTCCCCGGCCGTCGCCTCATACCAGGAGTAACCCGGCGAGATCGGACTTTGGTAAGTCATGGTTCTGTCTTCAGACGTTGAGAAGCAGGAACTCGCGCTCCCACGGACTGATCACGCGCATGAAGGTCTCAAACTCGCCGCGCTTGACGCCGGCCAGCGTCGCGGTGAACTCGCGTCCCAGAATGTCGTCGAAATCGCGTTCCGCCTCCATCAGCGACACCGCTTCCAGCAGGCCGCGCGGCAGCGAGATCGCGCCTTCATTGGCCGTCTCCGCCGTCGGGCTGGTCGGCACCAGCCCGTTGACCATGCCGAGATAGCCGCAAGCCAGCGACGCCGCCAGCGCCAGATAGGGGTTGGCGTCCGACGAGGGCAGCCGGTTTTCGACGCGCCGCCCGGCCGCGTTCGAGGTCGGGATGCGGAAGGCGGTGGTGCGGTTGTCGTAGCCCCAGGCCGTGTTGACCGGCGCCGCCATTTCCGGCGTCAGCCGGCGATAGGAGTTCACATAGGGCGCCATCATCACCAGCGCCTTGGGGATGTAGTGCTGCATGCCGCCGATGAAGGAGCGGAACAGTTCCGTCTCCGAGCCGTCGGGCGCGGAGAAGATGTTCTTGCCCGTCTTCGCGTCCACCACCGACTGGTGGATATGCATGGCGTTGCCGGCCTCGCCCTGCATGGGCTTGGCCATGAAGGTGGCGAACATGTCCTGCTTCAGCGCCGCCTCGCGGATCGTGCGCTTCATCAGGAACACCTGGTCGGCCAGCGCCACCGGGTCGCCATGCCGCAGGTTGATCTCCAGCTGCGACGGGCCTTCCTCGTGGATCAGCGTGTCGATCTCGAGCCCCTGGCCCTCGCAGAAATGGTAGATGTCGTCGATCAGGTCGTCGAACTCGTTGACGCCGGCGATCGAATAGGCCTGCCCGCCGGCGATCGGCCGTCCCGACCGGCCGACCGGCGGCTGCAGCTGGTAGTCCGGATCGGTGTTGCGGGCGACGAGATAGAATTCGATCTCGGGCGCGACGATGGGCTTCCAGCCCTTCTTCTCATAGGCCGCGACCACCTTCTTCAGCACCGCGCGCGGCGTGTAGCCAACTTCCTCGCCGTCGGAACCGACGAGGTCGCAGATCACCTGCGCCGTCGGGTCGCTTTCCCACGGCACGGCGGAAAGCGTCGACAGGTCCGGCATCAGCTTCAGGTCGCCGTCATGCGGGTCGTAGCGGAAATCGCCGGTCTCTTCGGGATACTCGCCGGAAATCGTCTGGCGGAACAGCGCCGACGGAAGCGCCAGCGAGGTCTGCGAGGTGAACTTGTTGGACGGCATCATCTTGCCGCGCGGCACGCCGGCGAGGTCGGGTGTAATGCACTCCAGATCCTCGATGGAGCGCCATGCAAGCCATTCCTCGGCCTGCTTCCAGTTGGCGACGCCGTATTTCTTTTCGAGGAATGCCGGCGGCTTCGTCCGCTTCGCCTTCACCGCCCGAACTGCCTTCTCGGCGACGCCCTGCGCCCCGCCGCTTTTCATCGTTTCCTTGGCCATCAATCACCGGTTTGTTTCGGTTCGGGGAGTTATACGACGGGGAAGGGAAGGGAGAAAGGGGGGGGTGAGGAGCGGTCGGCCGCAGGCCGGCCGAAAGCCAACGATTTGGCTCTCGGAGCGACGAACGCCCGGAGCCATAGCGGAGGGCCGGCGGAACCGGTTGTCGCACCGCGAAAAGCCGATGATCCAGTGAATCATCGGCAGGTTTCGAACGGGTGGGAGCTGCCGCAGGCAGCGGGTCCCGCCCCGGCTGGAGCGGTCGGCCGCAGGCCGGCCGAAAGTCAACGATTTGGCTTTCGGAGCGACGAACGCCCGGAGGTGAGGCACGGCCCGCGCGTTTGGGCGAAACGGTCCAGTGAATCGTTTCGAGTGCTGAACGCGGAGGGCCGGCGGTGTCGCCGCAGGCAGTTTTGGCGATTAGCCGAGCCATCCAACAAGGTGGTCATCCTCGGGTCAAGCCCGAGGATGACGGAGGGTGGATAGAGACGCGTTTGCGAAGCAAGGCAATCGATCCAGTAAATCGCGCGCAGGCCCGAATACCGACGAACGCGCCCAAAAAGCGCACGCCGGGCACTGCGCACACGCCGCCTGTCGCGAGATGCCGGTAAACGTCCGCAAGCTAAACGATGCAGAGGAAGCGAGCGAAGGCAAGGCGGGCGAGTAGGACACGAACTCATAAACGGGTAGCGGTTTATGAGTTCGTGTCCCAGTAATGATTTGAATGAATGGTCAGCTGTTTTGTGGCACCTTTAGGCCCTCAGCTTGCCCTTGCAAGGAGTCGAGCTTCGCCATCATCTCCGCGGCCTGTGGTACGGACACGCGATTAGAACGCACCTCACCGTTTATTAGCTTTCTAAGCCTGCGTTGAACGCGGCCCCTTTTATTCGGAACAAGAAGTATATCTGCAAATGCTTTGTAGATTCCAGCGGGGCCATGGTCCCAATCAAATAAATATTTTTCATGTTCATCATAGTATATCTGTGAAAGAAAAAAATCTCTTACGGCCTTCTGTAAAAACAAATCAATCCGATAGCCATTAAAAAATGTCCAATGCAACCAAACGCAAATACAGCATTGGCCGTCCGAATATATATGTCGATCTACATTAAAGGAAAAGTAATTATCTAACAGCTGTACTATCGGTTCGTGGCGATCATTTTTTGACAAAATGAATCGGATTCGATAGCCCGCAATTCGCTTACGGTTTACTTCTAAATGATAAATGCCTGCAAATTCACAGGCATCCTCCCCAACGTGAATTAACTTGAGATCTGGCTGGCATTTCCTAACAGATAAAATTCGATCTTCAAACGA
Organism: Ahrensia sp.; assembly: GCA_002706335.1. GTDB lineage: Bacteria > Pseudomonadota > Alphaproteobacteria > Rhizobiales > Rhizobiaceae > Oricola. The sequence goes on from PAKZ01000038.1 coordinate 245,589, forward strand.
TCTGTATGAATTCATGAAAGCTAATTCTGGTAATAGGGCCTTGTTCCAGTTCCTGCCTTGGCTATACGTTCAGTTTCTGACGCGGCTCTATCTTTGTAATCTTGCGATTGATATACCGGAGCAGCTAGTCCTTTTACATCTTCGGCCCGTTTGACTGTCACTCGGTCAGTATCCGTAGGGACACGACGTCCAAGTACCGCTTGCAACTCGCGTATGATCTTTCGCTCATCCAAATTGAGAGTGAGGCAGCGGTTCAGTGCGGCCGCAAACTCCCTCGCGGCCGTGACGAAACGCTCACGCTCACTATTGCTCCAATTTTGATCTAGAAATGCGCCTTCAACTCTTGGATTCGGTATTCGGTCCGAAAGTGCGTCTGGCAAACGGTCCGCGACCTCGGCGACCAAGGAGTCATATCTACTCTCTGAAAGTTGGATGCCGTTTTCGAAACAATTGACTACAGAGTACATAAGCGCCACTGACGCTAACCTCTCACAGCCTTTGGAACAATCGCGCCAAACCTTCAATATCCTAGACACGACTCGTACTTCATCGCCATAATTCGCCACCGCCTGCTGAAACCAATCTTCAAGCAGCCGTGGATCAGAAGCTATCCAACCATTTTCTCTAGTAGCCAACCGTATTTCGTCTTGGCTGATCGATTTGTATGCTCTCTCATCAAGCAGGAAGCTTGGGGTTGGGGTTGTGTCGCCAATATTAGCCTTTGCAGCCTTCTCAATAAGAAGCTCAAACTCGCCGTCAGGCACGGCATAAAGCGCGATGTCAAGATGAGCATGATTTGGCAATTTTATCCGAACACAAGAGTCCTTGTCGGCGACAAGCTCCCATCCTTTCGCCTCACAGAGTGGCGATAATGCTGCTTCTGTAATCCTGAATATCAAATCGCTTGCAATTTGGGGATCGGTACTGCCGTTGTTCGCTATGAACGAAACGGGCAGAAACATGCCATCATCGATGTCAATTTCTTGTGGAGGTGAAGTTTCCGGCTCAACGTGAGTATGATAAGAGAAGCTGCCCTGAGTCCGGAACTTAGGCTTCACCAGCTCACTAGCTGTTATTACATCTCCTTCATCGAGGAGAACCGCAACAGTCTTATGGGAGCGTACGGCCTCATATGCCTCTGTGGCACCTCTACCAAAAAAGCTCCTGATCGCTTCGCGAGCTTGGTCCCTCGCTTCCCTTAGGTCTGATTCGACACTCTTTGCAACAAGTGCAGCATTATATAACGAGCTGTCAGTCGAATCGTATAAAACACGAGAAAAGTCATTCATCGGCATCTCCTCTTACCGGAAGATGGTTGCAAGCCAAGAGGGTTACAAGACATGATTCGGTTCCTTCCATCAAATTGGATCGTAACGCTCGCTGTCATATGCGCGGGAATCACAATTCTTTTCGGAAGCGTGACGGGAACACTTCCTGTTCCTGACGCCATTTCGGACGGGAGTCTTGCGCAGAATCCCTCAGCTACACTTAGCTGGATGTTTAAGTTCGCAAGGTACTCCATAAGTGGCTCGGCGTTTGTTCTATTGCTCCTGTCCTTTCCTCCCATCTGGAAATTTTGCTGGTTCGTTTGCGCTAAACTAGGATTAATGTACCCCTATATTAACGGGCGCTTTGAAATAGATATGAGTTCGAATTGGGATGTGATTGACCATATTACAGCAAAAGATCAATCTCGAGATGATTGCACCATAGAAATTACAGAACCCAAGAAAACAAAATTAATTTGCGATATAGACATCGGTCTATTTCGTTATAAATTACGAATTTCTCCAAGTGATGACGCCGGAAACGTAATAAGATGGTCACGAGCAATATCAATTGACCTTATTTGGCCGTGCGACGGCCTCCCTCATCGTCTATCGTATTTATACAAACAAGAAAATCAGCCCAATGAAATAAGAAGAACTGACGTAGAAAGTTTTTACGGCGCTGGAATAATCAACGTATTTTCTGAACTCGATATGCGTGGATTGTACTGGACTAATAGAAATTGGTACAGGGGCCTTAATACCGCCGGTGAAATTGTTTTTAGACGCAGTACACCAAAACGGTCGCCTGCCTCCGTATGACAACACACACAATCGACGCGCCCCACAAGCCCTAGGCCGAAAGGCGCCTCAGCCAGCCCGGCCCCTCCGCGTTGGATAATCTCTGCGCCAACCCCCGAAATCCCGGCATTCCGCGCCAATTTTATCCACCGCCCTCCACCGTCCCTTACCCTGACCGTGCCCTTTCATTGGAAGCCCGGGTGCACACCGGCGAACGGGGGAAGGGTCGGTGCCTGCCGTGCGGGAAGAGGTTTCCGCATGGGGTATGCCCTTAAGGCAGGCCGGAGACGGTACGCGACGTAAGAGAGCTCGGATAGCGGCTTGCCGCTTACGAACAGGAAACTCTCTTGGAA
>PAKZ01000039.1 GCA_002706335.1 Ahrensia sp.
TCAACAAAACGGGTTAACGCCCGGGTTCTTTGAAGTCGCTGGATTCAGATTAAAGGCGCGAAGCCGATGACGCGCCTACTCTCTCCCCATCGTGGGGGGGTGAGAAGCGGTCGGCGTAGCCGGCCAATCGACAACGATTTGTCGATTGGAGCGACGAACGCCCGGAGCGAAAGCGGAGGGCCGGCAGAAGCAAAAGCTTGGGTTTAGCGCAGCTAAGCCCTTAGCTTTTGCCAGTGAGGGGGCCGCAATGTCAGCCAAAGAGCAATACGGGCCACCGCCCGGGTTCTTTGAAAAGGTAAGTGAGGGGGTCGCGATGCTGAAGGCGTTCCGGAATCTCACCACCGCCAGACCCCCGCCTTGACCCGCATCAACTCGCCGCCGCCGTTTCCGCGATAGGGAATCGCGAAACATGAAAGGAATGGCATATGGCCGAGACTGACTGGACCGCTTTCACCGATCAGACCAACAGGCGCATGGCCGAATTGCGCAAGGCGATGCCCAAGCCCGCCAAGGGGTTCGGGGCGCTGGCGCAGTCGGCGATCGCGCCGGGCGTGCTCGATTCGAAGACGAAGGAACTGATCGCGCTCGCCATCGGCATCACGGCGCGCTGCGACGGCTGCCTCGCTTTTCACGCCAAGGCAGCGAAGAAGCATGGCGCCACCCGCGACGAGGTCATCGAGACGATCGCGGTCGCGCTCTATATGGGTGGTGGCCCGTCGATGATTTACGGCGCCGAAGCGCTGTCCTGCTTCGACGCCCTGGCCGACTGACCGGCTGCTAAACCAGTTTTGCGTCCAGCGTGATGGTGATCGCGGAAAGCGCGCCTGAGACCGGGCAGCCTTCCTTCGCCTTCTTGGCGAGTTCCTGGAACGTGTCGTCGTCGATGCCCGGCACCTCGGCCTCCAGCACCAGCGCCGACCCCTTGATACCCTCGCCGGGCTTCACCTCGACGGTCGCCTTCGCGTCCAGCTTGGTTGCCGGCGTGCCGTTCTCGGCGAGGAAATGAGACAGCTGCATCGCGAAGCAACCCGCATGGGCGGCGGCGATCAGCTCCTCGGGGTTGGTGCCGGCGGTGCCGTCCTCATTTTCGAAGCGGGTGCGGAAGTCGTAACGCTTTTCGCTGAGCGCGCCGCTTTGCGTGGTGAGGCGGCCCTTGCCCTCCTGCAGGTTGCCTTCCCAGATGGCCGTGGCGTGACGTTTCATGGTGATTTCCTTGTTCGTTGACGTTTCCCTTGAGCTTAACTGCTGCGCCCAGCGTTTGGTTCAAGCGCCAGCCGAAAATTCTGCTCACGCAAGCGTGTACAAATCTGATTGGGCGAGGGGCTGTCGGCATGGGATGGATGCGCCATCTGAATGGACAGGGAAAAGACCGGAGGAAAACATGACCCGGATGAAACGGATGATTGCGGCCTTGTCGATGGCCGCCATGGCGCTGACCGCGCTGCCCGCACAGGCGGAAATCAAGTCGCTGGTGGTTGCCGGCGGGTGCTTCTGGTGCGTGGAGAGTGATTTCGACCATATGGACGGCGTCGTCGCCACCACGTCGGGCTATGCCGGTGGCGAGAAGCAGAATCCGACCTATCGCGATCACGGCCGGCACCGTGAAGTGGTCAAGGTCGACTATGACGACACGAAGACCGACTATCGTACGCTGGTGACGCAGTTCCTGCGCACCATCGACGTGACCGATGACGGCGGTCAGTTCTGCGACCGTGGCCATTCCTACACGACCGCGATCCACGCGGGTAACGATACGGAGGCGAAGGCCGCCCGCGAGGCGATCGCCGAGGCGGAGACATCACTGGGAAAGAACATCGTCACGCCGGTCGAGGGGCCCGCGACCTTCTGGAAGGCCGAGGACTACCATCAGGGCTACTATATGAGCGACGTGAAAGTGCTGACCCGCTTCGGCCTCGTCAGCCGGGCCGAGGCCTATAAGGGCTATCGGAAGGGCTGCGGCCGCGATGCGCGCGTCCGTGAATTATGGGGCGATCAGGCCTTTATGGGCATGCACAAGGCCGGCAGCTGACGCCATCCGGGCAGTAAAGCGCCGTTAAAGGCCTATTAAATCTTTGAAAATCACGCTGTGGCATATTATGTCGCAGCGTGACGCTTTCCTGTTATGGTTGATGTGTCATACTATCGATACACAAATCGGTGAGAGGACGGCCAGAGCGCCCACCGGACAGATGACCATGGAATTCCAGTCAGCATCGTCGACCTTTTCCGATATCGTCACCGGTAGAGCGGAATCTCGCACCCTGAAGAATCATCATATTGTCGATCAGCTCATCGAGGAGCGGGGCCAGACCCTGGTCAAGCATCCGCTGTGGCCGATCATCCGCCCGATGCTCTACAAGGTGCTGTACTACCGTCAGGCCGTGCGCATGGCCGACGAGGTCGCCGAGATCAGCGGTATCGAGTGTTTCGAATACATCAGCCGGCTGCTCGAACTCGACGTGAGCGTCGAGGGCAAGGAGAATTTGCCGAAGGACGGCGCGTTCATCCTGGTGTCCAACCATCCGACCGGCATAGCGGACGGCATCGCCGCTTATGACATGATCAAGGACGTCCGTCCCGATCTCGTCTTCTTCGCCAATCGCGACGCCATTCGCGTTTCCCCGCGGCTTGCCGAGATCATCATTCCGGTCGAGTGGCGCACCACGGAAAAGTCTCACGCCAAGAGCCGCGAGACGCTGGTGCGCACCAGCCGCGCCTTTTCCGACGGCCGGGCCATCATCCTGTTCCCCTCGGGCCGTATCGCCTACTGGGACAAGGGCCGGCTGAACGAGCGCCCCTGGCAGGCGACCGGAATCCAGATGGCCAAGCGCTACAATGTGCCGGTTATCCCGATGCACATGAACGCCCGCAACTCCAAGCTGTTCTACCTCCTGTCGCACCGCACGCCGGAACTGCGCGACATGACGGTGTTCCACGAGCTGCTCAACAAGAAGGGGCAACCCTTCCGCATCACGATCGGCAAGCCGATCGTGCCGGACACGCTGGACGGCGATGTGCAGGATCTGACTGTCCGGCTGCAGGACCATTGCGAACACGTTCTGCGCGAACAGCCGAACGCCGTCTTTACGGGCTGATTCGAGTCTTCCACCCGCCAATGCCCTCCGGGATGTGCCCGCCAGCACAGCCCGGCTGATCGCTCTTCCCTACGCTGGGCCCAAATCCAAGTTCCAGCGGGAGCAGATCCTATGCATATTCTGGTTTCAATTCTTGGTCTGCTCGGCGCGGGCCTGTTCTGGTGGTATCGCCTGCGAGCGGCCGGCGCAGCGGTCCGTGACGTAGCCGACATGGCGGGCCGGGCGCGCGGCGCGGTCAAGCGACGCCGGTTCCGCAACCGGGCCGCCGTCAGCCCTTTCGCGGCCATCGACGACCCGGTCGTCGGCGCCGCGACGGTCATCATAGCAATGGCGCAGGAACAGGGCAGTTTCGACGAAGATGCAGAACGCCGTCTGCGCGATGCACTGTCGCCCGTCGCATCGCGGCCCGGCCTTGTCGACGAGGCTGTGATTTACGGCAAATGGGCGGCAGGCCAGTGCGCCGAAGCAAGCACGGCGCTGCGCCATGTCGCGCCTTATCTGAGAGAAACGCTGAGTTCCGCCGAGCGCGGCGAACTACTGGCGATCGCCGAGACCGTCCTCGATCCATCGACTGGCACGCCGGCCCATCGCGAGCAACTCCTGCGGTCGCTGGTCGCTCGTCTGGAGGTTTGAGGCAAGAAGCGGAGGCGTGAAGCCTCCGCGGCCTTAGACGATCTTCTGACCGGTCTTCGCCCAGTCGGCGAGGAAGGATTCGATACCCTTGTCGGTCAGCGGGTGCTTGACCAGGGCCTTGAGCGTCGCCGGCGGCACAGTCGCCACGTCGGCGCCGATCAGGGCCGCTTCCCTGACATGGTTCACGGTGCGGATCGAGGCGGCGAGGATCTCGGTCTGGAACCCGTAATTGTTGTAAATCTGCCTGATCTCCGCGATCAGATCCATGCCATCGATCGCCATGTCGTCGAGGCGGCCAATGAAGGGAGAGATGAAGGTCGCGCCGGCCTTCGCCGCGAGAAGCGCCTGGTTGGCCGAGAAGCACAGCGTCACATTGACCTTGTGGCCGGCAGTGGTCAGCGCCTTGCAAGCCCGCAGCCCGTCAATCGTCAGCGGCACCTTGATGCAGATATTCTCCGCGATCTTCAAAAGGACCTCGGCTTCTTTCATCATGCCGTCGAAATCGAGAGCCGTGACTTCGGCGGAGACGGGACCGTCGACGATTCCGCAAATCTCCTTGGTGACCTCGGTGAAGTCGCGTCCGGATTTCATGATCAGCGAAGGATTGGTCGTCACGCCATCGAGAAGTCCGATCTCGTTGAGTTCCCGGATTTCGTTCACATCGGCTGTATCGACAAAGAATTTCATTGTTTCCGCCCTTTATTGTCCCGTTTTCAGCGTTCTTGATCGGGCTTCCGTTTACCCGAAGAAGTAGGCAAGGTCACGCGGTAATGAGGCAAGATTCGCTGCTCGCTCCCGATACCGTTCCCGTGCTCGTGCCGACTCCGTCGGAGCGGCCCTATACCTATGTGGTGCCAGATGGCATGGTCGTCAAACCCGGTTCCATCGTCGCGGTGCCACTCGGGCCGCGGCTTGTCGCCGGGGTCGTCTGGGATGCTTCGCAGAAGGACGAGATCGACGCGAAGAAGCTGCGCGCGATCGAACATGTCTTCGACTGCCTGCCCATGTCCGAGGACATGCGCCGCTTCGTCGACTGGATCGCGCGCTACACACTGTCGCCGCCGGGCATGGTGGCGCGCATGGTCTTGCGCGTGCCGGCCGCATTCGATCCGGAGCCACCGACGCCGGGTTTGCGACGTACAGACGTCCTGCCGGAGCGGATGACGGCGGCGCGCGACCGCGTGCTGGAAATGGCTGCCGACGGATTTGCCTGGACGCGCTCGGGGCTCGCTCATGCCGCTGGCGTTTCGCTTTCTGTTGTCGACGGACTGACCAAGACGGGATGTTTCGAGGAAATCGAACTGCCGCCGGCCGCGGTCGTCGCCGCACCTGACCCGACTTACAAATCCGCCGATCTGTCCGACGATCAAAAAGCGGCCGCCGAGGCGCTTGCCGGCACGGTGCGTGAGGACGGCTTCATGGCGACGCTTCTCGAAGGCGTCACCGGGTCTGGCAAGACCGAGGTCTATTTCGAGGCGATCGCGGCAGCGCTGGAAAAGGGCAAGCAGGTGCTCGTCCTGTTGCCGGAAATCTCGCTGACCCATTCTTTCCTCGAACGGTTCCATGACCGTTTCGGGGCGCCACCGGCCGAATGGCATTCCGACCTTGCGCCGAAAACGCGCGAACGCGTCTGGCGGCAGGTCGCCGACGGTCGCGTGCGTGTCGTCGCGGGGGCTCGTTCTGCGCTTTTTCTGCCCTTTTCCGATCTCGGCCTGATCGTTGTCGACGAGGAGCACGACCCGGCCTACAAGCAGGAGGACCGTGTTTTCTACCACGCCCGCGATATGGCAGTGGTGCGCGGCCATATCGGTGGCGTGCCAGTCATCCTGTCGAGCGCTACACCGTCGGTCGAAACCCGCTATAATGCCGAGACCGGACGCTACCGCCATGTGCGAATGGCGCGGCGCTTCGCGGAAGCTGCCCTGCCGGACCTTCACGCCATCGACATGCGGCGCACGCCTCCATCGCGCGGCAAATTCCTGTCGCCGCCGCTGGTCAAGGCAATCGGCGAGGCGCTGGAGCGCGAGGAGCAGGCGCTGCTGTTTCTGAACCGTCGCGGCTACGCGCCGCTGACGCTCTGCCGGGTGTGCGGTCACCGTTTCCAGTGCCCGGACTGTTCGGCGTGGCTGGTTGAGCACCGTTTCCGCGGCCAGCTTCTCTGCCATCATTGCGGGCATCACGAGCCGGTGCCGGAAGCCTGTCCGGAGTGCGGAACGCTCGATCACCTCGTAGCCTGCGGACCGGGTATCGAGCGAATTGCGGAAGAGGCCGTCACGGCCTTTCCCGATGCGCGGACCATCGTCCTCTCGTCGGACATGCTGGGCGGTGTAAAGCGGCTCCGTCTCGAACTTGAGGCAATCGAGAAGGGCGAGGTCGACATAGTCATCGGCACGCAGCTTGTCGCCAAGGGCCACAATTTCCCGAACATGACGCTGGTCGGCGTGGTCGATGCCGATCTCGGGCTGGCCAATGGCGATCCGCGGGCTGCCGAGCGGACGTTCCAGCTCCTGAGCCAGGTGACCGGCCGTGCCGGGCGAACAGGCAAGAAAAGTCATGGCCTGATCCAGACGTTCCAGCCGGAACATCCGGCGATGCGGGCGATCGTCTCGGGCGACGGGGAGGCCTTCTATGAGAACCAGATCGCCGAGCGGGAGCGCGGTCACCTGCCGCCCTTCGGACGTCTGGCCTCGATCATCATTTCGGCCAACAGCCGCGCCGAGGCCGAAAACCATGGCCGCGCCCTGCGTTCGGCCGCGCCCGCCGGAGAGATCATGGTGCTCGGCCCGGCGGAAGCGCCGCTGGCGCTGATCCGCGGTCGCCACCGCTTCCGCATACTAGTGCATGGCCCGGAACGCGCCAATATGCAGGCCTTCTTGCGCACCATGATCGGCAATGCGCCGCGGCCGCGCGGCTCGGTGCGCGTCAGCGTGGATATCGACCCGCAATCATTCCTTTGACGATGCGACGAAGCGTTCCAGCTTGCCGAGGGTCTGGTAACCCAGCTCCACAGCGCCGAAGCCCTTTGCCTCCTGAAATTCCGCCGCTGTCGAGAAGACCATCCCGAGCGTGACCTTGGTCGTCCCGTCCACTTCCTCGAACGAGGCCCATGCGTCGGCGTGTTTCGGGCCGTTCTCGCCCCAAAGCAGGGAATAGCCGAACCGCTCCTCGGGACGGACGTCATGGTAAAGGTGATGGTTCGGGAAAACTGTCCCGTCGGGCGCGATCATGTCGAACACCCATTCGCCGCCCTCGCGCAGGTCGATGCGCTGGGTGCGGCAGGAAAAGCCATCCGGGCCCCACCATTGCGGCAATGTCTCGGGGTTCATCCAGGCGCCCCAAACGACCGATCGCGGCGCCCGGATGAGTTTCTGCAGGATCATGGTCCGCTCGGCCACGCCGACAAGGTTGTCCAGACCGGCATCGAAACCCTCGCGGTAGTCCGCCTCCATGTCACGGGCCAGAGAAGAAAGCTGTACGGTGACGACCAGCCGGCTGCGGTTCGCTTCGCCGGAAAAATCGGCGGTCACAAGCGCTGCGGACAGCGTTGTGCCTTCGGCCGAGATGACTTCGTAGTTCACGCTCCGCGCCTCCGGCTCCAGGGCAAGCCAGCCGATCTCGCAGCGGATATCCGGCTCGCCCTCGACCTTGCAGAGCGAAATTTCGCGCCCGCCCACGCTCGTGTCGGCCTCCAGATAATCTATCGTGACCGACGGGTATGGCGGCGCCCAGATTCCGCGCGCGGCAGGGGCCGTCCAGGCTTCCCACAACGCAGACAATGGCGCAGCCATGTCGCGTTCGAAGGTCAGCGTCGCGAAACCGGTGCGCTTCACATCAGTTCCTTCGCATAGGCTTCGAGCTGGGTCGCCACCGTGCCCCAGCCATCGAAGAAGCCCATGTCCTCATGGGTTTTGCGGGTGTCCGGGTTGCGGTGCCGCGCAATCGCCGTGTAGCTCGTGCCGCCGCCCGGCGCGTCCGCCAGGAGCAGGATCGCCGTCATGAACGGATCGGGCGCCGGCTTCCAGCCTTCCGAATATGTATCCGTGAAAACGAGCTTCTCGCCTTCCACCAGCTCCAGATAGACGCCGTTGTTTTCCATCGCCGTGCCTTCCACCTCGAATGTCGTGTTGAACCGGCCTCCGACCCGAAGGTTGATATCCACGGCGGTCACCTTGTGCGGGGCAGGGACGAAGAAGTGCGGAATATGCTCGGGCTTCGTCCAGCATTCCCAGATCAGATGTCGCGGGACAGCCAGCGTGCGGGTAAAGCTCAGGTCGGTTTCCGGGTCGAGATCGGGCATCATGTTTCGCGTTCCTTCATTAGGGTCATAACGTAAGCATCCAGGCGATCGAGCCGCGCTTCCCAGATGGCCCGTTGTTCATCGAGCCATGTTCGCACCGGTTCCAGCGCTTCGGGCACGATCGCGCAGGTACGCACCCGCCCGTCCTTCGCCGTTGTGATCAATCCGGCTTCCTCCAGCACGGATAGATGACGCATCACCGTAGGCAGTCGCAGCCCCGTAGGCTCCGCAAGCTCGGTGACTCGCGCAGGCGCTTCGCCCAGCCGGGCGAGCATCGAACGCCGTGTCGGGTCGGCGAGTGCGTGGAAGAGCAGCGAGAGATCGGTATCATGTTTAGCCATGTCGCTAAGTATCAGTGGATTGAGACTTAAGCAAGAGAAACTTCGTCGATTGACTAAGTTATTGGTCGGACACCTCCGCCCTCAGGTCCGCGCCTTGCGCCCCCAGCGGATACGCCCCCAGGCGCGTTCGTGCAGGATGTAGAATCCGATGCTCGTCAGGCTGGCCGACAGGGCGAGCGAGACCGCGCCGCCGATAGATCCCGTCTGCCAGAACGCGAGTGCGCTCATCGTGACGAGGCCGAGGATTTGCCATGTGGTCGCCTTGGCGACGGTTCGGATTTTCGTGTCCATTTCCTGTTGCTTTCGGTTCGGGTTGCAACGCTCACCTAGGCTCCCGTCGAGATGACGACAATTCGTAATTTTCGAAACATTTTTCCGGAATGTTGAGAAAAATCACCAAACGAGGTAATAGTTCCGCATGCGCAAGGAAGAGCGGGCAGAGCTGTTTCGAAAACGCGTCGGCGAACGCATGGCCGCGACCGGTATCTCGCGCAGCGGGCTGGCGCGCAGCTGCCATGTCGACCGGTCGACCGTCGCGCAGATCCTCAGTGGCGACGATCCGCGTCTCCCCAATGCACATCTCGCGGCGGAGATCGCCTTCGCGCTCGGCGTCAGTGTGGACTGGCTGCTCGGCCTGACTGAACGGAGCGAAACGGCCGCCGATCTCCTGTCGACGAGCTTCCGCATCGCTGATGCCCAACGCGCCCCGGCCGACGATCAGATCATCGCCTGGCACCGGGAAGCCGCCGGACACAAGATCAGGCACGTCTCCGCGACCTTGCCGGACATCCTCAAGACCGAGGATGTGTTGGGCTGGGAATATGCGGCTTTCCTTTCGAAGACGCCGGAGCAGGCGATGCAGTCGCTGCGCGACACGATCGAGTGGCTGCGCGCACCGGGCAGCGACTACGAGATCTGCGTTTCGCGCGACATGGTGGAATCGCTGGCCCGCGGCGAAGGCTACTGGAAGGGATTGCCGCGCGAGGTGGCCCGCCGGCAGATCGAGGCGATGGCGGAGAGCTGTGCCCGGCTCTATCCGTCGCTGCGGGTCTATCTCTACGACAGCAAGCGCGTCTTCTCCGCGCCGGTCACGGTGTTCGGGCCGCTGCTCGCGGTCGTCTATGTCGGTCAGTTCTACATGGTGTTTCGCGAGAACCGCCAGGTACGGGCGCTGACCCAGCATTTCGACCAGCTCGTGCGTGAGTCCGATATCGATGCGCGGTCCGTGCCGGACGAGATCCTCTCCTATCTCGGATAGGGTTGCCGCGCTTTTTTCTTTGACTTCATGCCACCCTGGGCGCATGCACGCATCGATACGGAAAGTCCCGACTTGTCTCCGAAACCCATCCGAAAAGATGTCGACACCGAAACGATGCCGCCCGTCGCGCTCGTCCTCGCGCTCGGTATGTTTCTCCTTTTCGCGGCGCTGGATACGTCAGGCAAATATCTGATCACGTCGGGTCTGGCGGCGAGCTTCGTCGTCTGGTTCCGCTTTGCCTCGCAAGCGCTGGCGCAGATGCTGATCTCGCGTGCCTGGTCGAACGCCGAACTCTGGCGGATGAACAATGTCCTCCTCCAGCTTCTGCGCGCGATTACCCTCCCGGCGACGACGCTTTTGAACTTCAAGGCACTGGAAACCTTGCAGTTGGCGCAGACGGTTTCGGTTTTCCTGTCTGCGCCGATGATGATCACGGCGCTTGCCGGGCCGCTGCTCGGCGAATGGGCCGGTATACGCCGGTGGTTGGCGATCATGGTCGCTTTCGCGGGCGTTCTGGTCGTCGTGCGTCCGGGTACGGCGATGTTCGACCCGGCGATCCTCTATTCGATCTCGGCCACTTTCGTTTATGCGCTGTACGGTATCCTGACCCGCAAGCTCGCCGGCAGCGAGACGGAGGCAAGCCTCGTCTTTTACCCGTCGCTGATCGGCATCCTGCTGCTCGGCCCCTTCGCCTGGACGAACGCCGAAATGCCGGAAGGCGTCTTCGATACGGCTTTGCTCCTGGGGTTCGGCATTTTCGGGCATACCATGTTCATCAAGGCAAGCCGCATCGCCTCGGCGCCGAAGATCGCGCCCTTCGTCTACAGTCAGCTGATCTGGATGACACTGCTCGGCTGGATCGTGTTCGGCGATTTGCCGGACTGGTGGACGGTCGCGGGTGCTGCCATCATTTGCGCAAGTGGCCTTTATCTGATGTATCGCGAACGTGTGCTGAGGCTGGCGCGTAGCGCGGCGCAGGTTGAGCGCTGACGAATGCAAACGGAGCGAACGCACACATGATTTCCATCATTCCCCCGCAATCAACCGGCGAATGGCTCGCCTGGGCCTCGGCAATCGTCACGCTGATCTTCGGCCTTTTATGCCTGCTGACGCCGCGGCTTTCGTTGCGCATGCTGCGACTTCGCACCGCGGAGGGTGTGCCGCAGGCCGTCTCCGAAAGCCGGGCGACGATGGCGGGTTTTTATCTCGGCGTCTCGCTGGTGGCGATTGCCTTCAATCAGCCCTTCATCTGGATGGCGCTTGGCGCTGGCTGGGCCTTTACGGCGCTCGGCCGGCTCGTCTCGATGGTTTTTGATCGCGGCTTTACCGCGTTCAACGCAGTCTCGATCGTTATCGAAGCGGCGTTGGCGGCCGCGCCGCTTCTTTTCGCGTTCGGGATCATACGATAATTGGGCATCCGGCGGGCCGGGATTCGGCCTTTTCTGCGACAAAAGGCGATAGCCGTTGTGTTGCGCGCGCGAAAAGCATGTGCTAGACGGCTGCAAATTCGCAGGAGAGGTGCGACTAGCGCTTCATGTTGCGATAAAGAAATATCAACAAGTTCAATGCGTTGCGCATAGCCGGTCGGCTTCTTCCCGTGTGCGTATTGAAGAGAAACAGAGAAGCGATTGCCTGTGGCTACATCATCTCTCACTTCCGGTGTTGCTTCCCGTTACGCACAATCCCTTTTCGACATCGCGCTTGAAGCCAAGGCCGTTGACAAGGTCGAGCAGCAGCTCGGCGATTTCGAGGCTCTCATCGCCGAGAGCGAGGATCTGCGGCGCCTGATTGGCAGCCCTGTCTTCTCCACCGGCGAACAGGTCCGGGCGATCGCCGCAATCGCCGACAAGGCCGGCCTTGATGGCGTGTTCGGAAACTTCCTCAAGGTGGTCGCCTCGAATCGTCGGTTGTTCGCCTTGCCTGGCATGATCAAGGCGTTTCGCGCGATCTCCGCCGCTCACAAGGGTATCGTCACCGCGCAGGTGGCCAGCGCCTTCAAGCTGACGGCGGCCCAGGAAAAAGAATTGAAGGCGACGTTGAAGGACGTCGCCGGCAAAGACGTGGAAATCGACGTGACTGTCGATCCCTCGCTTCTGGGCGGACTGATCGTCAAGATCGGTTCGCGTCAGATCGACACGTCGCTACGCACCAAATTGTCATCAATGAAGCTCGCGCTTAAAGAGGTCGGCTGATGGATATTCGCGCCGCGGAAATTTCCGCAATCCTTAAAGACCAGATCAAGAATTTCGGACAGGAAGCGGAAGTCTCCGAAGTCGGTTCCGTTCTGTCCGTTGGCGACGGTATTGCCCGCGTCTATGGTCTGGACAACGTGCAGGCCGGCGAGATGGTCGAATTCCCCGGCGGGATTCGCGGAATGGCCCTGAACCTCGAAACCGACAATGTCGGCGTGGTTATCTTCGGTACCGACCGCGACATCAAGGAAGGCGACACCGTCAAGCGGACTGGTGCTATCGTTGATGTGCCCGTAGGCAAGGAACTTCTCGGTCGCGTTGTCGACGCGCTGGGCAATCCGATCGACGGCAAGGGTCCGATCAAGTCGAAAGAGCGCAAGCGCGTCGATGTGAAGGCGCCCGGCATCATGCCGCGCAAGTCGGTTCATGAGCCGATGTCGACCGGCCTGAAGGCCATCGCCGCCCTGATTCCGGTCGGCCGTGGTCAGCGCGAACTCGTCATCGGCGACCGCCAGACCGGCAAGACCGCGATCATCCTCGACGCCTTCCTCAACCAGAAGCCGATCCACGATAACGGCCCGGAAGAGGAAAAACTCTACTGCGTCTACGTCGCCATCGGCCAGAAGCGTTCGACGGTCGCCCAGTTCGTGAAGGTGCTCGAAGAGCGCGGCGCTCTCGAATACTCCGTCATCGTTGCGGCGACCGCATCGGACCCGGCGCCGATGCAGTACCTTGCACCCTTTGCCGGCTGCACGATCGGTGAATATTTCCGCGACAACGGCATGCATGCGCTGATCGGCTATGACGACCTCTCCAAGCAGGCCGTCGCCTACCGCCAGATGTCGCTGCTGCTGCGCCGCCCGCCGGGCCGCGAAGCCTATCCGGGCGACGTCTTCTACCTGCATTCGCGCCTTCTTGAGCGCGCTGCGAAGCTCAACGAGGACCATGGTGCCGGTTCGCTGACCGCTCTGCCGATCATCGAAACCCAGGGTAACGACGTCTCGGCGTTCATTCCGACCAACGTGATCTCGATCACCGATGGCCAGATCTTCCTTGAAACGGACCTGTTCTTCCAAGGCATACGCCCGGCCGTTAACGTCGGCCTGTCGGTGTCTCGCGTTGGCTCCGCCGCGCAGATCAAGGCGATGAAGCAGGTCGCCGGATCGATCAAAGGCGAGCTCGCGCAGTACCGCGAGATGGCCGCGTTCGCGCAGTTCGGTTCCGACCTCGACGCTGCGACGCAGCGGCTGCTCAACCGTGGCGCACGCCTGACCGAGCTGCTCAAGCAGCCGCAGTTCTCGCCGCTCAAGACCGAAGAGCAGGTCGCCGTCATCTACGCCGGCGTGAAGGGCTATCTGGACAAGCTCGCGGTTTCCCAGGTCGGCAAGTTCGAGCAGGGTCTGCTTGCGCACATGCGCTCGGAGGGCAAGGAAGTGCTCGACGCGATCCGCACCGAGCAGAAGCTGACCGACGAGATCGAGGACAAGCTGAAGGCGCAGATCGACGCCTACGCGAAGACTTTCGCGTAAGGCCGACCGCAACCAGTAAACGGAACGATCTGGCATGCCTTCACTCAAGGACCTTCGAAACCGCATCTCTTCGGTCAAGTCGACCCAGAAGATCACGCAGGCCATGCAGATGGTGGCGGCGGCGAAGCTGCGCCGTGCGCAGGAAGCCGCCGAGGCCGCACGGCCGTATTCACAACGCATGGGCGCGGTGCTGGCGAACGTCGCATCGACGCTCGGCGATGCCGACGATGCGCCGAAGCTGATGGTGGGAACCGGTAAAGACCAAACGCATCTGCTGGTGGTCTGTACGGCCGAGCGCGGCCTTTGCGGCGGGTTCAACGCTTCCATTGCCAAGCTCGCTCGCGACCACGCGCGCAAGCTCCTCTCGGATGGCAAGGAGGTCAAGATCCTCACTGTCGGCAAGAAGGGCTATGACATCCTTCGTCGTGTCTACGGCGATAAGATCATCGAACGGGTCGACCTGCGCGACGTCAAGCGGCTTGCCTTCACCGACGCCGACGCGATTGGCAAGAAGGTTATCGAGCTGTTCGAGAAGGGCGAGTTCGACGTCTGCACGCTGTTCTATTCGGAATTCCAGTCGGTTATCTCCCAGGTGCCGACCGCGCAGCAGCTGATCCCTGCGACCGCGGGCGGTGAGGAAGAGGCCGAAAACGCCGCGGGTGACGCGGCTTACGAATACGAGCCGGATGCGGTATCCATCCTCGACGATCTCATTCCGCGCAACATCTCCGTTCAGGTTTTCCGGGCACTGCTGGAAAACTCCGCCTCCGAACAGGGCGCGCGCATGACCGCCATGGACAACGCCACGCGCAACGCTGGCGAGATGATCGACGACCTCACGCTGGACTACAACCGCCAGCGTCAGGCCCAGATCACCAAGGAATTGATTGAAATTATTTCTGGCGCGGAAGCGCTCTAAGAAAGGGTAACACGATGGCAAAAGCAGCAGCGAAGAAACCGGCCGCCGTGAAGCTGGCCAAAGGGCCGGAAGGCAAGGTCTCCCAGGTCATCGGCGCCGTCGTCGACGTGCAGTTCACCGACCACTTGCCGCAGATCATGAATGCGCTGGAGACCGACAATAACGGCCAGCGGCTTGTTCTCGAGGTCGCTCAGCACCTCGGTGAACATACCGTCCGCACCATTGCGATGGACTCCACCGAGGGTCTCGTGCGCGGGCAGACAGTGGTCGACACCGGCAATCCGATTATGGTTCCGGTTGGCCCCCAAATGCTGGGCCGTATCATCAACGTCGTCGGCGAACCTGTCGATGAAGCAGGCCCGATCAAGGCCGAGGAAATGCGCGGCATCCACCAGCCCGCCCCGGAATATGTCGACCAGTCGACGGAAGCCGAAATCCTCGTTACGGGCATCAAGGTCATCGACCTGCTAGCTCCTTACGCCAAGGGCGGCAAGATCGGCCTGTTCGGCGGCGCCGGCGTCGGCAAGACCGTGCTGATCCAGGAATTGATCAACAACATCGCGAAGGCGCATGGCGGCTATTCCGTGTTTGCCGGTGTTGGTGAGCGCACCCGCGAGGGTAACGACCTTTACCACGAGTTCGTCGAATCCGGCGTGAACAAGGAAGGCGGCGGGGAGGGCTCCAAGGCCGCGCTCGTTTACGGCCAGATGAACGAACCGCCGGGAGCCCGTGCGCGCGTCGGCATGACCGGTCTTACCATCGCCGAGTATTTTCGCGATCAGGGTCAGGACGTGCTGTTCTTCGTCGACAACATTTTCCGCTTCACCCAGGCGGGTTCGGAAGTGTCGGCGCTTCTCGGCCGTATCCCTTCGGCGGTGGGCTATCAGCCGACCCTGTCGACCGACATGGGTGCGTTGCAGGAGCGTATCACCACCACGAACAAGGGTTCGATCACTTCTGTTCAGGCCATCTACGTCCCGGCCGACGACTTGACCGATCCGGCGCCTGCGACTTCGTTCGCCCACTTGGACGCAACGACGACGCTGAACCGCTCGATCGCGGAGAAGGGTATCTATCCGGCCGTGGATCCGCTCGACTCCAACTCCCGCATGCTCGACCCGCAGGTCGTCGGGGAGGAGCACTACGAGGTGGCCCGCCAGGTGCAGCAGACACTGCAGCGCTACAAGTCGCTGCAGGACATCATCGCCATCCTCGGCATGGACGAGCTTTCCGAAGAGGACAAGCTGACGGTGGCCCGCGCCCGCAAGGTCGAGCGCTTCCTGTCGCAGCCGTTCTTCGTGGCTGAGGTCTTCACCGGATCGCCGGGCAAGCTGGTTGACCTCGAAGATACGATCAAGGGCTTCAGGGACCTGGTTGCTGGCGAATACGACCATCTTCCCGAAGCGGCCTTCTACATGGTCGGCACGATCGAGGAAGCTGTCGAGAAAGCCCAGAAGCTGGCCGCAGAAGCGGCCTGATCCGACGGGTAAGAGGAGACGCCGAAGAACGCCATGAACAGGGTCGTCGTCATAGCGGAAATTGCTCTGGCCGGCGCCTTGGTCGGGCTGCTGATCGGGCCCGATTCGCTCGATCAGTTCGTCGGTATGACCTACCCCAATAGCGTCGCGGTGAACGTGATGGCCGGGATCGCGATCGGCGCAATCCTTGGTACCATCGCGACGTTTTTCCAATCACAGTCTGAGTGAACGAAACCATGGCTGACGTATTCAAATTCGAACTTGTCTCGCCGGAGCGGCTTCTTGTCTCCGAGGACGTTCTCGAGGTCGTCGTGCCGGGCCAGGAAGGCTATTTCACCGTCCTGGCGCAGCACGCACCGGTCATGGCGACGCTGCAGCCGGGAGTGGTCGAGGTAAAGAATGCTTCCGGCGCTGAAGAGCGCTACTGCGTCTTCGGCGGCTTCGTGGACATCGTGCCGGACTCCTGCACGCTGCTCGCCGAATCGGCTGTCAACGTCAAGGATGTGGACCGTGCCGATGTCGAACAGCGCATCGCCGATGCCCGCGATGACGTCAATGATGCCAAGGACGATGATTCGCGCGCCAAAGCGCAAACGTATCTCGATCAGCTGACGACGCTGCAGGGCGCTATCCTGCCGGCGTAAATTTGGTACCTAAAATGGTTATTCCAGTCCGGCCCGCTTGCGGGCCGGTTTCGTTTCAGACTTGGTCGAACGCGTCGGCATATCGCACCGAGCCCCGATATTCGGCAACCGCGCCCTGTACCAATTCCAGCGCCTGGAAGGCCGGGCCGGGATAGGGTGTCGTTACATGCCGGGCGAGCTCCGACTTGAAGCCGAAACGCCCGTAATAGACCGGATCGCCGAAGACGAAAATCGAATGCCAACCCTCATCGCGGGCCCGGGCAATGGCACGGTTGGTGAGTTCGGTGCCGATCAGGAAATCGCGCCATTCAGGATCGACGCCGAGTGGGGCGAGGGCTAGGCTCTTTTGCGGACCCTCCAGTTGCGACAGCAAAATGTGACCGACGATCATACGGTCCAGATCCGCGACCATCGATATGGTTGGCAAGGGGCCGCTGATCAGGCTGTCGACCAGCTTGGCCTCCGCCTCTCCGCCAAACGCTCGGCGTTGCACAGCGAGAATGGCGAGGCGGTCTTCTGGTTCGCTCGGGCGGAACGCGGTCTTTTCAAGTATCATCACTCGTCAGCCTCCTTCACACGAGGTGGGGGTCAGTCCCTCAGGCCGATCAGTTCTCCCTGAAGTGACAAGGCAACCGCTGCGCGGGCATGCAGCGCGGTCGTATCGAACAGCGGAAGCGCGGCCTTGTCGTTGGAGACAAGCATGGAGATCTCCGTACAGCCAAGAACCACCGCCTCGCAGCCGGCCCATTTCATATGGTCGATGATCTGCCGGTACCGCGCTGCGGATGTTTCCAGAACGGTGCCATGGCAGAGTTCCTCGTAAATGATTCGGTGGATATCGGCGCGTTCCTCATCATCGGGAATGGAAATTTCGAGGTGAAATCGGGTTTCCAGGCGCCGGCGATAGAAATGCTCTTCCATGGTGAAGCGCGTCGCCAGAAGCCCGACTTTCCGGTAACCGGCCTTGACGATCGCCTCGCCGGTCGGGTCCGCAATGTGGAGAACCGGAAGGCCCGAGCCTTCCTCGATCTCGTCGGCGAGCTTGTGCATCGTGTTGGAGGCAATCACAAGAAACGACGCGCCGCCGGCCTTCAAAGAACGGGCAGCGTCGACGAGGATGCGGGCGCACTCGCCCCATTTTCCCTCATGCTGGAGCTTCTGGATGCGTTCGAAATCGACCGAATGCATTAGGATGCGCGCCGAATGCAGCCCGCCGAGGGCCCGGTTCGTGGCGAGGTTCATCTCGCGGTAATAGGTGGCGGTCGACTCCCAGCTCATGCCGCCGAGCAGGCCGATCAGCATCATGACATCTTCGTCCCCGCGAGGTGGCCGAAAACGCGTACAACTTCGTCATAGACCTTGCGCTTGAAGGGCACGATCAGGTCCGGCAAATCGGCCATGGGCAGCCAGGCCCATTCCTCGAATTCGCGCTCATGCCCGTCCGGCGGCGGGTCGATCTGGATCTCGCTCTCGTCGCCGGTGAAGCGGAAGGCGAACCATTTCTGTGTCTGGCCGCGGAATTTTCCCTTCAATCCGATGCCGATCATATCCTCGGGCAGATCGTAATTGATCCATTCCGGCGCTTCCTCGATCAGTTCGGCCGAGCGAATGCCAGTTTCCTCGTAAAGCTCGCGCCATGCAGCCGGCTGAGGATCCTCACCCTTGTCTATACCCCCCTGCGGCATCTGCCAGAGCTTGGGGTGGCCGGAATATTCCGAGTTTCCATCCTTCGCGCGTTTCCCCGCCCAGACGAGGCCGTCGGCGTTCAGAACCATGATGCCGACGCAGGGCCTGTAGGGGAGATCGTCCGCTTTAATCTTCTTTCGCTTCATCGCCGATTACCGCGCTAGCGCCGATACGCCAACGATTTCAAAGCCTCGCTTCTTGGCCTCGTTCGCCCATGATGCCACCGTATCTACGGTGACCTCCAGGGCGGAGCCGGAACCGATCGCATAACCGTTGATGTCGGCGAGCTTTTCAAGCTCCTCCAGACGGTCGCGAATGGCGGCAGGATCCTGGGTGCCGTCGATGACGACGTTTCCGGATACGTAGGGGACATTGAGTGCGCTGGCCAGGACACCGAGATTTTCGCCGCCGCCCGTGCCGTCGTTGAAGTAGAGAAGGCCTCGTTCGCCCACTTCCTTGAGGATCGGCGTCATCGCCTGCGGAGACCGCGCAAGCCGTCCGCCAAGATAATTGACGATGCCGGTATAATTGGTGATCTGGCCGAGCGCCCAACGCAGATTGTCGAGATTGGCATCGACACTTGCTTCAACGGTTAGCGTTTGCGGGCCGGGATCATTGTTCGGGTATCCGAAGGGCTCCATCGGCACCTGAACGAGTAGTTCGTGACCTTCCTTGCGGGCTTGCCGCATCCAGCGCATCAGGCTGTTGCCCCGTGGCGCGAAGGCCAGCGTTATTTCCGGCGGCAGCGTTTCCAGGGCATGCAGCGTTCCGCTCTGCGAAAGGCCAAGTCCGCCGATCACGACCGCGATGCGCTTGCCGCCGGCGTGCGACCAGGGGCGCGCATAGATGTCCATCGGCCGGCGACCGTCGGCACTGCGTATCGGAAGCTCGCCCCAGCGGCTCTCCTCCAGGGCGCTGTCATCGGGCAGATGGGCTACCTGAAGGGGCTGGCCCACGGTCTCCTCGCCCGGATCGCGAATGACGATCACCTTGGGTCCACCCTCCGATGTCCGTCCTTCGGAGATGTTCTGCTGGTCGCTATCCTGTTCGGGCGCAGGCTCGGCGCCCTTGTCGTCCGAATAGATGATCTGAACGCGGTGGTCGTCCTTCGGCTGCGCTGCGGCCTCGACCGAGCCCGTGGTTCGCGCGTCGGCCGGTGGCGGGGTATCGGCAATCGCGATCACGGCTGTCTTGGGAAGTGTGTCGCGCTCGACGAAGGACCACGCGTTGAGCGCGATCACGGCGGAAAATACGGCGAGAACGGCGACCTGAGTACCGGTTCTGGTGCGGCGCGGCGACTTGTTAGGGGGCGTGCGGCCTTTCGCGCCGGCAGGTTTTCTGCCGGATTTTCCGAGAGGTGCATTCAAGTCGGACATCGTCGGATTCCACCGCGAATCAAAAGGCCACCGGAAACGGTGGCCTCTTGTAACATGGGTTCTTGTTGCTTTGGCAACGCTGCATCAGTTGGGCAGCGCCGTCGCAGGATCCGGCGGGAAGTGCGGGTCTGTCTTCTCGCCGCGGATCAGTTCGAGCGCATAGGTCAGCTGATCGTCCTTTTCGGGATCCTGCGGTACGTAGGCAATTGAACCGGATCCGTTATCATCCTCTTCGACGCCGGTAATATGGCCGCGAAGATCCGATTCACCACGCGACAGGTCGCGGCCGAGCAGTTCCTCGGGGATGGTCTGGTCAACCTTGATGTCCGGCGTAATACCCTTGCCCTGGATCGAGATGCCGGCCGGCGTGTAGTAGAGCGCGGTCGTCAGGCGCAGCGCACCGTTCTCGCCGAGCGGGATGATGGTCTGCACCGATCCCTTGCCGAAGGATTGTGTCCCTACCACCGTCGCACGGCGGTGATCCTGCAGCGCGCCGGCAACGATCTCGGACGCGCTTGCCGAGCCGCCATTGATCAGGACAACGAGCGGTTTGTCGTTTATCAGATCGCCGGGGCGGGCCGAATAGCGCCGTGTGTCGCGATCGTCACGACCGCGCGTCGACACGATGAGGCCTTTATCGAGGAAGGCGTCGGAAACGTTGATCGCCTGATCGAGCAGCCCGCCCGGGTTGAGGCGCAAATCGAGGACGAAACCCTTGAGTTTGTCTTCGCCGATTTCTTCGGTGAGCTTTTCGATGCCGTCCTGGAGGTTGTCGAATGTCTGTTCGGTGAACGACATAACGCGCAGATAGCCGATGTCGCCCTCGGCCCGGAAGCGCACCGCCTGCACCTTGATGATATCGCGAACGATCGTGACCTTGATCGGCTTGTCGGCGCCTTCGCGCAGAAGCGTCAGTTCGATCGGCGAGTCGATCGGGCCGCGCATCTTGTCGACGGCCTGTTCAAGTGTCAGGCCCCGAACTTCCTCGCCATCGATCTCGGCGATCAGGGCGCCGGCAAGGACGCCCGCCTTTTCGGCCGGCGTGCCAAACATCGGCGTGATCACCTTGACCAATTCATCCTCCATGGTGACCTCGATACCAAGGCCGCCGAATTCACCCTTGGTCTGGGTCCGCATGTCGGCCGCATCTTCGGCGTTCATGTAGGAAGAATGGGGGTCGAGCGAGGTGAGCATGCCATTGATGGCATTCTCGATCAGGTCCTTGTCGTTCGGCTCTTCGACATAGTTGGCGCGAACGCGCTCGAATATGTCGCCGAAGATGGAAAGCTGCTTGTAGGTGTCACTGCCGGCAGCGTTGGCGGAAATCATTCCATCGCCGGTGAATGCCAGCATGGAAGCGGCGCCGATGAGGCCTCCCGCAAACAGCAACGATAACTTTCGCATCATGTTCTTATGTCCTTCCAGAACCTGTCGTCTCCCACCAGGGATCGGGGTCGACCGGTTTGCCGTTTAGCCTGAACTCAATATAGAGCGTCGGATTTTCTATTTCAGCAGCCGCTGCAGATATGCTTGCCAAATGAACCTTGCCCATTACGCCCACCGGCTCTCCTGCCAGAACGAACTGCCCTTGATCGACATCGATGCGCTCCATCCCGGCAAGCACCACATGATAGTCGTCTCCGACATTCAGGATCAAGAGTTGTCCATAGGATCGGAATGGTCCCGCATAGAGCACCCAGCCGTCGGACGGGGCGGTTACATAGGCGCCCGGCTTGACCTCTATAGTGTCGCCCTGCGCCCTGCCTCCAAGACCGTCATTGTCGCCAAATGCGGTAATTGTGCGACCGGCGGCGGGCTTGGCAAGCTTGCCGGTCAGATCGGAAAAGGCATAGGCGGGTGCGATCCTGGCGCTGGAAAGCGCTTGGTTTTCAGCACGTTCACGGCCCTCTTCCAGCCTGCGCTGAGCTTCCATACGGGCAGCTTCAGCAGCCTCGCGGGCCGACTGGATTTCCTTTTCAATGGAGGCGATCAGCTCCTGCAACGTGGATGCCTGTTCGGCCAGCTCCGCGGCACGGGCCCGCTCTGCGGCCAGGTCTTTTTCCGCGCGGTTTTCCAGCGCCTTTTTCTCCTCAAGTAAAAGTGAAAGGCGGACCTGCTCCTCTTTCTGCTCGGAAAGCGTGTCGCGAAGCTGATCGCGCTCGGCGCCATAGGTCGCGGTGAGTCGGCTCAGTTCTTTCAAGTCAGCGATGAGAATCAGCGTTTCGTCGCGCATGTCGGGCACAACGGCGCTGAGGAGAATGGAACTCCTGACCGAAGACAGCGCGTCTTCTGGCGTCACGAGGATAGCCGGCGGCGGGTTGAGCCCCATTCGCTGCAATGCCGCGAGCACTTCCGCGAGAAGCGCCTTTCGCTCGCGGAGGCTGGCGCGCACCTTGTCTGCCTCGCGCCCCGTGGCGGTCAGCCGTTCCTCGAGGTCGAGCACATCGGCTGCCAGCTTTTTCTCGGTCTTCGCTGCCTGGATGATCGCCGTGTTGAGCGAGGCGCGATCCTTTCGGATCCGGTCGACTTCCTGCTGCAATTCCTCGCTGCGTTTCGCCGAGACTGCGTGTTCGCGCAGGACGCCGCTCAGTTGTTCGGCATTCTTCTCGAGGCTGATTGCCAAATTGTCAGCAGCACCTTCCTGCCCAAGCGCCGGTCCGCCCGCAAGGAGCGCGATTAGCAGGGCTGCAAAAGAAAGGGAAAGGCGCATCGGGCGTCGTTTCGACGAATCGTTGGCTGTGTGTCAGTCGGACTCTATCCAAGCTGGCCCGCAATGGAACCGGCGATCACGGCAAGAACATGTCAGTCGCGGTGGTAAGGGTGGCCGGACAGGATCGTCACGGCCCTGTAAAGCTGTTCCGCCAGCATAATGCGGGCAAGCTGGTGCGGCCAGGTCTGGCTTCCGAAGGAGAGGACGAGATCGGCACGCTCGCGCAGGGCCGGATCGTGACCGTCAGGTCCGCCAATGCCGAAGACCGCGCGCGCGGTTCCGTTGTCGCGCCACGTGGCGATCCTGTCTGCAAATTGTCGGGATGAGGGGGATTTGCCGCGTTCGTCGAGAAGGATCAGGACCGTCGAGGCCTCGCGCGCCAAAGCGGCGCATTTATCGCTTTCCTCGGATTTTCGCTGCGCGGCGGTCTGCGCACGGCTTTCGGGTATCTCCGTCAAGCCGTCGAATTCCAGGCCGAGCGCCTTTCCGGCTTTCGCGAGCCGGTCGGTGTAGCGCGACACAAGTTCGGTCTCGGGGCCGGATTTCATGCGGCCCACCGCAAAAATGGTCAATCGCATCGCGCTTCAGGAGAAGTCGGTTCTTCCCGGCGCCCTAGTGAAGGGTGCCGGCCGGTTCCTCGGGCTCCTGCCACATTTTCTCGAGCGCGTAGAAGTCGCGAACTTCCGGGCGGAAGACATGGATAATCACGTCGTCGGCATCGATCAGAACCCAGTCCGCAGCGGACAGGCCTTCGACCTTCGCGGTGCCATGACCGGCCTCCTTCAATGCCCGCAGCAAATGGTCCGCTACCGCGCCCACATGACGGTGGGAACGGCCGGACGCGATTACCATGTAATCGGCCATCGCGGATTTGCCCTGGATATTGATGGAAACGATGTCTTCGGCCTTGGAGTCGTCGAGACTTTCCATGACCAGTTCAAGAACCCGCTTCGCGGCGTCGGTGTCGCCGATATCGGGTGTCGAAGGCGCAAGGTCGTCCTTCTTGAGTGTCGTTGTCCTCAAAGGTTTCCTTTCAGCTCGGAACAAACGATCGGGAGAGTGATTCGCTCTTCCACCCGTAAAGATAGTCACGAGGCGTTAACAGTTTCAAGACAGGCCGGTTCAACCTTTCTTAACGCCCCGGTTGTCGCCATTGCGGATGGCGGTCGAGGAGACCGGCGAACGAGGGCCGTGGAGGAAGGTCCAGGCAGGGGCAGGAAGCGTCGGCAGGAGGGCGGCGTCGGTTTCGTCGATGCGGGCGTAGTCGAACGTCTTGGCCATTTTCGACGACAGGTAGGACAGGGTCGAACCGGGACGGTCGACGATCGCGACGGGAAAGGTCAGCGCGATATCGCGCCAGTTCTGCCAACGATGGAAGGTGGCGAGATTATCGGCGCCCATGATCCAGACGAAGCGCACACCCGGATTGTAGCGCTTTACGACGGCGAGTGTATCGGCGGTGAAACGCACGTCATGGCTTGCCTCGAAGGCCGTGACCTTGACGCGCGGGTCCTGGTTGATCGCCTCGGACCAGGCGATACGGTCGGCGAGCGGCGGCAGGCCTGACGTATCCTTCAGCGGATTGCCGGGCGTGACAATCCACCAGAGCTGGTCCAGCTTCAACCGGCGGATGGCGATCTCTGTAACGAGTTGATGGCCTTCATGCGGCGGATTGAATGAACCGCCGAAAAGCCCGACCACCATTCCCGGCTCGACATGCGGCATGCGCAGATATTTGCGGGCGACGCCCGGATACAGCTTCGCCGGCTCCGTCATTGCCGGTCTATGGCCTGATCTGTCCGCTGCCGCGCACGCGGTATTTGAAGGATGTCAGCTGTTCGACGCCGACGGGGCCGCGCGCGTGCATCTTACCCGTGGCGATGCCGATCTCGGCGCCCATGCCGAATTCGCCGCCGTCTGCGAATTGCGTCGAGGCGTTGTGCAGGAGAATGGCGCTGTCGACCTCGTTGAAGAATTTCTCGACGACCGCCTCGTCTTCCGCGATCACCGCCTCGGTGTGGTTGGAAGAGTAGGTGGCGATATGCTCGATCGCTCCCTCTATGCCATCGACCAGTCCTACCGTGATCAGCGGGCCGAGATATTCCGTCAGCCAGTCAGCCTCGTTGGCCGCATCCGCCTTCGGCCACATGGCGCAAACGTCTTCGTCGCCACGGATGGTGCAGCCGGCGGCATCGAGCGCGTCGAGGATCGGTGCAAGATGAGTGCCCGCGACACTACGGTCGACCAGAAGGGTTTCCGCCGCGCCGCAGATGCCCGTCCGGCGCATCTTGGCGTTGACCGCGATGGACGTCGCCATTTCCAGGTCTGCGGACTTGTCGACATAGACGTGGCAGAGGCCTTCCAGATGCGAGAAGACCGGCACTCGGGCGTCGGTCTGGACACGTTCGACAAGGCTGCGTCCGCCGCGGGGCACGATCACGTCTATCGTGCCGTCCAGTCCGGTGAGGAGTTCGCCGACGGCGGCGCGGTCGGTAACCGGGACGAGCTGGATGGCGTCGGTCGGCAGGCCGGCGGTCTCCAGACCGTCGACGAGGCAGGCATGGATAGCACGCGACGAATGGGCCGAGTCTGAGCCGCCGCGCAGGATCACGGCGTTACCGGCTTTCAGGCAGAGCGCGCCGGCATCCGCCGTCACGTTCGGGCGGCTCTCGTAGATCACGCCGATGACGCCCAGAGGCGTGCGCACACGCTCGATCTTCAGCCCGTTCGGGCGGTCCCAGGCGGCGATGATCGAGCCGACCGGATCGGCAAGGCCGGCAATGGCGCGGATACCGTCGGCCATCGCCTGCACGCGATCCGTGGTCAGCTTCAACCGGTCCATGAAAGACGGTGCTAGGTCGGCCTTTTCGGCGCGCTGCATGTCGATCTCATTGGCGGCGAGAATCTCGTCGCTTCCGGCCTCGATGGCGTCGGCCATCGCGGCGAGCGCGGCGTTTTTCTGCTCGGTCGTCGCGATCGCCAGTGGCCGGCTCGCAGCACGGGCGCGTGCGCCCATATCCGCCATCAAGGCGGGGATGTCCTGCGAGTTGATTTCGGCCCTGGTGAGCATTTTTCCAATCCTGTGTCCGGAATTCGCCTGTTTAACGCCCAAAGCGGCGAAGGGCAATGCGCCCCTCATCACCGAAGCGATGCGTTAGGGCTTCACGACCATGTCGTCGCGGTGGATCATCGCGGCACGAGGCGCATAGCCGAGTATCGCCTCGATTTCGGATGTCTTGCGGCCAGCGATGCGGATCGCCTCGCCGGAATCGTATCCGGCGAGCCCCCGGCCGATCTCGGCACCGGTTCCCTCCATTACGATCGCCAGCGTATCGCCGCGCTGGAAGGTGCCTTGGACAGTCCTGACACCGGCGGCGAGCAGGCTCTTGCCCGATCTCAGCGCTCTTGCGGCTCCTTCATCGACGACGACGCGTCCCTGCGGCTCCAATTGTCCGGCAATCCAGCTTTTCCAGGCCGAGACCGGCGCTGATTGCGGCTGGAACAGCGTGCAGCGGTCTCCGCTGTCGAGCGCCTTGAGCGGGTGATCGACGCCGCCAAGCGTGATGATCATCGCCGTGCCCGCATGGGTTGCGATCTTTCCCGCCTCGATTTTCGTGCGCATGCCGCCACGCGATAGCTCGGATGCTGCTCCGCCGGCCATGGCCTCGATTTCGGGTGTGATCGCCGCGACCTCCGCCAGATGCTTCGCGTCAGGATCGATCGCGGGGGAGGCGGTGTAGAGCCCGTCGACATCGGAGAGGATGATCAGCAGGTCGGCGTTCATCATCGTCGCCACGCGGGCGGCGAGCCTATCGTTGTCGCCGTACCGGATTTCGGAGGTCGCGACGGTATCGTTCTCGTTAATGACCGGCACCGCGCCCATCCGCAGCAGCGCGCCGATCGTCGCCCGGGCATTGAGGTAGCGCCGCCTTGCCTCTGTGTCGTCTATGGTTACGAGAACCTGGCCGGTGGTTATGCCCTCGGCATCCAGCGCTTCGGCCCATGCTCGTGCCAGCGCGATCTGCCCGACGGCGGCGGCGGCCTGGCTTTCTTCCAGTTTGAGCGAGCCGGAGCGCATGTCGAGCACGGTACGGCCCATCGCGATGGCGCCCGACGAAACGACAAGGACTTCATGGCCTTCGTGGCGCAGTTCGGCGATGTCGCGCGCGAGGCTCTTAAGCCAGTCCTGTTTCAGGCCTCTTTTGCGGTCGACCAGCAGGGCAGAGCCGATCTTGACGACGATGCGCCGATAGGACGAGAGCCGGCCATTCATCGTCTTCAGTCCTGCCAGCGCGGATCGGGTTCTGCTTCGATCTCGGTTTCGCGCTTTTCCTCGATATGCGCCATGACCGCGCGTAGCACCTCGTCCAGACCATCGCGGCTTACGGAGGAAAACAGCAAGGGCTCGCGACCGGCGGCCTTCTTCAGTTTTTTGGTCTTTTCAGAGAGCGATTTCGCATCGGCAGTATCAATTTGCGAAAGCGCGACGATTTCCGGCTTCTCAGAAAGGCCGTGCCCATAGGCTTCCAGTTCTCCGCGGACGGTTTTGTAGGCCTTGGCCGGATCGTCTTCCACGGCGGATACGAGATGCAGGATGACATTGGTGCGCTCGACATGGCCGAGGAAGCGGTCGCCAATGCCGACGCCTTCATGCGCCCCTTCGATAAGGCCGGGAATGTCGGCGAGAACGAATTCGCGCGCATCGATGCGCACGACGCCGAGATTGGGGTGCAGCGTCGTGAAGGGATAATCCGCGATCTTCGGCTTGGCTGCGGTGACGCTCGCCAGGAGCGTCGACTTTCCCGCGTTGGGCAGCCCGACCAGGCCAGCATCCGCGATCAGTTTCAGCCGCAGCCATATGGTGCGTTCCTGGCCCTCGAGGCCCGGATTGGCTCGGCGCGGCGCCTGGTTGGTCGAGGATTTGAAATGCGCGTTGCCGAAGCCGCCATTGCCGCCCTTTGCGAGCAGAAAGCGTTGGCCCTCTTCCGTCAGGTCGCAGATCAGCGTCTCGTTGTCTTCCTCGTAGATCTGCGTGCCGACGGGGACTTTCAGCGTCACGTCAGCGCCCTTGGCGCCGGTCTTGTTGCGGCCCATGCCGTGAACGCCGGTCTTTGCCTTGAAGTGTTGCTGGTAGCGATAATCGATCAGCGTGTTCAGACCTTCGACAGCCTCCGCCCAGACATCGCCGCCGCGGCCGCCGTCGCCGCCATCCGGCCCGCCAAATTCGATGTATTTTTCGCGGCGAAAGGATATGGACCCGGCGCCGCCGTCGCCTGACCGGATATAAACCTTCGCCTGATCGAGGAATTTCATGGTTTTGTTATCTGTGTGGTTCAGTTTTGGCCCATCTAACGCATCGCGGGGCAAAGCGCGAGAATGAAATCGGGGTACGCGTCATGGCCTTCAAGGTTGTAACTTACAATATTCAGTACGGAATAGGGCTCGACGGGGCCTATGATCTGGAGCGTATCGTTGATGTCGTGAAGGACGCTGACGTCATCGCCCTGCAGGAAGTGACGCGCGGCTTCATGCGCAACCAGGGTCGCGACATGGTCGCCGAGATAGAAGCTATGCTGCCGGACCGCTTCGCGGTCAGCCACATGCCGTCCGATGTCGATTTCGGTAGCAGCGTTGCGGACGGAAAGGCGGTGCAAAAGCGCTTCCAGTTCGGCAATATGATCCTTTCGCGCTGGCCAATCCTGTCCGCGAGGGGACATCTGCTTCCGCGCTCCATGCGTACCGCCTCGCTCAACCTTCAGCGCGGTGCGCTGGAAGCGCTGATCGAGACGCCTGACGGGCCTTTCCGATTCTATTCCGTCCATCTCGACCACATCGATCCGCAGGAGCGGATTTCCCAGATCCTGGCGCTCAAGGAAATTGCCTTTTCGGCGCCGCATACCGGCCTGGCCGTCACCGGATTGTCCGAATACGGTTTCCCCGAACTGCCGAAGGCGGAAGACTTCATCCTGCTTGGCGACTTTAATTTCGAGCCGGATCTCGCCGAATATCGCGATATGCTGGCGGAAAACGGCACTTTGACCGATGCGTCAGCCGGCGATTCAAGCTGGAGCTGGACCGATCCGGAAAACCGCGATCACGTCAAAAGGCTGGATTACGGTTTCGCCACGCCGGGTTTTGCCGAACGTGTCGCCGGGGCCCATGTGGACCAGAGCGCGGAAGGCTCGGACCACATGCCCGTCTGGCTTCATTTCGGCGACTGAGCCGCTCCGTCAGCGTTCCTTCCGGGTAAGCCATGCCGCCCGGTCGAGCGAATAACGCTCCACTGGAACCCGCCCGGCCGCAATCGTGTCGATCTCGTCAAGCCCGATGAAGGCGAACCCGCACTTTGCGATGACGTTGCGCGAGCGCGCATTGACCGTCCGACAGACCGCATGGATGCGTTCGGCGTCGGTCGACCGGAATGCCTGGTCGATGAGCGCGCTTGCGGCTTCCGTTGCGTATCCCGAGCCCCAATGGGGTTCGCCCAGCCAGAAGCCCAGTTCGAAGCCTCCGCTGCGTTCGCGCAGTTCGAGTCCGGCAAAACCGATCAGATGGCCGGTGTCGGCCAGGGTGATGGCGTAGATATAGCCTTCATGCTCGCCGGCAAGGCAGCCTTCGAGAAAGCTATGCGCGTCGCTGAGATTGTAGGGAAACGGCATACGCGAGGTCATTTCGGCGATCTGCCGGTTATTGGCGATCGCCGCTAGGTCCACCGCGTCGTCCGCGTGCGGAGGGCGCAGCACCAGACGCTCCGTCACGAGGACGGGCGTGTCGTAGCTCAGGTCCCGCGGTGCGGGGTAGGCCTGCTGTGCTGTCTGGATCATTTGCTCGCTGCCTTGAATCAAAAAGGGAGATGGTGCGCCCCATCTCCCTTTCTTTCGCGATCGTGGCCAAATCCGGGTTCTGAGACGCCGGATTTTGCTTTTACCGGCTTATTCCGCTGCGTCCTGCAAGGGCATGACGGATACGTAGGTTCGGCCATTGGCCTTCGCCTTGAATTCCACCGCGCCTTCGGCCTTGGCAAAAAGCGTGTGGTCCTTGCCGATACCGACATTGACGCCCGGATGCCATTTAGTGCCGCGCTGACGCACGAGGATGTTGCCCGGGATAACTTTCTCGCCGCCGAATTTCTTCACGCCAAGACGTTTGGATTCCGAATCGCGACCGTTACGCGACGAACCGCCAGCTTTCTTGTGTGCCATTTTCTATCTCCTGCCGCGCGCTTGGGCGCGATTTTCTGTCCTTATGGTGGGTTGGGGCCTGTTTTACAAGCCTTAGTCACCGGAAATTACTTCGCGATCAGGGCCTTGGCCTGTTCTTGCCAGTCCTTGATCTGGTCGGCGCTGAACGGCATGTTCTCGTCGACCTTGACGATCTCTTCTTCGGTCAACGCCGCGATCTGGGCATAGGTGGTGATGCCCTGCTCGTTGAGCTGCTTTTCGGCGACCGGGCCGATACCCTTGATCTTGGTCAGCTTGTCGGCCTCGCCGGCAGGCGCGGAAAAGAGCGGCGCGGCGGCGGCTGGAGCGGCCTCAGCCTTAGCAGCGGCCTTCGGGGCTTCAGCCTTGGGGGCTTCTTCCTTCGCCGGGGCCGGCTTCTTGGCGGCGGCCTTCTTCGACGGCTTGGCGCCACCGGTCAGGATCTCGGAGATCTTCACGGTGGTCAGGTGCTGGCGATGGCCGCGGGTGCGCTTGGAATTCTGGCGGCGGCGCTTCTTGAAGGCGATGACCTTGCGGGCGCGGCCCTGCTCGACCACTTCGGCGGTCACGAGCGCGCCATCGACAAAGGGTGCGCCAACGCTGGCGTCAGCGCCTTCGCCGACCATGAGCACTTCGTTGAACTCCACGATATCGCCGGCTTCAGCGTCCAGCTTCTCGATTTTCAGAACATCTTCGGCGGCAACGCGGTACTGCTTGCCACCGGTCTTGATGACTGCGAACATCTTTTTTCCTTCCGTGTTCGGTCCGGCTCTCGCCACTCCGCACGGGGCGGAAAGGCAGGCCGTCTTTTTGGTCAGTCTTGACGGTTTCGGTTCGGTTTGCGTGTCCGTTCAGGCCGGACATAAAGCAAAGCGGCGCGGATACGCCCGCGCCAGCGGCACCCCTATGATGCGGACCTCGCGAAAAGTCAAGCTTTTCGATGGCGGGAGGCTTGTTTTCGCCGCCATTGGCGGCTATTCAGCGGCCCGCTCGACGAAGCGCCGCGGAGAGGTGGCAGAGTGGTCGAATGCACCGCACTCGAAATGCGGCATACGGGTGACCGTATCGGGGGTTCGAATCCCCCCCTCTCCGCCACTGTTCTTTAATAGACATCCGTTTTTACAAACTGCCGCATCGCTGGCTGGTGCGGTCGACGGCTTTCGGTTCTGCGGTCACGCCACGGTGTGTTCCAGCGCCGAGCCGGTCTCCGTGTTTTCCATGCCGCTCTGGAGCGCATGCGCAATTGGCACATGCTACATGGCAGTCTACACTCCAGGCCGCCAATCACTCGCCTCGGCTTGACCAGGGACAATCTATTGAGGCACCGCAATCCGGCACTCCAGTACGGCATATCCATTCATGACCAGGTTACAATCGACGGTATCGACTTCCTCTCCGGACTTCGCGGCCAATGTTGCAGCGATGTCCGCGCACTACGAAACGATTTCGGCAGAGGCGGCTCGTGTGATGCAGGGCGGTTCTGCTTCGTCTCGCGAGCGGCATGTGAAGCGCGGCAAATTGCTGCCGCGCGACCGGATCGCGGGGCTGCTGGATCCCGGATCGCCGTTCTTGGAGATAGGGCTGTTTGCCGCCTCGGGCGTCTATGAGGACGATATTCCCTCAGCAGGGGCGATCGCCGGGATCGGGCGGGTCTCGGGACGTGACTGCATGGTCCTGTGCAACGACGCGACGGTAAAGGGCGGGACCTATTATCCGCTGACGGTCAAGAAACATCTGCGCGCCCAGGAGATCGCTGAAGAGAACCGGCTACCCTGCATCTATCTGGTCGATTCGGGCGGCGCGAACCTTCCGAACCAGGACGAGGTGTTTCCCGACAAGGAGCATTTCGGGCGGATCTTCTTCAATCAGGCGCGCATGTCGGCGAAGGGCATCGCCCAGATCGCCGTGGTGATGGGATCCTGCACGGCGGGCGGTGCCTATGTTCCGGCGATGAGCGACCAGACGATCATCGTCAAGAACCAGGGCACGATCTTTCTCGCCGGCCCGCCTCTGGTGAAGGAAGCGACTGGCGAAGTTGTTGATGCGGAGACGCTGGGCGGCGGCGACACGCATACGCGGCTGTCCGGCGTCGCCGACTACCTGGCCGACAATGACGATCACGCGCTGGCGCTCGCCCGCGAAATCGTTCACCACCTGGGACCGGCGCCCGCGCCCAATATCGCGCTCGCAGAACCGCGCGCGCCGCTCTATCCGGCAGACGACATCATGGGTATCGTTCCGGCCGACACGAAGACGCCTTACGACGTGCGCGAGGTGATCGCGCGCATCGTCGACGGCTCGGATTTTGCCGAATTCAAGCCGCGCTACGGCACGACGCTGGTCTGCGGCTTCGCCCATGTCGACGGCGTGCCCGTCGGCATCCTCGCCAACAATGGCGTCCTGTTCTCGGAGAGCTCGCTTAAGGGCGCGCATTTCATCGAATTGTGTTGCCAGCGGAAGATCCCGCTTCTCTTCCTGCAGAACATCACCGGCTTCATGGTCGGCTCCAAATACGAGGCAGGCGGCATCGCACGGGACGGGGCGAAGCTGGTGACGGCGGTGTCGACCGCCGCCATGCCGAAGGTGACCGTGATCATCGGCGGCTCCTACGGCGCCGGCAATTACGGCATGTGCGGGCGGGCCTATTCGCCGCGCTTCCTGTGGATGTGGCCGAATGCGCGCATCTCCGTGATGGGC
Organism: Ahrensia sp.; assembly: GCA_002706335.1. GTDB lineage: Bacteria > Pseudomonadota > Alphaproteobacteria > Rhizobiales > Rhizobiaceae > Oricola. The sequence continues at coordinate 32,055 of PAKZ01000039.1, forward strand.
GGGGCGCAGGCGGCCGGCGTGCTCGCCAATGTGCGGCGCGCCGGCATCGAGGCGAAGGGCGGTACTTGGTCGGCCGAGGAAGAAGCCGAGTTCAAGCGGCCGACGCTGGAGATGTTCGAGCGCCAGTCGCAGCCGCTCTATGCCTCGGCGCGTCTGTGGGACGACGGCATCATCGACCCGCGCAAGACCCGCGACGTGGTGGCGCTGAGCCTCAAGGCTGCGCTCAACGCGCCCGTCGAGGAGACGAAATTCGGCGTGTTCAGGATGTGACGATGACTCCGCCCTTCAGCAAACTCCTGATTGCCAATCGCGGCGAGATCGCGTGCAGGATCATCCGCACGGCGAAACGCATGGGCGTGAAGACGGTTGCGGTCTACTCGGACGCGGACCGTAATGCGCTGCATGTGGAAATGGCCGACGAGGCTGTGCATATCGGCCCGTCGGCGCCGGCCGAGAGCTATCTCGACGGGGCGAAGATCATCGCGGCGGCGCAGGCGACCGGGGCGCAGGCAATCCATCCCGGCTATGGTTTCCTGTCGGAGAACCCGGACTTCGTCGAGGCGGTGGAGAAGGCGGGGCTGACATTCGTCGGGCCGTCCTCTTCGGCGATCCGCGCGATGGGGCTGAAGGACGCGGCCAAGCGGCTGATGGAGCAGGCCGGCGTGCCGGTGGTGCCGGGCTATCACGGGGAGGCGCAGGAAGTTGTCGTGCTGGCGGCGAAAGCCAACGAGATCGGCTATCCCGTGCTGATAAAGGCGCGCGCCGGCGGCGGCGGCAAGGGCATGCGCAAGGTCGACACCGCAAAGGAATTCAAGGATGCGCTCGCGGCGGCCAAGCGGGAGGCGAAGTCGGCCTTCGGCGACGACAAGGTGCTGGTCGAGAAGTTCATCGCCTCACCCCGCCACATCGAGGTGCAGGTGTTTGGCGACAGCCAAGGCAATGTCGTGCATCTGTTCGAACGCGATTGCTCGCTGCAGCGCCGTCACCAGAAGGTGATCGAGGAAGCGCCCGCGCCTGGAATGACCGAGGAGGTCCGCGCGGCGATGACGGAGGCCGCGGTCAGGGCGGCACAGGCGATAGACTACTCGGGCGCCGGGACGATCGAGTTCATCGCCGACGGGTCGGGCCCGCTTCGGCCCGACGGCTTCTGGTTCATGGAGATGAACACGCGGCTGCAGGTCGAGCATCCGGTGACCGAGGCGATCACAGGTCAGGATCTGGTCGAATGGCAGCTCAGGGTGGCGGCGGGGGGAGCCCTTCCGCTATCGCAGGAACAGCTCTCCATCTCCGGCCACGCCTTCGAGGCGCGGCTTTATGCCGAGGATCCGGCCAACGGCTTCCTGCCGGCGACCGGCAAGCTGCATCATCTCGCCTTCAGCGAGGCGGCCCGCAACGACGCCGGGGTGCGATCAGGCGACGCGATCACGCCCTTCTACGATCCGATGATCGCCAAGGTGATCACGCAAGGCGAAACGCGGCAGGAAGCGCTCGGCAGGTTGGCAACCGCACTGAGACAGACCCATGTCGCCGGCACGGTCACCAATGCCGCTTTCCTCGCGGCGCTGGCTGAGCATGAGGGCTTCGCAAATGGCGATGTCGACACCGGGCTGATCGACCGCGAGATCGGATCTCTCATCGAAAGCGCAACACTCCCCGAAACGGCCATCGCATTGGCCGCGGTCATCGTGCTCGGCATCGATCCCGCTGCGCGGCTTGCGGGCTGGCGGCTCTGGGGCCCTGCGAGCCAAAAGGTCCGGTTCGTCCATGAGGGCGAGGTGCTGGACCGGCAGTTTGTACTTCCGGGTGACGGGTCGGTCTTGCTGGAAGGCGGGGCGGTGCCAGTCCGAATGCGCGATATTGTTCGCGATGGCGCGCGAGTCTCGGCGCGCATCGGCGCAGGCGGCGAGCGTGTCACGGCAGATATAGCTGCATGGTCGGGTGTCGAGGGCACGGCGGTATCGGTCCTGAGCGAGGGCGCGGCGCATCAATTGCTTCTGCCCGACCCGCTGGCGGTCGCCGCCCATCACGGTGAACATGGCGACGCGATCCTGGCGCCGATGACCGGTATCGTCCGCGCTGTCACCGCCCGCGCGGGCGCTGCCGTCGACAAGGGCGAGAAGCTGATCGTCCTGGAGGCGATGAAGATGGAAACGAGCCTGACAGCGCCGCGCGCCGGTCTCGTTGCCGAGATCTTCTGCGCCGAGGGCGAGACTGTAGAGGGCGGCGCGATCCTCATCCGCTTCGAGGAGGCGGGGGAGTGATCCGGCTGCATCATTGCCACGAAACCCGTTCGATGCGTGTCTTGTGGCTGCTGCATGAGCTGAACGTGCCCTTCGAGCTCGTCGTCCATGCTTTCGGCAAGAACTTGCGCAGCGACGACTATCTGGCGCTGTCGCCGGCGGGCCGCGTTCCGGCGCTCGAGATCGACGGCATGACGATGTTCGAGAGCGGTGCGATGATCGAATATCTGTGCGAACTGTTCCCCGATGCCGGCCTCAGCCGACTGACCGGCGACCCGGAGCGGGCGGAATGGCTGACCTGGCTGCATTTTGCCGAGACGGTGAGCCAGCACACCGCCGCGCTGACGCAGCAGCATGTGGCGCTTTACGAAGACAGCATGCGCTCGCCGATCGTCATGAAACTGGAGGCGGCGCGGTTGAAGAAATGCTTCGCCGCCATCGAGGCACGGCTTGCGGGGCAGGAAAAGGCGAGGGACTATCTCATCGACACCGGCTTCACGGCGGCCGACATCGCTGTCGGGCAGGCGGTCTACATGGCGACGCACTTCGCCACGCTCGACGACTTTCCCGCCACGGCGGGTTGGTTTTCGCGAATCACCGCCCGGCCTGGCTTTGCGGCCTCGCTTCCCGGCCCTGACGATCCGAAACTCTATGACCGCGACTTCTACCCTGCGTGGGAGATGTCGGTATGAGAGGCGTGCGCATCTACGAAGTCGGCCCACGGGACGGCTTGCAGAATGAGAAGGCGATCATCCCGACCGAAAAGAAGATCGCGCTGATCGACCTCCTGTCCGTCATCGGCTTTGACCATATCGAGGCGACAAGCTTTGTCTCGCCGAAATGGGTGCCGCAACTGGCCGATGCCGAAGACGTGCTGGCGGGAATCAAACGAAAGCCCGGCGTGACCTATGCGGCATTGACGCCGAACCTGAAGGGGTTCGAGCGGGCGCTCGCTGCAAAGGCCGATGAGGTGGCGATCTTCGGCGCGGCGTCGGAGAGCTTCAGCCAGAAGAACATCAACTGCTCGATCGCCGAAAGTCTCGAACGCTTCGCCCCGGTCGCGGAGGCCGCGAGGCACGCGGGCATTCCGGTGCGCGGCTATGTCTCCTGCGTCGTCGCCTGTCCCTATGAAGGGGCGATTGCGCCGCAACCGGTAGCGGATGTAACGGCAAAACTGATCGAGATGGGCTGCTATGAGGTGTCGCTCGGCGATACGATCGGCCATGGTACGCCGGAAACGGTGACTGCAATGCTGGAGAGCGTGCTCAAAGTGGTGCCGGCCGGAAAGCTCGCCGGCCATTACCACGATACGAACAATCGGGCGCTCGACAATGTCCGCGCCAGTCTCGATCTCGGTCTCAGAACCTTCGACAGCGCGGTCGGCGGGCTCGGCGGCTGTCCCTATGCGCCGGGCGCGAAGGGGAACGTGTCGACGACCGCGCTGGCGAAGATGCTTGCAGCCGAAGGCTGGGAGACCGGCATCGACATGGAAAGACTGGCGGCGGCCGAAGCCTATCTCGCCAGCGAGATCGCCACGGTTCCGGCGGGAGCATGATCTGATGAGCTACGAAACGATCCGCCTCGATATCGATCCGCGCGGCATCGCCACCGTGACGCTTGCGCGCGCCGACAAGCACAATGCGATGAATGCGCTGATGATCCGCGAACTCAGAGAGGCCGCGGAAAGGTTGGGCAACGACGCGCATGTGCGCGCGGTGATCCTCGCCGCGGAGGGCAAGACGTTCTGCGCCGGCGGCGATCTCGGCTGGATGCGCGAGCAGGCCGACAAGGACCGCGCCGGCAAGATGGAGGAAGCTGGCGCGCTGGCCGGCATGCTCGGTGCTTGGAACGCTTTGCCGAAGCCGGTGATAGCGCGCGTACAGGGGGCCGCCTATGGCGGCGGGCTCGGGCTGATGGCGGTCGCCGACATCGTTATCGCGGCCGACACTGCAAAGTTCGCGCTCACCGAAACGCGGCTCGGGCTGATCCCGGCCACTATCGGTCCCTTAGTTGTCGCAAAGCTCGGCCCGGCCTTTGCCCGGCAGGTGTTCTTCAACGCCAAACCCTTCGGCGCGGAATTCGCGCTGCGCTCCGGCCTCGTCGCCCGCATCGAGGCCTCGGATGGCCTCACTGCCGCCGTCGAAGAGGAAGCGGCCGCCTTTCTCGATTGCGCCCCCGGCGCCGTCGCCGCCGCCAAGGCGCTTGCGCGCAAGCTCGCCGGATCCGATCCGGCCGACCTCGCCACAATGACCGCTAACGCACTCGCCGACCGATGGGAAACAACTGAAGCCCAGGCCGGCATCGCTGCATTCTTTGCGAAAGAGAGCCCTCCGTGGCGGAAGGGCTAAATCAGACGGGCGCTCTGGCGTCCGAAGTTGAAAACTCTCATCCCTTCAACGGGGCGGCGATCCGGTTCGCACTCATCTCGTTGGCACCCTCGGCTCGGTGTCCGGGCCTTCGGGGATCCAGCCTTCCTCGGTCGTTTCCTCCCATCGGACCTTGTCGGCGTCCAGGAAGTCGATCGCATGGACGATGACGTCGTCCGCGCCGAGAAAGCAGACATTGTAGTTCGGCTGTAATGCGCCATGCCCCATGCGAAGCGGATTGCCGGAAAAATCCGGCCAGCACGGGTGGTTGGTCGAGCGAGGCGCGGAAAACGGAATGCCTGTAACCGTGCCGCTCAGCGAGAAGTGACAGTGGCCGAAAAAAATGTGGCGCACCGTTTCACGATAGCGTGCCAGGAGCGCTTTCAGTTCAGTCTCGTCGCGGATGCCGATCTGATCGGCATTGGCGACATGCACCGTCGTCGGATTGTGATGCATGAACAGAAAGGCGGGCTTGCCTTCGCGCCGCGCATCGTCGAGCTCGCCTCCCAGCCAGCCGCGCCGCTTCTCGCAGTAGGCGCCTGCATGGGTGCCCGGCTCCACCGTGTCCATGTAGATGAAAACGCCTGCCGGGGTTTCCTCGCTCCACTGGATGAAGCCGTCCCGATCGCGCTTCGCGTCCGGGAAGGCTGCGGCAAAGGTCTCGCGCCTGTCGTGGTTGCCGATCAGCAGACGCGGGGCGCGGTCTCCGGTCAGCGAAGTCCCGGCGAGCATTTCCTTCAGCAGGCGATAGCTTTCGGCAAGCCCGTGATGGGTCAGGTCGCCGGTGATGACGATACGGTCGGCGTCGGGCTGATATTCCTCGACATGGGCCAGGCATTTGCGGAAATTCTCGACCGGGTCGAGATCGAGAATGGGCTCGGCGTTGATATGGATGTCGGAGATATGAACGATCTTCATGGGGCGACACGGTTCAAGGGTTTTGCGTTGCATAGACCGCACGGATATCAGTTCCGTGACGGGCGGTGGAATTGTCTCGGCAATTTCCGGATAGAGGGATAAAACTGTCGATCAGACAAGCGGGAGACATTCGAATGGACAAGCGGGCGCATATGGCCAGTGGCCTCAACTTGAAATGCAGCGAGTGCGGTCGATGAGCGATTATCTGTTCGAAGCGCCCGTGATCCCGGCGCTCCCGGTTCGTGGCGAACGCAGCGTCTATCCTGTACGGCGCATCTTCTGCGTCGGGCGAAACTATGCGGCCCATGCCGCCGAGATGGGTGTCGAGGTCGACCGGGAAGCGCCGTTCTACTTCACCAAGTCGGCTTTCATGGCGCAGCCGAGCGGATCCACGATCCCCTATCCGCCAGGGACGCAGAATTTTCACTACGAAATGGAACTGGTGCTGGCGCTCGGAAAGCCTGTTTTCAAGGCGAAGCGCGACGAGGCCATGGCGGCGATCTACGGTTACGCCTGTGGTCTCGACATGACGCGGCGCGACCTGCAGATCGCCGAACGGTCCAAACAACGCCCTTGGGATCTCGGCAAGGATGTCGAGCATTCGGCGGTTCTTGCCCCGATCAGCAAGACCGCCGATTTCGGCGCTGTTGCCGACCAGCGGATCCATCTGGAAGTCAATGGCAAGTCCAGGCAGGACTCGCATCTCTCCGACATGATCTGGAAGGTCGACGAGATCATCAGCCATCTCTCCGGCTTCTATCATCTCGGACCGGGCGATCTGATCATGACCGGCACGCCGGCCGGCGTTGGCCCCGTGGTCGAAGGCGATGTCATCACTGGAGGGATCGATGGTCTCGACCCCATCGGCCTGACGATCGGCCCTGCGGAGTAGCCGGTCGAGCGGCATTGCCGTTTGCCTCGTTATGTTACGAAAAATACCCCGATTGGCAAAAAAATTGTAGCACTTTGCCGTGAAACCCGGTTAAACCGGCCTTCGGCTTCTAAAGGAGGAGGAGAAACCCCATGAAGTTTATGCGTAGAAACCTGTTGGCTCTCGCAGGCGCGGCCGCGCTCGCAGCCGGCTTCAGCGCGGCTCCCGCGACGGCACAGGAAGTGACGCTTCGCCTGCATCAGTTTCTGCCGGCGCAGGCCAACGTCCCGAAATACGTCCTCGACGTCTGGGCCGACAAGGTCGAGGCCGAATCCGACGGCCGCATCAAGATCCAGCGTTTCCCGTCCATGCAGCTCGGCGGTACGCCGCCGGAACTGATCGACCAGGCCATTGATGGCATCGCCGACATCATCTGGACGGTCGCCGGTTACACGCCAGGCCGGTTCCCGCGCGCGGAAGTGTTCGAACTGCCATTCATGATGACGAATGCCGAGGCGACGTCGAAGGCCTATTGGGATATTGCCTCCAAATACATGCTCGACGACGACTTCAAGGACTTTCACACGATCGGCGTGTGGGTCCACGGCCCGGGCATCATCCACTCGAAAGAGCCCATCAAGACCGTCGCAGATCTGAACGGCGTCAAGCTGCGCGCGCCGACCCGCGTGACCAACATGATGTTCTCGTCCATGGGCGCCACGCCGGTCGGCATGCCGGTTCCGGCGATCCCGGAAGCGCTGTCGAAGGGCGTGGTCGACGCCACGGTCATTCCGTGGGAAGTCGCCGGTATTCTCAAGGTGCCGGAACTGGTCTCCAATCACACCGAGTTCGGCGATGCGTCGCTCTACACGACGTCCTTCATCTTCGCGATGAACAAGGATCGCTACGAAAGCCTTCCGGACGATCTGAAAAAGGTCATCGACGACAATTCCGGTCTGGAATTCTCCGCCTTTGCCGGCAAGACGATGGCTGCCTATGACGCGCCTATTCGCAAGATCGCGGAAGATCGCGGCAACAACATCATGGTGCTGACGCCGGACGAGGTCCAGGAATGGCGTGACGCATCGGCGCCGACGATCGACGCCTGGGTCAAGGAAATGGATGAAAAAGGCCTCGACGGCACCGGACTGCTCGAGGAAGCCAAAGCGCTGATTGCCAAGTATACTGACGGCAACTAAGGCTGTGGCCGCCCCGAAGCGGACACTTCGGGGCGGTTGCCAAATGCCGGAACGCTTGGGGGAGAGGCTTTGATTATCAAGACGATGGAGTGGCTGGCCCGCATGATGGCGCTTGCCGGCGGGCTCGTCCTGACCGCGCTGGTCGTGCTGGTTTGCGTCAGTGTTGCCGGTCGCGGGTTGAACACGCTCGGTCACTCCGATTTCGTTACGGCTTTCGCCCCGGCCGTCGCCGACATGCTGAAGAATTTCGGCCCGGTGAAAGGCGATTTCGAGATGGTCGAGGCCGGCATCGCTTTCTCGATTTTCGCTTTCCTGCCGATCTGCCAGCTGCATGGCGGCCATGCGACGGTGGACATCTTCACCAATCTGGTACCGAAAACGGCCAATCGGGCCATCGTCGCCTTCTGGGAAGTCGTTCTCGCCGGCCTGCTCGTACTGATCAGCTGGCGGCTCTATGAGGGGCTTCTCTCCAAAATGAACAATGGCGAGACGACCTTCCTGCTGCAGTTTCCGATCTGGTGGGCCTATCTGGCCAGTTTCATCGGCTCGGTCGCCGCAGCCATCGTTGGCGTTTATTGCGCCATCGCCCGCATACTCATGCTGGTTACCGGCAGGAGCCATATGCCGCGGACGGAAGGAGCGGTGCATTGAGCATGCTCGAACTGGGATACCTGTCCTTCCCCGTCCTGCTTGTCCTGATCTTCCTGCGCGCGCCCATCGGGCTCGCGATGATGCTCTGCGGAATTGGCGGTCTCTATTTCGCCATGGGCGGCTCGGCCATGTTCATGGCGAAGCTGAAGACGGAGACCTACACGACATTTTCGAGCTACTCGCTGTCGATCATTCCGATGTTTCTTCTCATGGGCCAGTTCGCGACGCTGTCGGGCATGTCGCAAGCCCTGTTCAAGGCGGCGGAAAGCTGGCTAGGCCATCGCCGTGGCGGCGTCGCCATGGCCGCCGTTGGCGCCTGCGCGGGCTTCGGCGCGATCTGCGGCTCTTCGCTCGCCACTGCGGCGACGATGAGCCGGGTGGCTCTGCCGGAGCTACGGCGCTACGGCTACTCGGGCGGATTCTCGACCGCGACGCTCGCGGCCGGCGGCACGCTCGGCATCCTGATCCCGCCTTCCGTCATCCTGGTGATCTACGCGATACTGACCGAACAGAACATCGCCAAACTGTTCCTCGCGGCCTTCGTGCCAGGCGTGCTCGCGGCAATCGGTTACATGATCACGATCTCGATCTATGTCCGGCTCTATCCCGATGCGGCCGGTACGCGTGAGCGCCAGCCCTATTCGGAGCGTTTCAAGGCGCTGATCGATGTGTGGCCGGTGCTGATCGTCTTCCTCGTCGTGGTCGGCGGCATCTATCTCGGCTGGTTCACCCCGACCGAAGGGGCCGCGGTCGGTGCGGCCGGCACGGGATTGATCGCGCTCGTCTCCGGCAATCTCAACTGGAAGGTCTTCAGCGACAGCATCATCTCGACGGCGATGTCGACCGCGATGATCTTCTTCATCGTACTCGGCGCCGGCTTCTACAATTCCTTCCTGGCGCTCAGCCAGGTGCCGCAGGAATTGTCGAGCTTCGTCGTCAGCCAGGGCTTTAGCCCGTGGTTCGTGCTGGTGCTGATCCTGGTCTTCTACCTGATCTTCGGCTGCCTGATGGATTCCCTGTCGATGATCCTGCTGACGATCCCGATCTTCTTTCCGGTGATCAGCGCGCTCGATTTCGGCATGACACATGACCATCTGGCGATCTGGTTCGGCATCCTCGTGCTGATTGTCGTGGAGGTCGGATTGATCACGCCGCCGGTCGGCATGAACCTGTTCATCATCAATGCGATGGATCGGGAGACGCCGATAACCCAGACCTACAAGAGCGTCATGTTCTTCGTCGGGTCGGACATCGTGCGCGTCGCCATCCTGGTGCTTTTCCCCGCTATTACCCTGTTTCTGATCCCGGCCTGAGGCGGTCCGGCCTCCGGGCATGCCGACTTTCGTCCATCCTAATTGTTATTGCTTATAACAATTATACATAGTATCGGACTGCCGGGAGATTTTCGACGTGACAAAAACGAGTGCAGCCGCGGCAGTCCATTCCGGCGCTTCCGAGTCCATATCCGACGAGTCACTGCGGTCCTTTGCCGGTTACTCGATGAAACGCACCTTCAATGTGGTGAAGGCCGATCTTGCGCGGGTTCTCGAACCCTACGGCCTGCGCATGATGACGTTCACGGCGCTTATTCTCATAGTCGACAATCCCGATCTCAGCCAGACGCAGCTTGCCGGCGCGCTCGCAATCGAGCGGTCGAACCTGGTGACTATCATCGACGACCTGGAAAAGAACGGCTGGATCGCCCGCAATCCCGCGCCGAACGATCGGCGCACCCACGCGCTCCGCGCGACACGTGCGGGGCGGGAACTGCTGGAGAAGGCTTTCGCCGCGGCGCGGGCGCATGAGGAGACGCTTCTTGCCGGCCTCGACGACAGTGAAAAGTCGACGCTGTTTTCGGCTCTGCGAAAGATAGAACGCAGTGCACTGGGAGGAGCGCGATGACCCGCACTGGCAAAGATCCATATTTGAGGACCTGTGTATGAAACCCTTTGAAGCGCCGATTGACGACATTCTCTTCTCGCTCGACGAAATCGCCGGAGCGAAGCGCATCGCGGATTGGGACGCGGATTTCGCCCGCGAGATCGCCGGTCATTTCGCGGCTTTCGCGGAAGGCGAGATCGCGCCGCTGGACGAGCTCGGCGATATCCAGGGCGCGCGGCTCGAGAATGGCCGCGTGCGCCTTCCGGACGGTTTCGTCGATGCCTACAAGGCTTATGTCGCACAGGGATGGCCGGGCCTGACCGCGCCGGAGGAATTCGGCGGACAGGCGATCGGTGGAGCGATCGCCGGCATCGTCAGCGAGATCTTTTCCGGCGCCTGCCATTCCATGCAGATGGTCGCTGGCCTCGTGCCGGGCGCAATCCGCACTATTCTCGCCTTCGGCACTGAAGACCAGAAGGCGAAAATGATCCCGCCGCTGGCGGCCGGCGACTGGCTGGCGACGATGTGCCTGACCGAGCCGGGCGCCGGCTCCGACCTTTCGCGCATCCGCTGCCGTGCCGTCGAGGCCGGCGATGGGTGGCGCATCGACGGCGAGAAGATCTTCATTTCCGGCGGCGACCAGGACGCCAGCGCGGGGATCCTGCATCTCGTCCTGGCGAGAACCTCCGACGACGGCATCAAGGGGCTGTCGTTGTTCCTGTGCCCCTCCGAGAAGGCGGATGGAACGCGTAATGGCGTTTCTGTCGCGCGCATCGAGGAGAAGATGGGGCTTCATGCCTCGCCGACCTGCCAGATGGTATTTGACGGCGCCGAGGCGGAGCTGATCGGCAAGGCGGGCGAGGGGCTGAAGGCGATGTTCACCCTGATGAATCATGCCCGTCTCGACGTGTCGCTGCAGGGCGCGGCGCATGCCTCGCGCGCCTTTGATATCGCCCGCGCCTATGCAGCGGAACGTGTGCAGGGACGTCTGGCGGACGGATGGCCGGTAAAGATCGAGGACCACGCGGATGTTCGCCGCATGCTCGATGAGATGGATTCGCTCGGGCTGGGCGCGCGTGCGATCGCCCATCTCGCGCTGGTCTATCTGGAAACCGGAGAAAACCGGGATCTGGTCGAATTCCTGACGCCGGTCGCCAAGGTTTTCTGCACCGAAGCCGCCATGCGTTCGGCGGAGCTCGGCGCGCAGGTGCTCGGCGGTTACGGCTTCCTGCGCGAATACAGGGTCGAGCAGACCTATCGAGACGCTCGCATCACGGCGATCTACGAAGGCACCAACGGTATTCATGCCGGCGCGCTGGCCGGCCGGGGGCTGCGAGTCGGCGGCGGCGCGATGGCCTTCGAGAAGCTGATTGCGCAAATCGCCGACGAGACCGGCTCGGACACCGTCCGCGCGGCTGGCGATCTCTGGGTGCAGGCGCGCCACATGGTTCGCGAGGCCGCGAACTTCGCTCCGTTGGCGTATGATTTCATGGATCTGACGGGCCAGGTGCTCTTCCTCGCTGTCTGGGCTCGGATCGGCGCGAAGGCCGATATCGCGCCGGATCCGGAACGCTACGCGCGGGTCGCGGCCTTCGTCGCCCGTCGCGCGCCGCATGGCATTCGGGCCTCCTTCGGGCGGCTGTTGGCCGAGGCCGGCTGACCCTGGGTACAGAGTCTCGTTTGCGCTGCACAATAATTGAGGCTAAAGATTCCGTCTGACCTCCACGCCAGACCGGGGTAGAATCCTTGGCCATCAAGAAAATTCTCGTCGCCAACCGTTCGGAAATCGCTATTCGCGTGTTTCGCGCGGCCAATGAACTTGGAATAAAAACTGTCGCCATCTGGGCCGAGGAAGATAAATACTCGCTGCACCGGTTCAAGGCGGACGAAAGTTATCAGGTCGGCCGCGGCCCGCATCTCGACCGCGATCTGGGGCCGATCGAGAGCTACCTGTCGATCGAGGAGGTGCTCCGCGTCGCGCGCATCTCCGGCGCCGACGCGATCCATCCGGGTTACGGTCTCCTGTCGGAAAGCCCGGAATTCGTCGAAGCCTGCGCCGAGGCCGGCGTCACCTTCATCGGGCCGAAACCGGAAACGATGCGGTCGCTCGGCAACAAGGTCGCGGCGCGCAATCTCGCTGTTTCGGCGGGCGTGCCGGTCGTCCCGGCGACCGAGCCGCTGCCCGACGACATGGCCGTCGTGAAGAAGATGGCGCTGGAAGTCGGCTATCCGGTGATGCTGAAGGCATCCTGGGGCGGCGGCGGGCGCGGCATGCGCGTGATCCGTTCCGAGAGTGAGATCGAGCGCGAAGTGACGGAAGCCAAGCGCGAGGCACGGGCCGCCTTTGGCAAGGACGAAGTCTATCTGGAGAAGCTGGTCGAGAATGCGCGCCATGTGGAAAGCCAGATTCTTGGCGACACGCATGGCAACGCCGTTCACCTGTTCGAGCGCGATTGCTCGATCCAGCGGCGCAACCAGAAGGTCGTGGAACGCGCGCCGGCGCCTTATCTGACCGCCGAGCAGCGTGCCGAACTGGCCGGTTATTCGCTGCGTATAGCCAATGCGACGAGCTATATCGGCGCGGGTACCGTCGAGTATTTGATGGATGCCGACACAGGCAAATTCTATTTCATCGAGGTCAATCCGCGCATCCAGGTCGAGCACACGGTGACCGAGGAAGTCACCGGCATCGACATCGTCAAGGCGCAGATCCACATCCTCGAAGGCGCGGCCATCGGGACGCCGGAATCCGGCGTTCCGGCGCAGGAGGACATCAAGCTCAACGGCCATGCCCTGCAGTGCCGCATTACCACCGAGGATCCGGAGCAGAACTTCATCCCGGATTACGGTCGCATCACCGCCTATCGCGGAGCGACCGGCTTCGGCATTCGTCTCGATGGCGGCACCGCCTATTCGGGCGCGGTGATCACCCGCTTCTACGACCCGTTGCTCGAAAAGGTCACTGCCTGGGCGCCGACGCCGCAGGAAGCAATCCTGCGCATGGACCGCGCGCTGCGGGAGTTCCGTATCCGCGGCGTTGCGACGAACCTGACCTTCCTCGAGGCGATCATCGGCCACGAGAAATTCCGCAACAACACCTATACGACGAAGTTCATCGACACGACGCCGGAACTGTTCGAGCAGGTTAAGCGCGCCGACCGCGCGACGAAGATCCTGACCTATCTGGCCGATGTAACGGTCAACGGGCATCCGGAAACCAAGGGCCGGCCGTCGCCGCCAGCAGACGCCGCGCCGCCAATCGTGCCCTGGCCGGGCATCAAGATCCCGGAAGGCGGCACCAAGCGCAAGCTCGACGAGCTCGGACCAGAGGGTTTCGCCAAATGGCTGCGCGCCGAAAACCAGGTCTATCTGACCGATACCACCATGCGCGACGGCCACCAGAGCCTGCTCGCGACGCGCATGCGCACTGAAGATATCGTCAAGATTTCCGGTTGCTATGCGCGCGTCCTGCCGCAGCTTCTGTCGCTGGAATGCTGGGGCGGCGCTACCTTCGACGTCGCGATGCGCTTCCTCACCGAGGACCCGTGGGAGCGGCTCGAAAAAATCCGCGAGCAGGTTCCGAACCTGCTCCTGCAGATGCTGCTGCGCGGAGCCAACGGCGTCGGCTACACCAATTATCCGGACAATGTGGTCAAGCATTTCGTGCGTCAGGCCGCGGCCGGCGGTATCGACCTGTTCCGCGTCTTCGACTGCCTGAACTGGGTCGACAATATGCGCGTCTCGATGGAGGCGGTCGCCGAGGAGAACAAGATCTGCGAAGCCGCGATCTGCTACACCGGCGATATCCTCAACTCGGCGCGGCCCAAATACGACCTGAAATACTATGTCGACCTCGCCGGGGAATTGGAAAAAGCCGGCGCGCACATGCTGGCGGTCAAGGACATGGCGGGCCTTCTGAAGCCGGCGGCGGCACGCGTGCTGTTCAAGGCCCTGCGCGAAGCGACCGACCTGCCGATCCATTTCCATACCCACGACACGTCGGGCATTGCGGCGGCCACCGTGCTGGCCGCTGTGGAAAGCGGCGTCGACGCGGGCGACGCGGCGATGGATTCGCTGTCCGGCAACACGTCGCAGCCCTGCCTCGGTTCAATCGTCGAAGCGCTGAAGGGAACGGAGCGCGATCCGGAGCTCGATTCCGAATGGATCCGCAAGATTTCCTACTACTGGGAAGCCGTGCGCGCCCAATACGCGGCCTTCGAGAACATCTCGCAGTCTCCGGCTTCGGAGGTCTATCTGCACGAGATGCCCGGCGGGCAGTTCACCAATCTCAAGGAGCAGGCGCGTTCGCTGGGGCTTGAAACCCGCTGGCACGAGGTGGCGCGCGCCTATCACGACGTCAACATGATGTTCGGCGATATCGTCAAGGTGACGCCTTCATCTAAGGTCGTGGGCGACATGGCGCTGATGATGGTCAGCCAGGACATGACCGTCGAAGACGTCACCAATCCGGACAAGGATATCGCCTTCCCGGATTCGGTCGTCTCGATGATGCGCGGCGACCTCGGGCAGCCGCCGTCGGGCTGGCCGGAGGGTATCCAGAAGAAAGTTCTGAAGGGCGAGAAACCCTATACGGAGGTTCCCGGCTCGCTGCTGCCGCCGGCCGATCTCGATGCGATGCGCAGGCAAATCGAGGAGAAGCTTGAACGCGAACTGACCGAGTTCGAATTCGCCTCATACCTCATGTATCCGAAGGTCTTTACCGACTTCGCGCATGCGCAGGAGCTTTACGGTCCTGTCTCGTCGCTGCCGACGCCGGTCTATTTCTACGGGCTGGGCAGCGAGGAGGAGGTTTTCGCCGAGATCGAGAAGGGCAAGACGCTGGTCATTCGCTGCCTTGCTGTCGGTGAGACGGACGAGAAGGGCATGGTCACCGTGTTCTTCGAGCTCAACGGTCAGCCGAGGCGCATCAAGGTTCCCGACCGGGCGCATGGCGCGGGCGGCGCCGCGATCCGGCGCAAGGCCGATCCGGGGGACGACAACCATGTCGGTGCGCCGATGCCGGGCGTGATCTCGACGATCGGCGTGTCCGCCGGTCAGGAGATCAAGGCAGGAGACGTGCTGGTCTCGATCGAAGCGATGAAGATGGAAACCGCCATCCATGCCGAGCGCGACGGCACGATTGCCGAAGTCCTCGTCAAGGCCGGCGACCAGATCGACGCGAAGGACCTGCTGGTGGTTTACGGATAGGAATCCCCAAAAGCGGTTCAGAAAAACGGCCAGTCGGAACTCCGGCTGGCCGTTTTTCAATCGGTCAGATTTGCCCCAGCAGCATCAGGATAAGGACGATCACCAGGATCGTGCCGATGATGCCCATCGGCGCGTTACCGAAGCGGGCGCGGGTGGGGATTGCGCCGATCAGAAGCAGGATCAGGATAATCAGAAGAATTGTGCCGACAGACATGGGCGTTCCTTTCGCTCTGTTTGCATCGACAACGCCGCAGTGATCGCCAGGTTCCCGGCGGCCGGTTCGAGCCCCGCCGCGAACTGAAGACGCAGAAACGATTGACTCCGCGTTTTTGCCGAATTATGCACGATTATGCACGATTGAGGATTTGCATATGACGATGCTTCCGGGCGAAAGGCTCGATCTCATCTCCAGCCGACTTCAGGACACCGGAAAGGTGATCGCGGCCGATCTGGCGCGCGAGCTCGGCGTTTCCGAAGACACGATTCGGCGTGACCTGCGCGATCTTTCGGCCCGCGGCGTCTGCGAGCGCGTCTATGGCGGCGCGTTGCGATTGCCTGCCTCCGCCGCGACGACCCTGTCGAAACGCGCCGGGCAATCGGTTGAGGCGAAGGCGGCGTTGGCCCGCGAGGCGGTGAAATGGGTTGACGAGGGCGCTTGCGTCTTTCTCGATGCGGCCTCCACCAATCTCGCCATTGCCGATGCGCTGCCGCGCGATTTCGGCATTACCTGCATCACCAATGCGCCGCAGATCGCCAGCGCGCTGACGTTGCGCGGCGATTGCGATGTCGTCGTTCTGGGCGGGCTGGTTAATCGGACGGTTGGCGCGGCCATCGGGGCGGAGGCCATGCAGGCGGCGCGGAATGTCCGGCCCGATATCTGCTTTCTCGGCGCCTGCGGCGCGGATGCGCAAGCCGGGATCACCGCGTTCCATGCGGAAGACGCCAGTTTCAAACGTGCCATTTCGGAGGTGAGCGCTATCACCATCGCGCCTGTGACAACGGAGAAGATCATGACGGCAGCGCCATTCAAAGTCATGGAACTTGCCGACTGCACGGCGGTTCTCGTCGAGGCGGATACCCCCGAAAATGCGGTCGCGGCCTTCCGCAAGGCGGGCGCAGATGTCAGGCGGTGCGCACAATGAGCGATACGCAGCTTCTCGGTCCGCTTCCCGGCGGCATGGCGACGGGCCCGCGTTACCGGACATCCTCCCGCTGGGCGGTGTCGGCGGCCTTTTACGCCAACGGCTTCGTGGTCGGGCATTGGGCGCCGAAGATCCCGGTGCTGGCAGAACGGCTGGCGATTTCGGAATCGGTGCTGGGCGCGCTGGTCATCATGTTCGGCCTCGGTGCGCTGGTCGCGCTTCTGACAGGGGCGGTGCTGACGACGCGTTACGGTTCCGCCTCGGTGGTGCGCTGGACCTCTTATATGCTGGCGCCGGGTCTGCTGTTCATTTCGCTGTCGCCCAATCTCTTTGCGACCGCGCTATCCATGCTGTGGCTCGGCGTCTTTATGGGCGCGATGGACGGAGCCATGAATGCCAACGCCGTCAGCGTCGAAAAGGCGCGCGGCACCGCCATCATGTCGTCCTGCCACGGGTTCTGGAGCCTGGGCGGGCTGACCGGCGCGCCGCTCGGCGGATGGATGCTGGCGCGCTACGGCGAACTCGGCCACTCGCTCGGCGTGCTCGTCCTGACCGGCATCCTCGTTATCGTGGCGCAGTTCTATTACATGGACGACCGCAAGCTCCTCGCTGTCGATAATGGCGGGGACAGCGATCGCCCGAAATCCGGACGGCTGGTCGCCATGATCCCGACGGGCATCGGCATCTACATGCTCGGCCTGTGCGCCTTCCTCTCCTTCGTGCCGGAAGGTGCGATCCTCGACTGGAGCGCGCTCTATCTCGCCAAGGATCATGCGGCGCCTGTCGCGGTCGCGGGCTATGCTTTCGCGGCCTTTTCGGCGACCATGGCACTGATGCGCTTTTTCGGCGATGCGCTGCGCAACCGGCTTGGCGATGGCAAAACCTTCTTTATCTCGGCACTGGTGGCCTCGGCAGGTTTCGCGGTTGCCGGTCTTGCCCCGGGCCTTCCGATGGTGATCGCGGGTTTCCTGGTTTGCGGCCTCGGGCTCGCCAATATGGTTCCGATCATCTTTTCCGCCGGCGGACGCTTTCCCGGGGTCGAGCCGGCGATCGGGATCGGCGTCGTCACGGCGTTCGGCTATTCGGGCGCGCTGACCGCGCCGGCGGTGCTGGGTTTTATCGCCGAACACACCGGACTGGGGACGATTTTCGCCGGCTTCTCGGCGGTGCTTGTGCTGACCGCGCTTCTTTCCCTGTCCCTGCGCGCGCTTCGTCCCTAACCGAGCGGCAGCGCTGCGAGCCGTTCGGCAAGGAAATCATAGACGCGTCGGACCTTGGCGCTGTGGCGCAGTTCGCGGTGCGAGCAGAGCCAGTAGGGCAGCGGCTCTATGTGCAGTCCCGGCAGGATGCGCACGAGTTCGGGCGCGCGGGCGGCGATCGCGACCTGCGCGAACCCGATCCCGGCGCCGGCTCGCAGCAATTCCCATGAGGCGATCGGATGGTCGGTCCTGAACGCAAAAGCCGCGCGTTCGCTGGATACGCCGAGCGCCGCCATGCCGCGCAGGATCAGGTCGCCCCTGTCCTGCCCGATGACGCGATGGGAAAAGACGTCTTCGAGCGCGGTCGGCGTACCGTGTTTTTCCAGGTAGTCGCGATGGGCGAACGCGCCCATCGCGGCGTCATTCACCTTGCGGACGATCAGGTCGTTCTGCACCGGACGGACCATGCGTACGGCGATGTCGGCGTCCCGGGCGAGCAGGTTCTGCACGGAATCGCTGGCGACGAGTTCGATCTCCAGCGCGGGTTCCTCTTCCGCGAGCGCGACAAGGATTTCCGGTAGCAGAAAGGTCGAGACGACTTCGGAAGCGGTGATCCGGATCGTGCCTTCGACTGCCGTTTCCCGGCCCGCAGCGGCCATCGCTAGGCAGTCTGCGCCGGCCTGCATGGCGCGCGCTTCCTCGGCGAGCGCCAGCGCATTCTGCGTCGGCTTCATGCCGGAGCGGCCGCGCTCGAACAGCACCAGCCCGGTCAACGCCTCGAACTCGTCGATGTGGCGGCCGAGCGTCGGTTGCGAAGTGCCCGTAGCGACAGCTGCGCCGGACAGCGTGCCGGCGTCGAGTACGGCGAGGAAACTCTTGATCAGGTTCCAGTCGAAGCGGCGATTATCCATTCATAATTGAATAGCATGTCTCCGATCTCCTTCATATTCATTTGGAAACGAATTTCCTATTTCGTCTGCATCCAATTCAGACGAAGGAGTAAGATCATGCAGACAGTCGCTATTCTCGGAGCCGCCGGACGCAACGGCGATGCGGTGGCGAGAGCGTTTCTCAAGGCCGGTTGGCGGGTGAAGGGCGTCGCGCGCGGGGCCAAGGTGCGTACGCTCGCGCCCGGCATCGAACCTGTCGAGGCGGACGCTTACGATCGCGCCGCACTAACCTCAGCCTGCGCCGGTGCAGATGTCATCGTGCATACGCTCAACCCGGCTTATAACGACTGGTCAAACACGGTGCTGCCGCTTGCCGAAAACGTTCTCGCTGCGGCCGAGGCCGCGGGCGCGACGGTGATGATCCCCGGCAATGTCTACAACTACGGCTATGGGATCCGTCCGGATACGGACGAGAATGCGCCGATGAGCGGCGATACCGAAAAGGCGCGGCTGCGCATTGCCATGGAAGCGCTCTATGAGCGCGCGGCGTTAGAAAAGGGCGTTCGGACGATTGTCATCCGGGCAGGAGATTTTTTCGGTGGGGGTCGTCCGGAAACCTGGCTCGATCTGATGATCCTGAAGGATCTGAAGAAGGACAGGTTCACATGGCCGGGAGGATGGCGGACTGTGCACGCCTTCGCCTATCTGCCTGACTTGGGCGAAACCTTCGCGCGCGTCGCCGCGAAACGTGAGGAGCTTTCGCCGTTCACGACGCTGCACTTCCGCGGCCATGCGGTAACCGGCGACGAATTCCACGCCGCGGCGGAAAAGGCGGTCGGCCGCCGGCTGAAACGCTCGACTGTGCCTTGGACCGTGATGCGCATCGTCGGGCTGTTCAATCCGGTCCTGCGCGAAGTCGTGAAGATGTCCTATCTGTGGCGCGTTCCGCATTCGCTTGCCAATGATCGGCTCGAAGCGCTGATCGGTCCGGAGCCGCATACGAGGCTGGACTTGGCGCTCACGGAGGCGATCGCAGACATGAAGCTCGACAGGCCGGCGGCGGCGCGCAAAGCCGACACTCGGTCGGCGCTCGCCGCCTGACCCGAGATCCCCGCGGGTTCGTCGGGGAATGTCGGATTGCGACAACGCATCGCGGGAAAGACCCGCGGTGCGTTTTGTCGCGGGCGCGCTGGGGCCGGCCGGGCGATCAGCGCCGTTGGTCTAATTTACCTATGGACTTACACGTTATAAACCGCACACATTATGCGCATTCGGGCATGGAGGAGGCGTATTTCGTGCCACGCGCGCCACAGACAATTTGACGAATTCCGGGAGGGTTTGAATGTCCAGTCCAGTCTATCGAGTATTGCCCGACGCCAAAAAGCGGGCGTTGATCGACGATGATAAATATCTGAAATGGTACAATCAGAGCATCTCCTCGCCGGAGAAATTCTGGGCCAAGCACGGTAAGCGCATCGACTGGTTCAAGCCCTACACCAAGGTCAAGAACACCAGCTTCAAGGGCAAGGTCTCGATCAAATGGTTCGAGGACGGCGTCACCAATGTCGCCTATAACTGCATCGACCGTCACCTGAAAAAGCGTGGCAACCAGACGGCGATCATCTGGGAAGGCGACAACCCCTACGACGACAAGCACATCACCTATAACGAGCTCTACGACAAGGTTTGCCGGCTCGCCAATGTGATGAAGTCGAACGGCGTCAAGAAGGGCGACCGCGTCACCATCTATATGCCGATGATCCCGGAAGCCGCCTTCGCGATGCTGGCTTGCGCGCGCATCGGCGCGATCCACTCCATCGTCTTTGGCGGCTTTTCGCCGGACGCACTCGCCGGGCGCATCATCGACTGCAAATCGAGTTTCGTCATCACCGCGGATGAGGGGCTGCGCGGCGGCAAGAAAATCCCGCTGAAGCACAACACCGATCTTGCCATCGAAATCGCCGAGCGCAACGACGTCGTCGTCGACAAGGTGGTCGTCGTTCAGCGCACCGCCGGCAAGATCGAATGGTTCGAAGATCGCGACATCTGGTATCACGAGGCGATCGCCAAGGCGAAACCGGACTGCCCGCCGGCCAAGATGAAGGCCGAGGATCCGCTCTTCATCCTCTACACGTCAGGCTCGACCGGCAAGCCGAAGGGCGTGCTGCACACGACCGGCGGCTATCTCGTCTACGCGTCGATGACGCATCAATATGTCTTCGATTATCAGGACGGCGACATTTACTGGTGCGGTGCCGATGTCGGCTGGGTGACCGGCCATTCCTATATCGTCTATGGCCCCCTCGCCAATGGTGCGACAACGCTGATGTTCGAGGGCGTGCCGACCTATCCGTCGCCGTCGCGCTTCTGGGACGTCATCGACAAACATCAGGTCAACATCTTCTACACGGCGCCGACCGCGATCCGCGCGTTGATGGGCGCCGGCGACGAGCATGTGAAGAAGACGTCGCGCAAGAGCCTGCGCACGCTGGGCTCGGTCGGTGAGCCGATCAATCCGGAAGCCTGGGAATGGTATTACAACATCGTCGGCGAGAAGCGCTGCCCGATCGTCGACACCTGGTGGCAGACCGAGACCGGCGGTATCATGATCACGCCGCTGCCGGGCGCGACGAATCTGAAGCCGGGTTCCGCGACACGCCCCTTCTTCGGCGTACAGCCGCAACTGGTCGATGCGGATGGCGACGTTCTGGAAGGCACGGCGGACGGCAATCTGTGCATCATCGATTCCTGGCCTGGCCAGATGCGCACGGTCTATGGCGATCACGAGCGGTTCGTTCAGACCTACTTCTCCGCCTACAAGGGCAAGTATTTCACCGGTGACGGCTGCCGTCGCGACGCCGATGGCTATTACTGGATCACCGGGCGCGTCGACGACGTAATCAACGTTTCCGGCCACCGCATGGGCACGGCCGAGGGGGAATCCGCGCTCGTCAGCCACGATGCGGTCTCCGAGGCGGCCGTTGTCGGCTATCCGCACGACCTGAAGGGGCAGGGCATCTATTGCTATGTCACCCTGATGGAGGGACAGGAAGGGTCGGACGATCTGCGCAAGGAACTGGTCAAGCATGTGCGCACCGAGATCGGGCCGATCGCCTCACCGGACAAGATCCAGTTCGCGCCGGGTCTGCCGAAGACCCGTTCGGGCAAGATCATGCGCCGCATCCTGCGCAAGATCGCCGAGGACGATTTCTCGGCGCTCGGCGACACCTCGACGCTGGCCGATCCCTCGGTTGTCGACGATCTGATCGAGAACCGGCAGAACAAGAAGGGCTGAGTACAGCCTGTCATCGTTCTTTGAGCGGTGTGACCTGTGGCACAGGCGGCCTTTGTCGCCCGTGCCATTTTCTTTTCCAAAGAGAAACATGCCTCCCGGCCGAGCCGGAGACATACTTGATGGAGAAAGACATGAAACGCATTCTTCTTGCCCTGATCGCCGCCGCGACCGCAACAAGCGCCATGGCCGGTATCGGCGATATACAGAGTGGCGGCGGAACCGGTCCGCTCAAGGTGAAATCCGCGATGGTCGCGATCAAGTCGCCCACCGGCGTCTGCCCGGCGCAAGCCAAGCTGAAGGCCTGGATCTACACGAACAAGGCCGGCCCGGTTACTTACATGATGATCCGGCACGGCCAGGGCGCCAGCGTTCCGCAGGTGGTCAACACGAAGAAGGTCAATGGCCTCTACGTGGCCGAGATCTCCCAGAACATGGTCATCGTCAACGCGATCGACACGCAGTATCGCATCGCGGCCAAGGGCGCAGGAAACTACACGCTGTCGAACTGGGCGCCGCTCAAGGCGAATTGCGTCTAATCCGGTAACGCGCGAAAGGCGGTGGCATTTTTGCGCCGCCCCTTGCGCTCGAGCGGATAGCGTTCCACATTGTTGGTGTCTTCAACAATTGAAAGGAGGTGATCCGATGTCGAGTGATTCTATGGTTCCGGGACGGTCTATGCGGGTCTTACTCCGTCGGAGCAGCCTCTGACGGACAGTTACCCCTTGCAACCGGATTGACGCCGAGGCGTCACGGTCCGACGACCGTCCGGTTCCCGGAATTGCGAAGGCCGCCCGAAAGGGCGGCCTTTTCATATTGCGGGTTTTTTCCAGTCGGTCAGTTGACCAGTCTGAGCCCCTTGATGTCCCGTGCGATTTCGAGGAACGCGGCTTTGAGATCCGCTTCATCAGTGGCGTTGTAGTAGAGTTTCTCGCCGGCCGACGTGGAAGCGCATTTCTTCATCAGAGCTTCCGCATCCGAGCCGGCAGCGAAGGCGATGGAGTAGATCTTGATTCCGCTGTTCTTCATCGCCGAACAGAGGTTTTCGGCATAGGTCTCCGACCAGTTCGCACCGGAATTTGAGCAGGAATAGCCGCCGGTCTCGAATGTGTTGAATTCGCCGTCGGTCATGATGATCGCATATTTGCTGACGCCGGGCTTGTCATAGGCTTCCGGGTCGGAGCCTTCCGGCCATGCCGCTGCCCACTTGGGCGACAGCATGTAGTAGGACCAGGCAACAGCGAGATGACCTGCTGTGCAGCCACCGGCGCCGAAAGCGTCGATCTCGGATTTCAGCGTAGCTTTGTTCATCGTGAGCGGTACGATTTTCGCGCTCGGGCAGTTGTAGTCCGAGGAGGTGATCTTGGCCGCGCTGGTCGCGAAAGCGTCGGTGTATTTTTCGGTCCCGGTCCTTTCGGCCACGCAATCCGGATAGGTGGTCTCCGTTTTACACTTCTTGCCGTTTTTGTTGCAGGTGGTCTTGGTGAGCCCGGTCGTCTTGATCGCGTCGATCACCGGCGCGGCGTTCACTGCTTCCGAATAGGGGACCAGCCCGACGCGGATGCGGTCGCCCACGCTGGCGCCGTCGAACAGCGTGTTCAGGCCGAGATTAGCCGCGTCCTGGAGCGCCGAAAGCTTTGTCGGCGTGCCCCCCCCGCCGATCCTGTTGCCCATCGAACCGGTGATATCGAGCGCCATGACAACCTCGATCTCGGTGTTGGAGAATTTGGCCTTCGATTCGGCGTCGATGCGATGATTGTTGTAACCGACAATGCCCGCAAACGTCATCGGCATCAGCGTATGCGCCTTGATGTCGACCGACCGGTTGACCTTGTCCACGGTGATCGAATCGACCGTCACCGTGTCGGCTGTCAGGTTTCGATTGTCGAGATTGGCGTCGAGATACTTGCGCACCGTCACCTCGGCATCGGCGATCGAGACCACCCCGAGCGTCAGATCCTGGGTCGTGGCGAGCGCCGCGGCATCGACGGCGGATGTCAGCTTGTTGTGCACGGCGAACATGCGGGCGACGTCGATCGCCAGCGCCGAGCCCATGAGAAGCGTCGTTCCCAGCACCGCGAACATGATACCGAAATTGCCGCGGCGGTCGCTGGCGAAATCCTTGATACGGTCTAACACGATACGCACGGTCACACTCCTTCTGGCGCGATCATGCCGGTCGACCGGCATATGGCGTGCCACGCGGATGCGGAGATTAGTGCGTCATCCTTGTCGGATAGCTAATTTCGGGCGTTCCGCGCTCCGGATCGCGAAACGAGATGAACGGCCGGTTAATGCGGTTCGGCAATTTTGGCTCAGCCCGTAAGCATGAACGCAAGCTCTTCCGGACAGCGCGCCGAAACGGGACAGGAAAGGCGGTCGGCGTGCCGTTTCGGTACGGCGACATGGAGCTAGAAATCGACCGCGATGCCTTTGACTTCCCAGTCGCCGTAGCGGGCGGGATCCTTCCCGCCGCGTCCGCCGAGCTCCCGCTGCCGTTTTCTATCTGCTTCGGCCAGCTCGTCGCGTCGCGCCTCGGCTTCGGCCAGCGCGCGCTCGGCCGCAGGGGAGAGCTGTTTCGGTTTCGAACCGGTGTCCGGTTCCGGCGTTTCACTCGGGTCGCTCATCGTTTTCCGTCTTTGCCGCCGGTTCGGCGTTCTTGGTTGAAAACAGGCTTGCGCGCACACACTATTATAGATCGGACGCGCCGGAATCCAGCGTGGCGCCCCTTTTGGAGTGACTGTCGATGAACATGATAAAAACGGCCATGCTCATTGCCGCCATGACCGCCCTTTTCATGGGGATCGGCTACATGATCGGCGGCAGCGGCGGCATGATGATCGCCCTCGTAATCGCGCTTGCGATGAACGCGTTCTCCTACTGGAATTCCGACAAGATGGTTTTGCGCATGTACAATGCCGTCGAAGTCGATCGGGCAAATGCGCCGGAATATTACGGTATCGTCGAATCGCTCGCGGAGCGCGCCAATCTGCCGATGCCGAAAGTCTATCTGATCAAGAACGACCAGCCGAACGCCTTTGCGACCGGGCGCAATCCGGAAAATGCCGCCGTCGCGGCGACCACCGGACTGCTGGAAAGGATGAGCCGCGAGGAGGTTGCCGGTGTGATGGCGCATGAGCTGGCTCATATCCAGCATCGCGATACGCTGACCATGACGATCACGGCGACGCTCGCCGGCGCGATCTCCATGCTTGGCAATTTCGCCTTCTTCTTCGGCGGGTCGCGCGACAACAACAATCCGTTCGGCTTCATTGGCGTGCTCGCCGCGATGATCGTTGCCCCGCTTGCGGCGATGATCGTGCAGATGGCGATCAGCCGGACGCGTGAATACTCGGCGGACAGGCGCGGCGCCGAGATCTGCGGCAATCCGGAATGGCTGGCAAGCGCGCTCGGCAAGCTCGCCGCCGCCGCAGGCCGCACGGTCAATGTGCAAGCGGAGCGCAATCCGGCAACCGCGCATATGTTCATCATCAATCCGCTCAACGGCCAGCGCGCCGACAACCTCTTTTCCACTCACCCGGACACGGAAAACCGCATTCGCGCTCTGATGGCGATGGCGGCCGAAATGGACCGGCCGGCCCGGATGGAGACGCAGGCGCATGAGCGGCCGGCATCGTCGCCTGAACCGGTGGAAGCACCTCTCTCCCGCCCGGCGAAAACCGGCTCGTCGGGGATCCCGAAAACCGGTCAGACCCGATGGGGACGCGACGGCGGCGGCGGCAAGAAGGGGCCGTGGGGTTGAACGTTCCGCATCGCAAGCGGGGACCGGACAAACGCCGCAGACCTGACGCCTCCGCTTCTGCCGCCGACAAGCCGGGCCTGGCCGCGCGGCAGGCGGCGCACCGCATTCTTGGCGCGATTCTCGATGCCAAATCCTCCATGGACGGGCTCACCGACGAGGCCCACGGCCATCCGCAATATCTGGCGCTGGAGCCTCGTGACCGCGCGCTTGTGCGCGCGATCCTGCTCACGGCGCTTCGCAACCTTGGTGAACTCGACGCGACGGTTTCCCGGTTCACCGAAAAGCCGCTTCCGGCCGGCGCGACGGGTCTGCGCAATATCCTCCTGGCGGGCCTTGCCCAGATCCTGTTCCTCGATGTGCCCGATCACAGCGCCGTCGACCTCGCCGTTACATCCGCGCAGGCTGATCCGCGCTCGCGGCGTTTCGCCAGTCTCGTCAACGCATTGCTCAGGCGCGCGACCCGCGAAAAGGACGCGTTGCTGGCGGAGTTTGCCCAGCATCCCGTTCGTTCGCCGCAATGGTTCGCCGATCGACTGGATGCGATTTACGGCCCGGAAACAGCTGCCGCCATCGATGCCTGCCACCGGCTGGAAGCGCCGATCGATCTGACATTGAAGGCCGACGAAGCGGCGAAAGCCGACGAATGGGCGGAAAAGCTCGGGGCCGTCGTCCTGTCGACGGGCTCGCTTCGCCTCACCGGACCGTCGCGCGACATCGCTGAATTGCCCGGCTTTGCCGACGGTATCTGGTGGGTTCAGGACGCCGCCGCCGCGATGCCGGCGCGCCTGTTCGGAGAGCTCGCGGGCAAAACCGCCCTCGATTGCTGCGCCGCGCCCGGCGGCAAGACCGCGCAGCTTGCCGATGCCGGCGCCAGGGTCACCGCGCTCGACCTCTCTGCCAACCGGCTGAAGCGTCTCGCGGGTAATCTCGAACGGCTGGGCCTGTCGGACGCCTGCCAGACGATCGCGACCGACCTGTTCAAGTTCGCGCCGGAAGAGAGCTTCGACGCGGTGTTGCTGGATGCGCCCTGTTCCTCGACCGGGACCGTGCGCAGGCATCCCGACGTTCCCTACGCAAAGTCGGCGGCCGATATCGAAAAACTCGCCGGCCTTCAGGCGCGGATGCTCGACAAGGCGTCTCAGTGGGTTCGGGTCGGCGGCGTGCTGGTCTTCTCAAACTGTTCCCTCGATCCGGTCGAAGGCGAGGCGGTCGCGCGGCATTTCGCCGCCGCGCATCCGGATTTCGCGATTGTGCCGGTAACGCTCGACGAGGCGCGCGGTTTCGGCGATGCGATCACCGCGGAGGGGTTCCTGCGACTAACTCCCGCGCATATCGATCTCGGCGATCCGGCCATCAGCGGCGTCGACGGTTTCTTTGCCGCCCGTTTTCATCGGCTTGCCTAGTGGGCGAAAGCCGTCTCTGATTGTAAAGCGGGTGCGAATCAATATCCTTCGATTCGTAATGACCGGCGGGATGGAGAACATTTGGGCCGACCCACATTTATGAACGACCCGGCTTATTGGGCGTCGGGCGTTCGAATATTCTGGTCCGGGCTGCGCCGACGCGTACAAAAAGGGCCGGTATTCGCCTGGCGGTTCATCGGACCGGTGCCGGAACGCCTCGTCATGGTCCCGCCGGACCTCCGCCCGAACGATCCGCTCGTCGCCCGCGATATCTACGAGGGCCGTTACTCCTTCGCCGGACGCGTTATCGATACGGCTGGCGCGTCGCCCTTTTCCGTCGTTCCGCCGTCTCCCGCCTGGGAGGACGCGCTGAACCGGTTCCGCTGGCTGCGCCACATGAAGGGGGCCGGGAGCGATCTTGCTTCCACCAATGCGCGCGCGCTGGTCAATGACTGGATCCTGAGCCATGGGCGCAATCTCAAAGGCAATCCATGGAAGATGGAGGTCACGGCGGCTCGGGTCATCGCCTGGATGCAGTATTCGCGGCTGCTGCTGATCGATAGCGACCCGATTTTCTACCGGCGCTTCATGGGATCGCTGGCGCGCCAGGTGCGCTACCTGCGCGGCCTCGCGAGCTCGATGAGCGACGATCTCGACGCGCTGAATGTGCGAATAGCGCTGGCCTATGCATCGCAGGTCTTGCCGACGTCGCAGCGTTTCGAGAAATCCGCCGTCAAGAACCTCGAGTATCAGCTGAAGACGCAGATTCTGCCCGATGGCGGCCATGCCAGCCGCTGCCCTGACGTGCTGCCGGGTCTGCTCGCTGATCTCTTGCCGCTGGCGCAATGCTACGTCTCCGCCTCCAAGCCGGTGCCGCAGGAGCTCGTGCATGCCGTCGACCGGATGTTCCCGTCCTTGCGCTTCTTTCGCCATGTCGACGGCCATATCGCCCTCTTCCACGGGGCAGGAAGCGGCAATCTCTACCTGACGGCGGCGGTGCTGCGGCACGACCAGAACGGCGCGCGGCCTCTCGGTCACATGCCGCATTCCGGCTATCAGCGCCTGGCGCGGGGCGGGACTGTGCTGCTCGCCGATACCGGGGTTGCGCCGGGCGGTCCGCATGGCTTCACAGGCCATGCTTCCTGCCTCGCCTTCGAGATGTCGAGCGGACGACAGCGCCTGATCGTCAATTCCGGCGTCGACGGCCTTTATCGCGAGAGTTACCGCGAGATGGCGCGGCTGACCGCGGCTCATTCGACACTGGTCGTCGACGACACGTCGTCTGCACGTTTCGCCGGCTTTGGCTCGGCCTCGCACGCCAATCGGCAGAGGATCATGCCGGGGCCGTCAAAAGTGCGCATCGAGCGCCGCGACAGCGAATCCGCGCCGGGCTTTGTCGCCCAACATGACGGTTATGCGCGTCAGTTCGGCCTGTGGCACGAGCGCGCGATCTCGTTGCATGACGAAGGCACGCGCATTGAGGGCCGCGACCGACTGGTGCGCAATGGCAAGTCCGGCAACCCGCCGCAACGGCAGTTCGACATCCGCTTCCATCTGCACCCTGTCGTGCGCGCGACGCGTGAGGACCATCGCTCGATCCATCTTGCCACCGACCAGGGCGAGAGCTGGTTGTTCACGGCGAACCGGGGCGATGTCTTACTCGAGGACTCCATCCATTTCGCCGGCATTGCCGGTCCGGTCCGTTCGCACCAGATCGTAATCTCTGCCTTGTGGCCAGAGATCGACCGGGTCGAGTGGGTCATTCGCAAGACCTGAGCGAGACCATCTTTCGTTGCAAAAACGGCTCGCGCCGATAGGCAAGCGACGGTCGGCATGCTAGCAGCGGCCCGATCCCCTTATTCATGTAGCGAGAGATCGGCTTATGGCTGTCGTTTCCAAGAAAATTCCCGCGCCCGACCGGGTCGCGATCCGCCGGGCGTTGCTGTCCGTCTCCGACAAGACGGGTCTGCTGGACCTCGCGCGCGAATTGGCGCAGCGCAATGTCCAGATGGTGTCGACGGGAGGCACCAAGAAGGCGATCGCTGAGGCGGGTCTGCCGGTGATCGATGTCGCCGACGTGACCGGTTTTCCGGAAATCATGGACGGGCGCGTCAAGACGCTGCATCCGTCGGTTCATGGCGGCCTGCTCGCCGTGCGGGACGATCCGGACCATGTGGCGGCGATGGAGGCGAACGCGATCGAGCCCTTCGACCTCGTCGTCATCAATCTCTATCCGTTCGAGCAGGTAGTTGCCGCCGATTCCGATTATCCGACCACGATCGAGAATATCGATATCGGCGGACCGGCGATGGTGCGCGCCTCGGCGAAGAACCATGCCTATGTCACCATTGTGACCGATCCGGCGGACTACCCGGAAGTGCTGGAGATGATGGCGGAGAACGAGAGCTGCTCGACGCTCGAAAAGCGCAAGGTCTTCGCCGGGCGCGCCTTCCAGCGCACCGCGAGCTACGACGCGATGATCTCGTCTTACATGGCGGAGCAATTGTCGCTGCCGCCGGTAAGCCGGAATCACGCCACCGGCGGCTCGCTGTCGCTTGCCATGCGCTATGGCGAGAACCCGCATCAGGCGGCCGGTCTTTACCTCACCGGCGAGAAGCGCCCCGGCGTCGCAACCGCCACGCTGCTGCAGGGCAAGGCGCTCTCCTACAACAACATCAACGACACCGACGCAGCCTACGAACTCGTCAGCGAGTTCGACCCTTCGAAGCCGGCCGTCGCCATCATCAAGCACGCCAATCCCTGCGGCGTCGCGACCGGCCAGTCGCTTGCGGACGCTTATCGCAAGGCGTTTTCCTGTGACCAGACCTCGGCTTTCGGGGGCATCGTCGCGTTGAACGGCACGCTCGATGCGGAAGCGGCGGAGGAGATCGTGAAGATCTTCACCGAGGTGATCATCGCGCCATCGGTCACCGAGGAGGCGGCGGCGATCGTCGCGGCGAAGAAGAATTTGCGGCTGCTGACGGCGGGCACGCTCGCCGATCCTCGCGCCCGGGGCATCCTGGTCAAGTCCGTCGCCGGCGGTTTCCTGAAGCAGGAGCGCGACAACGCCGTGGTCGACGATCTGGATCTGAAATGCGTCACGAAGCGCCAGCCGAGCGAGGCGGAGCTCGCTGACATGAAATTCGCCTTCCGCGTCGCCAAGCATGTCAAGTCGAACGCCATCGTCTATGTCCGCGACGGTGCGACGGTCGGCGTCGGCGCCGGTCAGATGAGCCGAGTCGATTCCGCTCGCATCGCCGCCCGCAAGGCGGAGGACGCGGCCGAGGCGCTCGGTCTCGCCGAACCGCTGACCAAGGGCTGTGTGGTGGCGTCGGACGCGTTCTTCCCCTTCGCAGACGGGCTTCTCTCAGCCGTGGAAGCGGGCGCGAAAGCGGTGATCCAGCCCGGCGGCTCGATGCGTGATGACGAGGTGATCGCGGCTGCCGACGAGCACGGCATCGCCATGGTCTTCACCGGGGTTCGGCACTTCCGGCACTAGTGCAATTCAGGTTTCGGTTGAAACATCTGCAACGGAATGCGCGTTCGAGCCAAGGGCGAGAGGCAGCGCATTTCGATTCCGCTGCAACCTGAAATGCATAGCGCCGGTCAGGTTCTTGATCTTACCGGGATCAGGAACAGCATGCCGATGACGAACAGGGCGAGGATCGGCGTGATGCCGATGCGCTGGCTGTCGAAAGCGACCGTAACCACGCCGATCGCCCAGGGCGCCAGAAACGCCGTGGCGCGCCCGGACAGTGCGTATAGGCCGAAGGCCTCCCCGACCCGTTCGGGCGTCGACTGGTCGACCAAAAGAGGGCGGGAGGACGATTGCAGCCCGCCGCCGGCTGCGCCGATCAGCGCGCCCGCGAGATAAAAGGCGATGTCGGGAAGACTTGAACCTTCCCCGACCGGCAGGAACAGCACCTGCGTTTCCGAGATCGAAATGACCAGTGCGCTGGCGAAGATCAGCACGAGGATATTGGCGACAACGACGGTCTTGGTGCCGATACGCGTATCCAGCCAGCCGGAGAGGATGCTGCCGCCGATGCCGGTAATGCTCGCGAGAATTCCGAAGACGCCCAGTTGCAGCGTCGTCCAGCCGATCACGCCGACCGCATAGATGCCGCCGAATGTGTAGAGGCCGTTCAGCGCATCGCGATAAATCATGCTCGAGACCAGGAAGGAAAACAGACTCCGTTCCTTCGAAATGTTGCGGATGGTCTGCCACAGGTCGACCAGGCCCTTCCGGAGCGCACCGGATATGCGTTCGCGCCGCGGCGCGTCCGGTGTGAACAGAAACAGCGGAATAATGAAGACGATGTACCAAATGGCCGTGAGTGGGCCGGATGCCCTGTCGCCCTCGAATTGCGCGGGGTCTAGACCCAAGATCGGAGTGATACCGATCAGTGTCTTGCCGGCCTCCGGATCGGCGACCATCAGCAGCAGCATGGCGATGAGGCAGATAAGCCCGCCGGCGTAACCCAGCGCCCAGGCGTTGCCCGAAAGGCTGCCGAGCTTTTCGCGGCTGACGAGGCCAGGCATCATGGCATTGTTGAAGACGGCGGCGAATTCGAAGCCGATCAGGGCTACGACGAAAGCGGTGAGCCCGAAGATGATCGTCGCCTGATCCGCCGCCGGCGGCACATACCAGAGCGCAAAGATACCGACTACGGCCAGGACGGAAAAGCCAAAGATCCACGGCTTGCGGGGACCGGTCGCGTCCGAGATAGCGCCGAGGACGGGCGACAGGACCGCGATGATGAGCCCGCCGAGCCCGGCCGCGAAACCCCAGACCGCCTGGCCGTCCGTCGGATTGGCCGCGACCTGTCCGGCGAAATAGGGCGCGAAAATGAAGGTGATGATGAGGGTATGGAAGGGTTGTGCCGCCCAGTCGAAGAACATCCAGCCCAGAATGCCCTTGCGGCTGACGGCCGGCTTGCCCCCTGCCGGCGTGTCATCGGATACCAGCACGGTCATTGCCGCCCAACTCCTGTCATCAAGATACGAGGTCTGCCAGAAGCCCGGCCGCAACGGTCAGGCGCGACACGGTCAGCCCGCCCGAGGTCGTCATGTCGCCGATCCGGTCCTGAACGCGCCCGATGCGCAACTCGTTGGCGTCATGCCATTCCGCCGCCGCGGCGCGGGCCGATTTCTTGGGACCAGCCGCCGCGAGCGCCGCATTGGTGATGGCTATACGCGCCGCGTAGATGTTGTCGAGCGCCCGGTTCTGCGCCAACCCGTCGAAATAGTCGTCGGTCGACAAATCGTAGGCCAGCCGTTCGAGGCGGCCGATGCGGAACATCTCCGTCACGGCAAACATCGCTTCCGCCGCATCCAGAACGGACCGCCCGGTGGTCTTGGACACACTGAGGATATCCGGCGTCATGGCGAGGATCGGCATCAGCGCGATCCGCTTCGCGACTGAGTCGGCCAATCCGTCCTGCGTCAGCGACTGACGGCGTTCGTCGACCCAGTCGACAAGATAGGCGGGCATGACCGACGCGAGTTTCGGTTCCAGCGCCCTGGCGGCGTCGCGGAGCGCGGCGACGGACCCTTCGAGCGGCGCATGGCTTTCGCCGGTCTTGATGAAGTGGCCGGTCGCCTGGCGCAGTGCGTTGCCCAGTTCCTCGTAGATGGCGAGCTGGCGATCGCCCGGGATCTGGTTGTCCAGCGCATCGACGGCGGCGTAAAGCGGCGGGAAGCCATAGGCGTCGCGTACCGCGACATGGGCGCGCACGATGCCGCTCGGCAGCATGCCGGTCGCGTCTTCGAAACGGCTGATCAGCGACGTGCCGCCGCGATTGATCGCCTCGTTGGCGAGTTGCGTGGCAATGATCTCGCGGCGCAGCCTGTGGCTTTCGATCCGCTCGGCGAAGTTCTTGACCATGCGCGGCGGGAAATAGGCCATCAGGTCGGCATGCAGATAAGGATCGTCCGGCAGATGGCTTTTGACGAGGTCGTCGAAAAGGACGATCTTGGCATAAGAGAGCAGTACGCCGATCTCGGGACGGGTCAGCCCTTTTCCGGATTTCTTGCGGTCGGCGATCACCTCGTTGTCGGGCAGGAACTCCACGGCGCGGTCAAGCGCGCCGCGCTCCTCCAGATATTCCATCAGGCGCTGTTGCAGCGACAGGATCGCCAGGCCGCGTTTTTCGGCGAGCGAGATCGCCAGTGTCTGGTGGTAGTTGTTGTCCAGCACCAGCGCGGCCACCGTCTCGGTCATTTCGGCCAGCAGCTTGTTACGCTTCGGGCGCGGCAGGGTGCCGTCGTCCATGGCCGGCTTCAGCGCGATCTTGATGTTGACCTCGACGTCGGAGGAGTTGACGCCCGCGGAATTGTCGATGGCGTCCGAATTGCACTTTCCGCCATGCAGCCCGTATTCGATACGGGCGCGCTGCGTCATGCCGAGATTGGCGCCCTCGCCGACGACCTTCGCGCCGACTTCGCGCGCAGTGACGCGGATCGTGTCGTTTGCCTTGTCGCCAGCATCCGCATTGGTCTCGCTTGAGGCGCGGACATACGTGCCGATGCCGCCGAACCATAGAAGTTCGGCCGGGGCTTTCAGGATCGCGGTCAGGATCTCGTTGGGCGAAGCCTTGGTCTTGTCGAGGCCTATCGCGTCGGCCGCCTCTTTCGAAAGGGTGATCGATTTCTGCGAGCGCGGGAAGATGCCGCCACCCTTCGACAGTGTCTTGACGTCGTAATCCTGCCAGCTCGACCGCCCGAGGCCGAACATGCGCTGGCGTTCGGCATAGCTCGTCTTCGGATCGGGGTCGGGGTCGATGAAGATGTCGCGGTGATCGAAGGCGGCGATCAACCGGATTTGCTCCGACAGCAGCATCCCGTTGCCGAAGACGTCGCCCGACATGTCGCCGACGCCGACCACGGTGAAGGGTTCGGACTGGATGTCCTTGTCCATCTCGCGGAAATGCCGCTTGACGGCTTCCCAGGCGCCGCGCGCGGTGATGCCCATCTTCTTGTGGTCGTATCCGGCAGAGCCGCCGGAGGCGAAGGCGTCGTCGAGCCAGAAGCCCATTTCCTGCGAAATCGCGTTGGCGGTGTCGGAGAAGGTCGCCGTCCCCTTGTCGGCTGCGACGACGAAATAGGGATCGTCGCCGTCGCGGCGCACGGTCAGTGCCGGAGGCACGACCGTATCGCCTTCCAGATTATCGGTCACCGAGAGGAGCGTCGAAATGAAGGTGATGTAGGCGGACCGGCCCGCTTCGAATATCTCGTCACGGCTGCCGCCGGTGGGGAGGCGTTTCGGAAAGAACCCGCCCTTGGCGCCGACCGGAACGATGACCGCGTTCTTGACCTGCTGCGCCTTGACGAGGCCAAGCACCTCGGTGCGGTAGTCCTGCGGCCGGTCCGACCAGCGCAATCCGCCGCGCGCGACGGGGCCGAAGCGCAGGTGCACGCCTTCGACCTGCGGTCCGAAGACGAAGATCTCGCGAAACGGCTTCGGATTAGGCAGATCCGGGATCGCCCGCGAATCCAGCTTGAAGGCAAGCGAACTGCGCAGCTTTCCGGCCGGATCCGGACTGAAATAGTTGCTGCGCAGGGTCGCGTCGATCACCGTCAGGATCGAGCGCAGGATGCGGTCGTCGTCGATCGACGGAACATCGGCGAGCTGGTCGGCGATCGCCGCGCGGATATGCTTGGCCGTGACCTCGGTGTCTTCCTTCGGGTCATCGTGGCGGACCGGATCGAACAGCGTTTCGAACAGATCGTAGAGCTGGCGCGCCAGCAGAGGATGGCGGATCAGCGCGTCGGCGATGTAGGTCTGGCCATAGGGCGTGCCGGCCTGCCGCAAATAGCGGCCATATGCGCGCAGTACGGTGACCTGTCGGCAGGTCAGCCCGGCGGCGAGCACGAGCCCGTTATAGGGATCGTTGTCGCTTTCTCTGTTCCAGACCGACAGAAAGGCGTCCTCGAAGATGACGCCGTCATCGTCCAGCGAGATGGACTTGCCGGACTGGCTCTCGATCTGCATTTCGTGCAGCCAGACGATGTTGCCGAGCTTTTCGGACACATCGATGGCGTAGGTCAGTTCGCTGATGACCCTGAATCCCATATTCTCAAGCAGTGGAACACGTTCCGACAGGGCGACGGGCGAACCGTAGTGATATATGCGCAGCCCGGCTTCCTTGTGCGACTTGCCGGTCGGGCGGAAGAAATCGACATCGATCGGCGATGTGGCGGACAGCCGCGCGATGCGTTGCAGGTCCTGAACAGCCTGGGCGGGCAATACTGTATCGCGATAGGTCTCCGGGAACTTCGCGTCGCGCAACGCCCGCGTCGCCGGGCTGACGCCGTCCGCGGCCAATTCTTCAATGAAATGGTCGCGCCAGGTTTGCGTCATCGAATCGATGTCGGCTTCGAGCACGGCCTGCGCCGGTGTTGGCGTCTTGCCCTCGCGACGTCCGATGATGAAATGGACACGCGCCAATGTTCCTTCCGGGAAGGCAGGATAGAACGCCGAAATGTGTCCCTGATATTGTTCGGCGAGATAGGCGGCGATGCTTTCGCGCGCTTCGGAATCGTAACGATCGCGCGGCACGAAGACGATGACCGAGACGAAGCGGTCGAACGGGTCGATTCGCGACAGCACCCGCACGCGGGGCCTGTCGGCAAGCGCCACGATGGCGAGTACATTGTCTGTCAGCGTCGGAACGTCGATCTGGAACAGCTCGTCGCGCGGATAGGATTCCAGCACATTCATCAGCGCCTTGCCGGAATGGCTGTCGGGATCGAAATGCGACCGCTTCATCACGCCGTCGATCTTGGAGCGCAGATAGGGGATGCGCGTCACCGAGCGCGTGTAGGCCGTCGAGGTGAACAGGCCGACGAGGCGCAGCTCGCCGCTCAGCTTGCCGTTCTCGTCATATTTCTTGATGCCGACATAATCCATGTAAGAGCGACGGTGCACCCTGGATTTGATGTTTGCCTTCGCGACGATGAGGATATTTTTCGAGGTCAGGAATTCGCGGATCTGCGGTGTTGTCGTCACCGGCTCGTCGCCGCGGCGCATGACGCGCACCGTCGGATCGGACAGGATGCCAAGGCCGTCCATGTCGGCGCGCTCGAGCTGGCCGCTCTTCTCACCGCCGACATAGTCGTATTCGCGGATGCCGAGGAAGGTGAAATTGTCGTCGCGCAGCCATTCCAGGAAGGCCAGTGCCTCGTTCGCATCGGCTTGCGAGACGGGCAGGACTCGGGTCCTGAGCTCGTCCATCACAGAATCGAGACGCGTCAGCATGGCCCGCCAGTCGCGCACCGCCGCCTTCACCTGTTCGATGATGTTGGTGAGGCTTTCCTGCAGAGCATCTGCGGTTTCGCTGGTCAGGTCCTCCAGCATCACGTGAATGACGCTGGTGCGGATCGTGCCTTCTTCCGCTACGCCCGTCGCGCTGCGTTCGACCAGCTCAAAATCGGGACCATGATGCTTCACGTCGAAGATCGGATGCACAACGAGCCGGACATGGTGCGACATGTCGTTGATCTCGCCCATCACCGAATCGAACAGAAAGGGCATGTTCTCGTTGACGACCGAGACCACGCAGCAATTGGGTGCGCAGGCCGGCGCGACGCGAACCACCGAGCCGCCGCGTGCGTGGCTTGCCAGTGCGTCGGCGGTGTGGAGCAGCGCCTTGGCCGTGCAGGACGGATCGACGAGCGCCAGATCGTCCTCATGCGCCTCCGAGATCAGCGCATGCACCAGTTTCGTCGTTCGCTCATCCGGAGATTCGAGATGCCCGATAACGGCGTCGATGTATTTTTTCGCCGTGTCGCTTGCGTTCTTGGCCAATGTCCCCTCCCGTCCGGTTCATGGCTCTTTACCGCTCATGTTTGGCGTTACCATAACAAAGCGACT
Source organism: Ahrensia sp. (assembly GCA_002706335.1). Taxonomy (GTDB): domain Bacteria; phylum Pseudomonadota; class Alphaproteobacteria; order Rhizobiales; family Rhizobiaceae; genus Oricola. Next base: position 68,952 of record PAKZ01000039.1, read on the forward strand.
GCTCGATGCAGCACATTTCTTTTTGAAGTGCGCATTGCGGATTTCGCGGCGGCGGTTGCCGCGAAAGATCGTGAGAGATAGTGTCCGCGCGGTTCAGACAATTCGGCGACAAGCCATGGCCAACAAACATCCCGACGACCTGGCGCGCGAGGCAGAAGCCCGCAAGACGCTCGAGCGCGTCGCCGTCGATTCCGAGGTAATCGGCCAGTCTACGCTTGCGCGCACAGTCAACCGGGCGCGGTCGCACATGGCCGCCGACGATGCGGATCCCGAGGACAAGGTCGAGGTATGGGGCCGGCGCGTGGGTAGGGGTCTGTCACTGATCGTCTTCCTGATCCTGGCTGTCTGGCTCGTCGGTTATCTGAGGCGATGAGCGAAGCAGGGGCACCCTTGCGGCCCGCCGTGGTCGTTATATCGAGCCATGTCGCGCGGGGATCCGTCGGCAACCGCGCCATCGTTTTCGCGCTCGAATCGCTAGGCTTCCCGGTCTGGTCGGTGCCCACGGTGACGCTGCCCTGGCATCCGGGGCACGGACCCGCGCCTCGGATCGTGCCGTCGGCGTCGGACTTCTCCGAATTCATGGAAGCGCTGTCATCCTCGAAACATCTCGGCGAAGTTGGCGCGGTTGTGACCGGCTATCTCGGCGCGGCGGAACAGGCCGGACCGATTGCGGATTTCATCGCCGAATTGCGGCGGGTCAATCCGGAGGCGCTGCATCTGTGCGATCCGGTCATCGGCGACCGGGGCGGACTCTATGTTCCCGAGGCGGTCGCCGAGGAAATCCGCGACCGGCTCTTTTCGACCGCCGACATCGTCACGCCGAACCGTTTCGAGTTCGCTTGGCTGACCGGCGCCGAAGTCGATAGCAACGCCGCCATTTGCGCCGCCGCGGTGGATGTGTCTGCCCGGCATGTCATGGTGACGAGTGCCCATGCGATGCTCGCTGGCGGTACCGCCAATCTGTTGATTAGCGGCGGTGCGGCGCAACTCGCCGAGCATCGCCAGATCGAAAATCCGCCCAACGGGCCGGGCGATCTGATCTCGGCGCTGTTCCTGGCGCATCTCCTGTCGGGAGCGCCGGTGCAAAAGGCGCTGCAACTGGCGACGGCATCGGTCTTCGAACTCGTCGCCAGCGCTTGCAAGCGCGGCGCCGATGAACTGATGCTGGAGACGGACCAGGAAAGCCTGTCGCGGCCTATGGCCATGGTGCAATTGCGCCAGTTGGCGTTGGCTTCATCCCAACGAAAGCGCGTTTGAAGTCTTGCGCTCAATGGTTTGATGCGCTGCAATAACTTGAATGCGATATTCCGCCAAGGTATTGCCGATCCATGACGACATTCCCGCAAAAACTCCTCGACGGTTATCAGGGCTTCCTGCATTCGACCTATCGCAAGCGCTCCGATTCCTATCGAGAGCTCGCCGCAGCCGGCCAGAGGCCGGAGGCGCTTGTCATCGCCTGCTGCGATTCGCGCGCGGCGCCGGAGATCATCTTCGATTCCGGGCCGGGCGAGATCTTCGTCCTGCGCAATGTCGCCAATCTCGTGCCGCCTTATAATGCCGAGGGCCGGTACCGGTCCTCGGTCGCGTCGATCGAGTTCTCTGTGGTCAGTCTTGGCGTGCAGCACATCGTGGTTATGGGGCACGGGCGCTGCGGCGGCGTCGCCGCCGCGCTGGACGAGCGGCGCGATGCGCTCGATCAGGGCGATGCGATCGGCCACTGGATCAGCCTTCTCGATCCGGCCATTGACGCGGTAGCCCGTGGCGACGGCGATGATCCGATCCGCCATGTCCATATCGATCAACCGGACGTCGCGCATGCGCATCCCGGCCACGATCCGCGCCAGACCGCAGTGGAATGCATGTCCGTCCGCAAGTCGATCGAGAATCTTCGCACCTTCCCCTATGTGCGCGAGCGCGAGCAGGATGGCCGGCTCACCCTGCACGGCGCGTGGTTCGACATCTCGGAAGGCGTGCTCTGGATCTACGATCCCGACAAGGACGCCTTCGAGCCGGCCGTTGCGATGTCGGGCCTGCGCCCCAATATCTGAACTCGCTTCCGTTCTTGCGCGAAACGCTCTAGGTACACGGGTGCGAAACCGCAGCCGGAAAGGGTCCGTCCGTGTCGAATATTCCCCTGATGATCGTCCCCTTCATTCTCTACAATCTGGTGATTGCGGGGCTTGCCGGTTTTTCCGGCGCGGATCCTTGGGCAACGGGTATTCTGAGCGTGACGATGCTGTCCGGCGGGGTCTGGCGCATGGACCTGGGCGATGCGCTTATCGCGCTCGGCCTGATCTTCATGTTCTTCGAGATCCTCAAATCGACGCGCACCTCAAACGCATCGGTGCTCGACCATCTCCTGTCGACCTTCGTCTTCATCGCCTATCTGATCGAATTCCTTGTCGTGGGTGGTGCCTCGACGTCGGTATTCTTCCTGCTGATGGTGATGGCCGCCATCGACCTCATGGCCGGTTTCTCGGTGTCGATCCGGTCCGCCGGCCGCGATGTATCGTTCAACTAGCCGGCATCGGCGGAAAAGCCAGCCGCCTCGGTACCTGCAATGGCGCAGATTTCGTCATTGTCTGAACTGTCGCCGGTGACGCCGACGGCGCCGACAATCTTGTCCCCGTCCTTGATCAGCACGCCGCCCGGCACCGCGACGATCTTGCCGCCCGAGACATTGGACAGGCCCTCGAGGAAATGCGGGCGGGTCTCGGCCTGGTTGTGCAGCCAGCGCGAACCAACGCCGAGCGCCAGCGCGCCATAGGCCTTCCCGGCAGCTATCTCGAACCGCATGAAGGAGGATCTGTCGGAGCGCTGGAAGGCGACCAGGTGCCCGCCGGCGTCGAGTACGGCGGCGGACAAGGGTTTGATCCCCATTTCCGCTCCCTTGGCGAGCGTCGCCTCGATGATCGTGTTGGCCTTTGCGAGGGACAGTGTCGTCATGGTTCCGGTTCTCTCGGTTGTTGCGGTTTCAGATCGGAATTGCACTGCGCCGAAGCCCGGCAAGGATCAACCGCCGATCTTGGGAAAAGTGTTTTTCCACGGCCATCGCACCAACCTGCCGCTGGCGCGGTCATATGCCGGTATCGCAGCCGTATGCTGCGATGCGGCCATGGGCGGTTCTTCGGTAAAGAAATCCTTACTTGTCGAGGGAATCCAGCTTGCGCTGCATCGCGGCGATCTGCTCGCGCATCGACTTCAAATCGTCGGGCGACGACTTCTTCTCCGGCGCCGGTTCGGCCTCGGTGCCGCCCGCATCGGAGGCTCCGGCGGCGAAGGGCGAGAACATCTGCATTGCGTCGCGGAACATCTCCATGTTGCGGCGCGTCTGCTCCTCGAGCATCTGCTGGCTGGACGCCATGATGTCCATCGGCGTCTTGCCGACCATCGAGGTCATCTGTTCGCGGATGCGCTCCTGCTCCTTCGAGAAAAGCGCCATGGAATGTTCCAGATAGCTTGGCAGGACCATCTGCATCTGGTCGCCGTAAAACGAGATCAACTGGCGCAGCACCGAAATGGGAAGCATCGCCTGTCCGGTCTTGCCTTCCTGCTCAAAGATGATCTGGGTCAGGACCGCATGTGTCAAATCCTCGCCGCTCTTGGCGTCCTGGACGGTGAAATCTTCCCCGTCCTTCACCATCTTGGCGAGGTCTTCTAGCGTCACATAAGTACTTGTGCCTGTATTATAGAGACGGCGGTTTGCGTATTTCTTTATGACGGTCGGCTCGCCGTTGTCTGCCATGTCATTGCTCTCCCGTTTCGGTGCGCTTTTTTGTGCGCGTTCCGTATGCTCAAAATACTAGTGACAAAATCTCGACATATCAAAGCGTTTGTTGCACTGCAGCCAAAGGCGTAGGAACAAGAGCTAAATGGCGTTTGCGCGACCAGCGGATTATTGCCGCCATTGTGTGTTGCGCGCCGCGCGATAAGATAACGTAACGACACGGCATTCGCCGAACAGGAAAAAGGGAGTTTCCTCATGACTTCAGTTGTAATCGCCAGTGCTGCGCGCACACCCGTCGGATCTTTCAACGGCGCTTTCGCGAATATCCCCGCCCATGAGCTGGGCGCGGCCGCGATCAAGGGCGCGCTGGAGCGCGCCGGCGTCGAGGCGGGCGAAGTCGACGAGGTGATCATGGGCCAGATCCTCGCCGCGGGCGAAGGGCAGAACCCTGCACGTCAGGCATCCATGGCCGCCGGCTGCCCGAAGGAGACGACCGCCTGGGGCCTCAACCAGCTCTGCGGCTCCGGCCTGCGCACAGTCGCTATCGGCATGCAGCAGATCATGACCGGCGACGCGAAGATCATCGTTGCCGGCGGGCAGGAATCCATGTCCATGGCGCCGCATTGCGCGCATCTGCGCGCCGGCGTGAAGATGGGCGACTGGAAGCTTGTCGACACAATGCTCAAGGACGCCCTGATGGATGCCTTCAACGGATATCACATGGGCAACACCGCCGAGAATGTCGCGCGCCAGTGGCAGCTCTCGCGCGACGAACAGGACGCTTTCGCCGTCGCGTCGCAGAACAAGGCGGAAGCCGCCCAGAAGGCCGGCAAATTCAAGGACGAAATCGTCCCCTTCACGGTCAAGACCCGAAAGGGCGAGACCGTGGTCGCGGACGACGAATACATCAAGCACGGCGTGACCATAGACAGCGTCGGCAAACTTCGCCCCGCCTTCGACAAGGAAGGCACCGTGACGGCCGCCAACGCATCGGGAATCAATGACGGCGGCGCGGCCACCGTGCTGATGAGCGAGGAGGAAGCCTCGCGCCGCGGCATCACGCCGCTCGCGCGCATCGTCTCCTGGGCGACCGCCGGCGTCGATCCGTCGATCATGGGCACCGGACCGATCCCGGCTTCGCGCAAAGCGCTGGAAAAGGCCGGTTGGTCGGTCGGCGATCTCGATCTCGTCGAGGCAAACGAGGCCTTCGCCGCACAGGCCTGTGCGGTCAACAAGGATCTTGGCTGGGATACGGGCATCGTCAATGTCAATGGTGGCGCGATCGCGATTGGCCACCCGGTCGGCGCATCGGGCGCACGTATCCTGAACACGCTGCTGTTCGAGATGAAACGCAGCGGCAAGAACAAGGGCCTTGCCACGCTTTGCATCGGCGGAGGCATGGGCGTCGCCATGTGCGTGGAGCGGATGTAAGAACAAAAGAACAGCGAATAGTGAGTTGCGACTAGGGATCGAGAGGCGAACAGGGAACTCCATCGTCCCCCATTCGCTCCTCGTCATTCCCTATTCGCCCAAAAGAGGGAGGACTATTTCATGAGCAGAGTAGCAATTGTCACCGGCGGGTCTCGCGGCATCGGCGCGGCGATTTCGATCGCATTGAAAGAGGCCGGTTATTCGGTCGCGGCAAACTACGCCGGCAATGACGAGGCAGCCGCCAGGTTCAAGGACGAAACCGGCATTCCGGTCTACAAATGGTCGGTGGCCGATTACGACGCCTGCGTCGAAGGCATCAAGCAGGTCGAGGCCGATCTCGGCCCGGTGGATGTGTTGGTCAACAATGCAGGGATCACGCGCGACGGGATGTTCCACAAGATGACCAAGGAAAACTGGGACGCGGTCATCAACACCAATCTGTCCGGCCTGTTCAACATGACGCACCCGGTCTGGACGGGCATGCGCGACCGCAAATTCGGCCGCATCATCAACATTTCCTCGATCAACGGCCAGAAAGGCCAGGCGGGCCAGGTCAATTATTCTGCGGCCAAGGCCGGCGATCTCGGCTTCACAAAGGCCCTGGCCCAGGAAGGCGCGCGTGCCGGTATCACCGTGAACGCCATCTGCCCGGGCTATATCGGTACTGAGATGGTGCGGGCAATCGACGAAGAGGTGCTTAAGACGCGCATCCTGCCGCATATCCCGGTCGGGCGGCTCGGCGAGCCGGAGGAAATTGCACGTTGTGTCGTCTTCCTCGCTTCCGACGATTCCGGCTTCATAACCGGCTCGACGATCTCCGCCAATGGCGGGCAGTATTTCGCCTGATCGTTTGTCGGAAGATCTTTGGGCCCCGGCCTTTCGCGGTGTCTCGCGTCACATCGTGGCTCCCGCAGGCGGTTTGTTGCGGGAGCGGGACGGGGCTTATCCCACAACCCCGCAGGTGGATGATGGTTGACAGGGCTCTTTTTCTTCTTCCGGCGTTTTTGGTCCTGGCGGCGCCCGCGCGCGCCGATGTTGTCGATGGCAATTGGTGCTCCGGCGACGGGCGTTCGATCAATATCAATGGAACTTTGGTGATCATCCCGTCGGGGGTTCATGTGCGGGGCGAATATTCGCGCCATGTTTTCCGCTATGTGGGACCGGCCGACGGACCCGAATCGGGCCACGACATTCGCATGTTCCTGAATGGCGACAACATTCTGAGGATCAGGCGCTTCATCGACGGTGTCGAACAGCCCGAGGAAGAGTGGAGGCGCTGCAAGCCGATCGTCTGAGGCTCAGCCGCCCTCGATCTCCTCGCGCAGCATTTCAAGTTCCAGCCATTCCTCTTCCATCGCGGCATGGTGTGTGCGCTTTTCGTCCAGTTCTCCGGCGATGCGGTTGAACTTTTCCGCATCCTTGGCGAACAGGTTCGGATCGGCGAGTTTCGTTTCCAGCGCAGCAATGTCTCCGGCGAGTTTCTCGATCTCCGCCGGCAATGTCTCCAGAGCATATTTTTGCTTGTATGAGAGTTTGCCCTTGCCGGATTGCGATGCTTTTGCAGCGGGTTCGGCTGACGGCTTTGACGCTGCGGGCTTCGCCTTGGGCTTCGGGGCCGCTGTTTCCGCGCCGCGCTGGGCCAGCATGTCCGAATAGCCGCCGGCATAGGCGATCCAGCGCCCCTCGCCGGGCCTGGTTTCGTCCGGTGCGATAACGGCGGAGACCGTGCGGTCGAGAAAATCGCGGTCGTGGCTGACGAGCAGCACCGTGCCGGGAAAGCCGGCGACCAGCTCCTGCAGCAGGTCCAGCGTCTCGATGTCGAGATCGTTGGTCGGTTCGTCCAGGACCAGCAGGTTGGCAGGCCGCGCAAGCGTACGCGCGAGGATCAGCCGCGCCTTCTCTCCCCCCGACAATTCGCGTACCGGGGTGCGGGCCTGTTCCGGACGGAACAGGAAATCCTTCATGTAGGAGACGACATGCTTCTGCTCGCCATTGACGATCAGCGACTGACCGCGTCCATCGGTCAGGAAGTGTTCCAATGACTCGTCGGGATCGAGGGCGTCGCGGCGCTGGTCGAGCATGGCCAGGTCGAGATTGGCGCCCAGACGAATGCTGCCTTCGTCCGGCTGCAATTCGCCGGTCAGGAGCTTGACCAGCGTCGTCTTGCCCGCACCGTTCGGCCCGACAAGGCCAATACGGTCGCCGCGATGGACGCGCAGCGAGAGATCATGGATCAGTGTTCTGCCGCCGAGCGTCTTGGAGACGTTTTTCGCCTCGATGACCAGCTTGCCGCTTTCGCGGGCGTCGGCCGCGGCGAGCTTTGCCGTTCCTTCCGGTTTCTGGTGCTCGCCGAAGGCCTTACGCAGCTCGGCCAGTTCACCGAGACGGCGCATGTTGCGCTTGCGGCGGCCGGAGACGCCATGCGTCACCCAATGTTCCTCGCGGACAATCTTGCGGCCGAGCTTGTGGTGCTCGCGTTCCTCTTCGTCGTGGACCTTGTCGCGCCAGTCCTCAAACTCGGCGAAGCCGGCATTATTCTCACGCAGCGTGCCACGGTCGAGCCACAGCGTGCGGCGTGACAGTTTTTCGAGGAAACGCCGGTCATGCGAGATCAGCACCAGCGCCGAACGCGAGCGGGCAAGTTCGCCTTCCAGCCATTCGATGGCCGGGAGGTCGAGATGGTTGGTCGGCTCATCGAGGAACAGGATGTCTGGTTCCGGCGCCAGCGTGCGGGCAAGCGCGGCGCGGCGGGTTTCGCCGCCGGAAAGGCCCTGCGGCGCCCGTTCCGGATCGAGCCCCAGTTCGCCGAGCAGGTAATCGGCGCGGAACGGGTCGTCGAGCGGCCCGAGTTCGGCGCGCGCATAGGCGCCGATCGTGTCGAAGCCGGCGAGGTCGGGGTCCTGCGGCAGGTAGCGGATCGTCGCATTCTTCTCCGTGATCCCCTCGCCGCCGCCCGGCTCCGATAGCCCGGCGGCAATGCGCAGCAGCGTGGATTTCCCCGATCCGTTGCGGCCGACCAGAGCGATCCGGTCATTTGCGTGGACGGAGAAGGACACTTCGGAAAAAAGCGGTGGGCCGCCGAATGTCAGCGAGAGATTTTCGGCGCGAAGAAGCGGTGGAGATATGGCCATGACGGTTTCTGATCGAACCGGAGCCTTCTCCGACGCGCGGAGATAAAATGCAAGAGCAGCGACACGCCTTCAGACGTGCCGCTGCTTCGTCAAGCGTTCAGCCGATGCTTACGGGCACTTCGCGATGAAGACGGTGCCGTCCGGGCGCCGGTAACGGCAGTTGCCGTCCGCAGCCTTGCCGAGCAGGTAGCCGCCGACACCGCCGATGAATGCGCCGATTGCTGCGCCGCCGAGGTCTCCGGTGGTCACAGCACCGATCGCGCCGCCGATCGCGGCGCGGCCGGTGGCGGTCTGTTCAGCAGTGGTGCAGCCGGCCAGGGCGCCGACAACCGTAAGCACGGCAATGGTTTTCGTGAGTTTCATGGGCGATCTCCTTTTTTCCCGTTTCGACAATAGGCAACAAATAAAAGCCCAATTGTGACAAGTGTCACACCGGACCCGCCATGTTGTCAAACCGGCAAATCGCCACAGTGGTTCCCTCGCGCAATAAAATTTCCAATCCGTTTTCCGCGACATTGGACAGCGTCAGCGTCGAGCCGAAGGGCACTTCGACATCGTCGAGCGGCCATTTGGCGTTCCTGACCGTCAGTCCCGACATGGCGGTGAAGCCCGGTATGGAGAAGAGTGTACCGGCCGGCCAGTCGGGTCGCAGGAGGCGGCCAGGAAGCAAGGGCAAGGCTTCCTCCAGCCCGGATGTCAGCATGACCCGCAAGGCGGGCCTCTCGATTGCGAGGCTCGTCGCCCCGGCGAGATTGAAGAAGGCGTGGTCGCTGCGTTCGCCGCCCAAAGCGCCGACCAGCACCACCTCTTCCGCGCCTTCGTCCAGCGCGTGGCGGATGGCGATCTCGCCGTCGGAAACCGCCTTCTCGCTCGGGTAGCTCTGGCGGCGTATCGTGCTGAAACGCTGCTCCAGCGTTTCGCCGGCGGAATCGAAATCGCCGAGCCATAATTCCGGTTCCAATCCAAGCGTTTCGGCATGGCGTATTCCGCCATCGGCGGCGAGCACGCGACATCCGTCGAGCTGGGTCCGGAGCCTGTCGGTCGGCGTCAGGGCGCCGTCGAGCAGGATTGCGAAGCGGGAATGGGAAGTGGCTGACATCGCCAAGCAGTAGCGTGCGATCAGGGGATCGCCAAGACTCGTTTGAAACATGGCTCGTTTGAGCCAGGGATCGTTTGACCGCTTTGAATGTTGACCTCTTGAAGTGAGCGCGACGGGCTTCTACAAGGGGCTTGCTCTAACGGGGTGCTGCGCATGCAGCTGAGAGGCGAAAGCTAACCCGTCGAACCTGATCCGGTTTGCACCGGCGTAGGGATTAGACGTCATTTTCCGGTTCCACGGACTACGCGCCTCTATCCCGATCTGAACGAAGGAGGTGCGTCATGCACAGACTGACATTATTCGCCCTGTCCACCGCCGTCCTGGCGGGTTTTTCGCATGTCGCGCAGGCACAGGACAAGCTGACCGTCTACACCTATGAGAGCTTCACGGCCGAATGGGGCCCGGGACCGAAGGTGAAGGAAGCATTCGAAGCCACCTGCGCCTGCGAGGTCGACTTCGTCTCGGTCGCCGATGGCGTCGCATTGCTCAACCGGCTGCGGCTGGAGGGCGGGCGCACCGATGCGGATATCGTGCTCGGTCTCGACACCAACCTGACGGCCGAGGCGAAGGACAGCGGCTTCTTCGCGCCCCACGGTCTTTCGACCGATGCGATCGATATTCCGGGAGGGTGGTCGGACGACACTTTCATCCCATTCGATTACGGCTATTTCGCCGTTATCTACGACACGGATGCAATCGAGAACCCGCCGACGAGCATGCATGATTTCCTGAAAGGCCGGGAAGGCATGATCGCCATCCAGGATCCGCGGACCTCGACGCCGGGTCTCGGCCTGATGCTGTGGATCCGCAAGATCTACGGCGACCTGGCGTCCGAAGCCTATGAGGAACTGCAAAAACGCGTCCTGACGGTGACGCCGGGCTGGTCGGAATCCTATGCGCTGTTCACGTCAGGCGAAGTGCCGATGGTGCTCTCCTACACGACCTCGCCCGCCTACCACATGATCGCCGAGGGAACGGATCGCTATCAGGCGGCGGAATTTTCCGAGGGCCACTACATGCAGATCGAGGTCGCGGGCATGACGACCAAGGGCGCCGATAATCCGCTCGCCGCGCAGTTCCTCGAGTTCATGATGAGCCCGGCCTTCCAGGACGTCATTCCGGAGACCAACTGGATGTTGCCTGCCGCCGCGACGTCAGAACCGCTCGACCCCGTTTTCGACAAAATGGTCCATCCGGAAAAATCGCTGCTGTTCACGCCCGAGGAAGTTGCCGAGAACCGTGAAGCCTGGGTGGAGGAATGGCTTGAGGTGATGAGCCGATAGAGCCGAAATGGCGTCAATGATGCGAAAGCGGTCGGGGACGGACATGGCGGCCTTGGTGGCCGCCCTGTTCCTCGTTCTGTTGGCGGGCGGGGCATTCCTGCCGCTTTTGCTGACGGCGCTGCCCGGCGCGGGTGGCAGATTGACCGACGCGCTGGGCGATCCGGTGATCTGGCGAAGCTTGCGCTTCACGCTGGTACAGGCAGTTCTCTCAACTGGCATTTCCTTGCTTCTGGCGGTGCCCGTTGCCGCGGCTCTGCATGAGTTTCGCGGCTTTCCCGGCCGTAATCACGTCCTGCGACTTTTCGCATTGCCGCTGGCGCTGCCGCAGATCGTGGCGGTTCTGGCGATCGTCGGTCTCTATGGCCAACGCGGTGTCTGGTCGCGTCTGGCCGAAAGCGTCGGCCTCGATTTCCCGTCGATCTACGGCCTGACCGGCATCCTTATCGCGCATGTGTTCTTCAACATGCCGCTCGCCGTTCGCATCGCGCTGGGCGGCATGGCGTCGATGCCGGCCGAATATGACCGGCTGGCGCATCAGCTCGGCATGGGCTTTGCCGCGCGGTTCCGCCATGTGTTGTGGCCGTTCATGCGCCCGGCGCTGATGTCGTCGGCATCGCTTATCTTCATGCTCTGCGTGACCTCATTCGCCGTGGTGCTGACCCTCGGCGGCGGCCCGCGCGCGACGACGCTGGAAGTGGCGATCTATCAGGCGCTGACCTTCGATTTCGATGTCGTCCGTGCGATCCTTCTTGCGCTGGTCCAGGTCGTGGTGACTGCCTTTGCCTATTCGCTGCTGACCAGGGCCGGCGGTTCCGTCTCTTCCGGCTTCACAGTCGGCGCGCTGAGGCCTTTCGCGGTGCGGCACACGCCGGGCGGCTATCTTGCCGCGGTCCTTGTCGTCTCGTTTGGCGTTCTCTTCGTGCTGACGCCGTTCGTCTTGATCGTCTGGCGGGGCCTCTCGGCGGATCTTGCAGGCCTCGTGCTGCAAGACAGCGTGCGCCGCGCGGTAACGACCAGCCTGCTGCTTGGAACGCTGTCGGCGGTGCTTGCCGTCATGCTGGGCCTTGCTTTTGCCGCGGGGGTGACGCGTCGCGCGGCTGCGCGGCGGTTTTCGGGGCCTCAGACCGGTGCAGAGCGGCTGTTCGGGCAGATGTCGAGCCTGATCCTCGTCGTGCCGCCGGTCGTCATCGCGGCGGGCTGGTTCATGGTCATCCGCCGTTTCGCGGATGTTTATGCCGCCGCTCCGGTCATGGTGGTGACCATCAATGCGGCGATGGCGGTACCATTCGCCATTCGCCTTTTGCAGCCGGCGGCTTTGAGCGCGGCGGAGCGTTACGATCGCTTGTGCCGGCAATTGGGGCTCGAAGGGTTTGACCGGCTGCGCCTCGTCACCTGGCCATTGCTGCGTCGGGCGATCTTTCTCGCCTTCGCCTTCTCGCTGGCGCTTTCGCTTGGCGATCTCGGTGTGATCACCATCTTCGGGTCGCAGGATGTGCAGACGCTGCCCTATCTCATACTGCAGCGCATGGGCAGTTACCGCACCCAGGATGCGGCAGGGCTGGCGCTGCTGCTCTGCGTCATGACGATGGCGCTGATGATGATTGCCGATCGCGGCAGCGAGCCGAACAGGGCGGAGAGGACGGATCGGTCATGACCGGGAAAGAACAAGCGCTTGCCTGCGAAGATCTGCGCTTTCGCTATGGCGGCGACAGCGCCGAGATGCGTTTCGACTGCGCATTCGCCGAGGGAGAGATCACGGCGCTGGTGGGGCCGAGCGGTTCGGGAAAATCGACCTTGATCAACCTGATCGCCGGATTCGAGATCGCTGTGTCCGGCAAGATCCGGTTCGGCGAAAGCGACATCACGCGCGCACCGGTCTCGGAGCGTCCGGTTTCGATGGTCTTCCAGGAGAACAATCTCTTTTCGCATATGCGGGTCTTCGACAATGTCGCGCTCGGGGTCGCGCCGACACTGCGGCTCAACGGCGAGGAACGGGATCGCGTCGAGGCGGCGCTCGTTTCCGTTGGCCTGGCGGGTTATGGCGCGCGCCTGCCCGGGGAGTTGTCGGGCGGCGAACGCCAGCGCATCGCGTTGGCGCGGGTCATCGTCCGGCGCAAGCCGATCCTGCTGCTCGACGAGGCTTTCGCCTCGCTCGGCCCGGCGCTGCGTGGCGAGATGCTCGACCTGCTTTCATCAATTCATGACGAGAGGCGCATGACCACCATCATGGTGACTCATTTTCCGGAGGATGCCCGGCGCATCGCGGCGCGAACCGTGTTCCTTGCCGACGGGGCCGTTGTCGCCGAGGGTCCGACCGGCACGCTGCTTGATCATGACACCGCGCCCGATGCGGTTCGGTCCTATCTGGGCGGGTAGGCCGAAACGGCCGGGTCGGCGCGACGCGGTTTCGCCAAAATTGGCTGGCAAGCGAAACGTGAAGGAACGGCGCTCGGGCGTCGTGCTCCGGCAATGGACTTGTGACTGGCATGGTGTTGCTTGTAAGTCGGTTGCGAGAACGGGCGCGCCCGTGTCGATTCGAGCGACGGATAGCGATAATCCGATGATGGGCAGGATGATCACTTTGGCAACGGCGGCGGGCCGCCGGGATGTCGTGATGCGCCGAGCGAAACTCGCGCTTGTGGCGGCGCTTTCGCTTGCCGTCACGTCCTGCGAAAGCATGACCGACATTTTCGGTGATGCGGCGATCAAGCCGTCGAACAGCCCGGTCATCGCCGAGAATGTGCGCACCGGCAAGCTGGCCAGGGTGGGCGCTGCGCAACATCCGAAAATCCTCGCAACCTATGGCGGCGAATATTCCAATCCAAAGCTGGAGCGCATGGTTGCCGGCATTGTCGGCAAGCTGGTCACGGTCTCCGACAATCCCGGCGAAGTTTATCAGATCACCATCCTGAACTCGCCGAACGTCAATGCCTTCGCGCTTCCGGGCGGGTATCTCTACATTACGCGCGGCCTTCTGGCTCTCGCCAATGATACTGCGGAACTGGCGGCGGTTATCGCCCACGAGATGGGCCATGTGACGGCCAATCACGGTATCCTGCGCCAGCAGAAGGAAGCCGAGGTCGAGCTGGCGAGCCGCGTCGTGTCCGATGTTCTGGCGGACAAGGATGCTGGACGGCGCGCCTTGGTGCGCGGCAAGCTTCGCCTTGCGCAGTTCTCGCGCAATCAGGAACTGCAGGCCGACGCGATCGGCATACAGACGATCGGGGAGGCCGGTTTCGATCCCTATGCCGCGGCCGACTTCCAGAAGACCATGGCTGCCTATATGGAGTTCCGGAACAAGTCCGGCGACACAGACACCAGCCTCGATTTCCTCGCCACCCATCCGTCGACGCCGCAGCGCATCGAACTGGCCGTCGGCCACGCGCGCAAGTTCGGGGGGCGCGGTCAGGGCGAGCGCGACCGCGACGCTTATCTGGCGGGAATCGATGGCATGCTGTTCGGCGATTCCCCGGAAGAGGGTTATGTGCGCGGCCAGAGCTATTCGCACGCCGCGCTTGGCATCACCTTTACCTTCCCGCAAGGCTTCGAGATCGACAATCGCGCCGAGGCGGTGCTCGGATCACGCGAGACGGACAATGCCGCCGTCCGCTTCGACGGCGCGGATGTGCCGGCGAGCCAACCTCTTGCCACCTATATCGCCAGTGGCTGGGTGGAGGGCCTTGATCCGACCTCGATCCGCATGACGACGGTCAACGGCTTGCAGGCCGCGACCGCCCGCGCCTCCGCCGATCAGTGGGATTTCGACATCACTGTCATACGCGCGGGGGGATCCGTTTATCGCCTCCTGACTGCGATGCCGCGCGGCTCGGTCCAGTTGGGTCAGCTTGCGCAGGAGGTGCGCGGAAGTTTCCGACGGCTGTCTTCGGCGGAGAAAAGGGCGCTCAAGCCGCTGACGCTGCAAGTCGTAAAGGCGGGTCCCGGACAGACCGAACAGTCTCTGGCTACACGCATGCGAGGCGTATCTCGCCCCCGCGAACTGTTCCGGGTGCTGAACGGACTGGAAGGCAACCAGACGGTGGTGACGGGCCAGTCCTACAAGATCGTCGTCGATTGATCGCTCAGACCGACTGAAGCGCCGCCATGTCCGGATTGCCGCGTTCCAGTGCGCCTCGCAGTTTTTCCAGCGCGCGGTTTTCGATCTGGCGAACGCGTTCCTTGGAAATGCCCAGTTCGACGCCAAGCGATTCCAGCGTCGCGCCGTCCTCGGACAGGCGGCGGCGTTTTATGATGCGCTTTTCGCGATCATTGAGGATTTCAAGCGCCTTGCGCAGCCAGTCGGAACGGCGCTTTTCGTCGATTATCTCCTCGACAATCTCGTCCTGCAAAGGGTGATCATCGACCAGGAAATCCATCCTTGCCGAGCCGCCTTCTTCATCCGATACAGGTGCGCTGAGCGAAGTGTCGGGCCCGGACAGGCGGGCGTCCATCAAGGCGACATCCTTCTCCGAAACGCCGAGCGCGTCCGAGATCTGACGATGGATCGACGATTGCGCAGGTGTCGCTCCGGATTGGGCCAGGCGGGCGCGCAGGCGACGCAGATTGAAGAACAGTGCTTTCTGCGCCGAGGATGTGCCGCCGCGCACGATCGACCAGTTGCGCAGTATGTAGTCCTGCATGGAGGCGCGTATCCACCATGTCGCATAGGTCGAAAACCGCACTTCGCGCGCCGGTTCGAAGCGGGCGGCCGCCTCGAGCAATCCGACATGCCCCTCCTGGATCAGATCGTTCATCGGCAGACCGAAGTTGCGGAACTTCGACGCCATCGAGATAACCAGGCGCATATGGGCCGTGGTTATCTTGTGGAGAGCGTCCTGATCCTGCTTCTCCTTCCACAGGACGGCAAGTTCATGTTCCTCGTCGCGTTCGAGATAGGGAGCACTCATGGCCGCCTTCACCATGGAACGTCTCGTCAGCTCATAGCCCATGCCGCTCTCCTGTTCGCTGGGAGTTGCAATTATTAATCCAAGATACGCCTTTTTGTGGCATTTGGATCACGTTTCCGATGCACGGCCCGTCAATGCCGGGTGAACGCCGCGGGCGCGCTCCGCTAAGGCTCTGTCCCAAAACAAAAAACCCGGCCACAAGGACCGGGTTTCACGATTTTGTGAGCGGCAGAAAGCGTCAGGCAGCTTCTTCCTGCGCATCGGACTCGTCGTTTTCCGCCTTGGCGCCGCGCTTCGGACCCTTGTTCAGATTGGTCTCGATCAGGCGGACGGCCTCGGTGTCTGAGATCTTGTTGACCGCCGCGATCTCGCGGGCCATGCGGTCGAGAGCCGCTTCATAAAGCTGGCGCTCGGAGTAGGACTGTTCCGGCTGGTTGTCGGCACGATAGAGATCGCGCACGACCTCTGCGATCGAGATCAGGTCGCCGGAATTGATCTTGGCGTCATATTCCTGGGCGCGGCGCGACCACATGGTGCGCTTGACGCGGGCGCGGCCCTGCAGAATCTTCAGCGCGCGCTCGACGAAATCGGGCTCGGACAGCTTGCGCATGCCGATCGACAGCGCCTTGGCGACCGGGACCTTGAGACGCATCTTGTCTTTCTGGAACTCGACCACGAAGAGTTCGAGCTTGTGGCCCGCAACTTCCTGTTCCTCGATCGCGGCAATCTGGCCTACGCCATGCGCCGGATAGACGATGAACTCGTTGGTCTTGAAACCCTGCCGTTGAGACGTTTTCTTAGAGGCAATCGCCATGCTTTGCTTACTCCCAGTCGGGTAGCCGGCCGAAACCCGAAAGGTCAGCCGACTTTCTTGTTTTCGCCATGTCAACACGCGCGCAAGCGCTGTGACCGGAGCCCGAATTCGGTCGACAAGACCTACCCGATTGACTACCGGTTACAGAGGCGTTCCTTCATAGAGGGAGCGTCAAACAGCCCAGAAGCGTGACGTGCAATGACATTTTTAAATGTCTAGCACAAAAATGCGCGTTTTTCAATGCGTTGCATAAAATAAGGGCTGCGACGCTGTCGCCATCACGTAATTACCTTTACGTAAATGGTAATTTGAAATGCGATTTTCAACATGTTTGGCGCCGCCGCGCGGGGCGGGCGTCGATGCGAAGATCCGTCAGTCGCCCTGGCCGGGCTCAGGCGAGAAATACTTCTCGTATTTGTTCTCGACGCCATCCATTTCCTTGGCGTCTGCGGGGGAGTCGCGCTTGACCGTTATATTCGGCCATTTGTCGGCATATTCCGTGTTGATCTGCAGCCATTTCTCGAGACCGGGCTCGGTGTCGGGCCGGATCGCGTCGGCCGGACATTCGGGCTCGCAGACGCCGCAGTCGATGCATTCGTCGGGATGAATGACGAGCATGTTCTCGCCTTCATAGAAGCAGTCGACAGGGCAGACCTCCACGCAATCCATGTATTTGCAGCGGATGCAGTTGTCGATGACGATATAGGTCACGGGCGGGGCTCCAGACATCGGGCGTCCGGCCCGGGCGGCCGTTCGCGAAGTTCGGCGGATGGGTACCCACTTTGCCGGAAGCGTGCAAGAGGGCAAAGCCGCGCGGCAGGGAAAGGATTTCGCGCCGATCGCTGTTTGTTTGGAATAGGGCTCTAATTGCCGCCGATCGCGTGGCGGAACGCCTCGAAGGAGGCTTTCGGCGTGCGTTTCTGAGTGTCGTAGTCGACATGGACCATACCGAAACGCTTGCCATAGCCGAGCGCCCATTCGTAATTGTCGAGCAGCGACCAGCCGAAATAGCCCTTCACCGGCGCGCCGTCCGCGATGGCGCGGCGAACCGCCGCCAGATGCGTGTCGAAATAGGCGATACGTTCGCGGTCGTCGATCCGGCCGTCAACGAGATGGTCGTCCCAGGCCATCCCGTTTTCGGTGACGATGATCGGAGTTTCTCCGGTATAATCGCGATGCAGCCGGGTCAGGAAGCCGTACAGGCCGTCCGGGTAGATCTCCCAGCCCATATCGGTCTTCGGAAGCGGGCCCGGCACGCTTTTCAGCGATGGCCATGCGGCTTCCGGGTCCGCTGCGACATTTGATCGCGTGTAGTAGTTGACGCCGAGCCAGTCGAGCGGGGCGCTGATCGCCTCCATGTCCTTCTCGTAACCGTCGGGCATATGCCCGGCGAAGCCTTCGAGGATGACTTCCGGATAGGTCTTGCGTGTGATCGCCTCGATGAACCAGCGATTGTAGAAGCCGTCATAGCGGGCCGCGGCCGAAACATCTCCGGCGGCGTCGCTCGCCGGGTTCGCATGTTCGAAATTGAGCACTATGCCGAGATTGCCGTGGCCGGCCGCGCGCATCGCCTCCATCGCGCGCGCATGAGCGAGCAGAACGTGATGCATCGACCGCGCGGCTGCGCGGATGTCGCGCAGGCCCGGCGCATGGATACCCCAGAAATGGCTGAGCCATGTGACGCACCACGGCTCGTTGATGGTTGCGACCGCCGCCATGCGATCGCCGATCCGGTCCATGACGATTGACGAATAGTCGGCAAACCAGGATGCGACGTCACGGTTGCGCCAGCCGCCGAGATCCGCAAGCGCCGCCGGCAGATCCCAGTGATAGAGAGTCAGAAAGGGGTTTAGGCCCCGTTCCAGGGTGGCGTCGGCAAGCCGGTCGTAGAAGTCGAGCCCTTCCGGATTGACGTTCTTGCCGTCCGGCATCACGCGCGCCCAGGAGGTCGAGAAGCGATAGGCATCGAAGCCACCCGATCGCAGCAGGTCGAGGTCTTCCCCGTAACGGTGGTAATGGTCGCAGGCGATCGCACCGGTTTCGGCGTTGACGACGTTGCCGGGCGTTGCGGCGAAGGTGTCCCAATGCGACGGGCCCGCGCCGCCGAAGGATGCTCCCTCGATCTGGTAGGCGGCGGTCGCCGCGCCGAAAATGAAATCGTCCGGAAAATCGGATCGGCGGAAGGAAAATGCCATCGGGGCGCCTCGGAATCTCAACTGTAACGTTGCAGTTGCCTTAGCGCGGGCCATCGGACGAGGTCAATCGTCGTCGCCGTGAAGCCTGTCGATGGCGCGGCGTTCCTTTTTCGTCGGCCGCCCTGCGCCCGCTTCGCGTTTGCCGCCGACCCTGTCGAGCGCACTGTCCGGCTTCGACGGAGGAGGGGGCGATAGATCCTCGTAGAGCAGCCGCGCCTCCGGGGCCGGTCCGCGTCGCGCGCCACAATCCACGATCTTATAGACGAGGACCCGGCGTTCGAGCGTCACGGTCAGGACATCGCCCGGCTTCACGTCATGGCTTGCTTGCCCAATCTTGGCGCCATTGACCCGAACATGGCCGCCCTGGGCGAGTTTCGCGGCGAGCGTGCGGGATTTCGCGACCCGCGCGAAGAAGAGCCACTTGTCGATACGCTGGCGGTCAGCGCTCATTCCGCTTCGGTGTCACTTCTTCATCTGGTCCTTGAGGGCCGCGAGTTTGGCGAAGGGCGAATCCGGGTCCATCGGCTTTTCGCGGCGCGGCGGCTTGGCCGATGCAAAGGCCTCTCCCTTGCCGCGCTGGCGGTCGTCGCGCTTGCCGCGGAACTTGCCCTTGCCGCCCTTGTTCCGGTCGTCCCGGCCCTTCTGCTCGCCGTCCGGCCTTTGGCCGCCGTGATGTTGCCTGCCTTCCTGGCGCTTGCCTTCCTGACGCTGGCCCTGCGGGCGATTGCCGCGCCGGTTGCGGTCGCCGCGCACCTGGTACCAGACCATTACCGGCTTCGGCTCCTCGGCCTCTTCCGGCTTTTCGGCAGCCTGTGTCGCGGGTTCTGCCTTCGCCTGTTGGGCGTCAGCCGGTTCCGCCGCTTCCGCGGTGGCGGCTTCAGGCGCAGGTTCTTCCGGGGCTTCGGGCACTGGCGCTTCCTCGACCGCCGTCCCGGCTGCGGGTTCGGCTGCCGCCGCTTCCATCCCCTCCGTCGCGGGCGGCGCGGCGTCCGCCTGCGCAGCTTCTTCCGCAGGGGCGGCCTCTTCGGCGGGCGCTGTTTCCGCCGGCGCTGGCGCATTGGCTGCCTTCAGCGCGGCAAGCTTTGCCTCAAACTCGGCGGGCTCCACCTTGTCGTGGCGATAACCGAGGCTGCCCAGGACCGCTTCCATGTCTTCGGCGGTCGCGCCCAGGATCGACATCATTGCGGGCGTGACGAAGAAACGTCCCCCGCCGACGGCGCCTTCGGGCAACGCGCCGGATCCTTCGCGCCATTGCAAGGCGGGGCGGATCAGGTCGGCGAGCCGTTCCAGGATGTCGACGCGCACGGCGCGCGATCCCAGATGACGATAGCCGGCGAGCTTGTAGAAGGCCGTATCGAAAGCAGGATCGGGCACCAGAGAGGTGCGGCCGGTCGACAGGAGATGGACAACGTCGCCGTAGCCCGGCTTGTCCTTGCCGTCATTCTGCAGTGCCCAAAGCAGGGTCAAGAGACCCGCCGGGGCCGGCTTGATCAGGGCCGGCACGAAAATGTGGTAGAAGCCGAAGCGGGCGCCATAGCGACGCAATGCGGCGCGGCCGTCCTGGTCGAGCGACTTGATCTCGTCGGCGATATCGCGGCGCGGCACGATTCCGAAATTCTCGATCAGGCGGAAGCCGATGCCGCGCGCGATGCCGGACAATTCATCGGCAAGGCCCAGATCGACCAGCGGCTTGAGGTGCGTCTCGATGTGATGGGCGACGAAGCGCTCGGCGCGCGCGGCGACCCTGTCGCGGGCGGGGCCGGTCAGCTGTTCGTCGGCGAGCAGGATGACGCGCGGCTTCAGCCATTCCTCGGTCGGGGAAAGCGTCGCCACCGGCTGGCCGAGCCAGCGCAGCACGCCGTCCGCGCCGAGCGCGAAGTCGCCATTTGGGGCGGCGGCGAACCGGTCGGCGCGCTTCTCGAATTCCGTGGCCAGCGCTTTCGCGGCCGCGGCCTTCACCGCCTTGGCGTCCTCGCCCTCGGCGGATTTGTCCGCCGAAAACCGGAACCCGTCGAGCTGGCCGACATGGTGGCCTTCCACCGATACATCGCCGCCCGGGCTGATTTCTGCTTCCATGTTCACATTCTCTCGCAGCCGCTTCATGAGCACGGATGTCCTGCGGTCTACGAAGCGTTTCGTCAACCTGTCATGCAGGGCATCGGACAGCTTGTCCTCGATCGCACGCGTCTTTTCCTGCCAGTGTAGCGGATCGGCAAGCCATCCGGGCCGGTTCGCGACATAAGTCCAGGTGCGAATCTGGGCAATACGCGCCGACAGCGTGTCTATCTCCCCGTCGGCCCGATCGGCCCGCATGACCTGCTCGGCCATGTAGTCCTCGTCGACATGGCCGCGCCGCACCAGGTCGAAGAAGATCTGCGAAATGATGTCGGCATGCTGGGCCGGCGCGATCTTGCGGTAATCGGGCAGCATGCAGGCTTCCCAAAGCAGCGAGACCTGTTCTCGTCCGCCGCAGATGTCGACGACGGCCATGTCACGCGCGAGGAATTCCAGCGCCCGCTGGTCGATGGCGGGAAGCGCCTTGGTCAGTCCCGGGATCTGCGGCGGCGTTTCCAGCGAATGGCGCAGATCGGCGATGGAGGAAAAATCAAGTGCGCGCGATCGCCATTGCAGCACTTTCACCGGATCGAACTCATGCGACTCGATCCGTTCGACCGTCTCGTCGCCGAGCGGGTGGGCATAGCCTGAGACGCCGAACGTGCCGTCGCGCATGTGGCGTCCGGCACGGCCCGCGATCTGGCCCATCTCGGCCGGCGACAGGTCGCGGAAGGCGTAGCCGTCGAATTTGCGCAATTGGGCGAAGGCGACATGGTCGACATCGAGATTGAGCCCCATCCCGATGGCGTCGGTGGCGACAAGATATTCGACGTCACCATTCTGGTAGAGCTCGACCTGGGCGTTGCGGGTGCGCGGACTGAGCGCGCCCATGACGACCGCCGCGCCGCCGCGCTGACGGCGGATCAGCTCGGCGATGCCGTAAACCTCGTCGGCGGAGAAGGCGACGATGGCCGTGCGCCGGGGCAGGCGTGTGATCTTCTTGGACCCTGCATAGGCGAGATGAGACAGGCGGGGCCGGGAAACGATGTCGATGCCGGGCATCAGCGAGCGCAGGATGCCGGTCATCGTGCCGGCGCCGAGCAGCAGCGTTTCCTCGCGGCCCCGGACATTGAGAATGCGGTCGGTGAAGATGTGCCCGCGTTCCAGGTCGCCGGCGATCTGCACCTCGTCTATGGCGACGAAGGCGGCGTTGGTCTCCGACGGCATCGCCTCGACCGTGCAGACCGAATAGCGCGCCTTCGGCGGAACGATCTTTTCCTCGCCGGTGATCAGCGCCACGTTGGCGCTGCCGACCTTTTCGGCGACGCGGCCATAGACCTCACGCGCCAGCAGCCGCAACGGCAGGCCGATGACGCCGCTCGAATGCGCCACCATCCGCTCGATCGCATAGTGGGTCTTGCCTGTATTCGTCGGCCCGAGGACCGCCTTGACGGTGTGGCCGGTGAAAATGTCGGAGGGCATTGACTCTTTCATGGAGTTCGAATCCGGAGCGTTCCGGCGGCGGCGAGCCCGAGAGAGGACGATACACGCCTTTAACACGTCGATTCGGCAATTACAGGGCGAAAATTACGCGAAACGCGCCCGGTTTTACCGCTCGGCGGTTGCATTTGTTTACAACTGGAACGAGTCTGGAACGAATCGGCGACGAATCGCTGACTCTCATAGGTTGCAGCTTTGTTCCGTACCAGATGTGGTGGTCCGACTGCGCCCCTCTACCAGTTCGTGAATCGCCTTCGTGGCAATGTTCCGCTTGACAGCGGGATTCGTTAACATTCGCGAATGACGGCTTTGCCCAATGGTTTTTGATTCGTTAACGATTTGAATCCTCTTGATTTTTGCAATCTTTTGTTAACCATGTCCCGGCAGGAAATCGGTGTGTTTCGTTTACGAATGGAACCGAGACGGAACGAATCGGCGACGAATCGCTGATTCCGCCAGTTTCCGGTTTTGTTCTCACCACATGTAGCGGCTTGCCACTGCCTGCAAGCACAACTTTAGCGATTCATTGTGCGCAGTGAACGGCGTTCGACGCGAAACCGTTAACTTTCGGGGGTGGTGCGTCGCTCCTACCCGTCCGGTTTCGAGACGGCATCGATCAACCGGTAGGCGTCCTCGCTGTCCCAGTGCGCGGGCCCGTTCATATTGGCGACGACGCAATTGTTCTCGTCGACCAGCACGGTGACCGGCAGGCCGAAAGCGAGGCCGGCCTTTTTCATCGTGTTGAAGGCGCCGATGGACGGGTCGTGATAGAAGCCGAGATGTTCGAGACCGATTTCGTCGAAGAAGCCGCGAGGCTTTTCGTCCGAACCGCCGTCGACCGATATGGCGACGACCTGGAAATCCTTGCCGCCCTTTTCGGCCTGCAGCCGGTCCAGCGCCGGCATTTCCTCCCGGCAGGGCGCGCACCATGTCGCCCACAGATTGACGAGGCGCGGCTTGCCGGCCGTATCGGCGAGCGTCACCGGATTGCCGTTGCCGTCATTGAAGGAAAGCGCCGAAAGGTCGTTCGCCTCGGTACGGTTCGCCATGGCGGCGACCTCGCCGGTCAGGAGAGGCTTCAGCGTCTTGCCGGCCTCGATCGCGGCGGCGCACTGGCCGCCCGAAGCGGAAGCCAGGAACGCGCCATTGCCAGAAAGCATGCCCCTGGCGTATATCCCGGCCGCGCCCGCGACGATGGTTACGCCAATCGCGATGGCAACGATTTTTCCGGCGGACAGACGGCCAGAGGCCGGCTTCCCGCCACCTGTTTCCGGGGTCTTCTCATTCATGTCCGACGATACCAACCAAAACGATTCCAACAAGATGTGGGGCGGACGCTTCGCTTCCGGCCCTGCGGCGATCATGGAGGAGATCAACGCTTCCATCGGTTACGACCGCAAGCTCTATGCCCAGGACATAGAGGGATCGATCGCGCACGCCACCATGCTTTCCGACTGTGACATAATTTCGGGAGACGACCGCGACAAGATCGTTCACGGACTGAACACGATCCGGTCAGAGATCGAAAAGGGCGAGTTCACTTTCTCGCGCAAGCTCGAAGACATCCACATGAATATCGAGGCGCGGCTGTCGGAACTGATCGGCCCGGCGGCCGGACGGCTTCACACGGCGCGTTCGCGCAACGACCAGGTGGCGCTCGATTTCCGCATGTGGGTACGCGGCGAGGCCGAAAAGGCGATGGCGCTTCTGAAGACGCTAATCGAGACGCTGCTGACACGCGCCGAGGAACACCGTTCCACGGTGATGCCCGGGTTCACGCATCTGCAGACGGCGCAACCGGTCACGTTCGGCCATCACATGATGGCCTATGTCGAGATGTTTTCGCGCGATCGGTCGCGGATGGCCGATTGTCTCGCCCGCTCGAACGAATGCCCGCTCGGCGCCGCGGCGCTGGCCGGCACCGGTTTTCCGATCGACCGGCACCAGACGGCGAAGGCGCTCGGTTTCGCAGGACCGACGCGGAACTCCATCGATTCGGTCTCCGACCGCGATTTCGCGCTGGAATTCATGGCCGCGGCCTCGATCTGCGCGACCCATCTGTCGCGCTTTGCCGAGGAAATCGTCATCTGGTCGACGCCGCAATTCGGCTTCGTCACCCTGTCGGACGCTTTTTCGACCGGCTCGTCGATCATGCCGCAGAAGAAAAATCCGGATGCCGCCGAGCTGGTGCGCGCCAAGACCGGCCGGATCAATGGCGATCTGATCGCGCTTCTGACGGTGATGAAGGGGCTGCCGCTCGCCTATTCGAAGGACATGCAGGAAGACAAGGAAGCCGTGTTCGACGCTGCCGAGGCGCTGGAACTGGCGCTTGCGGCCATGGCCGGCATGGTGGCCGACCTTACAGTCAACGAAAAGGCGATGCGCGAGGCGGCGGCTTCCGGCTATTCGACGGCGACGGATCTCGCTGACTGGCTGGTGCGCGAACTGGGCATTCCGTTCCGTGAGGCGCATCACGTCACGGGCAGGGCCGTGGCGCTGGCCGAACAAAAGGGCGTGCGGCTCGATCGGCTGTCGCTGGAAGACCTGCGCTCCATCCATGACGGGATCACCGAGGCGATTTTCGACGTGCTGACGGTGAAGAAGTCGGCGGCCAGCCGCAAGAGTTTCGGCGGCACCGCGCCGCAGGAAGTCGGCCGGCAGATCCGCTATCACCGCAAGAAGCTTTCGAAGGAAGGTTGAGACCGCCCCGGCGGGGGTGTTCATTTGCGCGGGAGCGCGCTAGGGAAATTCGAGACTTCGGATCCGGCCTGCGTGGCCGGCGGCATCGGAAAAGGTTGAGACCATGGGTTCCGGCATCACGCGCATTCTTCTTCTCGTGTCGTTCGCCGCGGCGCTCGCCGCTTGTGGCCGCGCCGGCGATCCGGAATTGCCGCCGGCAGCCGCCGCGGCACAGAAGGACAAGCCCGCCGACGCTCCGCCGGAAGACCGGCCTTTCATTCTCGATCCGCTGATCTGATCAGTCCCATTCAAGGCCCAGTCAAGTGAACCATTTCTAGTATCGCGACGGCGTGCTTTACGCCGAGGACGTGCCGATCCCCGAGATCGCGGCCAAAGTCGGCACGCCTTTCTATTGCTATTCAACCGCGACGCTGACGCGGCACTACCAGGTCTTCGCCGATGCTTTCGCCGATATCGACGCACTGGTGTGCTACGCGATGAAGGCCAATTCGAACCAGGCCGTGCTGAAGACGCTGGCCGAACTGGGGTCGGGCGCCGACGTGGTGTCCGAGGGCGAGTTGCGGCGCGCGCTGGCCGCCGGCATTCCGGCGGAGAAGATCCTGTTTTCCGGCGTCGGCAAGACGGCGCGAGAGATGGATTTCGCGCTCGCGGCGGGTATCCATTGTTTCAACGTCGAATCCGAGCCTGAGCTGGAACTTCTTTCGGCCCGTGCGGTCGCGGCGGGCAAGGTGGCCCCGGTCTCGCTGCGCATCAATCCGGATGTCGACGCGAAGACGCATCACAAGATTTCGACGGGCAAGAAGGAAGACAAGTTCGGCATCGCACGGGTGCGGGCGCGCGAGGTCTATCGCCGCGCGGTAGAACTTCCGGGCCTCCGGGTTGCCGGCATTGACATGCATATCGGCAGCCAGATTACCGAGTTGCAGCCCTTCGACGACGCTATCCCGGTTCTGACCGAGCTGGTCGAACAATTGCGGGCCGACGGCCACACGATCGACCATATCGATCTCGGCGGCGGGCTCGGCATCCCTTACCGGAACGACAACGCGCCGCCGCCCTTGCCAACGAATTATGCGGATATCGTCAAGAAGCATATCCGTCCGCTCAACGTGCAGGCGATCTTCGAGCCGGGCCGCATGATCGCAGGCAATGCCGGCATCCTCATCGCGGAAGTCATCTATGTGAAGTCGGCGGGCGAGAAGAATTTCGTCATCGTCGACGCGGCGATGAACGATCTGATCCGTCCGACGCTCTATGAGGCCTGGCACGAGATGTTCCCGGTGCGCGAACCGTCGCCCGATGCGCCGCGCATGCGCGCGGACATTGTCGGCCCGGTCTGCGAATCGGGCGATTTCCTCGCCAAGGACCGCGACATGGCGGCGCTGGCGGCGGGCGACCTGATCGCCTTCGGTTCGGCCGGCGCCTATGGCGCGGTGCAGGCGGGCACTTATAATTCGCGGCTGCTGGTGCCGGAAGTGATCGTCAAGGACGACCGCTATCACGTCGCCCGACCGCGCCCGACCTATGAAGACCTGATCGGCCTCGACAGCGTGCCGGACTGGTTCTGACCGTCATCGTCGCGTTCTGACAAAGCTGTGAACGGATTTCTCGGTTTTCCGCCTCGCCTTTGCCATGAAGAGTGCTACTCTTTCCGTCAGGAGACACGAGGCGCATGGCAGTCGAACCAGAGCATTACGCCCCGCCGACCCTGTCGAGCAGGCTGAGGTCCGTCCGGTTCTTCACACGAACCGCAATCATCGCCGAACGGCTTTTGCCGCGGCTGCTGCCGCTCGCCGGTGTGGCGGCTGGTTTCGCCATCCTGTCTTGGTTCGGACTGTTTCGCTCTGTTCCCGATACGGCGCGCATCGTCGTCGCCGCGGCTTTCGGTCTGGCCGCGCTGGCAAGCCTGTGGCCGTTGCGGTCGCTCCGCCTGCCGACAGCCTTCGATATCGACCGCCGGCTGGAGCGCGACAACAGTCTCACCCATGCACCGATCACCACCCAGGACGATCACCTGTCATCCGGCACGTCGGATGATTTCGCATCCGTTCTGTGGCGCGAGCACCAGCGGCGCATGGCGGCCGGGGTCGAAGGCGTGCGCGGTGCGCAGACCAGGACTGATATCCCGGCCCGTGATCCGTACGCATTTCGCGCCGCTGCGGCGCTTCTGCTGGTGACCGCGTTCGCCTGGTCCTACGGCACGTCGGGCGGTTCGATCGGCGATGCGTTCCGCAATCACGACGTAGCCGAAGTGATCCCTCCGCGCATCGACGCCTGGGTGACGCCGCCCGCCTATACGGGCATGGCGCCGTTGTTCCTGACCTCGGAGCAGAATGCCGAAAAGTCGGATTTCACCGTGCCGGCCGGCAGTGTCGCGGTCGTGCGCATCGCCGGCGGCAGCGGCAACGAGACGGTCACATGGCCCGAGGCGCAGACCCCGCTCGGCACCAAGGCCGAGGATGGCAAGACCGAGCCGGCCACCTCGCGGCGTTTCGAAGTCACGATGGAGAATTCGGGCGCGTTGGCGATTTCCGGCGGCAGCGCGGACGAGTTGCGCAACTGGTCCTTTACGGTTTCCCCCGATGCGGCGCCGACCATCGCCTTTGCCGGCGATCCGGTGCGGGCGGCAAACGGCACCATGACGCTCGAATATTTCGCCGAGGACGATTACCGCGTCACCAAGGCGCGCGGCATCATCGAATTGGCCGACGACAAAGCCGAGGTCGCGCATCCGCTATACGAGGCGCCGGAGCTGCCGCTCGCCTTGCCGCGCCGTTCCTCCAAGGACGGCGCCGCCAAGACGATGCGCGATCTTTCCGAGCATCCCTGGGCCGGCGCGAAGGTGAAGATGACGCTGGAGGCCGAGGACGATCGTGGGCAGACCGGGCGCAGCGAGACCAGGGAACTGGTGCTGCCCGGCAGGCCGTTCTCCAATCCGCTTGCCCGCGCGGTCATCGAGCAGCGGCGCAATCTGGCGCTCGACGCCAATGCCGTTCCGGATATTGTCGACGTGATCGACACGCTGACGATGTGGCCCGAGGAGACGATCAAGAACGCCAGCTATTTCCTCGGCCTGATCACGGCGCGGTCGCGCATGCTCGAAGGGCAGGGCAATGACGAAGCGCTGCGCGGCATGGTCGATTATCTTTGGGAGTTCGCCCGGACCATCGAGGACGGCAATCTCTCCGACGCCGAACGTCGCCTGCAGGCGGCGCAGCAGGCGCTCAAGGAAGCGCTGGAGAACGGCGCGTCCGACGAGGAGATCGAGCAACTGATGGCGGAGCTGCGCCAGGCGATGCAGGAATATCTGCAGGAACTGGCCCGTCAGATGGAAAACAATCCTGACATGGCCCAGCAGATGCCGGAAAACATGCAGGAAATGGATATGCAGAGCCTGCAGGACATGCTCGACAAGATCGAGGAACTCGCCAAGTCCGGCGCGCGCGAGCAGGCGCAGCAACTGCTCAGCCAGTTGCAGGACATGATGAACAACATGCAGATGGGCCGCAATCAGCGACAGCAGGGTCAGCAGAATCAGGCCCAGCAGCAGATGAACGAGCTCGGCGAGATCCTGCGCCAGCAGCAGGAACTGATGAACGAGACCTACCGCCAGAGCCGGCGCGGCCAGCAGGGAGAGCAGGGCGAAGGCCAGCAGGGTCAACAAGGTCAACAGGGGCAGCAAGGCCAGCAACAGGGTCAGAATGGTCAGAACGGCCAGCAGGGTCAGGGCCAGGGCGGTCTCGAAGGGCTCGCGCCCGGCCAGCAGGCGCTGCGCGACCGGCTGGAGCAGTTCATGGACGGGCTGCGCGGTATGGGCATCAATCCGGGCGACGCCTTCGGTGAGGCCGGCCGGGAAATGGGTGAGGCCGGGCAGGCGCTCGGCGAAGGCCAGGGCGATCAGGCCTTCAACGATCAGGGTCAGGCGATGGATGCGCTCAGGCGCGGCGCCGACAACATGATGCAGCAAATGCAGCAGGCCATGCAGGGTCAGGGACAAGGCCAGGGCGATCCGACCGGGACCAACCGCAACGGGCTCGACAGGGATCCGCTCGGCCGGCCGCAGCGTTCCGCCGGGCCGGATTTCGGCGACACGGTCAAGGTGCCCGACGAAATCGACATGCGCCGCGCCCGTGAGATCCTCGAGGCGATCCGCAAGCGCCTCGGCAACGCGCTGTCGCCGCAACTCGAGAAGGAATATCTCGAAAGGCTGTTGGAGCTTAACTAGGCGGCCAGCGCCTTGGCGACGGCGGTGCGGATTTCGGCGAGCGTGAAGGGCTTTTGCACCACGTCGACAATGATCGCCGAAAGATCGCGGGCGCGTTCGCGCTGTTCGGCATAGCCGGTCATCAGCAGGATCTTCAGGTCGGGATAGGCCTTTGCCAGTTCCTTGGCCATTTCGATGCCGTCCATGGTCGGCATGCGGATATCCGACAGGACGAGATCGTAGCCGCCGCCTTTGGCCGCGGCCTTTTCCAGCCCGATATCGCCGTCATCGGCCTGATCGACCGTATGGCCGTCGATCTGCAGGGCGCGTGCCGTGAAGGCGCGGACGGAATCGTCGTCCTCGACAAGCAGAATATGCGCCATCAGGCGTCTCCGGTAACGATGCCGACATAGGGCAGTTCGCGGAAGGCATGGCCGACATCCATGCCGTAGCCGACAACGAAGTGGTCCGGGCATTCGAAGCCGACGAAATCGGCCTGCAGCGGCGTGGCGGCCTGGCGGCGCATCGACTTGTCGAGCAGCACGCAGATACCGACGCTTTGCGCGCCGCGTTCGAGGATCAGCTCTCGGGCGAATGTGAGCGTCTTGCCGGATTCGAGAATATCGTCGACCAGCAGTACGTCCCTGCCGGCGACATCGGAATCGATATCGCGCAGGATCTTGACCTCGCCGGCCTCGGTACCGGCGCCGTAGGTCGACAGCATGATGAATTCGACATCGGGCTCCATGCCCGCATCATGCATCGCCCGCACGAGGTCGGCAGAGAAGATGAAGGACCCCTTCAGAACCGAGATGACCAGCAGGCTGCTGTAGTCGCGTTCGGCGATATCCTTCGCCAGTTCCAGATTGCGAGCAGCAATGGTGGATGCCGAATAGAGCACCTCTATCCGTTTGCCCCGAACGATCGGCATGATGTCAAACCCCGTTGATATCGAATTTCAGGCTGGGCGCCTGCGCATAACCGGGTTTTTTCGGCATTCTCACGGTAAACGCAAGGCTTTTGCCGGGTTCGAGCGTTTCGCCGCGCGGAACGCGATAGACGAGATTGCCTGTCCCGTCGACCGAACTGAAAGTCAAAAGCACGTCCGGAACCTGTCGCGAATCTGTCGTGGCGTTGCGCACCTTGGCGCTCACCGTCGTCACATCCGGGCGGATCAGCCGCTCGCCTGCCGGATCCTGGACCACTTCGAGCGCCAGTATCGCGGGCTCGGAGGGCGATCCGTGCAATAGTACGTGGCCGCCGGACACGAGAAAGGCGGCGATGGAGGAAAACAGCACCGACAGGATATAGGCGATCTGCGCTCGCCGGCTGGGCAGATTCCGGCCGGGCGGTTGCGATTTCAGGATGTCGATCTGGTCGTCGGGCACCTGTCTGGCGGCGACGGCCTTCTTTTCCCGCACCTTGCGGACCGGATGCCGGTCGTCCTCGTGCCGGATTGTCTCGAATTCCGCATCGATAATGTTGTGCGCCACACCCGCACTCCCAGATCACCGGACCGCGGAACGCGGAACCGCCATGATTGTGTTCTACGCGGCCTTGGTTAATCGAAGGTTTTGGCGGGGCGTTCCGATATGCTGTCGGTTCCATTTGCGCTTGTGCTGTTTTAAGCCTTCGCCATGCAGTTCTTGCGATTCGGACGGCGCGCTTGATCAAATTCGAGAATGTCGGACTGCGCTACGGGATGGGGCCGGAAGTCCTGCGCGACGTGTCCTTCTCCATCCCGAAACAGTCGTTCCAGTTCCTGACCGGTCCGTCCGGCGCGGGCAAGACGACATTGCTGCGCCTTTTGTTCATGTCGCTGCGGCCGACGCGCGGCCTGATCACCATCTTCGACAAGGACATGGCGACGATCCGGCCGGAGGAATTGCCGCTGCTTCGGCGCCGCGTCGGCGTCGTCTTTCAGGACTTCCGCCTGCTTGACCACATGACGATCTACGAGAATGTCGGCCTGCCGCTGCGGGTGCGGGGCAAGGAGGAAAGCTCCTATCAGCACGATGTTCTGGAACTGCTCAAATGGGTCGGCCTCGGCGAGCGCATTCATGCGCTTCCGCCGGTTCTGTCCGGCGGCGAAAAGCAGCGTGTCGCGATTGCGCGAGCACTGATCGATCAGCCGGAAATCCTGCTTGCCGACGAGCCGACAGGCAATGTCGATACGCCGATGGCGCGCCGGCTGTTGCGGCTTTTTCTTGAACTGAACCGCCTCGGCACGGCTGTGGTCATCGCCACTCACGATCTCGGATTGATGGACCAGGTCGATGCGCGCCGCATGATCCTTTCGAACGGACAGCTTGAAATCTATGAGTGAGCGCCCGAGCATCAAGATAAAGCCAGGAACGGGCCGTTTGCCGCGGCTGAAGCTGACGGGAGGCAAGTCCGCCAGCGGCGCGCGCGTGCCCGGGCTCAGGGTGCTCGCGCCGATCGTGCCGCCCGCCAATGTCACCGGGCAGGCGCTGATTCTGGTGATCGCGATCATGTCTTTTCTCGCCTGCATCGCAGTCGGCGCCGTGTCGCTGGTCAACAAGAGCGCCGAGACATGGCAAAGCCAGATCGCGCGCGAGGCGACCATCCAGATCCGGCCGGCCGACGATTTCGACATGAACGCCGCTCTGCAAAAGGCGGAGGCCATCGCCGAGCAGTTCCCGGGAGTGCGCGGCGCGCGCATCATTGGTCGCGAGGAGACTGTCGCGCTTCTCGAGCCGTGGCTGGGGTCCGGCCTCGGCCTCGACGAACTGCCCGTGCCGCGCCTCGTGGTCGTGACCATCGACGAGGCCAATCCGCCCGATTTCGCGAGACTGTCCGCGACGATTTTCGAGCAGGTGCCGCATGCCTCGCTGGACGATCACCGGGCCTGGGTCGACCGCCTCGTCGGCATGGCGCGCACGACGACGGCGATCGGCATCACGATTCTGGCGCTCGTTCTGTGCGCGCTGGTGCTGACGGTGATCTTCGCGACGCGCGGGGCCATGGCCGGCAATCAGCACATTATCGAGGTGCTGCATTTCGTCGGTGCGCGGGGCGCGTTCATCGCGCAGCAGTTCCAGACCCGTTTCCTGCTGTCGGGCATCTGGGGCGGGCTGGTCGGCGGAGGCGGGGCGGCGGTCGTGTTCATGCTGGTCAGCTGGTGGTCGGCGCGCAACATCATCACGCCGGAAGGCGAGCAGGCATCCGCCTTCTTCGGCGATTTCGCCATCGGCGCGGGGGCCTATGCCGGTGTTGTCGGGGTGATCATCCTCGTCGGCTTCCTGACGGCGCTGACGACGCGAATCACCGTGCTGCAGACGCTGCGTGACATAGACGGACGCAGCGCCGATCCGGGGCGGCTGGATTGAACAGCCGGAAAACCGAAGGTTCAAATCGATTTTGGCCGCTTCCCGCGGCTCGGGCCATGCTTTTTGCCTATGCCGCGCCCCAATTCGGCGGTATCGCATTTTGAATGAGTGACGCGACTGACACCGAGAAACATGGTGGATCGGCAGATTTCATGGGGGCCGCAATAGTGCGAAAGCGGGAGGCTTCTCGCCGAAGGAGCCGGATTGTCCGTATCGCGGCAATCGCCTCGGCCCTGTGTCTCGCGCTCTATTTCGCCGGTTTCGCCGTCTTCCTTTCAGAGGTTTCGTTCTATCGCAAGGACGTGCCGGACAGCCGCGCCGACGGCATCGTCGTCCTGACCGGCGGCGTCGCGCGCGTCGATGAGGCGGTAAAGCTGCTCAACGAGAAAAAGGGCGAGCGACTGCTCATCAGCGGCGTGCACCCTTCCGCATCGAGGGCGGTTCTCGCAAAGACATTCGCCGTCGACGAAGACCGGTTCAATTGTTGTGTCGATGTCGATCACGAGGCGCTCGATACGGTCGGCAATGCCGTGGAAACCGCCGACTGGGTCGCCGAGCACGGCTATCACTCGCTGCTTGTCGTCACCAATGATTACCACATGCCGCGCAGCCTGCTGGAGTTGCACAGCGTCCTGTCTGATGTCGAGCTGATCCCGCATGCTGTCGTCGCCAGCCAGCATCAAAACGGTACGGCGGCGGAGCAGGCGAGCCGCTACCGGGTGCTGCTCGGCGAATACGTAAAATACTCCGCTGCCCGGCTTCGCACGCTGGTGACGCCGATTTCGGGGCCGGGCGACGATGTCCACAGGGCGGCGCTGACGGCCTCCGAATAGCGCTTCGTCCCCTTAAACCTTTGCGTTGCGCGGCGCCGGCGTGTATCGCGTGACCGGATTTGTCCGAACGCATCCGGGTATGAGCTTGCTGGTTCTTCGATCCTTCCTCTTCAATTTCCTGTTCTACGCGGTCACGCTCATCGAGATGATCGTGTTCTCGCCCTTCTTCTTTCTCGCGCCGCGCAGACGAGCCTGGTTCGTGCCGAAGTTCTGGGCGCGCACGCATCTGTGGCTTATGAAGGTTGTCGTCGGGACAGACCATGTGGTGATCGGCAAGGAGAAACTGCCCGAGGGAAGTTATATTCTCGCGCCGAAACACCAGTCCGCGTGGGACACATTCGCCTGCCTTCCCTGGTGGCCGGACCCTGTATTGATTCTCAAACGCGAACTGATGTGGGTGCCGCTGTTTGGATGGTATGTCGCCAAGATGGACATGATACCGATCGACCGCGGCAATCGGTTCAAGGCGATCGAATCGGTCAATCGCGGCGCATTGCGTGCCGTCGCGCAGGGCCGCCAGATCATGATCTATCCGGAAGGCACGCGCCGCCCGCCCGGCGCGGACCCCAAATACAAGATGGGTGTCGCCAATCTATATGAGCGGCTGAACGTTCCGGTCGTGCCGATCGCGCATAATGCCGGGCTTTTCTGGCCGCGGCGCTCCTTCATGCGCTATCCGGGCATGATCAAGGTCGAGGTGCTCGATCCGATCATGCCGGGGCTCGACCGGGAGACGTTTCACAAGACGCTGGTCGAACGCATCGAAGCGGCCTGCGACCGGCAATTGCTCGAACTGGCGGACGATCCGAATGCGCCGCCTTTCCCGCAGACCGCGAAAAAGCGCGTCGCCGAATTGAAGGCGGAGGCGGTCAGCCGAACTGGTGCGGTGTGACCTCCATGCGCCTCCGTATGCCGGCGACGACATTTTCCAGCCAGTGATCGCGGATGCCGAGCGTGCGGATATGCTCGGCGGTGTTGATGACGTAATCCTCGTTCGGCCCCATCCCGCCGACCGCGCCGCAGACGCGCGTCACCGCGTCCTCGACCTCCAGCCTTCCGGCATATTGGCCATGCGCCCGGTCGGCGACATAGGCGATGCCGGGGACAATCCGTCCGTCGTCGAGCGCCAGCGTACCGGTTCGCTCCAGATAGACATTGGTGACGAGTTCGCGTTCGCGCAGATAGGCCATGACCGCCTTTTGCTTTTCGCCCTCTACCCGGAAGGCAACGCCAACACAGGAACCGCCCCGGTCCAGCCCCATGACGAGGCCCGGGCGTTCGGGCGTGCCGCGATGTTCGTAGGAGGCGATGCACAGGCTTCGATGATAGCCGTAGAGCCGCGCCCGGCGTCGTTCGACATGCTCGAAGCCCGGCTTCCACATCAGCGACGCGTAGCCGAATACCCAGAAATCTTCCATAAGCTCTTATTCATTCCACAATCGCGGGCGATGGGCGTCTAACATGGCAGAGAAGAAAGAAAAACCGCGCTATAATGCCGGCCGCCGCATTCGCTGGCTGGGCGTGGCGATCGTCGTCGCCGTTATCGCCTATTCCGGAGGCTGGTACTGGCTGGCCGGGCAGGTGGAGACGCAGGCATCAGGCTTTGTCGAGGAGCAGCGCCAGCTCGGCCTCGCCATCGACTGCGCCGACCGCGACGTGCGCGGTTATCCGTTCCGCCTCGAGATCTTCTGCACCTCGCTCGAGGTGAAACGCCCCGCCGAGGGCCTGAATGTCGAAGCCGGCGCTTTCCGCAGCGCTGCGCAGGTGTACGAGCCGAAGCGCATCTATGCCGAGCTCGACGCCCCGGTTTCGGTCGCCAGCTCCGTTCTCGGTCGGGTTGAGGCGAACTGGACGCTGGGCCGCGCCACGGCGACGCTTGCCGAGCCGCTGCCGAAGCGCGTTTCCGTCGCGCTTGACAATCTCGACCTGTCATTCGCCGGGCTGCAAAAGGCGCTGACGGCGACGATTGCCGAGGCTCATATGCGCACACAGGGTGAGGAACTCGATCTTGCACTTCGCTACGAGGGCCTCACCATTGATCCTCGCCTCGTCGACAACCGCATTCTGCCGGCCCTGTCGGGCGACGCCGACCTCCGGCTGAAGGATGGCGTCGCGCTGGCGACGCAGGGTGTTTCGACCCTGCGCGGCGTGGCGGGCGAAATTCAACGCCTCGCCCTGCTGCTGACGCCCGAGCGCGGCTTTCTCGTCAGCGGACCGTTCGAGATCGGCGCGGACGGGCTGATCGATGCGACGCTGAAAGTCATCATCGTCGACCCGGCCGGTTTCGCCGCGGCGATGAAGCCGGTATTCCCGGAATATGCGAGCCAGATCGACATGATCGCGTCGGGGCAGAAACAGCCGGGGCCCGATGGCACGCCGGAACTGCAACTGCCGATCACTATCCGTAACGGCCGCGCCGCGCTCGGTTTCATTCCGCTCGCCAGGATTCCGCCGCTCGATTAGCCCCGGAAAGCTCTACTCTGTGTAGCGCCCGCTGATGAAGTCCGGCTTGCTCACCGGAACGCCGTTGTGGCGCAGTACGGCGAAAGCCATCGCGACATGGAAAAAGAAATTGGGCAGGGCGAAGCTCAACATATATTCGCGCGTGGTGAAGGTCACCTCGTGCTCCGGCCGGGTGAGCACGACCTTCATGTCCTCGCGCCCGTCCATGGCGTCCCTCGGCACCGCATCGAGATAGCCGAGCGTGCGAACGATACGCGCTTCAAGATCGTCGAACGTATTATCCGTCGCCGGAATGTCGAGTGGTTCTGTCGCCGCGACCCGCACCGCCGTCAGCCTTGCGGCATCGCAGGCGCTTTGCACCTGGCCGATCAGCGACGGCGTGTCCGGATATAGGCTGGAATTCAGGATCTCGTCATGCTCAAGCCCGGTTTCGTCCGCCCAGGTCCGCGCCTTTTCGAGAAAGGCGGACATGTTCTGCAGCGCGCGTGAAAAGACCGGAATGCTGACATCGTAGAGCGAGAGGGTCATGGACGGTCTTTACTGGCTGTGGAGGCGGTCTAATCGCCGTCCTTCACATTGACGCCGGCGATTTCCGGATGGCGCCCGAAGTCAGGGGCGTCGACCTCCTGTCCGGCCTCGATGATCGAGCGGCGCACTGCGCGGGTTCGGGTGAACATGTCGAACAATTTGTCGCCATCGCCCCAGCGGATCGCCCGTTGCAGTGAGGCAAGGTCTTCGGAGAACCGTCCCAGCATCTCCAGGATCGCGTCCCGGTTGGAAAGACAGACGTCGCGCCACATTGTCGGGTCAGACGCGGCGAGACGCGTGAAGTCGCGAAAACCCGATGCGGAATATTTGATGACTTCCGACTTCGATACCGCTTCGAGGTCGTCCGCCGTGCCAACGATATTGTAGGCGATGATATGCGGCAGATGCGAGACGATGGCGAGCACACGGTCGTGATGCTCCGGGTCCATGGTCTCGACCTTTGAGCCGCAGGCGGTCCAGAAATCGGTCAGCTTCGCAACCGCTGCGGGATCGGCATCCGGCAACGGCGTCAGGATTGTCCAGCGGCCCTCGAACAGCGAAGCAAAGCCGGCATCGGGGCCGGAATGCTCCGTTCCGGCGATCGGATGACCGGGGATGAAATGAACGCCTTTGGGCACGTGCGGCGCGACATCGCTGACGACGGTGCCCTTGGTCGAGCCGACATCGGTCAGGATCGCGCCGTTTTGCAGATGGGGGCCGATTTCCGCTGCCACCGGTCCGCAGGCGCCGACAGGGATTGAGAGGATGACCAGATCGGCCCCCTTCACCGCTTCGGTGGCGTCCGTCTCGTAGCGGTCGCCGAGCCCCAGCTCTTCCGCGCGTTTGAGCGTTTCGGCGCGGCGCGTCTGGACGACGATCTCGCCGGCGAGGCCCTTGCGTCGGATGGCATGCGCCAGCGACGAGCCGATCAGGCCAATGCCGATCAGCGCGACGCGCGCGAAAAGCGGTTCCTTGTCGGCCATCGTTCAGGCGCGGCCCATGAACTCGGTCAGTGCGGCGATGACGCCCTCGTTAGCCTCCGCCGTGCCGATCGTCATGCGCAAGGCGTTCGGCAGGCCGTAGGCGGCGACGGCGCGCAGCACATAGCCGCGTTCGGTCAGATATGCGTCCGCCGCTTCGGCCGAATGCGCCGGATCGTTCTCGGGGAAATGGATCAGGATGAAGTTGCCGACGCTCGGAGTCACTTTCAGCCCGATCCCGTTTAGCGCGTCGCTGACCACCGGCAGCCATTTCTCGTTGAACAGCGCGGCTTCGTCGACATGCCGGCGGTCGCGGATCGCCGCCGAACCGGCCGAGATCGCCGCCGAATTCAGGTTGAACGGGCCGCGAACTCGGTTGAGCGCGTCGACGATGTGGGCCGGACCGTACAACCAGCCAATGCGCAGCGCCGCAAGGCCGTGGATCTTCGAGAAGGTCCGCGTCATCACGACATTCTCGTTGTCGGAAACCAGCTCGACGCCGGCCGAATAGTCGTTGCGGCGTACATATTCCGCATAAGCGGCGTCAATCACCAGCAGGACGTTTTTCGGCAGGCCGGCCTGAAGGCGTTTGACTTCCGACTCCGGAATGTAGGTGCCGGTCGGATTGTTCGGATTGGCGAGGAATACCATTCGCGTGCGCTCGGTGACGCGCTCGAGGATGGCGTCGACGTCGGCGCACAGATCGGTCTCCGGCGCGACGACCGGGATCGCGCCATTGGCGAGGATCTGGATCTTGTAGACGAGGAATCCGTGCTGGGTGAAAATCGCCTCGTCGCCGGGCCTGAGATAAATATGGGCAAGCAGTCCGAGCAGTTCGTCGGAACCGTTGCCGCAGATCAGGTTGTCCGGATTGAGACCATGCGTCTCGGCAATCGCCTTGCGCAGTTCGTTGGACGCTCCGTCGGGATAGAATTCCAGCGTGTCGGCCTCGGCCTTGTAGGCATCGATGGCCGCCGGGCTGGCGCCGAGCGGCGACTCGTTGGACGACAGCTTGTGCAGCTTGACGCCCTCCTTTGCCTTGCTCTTGCCCGGCACATAGGCCGCGATGTCCATGACGCCGGGATTGGGGAGGGGACGCAACGGGGTTTCGGACGCGGACATCGCTTCGGACTTTCCTGTAAATGAGGTGCGATTGCAGACCGCAGGGCAATAGCGCCCGCCCGTGCAAATGTCGAGAAGTTCGGTTCAGTCGAATGCGCGCGCCGCGCCCTGCGGGGCGAGCACCGGAACGAATACTCTGCGCGACTGGCGCGCGGCGACCGGCAGGCCCTGGAACATGCGCTTGTGCGCCTCGATGACCAGCACGCCGGAGAAGACCGGCCAGAAGCGCAATCCCATCCGTTCGATCTGGTAGGAAATGCGCAATAGCGAGCGCACCCTGACCGGCGGGAAAGCCAGCGCTTCCGTCATCGCGCCCGGCGTGAAATTGGCCTCGCGCAGCAGCTTGGTGATCTGCCCGCGCGAGAAGGGCCGGCCGGTGCCGAAGGGCGTGTGTTCGAACCGCGCCCACATGCCGCGGCGGTTCGGCACGACGAGGACCAGCTTCCCGTTCGGGGCGAGCACCCGCCACGCCTCCATCAGCGTCTCGCGCGGATTTTCGGCATGTTCCAGCGCATGCACCATGAGTATGCGGTCGATGGCGGAATCGGGCAGCGGCAGTTCCTCGTCGAAGACCAGCGCCGAGCGCGACGGGCCGTTGCGCGGCCATTTGATCGCGCCTTGCGCCGCCAGCATGAAGGACAGCGTGCGTTCCGTATCGCCCTCGAAGCGGTCGAGCCAGGGACGCGCATAGCCGAGCCCGAGCAGCCGCTCATTCGGCATGGGCGACCAGATGCGCGTCAGTCCCATGCCGATGGAACGTGTCGCCATCTCGCCGAGCAGGCTGTGATAGAAGCTGCGGATCTCTACGATATCCATATGCACTCGCGTCACGCTCCCGCCGGTTGCGTCCACCTCCGACAGGTGCAACAAATCCCGTCGCGGGGCAATGGCCGCGATCATGAAAGGGAGTATGCCAGGGTGTTGCAGATCGAACAGTTCATGTGCCTGTCGGACAATTTCGGCGTGCTCATTCACGATCCGGAAAGCGGGCGGACCGCGAGCGTCGACGCGCCCGAAGCGGCTGCAATCGTCGATCGGCTCGAGGCGAAGGGCTGGACGCTGACGGATATCATGACAACCCATCACCATCATGACCATGTCGGTGGCAATCTCGAGCTCAAGGAGCGTTTCGGCTGCCGCATCACGGGGCCGAAGGGCGAGGCCGACAAGATCCCCGGCATCGACGAAGCGGTCGGCGAGGGCGACGTCTTCTCCTTCGGTGCGTTCGATTTCGAGGTCATCGAGACGCCCGGGCACACCGCCGGGCATATCGTCTATTATTCGCCGAAGGCCGGGCTGCTGTTCGCCGGCGACACGCTGTTCTCGATGGGCTGCGGGCGGCTGTTCGAGCGCGGCGCGGCGGAGATGTGGTCAGGGCTTTCGAAGCTGAAAGCGCTGCCGGCGGAAACGATGCTCTATTGCGGTCACGAATATACGCTTGCCAATGCCCGCTTCGCGCTGTCCGTCGATCCGGACAATCAGGCGCTTCAGGCGCGGTCCGCCACGGTCGAGCGCCTGCGCTCCCAAGGCAAGCCGACCCTGCCCATGCCGCTGGCGACGGAGTTCAAGACGAACCCTTTCCTGCGGCCCGACGATCCGGCGATCCGCGCCCATCTCGGCATGGCGGACGCCAGCGACGAGGACGTCTTCGCCGAGATCCGCAAGCGCAAGGACAACTTCTGAGGCCGCCATGCAGAATCTCGCCGCCGAGCGGATCAAGAAGGAACTCGGCCTGAAGCCTCATCCGGAAGGCGGCTGGTATGCCGAGTCGTTCCGCGACAAGGAGGGCGCGGATGGGCGCGGACATTCCACCGCGATCTATTTCCTGCTGGAAGCCGGCGATGTGTCGCACTGGCATCGCGTCACCGACGCGGCGGAAGTCTGGCATTTCTATGCCGGCGCGCCGCTGGTGATCACCCTGTCGAAGAACGGCCATGACGCGCAGGCCTTCCGGCTCGGGGCCAATCTCTCGATGGGCGAGCGTCCGCAGATCGTCGTGCCGGCCAATTGCTGGCAGACGGCGACCTCGCTCGGCGCGTGGACGCTGGTCGGCTGCACGGTCGCGCCGGGCTTCGATTTCGCGAAATTCGAACTCGCCCCGCCCGACTGGCGGCCGACGCCGCGCGCGCCGAGGGGGAGCTAGGCCAGAAACACGCCCAGCACGCCGAACAGGATCAGCACCTGCGCGGCGAAATAGGTGATCCAGACCGCCGGGCCGGCGAATTGCCGGAACGGACTTTCCGCCTTCATCAGGAAGCGTTCCGCAGCGAGGATCGAGTCGGAGACCATGAAGCACGCCGCGCCTGCGACGATCAGACCCGCGCCGTTCCACAGCGAGGCCAGTCCCATGATCAGGATCACGGCGACATAGGCGGTTACCGGCCAGCGCAACTCCCCTGTAACGGGAAACAGCCTGCGGCCCATGCCGAGCGCGACCGCCACCATTGCGACGCCCACAATTGCCAGCGTCCATTGGGGCAACGCGTTGTCTGGCTGGGGAAGCGCGACGAAGAGGACGACATAAGCGATATGGCCGGCCAGGAATGCCCCCAGCCCGGCCAGGAAGAAGCGCTTGTCCATCTGTTCGATGGCGAGGAAGAAATCGCCTGCCGCGCACAGCATCAACGCCAGCGTCAGGAGCCACGGTCCGCCGGCCGAGGCCGACAGGCCGGCCAGCATCGTCACCGACAAGGTTTTCGCGACGACCTTCAGCGGCGTGTTACGGCGTTGTCCGTAGAACATGTATCCGGCCGCCAGCAGCAGGGCGAGCAGCAGCGTGCCGTTCTCGGTGTTGGTCACTCCGCCTTCAAATGGCAGCATTCTTCCTCCTCCGCGCCAGCAGCAGATCCTTCGCCGCGATCGCCGCGCCGCCGGTGATCAGCAGGCAGGCAAGTGCGATCGCCCAACTCGCCTGCGACATCCCGACGGCGATCAGGATGATGGTCGAAAACAGCGGCGCCGCATAGCTCGACGCGCCGAGCACCTGGATGTCGCCATGCTTGACGCCGTAATCCCAGAAATAGAAGGCCGCGCCGACCGGCAGCGCCCCGAGCCCGATGACCGCGAGCCACTGCGTCATGCCTTGAGGCCATATAGTCGTTTCCAGCGCCAGATGGGCGAGCGCCGACAGGATCGCCGTCGCCAGGCAATACCAGGCGACGATGTCGGTGGGCACAGCGGAAAAGCGCCGCGACAGCAGCGAATAGGAGGACCATGTGAACGCCGCGACAATGGCGATGGCGTAGCCGTAGAGATATTCCGTCTTCAGCGAGAAGCCTTCCCCGCCCGTGACGATCAGCGCAGTGCCGGCAAAACCGCAGATGACGCCGACAAGGTGGTGCCAGCCGAGCCGTTCGCCGGGCATCAGGGCCGAGCCGGTGACGATCAGCATCGGCCAGAGATAGCAGATCAGGCTCGCCTCGACCGCCGGCGTATGGCGCAAGGCGGTAAAATAGAGGAAGTGGTAGCCGAACAGGCCGCCGATGCCGAGCGCATAGGCCTGCCACGGAATGGCCGCGCGCTGCGCCCGACGGATCTTCCGGCGGCGATTGGCGGCAAAGCCGATGGCCGCGCCGATGGCAAAGCACATGGCCGAAAGCTGGAAGGGCGGAACGGCGCCCGAGGCGGCGGTGAACAGGGCGAGCAGCGCCCACATCAGGACCGCGCTGAAGCCGATCAGCGTGGCGATGAAGCGCTTGCGGTCCGGGGTCTGTTCGGCGGCGATCTCACTCATGACTTCCCGTCGCCGGGCGCGAGCCCAAAGTCAAGCTCTCCGCAAGCGCCGGTCGGGCCGCCTATTTCGCCAGGATCTCGAAACGCGTCGCATAGACGCGCACCGGGCCGATCTGGGTGGAGGCGGTCGCCCGGAGCGGGGCGTAGACGCCGGTGCCTTCGATCGTGGCGAAGGCGACGTCCATACGTCCCTTTTCGCGCAGCCAGGCGATCTCCTTGCGGCTCTTGTGGTAGCCGGAAACCGGTTCGAACGTCGCCCGGCACAT
Source organism: Ahrensia sp. (assembly GCA_002706335.1). Taxonomy (GTDB): domain Bacteria; phylum Pseudomonadota; class Alphaproteobacteria; order Rhizobiales; family Rhizobiaceae; genus Oricola. The sequence continues at coordinate 111,269 of PAKZ01000039.1, forward strand.
CACGGCGTCGCCGGTCCGACCGCCGATGGACCAGGGGACGATCCGCAGGAAGGCGAGCTTTACGTCGAGGCGCATGGCGCCGTCGAAGATCCGGACGGTACGGTTGCAGACCTCGCCAGGCGCGTTCGCCCGGATGAGGAGGGCGCTGATTGGATCGCTTGCGCCTTTCAGTTGCGCGGCGGTCACCTCGATCCAGTCTTTTCGTTTCTTGACCTTCGGCTCGTTGACCGTCGAGGCGACGCCGCCATTGGCGAAGCCGATCTCGGTCCGCTGTTTCTCGTCGCCGGAGGTGTAGTTCAGCGTGAACTCGCGCGCCGCGATGCGGTCAGCGACGATGTTCCCCGTGACGGTCACGCTGCCGCTGGTCGGCTGGAACAACGCCAGCAGTCCCCTGGCCGTCATCGTGCCCGTCATCTTGAAATGATCCGACCCGATCTCGGTTTCGAAGCGCGACGTGCCGACGGGCAGTCCGAGTACGGTGATCGCGTATTCGGACCGGTAGACCGTCGTGTCGGCGCTGGAAATTCCTGGGTGAAGGGCGGCGCAAAGAAAGAGGGCCGCTGCAAGCGTCCGGCGCATGGCGTATGACCTTTGATGTGTCCCTTCGCCGCGGGCTTTGCGGCGCAATCGCGGCATTTCCGTGATCTTTCGCATCGGGACACGCAAAATCGCCCATGACGGTTGACGAAAATGCCGGTTGTCACTATAGCACCGTGACTTTTCCGCAGATGACGTTTGTCTCCGGCGACGCCGCCAAGTACGGCGCGACAGGAAACGACGTTGGAGCTGTGGTTCGTAGCAACCGAATTCGAAGGTGGAAACCCATGTCTCGCGCATGCGAATTGACCGGCAAGGCAGTCCAGTCCGGCAACAATGTGAGCCACGCCAACAACAAGACCCGGCGCCGGTTCCTTCCCAATCTCTGCCACGTCACGCTGATGTCCGAGGCGCTCGGCCAGAGCTACCGTTTCAAGGTTTCTGCTTCGGCGCTGCGCACGGTCGAGCATCGCGGCGGCCTCGACGCCTTCCTCGCCAAGGCGAAGGAAACCGAACTGTCGCAGCGCGCCCGTCTGCTGAAGCGTCAGATCGCCAAGAAATCCGCTGGCCAGGCCGCCTGATTCAAGGCGTCTGACAACGTAATATTCGCAGGCCGGTTCGCCGGCCTGTTTCGTTTGGCACTCCAACTGGTGGCATCACCCAGGATAAAAAAATGCGTAAGGCACAGTCTTATCTTCCGTTCATTCTCGCGATGTGCGCGGTCGTCGCCGCATCGAACTATCTTGTCCAGTTCCCGGTCCAGGCGACGCTCGGCGGTATCAATCTCGCCGATCTTCTAACCTGGGGCGCGTTCACCTATCCCGTCGCCTTCCTTGTCACCGATCTGACAAACCGGCGCTTCGGCCCGGCCGCGGCGCGCGTCGTCGTGATCTCCGGTTTCGTCCTTGCCGTCGCCCTTTCGATCTGGCTGGCGACGCCGCGCATCGCCATCGCGTCGGGCTCGGCCTTCCTGGTCGCGCAGCTTCTCGATGTCGCCGTGTTCCAGCGCCTGCGCCAGTCGGCCTGGTGGAAGGCCCCGCTGATCTCATCGCTGATCGGATCGGTGATCGACACCATCCTGTTCTTCGGCGTCGCGTTTTCCGCCGGCTTCGCCTTCCTCGATACCGGGTTCGGCCTTGAAGACGGTTCGCTCGCCTTCCCGGTGCCGTTTCTCGGAATCGGCGGCGAGGTGCCGCTGTGGCTGTCGCTGGGCGCCGGCGATTTCTGCGTGAAGATCCTCGTCGCGCTGGTGTTGCTCGCGCCCTATCGGGTGCTGCGCGGCCTTATCATGGACCGCTCCACGGTTCCCGCCTGATCGTCAGGACGGCGCGCCGTCCTGTCCCACCAGCCGGAACTCCAGCAGCAAATTGCGCTGCAGGATGGAATGGTTGTCGTCGGAAACCAGCGTAAGGCGCGGCGTGCCGTCGGGATCGATGGTGATGGAGAGACCTTCCATATTGTCGATCTGGTAGAGCAGATCGGCCTCCAGAAGGATTTCGCCGTCCACCGTCGCGCCCTTTTCGATATCGGCTCCATGGATCCGGCGCAGCCGCATGCCGATGCCGTCAGATATGTTGAAGCGCCGTTCGAGCAGGATTATGTCGCCGTCGGGGAGGAAATCGCCATCGGTGATGTCGAATTCGCCGACTCGTTTCACCGAGAATTCGAAGCTCGATCCGTCCTTGCGCCGGACGAAGGCCATGATGTTGCGGTTTCGGTCGAGGCTTTTTTCGCTGATCCCGACCAGCGCGCCGGCATAGGGCAGCCCTTCCGGCGCGACGGCGATCGTCTCGAAACCGCGATTGCTGCGCAGTTCGCGCAAATCCACCGGCGGCTCGTATTGGCGCTGCAGAACCGGAAATCCATCGTCGCCGCGTTTCAGCTCGGCGATCCGGTGCACGCGTTCGAAACTCACATAGACGTCATCGCCGGATACCGTCATTCCCTCGGCGTCGGTCAGCCATTTGCCCTCGCCGAATTCGCTCATTTCCCGCATGGAGACATCGGTTAGCCCGGTCGCGCGTCCGGTCGCGTCGCGCTCGATGCGGCCCTTGTACCAGAAACCCGTATCGGCGACGCCGAGAATGCTCGATTGGTCGCCGAAGACATGGATTGCGGACAGACCGCCGAAATGGCGTGACGAGGCGTTCATCTCCAGGCCGCCGGCGAATTCGAGCTCGCCGAAGCGCTGTTGGCTGGAGCCGATGCGGAAATCGGCGATCGGACGCGATGTCACGTCCATCTCGATGGTATCGGGCGCGGCTCCGGCGGCTGACGCGGCGAACAGGACGGCAAGCCCGAGGGCGCGCAGCGGGCGAAGCAGCATCAGCCTGCCTTGCGTTGGCGACTGTCGCGGGCTTTCTGTTCCTCGAACAGGGAGGCAAGCTGCTCGGTCATCGCGCCGGCCAGTTCCTCCGCATCGACGATGGTGACGGCGCGGCGGTAGTAGCGCGTCACGTCGTGGCCGATGCCGATTGCCAGCAGTTCGACCGATGAACGGGTCTCGATCTCCTCGATGACGGCGCGCAGATGCCGTTCGAGATAGTTGCCCGGATTGACCGACAGCGTCGAATCGTCGACCGGCGCGCCATCGGAGATCATCATCAGGATGCGACGCTGTTCGGGCCGCGCCGCCAACCGTCGATAGGCCCAGGTAAGCGCCTCGCCGTCTATGTTTTCCTTCAGCAGGCCTTCGCGCATCATCAGGCCGAGATTGCGCCGGGCGCGCCGCCAGGGCGCATCGGCGCTCTTGTAGATGATGTGGCGCAAATCGTTGAGACGGCCGGGCTCCGCAGGTTTGCCGCCCTTTAGCCATGCCTCGCGCGATTGCCCGCCCTTCCAGGCTCGCGTGGTGAAGCCGAGGATCTCGACCTTGACGCCGCAGCGTTCCAGCGTGCGCGCAAGAATATCCGCGCAGGTCGCCGCGACCGTGATCGGCCGGCCGCGCATCGAGCCGGAATTGTCGAGCAGCAGGGTGACGACCGTGTCGCGGAAATTCGTGTCGCGCTCGCGCTTGAAGGAGAGCGGCGCAAACGTGCCGGCCATTTCGTCGATGATGATGCGGGGCAGGCGGGCAGGATCCAGATAGCCTTCCTCGAGATCGAAATCCCAGGAACGGTTCTGCTGCGCCATCAGACGGCGCTGCAACCGGTTGGCGAGACGTCCGACAACGCCTTGAAGGTTGGCGAGCTGCTTGTCGAGGAAGGCGCGCAGGCGTTCCAGCTCGGCCTCGTCGCAGAGCTCTTCCGCTGTAACCGTCTCGTCGAATTCCGTCGAATAGACCTTGTAATCGATGCCCGACAGGATGTCGTTATAGGCTTGGTCGGGGCGGATCGCCTCGCCGGGCTCCTCGGCGTCGGCGTCGAGGTCTTCCTCCATGTCGTCGGCGGTCGCCTGCGAGGCGTCCATCTCGCCGGCTTCAGGCTGCTCGCTCTCGGCCTGGCTCTCCTCGGCCTCGGACTGCTCCTCGCCGCTGTCTTCCTGGCTGCCGCCTTCGGTATCTTCGTCCGCTTCCGGTTCGTCATCGTTGTCGTCGTCGGACTCGTCCGGCTCCTCGCCGGCCATTTCGTCGGCGAGTTCCATGGAGACGAGCATGTCGCGCACGGCGCGGGCAAAGGCGTTCTGGTCGTCGATCGACGCTTCCAGATTGGCGAAGTCGTCGCCGGCCTTGTCGTCGATCCAGTCGCGCCAGAGATCGGCGACGGCGGCGGCGCCGGGCGGCGTCGGCCGGCCGGTCAGCTTCTCGCGGACGATCAGCGCGACGGCCTCCGAAAGCGGCGCCTGCTCGCGCTCGGTGACGGAAGAAAGATTGGCGCGCGTGAACTTGTCGTCGATCATCGCCGAGATATTGTCGCCGACGCCCTGCATGCGGCGCGCGCCGATGGCCTCGACACGGGCCTGCTCGACGGCGTCGAAGACCGCGCGGGCATCGGCTCCGTCGGGGGCCGTCTGCGCATGGATGCGCGGATTGTGGCAGGCGGTCCTGAGCGCCATGGAGTCGCCGACGCCGCGCGTCACCATCACGTCGTTTTGCGTGATGCGCTTCGGCAGTTCGGGCAGCCGCGCATGCTTGCCGGCAAAGGCCGGCTTGTCGGCCGCGAAGACGACTTCCAGTTCCGGTTCGCCGGCCATGGCGCGCATGCAGGCCGTCACCGCGCGCTTGAAAGGCTCGGTGTCGACCGGCTTGGCCGGCTTCTTGCGGTAATTGTCGCCGGGACCTGCCATGGCTGCCTGCGTTGCCGCCTAGCTCAGCACGACGTTCGCGGCGCTTTCGGCCAGTTCCTCGCCGAAGCAGCGCTGGTAGAATTCCGCCACGAGCGACCGTTCGAGGTCGTCGCACTTGTTAAGGAAGGTCAGCCGGAAGGCAAAGCCCACATCCTTGAAGATGTCGGCGTTTTCCGCCCAGGTGATGACGGTGCGCGGGCTCATCACGGTCGAGAGATCGCCGTTCATGAAGGCCTGGCGGGTCATGTCGGCGAGACGGACCATGTTGTTGACGATCTCGCGGCCCTTGGCGTCCTGGTAGTGCTTGGCCTTGGCCAGGATAATCTCGACTTCCTTGTCATGCGGCAGATAATTCAGCGTGGTGACGATGGACCAGCGGTCCATCTGCGCCTGGTTGATCTGCTGGGTGCCGTGATACAGGCCGGTCGTGTCGCCGAGGCCGACCGTGTTGGCGGTCGCGAAGAGGCGGAAGGCCGGATGCGGGCGGATGACGCGCGACTGGTCGAGCAGCGTCAGGCGGCCGGAGGATTCCAGCACGCGCTGGATGACGAACATCACGTCCGGGCGGCCGGCATCGTATTCGTCGAAGCAGAGCGCGACATTGTGCTGATAGGCCCATGGCAGGATGCCGTCACGGAATTCGGTGACCTGTTTGCCTTCATGGACAACGATGGCGTCCTTGCCGACGAGGTCGATACGGCTGACATGGCTGTCGAGGTTGACGCGCACGCAGGGCCAGTTCAGCCGCGCGGCGACCTGCTCGATATGGGTCGACTTGCCGGTGCCGTGATAGCCCGAAACCATGACGCGGCGATTGTGGGCGAAACCGGCCAGGATGGCGAGCGTGGTCGCCCGGTCGAAAATGTAATCCGGGTCGATGTCCGGCACATAGGCGTCGGCGTCCGAATATGCCGGCACCTCCATGTCGACATCGATGCCGAACACCTTGCGCACGTCAACTTGCGTGTCGGGCATGTTGGCGATGTCGAGTTCCATCTTGTTCATGTCTTTCCTTACCGCGGCGTCTCAAGCCGCATGCGGTTCTTGCTGGCGCTGTTGTTTGACTTCGGCAGTTAGCACAGCCCGGCGGTCTTCAACAATTGGTAGGCTTGCACGACTTCGCGGAAGCGTTCCTCGGAGGCGCGGTCGCCGCCATTTGCATCCGGGTGGTGCTTTTTGACCAGAGCCTTGTACTGCGTCTTGATGTCCTCGGCGGTGGCGGAAGCCTTGAGGCCCAGCGTCGACATTGCCTTGGCCTCGAGCGGCTTAAGCTTGCGGACCAGCGGAATGGCGGCATTGGCGCGCCAGTTCGGGTCGCGCATGCGCATGGAGCGCGCGGAACCGGACTTCATGTCGGAAAAGACCGGCGCGGTCGCGTTGGCGTCCATGCGCTGCGTGCCCATCTTCCATGTAGGCCGATTGCCGGTCAGCGCATCCTTCTGGAACTTGGCGATCTCGTCGTCGCCGAGGCCGGAGAAGTAATTGTAATTCTTGTTATATTCGCGCACGTGGTCGATGCAGAAATGCAGATACTGGCCCTCGCGGTCGCGACCGGCCGGCGCCTTGTGGGTGCCGGGCTTCTCGCAACCGGCCCACTGGCAGTTCTGCGCCGTCGATTCCTCGACACGCTTCTTTTTCTTCTTTCCGTCCGGATTGATTCGGATGGAATCGAAATATTTCGAAGTAGGCTTCATATGACCATGGTTATGGGGCGGCGGTCCGCCTCAAACAAGCATTGACAGTGGAAGATTCAACGCGGCAATTGCCGGTACAGCGCCCAAAGGGACGCACTGGTTTACCCGTCAAAGCGCAGAGTGGCAAGGTAGGAAGCAAATGGGTCCGATTGAAGAACGCATCGTGAAAAAAATAGAGGAAGGCCTCGCGCCCGAACGGATGGCCGTGATCAATGAGAGCCATCTGCATGCGGGCCACGCCCACGGTCCTTCGGACGGATCGGGCGAAACGCATTTTCGCGTCCGCGTCATCTCGCCGGCCTTCGAAGGCTTGAGCCGCATCGAGCGCCACCGCACGCTCAATGCGCTGCTTACCCAAGAAATCGCCGACGGTGTCCATGCGCTGGCGCTGGAACCGGCGGCGCCGGGAGAGAATGTGCGCTGGTAGGTTCTAGTCCGCCTTGCGGAAATCCTCGTGGCAGGCGGCGCAAGTGCGGCCCAGCTCCGCGAAATGCGGCCGGATCTCGTCCACGCCTTGCGCGTTTTCCGCCGCCTGCGAAAGCGTGACAGCCTTGGCTTCGAGTTCGCCGGCAAGACCGGCGAAGCCGTCCCAATCCTCCCAGATCGCCGGCAAAGCCTCGCTGGGGCCGCTCGTCGAATTCCGCGGGAACATGTCGGTCATCCTGCCGGCATGATCGGCCATCCTTGCGGCGGCGGCCCGGACGGTTTCGGCGTCGAAATCCGTCTGGCCGCGAATCATCGATCCGACCTGTTTCATGCTCTCGGCGATCTCTTCCATCAGCCCCATGCGTTGCTTGACGATGCCTGTCGCGCTGGAGTGGGCGAAGGCAAGGCCCGAAAATGTCGTCAAAGCGAGAGCCGCCGCGGCAAGAGCGGTCGCGGGTTTCAGCATCATCTTTTTCCTTCAGTGAATTCCGTTGGCGCGTTGCAGCGCGCGCACATAAGTGACGATCTTGTCGATGTCGTCACCGCCGACGCCCTTGACTGGCGGCATGTCTCCAAAGGGCCAGTGATGCGCCCGCACGCCGCGTTGCGCCGCCATGTGGAAGGCGGCGTCGCCATGGTGGTTCGGTTCATAGATGATATGGACGAGAGGCGGCGCGACACCGTCCTGTCCGGCGGCGTTCGTGCCGTGGCAGGACGCGCAATTTGCGTTGAAAAGCGCCTCTCCCGACGATGCCTCGGCGGAGAGTTCAGGCACCGTCACCTCGACGAGCGCGGCGCCCGCTGACGCCATCTCGCGGGGCTCCGGCTGCAACGCGAACCGCCAGATCAGGATTGCCGCGACAGCAATCGCGGTTACCGCGACGATGATGTTCCTTGCCAAGACCAGATGCCTCCCGGGCGAATGCGTTTAGCGCGAGCGGCCGAGCAGGAAGCCGACCGCCATGCCCGCCAGAAAGATCAGGAGCACGATCAGCAGCATTCCGAAACCCATGCCGAAAAAGCCCCCCTCGCCGAAACCGTACATCATAGAGAAGCCTCCTCTTTACGTCGGGTCATAAAGGTTCCAGCCGGTGGAAGCTCAAGCCAAAAAGTTCACCGTCTTTCCGCCAGCATGGCGCGGTAGGAACGTATCTGCAGAGCGTCCGCCGACAGGTCCAGTTCGTCCGCCAGCGTCTCGATCCGCGTCGCCCAGCCGGAAAGGCTCGCCTCGTCATCTGTCATGACGGCGAGTTCGACGAAATCTCCGAGGCTCGGCACATGGTCCAGAGTCACGTGGAAATCGCCGAGGAACCATATATCGCGCTGTTTTTCGACGCGATCGATCTCGATACAGCCTTGTGCCGCCAGCATGGCGAGCGTCTTGTCGAAATCCTCCATGTCTGTTGCGATACATTCGTCCGGATCCGGCCCCTTGACGAACCAGAGCACCCGGTTCGAGGGCTGCATCGAGCGCACGACCTGCTGCTTGCCGGCGGCCGCGAGCTGCCCGTCCGGCCAGTCGAGGAAAATATCCATCTCGCTGTTTGCGAGCGTGAACGGCACGGCGCCGAGGGACTCCAGTCGGGCGCGGATCTCAGCCGGTTCGGATACAGCATATTTGCGTTCGACCTCGAAGCGTCCTTTGAAGTGATCGCCCGGATCGGCAAGCATGCCCTTTGCCGCGAGGCCCTGGGAAGGCTCGTCCATGGGATTTTCTCTCGAATTGTCCTGCCCGGCTTGTCTATACCGGGCGGATGCGAAGCTTGGTGATGCGGTTCTTCTCGCGCTTCATGACGACGAAGCGCTTGCCGTGAAAGGTGAATGCCTGTTTCTCGGCCGGAATGGTCTGCGCCTCATGGATGACGAGACCGGCGATCGTCGTCGCCTCCTCGTCGGGCAGGTCCCAGTCGAGCGCGCGGTTGATGTCGCGGATCGGAACCGAACCGTCGACCACCACCGAACCGTCGGCCTCCTGGCGCAGGCCGGCGACGTCCACATCGTGCTCGTCGGCGATGTCGCCGACGATTTCCTCGATGATGTCCTCGAGCGTTACCAGTCCCTCGACCTCGCCATATTCGTCAACGACGAGGGCGACATGCGCCTTGCGGCGCAGAAAGGCGTCGAGCTGATCGCGCAGCGTCGTCGTGTCGGGCACGAACCACGGCTTGTTGGCCACCTTCATGATGTCGATCTTCGAAGGCTCGTTGTCCACCGCATGCAGCGCGCGCAGCAGATCCTTGGCATGGACGATGCCGACGATGTTGTCGGTCTCGCCGCGCCAGACCGGCATGCGCGTATAGGGGCTTTCGAGGATTTCGGCGACGATGTCCGCCGGTTCCTGGTCGCCATTGACCATGCGCATATTGGTGCGGTGAACCATGATGTCGGAGACTTCCAGCTCGGCGAGGTCGAGCAGGCCGCCGAGGCGGTCGCGCTCCTCCTTGATCACCGAGCCTTCCTTGTGAAGCACCTCGACGGCGCCGCGAATTTCCTCATGCGCGCTGAGCATCGAGGCCGTATCGCTCAGATCGACGCCGAACACCTTGAGGATGCGGCGGACGAGGGCGTTGACGAGGCTCGAAAGCGGCCCGACGACGAGGACGAAGCGGCGGATGATCGGGGCGACGGTAAGAGCGAAGCGGTCGGGGTTGGAGATCGCCCAGGATTTCGGCAGCACCTCGGCGAAGACCACGAGCGTCACGGTCATGGCGATGGTCGCATAGGCGACGCCGGTCTGGCCGAAAAGGGTCAGGAAGACGCTGGTCGCCAGCGCCGATCCGAGAATGTTGACGAGGTTGTTGCCGATCAGCAGCGCGCCGATCAGCCGGTCCTGGCGGGTCAGCAAGACGTTGACGGACTTGGCGTTCAGGTCGCCGGAGCCTTCCATGGCGTGCATGCGGGCCCGCGACGTCGCGGTCAGCGCCGTCTCGGAGCCGGAGAAGAAGGCCGACATGGCGACGAGCAGCAACACGACGCCGGCAGTGATCCAGATTTCCATGACTATGCTCCGATCTTCTCGGCGAGGAAGGACCGCACTTCCGATTCCGGCACGTCTTTCGCGATGAAGGACTGGCCGATGCCATGTGTCAGGATGAAGTTGAGCGCGCCGCGCGTCACCTTCTTGTCCTGGCGGATGAAGCCGAGCATCGTCTCGGCGTCGTGGAGATGGGTCTTCATGGCATCGAGATTTGTCGGCAGCCCCGCCGTTTCAAGATGCGCGGCGACGCGATTGGCATCGTCGGGGCTCGAAAGGTTCATGCGCGACGAGAACTGGTGGGCCAGAACGAGGCCAATCGCCACACCCTCGCCGTGAACGAGGACCTGCGGATCGTATTTCGCGGCCGCTTCCAGCGCATGGCCGAATGTGTGGCCGAGATTGAGAAGCGCCCGGTCGCCGGTTTCGCGCTCGTCGCGGGCGACGACATCGGCCTTGGCGCGGCAGGATTCGGCAATCGCATGAATGCGCTCCGGCCCGCCCGCCTCGATCTTCGGCCAGTTGGCCTCCAGCCAGGAAAAGAAATCCGGCCTGTCGATCAATCCGTATTTCACCACTTCTGCGTAGCCGGCGCGGAACTCGCGCTTCGGCAGCGTGTCGAGAGCGCCGGTGTCCGCCAGCACCAGCCGAGGCTGATAGAAGGCGCCTATCAGGTTCTTGCCCTGCGGCGCGTTGATGCCGGTCTTGCCGCCGACCGAGGAATCGACCTGGGCCAGAAGGCTGGTCGGCATCTGCACGAACTGCATGCCTCGGCGCACCACCGCCGCCGCGAAACCGGCCAGGTCGCCGATCACGCCGCCGCCGAGCGCGATCACCGCGTCGCCGCGCTCCAGCCGGGCATCGAGAATTCGGTAGACGACGTCTTGCAGCATCTCGAAGCGCTTGGTCGGTTCGCCCGCCGGCAGGATGATCTCCGCAGCCTCGATGCCGGCCTTTCTCAGGCTTGCCGTGACGGTCGCCAGATGGTGCTTCGCCACATTTTCGTCGGTGACGATCGCCGCGCGGATGCCCGGCAGCACCGTCGAGACATGTTCGCCGGCATTTTCGAGCAGGCCGGGGCCGATCAGGATATCGTAGGAACGCTCGCCGAGCGCGACATGCACGGTCTCGGCGGCTGCTGTCATGGTCATTTTCCGGTGGTTCCCGTCGTTGCGGCGAAAGCGCCGGAGGTCTCGTTGTCGGACGTCTGTTTGCCGGCCGGCAATTGCAGGAAGCCGGCGATGGCGGCGGCCACATTGGCGGCCATCTCTTCCTTGGAAATATCCTGCGAACGGACCTCGACATTCGCCAACCGGTAAACGGGATAACGTTCGCTTATCAGCTTCTGCATGACCGCGCGCGGATCGGGCGCGCGCAGCAGCGGTCGGTTCTGGCGGCGCGAGACGCGCTCCATCAGCAGGTCGAGATCGGCCGACAGCCACACCGAGACGCTGTCGCGGCGGATCGCCTCGCGGGTCGTCTCGTTGATGAAGGCGCCGCCGCCGGTCGCCAGCACCTGCGGTCCGCTTTTCAGAAGCCGCGCGATGACGCGCTGTTCGAGGGCGCGGAACTCGGGTTCGCCATAATGCTCGAACAGTTCGGGTATCGTCATGTTCGAGACGTTCTCGATCTCTGCGTCCGCATCGATGAAGGGCAGGTCGAGCAGCGCCGCGAGCTTGCGCCCCACCGCCGATTTGCCGGCGCCCATCAGACCGACAAGCACGATGGACCGCGGACCGAGGCGGTCATGCACCGTGTCGCAAATGGCTTTGATTTCGGCGTCCATGGCTTGTTTCCGTCACTTTTCCGCTTAGCGCATGAACCCGCTTGCGCTGTCAAGAATTGTGAGGCGGACCGAGTTCGCGTTTGATTTTGGCGGCCGCGCGACGCATACCGGTTCACGAGACGAAAGGCGGCCGTTAAGATGGTATCCCGATGCCTAGCCTGATTCGCTTCCTGTTTACCCTCGCCGTGCTCGGCGGCCTTATCTATGGCGGCATGTGGGCGCTGGTGATGTATGTCGAGCCCAAGCCGCGCGAGATGAGCGTGCGCATCCCCAACGACCGTATCAATCCCGACAACTGACGGGCGTTTCTAACCGCTCTAACCGCCGGTAAACCTTCGCCTGCCAATATCGCCGGCATGATCGACGCATTCCTTGAAATGATGAGCGCCGAGCGCGGCGCGTCCGAGAATACGCTCGCTTCCTATCGGCTCGATCTGGAAGACGCGGAGGCTTTCGTGCGCAAGGCCAGCGCACGCAAGCTGTCCGACGCGATCTCGACGGATATCAGCGCATGGCTCCAGAGCCTCGACGCCGCGGGCTTCGCGGCCTCGTCGCAGGCGCGCAAGCTGTCCGCGCTCCGGCAGTATTTCCAGTTCCTCTATGCCGAGAATATTCGCGGCGACGATCCGACCGGCGTTATCTCCTCGCCGAAGAAGGCGCGTTCGCTGCCGAAAGTGCTGAGCGAGGAGGAGGTCGGCCAATTGCTTGAGCGCGCGGAGGCGGAGGCGCGAGACGGCGAAGCGTCGGCAAGGGTCCGCATGGTCGCCATTCGCACCCGGGCGCTCCTGGAACTGCTCTACGCTACCGGTCTGCGCGTCAGCGAACTGGTGTCGCTTCCGGTCAGCGTCGCGTGGCGCGACGATCCGTTCTTCATGGTCAAGGGAAAGGGATCGAAGGAGCGCATGGTGCCGGTCACCGATACGGCGCGCAGGGCGCTCGGCGAACATCTGGCCGCCCGCAATACAGACCCGCGCGCCGACGACTGCGCCTGGCTGTTCCCGGCGGAAAACTATTCGACCCACATCGCCCGGCAGGTCTTCGCCCGCGATCTGAAGGCGCTGGGCGCGCGTTGCGGCATCTCCGCCGCGAAACTGTCGCCGCATGTCCTGCGCCACGCTTTCGCCAGCCACCTGCTGCAAAACGGCGCCGATCTGCGCGTCGTGCAACAACTTCTCGGCCATGCCGACATCTCGACCACGCAGATCTATACCCATGTGCTGGAAGAGCGCCTGCACCGGCTGGTGACCGAACATCACCCGCTGGCGGGCGCCTGAGCGGGCAAGCGCTCAAGCTTGACATCCGCCGCGTTTGCCTCCACGTCACGGCCAACAGGGAGACCCATCGGACCTCTTTAAATGTCATTGTACAGCTATCTCGAGTTCGAAAAGCCGATCGCCGATCTGGATGGCCAGATCATGGAGCTGAAAAAGCTGCAGCAGGGCGAGAGCGGCGGCGTTGACGTGGCCGAGGAGATCTCGCGACTGGAAAAGCGTTCGTCGGAAGCGCTGGTCGAGATCTACAAGAAGCTCGCGCCCTGGCAGAAGGCGCAGGTGGCGCGCCATCCCGACCGGCCGCATTGCCAGGCCTATGTCGATGCGCTTTTCACCGAGTTCACGCCGCTCGCCGGCGACCGCAACTTCGCCGAGGACCAGGCGATCATCGCCGGCTTCGCGCGTTTCGGCGGCAATGCCGTCGCGGTGATCGGTCAGGAGAAGGGCTCCGACACGCAGTCGCGGCTGAAGCACAATTTCGGCATGGCGCGGCCCGAAGGTTATCGCAAGGCCGTGCGCATCATGGAACTGGCTAACCGCTTCGGCCTTCCGGTGATCACGCTGGTCGACACGGCGGGCGCCTATCCCGGCATTGGTGCGGAAGAGCGCGGCCAGGCGGAAGCCATCGCCCGGTCGACCGAGATGTGCCTCAACCTCGAAGTGCCGATCGTCTCCGTCGTCATCGGCGAGGGCGGCTCGGGTGGCGCCATCGCGATCGCCACGGCCAACAAGGTCTACATGCTCGAACACGCGATCTATTCGGTCATCTCGCCGGAAGGCTGCGCCTCGATCCTGTGGCGCGATGCCGCTCGCGCGAAAGACGCTGCAACTGCGATGAAGGTCACCGCGCAGGACCTCCTGGCGCTGAAGGTGATCGACGGCATCATCGACGAGCCCGTCGGCGGCGCGCATCGCGACAGCGCCAAGGTGATGGAGACGACGCGAAAGACGATCGACACCGCGCTGTCCGATCTGAACAAGCTCGACGGCCCGGGGCTGAAAAAGGCGCGGCGCGAGAAATTCCTCGCCATAGGCCGCGATCTCGGCTGATTGTTTGACTATGCGGAACCTGTCATACGGACGCCGCATTTTCGGCTGATTCGTGACGCTGACAATTGCGTGACCGGGGCCCCTGAAACCTTGCGGTAAGCGATGGTCAACTATAAGCGGGGATCGATGATTTTTCCGAGGCAGTCAGGGATGATGTTCCGACGGACCATGCTCGCGGCGACGCTGGCCTGCGTCACCGCGCTTGCCGGTTGCGAGACCAGCGATGTGCTCGACCTGAAGGCCAATGCGCCGATCCCGGAAGACGTGAAGAGCTTCATGGCGGCCAACGGCATGACCAAGTCTTCGCCGATCATGGTTCGCCTGTTCAAGGACGAGGCCGTCCTCGAAGTCTGGAAACAGCGGGACACTGGCCGCTTCGCCCTGGTGAAGAGCTACGAGATTTGCGCCTATTCGGGCAAGCTCGGCCCGAAGATCAAGGAAGGCGACCGGCAGGCGCCGGAAGGATTCTACTCGATCTCCTTCAATCTCCTGAACCCGAAGTCGCAATACCATCTCGCCTTCAATACCGGCTATCCGAACCGCTACGACCGCGCCAATGGCCGCACCGGCTCGAACCTGATGATTCATGGCGCCTGCTCGTCGGCGGGTTGCTATTCGATGACGGACGAGAACATCGCCGAGATCTACGCCTTCGCTCGCGAGGCGCTGCGCGGCGGCAAGCAGGACGCGTTCCAGGTCCAGGCCTTTCCGTTCCGCATGACGCCCGAAAACATGGCCAAGCATCGCAACGACCCGAATTTCGAATTCTGGAAGATGCTGAAGGAAGGCTACGACCATTTCGAGCTGACGAAAGTGCCGCCGAAAGTCGATGTCTGCGGCCGGCGCTATGTCTTCAACTCGGTTCCCGAGGAAGGCGAATTCAACGCCCCCGCGTCGTGCCCGCCGATGAGCATGCCGGGCAATCTGCAGATGGCCTACCAGACGATGCAGACGCAGCAGGCTCTGGCCTTCGACAGGGCTGTCGCGCAGATGCAGGGCGGCGGCCAGTCGTCTTCGCCTTCGCCGCTTTCCAGCCTGTTCGGCTCGTCCAACAACTGATCGCATGGCAGACACCTACGACCTGCGCGGCCTGAAATGCCCGATGCCGGTTCTCAAAACGCGCAAGCGCATGCTGGGCCTTGCGCCCGGCGAGCGGCTTTGGGTCCACACCAGCGACCCGCTCGCCGTCATCGACATCCCGCATTTCTGCCAGGAAAGCGGCCATGCTCTCATCGAGATCGAGAAGGCTGAAGACGGCCACCGTTTCCTGATCGAACGCGGCGCGTGACAGGCGGTCAGGCAGGAAACGGCCTGTCGACCGTGTTGAGCGGCGTGACGATTTCGGTAATCAGTTCGCGCAGCCAGCGATGCTCCGGCGTTGCCGTCGAACGCCTGTGCCAGATCATGGTGAGCAGCGCCGGTTCGACGCGCATCGGCGGCTCATAGACATCGATGTCCAGTTTTTCTGCGATCCGTTCCGCCAGTTGCGACGGGATAAGAGCGATCAGGTCGGATTCGCTCACAGCGCGGTAGACGCCGGAAAAAACCGGCATGGTCATCACCACCCTGCGGCTGCGGCCGACACGGGCCAGCGCCGCGTCGCCCATGGCCTTCAGCTTGCCTTCGGGCGAAAACAGCACGTGGCCGAGATCGCAGAAGAGATCGATGGGGATCGTGTCGCCGGCTTTCAGGCCGGCATTCTTCAGGCGCGGATGGTCCTTGCGGGCGATGGTCGAGAAGCTCGACCAGAAGACCGGTTTGTGATCGACCCAGTCGGGAAAATCGGTTGCCGGAATCAGGGCGATATCGACTTCGTAGCGCTCCAGCGTGTCGACATAGGAGTCCGGCACGAGATCGACGAGTTGCACGCGCATGCCGGGCGCGCGCTTCGAGACCTCGTCGGCGAGCCGGGGCATCAGCATTTCGGCGAAGAAGTCGCTGCCCGACAGTTTGAACGTAGCGTCGCTGGTCGCCGGATCGAAATCCTCAGGGCCGGACAGCAGCGCCTCGAGGTCGTCGAGGATACGGCGCAGCGGCAGGGCGAGCGTCCGCGCATAGTCTGTCGGCTCCAGTCCCTGACCGCGCCGGAAGAAAAGCTCGTCGCGGAGTGCATGGCGCAGGCGGCCGAGCGCCGCCGAGACTGCCGGCTGGGACAGGCCGACCCGGCGGCCGGCTTTCACGGTCGATTTCTCCCGCAGCAACGCATCCAGCACCCGCAGCAGATTGAGATCGAAGCTCGCCATATTCGTCATGTGAATATCCTCGATATAATCAATCGATTTATCATATCTATTATTTTCCGATAGTGTGCGCCTCCACGAGAGCGCTTTCGTTTCCTTCCTTCAAATCGGAGAAAACGATGAAAGACCCCATCCTCGGACCCGACGCCATCGAGTGGCGCGGCGTCCACTACAAGACCATCCTGTCGACCGCCGACACCGGCGGCGCGATGTCCGTCACCGACAGCGTTTCGCCGCCGCATGAAGGCCCGCCGCGCCATGTCCATCACGACGCCGACGAGACCTTCATCGTGCTGTCGGGCGACGTGGAGTTCTACCTCGACGGCGAGACCTTCCTGCGCGGGCCGGGCGAAACCGCCTTCGTGCCGCGCGGCAAGGAGCATACCTATCGCGTCGCCAGCGACACGCCGTCGCGCCACCTCGTCATCCTGACGCCCGGCGGCTTCGAGGGTTTCTTCGCCGAAATGGCGGCGGGCAAGTTCCGCATTCCCGAGGATATGCCGGCGATCGAGGAAAGCGCGGCGCGTTTCCACCTGACCTTCACCGGTCCGCCGCTCGGCGTTCACTGAGGGAGGAGCAGGTATCATGAAAAATCCGGCAACTCTCTTCTTCGCGACCGGCGCGATCTTCGTGCTGATCGGCATGGGCTGGGGCATCCAGATGTCCGCGACGCAGGACCACAGCCTGTCGGCCGCCCACGCCCACCTCAACCTGATCGGCTTCGTCGTGATGTCGGTCTACGGGACCTATTATGCCCTCACGCCGTCTGCCGCGGCGGCGCGGCTGGCATGGATCCACTATGCGCTGGCGACGCTTTCGGTCGTCGTCATGATCCCCGGCATCGTCATGGCGATCCGGGAAGTCGACGAGACGGCCGTGAAACTCGGCTCGCTGCTCGTCGTCGCGTCGATGGCGCTGTTCCTCTACACGGTCCTGCGCAAGGGCGTCGGGCGGGCGGGAGCCGTCTGAACCAGGCTGGCTGTCAATGTAAAACGCCCGGTCATGGCCGGGCGTTTCCGCGTTACATCCCCGGAATCGCCAGCGGGTTGTC
The DNA here is from genome assembly GCA_002706335.1 of Ahrensia sp. GTDB lineage: Bacteria > Pseudomonadota > Alphaproteobacteria > Rhizobiales > Rhizobiaceae > Oricola. The sequence goes on from PAKZ01000039.1 coordinate 128,522, forward strand.
GGTCAGCGCCTGCGCGTCCGGCCGGTCCGGGGCGATCTGGCCGGTAAAGGCGGCGAACAGGCCCTCGATATGGGCGCGATTGCCGTTCCTGGCGATGACGACGAGCCGCGTCTCGGGTCTCCGCCCGCCCCAGCTGTCGAGCCGCACCGGCGGGTGGAAGACGGATTGCACACCATGGACGACCAGCGGCCTGTCCGGCCGCTCCACCGTCTCGACCACGCCTTTCATGCGCAGCAATTCGCGCGGCATGGAGGAGCGCAGGAGGTCGATGAACATCTCCACCGTCGCCGACGGGATCGGCCGGTCATGGGTCAGCGTGAAGGCCTCGATCGATGCATCGTGACGATTGACGTCATGATGGTGGTGGTGATGGGAGTGCGCTTCCGCAGGGACATCTGCGGCAGTCAGCGCCGCGTCGTCCAGCGCCAGAACGAAATCCGCCGCCCGCGCGTCGACAGGCGCGACCAGCGGATTGAGCGCGGACATGCGTGCGCGCAATGCGTCGGTCGGCGGCGCGATGTCGGTCTTGGTCAGCACGATCCGGTCGGCCAGCGCCACCTGCTTTCGCGCCTCCTCATGGCCTTCCAGGCTGGCAAGCCCGGTCGCGGCGCAGACCACGGTGACGACGCTGGCGACATGGAAGCGCTCGTTCAGCCCGGGCGTGGCGATGATCGCCTGCAGCACCGGCGCGGGGTCAGCGAGGCCGGTCGTCTCGATGACGACGCGGTCGAGCGCCGCGCCGGCGTCGATGCGCTCGGCAATCTGGAACAGCGTGTCGACGAGGTCGCTGCGCACCGTGCAGCACAGGCACCCGTCCGACAGTTCGATCATCGGCTCGGCCCCCTCGGCCGCCTCCACCAAGAGGTGATCGATGCCGACATCGCCGAACTCGTTGATGATGACCGCCGTGTTGGCGAAGCCGCCGGAACGGATCAGCCGGTTGAACAGCGTTGTCTTGCCTGCGCCGAGAAAGCCGGTCAGCACATGCACCGGTAGCGACTGGACTGGACGTGAGTTCATCGTCCGTCTCAGGCCCCGCTGTCTTCCGGGCGGAACTCAGGAATCGGGATCGCCCGGTCGCCCGTCAGGTCGAGCCCGGCGGCCTGGCGTGATTCCGCCACCTCGTCGGACAGGCGGATCGGGCGGATCACCGGCACCGGGATCTCGTCGACATACTGGCCGGCCAGCAGGATCGCCGACATGGACGCGCCCTGCGCGCCGCCGGTGAAGATCGTATCCGGGGTCAGCTCGCGCGTCAGCGGATGCATGTTGGACGAGGCGAACTGGTCGAGCGAGCGGTCCGCCCAGCGCGCATCGTTTGCCTCCTGCGAACAGACGGTGGCGCGGACATTGGTGATGTCCTTCGAACGATCCGAAGGCGGCGGCATCGAGGCCAGCACCGGCTCGAAGCTCTCGTTTCCTACCTCGGCAAAAGCGGCCTCCAGCAGGGCCGCGGCCTTTTCGGCGCGGCGCTTGGAGCTCATCTCGCCGAGCACGACGGCGATCAGCGTCGTGCCGTTACGGGTGGCCGAGCCGATGATGTTGAAGCCGGAATCGCAGATATAGCCGGTTTTCATGCCGTCGGCGCCGTCAAAGCGGCCGAGCAGCAGGTTGTAGCCGGTATAGGTGTGGTCGCCGTCCTTCAGCGCCTCGGTCGAGAAATAATGGTCGTATTGCGGATACTGCTTGCGGATCGTGCGCGCCAGAACGGCGAGATCGTAGGCGGTGGAATACTGCGCCGGATCATGCAGGCCGTGCGGATTGACGAAATGCGAATCCTCCATACCAAGGCTCTTTGCCGTGGCGTTCATGCGCTTGGCGAATTCCTCGACCGAGCCGGATACGGATTCTGCGATCGCCACGGCGATATCGTTGGCCGACTTGACCAGCATCATCTTCAGGGCGTTGTCGAGCGTGATGATGGTGCCGATCGGATAGGCCATGTGGCTCGGCGGCTTGCGCGCCGCCTCGAGCGAGATGCGTACCGGCGATTTCAGGGTCAGCCGGCCGGCCTCGATCTCCTGGAAGGCGATCAGCGCGGTCATCAGCTTGGTCAGCGAGGCGGGATGCCAGCGCTCATACTGGCGCTCGGCCTGCAGCACGCGGCCCGTCTGCACATCCACGACCATGGACGGATTGGCCGACGCTGCACCCCCCACGAGTGCGAAGAGGAGGACGAATGCGATGCGAAGCATGGGCGAACGTTGTCCGGCGAACATAGACATTCCCTTGGCGGTAAAGCGGCCCCGCGTCTGTGTAGGCGAAGGCGGGACCGGCGTGCAAGCCGTCGCCGGCCTGCCTGCAAGAACTTGTCTTGCACTGTGGGAGAAATGTGCCACTGACGTGGCGGATCAAGAGGAAGTTGTTCCCCGACGGGGCTTGTTCTCTGCGACAGCCCCCGCCATGTTCGTTTCAACGCTCCAACGAAGGACTTTTTCATGCCGATTCTCAATCGCGCCCACGAAATGGCGGAGGAAGTGACAGGCTGGCGCCGCCATCTGCACAGCCATCCCGAATTGCTGTTCGATGTGCATGAGACGGCGGCCTTCGTGGAAGAGAAGCTGAAGAGCTTCGGCTGCGACGAGGTCGTGACAGGCCTGGGGCGCACCGGCGTCGTCGCCGTGATCAAGGGCAGCAAGGGGCCGGGCGAAACGTTGGGTTTTCGCGCCGACATGGATGCGCTGCCGATCCGCGAGATGACCGGCAAGGACTACGCCTCGCAAAATTCCGGCAAGATGCATGCGTGCGGCCATGACGGCCACACCTCGATGCTGCTCGGCGCGGCGCAATATCTTGCCGAGACGCGCAATTTCGCAGGTACTGTGGTCGTCATCTTCCAGCCGGCCGAGGAGGGCGGCGGCGGCGGCCGCGAAATGGTCGAGGACGGGCTGATGGACCGTTTCGGCATCGACCGGGTCTACGGCATGCACAACATGCCGGGCGTGCCGGTCGGGCAGTTCACGATCCGCAGCGGCGCGCTCTGGGCGTCCACTGACGAGTTCAAGATCACGGTTACCGGCCGCGGCGGCCATGCGGCATGGCCGAACCAGACGATCGATCCGATCGTCATCGGTTCCCAGATCGTCCAGGCGCTGCAGACGATCGCGTCGCGCAATGCGGATCCGGTTTCGGCGATCGTCGTTTCGGTGACGCAGTTCCACGCCGGTACGGCGCACAACATCATTCCCGAGGACGCCGAAATCGGCGGCACGATCCGCGCCCTCTCGCCGGAGAACCGCGCGCTCGGCGAGGCTCGTCTGCGCGCCATCGCCGAAAATATCGCCGCCGCCCATGGCGCGACGGCCGAAATCGAGTGGCGCAAGGGCTATCCGGTGATGATCAACCACAGCGGCGAGGCGGATGTCTGTGCGCAGGTCGCCAGCCGCGTGGCCGGCGACAATGCGGTCGAGACCGAGGCCGCGCCGATGATGGGCGGCGAGGATTTTGCCTATATGACGGAGGCGCGGCCCGGCGCGATGATCCTGATCGGCAATGGCGACACGGCCGGTCTTCACCACCCGGCCTATGACTTCAACGACGAGATCATCCCGCTCGGCATTTCCTACTGGGCGGCGCTCGCCGAGGGCAACGGCAGGGCCGCCTGAAGCGCGCCTTTACGAGTTTTCAAAGCGATCGTGCTCTGGTATCAGCAACGCGGCGGTCCCGTAGCTCAGCAGGATAGAGCATCAGATTCCTAATCTGAGGGTCACTGGTTCGAATCCAGTCGGGATCACCATTTTTCGTCATCCGCATCAGTCGGTTGTGACGGAGCCTTGGCTCAAGGCCTCGCACCAATGGGCTCAAGTACCGCATAGGTACCGAACTTTAGATTATTGCGGTCAGTTGGTCAGCTCTGTAGAGCGCTTCTTGACCTCCCCTGTGGGCTCAAATCATGCTACCCAAAAAACCTGAGTTTGGTTTGGGGGTGTCGTGAGCGACCTTAATATAGAGAATTTCATCTGGAATATTGCTGATGATGTACTCCGCGACGTGTTCAGTCGAGGGAAGTATCGCGACGTAATCCTTCCAATGACAGTCATTCGTAGGCTTGATGCTGTGCTTGAACCGACTAAGGCAGCTGTCCTGGCTATGAAGGAAAACCTCGACAAGGCCAAGATTGCGAACCAGGAAGGAGCGCTTTGTCAGGCTTCCGGTGAAGCGTTCTACAACGTTTCTCAGTACTCGCTTCGTGACCTCACCTCGCGCGGAAGGGCGCAGCAGCTACGAATCGACTTTGAAGCCTATTTGGATGGCTTTTCGGACAACGTTCAGGAAATCCTCGATCGGTTTAAATTCCGCAATCAGATCCCCACCCTTGTCGAAGCGGACGCGCTCGGCGGCCTCATCGCGAAGTTTCTTGATCCCGCAATCAACCTGAGCCCTCGACCAGTTCTCGATCAGGACGGGCGCTTGAAACTCGCCGGCCTTGATAACCACAGCATGGGAACAATTTTCGAGGCGCTGGTGCGGCGGTTCAATGCCGCAAACAATGATGAGGCAGGTGAGCATTGGACGCCGCGCGATGTCGTTGGCCTGATGACCAATCTCATTTTCCAGCCCGTCGCGGATGACATCCAGTCAGGAACTTACTTGGTTTATGACGGTGCCTGCGGCACTGGTGGCATGCTGACTGTTGCTGAAGATACTCTACACCGATTGGCGGCAGATCACGATAAGGAAGTCGAAATCCATCTATATGGCCAGGAGGTCAATCCGGAGACCTATGCCATCGCTAAAGCCGACCTTCTCCTGAAGGGAGAGGGTGCCGAGGCGTCGAACATTAAATACGGATCAACGCTCTCTTCGGATGCCTTTCCCTCCGAAGAGTTCGACTTCATGCTCTCCAATCCGCCCTATGGAAAGAGCTGGAAGACTGATCTCGAAAAGATGGGCGGCAAGAAGGAGCTGAAGGATCACCGCTTCACCATCGAGCATGCCGATGATCCGGAATACAGCCTGATCACGCGCTCAAGCGATGGTCAGATGCTTTTCCTCGCCAACAATCTGACCAAGATGAAAACGAACTCCAGGCTCGGCAGCCGGATAGCCGAGGTCCACAATGGGTCCTCGCTTTTTACCGGAGACGCCGGCCAAGGCGAGAGTAACCGAAGCTTCGCTCAACGGCTTTCCAAGCAAGGACATTGAAGAGCGGCTTAAGAGCGATCCTTATCGCTTCCTAATTGTCGCCGACAAATTTCAAACTGGATATGACGAGCCGCTTCTGCACACGATGTATGTCGACAAGCCGCTTTCTGACATCAAGGCAGTTCAAACCTTGTCCCGGCTAAACCGTGCACATCCGAAAAAGCACGACACATTCGTTCTGGATTTTATGAATGACGCCGAGGCGATGGCTCGCGCCTTCCAGAACTACTATCGGTCGACGATCCTGAGCGAGGAAACCGACCCCAACCGTCTTCATGATCTCATGGCCGATCTGGATGCTTGCCAAGTCTATTCAAATGAGCAAGTTGAAAAGCTCAGCAATCGCTTTCTGGCTGGCGAAGGACGAGACAGGCTGGACCCGATTCTCGACGAATGTGTTGCAATCTACAAGACCGATCTTGATGAGGACGGCCAGGTTGATTTCAAGGGAAAGGCCAAAGCCTTCGTGAGGGCATACGGATTCCTCGCTTCGATCCTTCCCTATTCGAACGCAGATTGGGAACGGCTATCCATTTTCTTGAACCTTCTGATCCCGAAACTGCCCGCACCCAAGGAAGAGGACCTCTCCAAAGGCATTTTGGAATCTATCGACATGGACAGCTATCGCGTGGAAGTCCAAGCGACGACTTCTATCCAGCTAGATGACGAGGACGCGGAAGTCGGACCTGTACCAACAACGGGCGGCGGGGGCTTGCCTGAGCCGGAGCTTGAACGCCTGAGCAACATCGTGCGCTCGTTCAATGAACAGTTCGGTAACATTGATTGGAAAGACGGCGACAAAATCAGGCAGGTGATCGCGGAAGAGCTTCCGAGGAAAGTTGCAGAGGACAAAGCTTACCAAAATGCCCGCGCAAATTCTGACAAGCAGAATGCGCGAATCGAGCATGACCGGGCGCTAGATCGTGCAATGAATGATCTGCTCTCCGACCACACAGAGCTCTTCAAACAGTTCAGCGATAACCCAGCATTCCGGAAATGGCTTGCGCAAACAATTTTTGACGCGACCTACCGGTAATCCTTGGAGTCCGCGTCGACGTTGAGTAGAGCGTAAGAAACTCTCTTCAAGAACCTCTTGTGCCTGCCGTCCGGTGCAAAACTAGCACCAAGCATATGATCGCCGACCACCTTTGAAGCCTTGTCGCCGTACCATTCTCGATAGCGCTCGGCCGCCGTGATCACTTCGTCGTCGCTTGGTTCCCGGCGCCGATCCCAACGCTCCACTATCAGAATGAGAATGCCGCCGATAATGGCGGCACCGTACCAGGTGGCGAGAGCACCATACATCCACCCCATAATGGCTGACAGTCCGTCCAACAGCGTTTCTCCACGTCAAGCAACCGTAGATTATCGTCTACACGACCATATGGGAACCTAAAATGTGACGCTGAGTCCGTAGACGATAAGTCTACATTCCACGCTCATATTCCAATGAGCGACTATCGTAAAATCTTGGGGAATAACGTACGCGAACGGCGGCTCGCTGCCGGCATGTCTCAAGAACAACTCGGCTTGGAAGCCGGGATCGATAGGACCTACATTTCCGGGATCGAAAGAGGGGTACGCAATCCTTCGTTGGACCTGATCGTTCGGATTGCCGCGCAGCTTGAGTCCACTCCGGCAAAGCTTTTGGCTGCTCCTGGCGAACCGACTTAGCCTACCACAGCCACAGCGCCTCGCGCGCGTAGGTATGCCACCCATCCCAGAGCCTAGCCTTCGATACTGACCCTGTCCCAGGGGAATCAGCCCGCCAAGACAGCGATACGGTGCTTCAGCCGGTGTCCAGATGATGGGTCACTGACCAAGTCCTTGTTCTCAAATGTGTTTGAGGAAGCCGGCCCTCAGATTGAGTATCTGAAGGGCGCTTTCTGACAATCGATTTGTTGAGCGTGTTGAACCAGATGCCTTATGAAACCTGGACGACAAAGGGGCGGTCTGTAACGACGAAACTCTCGTAGCTTCAGCCTCGACACGCTCAACAGCCTTCAGTCGTCCAGCAGCCCGTCAGCCTCATCATCTGTCAGCTTCCATTCAGGTGCTGCATCTTCGCCATCGGGTGTCCCGATGTAGTAGCCGGCGCCCAACCTGGGTCCGATCCTAATGCCGCGGGTGTATGTCCAACCGATACGCTCCATTACCGATTTGAGCGCTTTCGAATGATATTGCTGCTGCTTGCCTGGTTCCATACGGAGGATTTCGGTCAAAATGTAGCTCGAATGGAGCCGGGTCACACCATGTTCACTGATGTGGCTTTCTATAATCGGAACCCAAGGGTGGTCCGCGAGACGATCTTCCTGCATATTGCTCGCTTCCTCCCAGAGGTGCTGCGGCAAAGTCAATGGCTCGCCTGTGGCGTCGATCTGACACGCCTCCGCCCAAAGCTGGTCCCGATCTCGCTCTAGCTGCTCCAGATTTATCTCTGCAGTTTGAACCGGCCAGAAGCGCCGGTTGCCGGTAAGGTCCTGCAAATAGCCGGATGAGTTCGTCGTGCCGATAAAAATGCTGCGGCGCTTTGCGGACTTTGGGAATCGGGCATATGGCTCCCGAAAGCGATCTTCTGTACGCGATACAAAAGCCTTCAGCGCTTCAGCTTCGGACCTGGTCATGGCTGTCAGCTCGCCGAGCTCAAATATCCAAACGCCCTGCAGCAACATGGCAGCATCTTTGCTGTCGACCCGGCCTAGTTCAGCATCCGAATAGAAGTCCCCGGCCAAAATCCGAACAGCCGTGGACTTTCCTGATCCTTGCATTCCTTCCAAAATCAGAACGGTGTCAAACTTGCACCCTGGCTGTCTTGCCCTTCGGATGGCCGCTAATAGCGTCTTTCTGCCAATCTGGCGGATTAGCTCGGAGTCTTCCGCTCCGAGGTAGTCGATCAGCCATCGGTCGAGCCGCGGTTGGCCATCCCATTTCAGGTCTGCAAGATAGTCGGTCAAAGGGTTTATTCGGTTCTCTAGCGCGAGAGAATAGAGCGCTTCCGCCACATCATCCTTTTTGAAAGACACACGGTGCTGTTCGTGCAGAAACAAGCGCACCACGCGGATGAGGTCATCGCTCAGCGTGCGGCCTACCTGGTTGGGCCACGGCATTTGCGCTGCTGCTAAATATGATTGCTGCACGACTTCGTCATACGTCGGGAGGAGTCGAGCCGACCTGAGCAATGCGATGCAGTTGCCAAAAGTGGGCTTAATCGCCCCGGCAGTGGTTCGCTCAACCGGCAGCTCGCGAAAGGTCTTCGCAGCATCAGGAAAATCTATTGCGACGCTTTCTGCTCCCGCTTGGCCAATGGCATATAGATAGGCGTTTCGGCACTTCTCGCGAATCCAGTCATCATCGTGCGTGGAGCCCCAAAAATGTATCATGAGCTCGGCAGCCGTGGCCTCGTTGAGGTTATGGTCGCGTAGCGCGCAAGCAATTTTGTAGGTCTGCACGTCGCTGCCTTGCCCTTCGGGCAAAGGCACCTGTTGTCGCAGGAAGTGTTTAGCCCAAGCTATATCGGCCTCATGATCTTCGCTGCCGACGGTCGATCCAAATTCGTGCTGAACGGCCATCTGTGCCGACGGCTTCTCCAGCGCCGTTAAGACAGGCCCAGGTGCCGCCGGGAATGAAGCTGCATCTTGACCGGGCCATTGCCGCCAGAAATAGCGTGTGCCTGACGGATGGATGCTCGGCGGGATGACCATCAAATGCCCTTCGGTCCAAAACTCGACACCTTTCCCAAGCTTAGGCAGATCACTCCGGATCGGCATGGCGGACGGCTTCGAGAGGTAGAAGTGAAACCCTCCACCCCCGGTCTCAACACTCGGCACCCGTCGCAGATCAAGGCCGAATTGGCTCTGAAAATCAGCCTCAACGTTCGCGAACCAATCGGCATCCTCCGGGAAATGTTTTCGGTCAATGTCGATGACGAGATCGTCCCTGCCTAGGCGCCAACCCAAATTTCCGCCGCCCAATAGATGCGCCAACAGTTCTTCACGCTTGAAGGTTTTAGTCCGCCAATCCGAAAGCGGACGCTTGTCTTGAGACCGCAGCGGGATGAGAATTTTTCCCCTGCTCAGGAACCAACTCATCGCGTTCTCCGCTTCCGCGATTGCGTCCGCGTCGAAAAGTGTGTTCTGGCGTAACGTCACCGGTTCGCCTCCCCGCGAATGAAGGCATCGAGGTCATCGATATGGTAGCGGATAAGATTGCCGTTGACGGCGTGGTAACGGGGGCCTCGGCCTAGGGCACGCCAAGATTTTAAGGTGCCGTAGGTACACCCCAGATAGCCCGCAGCCCGATGAGTATCGAACCACGGTGTGGAATGCTGGGTATCCAGCACATCGATCATGATAGAGCGGATGTCTTCCGCCGTTACGGATTGAGCCATTGGATAGACTCCTCTTGTCGTCAGAGGAGCATCCTTCCCGCCGGTCCGGGTTCCGCAGGGTTGGGTGCCTGCGGCTAACGTGCCTGTTCATCCGGTCGGATGGCTGCCATTGCCATCAATAGAACAGGTCCCTTGAGATAACGCATCGGTTGGCCACCGACTTCTCCAGGAGGCGCAGATGCATTCGCACCACCGACACCACACTATCAGCCAAAATCGACCTCGGATACCAACGTTTCAGTCTTCCGATTTCTTTCGGATGAAATATGGGTTGTCCTCCTGGGTGAATTCGAAAACGGCTTTTCGGGCCCGGTAGAGGAAGCAATTGAGCTGTTCAGCCGCATCGAGGTCGAACAAAGCTATATTGAACCCATCATCGCCAAAGGCGCTCTTGTAAACAACACCGTCATATCCAAGGTCAGCGAAGAGCTCCGCGAGGAGTTGAGTTGGAGCATAGCCTGCCGTGTCGTCAGACCGTGTTACCGGATCGGCGAACGCATGATCGATCTGGGCCCAAACAGCCTCCTCGCGTTCATCGGCGTCCGGCTCCTCAAGGTAAAACTTTTGGCTTGCATGATGCACCGAACAGTCCACGAGCCTAAGAGCTCGTGTCGTCTTAAACTGGGCTACCGAAATGAGAGACCCCACGCCGGGCCGAACCTCGGACATCGCTGAATCTTTTGTCGTCGCGATATACAAGCATGGAATACCTTTGGGATTGACGCGCCCTTCGTAAGCGCGATCCGCCAGCGGCCTCATTCGCTTGGGCTCAAAAGCTGCCGGTATATCGTCATCGATTTGGTCCTCGAAACGCCACCCATGACCCAGCTGAGCGCGCCAGAACACCTTGGAGGGCGGCAGCTCGCGGATGCGCTTGTCGACAGTCGCGGCAACTGTATCGAGGAACACCTTGGTCTCCTCGGACCAGATGTACCTGCGTCGTCGTGACACCTCTCTGCTGAAATTCCAGTAGCTACGCCACGACCGGAATGCTGGCCGATCCGTCATTTGTTTCCCTCCGCACGTTCCTGACGCCGGCACTTTGAAGCAGATAGTCAGTGACCATCTGCTGATATTTACGCAGGTGTTCTACCAGATGTTCGGGGTGCACGTATCCGCCGGAAGCGCCAGGTAGTCTTTGGCCGAGCAATAGGGCGCTTTCCGCATAGGGGACTCCTGCGGCGATGGACAGTGTGCGGTACAAATGGCGATAGGCATGAGGCGATGGGAAACCATCCTTATGCTTCTCACGTGCAACCTCCACATGACCGGATTTCGCTTTTGGCGCTGGCCAGAGCCAGCGGCTTCCGATCCGCTCATCTTCGTCCATCCTGCGCCGGAATAGTTCAATGAGAAAATCGGACAGTGGCACGATCATCGGTCCATTGACCTTCATATGACGCAAGAGCAGCGTACCGCGCTCCAGGTCGATATCCCGTCGTTCGGCTAACAAAAGCGATGTCTTGCGTATGCCCGTGAACATGAAAGCGCGGTGCAAGTCGCGCCGAAGCGGCATCAACTCCTCCGTGTTCGCCCACCATTTTGCCAGATCGATCGGAGCCACAGTGCGGGGTTTCGGGGTCGCGATACGAAGATGCTGCACCGGATTGTCGGCAATCGTTTCATCGATCCGAATGGCTTCGTTAAGGAGTGCTCGGAAAGTTCGCATGACGCCGGAGGCGGTGGTTTTGCCGTGGCGGGTTTTGAGTTGGTCATAGAGGTCACGCACCTCCTGGCGGGTGATGTCGGCCGCCGCCCGGGTACGGTACCCCTTGAGGTATTTCGCGACGTGGGTCCGGTAGCTCTCTTCGGTGGTCGGTCGCAGCTCCCGGTCGGCTACATAACGCTCCAGCAATTCCGCTATCGTGATTCCCGTTTCAGGAGCCCTGGCGGTGGGGTCCTCGCCAGACTGAATGCGGCTCATGAGCTCGCGCGCCTGCCGCCTTGCCTCACGCAGCCCGATACGGTCGCATCGGTCGATCTTGACGCGGACGGTACGAATATGCCGACCGTTGCGTCTGACATCGCCCTGGACCGCATAGGTCTTGGTTGTCTTGTGACAGACCACCAAAAGACCCTTGGCCTGCTCGTCGCGCCAGATACCGGAACCGAGCGGCAAATCCCGGATACGCGCCTCTGTGAGATTTAAAACTGCCATGGCCGTTCCCCGATAAGTACCGGGCCGAAAAGCCCAAAAGTACCGAATTAAGAACCGTGCGGGCACTATCCACGATCAACCCGCATCAACCATGCTGTCGCGTTTTTCCTTGGAAAGATATCAACAATTGACCTACATTTACCCATCCGCACGGCTTCTCGACGTGCTTCCTAATCTGAGGGTCACAGGTTCGAATCCTGTCGGGATCACCAGTTTCCGATATATCGGTTTTCTTGGAGTGTTGCGGGCCGTCATGGCCCGGCTTTGCGCCGCGTCTCTCACGCGGCGGCGCATATGCGTCTTACGAGCGGTCGAAGGTCGTGCCTTCGAAGCTTTCGGCGGCGAAGTCCGCGCCGGCCTGGTTCATTTTGACGGTGTAGCCGACGGCGACGATCGACAGGAACATCAGCGTCAGCATCAGACGGGGAAGTAGATTTGCAGCCATTTTGCCTCTCCTGGATGCGGCGTCTTTTTGCGCCGTTATCTTGGAATGATCGGAGAGTACCCCTTCCAAAAGGTTGCCGACGTGCATTTCGGCACAGGGGAACCGTGTCAAAAATGAGGCGTGGCTAACATTGGCTTAAATCGGACCCCAAAATCCCTGTTTTACGGCCGTCAGGCGCCGGTTCATCATTTCCGGCTCGTGCTCATCGCCGGCCGCGGGCGACGTCTCCGCCATTATCCAGCCGCGCTGAGAAACCGCCAGAACGGCAGGAGCGTCTCGAAATGGCCGAGGCACTTTCTCATGAGGTCCGGCTCAGTCGCCGATTGCGAGCTCTCGAAATCGCGCCACAGCGCAAGTCCCTTGTGTAGCGACAGCGCCGCACGGGGGTGGTCGGCGGGAAAGCCGGCCGGTACGCGCTTGAGCGCCGGCTCGTTCAGCCGGTAGCCGTCGGCGATGAGGCCGTCGATCATCTTTCCCAGTTCCTCGCCGCGCGCACCGGCAATCGTCTCGCGATACCGCTCCAGCATTGGCTTGGGGAACTCGAACGTACCGCATCCCAGCGTACAGTATTCCGTCGACAAGCCGAACATGAAGGCCGGCGCGCCCTCGCCGCCGCCGACAGGCATCCACGAGATATGGATATGGGTGTTGTAGGGCGTCTTGTCCTTCGAAAAACGAATGTCGCGGTTGATGCGGAAGATCTTCGGTTTCTGGGCCGTGCCGGTCAGCCGCTCCAGTTCGCCAGCCATGATATCGGAAAAGGCCTTGGAGGGAGCCTTCACCGCGGCCTCGTAGGACTTGCGGTTGGCGTCGAACCAGTCGCGGCTGTTGTTGGCCTTCAGTCCGTTGAGGAACGCGAGGGTTTCGTCGCTGAAGCCGGAAAAGCCGGTTGCAGGCATGGCGTATCCTCCTATTTCGGCGGCAGCGTCGTCACGAAGGAGACGGACAGCGAGGTCAGGGCGCGCATCGCCTCCGGCGTCGCGGCGTCCTCGTCGAGCCAGATGAAGCCGCCCATCCTCCGCCCGCCATGCTCCATCGGCCTTGTGCCGGGCTCTCGCAGCGCCTCTTCCTCATTGTCCTTGCCGACCCGGAACATGAAATGCGCATTGCCGGATTTCTCGCGCCGCGCCGCGCCGATCATGTTGCCGTCGACGAGAAAGCACAGCCCTCCCATCATCCTCTTTTCCGAGAGGCCGGGCAGGCCGTCCAGCAGGTCGCGCAAGCGCTGGTTGAGCTCTTCGTCTAACGCCATGCCGCATGCTAGCTGAAAAATCGGCCCCGCAAAGCCGATTTTCGGCCGGACGTCATGCCTACTGACACATCCGGACGTGACAGAGCCGGTTTCACGCTGCAAAAGTGCGGCGAACCGAAATGGCGCGAACGGAAACCATGCCCGGCATCGACGAACTGAAACAGGACGCCCTCGACATCTTCCTTGCCGGCGTCGCCGCGGCGGATCCGCATGACGCGGTGGTGAATGCGCTGGAAGTCCATGACGGCGAATGGTCGAAGGCGGGGCGGATCTTCGTGATCGCGGCGGGCAAGGCGGCGGTGCCGATGATGCGCGCCGCGCTGGAAACCCTGCCGGAAGGCAAGATCGCCGAGGCGCTCGCCGTCACCAATTACGAAAACGTCGCCGAGATCGACGGCGTCACGGTCATCGGCGCATCGCATCCGCTGCCCGACGAGAACGGCGCGGCGGGCGCGCGTGAGGTAGAGCGCATCGCGCATCAGGCGAAGGCGAGCGACCTCGTTTTGTGCCTTGTCTCCGGCGGCGCGTCGGCCTTGATGCCCGCGCCGGTCGAGGGCGTGACGCTGGAGGAGAAGATCGCCACGAACGATCTGCTGCTCAAATCCGGCGCTGACATCGTCGCCATGAACATCGTTCGCAAGGCCCTGTCGCGGCTGAAAGGCGGTGGACTGGCGCGCGCCATCTCGCCGGCGCAGGGCCTTGCCCTGATCCTCTCCGACGTGCCGGGCGACGATCTCGCCATCATCGCCTCGGGCCCGACCGTCGCCGATCCCGCGCCGCCGGCAAAGGCGCTGGAAATTGTCCGCGGTCTCGGTCTTGCCGACCGCCTGCCACAAAGCGTGATGGCGCATCTGGAAGCGCGTGCCTCGCATCCGGCGAAGGACTTCGTTCACACGACCGAAAACCTGTTGGTCGGCTCCAACCGCATCAGCCTCTCCGCCACCGAAAACGCCGCGGATCATCGCGGCTACGAGGTCATCGTGCTGTCGGAATGGCTGGAGGGCGACGTGCAGGCCGCCGCCGAAGCCTTTCTCGACGCCGGGCAAACCGCCCCGGCCGGTCAAAAGACCGCCATCCTCGCCGGCGGTGAAACCTCCGTGCATGTCACCGGCACCGGCAAGGGCGGCCGCAACCAGGAAATGGCGCTGCGCTTCGCGAAACTCTGCGAGAGCACTCCCTTACCAAGGGAGTGGGCGTTCCTGTCAGGGGGCACCGACGGCCGCGACGGCCCGACCGACGCGGCGGGCGGCCTTGTCACACCGCAGACAATCCCGGCGCTGGAAGCCAAGGGCCTGTCGGCCGAGGATTACCTCGCCAGCAACGACGCCTATCACGCGCTCAGGCAAGCCGACGCGCTGGTCATGACCGGCGGCACCGGCACGAATGTGGCGGACCTGCAGGTGCTGTTATTGGGCCTCTAGTTCGGCAATCCAAGTGGAGACGAGTTCAGCGAATTGTCTCTCTTCCGTATCAGGCAGCAACTCTTCCTGGAGAAAGGGCAATCTGACCCGGTCGCCATGCCTTCGGTGCGCAGCACTGTCTGCAACGAACGCTTCTGCGAGATCTTGATCGGTGATGCCGGGAAACGGATCTGGGTGTTCTGTTTCAACACGTGAATACAGTACGTATTCGAGCTCTTCGTCAAAAAAAAACGAGATTCCTGCCGTTGGTGCGACAATCGCCATTTGCTGGTCGTAGGCGTTCGCTTCCACGAAATCGGACCAAACCGCGAAATCGAATTTGCAAGTGCGTATGACAATCGGATTTGGAATCGAGAGATTAGCCAGCAGGATTTCCCCATTCACTGCGGAGAGCTTGTTCTCGATAGCGTCTTCGATGCGCACGCCATTGATCGTGTAGTTCTCTCGAGAGTAACTGCCGCCCCAAATCAGATGGTTTCTTTGCCCGGCAATCGGTCGTGCAAACAGGTATTCCCCGCCCGGAAACTGGGTCGTTTTCAGTTCAAGATATGGCCAGATTGCATCGAGATTTTCATCTGAAACGACTTGCCAATCGTGCTTCGTAAAGTCCTGCAATCGATGTTGCGTCAGCGTTCGGGTCATCGCGACAATTCCCGCGTCGCCTCGTCCAGCCCCTTGAGCGTCAGCGGATACATGCGCCCGCCCATGATTTCGTTGAGCATCTGCGTCGACTGGGTGAAGCGCCAGCGGTCCTCGCGCTCGGGGTTCAGCCAGATCGTCTTGGGGAACTTGTCGAGCACGCGCTGCATCCACACGGCGCCGGCCTCCTCGTTCCAGTGCTCCACCGAGCCGCCGGCCATGGCGATCTCGTAGGGGCTCATCGTCGCGTCGCCGACGAAGACGATCCGGTAGTCCGGTCCGTAGGTATGCAACACGTCGAAAGTCGGGATCCGCTCGGCATGGCGGCGGCGGCGATTGTCCTTCCACACGCTCTCGTAGAGGCAATTGTGGAAGTAATAATATTCCATGTGCTTGAACTCGGCGCGCGCCGCCGAGAACAGCTCCTCGACGACGCGGATATGGTCGTCCATCGAGCCGCCGACATCGAAGAACATGACGAGCTTCACCGCGTTGCGGCGCTCGGGCCGCATCTTCACGTCCAGATAGCCGTGTTCGGCGGTCGATTTGATCGTGCCGTCGAGATCGAACTCGTCATGCGCGCCCTGCCGCGCCCAGCGGCGCAGCCGTTTCAGCGCCACCTTGATGTTGCGCGTGCCGAGCTCGACCGAATCGTCGAAATTTTTAAATTCGCGCTTGTCCCAGACCTTCACGGCGCGGCGATGCCGGCTTTCGTGCTGGCCGATGCGCACGCCCTCGGGATTGTAGCCATAGGCGCCGAAGGGTGAGGTGCCGGCCGTGCCGATCCATTTCGAACCGCCCTGGTGGCGGCCCTTTTGCTCCTCGAGGCGCTCCTTCAGCGTCTCCATCAGCTTGTCGAACCCGCCGAGCGACTCGACCAGCTTCTTTTCCTCTTCCGAGAGATGCTTTTCGGCCAGCCGGCGCAGCCACTCCTCCGGCAGCGCCATCGGGTCGATCCCGGTTTCGCCGGAGACCGCCTCCAGCCCCTTGAAGACGTGGGCGAACACCTGGTCGAACCGGTCTATATGGCGCTCGTCCTTCACCAGCGCGGCGCGCGCGAGAAAATAGAAGCCCTCGACGTCATAGGTGACGAGGCCTGCCTCCATGCCTTCCAGCAGCGAGAGATATTCGCGCAGCGAGACGGGAACCTTGGCGGCCTTCAGTTCGAGGAAGAATGGAATGAACATGGCCGCTTTCTATCACGATTTTCGCCGCGCCTGAAAAGCCCGGCCGGGCCTGCGGGGCCGGGAACGGAACATTTTTTCAATCGGCGGCGCGTCGGATGCGCTAGCGTTCGGGAAAAGGAGATACGCCATGACCTGGAAACCCGAAGGCTATACCAGCCTGTCGCCCTATCTGATTGTCCCCGACGCGCAAAAAACGCTCGATTTCGTCGCGAAGGTGTTCAGTGCCGAACCGTTGCGTATCCATCGCCGCGACGACGGCTCGATCATGCATGCGGAAGCCCGGATCGACGACACCGTGCTCATGATGGGCGAAATGGCGGAGGGGCCGAAAAGCAATGTGCATGTCTATTGCGCCAACGTGGAGCAGGCGTTCCAACGGGCGCTCGATGCCGGCGGTACGGTCGTCCAGCCGCTGGAACCGAAGCCCGACGGCGACCGGCGCGGCGGCGTCGATGACGGCAACAACACGACGTGGTGGCTGTCGCGGCAGGAAGCCTAGCCCGCTAGCCGCGCCCAGACGATCACGCCGCCAATGGCGAGCAGCAGCGCGGTGGCGAGCGCGAGCGGCAATCGGCTTGCCCAGCGCAAGGCGGAACCGCGCGCCTGTTCGCGGCCGACCATATAGGTCGGCACCGCGACGATGCCGGCGGCGAACTGCCAGAGCAGGAAGCCCGATACCCGATTGAAGCCGCGGGTGAATCCGTCGCCCGTCGGTTCGGTCGCCGAGAAGCCGATGAAGGACCAAACGAAGAGCCCCGCCCAGATGGCGAGCAGAAAGGCGACGAGCAGCTTCTCGCGCGACGCGACCATCGATTTCTCCTCCTGAGCAGAAGTCTAACGCAAGTCGCGGCGCGAAACCATCAGGGCACGGTTAGGCTCAGGCCCTCAGCCGCGCCGCTTCGCCAGAACCGCCTCGCGCCGTTCGAGGCTTTCCTTCGGCCAGTGTTCGGAGCGCCGGTAATACTGCGCCATGGCCGGTATGTGCTGCGGCAGCACCACCCATGGCTGCTTGCTTTCGGTATAGATATGGATGTCGGGCGGGCAGGCGTCGGGATCGTCCAGCGTGCCGACGCGGATGAAGCGGAAATCCGGCCCGGCGCCGGAATAGACGCTCCAGACCGCCACCTCGCAGGTCGGGCAGCGATGAATGATCTGGCCCTTGCCGCTTTCGCTGGGCGTCGCCACGCCGACCGGCTCGCCGCCGAGCGGCTCCACCGCCTCGGCCTCGATCAGGGCATTCAGCGCAAAGGCCGATCCGGTCTCGCGCTGGCACCAGCGGCAATGGCAGCAATGGACGAAGAGCGGCTTCGCCTTCAACCGGTAGCGGACCTCGCCGCAGGTGCATCGGCCATCGAGCATCGCATCCTCCCTCGCTTGCCGATGCCGAGCTTCGGACAATTGCGGGCCGAGATCAATCGCGGCGAGAGCGACGCGGTGTCACGGCCAGCCGCGCCGTGCTTTCGATGGACAGTGACGACAAGACGCTTTTGACGAAACCGCGGAAAACCTCCTTTCGCGCCGCCTCGCCAGGTTTTTCCCCGGCGCTTTTGTCCACCGCTTCGCCGCCGTCCCTATTCTTCAGGTGCCCGCCAGCGAGCGGGAGCGAAACTCAAGGGCGGAAAAAGACGGTCGCCATGTATTACTCGGCTCCAGGCATAAACTGGGACGCGGTTGTCGCCCGCAACAAGGAGCTTCTTACGCGCGTCGTCGAGATGCTGTTCTCGCTCGTCATAGGCCTTGACGAAAAGGGCATGGTGGAAACCCTGCCCCGCGCCACTCACAACTACATCCACCGCATCCTGCGCCCCGCCGAATCCGCCCTTCGCCGCCTGATCCTGATCGCTGCGAGGGATATCGAACCCGCCACTCTCCCCCTGCGTGCGGGAGAAATAACAGCTAAGCCCTTGGCTTTTGCAAGAGGGGGGGCCGCGATGCCAAACTCAGGCCCTGTCTTCACCGGCAGCCGCGGCCTCGCCGGCGTCGTTGATCGTCCAACACAAAAGGCACCCAAAAAGCTCTTGACCCGTCCGCCCGTCTTCTCCCTCATCGACCCCAGAAAACAGTTCCACTTTGGCCCGCGCCGCCGCTACGGCAAGACCGTCCCGCGCATCACCTTCATGGACGGCCGCGATCGGACGCCCATTCCGGAGATCAAGCTTCCCGAACCCGGCGACCCGGTCGACGCCAAACGCCTCTGCCGCCGCCTGATCGCACTGAAAAACGCGCTCGACAATCTCGACAGGGAAGCGCTCCGCCTCGCCCGCCGGAAGGCGCGGCGGGGCATCTCCTGCCTCTCCCCGATGCGCCCCGGCTATCCGCCAGGCCGCCGCAAGCGGCCGCGCTACGAGATAGACGAGATCCTCAAGGAACTCCATTCATGGGCGCGGTATTCGGAGGAGCCGGACTCGTCGTGAGCCGGGATTTCCCTCAGCGCGCATAATTCCGGCCAAGTGCCTGCCGGACCCTCAGCCTTGCCGTTTCGCCGTCACGGCCTCGCGAGCATGTCTTGTGAATCTCGTGGAATAGTCACCAAACCTGTGATGCATATGCAACAATAAGAAACCATCCCAAAAAAGATCGGTCGTCGGGTTGTGTAACTGGAACAGGACTGATCCATTAATTTTTCAGGGGAATTCTGGGGGATTGCTGCGGGTTAACTTGCGAAATGGCCATTGTGATCGAGGACGATCACATGGTTTCAGCGACGCGCGTCAACTTCTTCATCAAGCTATCTCGGCTCTACGAGCAAAACCGAAGGTGTCGCCGGGCAGCCGGCCTCGCCCCCGGTTGAGCCGAGAACAACATCATACTCGACCGCTTCATCGGTCGGGCACAGGGGGAAGACGCATGGTTGGTACGATCACACGGGGACTGGTGGCCTTCAGCTCCAGACTGATGAAGGCGCTCGCACTGTCTTCGGCTGCTTCGCTTATGCTGCTTGGTTCCGCCTCGGCTTTCACGGTCACGGGCGATAATCGTTTGCCGTCTCCCGTTGTCGCCAATTCTAATCGCTACATCGGCGTTTATTGTAGATATCAATATGTGTCTAATATTAATGGAGTTAGCGTCGAAGACGTATGGCAAAGTGATGATCCAATAATTCGTGGACAAGTTGCTTATTTGAACGATGAAAACTATTTTTATATATTCTCCAGTGAGGAGAGATTGACACCGGGGACTTCGATAACATTTACAAATACGCAAAACGTGTCTGGAAATGCCGCCGCATCAATTACCTTGACGTTGGAAGAGGCGGATTTTGCAGATGGAGACGCGGCCTTTCAGCAAAATTGCGGCCTCAACTCTGCCCCGACCATCACCAGTCCGACGAGTTACACCATCGACGAGAACACAACCTTCGTTGCTGACATCGACGCCAACGACGACGTTGACAGCGAGGGCTCCGGCCTGACCTATTCGCTCACCGGCGGTGACGATCAGGCCCTGTTCCAGATCGACCCGGACACCGGCGAACTGTCCTTCAAGGCAGCCCCGGATTTCGACAACCCGCAGGATACCGGCGCTGACAACATCTACGAGGTCGAGGTCACCGTTGCGGATGGCGACGACGGTGAAGACAGTGAACTTGTCAGCGTAACAGTCGGCCACACGGCAGTTGAGACTGTCGCCCTCATCGGCGCGATGCAGGAGCTTCGCTCCAGGCTGATCCTCCAACACGGTCCGAACGCGCAGCGACGCCTGAACCGCCTCAAGGGGATCTACGCCAACAATGGCGGCGTGAGCGGCTTCGGTCTGGCCTACCGGAATGACAACCTGCCCGTCGCCCTGACGGTCGGCAAGGACAGCGGCTCGTTTGCCTACAGCTTGCGCAACTATCGTGCCGAAGGCCGTAAGCAGGGCCTGTCCGGTAACGTTGGCAGTGTCGCGACAGGTCTTCTCGGTGCGCCCGAGGCCAACGGCCATGTCTCGGGCAACACACAGGCGCTTGCCTATTCCGGTTCGTTGTCTGCGGCGGAGAAGCAGTCACTCGGTATGGACGGCAGCCTGACGCCCGCCTCGGCCTTTGCTCCATCCGGTTCGAAGCGGGATAGCGCCGCTGGCGGCATTGCCCCGCTTGCCATGTTCGGAGATGGCGACGCCGATGCGGATGGCGGCGTCGATCCGATGAGCCAGCGTTACGACATCTGGGCGGAGGGCCAGTACAGCAGGTTCAACGCGACGGCGGGAGACGGCACTTTCGCCATCCTGCATGCCGGAGCGGATTATCTTGTGACCAGGGATTTGCTGGTCGGTCTCGGTACCCAGTTCGACTGGATCGACATGGATGCGTCATCGGGAACCGGCACGGCGGATGGCTGGGGCTTCATGATCGGTCCCTACATGACGGCCAAGCTTGCCGACGGTCTTTATCTCGACGCCCGTGGTGCATTTGGGCAGTCCTACAACCATGTCAGCCCGGCTGGCACCTATGAGGACGCCTTCGACGGCGAACGCTGGCTGGCGACTGCGGCGCTGATCGGAGAGTTCGAGGCGGGGGCTTTCACTGTCAGCCCTGAAGCGCGGCTGTCATGGTTCCGCGAACAGTCGGAAGCCTATGTCGACAGCTTGTTGACCCCGGTCCCGTCCGTGACCACGGAGACGGGCACATTCTCCTTCGGCCCTACAATCAGTCGGAAGATCGCGATGGAGAACGGTGCGGTCGTCACGCCCTTCACCACGGTCACCGGCATCTGGACCTTCGACCAGACAAACACGGCTACAGCCGTCTCAAGCCAGCCGGGTCTGGCCGAGGAGGGCATTCGCGCCAAGGTGGAAGCGGGCTTCGATGTCGCCAACGACAACGGTCTCAGCCTGTCGATCTCAGGCCACTACGACGGCATCGGCGAGAAGGGCTTCGAGGCGTATGGCGGCAAGCTGGGTGTCAGTCAGGCGTTCTAGAGCCTTTCAGGGCCAACGGGTCGTGGCGTTTCCTGCGATACCGCAGGGTCGCGATGTCAGACTCCCTCCCCCTTGAGGGGGTGAAGAGCGGTCGGCGAAGCCGGCCAATCGACAACGATTTGTCGATTGGAGCGAGGAACGCCCGAAGCGAAAGCGGAGGGCCGGTGGATAAAGGGTGGGGGAAGTGATGGTGGAGATTAGCTGCACCGTCTAACAAGGTCGTCATCCTCGGGCTTGACCCGAGGACCCATTCCGTGACGCCGACTTCGGTCAAAACCGCGTGAAGAATATTGCTCATTCTGATGTTCGGAGGAGGTTTCGAACATCTCGGAATGGGTCCTCGGGTCAAGCCCGAGGATGACGGAGTGAGGGATAGCCCCCGCCGCAAATCCCCGAAATCCGGCCAATCGGCACAAATATTATCCACCGCTCTTCGCCATCGCTTCCCCTTACGGTGTCCTTTCA
>PAKZ01000040.1 GCA_002706335.1 Ahrensia sp.
AATGCAGTTAATTTGAGAATCCGCCCGCCAATATTCTCACAATTAAATGCAAAGCCTGAACCAAACCGGCGCATTCTTACAATTAAGTGCCAAGCGACAGCAGACCATGCGAATGCGCAACGGCGCCGCGCTCGAGTGTCCGAAGACGACATCGAAAATCGGATACTGGGCGGAAACGACCGTCCAGCTGCGATGGACGACGGTCCGCGCGCTCAAGCGGCCGACGTCACCCTCGAACTTGGCGCGAGAGAGCTGTTCAAGCACCGCCGCCACCCTCGCGCGGACCCCATTCGAGCTCGACCCGGCCGGACAGCCCGTTCTGAGTAAAGCTGTGATTGGGATTGATATCACGCCCCCCGACGGTCACGACCCAGTCGGTCGTGTCAGTCAGGTCGAGTTTGGCAGCGGCGCGCGCCAGGACCTGCTTCACCACGGTGACCGGGGGCACGCGCAGCGCGCCTTCTTCCGGGAAGGTACCGCTGGTCGTGAACACCGTCACCTCGACAAGTTCATGCGTAGCCTTGGGACGCGTACGCAGGTGCTCGACGGCCTTACCGGCCAAGGACACCGTCCCACCGCTCGACAAGACGATGTCGGGCTCGCCGGTGCGCTCCAGCAGGAGCTCGCGATCCGGGGGCATGGCAACGAGCGC
The DNA here is from genome assembly GCA_002706335.1 of Ahrensia sp. Lineage (GTDB taxonomy): Bacteria > Pseudomonadota > Alphaproteobacteria > Rhizobiales > Rhizobiaceae > Oricola. The sequence continues at coordinate 653 of PAKZ01000040.1, forward strand.
GACCAGAAGGTCAACCGGGATCGTCTCATTGGCCCACACCTGATCGATTTCATCGACGGTGAAGGAGAAGACGCGGTCGCTCTGCAAAGCGTAGAATCGCGGGGTTTCATACTCTCGCAGGTCGATCTCGGCGTCGAGCTCTACGAGTTCGGTCCGGCCCGCTGCGGCGAGAATCAGACGGTAGTCGGACGGCGGCTTCAGCTGGCCACGCGTCAGAACTTCCCGGCCGGTCACGATCCTATCCCGGGACGTGACGGGCGCGTCGTTCAAGAAATAGGACTCGGCACGGGCCAGTTCGGCATTAGCGCTCATCGGTCAATCTCCATTCCTGGGACTCTTGACGCCGTCCGTTATTGGACTAAACTTCGATTCGAGTCCCACTGTGGACAGTCTATGTGTGGACTAAACTCGTCGTCAAGTCTAAAATGAGATTGGAGCACAATAGCCATGGGAGAAAGCGCTCCCGGCGCCCAAGCAGGCGCTGGGCAAACACGGATTCCTGTAGAATTGCAGGCCTTCTTTCGGATGGCAGAGCGATGGAACCTCTCCACCGACCAACAGATGATCCTTCTGGGGTCACCGCCGCGCTCAACATTTTTTAAGTGGAAAAAGGAGGGAGGAACCGTCCCCCCGGACACTGTCGAGCGCCTCTCTCACCTGCTGTCGATCTGGAAGGCGCTGCAAATTCTCTACACTTCCGACCAGGCCAGTGACGCCTGGATCCATGCACCGAATGACTTCTTCAAAGGCGATAGCGCGCTGGACGTTATGCTGGGGGGAAAGGTGATCGATATCTATGCGGTTCGGCGGTACCTCGATGCCCAGCGCGGTGGATAACTACCCTATCGTGCGCTTTGCGGCGAACGGCTACCGGCTGATCCCCTCGCGCTTCCCGCCGGTCTCGGTCTATCGCGACCTCGTCGCGCCCGAGCAGTTTGAAGCGCTGGTCGAAGTCGAGAACAAGACCAATCCCCGCCTCCGCCTGCAGGAGCGCCTAGCGGCGCGGCGCGAGGGACCCAAGCTCGATTCCGCTCTGATGCAGAATTGGAACCTCGCTCCATTCACCTATGAGAATCCCGAGGGCACGACGTTCTTTGCCCCCGAGAGATCTTGCCTCGAGCTCGCCGACACGCCGCAGACGGCGCTGGCGGTCTCGGTCGCGCGCCGGTCGCGCTTTCTGTCGCGCACAAAGGAAGCGGCAACCGGTCTCGACATGCGGATGTTGAAGACGCCCATCGATGGCAGGTTCATCGATCTGCGACAGATCTCGGCCGAGCTTCCGCAAGAGCAACGTTGGTCATTGGGCGACGCCGTTCCGCTCGATGTCGACGGCATTCTGTTTCGACCAGCCGAGCGGCCTACGGCAACTGCCATTGCCGTCCTCAAGGGACAGGTGCTCGGCCGGTCTATTCAGACAACGCATTATCGCTTCGAATGGAACGGTGTTCGCATCGACAGGCTCTACGCTTTCGACGAGGAAGGGACTGTGCTGCGCCCGGAAAGTCTGGCGGGAAAGGAAGAGGTCCTTGCTGCGTAGAATCGAAGTCTTGGTTGATTGGGCAAAATCCCTGTGGCGCGCATTCTGGCCGAGCCGACCACCTAGGCCGCGGCCCGGGCCCACTCAACCTTATGTGCCTCGACCGCGGATTCGCCTGGCGCTTTGGCGGGGGGCCGGGGCAGCACCTCCAGGCAATTGGAACGCCTGTCACCCCTCCACCGAGCACATCTTTAAAGCCGAGCTGACCTGTCCGCGTGGTCACCGGTTGACGCTCAAGGGACATCGGATCAGCGAAGGGGGCCAAGTCCAGCCTAGTGTCGTTTGCAGGCATCCCGGTTGCGACTTTCACGAATTCGTCGTTCTCGACAACTGGGCACAGCGTCGAGCCGAGCTGACCTCGATGCAGCACTAAGAGAGGTGGGGCAGCGAGAAGATCTTGGCCATGAAGCGTCACACCGTCATCGTCGAAGGTACCCTCGCCTTTCGAATGCAGCGTGTCGCGGCGGCGCGCGAGAGAGACCATGGCCGCGATGTGGCAACCTTCCCCCTGCTCGAAGCCAGGCTGGCGGGCGGTTTCAGCCGGCCCGCAGACCACGCCACACTCGTTCCGATCGTTGCTCGGGCGCTCTCCGAGCTCGCCTTTGAAGAGTTGGAATCGGTCAAGACACGGCCAGGCATGGCGCGGGCCGCGCTCGCTAGCCTGGCGCGCGTGTGGGCTGCGGACATTCGGTTCGACGATCCGCGGTTCGCGAGCGCCCGTCTGAGCGATCTGGGGCGTCTCGAGGCCTACCTGCGCAGCCATATTCCGATGGGCACGCTGCTACCCCCCGATCTTCGAGACCGAGCGATTGCGGGCGCAGAACACGCCCGTGCCACGGTCGGGAATCTGCATTTCCACCGGCTGATTTCAATCGACCCGCTTTGGCGGCCCTTCGTTAAGGCCCTCGCTGAGGTTATCGACGTCACTTGGGATGCGCCCGGCACAAGCGACCGCGGCTGGTTTCCTGGCACATTGCTGCCGACGGCTACGCAGACCTCCCGGGATCTGATCTGCGATGTTTGTGCCGATCCCCGTGCGGAGGTAGTGGAGGCCCTTCGCTGGGCCCGCGAGTTGCTGAGCGACGGAAGAACACAGGCTTCCGACATAGCTATCGCGAGCGCTGACCTCGGCGCCTGGGACGACCACATGATGGTCCTCGCCTCGGATGCCGAGCTTCCCGTTCATTTCGCCAGCGGCGTGTCCGCACTGAGCACCCGTGCCGGCCAGGCCTGCGCGGCATTGGCGGACGTGATGATCAATGGTCTGCGGCGTGTCCGCACTGAGCACCCGTGCCGGCCAGGCCTGCGCGGCATTGGCGGACGTGATGATCAATGGTCTGTCGCAGGATCGCGTCCGCCGCCTGTCATTGCTCTCGCCCTTTCTGTCGGAAGCCCTTCCGGCTGACTGGATGAAAGGCATTCCCACCGAAGCGGGTCTGTTTGAACCGGAGCATTGGGCCCGCAGTCTCGAGCCGCTTACGCGTGCCGATGGGTCCTCCATCGCAGCGACCATCATGCCAGTGCTGCGTGACCTTGACGCCGGACCTGAAGCGGCGGTCAAGCTGGGGGAGACACTGCTGCGCGGAAAGAGCCTCGGGGTCTGGCGAGAAGCCCTTCGCCTGGGACCGGCATCGGCGATGGAAATGTCTCTTACGACACTGCGTATCGCCGACGAAAGCGATCCCGCCAACAATGTCGTCTGGGCAAAGGCGGCTGACCTGGTCGGTGCGCCACGCAAGCACATGCGCTTGCTCGGGCTTTCGAGCAGGAGCTGGCCCCGTGCCGATAGTGTGGATCCGCTGCTGCCCGATCACGTCCTCAGCGAGCGCGACTTGGTGGACCTTTCGCGGCTCGAACGCGATCGACTGGCCTACGAGATACTTGTAAGTCACCCAGGCTCGTGCGCGTCGCTGTCGCGCAGCAGACGCGCGGCCGAAGGCGCATTCCTTGCCAGGAGTGCGCTGCTGCAACGCCAGGTCACGGAGCGTTCACTTCCGCGGACCAGAACCCCCGATCACGCGTTCAGCCAAGGGGATCGGCTGCTCGCCCGTATCGATGATGCGCTGAAGCTTCCACGTATCCAGGGGGTTGTGTCCTGCTGGACGGATTGGACAATCCGGCTGGAACCCACGCCGCACGATGGCGGATTCCGAAAAGACCATCCTGCCGTTGTCCGCGCGCTGAGCATGCCGCAATCGGCAACGTCACTGCGACGCCTGTTGCGCGATCCGCTCGGCTTTGTATGGCTGCGCGCATTGGGGATGACCGCGCCTGAACTTGCCGTTGAGCCTCTGCAGCTCGATCCTGTTACCTTCGGAGATCTCGTGCACGAGTTGCTGCGGCTGGCGATCGAACGCATCGAACCCACGCCCGGCCTCGTCGGGGCGACGCCAGAAGAGATCGACGAAGCCCTGGGAGCGGCCGCCGGCGACATCGCCGAACGGTGGCCGTTGACCCAGGCGGTGCCGCCAAGGTTGCTGTGGCTGGACACGATCGAGGAGGCACGCCGGCGCGCGCGACGTGGCCTGACGATCGACGAACGCTTCGGTCCTGGGACTCGTAGCTTCAGCGAGGTCCCGTTTGGAAGTTCGCGATCGGCAGAAGGACGTATCGATCCTTGGGACGAGTGCCAGGAAGTGATGATCGGCCAATCCGGCATCCGTCTGAAGGGCCGCATCGACCGTGTCGATGTGAAGCCGGACCGGCGCGGTGTGCGGATGTCCGACTACAAGACAGGCACGACGCCGCGCAATCTGCGGGAGGTGACTCTGGATGGTGGGGCGGAACTTCAGCGCGCGCTCTACGCGATCACGATCCGGCAGCTCATCCCGGAAGCGAGCACCATCATCGCCCGGCTCGTTTATCTCGACACCATGGGTCCTGCGGCTGCTCTTGATGCGGACACGCTCGAGCACGCAGAGCAGACAGTTCTGCGGTACATTGACATCGCGGTCGATGGGCTCAAAAGTGGAGCGGCCTATGCCGGGCCGGACGCCTTTGCAGGCTACAATGACCTCAGGATCGCACTGCCGGCAGCACTCGACCGCTATCGCGGACGGAAACTGGAAGGTTTCAACGCCGCTCAGCAGCAGCTCGTACCACTCTGGGCGGAGCCGTGATGCTGAGCGATGCCACCGAACGCAATCGTGTTCTCACCGAACTCGACAGGACGCTGCTTGTCGAGGCGGCCGCGGGCACGGGCAAGACATCGCTGATTGCCGGTCGCGTCGTCATGCTGATGCTGGATGGAACACCGCCTCGCAGCATCGCGGCGATCACCTTCACCGAGCTGGCCGCCAGCGAACTGTCGCTGCGTATTCGTGAGTACGCCACGCAGCTGCTGGCGGGTGAAATTCCGAAGGTCCTGCGCGGCGCCGTCACCCTCGAACTGCTCAACGACAAAAGGGATAGGGGTATTGGAAGAAGCGATGTTGCGCGCCGGCACAAATCGCAGGTGCAGTCGCTTCTCAACCGCTCGTTTGTGGCCACGATCGATGCCAGCCCGGACATATCAGAGGTGCGTCTTCTAACGTGGCTCGGCAACCTTCGGGAACACCGATGGGATATGCTCGACAGCGATGTTGTCGAGGCCATTCGGAGATGGATTGACCGTGATTCAGATTGTCGCGAGCTGGAGCTGTTCCTTGCCCTCGTGGAGGAAAGCTCCTCCGAGGAGGGCCCTTGGGTGGTCAGCAACGAATATATTTCGACCGCAAGAAGGTTGCCATCCGACGCATTGATCCAAGGATTGTTGGACGCCGCTCATGCGACGAACTCGCGCGCGGCCCGAAAGAGGATGTTTCAGATCGCCGCCTATGCGGCCCGCAGCGAAGATCGCTGGCCGAAATGGCAAGAGCCGATCGTTTCGCTTCTGGAGCAGGAAGGCGGTTTCAAGGGCTTTATCAAATCGCTCCTCTCTGACCCCAACGCAGGATGGAAAAGCAAAGAGGCGAAGCGAAAGGCCAGGCAGGACCAAGAAACGGAGAAATCACGGAATGGCAATATCGCAGAGCTGACGCCGAATCTCGCCGTGATCGCAAGCGGTGCTCCCACCCAGTTCGGTGTTTTGAGATGGGCTGCCGAGCACTATCGGAATGGCCGGATCAGCCAGGACAAGACGCCATTCGAAAACATCATCAAGTACACAAATGAGGAGATCGCGGCGGCGATCGCCGAGGGCTTCGTTCAGTTTACGATCCACACTGATATCAAGGTCAGCGTAGAGGCCCTTGGCAAAGCCGAAGCCACCAATGGCGCTTACCCCCAAGAATATGTCGTTGGGTCAGGATTGCATCAGGCGCTGTTGCATGGCCGTGAAACCGATATCGGCGCGTCTCCGTTGATCGTCGCTTTGGTCGGGCTTCGGCAAGCCTATTTCAGCCGCGAAGGCGATCCTTCAATCGCTGCCTGGGCAGTCGACCGGCTGGCCAGCGATCCCGAGCAGGGCGCTGACATAATGCTGCGGTATTGGAACACCGCTCTTGATGCCGGCGATGATAACCTTCACGCCATCCATCATCTTACGAATGCTGATCAACCGGCATTCGTCTCCCTGTGTATGCTTAACCTGCTTTGCGAGAGGCCAGGGCTGCCAGATCTCGCCCTTAGGCAGGCGATTGGGGCATGCGCCGAAAGCTCGAACATCGGTGAACTGGTAGAGCTTGCACGCCGTACCTTGGAACGTGACGACCTAGAGCAGAAGCAACGAGATATCTGGTCGTTCGCCGGCCTGGCGCTGATGCCTGAGGAATTTGCCGATCAGCTCTCAGAACAGGACCTCGAATCTGCTCTGTTGGCTCCAAACGGAGACCTCGCCAAGACATTCAATGAGTTATGTCCTGACATCGACCTGCTGGACAGAATCAGGATTGGCGTTCTTGGTAAGAAACACCCGGCTCGCGACGATGACTGGCGGCACTCAGGTGGAGTGAGCGGGATTGTCAGGTCCGCGATCCGGCGTCTTGGAGCCTCAGATTCGGCTGAAGCAGGTGAACACCTGAAAGAACTCTCTGCCAAGGTCGATTCGAGCTGGGCGCCCCATATTGCTCATGCAGCAGCGGAACACGCCCGCAAGTTGCGCGACGAGCAATTCACGGCGCCTTCAGTGAGTCATCTGATGAGCGCGCTCGCAAACGGCGCTCCCGCTACTCCGTCGGATCTAGCGGCCGTCGTTTTAGAAGAGGTCGAGAGGTACAAGAGCACGCTGAGGACCGGCAGTGAGACGCCCTGGAAGCGGTTCTGGAACACCGATAAGTACGGGACGGCAACCAAACCACAGATCGAGAACGAGGACAGGGACCGCCTTCTGGAGCTGCTTCGTCCGCGCTTCGAAGGATACGGCATTGCAGCGAGCCTTCCCGAGGCCCGTCGCGGTGAAAACACCAGGGTCGACGTCCTAATGCTGAGCCACGCCGGCAAGAATCTGCCAATCGAGGCCAAACGGCACTACAACGGCGAGCTCTGGATGGCCGCGTCGACCCAGCTCGCGGATTATGCCGCGGATCCAGATGCCTGTGGCTTTGGGATCTATCTCGTCTTTTGGTTCGGCACAGAATTCAAGGCCCCGAAAAGGAGCGATGGCGCGGGCAGTCCCGAGAGCGCCGAGGCACTTGAGACGATGCTTGTAGATGACCTTCCGCTTCACCTGAAGGAAAAGCTCTCGGTTGTTGTGCTGGACGTATCTCGGCCGCAATCGGATGATCGAGGCCAGCACTAAGCCACCTCGGAAAGCTCGGTCCTGATAGCACGCAGGTCGAGAACTGCCGTTCTTCTCAAACCAGAGCCACCAGCAGCTCCCGCAACACCGATGCCAGCCCCGGTGCGCCTATCAGGGGAACCACGCGTTTAGGTGCCAATTTGGGGATAGCGCGATCATAAACTGCCAAATTGATATGACCATTGAGCCGAGAGGGGTAGATGATGCCGTCCGGCGAAGATTTGTGTTCGTAGAGGGCCAACGACCAAGCACGAGCAAGGCTCTGGCGCGAAGCCTTCGCCACGTCCGAAGGCACCCCCATACGAATGGCATGATCGTCACGCAAATCGACGAGACGAAGATCCCCTATCGTCTCGATCTCGGCAAACCGGCGAGAGTGAATCTCTTTTTCCTCGATCGGAAGGTCGCCGATTTGCCCATCCCGGCGATCACGAAGGAGAGCTTCCAGGAAACAAACCTTCAAGGTCTCGCCGAGATAGAGGACCCCGAACCGGTTTTCGGCGATCCGACGCCGCGGATCGCTGAACCGGCTCGGGCTTTTTCCGAAACCTAGCGGATCCGGATAGGTATCCAGGTAGATGCGTCCGAACCGCTTTCCGGCAGGAACAATTTCAATATCGAGCTTTGCGTTCTTGAAGCCGGCGGGCGGCGCAGTTGCTGGCATTACCTGAAGTCACCGTGAGCAATGCCCCTGGCAGCTTCGATAACCTCATCAGGTTTCTCACTCCGCAACGCTTCAAGTCCGGTTTGCCCGTTGAGACCGCCTTGCGGTGTTACCAGAAACCTGTAGACAGCCCAGGCACTGCCACCGAGGATTTGTTGGAGTTCGGGCAGCGCTTCGAACGGACGGCCATCATCATCGAGTTGCCAGGCAGGGAAGCGGAAGCCCCTCTTGGCCCCATCGAGCCCGAGAACTTGACCACTTTGGCGCCGCGTATTGACCGTCACGCGCGACACGCCCAGCAGGTCGGCGAACGCTTCAGCGGTGAGCATATCGTCTGCGGCAAGTATTTCGGAGACACGCTTTTTCCCGCGGGCTCGGGCTTCTGTTAGAGCTGCCTTGAGGTCATCGCTGGGTTCGCCGGTCTCCTCAACCGGAAATGCGTTTGGCTGCTCCTCCACGAGCGATATCATCTGCGCGCCCGCCTTTGGATCCACCACAACGCGGAAGCTGACACTATGCCCAGCCTCCTTGCTAAGACGAACCGCCTCACCATACTGCCTGATTAGTGCTTTCTCAAAGGCAGCCTTGCGGGGTAGCTTTGTTGAAAACGCAACGTTTGGCACAGCTACGCGGTCACTACCATGCCCTGCCTTTTCTATGGTCTTTGCGGTCGACATATTCGTCAATCTCCTTTCCCGCGAATATAACCGCTAACTGTCAGTTCGTCAAGTTCGTAAACTTCGTAAAGCAGCGGAGGGCTGTCGACCTTGCAAAGTCCAACTTGAGCAGTCGTGGCACAGCTCTCACGCTGGCAACACTGCGCTCACTCGCCTACCTTTAGTGGATGAGGACGAAAACATACGAGATCGACAAGCACGAAAAGCGCCGCATCCCTTCACCGGGCGCCTGCATTTATTGTGGCGGGGCGTTCTCGCAAAATGATCTCACCGACGAGCACATAATCCCGTACGCACTCGGTCACAACACTCTGATATTCGAGAAGGCGTCATGCAAATCATGCGCAGCGATTATTCAACCCTATGAACAGGAGGTGCTGAAGAAGCAGCTCGGCAACTTCCGGCTCCAAATTGATGCTCCGAGCCGAACGAAGAAAAAAGACCGGCCAAAGCACGTGGATATTCCGTTCGTTGCAGTCGATGGAAGCGGCAAGATCACTCGAGATCTCGGTTCACGCCCCTTTCCGTTGGAGGAGGCACCACTGGCACTCAATTTGTGGCAGTTTCCAGAGGCGCGCATCACACTCGATGGCGCGCGCCCAGACAGCGGTCGCGGGCGACCGTGGAGTTATTTCGAACCCCGCGTCTATGAGATCAGCCGGAAAATTGCGAAGGAAACTGGCGAAGCCAATGTCGCGATGAAGCTGGGTGATGTGAACCGCAGCCACTTCCTTCGCTTTCTTGCCAAGACGGCACACGCCTTTGCGGTTGCGGAACTCGGTATGGATGGGTTCGATCCGTTCCTGAACGACATCATCCTCAATAAGAGCGACGATCTGTCTATGTACGTGGGAGGCACTTTCCCGCACGAAGATCGGGAGGTTGATCCTGCAGAAACACTCCTCATCTTCATTGGCGGCACCGAACAATTCGTCGCTGTCTACATCCAGTTCTATCCATTGCTGGACTCACCCGCCTACGGAGTTGTTGTCGGGGAGCGTAACGGCAAGACCGAAGAACGGATCAATGCGATGAAAGCGCTCTATATGTGACCGCCGCCGGCGCAGTCGATGTGACGAGCCTCCTTAAGGAAAATATGGCGGAGGAAGATGCTCGGCCGATTATGCGAGAGAGCGCTTGGGGCACAAGGTCCTGCATATCACCTCACATCGCTTCGACGAAGAGCGGGCGCTGACGCTGATCGGACCTTGCGAGAAGGTAGTTACGGTTCATGGCTTGGCGGGGGACAAGAGATCTCTGCAAATCGGTGGACGCGATGAAGCGTTGCGAAACCGTGTTCATCAGGCCCTGGAAAGCGCGGGCTTTGAGAGCGAAGTCGTCACTGACGGAGCATATGGCGGCATGGAGCCAGGGAACATATGCAATCGCGGAAGTACCGGCGCTGGTGTGCAACTCGAAATCCACGCTGGCCTTCGTCAGATGATGAAGGAAGATGTTGCCACTTATAACAGGTTTGTCGATGCGGTTCGGTCAGCGTTGTAGAAGCCACCTTCCGAGTTCAACGCGCGGCTTCGCCTACGGCTAGAGTACGCCCCACGCACGGTAACGCCCCCTCCCCGTCATCTCTCGAACTCCGAGTTCGCTGACCAGATTCAACGCGCCGCGCGGCGTGATTTTCGCGGCCTTCGCAACCATGTGTGCGGAAACGATCGGCCGAGATAACAGGAGATCAATTGCAACGGGAAGGCTGCTCGTCGTCCGCCTGCCCGCTGCCTTCCGGTCAAGTTGCCGTTTCGCTAATGTCAGCCGGTCGATGTCCTTCATCCCGGCCGCGGCGGCCGAGCCCATCGCATCGAGAAACGCGACAAGCCTCGTCGTCCGATCTCGAGCCCGCCGGCGCTCGCGCGGTATGTCGCGCAATCCCACCGCATAGGCCAGAAGGTGAGACCGCACCTTTCCGCGCGATCGCAGGTAATCCGAGATGAGCACCTGCCCGAGCCAGTGCTGACGCTGCAGCGGTTCGAGATGCTCCCAGGCGTCCCAGAGAAGCACAGCCGCCAGTGTAGCCGGAAGCCGTTCGACCTGCTTGGCGAGATCAAGCCACTCGCCAATCCGCTCACCTTCATCCCAATCCGGATCGCGAATGAGCAGCTCACCAACACTGATCTCGGGTTCTATCTTCCTTTGTTCGACACCCGCATTGCCATCGACCAGCCATTGGGTGCGAGCGAGAACCTCATCGATCTCGGCAAGTTCTGGAGACAGGGTTGCGTCACCAACCAAGTCGAGTTCGAGCCCCTCCTCTCCCCTATCGTCGGGTTCGGCTTCGACGGATATCTCTTCTACGACGCCAGCCAGTGCCATAATCCCTGACCGCGAAACCGCCCAGCCTGGATCGTTTCGCGAGACCCGGCGCCTTGCCCGGACAATGCGGTGCGCAATCACGAGCTCATGGCTGGGCGCGCGAATGTCCATCTGTGCGTCGTGGAGAACCAGGTCCTCGATATGGACGAGTTCGCCGCCTACCCACATACTGGAGATGGAATCGAAAAAGTCCGCCCGTTCGGCAAAGCCTGGGCCGACCTCGGATCGGGCGACGCGCTCATCGAGCCGCGCAAGCGCATCCTCCGCGGCCGTAATCGGCCCCAGAAGAGTCTCATGAGTCAGATTTCCGATTTCATAAGGCATTGAAAACACGGCGCTTCGATCTTGATACGGAAGCTACCATACTTTTTACTTCCGTCACACCGGTAATTCATGAACCCCTCTACATATAATGAGCGCTGCGGCCTTCGGGATTGAACAGAGGCCCGGCAATCCGCGCTCAGATCGACGAGAGAGCTTGTTTTTCGCGGTTTTCGGAGCGTTCAGCGGTGAGAAAGGCACTCAAAAGACGTTTACAAACGATCAGTTATCCGTATCTTCTATGTTTGGAAATCCGGCACTCAATGACCTCTCAGGCGCTGCAAATGGCCGCTGACACGCATAATCGTACCTCGCGTCGACCACAGGGCCGGCTTATCGGCTATGCGCGCGTCTCTACGGACGAACAGGCGACTAAGGCGCAGGAAATGGAGCTGCGGTCGGCCGGCTGCGAAACAATCGTCCAGGAACACGGTTCAGGCGCCTCTCGAGCGCGCCCTGCCCTGTCGAGGCTTGTTCAGGACATCGGTGCCGGCGACACGCTAGTCGTGGTGCGGCTCGATCGCCTGGCGCGCTCGGTCAGTCATCTTCTGGATGTGATCGAAGACCTGACAGCAAAAGGCGCGCATTTCCGCTCGCTGAGGGATCCGATCGACACCAGCACGCCGCAGGGCATGTTCTCGCTGCAGGTTCTTGGCGCCGTGGCCCAGCTCGAGCGGGCATTGATTTCTGAACGCACCAAGGCGGGGATCGCAGCGGCCAAGGCGAAAGGCCGACTTCCGGGTAATCCAGGCATCCGGGAACGCCGGCCGGAGATGCTCTCGAAGATGAAACTGGCTCAACAAGCAGCCTACGGCGCGCGGATCCAAGCAACAGCTTCTCAGTGGCTTCCAACCGTCAAGCGCATGCGGCCGGATCATACGTGGGATGATATTGCCCGGGTTCTCGAACAGCGCGGTTTCGACTGGACGCCGGAACGGCTGCGGCGGGCGGTCAAATGGATGGTCTCGGAAGGCATGGCCGATGCTGCTCTTCTGCGAAAGTCGCCGCCGCGGCCGCCGGAGCATCGTCTGATGACGCTCGTGGCCGGGATCCAATCGTCCAATCCGGAGCTCACACTGCGCGAGATTGGCACTCAGCTTGAACGGCTGCATGAGCGCACGCCACGGGGCGGAACCAAATGGGCGCCCTCTTCGGTGAAGAACCTGATCGACCGGGCGAAGCGGACTGGCTTGCTTATGGAGTCACAATCGGCTGGTTAAGGATTCAGCGGGCTTCAAATCACGGCGGCGGTGGTAAGCGCACGAATGGATCGATAACCGGAATTCCCAACGGCTCGAAATGCCGCAAATTTCGCGTCAGCACCGTCAAGCGATGCACGCTCGCGGTCGCTGCGATCGCGATGTCCTCAAAACCTGGCTGATGGGCACGCGCCTCGTCGAGCAGCCTGCCGGCAACCCGCGCGCAGTCGAGGTCAAACGACAGGATCTTTTTCCCGTAGAGATATTCGACGCTCTCCCACCATTCGCCAAGCCGCCGTGCTTTCGTCGTTGCCCCTTCCCGTTCAGCTTTGGAGATACCGGATTGAACCTCCGCAGCGGTCACCACCGACAGAAAAAGGCCTGGACTTGCCTGATCGAGCCATTCGACCAGATCACCATTGCGTCCGTTTTTTGTGGGCGCCAGAGCGGATATGACGTTCGTATCGACCAGATACATTAAAGATCGACGGGGCGCGCCGGTTTGGCGCTGCGTGTGGGAATGTCTTCGACCTCTCCCGGAAACGCGGCAAGCAACCGCCCAAAACTCGGTACATGCGAGAGTTTTTCGTACTCGTCGAATGACAGCACTACGGCCTCTTTCCTGCCATGCCGGGTGATGATCGCAGGATGTCCCTGATTCGCCTGGTCGATGACGGCCGAAAGCGTGGCTTTCGCGTCTTTGAGCTGGATCTCTTTCATGACCATCTCCAATATGACTACAGTGGTCATATAGCAAGTGGTGGCGATTTCGACAAGGCGACCGCCACTTCTGTGAGACCAACAACCGGAGTGGTGGCAGATAATGCGCGTACGCAGTACAAATCGCGCGACCTGACCGTACCGGGAACATGGCAAACAAACCGTAAAGCCGGGAGCACACTGATGGACACGATGGTCATCAACAATCGAGACGAGTTTGCGAAATGGGCCATCGAGCGCGCCAATGCGATCATCGTTGAGCAAGGCTCTGCGCTTGCCACGGCCGCCCTATCCGGTAACGAAGTGCAGCTCTCCGCCGCGGCCAATACTCTCGGCCAGACGATCGTCGACACCCTGCTCGATGCTTTCGACTGTCTCGACGACAGCGACTGACCACCCCCGCGTCGTCTGGGACGACGGCGAAACGACTCGCAGCATCACGATTTCGGCTTCTTGAGCGTCTTGAGAAGGGCGTCAGACACCTCCCAGCCCTTGCCAGCATCCGCGGCCTCAGCCGGTGCGCGGGCCGCTTTCTTGTCCGCATCGAGTTTGGCGCGCAGAAGCGCCATCACCATCGGCCATGTTGAGAACTGACCTTCCCGCGCCTTGTCGGTCAGGCTTCGCAGATAGCCGCCGGCGCTGTTGATCTGGTCAGCGCGCTGCAGGATCGCCGCAAGCGTGATCGCCGCCTGAACCTCGCCCATCGCCTCGCAGGCCTCGCGCCAGGCGCTCGGGCTGACCCCCAGCATTGGCCGGGCCACCTCCGCGGCCGCCAGAAAGTCCCGCCAATGGCGTATTCCGCCACCCTGGGCCATATCCGCAATATCGGGGCAAGCGTCCAACACTATCCCCAAAGGCAACTCCCGTTTCGGCAAGCTACGCAGGTTGTCGTTTTCCTCGGCGGTGCCGCCCGCTTCTTTTTCTTTTCGTAAGCCGTGTTCAGATTCAGAAATGGAGTCTGGATTTGAATTCTGTATGTGACGTCCAGAATGGGACTCATTGGCGTCCGCTTTCCGTGTTTTTGTGAATGATTCCAGAATGTCGCGCACCTCAGTCCACAGTTCGTAGAGATCTTCGCAAAGACTCTCGAGGACCTGGCGTGGCGCCGATCGCGGCAACCGGCCGATAATCTCCTGATAGATCTGCTGGACACGGCCCCAATTACCCGGAACGCCCTCCTCGATGCCGGCGTCGATCATCTTCACGACATCGCGGCGAAGTAGCGTCAGACGCTCCTTGGCGACCTTGAAGGCCTTCTTCTCGGCCTGGACGGCCTCCGCGAGCTGTTCGAACTCCTCGGCGCGGGCTACGATCGGCGAGAGGTCGAAGCCATAGGCTTGCTCAACCTGACCGCCCCTGCCCTTGCGTGCGAAACGTTTGCCATTCGGGCTGTCCCGGCGAACGATCAGGCCGCAATCGACCAGGACCGCCAGGTGCCGGCGCAGCGTCGTAGGCGGCATGCCGTTGGCTCGCGCCATGAGTTGCTCGTTCGACGGCCAAACGATGAGTGTGCCCTCGCCGGAGAGCTCGCTGTCCGGATGAAAGGACAAAAGCGCGTTGAGGATCGCCAGGGACCGGTCTGTGGCGCCGATAAGGTCGCGGGCCTCGCGGATCGAACGGAAGACCTTCCACTTCTCGACCGCTGCGCCCTCCGGCATGGATTTCGCGGCGACTTGGCTTGCCATTTGGCCAAGCGTCATCGGCCGCCGCCCAAAGGGCGTCGTTGTGATATGCGTCTGCATTTTCTTTCACCTATC
>PAKZ01000041.1 GCA_002706335.1 Ahrensia sp.
GGCAGGCGCCGACCCTTCCCCCGTTCGCCGGTGTGCACCCGGGCTTCCAATGAAAGGGCTCGGTCAGGGTAAGGGACGGTGGAGGGCGGTGGACAGGATTTGGGCGGATTGGCGGGAATGCGGGGGTTTGCTGGGATGTCTATCCCTCACTCCGTCATCCTCGGGCTTGACCCGAGGATCCATTCCGAGGGGTTTGAGATATCCACGGAATGTCAGAACAGATACACGATTGTGCGCATGCGGAGGCTTTGTAGGTGAGCGTGGCAAGACATCTCTTTAAAAGATACAGCAACGAAGTTATGCGTTTCCTGCTTCAACTCGATCGCAATACCGAAGGAACGCATCCTCGCTTGCTGGGCTGTGCGGTTCATCAAAAAACAATGCCCGCCGCTCTTCGCGAACGGCGGTCATCTCATGGAGAAGGTCGCAGTTAAACAACTCTATAGCTGCCGCTGGCGCTTCTAATTTGTCTCTATTCAGCACGAAATTCGCTTCGTGCATTACGTTACAAAGTTCCTCAAAGGCCTCGATGAGCTCCGCTTCATCATCCCCGGAAATAGCAATATCATCCATGTACACTGAGGCCGTAATCGATGGTGGCAAAGACCTGAGAAATCGCCCAACATTGGAACGCATTAGCACAAGCGTTGCTAAAATCGGGGATTGCACGAATCCATAAGGCAACGAGTATCTGGGGTTCTCATAAGGATTTCGGACAGTCGACCATTTGGCTCGATAACCGGCTTTTGGGATTTCGATCTCTGCTAGGGCACCAGCGACACGATTGCGCCCTATGCCGTAGAAAAACCGTTCAATATCTACTCGTGCAAACCACCGATGTGGACGATGTGAGTGAAGGGCACTCACATGCCCACCCTTCTGGAGATGATAGTAAAATGTATCAAACGCTACCCTGGCTTCCACTTCTTGCTTAAGTTGAAGGCCGATCTCACGCCCACGCTCACTTGGTTTAAATACCGGCCGGCCCTTTAAGGAGAACGAATAATCGAAATTCTCGAAACGTATAGGCATAGTTGACGACCTTACTTACAAGATCAAACACATTGTTAGCTAGCTCCAGAAGGAGCACCGCCAACGGCAGATACCTGCAAGCAAGGCGCGTGAGTTTAGACTTTTTCGCCATAACTCACCTCCATATTCTCGCCGCCGGCAACCTACAACTCCAATCATACGGAGTCGTCAACTGAGAGTACCTAATGGTCTCGAAGCGCAACTACAGCGAGGCCCCAAGGAGCTGCTCAAGGTAGTCCGCCGGGCGAGATGCAGGTTATCGCCGGAAGCGTATTGATTTAAATAATTACTACACTCACTCGTTGCAAGGATTGAGCGCTCGGTAATGTCTATCGAATCAAATACAGTCCAAATGGGAGTTTGTCAGTGAAGTCTGACGCTCAAAAACCCTTTCCGTCGCCTTTGGTACGATCCCTTCGGGATGAAATCGCGTCGGCAATCTCCGGCTTCAGTGCGAACGACGTACCCTATTTGTGCGCTCGCTTAGGCCTCAGCCCGGGAGATAGGGATGAGTCATTTAAAAGCAAATACAAGTACGCCGAGAGACGGCTACTTGAGAAAAATCCAAATCAATTGATAGATATTGCTCATTCGTTAATTGAGGAGGTCGATTCATTTGACTTGGTCGAGTCAACTTACAAACTTGAGGAATCCCAATCTCATTCCATTTCAGAACTTACGAGGCGACGAATTGTCAACCTTCTAGACGAAGGGCCATTAAGCACCGAGCTTAGCAATCTTGAACTAATAAGGCGAATCTGGCCAACCTACCAAATGCAAAGTATATACTTTGATTCATCTGAAGGTCGAACACTAGACGACGATCTTTTTAATTTGCAGGCATCAAACAAGGAATTACTCGAAACTTTAGATATATTGCATTGCTCCCAAAGGCAATTTTTTCGATTCTTAGAAGAAATTACAAGCCCAATTGCCCAGAACGTCACAACCCAATTACGCATCGTTGACGAAATGAATAAGCAACTTGTCCACGACGGGTTTCACTTAACGTCAAAGGGTAAATTCTCCGGCAGTGATTTCTATGAGGTGATACCTATTATTGTTGGCAGTCCGTCTGATAGAGATATTTCGATAATACTTTCTGCTTTTGACATTGATACTGTCCATACCCGATGGCAGCAAGCGCTTGACCGCCGCGAAAGCGATCCAGAAGGGGCTATCACGCTGGCAAGGACGCTTCTGGAAGATGTCTGCAAATGGATAATTACCGAAGCTGACGAGGAGTACTTGGAGAAAGATGACCTCCCGGCTCTATATAAGAAACTTGCTAAAGTAATTAACCTGGCGCCCGATAACCACACCGAGGCTATTTTTCGCCAAATTCTGGGGAGTTGCCAATCTGTTGTCGAGTCACTTGGTGCGCTGCGCAACAAGATAAGTGACGCCCACAGCCGAGGTCCAAAACGCGCCAAGCCTGCGCCGCGGCATGCGCAACTTGCGGTTAATTTGGCGGGAACAATGGCCACTTTCCTCGTTTCAACATGGGAAACAAAAAAGCAAAAGGAAGACCAAGGCTAAACAAGCTTTGATTCTGCCGGCCCTCCGCTATGGCTCCGCGCGTTCGTCATTTCAATCGACGAATCGTTGTCGATGGATCGCCATCGGCGCCGATTACCCCCCCCCAGCCGCGCCTAGTTCGCTCACGCTCACAAGGCTTGGCAATCCCTCTCCTCAAGGGGGAGGGAGAGGGTGTCAGCCGCCGGGCTTCCGCTAAGGCTCCGCGCCCGTCATCGCCCCCTCATCCGGCCCTTCGGGCCACCTTCTCCCACGAGGGGAGAAGGAAGGCGGTGCCTAGCTCTCGACCTTCAGCACCTGGATGAACGCTTCCTGCGGAATCTCTACCTTGCCGAACTGGCGCATGCGCTTCTTGCCCTCTTTCTGCTTTTCGAGGAGCTTGCGCTTGCGGGTGACGTCGCCGCCGTAGCATTTGGCGGTCACGTCCTTGCGCATGGCGGAGATGGTCTCGCGGGCGATGACCTTGCCGCCGATGGCCGCCTGGATCGGGATCTTGAACATGTGGCGGGGGATCAGGTCCTTCAGCTTCTCGCACATGAGGCGGCCGCGCTTTTCGGCCGCGGTGCGGTGGACCAGCATGGAGAGCGCGTCGACCGGCTCCTCGTTGACGAGGATCGACATCTTGACGAGATCGCCCTCCCGGTAACCGGACAGCTGGTAGTCGAAAGAGGCGTAGCCCTTGGAGATCGACTTCAGCCGGTCGTAGAAATCGAACACGACCTCGTTGAGCGGCAGTTCATAGGTGACCATGGCGCGGCTGCCGACATAGGAGAGGTCGGTCTGGATGCCGCGGCGCTCCTGGCATAGCTGCAGGATGGCGCCGAGATAGTCGTCCGGGGTCAGGATGGTCGCCTTGATCCACGGCTCCTCGATGGTGGCGATGCGCACGATATCCGGCATGTCGGCCGGGTTGTGCAGCTCGGTCTGCGTGCCGTCCGTCATGGTCATGCGGTAGACGACCGATGGCGCGGTGGCGATCAGGTCGAGGTCGAATTCGCGGCTCAGGCGCTCCTGGATGATCTCCAGGTGCAGCAGGCCGAGGAAGCCGCAGCGGAAGCCGAAGCCGAGCGCGGCGGAGGTCTCCATTTCATAGGAGAAAGAGGCGTCGTTGAGGCGCAGCTTGCCGATGGCGGAGCGCAGATCCTCGAAATCGGCGGCGTCGACCGGGAACAGGCCGCAGAAGACGACCGGCTGCGCCGGCTTGAAGCCCGGCAGCATCTTGTCGGTCGGGCGCTTGTCCTCGGTGATGGTGTCGCCGACGCGGGTGTCGGCCACTTCCTTGATGGAAGCGGTGAGGACGCCGATCTCGCCGGGGCCGAGTTCGGGGACGACGACGAGCTTCGGCGTCAGCACGCCGACGCGGTCGACCGGGTATTTCGCGTCCGTGCCCATCATGCGGATCACCTGGCCCTTCTTGAGGACGCCGTCGATGATGCGCACCAGCACGATGACGCCGAGATAGGCGTCGTACCAGCTGTCGACCAGCATGGCCTTCAAGGGGGCGGAACGGTCGCCTTCCTTGGGCGGCGGCAGGCGGGTGACGATTGCCTCCAGCACCTCGTCGACGCCCAGGCCGGTCTTGGCGGAAATCAGGATCGCCTCGGAGGCGTCGAGGCCGATGACCTCCTCGATCTGCTCCTTGACGCGCTCGGGCTCGGCGGCGGGCAGGTCGACCTTGTTGAGGACGGGGACGATCTCGTTGTCGGCGTCGATGGCCTGATAGACATTCGCCAGCGTCTGCGCCTCGACGCCTTGCGAGGCGTCGACGACGAGGAGCGAGCCCTCACAGGCGCGAAGCGAGCGGGAGACCTCGTAGGCGAAGTCGACATGGCCGGGCGTGTCGATGAGGTTGAGCACGTAATGCTGGCCGTCGCGGGCGTCATATTCGAGGCGCACGGTGTTGGCCTTGATGGTGATGCCGCGCTCGCGCTCGATATCCATCGAGTCGAGCACCTGCTCCTTCATCTCGCGCTCCTCCAGCGATCCGGTCATCTGGATCAGCCGGTCGGCGAGCGTCGATTTGCCATGGTCGATATGGGCGACGATGGAGAAATTGCGGATGTTCTTGAGAGGCGTATCGGTCATTTCGCCCATATAGGGGGAAAGCGGGTGCGCGGGAAGCGGTGATTTTGGGGTTTAGCGGCCTGCCACCAGCTCTTCGTAGAGGGCGCGGAGGGTTTTCGTCATCTCGCCGTCGACCTGCGGGAACGGCTTGCCGTCGAGCGCCGAGACCGGGGTGAGGCCGCCGAAGGTGCCGGTGAGGAAGGCTTCTTGAGCCGCGTGGACGTCGACCAATGAGAAATTGCGCTCGAAGACGGGGATTTCGTTGGCGCGGCACAGGTCGATGACCTTCTGGCGGGTGATGCCGTTCATGCAGTAGTCGCCCGTCGAGGTCCAGACCTCGCCTTTCCTGACGATGAAGAAGTTGCAGGCGTTGGGGGTGTTCACGAAGCCATGCGGATCGAGCATCAGGCCCTCGTCGGCGCCCGCCTCCTCCGCCTGCAGGCAGGCGATGACGCAGTTGAGCTTGGAGTGGGAATTGTATTTCGGGTCCTGGCTCATCGGCAGGCCGCGGACCTGCGGCACAGTGGCAAGCGTGACGCCGGCGCGCGTGGCCGGGGCCGGGGCGGAATGTTCCATGATGATGACGATTGTCGGGCCGGAGCGCGACAAAGACGGGCGCTGGAAGGGCTTTACCTTGACGCCGCGCGTGACCATCAGCCGGGCATGGACGAGGTCGGTCATGGCGTTGGCCTTGGCGGTCTCGTTCAGCGCGGCGAGGATACCGGCGCGGTCCATGCCGATGTCGAGCGACACCGCCTTGCAGGCGGAAAAGAGCCGGTCCATGTGGTCGTCGAAGAAGACCCACCTGCTCTCGTGGAGCCGCAGGCCCTCCCACATGCCGTCGCCGAGCAGGAAGCCGGAATCATAGACCGAGACGGTGGCCTCGGCGCGCGGCTTCAATTCGCCGTTCACCCAGATCAGGATGTTATCGTTGCGGGGATCGTGTTCGGCGTCGTGGGTGGTGAGTTTTTCGTGCATTCGGGCAGTTGAAACATGCCGCGTGCCAAGGTCAACTGGCAGGTGAAGGAGAGATGCATGCAGACCGCCGCCGCCTATATCGGGGCCGCCATTGCCGAGATCGCCGGGTGCTATGCTTTCTGGGCCCATTTCCGGCTCGACAAGCCGGTCTGGTGGCTCGTGCCGGGGATCGCGTCGCTGGCGCTGTTCGCCTGGCTCTTGACGCTGGCCGACAGCTCGGCGGCAGGCCGGGCCTTCGCCGCCTATGGCGGGGTCTATATCGCCAGCTCTCTCGCCTGGCTGTGGCTCGTCGAAGGGTCAAGGCCGGACCGGTGGGACGTGATCGGCGCGGCGATCTGCCTTGTCGGGGCGGCGGTCATTCTCGCCGGGCCGAGACACGCGGCGTGAGGGGAACGTATTCGATGACGGAGACGAAAATCATCGCCATGTGGTCGGGCCCGCGCAACCTGTCGACGGCGATGATGCGGTCGTTCGGGAACCGGACCGATACGAGCGCAATGGACGAGCCGTTCTACGGCGCCTATCTGGCGGCGTCGGGCGCGGACCATCCGATGCGCGACGACGTGCTGGCGGCGATGGAATGCGATCCCGACGCGGTGGCGCGGCAATGTCTCGGGCCGTTTTCGACGCCGTTCTGCTATCAGAAACACATGCCGCATCACATGCTCGACGGCTTTCCGCTCGACTGGGCGGCCAAGGCGACGAACGTGTTCCTGATCCGCCATCCGCGCCGGGTGCTGGCGAGCTATGCGAGGAAGACCGAAAAGGTGGCGGAAGCCGATATCGGCTATCGGCGCATGCTGGAGATCGACCGGCGCATTACGGAGTTGACCGGGCGGCGGTCCGTCGTGGTGGCGTCGGAGGATATTCTCGCCGATCCGGAAGGGATGCTGACGGCGCTGTGCGCGGCGGTCGGCATGGATTTCGACCCGGCGATGCTCGCCTGGGAGGCCGGTCCGCGGCCGGAGGACGGCGTCTGGGGCGCGCACTGGTATGACGCGATCTGGAAATCGACCGGGTTCTCGAAGCCGGAAAGCACAGCCCTGCCGACGGACCTGCCCGACGATCTGGCCGCGATCGAGGCGGAGGCCCTGCCGGCCTACGAGGCGATGGCGGCGCGCAGGATCGGGGCGGCGGGCTAGAGCCTTTCAGGGTCAGTTGCCGGCGCGCTCCATCATCATCTCGTGCACGGCCGCCATGCCCCGGTCGGCCATGGCCGATACCTCGCCGGCATGTTTGTGCAGCGCCGCCACGACCTCCGGGTCGTCCGAGGTCTGGACGATCTCGATCCCCCTGTCGGTCATTTCGATCTGCGTTTCAATCCGGTCGCGCCGCTCGAAGAAGATATCGAGCGTCGGGCTCTGGATGAAAATCTGCGGGTCGCGGCCTTCCTCGACACGGTTGATCATGCCGACGACATGGCTTGCGATGACCGCCATCAACTCTTCGTCTTCGGAAAAGGTGACTGTGCGGATGCCGTTCGGCAGATTGACCACCTCGCGCGATATGGCGGGGAAGTTGCGGAACATCTCCGCCAGCTCGGCGCTTTCGCGCGGCGTCGCGTCGAGACCGCGCAGGCCCGGCATGTTGACCTCATCATGGCCGGTCCCGTCGGCGCCGTGATGCATCATGCCGTGCTGTCCCATCTGGGCCAGGGCGCCAAGCGGCCATGCCAGTGAGATCGACGCGACCAGCACAAAACATGCCGGCCGAAGAAGCGCCGCACGGGCGGGAAAGGGTTTTGTCATGGCCATCGAAATTCCTTTACGTCACTCGAACCTATCGAGACAGGATCGCGTCCACCGACACAAGACGCAAATTCGACGCACCCGAGCGCAAAAAAAGCCGGCGTCCCGAAGAACGCCGGCGTTTTTTCGACTGGAGGGGTCGTATCAGAAGCCAAACTGGAAGTTGACCGGAGCGTCAGGGTAGTGCGCGGTCTCGTCGCCGGTAACGGTCTTGCATCCGGCCTGCGTGTCCTGATCGGCGGCGATGCAGGTGCGGCCGAACAGGGAGACCGGGCCGGCGGTGCGGGTGTCCAGCGCGTATTCCTGCTTGACGGCATCCTCGGCGTAGCTCGGCGTGGCGAAGGACACGGCGGAAAGAGCGATCAGCGATGCGGTTGCGATTTCGGCGATTTTGAGTGTTGCGGTCATGGTTTCGTCCCTATGCGTGGAGGTCTCGTTTACTGTGGGTTAACCATAACGGGCCCGCTCATCCGGAAATGTGCGATCTGTCACAGGGCAGTTTCCGGATGCGCCAAATCCGAGTTGTGTTTTTTCGGGAGCCTTCTAGGCTTCATCTCCAACAGGGGGATCGGCTGTGGGGGTGTCGACATGTTCAATCCCAGTTACGTGGTCGCCAATGCGTTCGGCGAATATCTGGAAGGTCTGTACCAGCAGCACTTTTCCGGGCGAAACGCGGAATATGCCGCCTATATTGGCGGCGCGGCGCGGCTGGTGCTGGAGCGGCTCGGCAATACAGACGCGCTCTATCACAATGCCGAACACACGATGATGGTGACGCTGGTCGGCCAGCAGATCCTGCGCGGGCGGCTGGTCTCCGAGGCGGTGCAACCCGAGGACTGGCTGCATTTCACGCTGGCGCTGCTGATACACGATATCGGCTATGTGCGGGGCATCTGCCGGGGCGACCGGAACGGCGAATTCGTCATTGGCCTCGACAATGAGACGATCGCGCCGCCGCGCGGCATTTCGGACGCCTTCCTCGCGCCCTATCACGTCGAGCGCGGCATGATTTATGCGCGGGAACGTTTCGGGGATTCGAAATTCGTCGACGAGGAAAGGCTGGTGGCCGCGATCGACTATACGCGGTTTCCGATACCGAAGGACGAGGCCTATGCGGAGACCAACAGCGAGCGGGCGCTGGTTCGCGCCGCCGACCTGATCGGCCAGCTCGGCGATCCGTTCTACTACCGGAAAATCAATGCGCTCTATCACGAATTCGCCGAGGTCGGCACCGCCGAGAAGCTCGGCTACACGTCGCCGATCGACCTGCTGGACAGATATCCGGAATTCTTCTGGTCGCAGGTCAATCCCTGCATCGGCCCGGCGCTACGCTATCTGGAGCTGACCGTCGACGGCAAACAGTGGGTGGCGCATCTCTACAACCATGTCTTCCAGGCGAGGCATCGCACGAGCGATATCGGGCCGTTTCCGGGCCTGAGGCAAAACGCGCCGGCCTGAAAGGGATTCAGGCCGTGACGTTGACCGAGATGGCGTAACCGGGAATTCCCGCTTCCGTCTGGAGGCTCTCGGACCGGCTGACATGCACGGCCGCGATCAGCGTCACCAGAAAGAGGGCGGCGGGAACGAGGCTGGTGACGATGAAGAGATGATTTTCGCTGCTGCGATGATTGTTGAAGCGGTTCATGGCGCAAATCCTTGATGTGTGGCTGATCAGGAATTTAGCCCTTGCGTCGAGATTCACTGTGCATCCTGTCACACTCCTGCGCCACGATGTTTCGGTGCGGCAAGCGCCCGGGTTTTCATAACGAAACGACAACCATTCGCTTAATCGCGGACATTCCGCGCTTGAAAGGTGAGCATGCTTATAATATATGGCGCTCATGAAAATCGACCCCCGCAACAGTCTCGGCTTCCTGCTGCACGATGCGCAGCGGCTTATGCGCAAGCATTTCGAAGCGCGCGGATCCGAATACGGCCTGTCGTCGGCGCAATGGCGGCTGCTCGTTATCCTCGTCAAGGAGGACGGCGCGGCGCAGGCGCGGCTGGCCGAGTTGCTGGAAATCGAGCCGATCAGCGTCTCGCGGCTGATCGACCGGATGGAGGAAGGCGGCTGGGTGGAACGACGCCCGGACGCCAATGACCGGCGGGTTCGGATGGTGTTCGGCACGGCGAAGGCGCGCGACGCCTTCGAAAAGGTCAAGAGCATTGCCTCCGACCTCTACGAAACCGCGCTGACCGGCCTTTCGGCCGAAGAGCGCGAAACGCTTTTTCACGCATTGAGAACGGTTTGCGACAATCTGTCGGATGGCGAGGGCGCCTGCGACGGAACGCAAACTAGGACAGGAACGTCAGGATGAACGCGATCACCAAAACCGATGAGCAGACGGCAGAGGCGGCCGGCGATATCTGGGACAAGCAGGACGCCGAAGCGAAAAAGAAGCGCAAGACCGGCCGCACCGCGCTGATGGTCGCTTTGCCGGCGGCGATGATCATCATCGGCGGCTATGTCTGGGTCACGGGCGGGCGCTATCAGGAGACGGAAAACGCCTATCTGCAGCAGCCGAAGGTGACGATCTCGGCGGAAGCCTCGGGCCGCGTGGTCGAATCCCATGTCACCGACAATGGCGCGGTGAAGAAGGGCGACGTGCTGTTCGTCATCGATCAGGAGCCCTATCGCATCGCGCTCGAGCAGGCCGAGGCCGCGCTTTCCGGCGCACGGCTGAGCATCGGCCAGTTGCGCGCCACCTACAGCCAGGCGATCGCCAAGCAGAAGGCGGCGCAGAACGATGTCGACTATTACCAGAGCGAACTGGACCGCCAGAAAACGCTGAGCGCCAAGGGCATCACCAGCAAGGCGACGCTCGACGAAACGAGGCGCAACCTGACGGCCGCCACGGACACGCTCGCCTCGGCCAACGAGGCGGCGACCGGCGCTCTCGCGGCGCTCGGCGGCAATCCCGACATCGCGACAGACGACCACCCGACCGTCAAGGCGGCGCTGGCGGCGCGCGGCCGGGCGCAATACACGCTGGCGCAGACCACCGTCACGGCTCCCGCCGACGGCGTTCTCGCACAGGCGTCCTCCTTCCAGGCCGGCCAGCTGGTTTCCGCCGGCACGGCGCTGTTCTCGCTCGTCGAGAACAAGAACAACTGGGTGGAGGCGAATTTCAAGGAAACGCAGCTGACCCACATGCGGCCGGGGCAGGAAGCCGAGGTGACGTTCGACACCTATCCGGACCAGCCGATCAAGGCGACGATACAGAGCATCGGCGCGGGCACCGGCTCGGAATTCACGCTGATCCCGGCGCAGAACGCGACGGGCAACTGGGTCAAGGTTTCGCAGCGCATCCCGGTGCGCCTGTCGGTCGAGGACACGCAGATGGCGCTTCGCACCGGCATGAGCGCGACGGTGGAGGTCGATACCGGCGTCAGCCGCGGCCTGCCGGACTTCTTCGGCACAACGACGGCGAAAGCCGCAGAATGACAGTTTCCGCCGGGGCATAGCGCCCCCGCGGACAGCCCTCCGGTTCGCTCGCACAGAGCCCCCCTCTGACCTCCCTCGTAGGCCGCGGGCGGACCGGAACCCGATGGAAAGACGATGAGCCAAGCGGCATCCACAACGCATGAAGACATCCCGCATCGCGGGCTGATCACGATCGCCATCATGCTGGCGACGATTATGCAGGTGCTCGACACGACGATCGCCAATGTGGCGCTGCCGTCGATGACGGGCGACCTCGGCGCGTCGCGCGACACCATCACCTGGGTGCTGACCTCCTATATCGTGGCGGCGGCGATCATGACGCCGGTGACCGGCTGGCTTTCCGACCGGCTTGGCCCGCGCGAACTCTTCCTGACGACCATTGTCGGCTTCACGGTGACCTCGATGGCCTGCGGGCTCTCCTGGAACCTGGAGATCATGGTGGTGTTCCGGTTGCTGCAGGGCCTGTTCGGCGCCGCGATCGTGCCGATGTCGCAGACCTTCCTGCTCAACATCAACCCGAGGGAACGCCACGGCCAGGCGATGGCGTTATGGGGCGCGGGCATCATGGTCGGCCCCATCATCGGCCCGACACTGGGCGGCTGGCTAACCGAGGTCCTGAACTGGCGCTGGGTGTTCTTCATCAACCTTCCGGTCGGCATCCTGGCCTTTCTCGGATCGGCGGCCTATCTGCCGCGCGTGCCGCGCCGGGTGCGTGGCTTCGACTTTTTCGGCTTCGCCATGCTGTCGCTCGGCGTCGGTGCGCTGCAGTTGATGCTCGACCGCGGCGGCGAGGTCGACTGGTTCTCCTCGCCGGAAATCTGGATCGAGCTCGGCCTTGCGCTGACCGGCTTCTGGGTGTTCACGATCCATCTTCTGACGAACAAGGACACGTTCATCGATCCGACGATCTTCCGGGATCGCAATTTCGTGACGGGACTGGTGTTCATCTTCGTCGTCGGGATCATCCTGCTGGCCAGCCTCGCCCTTCTTCCGCCGATGCTTTCGAACCTGTTCGGCCACTCGACGATCCTGACCGGCCTCGTCATGGCGCCACGCGGCGTCGGCACGATGATCTCGATGCTGATCGTCGGACGGCTGGTGCGGCTGGTCGACGCACGCGTGCTGGTCGTCACCGGGCTGCTGCTGACCGGGTGGTCGCTGCATATCATGACCGGCTTCACGCCGCAGATGGACGATCACCTGATCATCTGGTCGGGCGTGATCCAGGGGCTGGGGCTCGGCCTTGTATTCGTGCCGCTGTCGACGGTGGCGTTTGCGACGCTGCCGCCGCATCACCGCACCGATGCGGCGAGCCTGTTCAGCCTCGTGCGCAATATCGGCTCGTCGATCGGCATCTCGATCGTCACGGTGGCGCTGTCGCATAATCTTCAAGTCAACCACGCGGAACTGTCGACGGCGATCTCGCCGTTCAATCCCGCCCTGACCTCGACACTGCCGGCGGCGCGCGCGGGCGACCCGACGATGCTCTCCATCCTCGACGGGCTGGTGAACCGGCAGGCGCTGATGATCGCCTATGTGGACGATTTCTACCTGATGATGCTGATCACGCTCGCCGCGATTCCGCTGGCGCTGTTCCTACGCAAGCCGGACAGCACGCCCGCCAACGCGCCGGCTGCCGCGCATGCGGAATAAGGCCCCCGCGTTCATGACAAATCCTTAACTTGAAAACCCGGCGCGAGTTGCGACGTAGGGGTTGACCGGCATCAACGTGCGACGGTCGAAAGACGGCCAGATTTGCCGCGACCGAGGCCCCGAAGCAGGACAGGACCGCATGCCGGACAAGACAGATATCGAAGCGATCGCGCGGAAACGCGGACGCAGATTTCCGCTGACATGGGTTGCGATCCTCGCGGTTTTTGTCGCGGGCGCCGGATACTGGTTCTGGCAGGGCTCTTCGAGCGAAACCGGCACTGTGCGCTATATGACGACAGCGGCGGCGAAGGGCGACATCGTCGTGACCGTCGCGGCGACCGGAACGGTCGAGCCGCTCAACACCGTGGACATTTCCTCGGAATTGTCCGGCACGGTGCGCGAGGTTCTGGCCGACTACAATGACGAAGTCAAAGAGGGCGAGGTTCTGGCGCGGCTCGATACCGACAATCTGACCGCCAATGTCGAGCATTCGGAAGCCTCGCTGACCGCCGCGCAGGCCAATCTGGCGCAGGCCGAGATCACGCTGGAAGAGCAGAACGCCATCTACAAAAGGGCGCAGAACCTCGCCGAGCGCGGCATTTCGACCGAGGAGACGCTGCTGCAGGCCAAGGCCTCGTGGCAGCGCGCCGGCGCGGCGCTCGACACGGCAAAAGCCAATGTGAAAGTGGCCAAAGCCGATCTGAAACAGAAGCGCACCGATCTGGCGAAAGCCGATATCACCTCTCCGATCAACGGCATCGTGCTCGACCGGGAAGTCGAGCCCGGGCAGATCGTCGCGGCCTCACTGTCGGCGCCGGTGCTTTTCACGCTGGCGGAGGATCTCAAGCACATGAATCTGACCGTCGATATCGACGAGGCGGATATCGGCCAGGTCGCGGTAGGCAACAGCGCGCGCTTCACCGTCGAGGCCTATCAGAACATGGAGTTCGAGGCGACGATCACGCAATTGCGCTTCGCGCCGGAGACCGTCGACGGCGTCGTCACCTACAAGGGCATCCTCGAGGTCAACAATGACCGGCTGCTGTTGAGACCCGGCATGACCGCCGCGGCGGAGATCACCGTCAAGGAGCTCAAGGGCGTGCTGACGGTGCCGAACGCGGCGCTGCGCTATGCGCCCCCGCCGGCCACGACCGCCGACGAACGGCAAAACACCTCCGGGCTGCTCGGCATGCTGATGCCTCGGCGGCCGGGTTCCGGCAGCAGCCGGCCGTCAGGTGCGGCCGATGCGGCGGGCATGCGCTCGATATGGGTACTGAAGGACGATGCGCCCTCGGAGGTGAAAATCCGGACCGGCGATAGCGACGGCTCGCGCACGCAGGTGCTGGAGGGCGACCTCAAGGAGGGCGATCCCGTCATCACCGGCTCGGACAGCGGCCGATGACGGCGGCGGACGGCACGCCGGGCATCTCGCTTGCCGGGATCACCCGCGTCTATGGCGAGGGCGAAGCGCTGGTGCGTGCGCTGCGCGGCGTCGATCTCGATATCGGCCGGGGCGAGTTCGTCGCCATCATGGGGCCGAGCGGGTCCGGCAAGTCGACGGCGATGAACATCATCGGCGCGCTCGATACGCCGAGCGAGGGGTCCTACCGGTTCCTGGGCGCCGATGTCGGCGGCTTCGACCGCAACCAGCGGGCGCTCCTGCGACGCGACTATCTCGGTTTCGTCTTCCAGGGTTTCAACCTGCTGGCGCGAACCTCCGCGCTGGACAATGTCGAACTGCCGCTGATCTACAAGGGCGTAAGCCGGGCCGAGCGGCGCGAAAAGGCGATCAACACGCTGCAGCGCGTCGGCCTCGGCCACCGGCTCGACAAGCAGCCGTCGCAGCTTTCCGGCGGCGAGCAGCAGCGCGTTGCGATCGCGCGGGCCATCGCATCGGAGCCGGAAGTGCTGCTGGCCGACGAACCGACCGGCAATCTCGACACGGCGCGATCGATCGAGATCATGGAACTGATCTCGCGGCTGAACGACGAGGAAGGGCTGACGGTGATCATGGTGACGCACGAGCCGGACATGGCCGAATACGCCAAGCGGATCGTCCACTTCAAGGACGGGCTGATCGAGCGCGACGGGCTCAACGGCACGGTGCGCAAGCCGCAAGCGGAGACCGCCGATGTTCGCTGAAACCGTGCGCCAGGCGCTGCAGGCGATCCTGCGCAACGCAATGCGCTCCTTCCTGACCATTCTCGGCGTGATCATCGGCGTCGCCGCCGTCATTACCATGGTGACGATCGGACAGGGCTCGTCGACGAAGATCGAGGCGGATGTGTCGAAGCTCGGCACCAATCTGCTGATCATCCGGCGCGGAACCGGCATGGGACCGCCTTCCGCGGGACGGTCCGCCCCCAATTTCACGCTCACGGATGTTGAGGCGATCAAGGAACAGATCGCCGGCATTCGCGCCGTCGCCCCGTCGAATACCTCGTCGGTGAGGATGATCTACGGCAATGCGAACCACCAGACGACCATCACCGGCACGGACAACGCCTTCCTGATCGCGCGAGACTGGAACGTCGCGCTGGGACGCGACTTCTTCAAGAACGAGATCGACGGCGGCAAGACGGTCTGCATTCTCGGCCAGACGACGCGCGAGAAACTGTTCGGGGCGGGCGATCCCGTCGGCGAGACGATCCGCGCGGACAAGTTCTCCTGCCGGGTGATCGGGGTTCTGGAGGAGAAAGGCGCGTCGAGCTTCGGGCAGGATCAGGACGATACGGCGCTTCTGCCAATCGGGGCGTTCATGCGCCGCATCGCCGGCGACCGGGACGTCTCGTCGATCTATGTCTCGGTTCAGACCGGCTATTCGACCGAAAAGGCAAAGGCGGATATCGAATCCCTGCTGCGGGAACGGCGGCGGATCGCCCCCGGCGAGGCGGACAATTTCTCGGTTATGGACACCAAGGAAATCTCCTCCATGCTGACCAGCGTGACCGGCGTGATGACTGGCCTGCTCTCGGCGGTGGCCGGCGTCAGCCTGCTGGTGGGCGGCATCGGCATCATGAACATCATGCTCGTCTCGGTGACCGAGCGCACGCGCGAGATCGGCATAAGGCTGGCCATCGGCGCGACCGAACGACAGGTGCTGACGCAGTTCCTGGTCGAGGCGATCGTGCTGTCGCTGCTCGGCGGGCTGATCGGCATCTCGCTGGGGCTGGCCTTCGGCTATGTCGGGGCGGGCTACATGAACATCCCGTTCACGCCCGACTGGACGATCACGGCGATCGCCTTCATTTTCTCGGCCTTCATCGGCATCGTCTTCGGCTTCTTCCCCGCCCGGCGGGCCGCGCATATGGACCCGATCGAGGCGCTTCGGCACGAGTGACCGGCATACCCTAAAATTTTACATGTAAGTTTCAGCATTCTTTGCCTTCCCCTAGGGTATGAGGACTCCTCAAATATCGGGGGTCACAATGAAAAGACTGTTTCAAGCGGCAATCATCGCCGTCGCCTTATTCGCCGCGCAAAGCGCATTCGCGGATGGCTGGGTCGTGCAACGCGTGACCGCGCCCGCGAAATACACGCAGGACGGAGAGAACTGGAAGGCGGTCAGTCCGGGAATGACCGTTCCCAATTCGGTCTGGATAAATACCGGCGAAGGCGGCCGTGTGCTGCTGCGCCGCGGCACCGACACGATGCTGATCAACGCCTATACGCTGGTCGCCACGGTCGAGCGCGGGACCGACAATCATCCGAAGACGACGCTGCACCAGAAATTCGGCGAGATAACCGTCGATGTCAAAAAGCGCGACTACGACCAGATGCACGTGAAAACGCCTTTCATGGCGGCGGTGGTGAAGGGCACGCGTTTCTCCGTCAGGGGCACGAAAATGCGATCTACGCTTTCCGTCGAGCGCGGCCTCGTCCAGGTCTCCAACGCGAAGTCGGGAAAGACAGGCTTTGTCGGCGCGGGCGGTACGGCCTCGATCGGCTCGACCGACAGTTCGGGCAGCATGTCGGGCAGGAACACGTCGATGTCCTCGACGGCGGCGGCGGCATCGGCAGCCGGGCTTGCCAACCAGGCCGGCGCGAACGGCGCGGCGCAATCCGGAAACGCCAACGCCGGGGCCGGAAACAACAATGCAGGCGGTAACGGCAACGGCAATGCCGGTGGTAACGGGAATGGCAATTCCGGCGGCAACGGAAATGCCAATGCCGGTGCCGGCAACAACAATGCGGGCGGCAACGGCGGCGGAAGCGGGCGCGCACCGAACGACTAGCCCGGCCGCGCGATAACGATTGCCATCATCCAGCGACAATGCGCGGCTTCAGCCGCGCATTTCCAGATTGCATATCGACCTCCCCCGGCAACCCTGTTTTAACCAAGAATGCAGCCGCCCTGGCGGCAATACCTGAAGATTCAAGGTTCCTTGGGGTCTTGCGCTTATACCGTCACTGTTCACTCGCGGGGATGTGAAATGCGTTTCATCAGGCTGCTTGCAACCATAGCCATTCTTTCGATCGTTCTCGGTTCGGGTGCGGCGAAGGCCGCCGACTGGATCGTCGAACGCGCGACGATGCCGGCCCAGTTCAGCACGGATGGCAAGAACTGGACCCCGCTTGCCACCGGCATGTCGGTTCCCAATGGCGCATGGATCAATACGGGCCGCGGCGGACGCGCCTTTATGCGGCGGGGACGCGACACGCTGCTGGTGAACGCCCAGACGCTGATCAACTCCAGGGAGCGCGGTACCGACAGTCGGCCGGTTACCACGATCACCCAGCAATTCGGTGAAATTCGCGTCGACGTGCAAAAGCGCGGTTATGACCAGATGACCGTGAGGACGCCCTATATGGCCGCCGTCGTGAAAGGCACGCGGTTCTCTGTCTATTCGCGCCAGAAACGCTCCTCGGTGCGGGTTGCGCGCGGCCTCGTCGAGGTCACCGATCCCGATACTGGCGCGCGCGCCCAAGTCGGCGCGGGCGGCAAGGCGGAGATCAACGCCGTGACAGAAACGTCCATCAACCTGTCCGGCGCCAATACGGCCATGGTGTCTTCATCGCAGGCAGCCGGCTCCAACGGCGCGGCGAATTCCGGCAATCCCAATGCCGGCCCGGGCAACAACAACGCCGGCGGCCAGGGAAACAGCAATTCAGGCGGCAATGGCCGCGGGAATTCCGGTGGCAATGGCGGCGGTAACTCCGGCGGCAACGGCGGTGGCAACTCCGGCGGTAATGGCGGTGGCAATGGCGGCGGTAACTCCGGCGGCAACGGCGGCGGTAACTCCGGCGGTAACGGCGGTGGCAATGGCGGCGGTAACGGCGGCGGTAATGGCGGGGGCAATTCCGGCGGTAACGGTGGCGGGAATGGCCGGAAGTAGACTCAACCGCCTTCGATCAGGCGGATCGGCACGATGAAGCTTCCCGCCATGAAAGGGCACGTCCTGCCCAGCACCGCCATGCTGGCCCTGGTGCTGGTCATGCAGGCCTTTTCGCTGCTGGCGCCGCTCGACCGTTTCCTTTCCGACCAGCGTTTCCGTCTCGCCGACCGGCCGGTTTCCGACCGGATTGTCTTCGTCGCCATCGACAAGAAAAGCCTCGATGAGGTCGGCGTATGGCCCTGGCCGCGCAGCGTCCATTCCGCCATCGCGGACCGGCTGAGGGAATTCGGGGCGCGCGAGATCGTCTTCGATATCGACTTCTCAACGCCGTCGACGCCGGAGGGCGACGCGGCCTTTGCCGCTGCGATCGAACGGGCCGCCGGAACGGTGACGCTGCCGGTCTTCCTGCAACGCGGCGCGGCCGGCTCCGGCGACGCGAATATCGAGATGACGGAGCCGATCGAGGCCTTCGCCCGCAATGCCTGGCTGGCTTCGGTCAATGTCTATCCCGACAGCGACGGCAAGGTGCGCACCTTCCCGACGGGGGTGGAGACCGCGTCAGGCTTCCTCGCCTCGGTACCGGCCACCATCGCCGGCACCGCGGTCCCGCCGAACGGCGAGATCCTGGTGGATTTTGGACTTGACCCGCACGGGTTCACGACGATCAGCGCCAGCGACCTTCTGGACGGGACGGCCGACGCGGCGTCTGTCGAGGGCCGAACCGTCGTGATCGGTGCGTTTGCGACCGAGTTGCGCGATTTCTACGCCGTGCCGAACCACGATTTCATTCAGGGAGCCGTGTTGCAGGGGCTTGCCGCGGAGACGCTGATCGCCGGCAGGAACCTGCGGCAGATCGCACCGATGAAAGTCGCGCTGCCGGCCTTCTTCGTGCTGCTCGCGCTGATGGTCGGCCTCAGCGGGCAGACATCGCTTCAGACGATCCTCACATTCGCCTCGATACCGATCGCGGCCGAAGCCGTGGCGGCCGTCCTTTACCTCACCGAAGGCGTCATGGCGCCGACCGCCTTCATCGATGTCGCCGCGCTGACCGCGCTCGCCGTGCGCTCGCTGTCGATGACGGAACTGTTCCGCAGGCTTTCGCGCGAGGCGGCAGCCGAGGCGCGCAATACGCGCCGGGTGCTGCAGCAGGTGGTGCGCGAGAACTTCGACGCCATCGTGGTGATCGACGAGGACATGAACGCGCTGCAGGTCAGCGAAGCGGTCGGCACCGTTTTCGATCTTCACGGCGCATTGCCGGAAGCCGGATCGCCGGTGGTCGATTTCCTGCCGGCGAACCTGTCGCACGAGATCTACGCCGCCATTTTCGAATCGCGGCGCGGCATCCCGCCGAGACCGGAGGCGAGGACGTTTTTCCTGAAGGCCGGCGACGGATGCCGCCGGGCGATCGAATACACGATCGGGATTTCCGAACTGGGCAAAACAACGCAGGGGCGCAACGGCCGTGACGGGACAGCGCCGCGCGGAATGCTTGTCGCCTGCCTGACGGCACGCGACGTGACAGAGCGCCTGACCTATCAGGAAAAGCTGCAATGGCTTTCCGACCATGACGACATGACGGGCACATGGCGACGCCACGCCTTCATCAAGGTCATCGACCGGGCCATGAAGGAACATCGCGGCGGCCTCGCCATCATCGCGTTCAACCTGCACCGGTTCAAGACGGTCAATGTGACGCTGGGGCGCGAGACCGGCAATGTGGTGCTGCGCGCCGTCGCCCAGCGCCTCGACGAAGGCAAGGACCGCTGTTGCGGCGCGGCGCGGCTGAGCGGCGACACATTCGCCGTGATCGTTAGCGGGATCCGTACCGAGGCGGACGCGCAGGACGCGGCGAACCGGATCATCGAGAGCATCGGAGCGCCCTACCCCGTGGCGCGCGGCAGCGCCAAGGTTGGCGTGCAGGCCGGCGTCACGCTGTGCCAGGCCTATGGCGCGGAACACGCCAATGCCGAGGCGCTGCTGGAGCATGCGGAAATGGCGCTGGACGAAGCGCGGGTCGCCGGCGGTTCACGCGTCGTCTTCCATGACGAGGCGCTCGCCACGCAGCGCAGGCGCAGCCGCATCATCGAACGCGATTTGTGGCAAGCGGTCGAGCGCGGCGAGATCCATCTCGCCTATCAGTTGCAGGTCGGTCTGTCCGACGGCGCACCGCGCGGCGCCGAAGCACTGGTGCGCTGGACCCACCCAGTGCTCGGCAATGTCGGGCCCGACGAGTTCATACGCATCGCCGAAGTGAACGGCTTCATCAGCACATTGGGACGCTGGATCCTTTTCACGGCCTGCCGCGAAGCGGCGCAATGGCCGGAAGAGCTTTCCGTGGCTGTCAATGTGGCGCCGCAGCAGTTCCTGCACGACGATATCGTCGACGAGGTGCGCGATGCGCTCGCGGAGTCCGGCCTGAAACCGGAACGGCTGACGATTGAAATCGTGGAAAGCGAATTGCTGGAGACCGCCGATTCGGTGCTCGACCGTATCCTGGCGCTGAAGGCGCTCGGCGTCAGGCTGGCGCTCGACGATTTCGGCACCGGCTATTCCGGCATCTCCTATCTGTCGCGGCTGCGCTTCGACAAGATCAAGATCGACAAGCAGTTCGTGCGCGACCTGACGACCAATGTGGAGACACAAGGCATCATCCGCTCCGTGGCGCTGCTCGGCGATTCCTTCGACATGACCGTCGTCTGCGAAGGCATCGAGACGCGCGAACAGGAAGCCTTCCTGCGGCTGATCGGCTGCGATGAGGGACAGGGGTATCTCTATTCCCGCCCGATCGAGGCAAGCGCTTTCCGCGCACTCATCGCAGGCAAGCAGGACGGCAGAGCCGCCTTGGCGTAAGTCGGGCGATCAGGCGCCGGCTGTCGGGACGCAACCGGGCGCGATCGCGACGAAACGATCCTTGCCATGGAAAGAAACCGGTCCTCGCGCGTTGTTCCCCGGAAACCAACCGGAGATCGACATGGACCTCGTTCGCATTATTTTCGCCATTCTGCTGCCCCCGCTCGGCGTGTTCCTGCAGGTCGGCATCGGCGCGCAATTCTGGCTGAATATCCTGCTGACGCTGCTCGGCTACATACCGGGCATCGTTCACGCGGTCTGGATCATCGCTCGGAGATAGAGGCGCGGCCGGTCACGGATCGGCCGCAGCACAAATATCGGGAAGCCTTCAGGCTTTTTTCTTGCCGCGGGCCGATTTGGCCTTCGCGGCGCGCGGGAATGCGGCTTGCTGTTTTTCAGCCGCGGCCTCGACTTCGAGGCGCATGGCGCGCAGACGTTCGGTCTTCTTCTGCCGCGCCGCCGCTTCCGTTTCCAGAATCGTACGGGCTGCGGAATCGGTCGTCGCATGCTTCGATTCAGCCCGTGTGGGCTTGAAAAGCGTGTCCTTCGTCAGGCGCGCCATGAAATCTCCTTATCAGGGACGTCCGGCCGGGCGCGGCTTGCGCTTGGGTCCGGGGATCAGACCCTCGAACTGCGCCTGCTTGCGTGCTGCCTTGCGGCTGCGACGGACGGCTTCCTGCTTTTCGCGCGCGCGTCTTTCCGACGGTTTCTCGTAGGCGCTGCGCGCCTTCATTTCGCGAAACACGCCTTCGCGCTGCAATTTCTTCTTCAAGACGCGAAGCGCCTGGTCGACATTGTTGTCCCTGACGAGAACCTGCATGGTTATCCTAATCTCCGTGAGGGCGCCTCGCGCCCGTCCTTTCCGCAAAGAAGCGGGGATCTTCCCCGCTTCGAATCATGAAAAGCACCGGAGCCAGGCGTCACTAGACGGCCTGCCCGGGCGAAGGCCCGATTAGAGGGCCTGAAGGTTTGACGCGTTGGTGCGGCCGTCACGGCCGGTTTCCAGCTCGAAGCCGACCTTCTGGCCTTCGGCCAGGCCGTGCATGCCGGAGCGTTCAACGGCGCTGATGTGGACGAAGACGTCTTTGCCGCCGTCTTCCGGCTGGATGAAGCCGAAGCCCTTCTGGCCATTGAAGAATTTTACAGTACCTGTTTGCATAGTCGTAGTTCCTAAACGTAAGTCGCCGCGCCGCAGCGTGCGGACGCGATCAGATATCGAAATTTTGGAAAGAAGTGGCGGGTCGGTAGCGATGACGCCGCGAAAAGCCAAAACCGGCCAAAGAAACGATGCGCCTTTATGGCCGCAAATTACGGTTTTTTCAAGCCCTTACCGCGGGGCATCTCAATCAGCGGTCCGGCGCGTGCCATTCCGGAGGGTCAATGTCACGCCGGCTGATGCGCAAGGCGAGGCCGATGGCGACGCCGACGCCGATCGCGACCGTGAGGTCGACGAGCACGGTGAGCAGCATGGTCAGAACCAGGAGCGCACGGTCAGACAGGCGGGCTTTCGGCGAGAGCCGTTCCTTCAATTCATCGACCTCGGCCATGTTCCAGGCCGTCAGCAGCAGGATCGCGGCCAGCGCCGGCATTGGCAGGTAATTGGCGAGCGGCGCAGCGACCAGCATGAAGACGAGGATGAACAGCGCGGGGGCGATGCCGGCGACGGGCGTGCGCCCGCCGGCGCGCACATTGGTGGCGGTGCGCGCGATCGCGCCGGTGGCCGGCAGGCCGGCGAACAGCGACGATGCGGTGTTGGCGATGCCCTGTGCGACCACCTCGGCATTGGGCCGGTGTTTGCCCGCGACCATGCGGTCGGCGACGATGGCCGAAAGCAGCGATTCGATACCGGCGAGGAAGGCGATGGTCAGCGCCGAGGGGAACAGTTCGGCGAGCTTTTCGGGCGACAGGTCGGGAAGTCTCGGCATCGGCAGCGAGGACTGGATGGCGCCGTAACGGGAGCCGATGGTCTCGACCCGCAAACCGACCAGCCAGACCACCAGCGCGGCGGCGATGACGGCGAAGACGATGCCCGGAAGCTTCGGCCAGGCGCGGCGCAGCACGACGATCAGGATGCCGGTGGCGACCGTGACGGCGAAAGCGGACAGGCTTAGCGTGTTGCGCGCCGCCCACATGCCCTCGACCTTGGCGAAGAATTCGGCCGGCAGCTTGTCGGCCTGCAGGCCCAGGGCGTCGCGCAGCTGGCTGGTGGCGATGATGACGGCGATGCCGACCGTGAAGCCGTTGATCACCGGCTCGGCCACGTGGCGGATCAGATTTCCGATCCGCAGCCAGCCGGAGACAACGAGAATGATGCCGGCCATGAAGGTGGCCGTGACGAGGCCGTCATAACCGTGCTCGGCGATCCCCCCGTAGACTACGACGATGAAGGCGCCGGTCGGCCCGCCGATCTGCACGCGGCTGCCGCCGAGCGCCGAGATGACGAAGCCGGCGACGACGGCGGTGACGAGGCCGACACCGGGTTCCGCCCCCGACGCGATGGCGATGGCGATCGACAGCGGCAGCGCGACCAGCGCAACGGTCAGGCCGGCAAATATGTCAGCGAGGAACTGGGCGCGATCGTAGGTTTTCAGCGTCGTCAGGATCTTCGGCTGAAACAGGGGCGCGCGCGCCGACTTTGCGGAACTGTCAGAATGCATGGCGAGATACGTCAACAGGGATGACATTCCATGCTCCCGCGAGGGGCATGGCGTCAAGGGGCCCGGCGGCGGGGCGAATGCGGCGAATTGCGCGCAGACCCTCTTTACCAATCGCGGCTTTCGGTTTTGCATGGCGAGCCCAGCCGCCGCATGATCGGCGCGACATCAACGACCGGACCGTCTTCATGCCGCTTAGCCTCAATCAACGCATCCGACGCCTCGTCGAACGCCTGTCGGAACTGACATGGTGGCGCGAACGGGCAAGCATCGCCGTCGAGGGCTGGACGTTCGACGGCGAGCCGATCGCCATGGGCGCGGCCTGGCCGCGCCGCGACGGGACGGTCGTCTTTGCCGCCGAGGCGGAGGTGCCCGAGGACTGGCCGCTGGAGGAAACACGGCTGATCCTCGATCTCGGCGGCGAAAGCCTGGTCACGCTCGATGGAGGGGAAGGCAAGCCGGTGCGTTTCGGCCTCGACCCCTATCACGGGGAATTCCCGCTCAGGACGCACAGGGTTTCGATCCGGGCGGAGAGCGTGGCGCGCAAGCCGTTCGGCCAACCAGTGCGCGACCCGCATCTGAGCGCGGCGCGGATCGCCTGGATCGACTGGCCGGTGCATCGGTTGCATCTTCTCGTCCGGCAGGTCGTCGAAGCGGCGCACACGCTTGGCGAGCACGAGGTCGTGCCGCATATGCTCGATGCTGCCGAGACGGCGCTGCGCGGCCTCGACTGGCCCTCGGACACGGCGAATTACACGGCGCGAATCGCGCCGTCTCAGGAACAGCAGAAGATCTGGGAACTGCCCGAGGCGAAGCCCGACCCGGAGGGGCTCGACGATCGCGCCCGGGCGAGCGTCACCGCGGCGCATGACCGGCTGGCCTCCACGCTTGCCGGATTGAAGGAACGATATCCGCAACAGGGAAAGATCCTGCTCACCGGCCACGCGCATATCGATCTCGCATGGCTGTGGCCCTATGACGAAACGCGGCGCAAGGTGCGGCGAACCTTTTCGACGGCGCTGTCGCTGATCGAGGCATCGCCGGACTTCATCTTCAACCAGTCGACGGCGGCCTATTACGCACAGCTCGAGGAGGACGATCCGGCGCTGCTGGACGCGATCCGCAAGCAGGTTGCGGCCGGCCGCTGGGAGACGATCGGCGGCATGTGGGTGGAGCCGGACACCAATATGCCAACCGGCGAGAGCCTGGTTCGGCAGGTGCTCTACGGACAGCGCTATTTCGAGAAGCAGTTCGGCGTGCGCCACAAGGTGTGCTGGCTGCCGGACTGTTTCGGCTTTTCCGGCGCGCTGCCGCAAATCCTGCGGCAGGCCGGGATCGAGCATTTCTTCACGATCAAGGTGAACTGGTCGGAGACGAACAAGTTTCCGCTCGACCTGTTCTGGTGGGAGGGCATCGACGGATCGAAGGTGCTGGTGCATACGTTCGATAACCCCATGGAGGGCTACAACGGGTTCGTGCGGCCCGACTGCCTGACGCCGACCTGGACAAATTTCCGCGGCAAGACCGACCATGGCGAAACGCTGCTGGCGGTCGGGTATGGCGACGGCGGCGGCGGGGTGACGCCGGAAATGGTCGAGCGCGAACTGCAATTGCGCAATTTCCCGGCGATACCCGCGGCGCGCTGGGGGCGTGTCGAGACTTTCTTCGAGCGCGCCAAGGCGGGCGAACCGTCGCACGGCTACCCGGTCTGGTCGGGCGAGATCTATCTGGAACTGCATCGCGCCACGCTGACAACGCAAGCGGACGTGAAGAAGCTGCACCGGCATGCCGAACGGGCGTTGATCACGGCGGAAACGCTGTCGAGCCTCGCCGCGCTGATGGGCGGGCCGCAGCCGGTCAATCTGGAGCCGGCCTGGCGGCTGGTGCTCAAGAACGAGTTCCACGACATATTGCCGGGTTCCGGCGTTGCGGAGACCGCGCGCGATGCGCGAAACGAACTCGGCAGCGTGGTGCGGCTCGCCGGCGCGGCTCAGCGGGCGGGCATGGCCACCATCGAGCGCGGCTTGCCGAAGGGCAAGATCGAGACCGCGCTAATCGTCGCCAACCCTTCGACCACGCCCCGGCCGCTGGACCTGACGCTTGCCGACGGCCGGCACCTGTCGACACCGGAGATCGTGCCGGCGCTGGGTGTGACGGTGGTGGATCTGGACGCGCTGGAGGCCGCGCCCGGGCTGGTGGTGATGGCGAACCGGCTGGAGAATGCACATTTGCGGGCGGTGATCGGCGCGGACGGGACCATCGCCAGCCTGATCCACAAGAAGAGCGGGCGCGAGGCGCTGGCCGAACGCGGCAACCAGCTCTGGGTCTACCCGGCCGACAAGCCGCGCGACTGGGACGCCTGGGATATCGACGAGGATTATGCGAAGCGCGGCGAGGAACTGACCGATGTCCGCTCGATGGATATCGTCGAGGCGAGCGCCCATCGCGGGCAGATCCGCGTGGTCAAGACATGGCGGCATTCGACGATCACGCAGACCTACATGCTGACCGCGAACGCAAAACGCCTCGATATCCGAACGCAAATCGACTGGCATGACCGGCGGGCGCTGATCAGGACGCGCAATCCTGTCGCCGTGCGGGCGCGCGAGGCGACCTTCGAATGCGCCCTCGGCGTCGTGAAGCGGGCGACGCACCAGAATACGAGCTGGGAGCAGGCGCAGTTCGAGGTCCCGGGCCATCGCTTCTGCGACCTCTCGGAACCGGGCTTCGGGGTTGCGCTGCTCAACGATGCCAAATACGGGCACAGCGCCAAGGGCAATGTGCTAGGGCTCAGCCTCGTTCGCGGCCCGGTCTGGCCCGATCCGCTGGCCGACGAGGGCCGGCACGACTTCACCTATTCGCTCTATCCGCATGAGGGCGACTGGCACGACGGCGGCGTGCGCGAAGAGGCGGAGTGGCTGAACCAGCCGCCGGTCTCCGCCGTGACAACGGGACTGGAGGCGCATTCGGCATCGCTGGTCGCGTTCGAAGGGATTCCGGCCGCGCTTTCGGCTCTAAAACCGGCGGAGAACGGGGACGGGTTGATCCTGAGGGTCTATGAACCGGCCGGACGGCGCGGCGATTTCAGCTTCGCCCTGCCGAAGGGCTGGGCGGCAAGCGGAGCGGTAAACCTGATGGAGGAACGCATCGAGCGCGATGGGGTGCATGCGCTGCTGCCATTCGAATTGAGAAGCTGGCGGCTGGCGCGGCGCTGATTCCAACGCAGAATAAGCGAAAGCGGACGTGACTGGAGCTCGCCCGCTTTCGCAATGATCGAATCAGACGGCGAAGGACCGGGCTTAGATGCCCGAGCCGACCGTCGTGCCGATCGAATCGAATTTCGAATTGAGTGACGAACCGACCGTTGTCGCACCCGCGACGAGCGCGACCGAGATCAGGGCGGCAATCAGGCCGTATTCGATAGCCGTTGCACCGGATTCATCCTTGAGAAACCGCAGAAACATGCCGCGCTCCTTATTGTTGTCTAGCAGGTCAACATGCCGACGCAGTCCATGCGTTTCGCGCCGGTATCGTGCGAATATACCCGGCACGTCTTAGTTGCCGCTTAACAGAACCGGTTTCCGGGAAGTTAAAGCCCGGTCGGGCATTCGAGCCAAGAAGACGGGCGGAATCCCGGAATTCCGGGCCTTCAGTCAGCCGCGTCCCGATAGAGCGCCTCGATGCGGCTGCGAAAAAGATCGGGATCGTCGTGGAGCAGGTGCTTAACGATCACGCCTATGCGCTCGTGCAGCGCGAGCGAGTGGTCCTTCATGCAGGCGCGCAGAACCGCGATTTCGGCGGCATCGCCGATTTCGTCAGGATCGGCGATGACCAGTTCTTCGAGCACGGCGAGGTCGTGGTCGTCGCCGAGCGCATCGCCGGCCAGATCGGCCACACCGGCGCGCGCCTTCATGACGCCGGGCCAGGCCGGACGCAGCAGTTTCGCGTGCATCCAATGATATTTGATGCGCTTCCGCAGATCGTGCCAATCGGCCGGGTCGCCCGTCTCGCGCGCCCGGGCGAGCGCCTGCCGGGCGCGGCCGTAATTCTTCGCCGCGCCCCTGGCGAGCACGCCGACGGCTTTTTTCCGGCCCTTGGGCAGCGACAGACCGGACAGCGCATCGACGCCGTCCTCGCAGGACGCGATCGCGGCCGATACGCGCGCATGCAGGTCCGTCTGCGCGGCGGCTATACGATCGCGGCGGGCGGCGAGGCGATGGCGGATGGCCAGCAGCGTGCCGGGATTTTCACCCCCCGCGCAGTCCACCGAAAGCCGGTCGAGCGCCTCGACCAATGCTGTCGCGTCGCGCACTGTCGACAAGGTCCGCGCCGTATCGCGCAGGCGGGCGTTCTCGTCGGCATAGAAATCGGGCGCGCCGTAACGGACCAGCCGAAACAGGCCGCGCAGCCGCTTGAAGCGCTTGCGCGCATCGTGGATCGCCTGATGGCGGCCGTCCGGTTCGCGATAGAGGATATCGATCGCCTGGCGATACTGATGATCGGCGATACGGGCGACCTCGTCGGTCAGGGGTTTTCCCGGCCTTATCCGGTAGCTCATATGCCGATGCCCGTGCTGGCCGTCATCCAACGATCTCCGGGAGGCCTTTTACGGCAAGCGTTGCGTTCGACCACGCCCGGTCGCCGGTGACCTCGCGGCCGATCCAGAACGGCAAGGCGGGATCGTCAGCCTCGGACTGCATTTCCACCTCTGCTATGACGAGGCCAGCCAACGCGCCCTCATAGACATCGACCTCCCAGACGAAGCCCTCGTAGGAAACGATATGGCGGGTCTTGCGG
Source organism: Ahrensia sp. (assembly GCA_002706335.1). Classification (GTDB taxonomy): domain Bacteria; phylum Pseudomonadota; class Alphaproteobacteria; order Rhizobiales; family Rhizobiaceae; genus Oricola. The sequence goes on from PAKZ01000041.1 coordinate 28,094, forward strand.
ACCAGCCGGCTGCTATTCGCCACCATCTTGCGGGCATCGTCCAGCGGAATGGAATATTCGAACTCGTCGCGGGTCATGGAATTCTGACCGACCTTGACGGTGAGGCGCGCCTTCTCCCCGTTGGTGATGCGAACCCGCAGGGAGACATCTCCATCGAGCGCGACATAGGCCTGAACGATGTGACGGCTTTCCTCCACGGCGGCGCGCCAACCGCCGTTTTCAACAAGGAACTTACGCTCAATCTCCAACGCCATTGCCGCCATTCTTCCCCGAAACATGAAACTTTTTCAACATAATCCGGCGCGGCAGTCTGTCTCTTGACTGCACGCCATCCCGATCTTAGTTTAGAACTATTCCAAACTGGAAATCCTCGCCATGCTGCAACGCTTCCTGCCGTCTTCGCGGCGCGACTTCAACTCATTGAGCGAACAGGAAATTCTGGCGCTCGCCATTTCTTCCGAGGAGGACGACGCGCGCATCTATCTCGCCTATGCCGACGGGCTGCGCGAGGACTTTCCCGCGTCGGCAAAAGTGTTCGAGGATATGGCCGAGGAGGAGAGCACGCACCGCGCCCGGCTGATCGATCTGCACAAGAAGCGGTTTGGCGACCGCATTCCGCTGATCCGGCGCGACCATGTGCGCGGCTATTACGAGCGCAAACCGGACTGGCTGGTGCGGCCGCTCGGCGTCGAGAAGGTACGCGCGCAGGCCGCGGCGATGGAGGCGCAGGCACACCGTTTCTACCTGCGCGCCGCACAGCAATGCGAAGACGCCGACACACGCAAGCTGCTTGGTGAACTGGCGCTGGCCGAGGCCGGCCACGAAGCCAAGGCAGAGCAGCTGGAAGCCAAGCACCTGCCGGAGGACGTTCGCTCCGCCGAAGACGCGGTCGAACGCCGGCAATTCATCCTGACCTATGTGCAACCCGGACTGGCGGGGCTGATGGACGGATCGGTCTCGACGCTCGCGCCGATCTTCGCGACGGCGTTCGCGACGCAAAATCCCGCGACGACCTTCCTGGTCGGGCTGGCAGCTTCGGTCGGCGCCGGTATTTCGATGGGCTTCACCGAAGTCGCCTCCGACGATGGCGTCATCTCGGGGCGCGGCTCGCCGGCGAAACGCGGCCTCGTCACCGGCCTGATGACGACGCTTGGCGGCCTCGGCCACGCCCTGCCCTATTTGATCCCGCATTTCTGGACCGCGACGGTGATCGCGATGATCATCGTCGTCATCGAATTGTGGGCGATCGCCTGGATCCAGAGACGCTGGATGGAAACGCCGTGGAGCCGGGCGATCTTCCAGGTCGTGCTCGGTGGCGCGCTTGTGTTCGCGGCGGGCATGCTGATCGGCAACGCTTAGCGGGCGCGAATAGCGCGAAAATCGTCGCGACACCGGTGATTTCGGCGGAAATTGCCGTTTTCGTTCACGCAGGATTCATAGTCTTGTGCATATCGTCTTTGCGGTGGGACATCGAGGCGCTTCGCCTCCGACACGGGACTTATCGGAAATGGCCTTAATCAGGGCTTTCACGAGCGGGCTGACGACGGTTCGCAAATTCTTCGGACCGCATTACCAGCCGGAGCGCTATTACATGCGCGGACCGGGGCCTGCCTGCGCAAGGCGACAGCTTCACGGCTGACGCGGCCGCAGGCTCAGCACCAGGGGTCCGGCGGCGCCTATAGCCGCGCCACGGAAAAGAGAGATGCCAGGGGAAAGACACCCTGATGTCGCGCATGGCGTTTGCCTGCGTCACACCGATATCGCGCAGCATCCAGGTTTCGAGTTCAGCCAGACGGCGACGGGTACGGCGCGGCCGTCCTGTTACGGTTCACGGAACAAGGCTGGATACGCCGACAGGCGGAGTCACGCGTGCTGGTGTTTTCCGGCGAAGGACTGCGTCGCTTCGACGACCTGACCCGATCCTGACAGAGGTCAGGCGATCACTTCACCGAACCGACGACCGTCTGGTCGGGCATCTCGATCGACACCCAGTGGCCGGCATGGCGGGCCGACTGGCGCTTGAGATAGGTATAGGGGGTGTCCTTCCACAGCATGACCTTGGTGGTCAGGTTGTCGAGGACGAAATCGCCGCGGGTGGTGCGCACCGTGAGTACGGCGTGGCCCTCGCCATCCGGCTTGCGCACCACGGTGATCAGCAGGTCGGACGGGGAAATCCCCTCATTGATGAGAAGCTGACGCTTGAGCAGGACATAGTCCTCGCAGTCGCCCGCCTTGTCCGGGAAGGTCCAGACCTCTTCCTTGCCGTAGATGTCGAAGTCGCTCTTCGGCTCGATCACCATGTTGACGGTGGAATTGACGTTGAGGATCGCGCTCCAGATCTTGCTGTCGAGGCGCAGCGGGCTGGTGTCGCCCGTCTCGCGGTCGCACTGGTCGCGATAGATGCGGCAGAACTCGTAATGGCCGATCGGCTGGGAGGTCAGGCCGCCCGTCTTCATCGAACCGGACGCCTGCGACACGGTCGGAAGGCATAAGCCCATCGCAGCCATGACGGCAAACAGCGTGACTTTTCTCAGCACCAGACGCTCCCCTCAGACGCTTACCCGCAAGGTTAACGAAAGGTTAAACAGCAATTCGCGTTTTCACAACGGGGGCGGACTACAAGCTCACAACATGGTTACCAACGAAAAAGGGCGCCGTTTCCGGCGCCCTTCAAGACATTGAAATCATGCTGCTTTCGGATCAGGCAGCGTCGGTGCGACGGCCCTTCTCGCCGGCGAAACGGGACCGGGCGCGCATGAAGTCGAGCATGCGCGGCGCGATCTCCTTGCGGAATCTGGAACCGTTGAAGACGCCGTAATGGCCGACGCGCGGCTGTTCATAATGCATCTTCATGGACTCGGGGATCGACGTGCACAGCGCCTGGGCGGCCTTGGTCTGGCCCCGGCCGGTGATGTCATCATTCTCGCCCTCGATGGTCAGCAGCGCGACGCGACGGATGGCTGCGGGATCGACCAGTTCGCCGCGATGGGTCAAGGTGCCTTTGGCAAGCGCGTGCTTGATGAACACGACATCGACCGTCTGCAGATAGAACTCCGCGGTGAGGTCCATGACGGCGAGATACTCATCATAGAAATCGCGGTGCTTCTCGGCGGAATCGCCGTCATTGCGCACCAGATGCATGAAGAAGTCCTTCTGGGCGATCAGATGCCGGTCGAGATTCATCGACATGAAGCCGGTCAGCTGCAGGAAGCCCGGATAGACCTTGCGCATGAAGCCGGGGTTCGGGAACGGCACCTGCATGATGGCGTTGCTCTCGAACCAGTCGATATCCTTTTCACCGGCCAGATCGTTGACGGCGGTCGGATTGCAGCGCGTGTCGATCGGGCCGCCCATCAGCGTCATGGAGAGCGGCACGTTCGGATCGCTGCGGCTTTCCATCAGCGCGACGGCGGCGAGCACCGGCACGGAGGGCTGGCACACACCGACGATATGCGTCTCGGGGCCAAGCAGATGCAGCATCTCGATGACATAGTCGATGTAATCGTCGAGATCGAACGAGCCCTCGGAGAGCGGCACCATGCGGGCATCGATCCAGTCGGTGATGTATACGTCGGCTTCCGGCAGGAAACGCTCGACCGTGCCGCGCAACAAGGTGGCGTAGTGGCCGGACATCGGCGCGACCAGAAGGACCTTCGGATCGTCGCGTCGCGCGGAGGGCAGATCGCGCTTGAAATGGATCAGGTTGCAGAACGGCTTCGACCAGACGGTCTTTTCGTGGACATCGACGGTCTCGCCGTCGATCTCGGTCTGCGGCAGGTCGAAGGCCGGCTTGCCGTAGCGGCGCGTGGCGCGTTCGAAGACCTCGCACCATGCGGCGGCGGTGCGGCCGGCCTTGGTCATGGAGACGGGATTGAGGGGATTGCGGTAGAAAAGCCGCGTTGCGTCGACGGCGGCCCGCATGGGCTGCATCATCGCGTGGTTCATTTCATAAAGCTGGTAGAACATCGCCTGCCTTTCCTGTTCCGGCGGTTCGCCGGCGAGGGGCACATGTTTCCCGGGCCAATGGGCTCAAGGGCCGGGACGTTAACATGCCAATGCTGCGTGGCAACATAAAGAATGTGTACATAACATATAAGTCGTAGAAATACGGCTTTTTGCACTCACAAGTCGCGGATCATCAGAACCCGGTCGGCGATTTCGACCCCTTCGGGTACTTCCCCCGCAACCTGTCGACGAATCGCGGCGGACGCGGATTGCGAATCGGATATGCAAAATCCGCGGCGCGCGTAGAAAGGTGCGTTGAACGGAACATCGCGAAATGTCGAGAGAGCGATGCGGCGGAAACCGGCGGCGCGGGCGCGTTCGGCCGTGGCCTCGAGAAGCGCCGTTCCGATGCCAGCGCCCATGACGTCCGGATCGACGGACAGTTCCTTGAGCCAGCACATGCCGTCCACCTCGCCGGATGCCGCGAAGCCAAGGAGGCGATCCCCCTCACCGGCAGCGACGAGCGTGTCATTTCCGGTGACGAGGGAGATGAAAGCCTGCATGGGAGCAGGCTTGCCGCCGAGCTGCGGGAAACCGTGATCGGCAAACAGCGTGCCGGCGCGCGCCTCGATCGCATGCAGGGCGGAGACATCCGCAGGCGCAAAGGCGCGGATGCGAAACCCCGCCGGCAGACGCGAGGCCGTCAGCCGTCGTAGCCTTCGACGATGATCAGTTCGCCCTCGGAGATTTCCTGGCGGATCTTGCGGGCGGCGGTGTAGGTCGGCGAGTTGTAGCAGGCGAGCGCCTTGTCGTAGCTCTCGAACTCGATCACGACATTGCGCGGACGCCCCTCGCCCTCGACCGGGTCGTATTTGCCGCCGCGTACCAGGAACTTGGCGCCGTACTCCTTGTAGGCCGGCGTCGCCGCCGTGACATAGTCCTTGTAGCGCTCGGGATCATGCGTGGTGACGCGCGCGATCCAGTATCCCTTTGCCATGATATTCCTCCTGGTTGGACGCCGGCTCAGGCGGCGGATTCGATTTCTTCCAGAATGGCGAGCGCAGAGGCCGTGCGGTCCGACGCAGCGACGACCGGACGGCCGACGACGAGATGGCTGGCGCCGGCGGCGATGGCGTCGGCGGGGGTGACGACGCGTTTCTGGTCGCCGGCAGCGGCGCCCGCAGGACGAATGCCAGGCGTCACGACGGCCATGTCGGGCCCGACGATCTCGCGCACCGCCCTCGCCTCGGCGGCTGAACAGACGATGCCGCCCATGCCCGCTTCGAAAGCCTGGCGGGCACGCCGGGCGACCAGGGTCTCGGCGGTGTCGTGATAGCCCGCATCGACGAGGTCAGCGTCGTCCATGGATGTGAGTACGGTGACGCCAAGCAGGCAGAGACCGGAGCCGGAAGCGGCCTCGACGGCGGCAGCCATCGCCTTTGGATAGGCGTGCAGCGTCAGCATGGAGACACCGGTCTTCGCGATTGCCTCGACGCCCTTGGCGACGGTGTTGTCGATGTCGAGCAGTTTCAGGTCGAGAAAGACGCGCTTGCCGGCGCGGACGAGTTCGTCGGCAAGCTGCATGCCGCCGGAAAAGGCGAGCTGGTAGCCGATCTTGTAGAAGGAGACGGCGTCTCCGAGATTTTCCACGATGCCCGCGGCTTCGAGCACTGTCGGCACATCTAGGGCGACGATGAGCTGGTCACTTGCCTTGCGATTGGTCACGAGAATCCCCCGAACGCTTCGATGGGCGTCCAATCGCATAGCAGATGCCCGTCGACAAGGGAGAAGCCGAAGACCATGCCGCCGCCGCCCGGCCCCTGATCTTCCGTGCGTGCGATGGTCTTTTTGCCGAGATGGCATTTCAGCAGCGTGCCGACGCCGCCATGGCCGACGAAGAGGACCGGGACCGACAGATCATGGGTTTCCAGCGTCCGGTCGACTGCGGCGACGATGCGCGCCTGCGCATCGATGGCGCGTTCCCAGCCGCGAAAGCTCGTCTCCGGTTCGGCGAAGAAGCGGTCGGCGGCGGCCTCGAAATCCGGCGGGGCGAGGAAGCCGGTGGCGCTGCGGTCATTTTCGCCCATCTCCTCGACGATCTCGACGGTGCAGCCTGCCGTCGCCGCGAGGATTTCGGCGGTCTCGACAGCCTTGCGCTCGGCGCTGGAAACGATACGGCCGATACCGGCGACCCATGGCTGGCCGGCAAGCGCCACGATGCGGCGCCGGCCGGTTTCGGTGAGGCTCCATTCGGGGACGGGAATGGCGGGATCGATGGCGACCTGCGGGTGGGTCAGGTAGACCGCGACCATCAGCGCGCCCGGCCCGGCGTACAGTGCTCGACCAGCGCCCGGCAGGCCGCGTTCAGATCGGCGGCGCGGTTTTCGTCAGACGGCATGTCGTCGTCGCCGAAGCCGTTTCCAGCGTCCGGGATGCAGCAGGTTTGCGAGACCACCAGCGCGCCGAGGCGGACGAAGACCGTGCGCAGATGATCAAGGACATGCTGGCCGCCCTGCTCCTCGCTGGAAGCGGAGGCGAGTGCGACGGTCAGGCCCTCGAAGGGCCGGATGCCGGATCGGTCGTCGGAGGCAACGAGGCTGACCCAGTCGAGCGCGTTTTTGAGAATTGACGGGATCGAGGCGTTGTATTCGGGGCTGACCAGGAAAAGCGCGTCATGGGCGGCGATCATGCCGGCGAGCTTCACCGCGTTTTCCGGGAGGCCCGCGTCGCGGTCGCCGCCCTGACCAAGCAGCGGCAGCGGATAATCGGCAAGCGCGATCATCGTCACGTCCGGTTCGATCAGGGCGAGCGTCTTGGCTGCGGCCTGGGCGAGCTTCCTGTTGAAGGATCCGGAGCGGTCTGAGCCGGAGAGGACGAGGATTTTCGGCGTCATCATCGAGACTGGGCGCCGTCACGCCTTGCGGCGATAGACCCAGACGCGCGCGGGCGGCACGTTGCGGATGATCCAGCGGGATTTTGTGACGGTGATGGACGGATCGGACAGCGGGATCGGCGGGATGATGCCGTAGGAGAACTGGACGAAGGGCCGCCCCGGCTCCAGCAGATCGAGCGCCGTCTGCAATAGGTGGGCGCGTTTCTCCTTGGGGAAATTCAGCAGCGGCAGGCCGGATATGACGCAGTCGAAGGCGGGCGGCGCGGCTTCGCCGAGCGAGGCCGGCAGATCGAAGGCGTCGCCCTGAAGGAAATTCGCACCCGGAAAGCGATCCCTGAGGAGACGGCAGAAGGCGGCGGAATATTCGACCGCATAGAGCCTGAGCGGCGCGAGGCCCGTGCCGAGTATCGCGGTAGTGATCGCGCCGGTGCCCGGTCCGAGTTCAAGGACGGGGAGACCGGAATCGAGATCGATATGCGACGCCATCAGCATCGCCGTCTCCGACGAGGTGGGAGCGATGGCGCCCACGGAGCGCGGGGCGCGCAGCAGTGACCCCAGAAAGCGGACCTCATCGGCAAAACGCGCCTTGACCACCGCCTTGCGGGATTTCCTCACCGCAGGCGTTTGCAAGGGGAGCGGTTCGCCTTCAGTCGCCACCGCCGAAGAATTCCTTCATGCGCGAGAAGAAGCCTGTCGATTGCGGGCTGTTCTCATGGGCCGAAATCTCGTCGAACTCCTCCAGCAATTCACGCTGGCGCTTCGACAGGTTCTGCGGCGTTTCGACCACGATCTGGATATAGAGATCGCCCATGGCCGCCTGGCGCAGCACCGGCATGCCCTTGCCCTTGAGGCGGAACTGCCGGCCGGACTGGGTGCCGTCGGGCACTTTCACCCGCGTATAGGCGCCATCCATGGTAGCGACCTCGAAATGGCCACCAAGCGCGGCCTTGGTCATCGAGATCGGAACCTTGCAATAGAGATCCGCGCCGTCGCGCTGGAAGAATTCGTGCGGCTTGACCGAAATGAAGATGTAGAGATCGCCCGAAGGACTGCCGCGGAAACCGGCCTCGCCCTCACCGGCAAGACGGATACGGGTGCCGTCCTCGATACCAGCGGGAATGTTGACCGAGAGCGACCGCTCCTGGGTGACACGGCCCTGGCCGTGGCAGTTGGTGCAGGGATCCTCGATCGTCTGGCCGCGACCGTTACAGGTCGGGCAGGTGCGCTCGATAGAGAAGAAGCCGGATGCGGCGCGGACGCGCCCCGCTCCGCCGCAGGTCGAACACGTGACCGGATCCGAACCGGGCTTGGAACCGGAGCCATTGCAGACCTCGCAGGTCATCGAGGACGGCACATGGATCTGCGCCGTCTTGCCCTCATAGGCTTCCTCGAGGGTGATCTCCATGTTGTAGCGAAGATCGGCGCCGCGTTCGCGACCGCCACGGCGGGCACGGCCGCCGCCCATCATCTCGCCGAAGATGTCCTCGAAAATGTCGGAGAAGCCGCCGGCCGCGCCGAAACCGCCGCCGCCTCCACCCATGCCGCCATTCTCGAAGGCGGCGTGGCCGAAACGGTCATAGGCGGCCCGCTTCTGCGGGGCCTTGAGCGTCTCGTAGGCTTCGTTGACTTCCTTGAATTTCGCTTCCGCCTCGGCGTTATCCGGATTGCGGTCCGGATGGAACTGCATGGCGAGCTTGCGATAGGCGCTTTTCAGCGCCTTCTCGTCTGCTTCGCGCGCTACTCCGAGCGTTTCGTAAAAATCGGCTTTCGCCATCTGCCATTATCCCCTCAACAGATCGTCCTCCCGCGCCGGGCGCGGGAGGAACCTGCTGTCGACCGGATCAGGCCGATTTCTTCTGGTCGTCGTCGTCGTCGATTTCCTCGAAATCGGCATCGACGACATCATCGGACGCCGCGTCGCGGGCGGCGTCAGCCGATGCGGCGGCCTCTTCCTCGGCCTGCTGGGCCTCGTACATGGCCTGTCCGAGCTTCATCGAGGCCTCTGCAAGCGCCGTTGTCTTGGCCTTGATGACCTCGCCATCCGGCGTTTCGGCGGCGACCGCTTCCTTGAGCTCGGCGAGGGCGTCCTCGATAGCCTTGCGGTCCTCGTCGGAAACCTTGTCGCCATAGTCCTTCATCGACTTTTCGGTCTGGTCGATCAGGCTTTCGGCGTGGTTCTTCGCCTCGACGCTTTCGCGGCGCTTCTTGTCTTCCTCGGCATGGGACTCGGCGTCCTTGACCATCTTCTCGACTTCCTCGTCGGAGAGACCGCCGGAGGCCTGGATGCGGATCTGGTGCTCCTTGCCGGTGCCCTTGTCCTTGGCCGAGACGTTGACGATGCCGTTGGCGTCGATGTCGAATGTGACCTCGATCTGCGGCACGCCGCGCGGCGCCGGCGGGATGCCGACGAGATCGAACTGGCCGAGCATCTTGTTGTCGGCAGCCATCTCGCGCTCGCCCTGGAAGACGCGGATCGTCACGGCGTTCTGGTTGTCTTCGGCCGTGGAGAAGGTCTGGCTCTTCTTGGTCGGGATCGTCGTGTTGCGGTCGATCAGGCGGGTGAACACGCCGCCCAGCGTCTCGATGCCGAGCGACAGCGGGGTCACGTCGAGCAGCAGGACGTCCTTGACGTCGCCCTGGAGAACGCCGGCCTGGATGGCGGCGCCGAGCGCGACGACCTCATCCGGGTTGACGCCCTTGTGGGGTTCCTTGCCGAAGAAGGACTTAACCGTTTCCTGAACCTTGGGCATGCGCGTCATGCCGCCGACGAGGACGACTTCATCGATCTCGCCCGGCTTCATGCCGGCATCCTTGAGAGCGGCCTTCATGGGCTCGATGGTGCGCTTGACGAGATCGTCGACAAGGCTCTCGAACTTGGCGCGGGTCAGCTTCATGGTCAGGTGCTTGGGACCCGACGCATCGGCGGTGATGAAGGGCAGGTTGATCTCGGTCTGCGAACCGGACGACAGCTCGATCTTGGCCTTCTCGGCAGCTTCCTTGAGGCGCTGCAGAGCGAGCTTGTCGTTTTTCAGATCAATGCCCTGATCCTTCTTGAACTCGTTGGCCAGATATTCGACCAGGCGCATGTCGAAGTCCTCACCGCCGAGGAAGGTGTCGCCATTGGTCGACTTCACTTCGAAGACGCCGTCGCCGATCTCGAGGACCGAGACGTCGAAGGTGCCGCCGCCAAGGTCGTATACGGCGATGGTCTTGCCGTCCGTCTTGTCGAGACCATAGGCGAGCGCCGCAGCGGTCGGCTCGTTGATGATGCGCAGGACCTCAAGGCCGGCGATCTTGCCGGCGTCCTTGGTGGCCTGACGCTGGGCATCGTTGAAGTATGCCGGGACAGTGATGACGGCCTGTGAAACGGTCTCGCCGAGATAGCCTTCGGCGGTTTCCTTCATCTTCTGAAGGATCATGGCCGAGATCTGGCTGGGGGACTGTTTCTTGCCGCCGGCGTCGATCCATGCGTCGCCATTGTCGCCTTTGACAATCTTGTAGGGCACAAGATCCTTGTCCTTCGCCGTGACCGGATCGTCATAGCGGCGGCCAATCAAACGCTTGATCGCAAAAAGGGTGTTTTCCGGGTTGGTGACCGCCTGGCGCTTGGCCGGCTGACCAACGAGACGTTCGCCGTCTTCGGTGAACGCGACCATGGACGGCGTCGTGCGCGCGCCTTCGGAATTTTCGATGACCTTGGCGTCCTTGCCATCCATGACGGCGACGCAGGAGTTGGTCGTTCCAAGGTCGATACCGATAACTTTTGCCATTTCAAAACCTCTCCTAAGCAAACCGCCCGGACCCGTTCCGGCATTCCTTTAGGCGGCCCCTGTTTCCGGATTATCATTCGCCACCACAAGCCCTGCGGCAGCGTTGCGGCGTATATAAGAAGCAGTTTTTGAGGCTGCAAGACTGCGAATGCAGCGAAAACCGGACGACACACCGGAAAATTCTCCACATTTTCAGATCGCGGAGCGGCCGGAACCCTATATCCAGCGGGCCGCGACAACGATCACATGCGCCGACGGGACGAGCAGGATCTGGGCCAGCAGCGTGCCGGCAAACCGGCCGGCGACCATCCATGCGACGATCCGCCGAAAATGCCCCTCGCCCGCCTCTCCGGCGACGACGTCGTCGGTGAGCCCGGCCAGATAGGGATCGACAAGCACGAACATAAGGATCGTGGCGCCGCCATTGATCAGAGCCGAGAGCGTACTGGCGGTGACGCGGTATTCCGGATCGAGCGCGCCGGCATAGATGGCCGAAAGGACGCCGACCGTCCACAACGCGCTGACGGCGGCATTCAGGAGAACCATGCCTACCGGCAGCGCGGGAAAACCGCCCTGGCGGCGAAAAGCACGCAGGCGGGGCCACGCCGCGCACCGTCAGCGAGCGCCCCATCAAACGCAGCATCGACCGGTCGCGCTTGAACGCGGCGACCCCGCGGCTGGCGTAGCGCTGGATCGTGGGGATCAGCGCCGCGCCGACAAGCGTCGCCAACGATGCCGAAACAAGCACAAGTGCGAAATCGGTCCGCAAGTCGTGCATGGCGACATCGTTGATGGCGTTTTCGACGCGTTTCGCCAGAAAGGGCGCCTGGAAGGAATTCGAGATGCGCGAGACCAGGACAAGGAGATTGAAGAGCGAAAAGGCGATGGCGATGTGGCCGGTGCGAATGCCGGCGATACGGAAAGCATAGGCAAGAGTGCCAACAAGGTGGATGACGAAGGTCAGCACCAGAATAAGGAGAAGTTGCGTGTCCATCCGGTCCACCAATAAAGCTGGCGCGGCAAGTTTACCGACCTGATTGTTCCAATCAGATCGGACGCCGCGAAAGCCTCGCCTCGCCGACAGCGATCACCGGCTGACGGCTTTTTGATGGCAAAACAACCCCTTTGCCTGAAAGGAACCTCTCTGCGGGCAAGTAGAAGCTTCTGCTACGGTAGTTTCGCGCAAGGAAAAACCGTCATCTTCTTGTCAAAGAGATGAACTGGAGGGGCTCCACTACGACTATGACAGCCCATTTCCATACCGCCGACACACCACGGCACCCGACGGACGCGTCCGCCTCATCCGGCCTGGCCGCGGACATTCAACCGGCGAAACCGACCGGTGCGGCGCTGACCCAGCAGCAGGCAAACGATGTCTTCGCGCTTTACTCGCAAGGCCGCTACCAGGAAGCGCTCGACAAGACGCGGGCGCTGATCGCGCTTCATTACAACCTCCCGCTTCTCCACAATCTCGCCGGCGCGATCCACAAGGCGCTCGGCCAGAGCCATCAGGCGATCGGCAGTTTCCGCCGGGCAATCGCGCTGCAGCCGGAGCGGGCGGAGGCCCACAACAATCTCGGCGAGGCGCTGAGCCGGATCGGCCGCCACGAGGAGGCGATTACCTGTCTGGCGCAGGCGATGTCGATCAAACCCGATTTCGCCGAGGCGCACCACAATCTCGGCGTCGCGCTCGCGGCGCTCGGCCGCCACCGGGAGGCGATCGGCAGTTTCAGGCGCGCCATCGCGTTGCGACCGCGCCATGCGGCGGCGCTGAACGGGCTCGGCGAAGCACTGATCCTATGCGGGGAACCCGAGGAGGCGGAAGAGAATTTTCAGGCCGCGATCGTCGCCAAGCCGGACTTCGTCGCGGCGCACGCCAATCTCGGACGCGTGCTGACCGAGCTCGGACGGGCGCGCGAAGCCGCGGAGGCCTGCCATCGGGCGCTGGCGCTCGATTCCGACCATATCCCCGGCTTCCTCCATCTTGCCGCGGCGCTCGACTGGCTGGGCGAGACCTATGCCGCGACCGCCTGTATCGACCATGTGATCAAGCGCCAGCCGGCCAATGTCGAGGCGCATGAGGTGCTTTGCACGATCCTGGAACGGCGTGGCCGCGCCGACGATCTTCGCAAGGCGCTGTCGCGGGCGCGGCGGCAATGCGGCGAGACCGACCCGCGCATCCAGTTCCGCATCGCCCAGCAGGCCCATGGCGACGGCGACACGGCGACGGCCGATCGTTTTCTCGGGAAACTTTGCGAAGAGGACAAATCCGCAAGGCTCGCGAAAGCGCGCTCGTGTCTTTTTGATGCGATCGCGCGCAGAGCCGGTGCGCGCGACGCGGAATGACCGGCGGGGAGATCGTCGGCCGAACGGGGACTACATGACAATCCAGTTCACCTCCGTCGACCATGCGCTGCGCAAGGCCAAGACGTTTTCAAAGAAAGGCGCCCATGGCGACGCGCAAGCGGCCTATCGCTGGGTGCTGACGAAATTCCCCGACAACAAGCGGGCGCTGGACGGGCTGCAGGAACTCGGCGGGAGAAGCCAGAACAAGGACGGTGCGCTAAGCAAGGAGCAGGCCGGCGCCCTGATCACACTGCACAAGCAGGGCCGTCACGCCGACGCGCTCCAACAGGCGCTCGCCCTGCGGATCACGCATCCCAAAGCCGCCTTCCTGCATGACCTGATCGGCGCCTGCCACATGGCGCTCGGACAACCGGACCAGGCCGCCGCGAGCTATCAGAAACTGATTGAGCTTCTGCCGGACAACGCCGCAGCGATCGCCAATCTCGGCGATGCGTTGACCGCGCTGGGCCGCGCCGGCGAAGCCGTCGACTGCTACCGCAAGGCGATCGCGCTCAATCCGGGCCTTGCGAAGGCCTATAACAATATGGGCAATGCGCTGATGAAGCTCGGCGACGTGCAAGGGGCGGTGCAGAGTTTCGCGCGCGCCGGCGAGATCGAACCGGGCCTCGTCGACGCGCATGCCAATCTCGGCCTGGCGCTGGTCAAGCTCGGCAAGCCGAAGCAGGGCGCTGCCGCCTGCGAACGGGCCATCGCCGTGAAGGCGGACTTCCCGCTCGCTTATATCAACATGGCGCATGCGCTGGATGCGACCGGTCAGACCGACGACGCCATCGCCAATCTGGAAAAGGCGATCGCGCTCGCGCCGAAGCATAACGGCGCCTATTCCAATCTCTGCGACATCTACGACCGGCTGAACCGGATCGAGGACATGCGCGGCATCGTGGGCCGCGCGCTGAAACACTGCAATCCGGACGATCCGCGCATGCTGTTCCGCCGGGCGCAGCTCGCGTCGCGCGACAAGGATCACGAAACGGCGCGCCGCCTGATGGAGCAGATGCCGGAAACCGGCCTGACACCGGCGATCACCAAAGGGCGGCTGACGCTGCTCGGCAAGACATGCGACAAGCTCGACGATCCGGGGGCGGCCTTCGAGTGGTTCCGCCGCGCAAACGAGTTCGTCCGTGACCTTCCGTCGTCTCGGCAATGGAAGCCGGAAGCCTATCGCAATGAGGTGGAAGGCATCGCGGCATCCTTTTCCGGACTTTCCGAAAAGCCATGGAGCGATGCATCCGCGTCCGACAGGGCGGCGCCGGTCTTCCTCGTCGGCTTTCCCCGCTCCGGCACGACGCTTCTCGACACGATCCTGCGCAGCCATCCGGGTATCGTCGTTCTCGAGGAACTGAAGATGGTCGCCAAAATGCGCGGCATGCTCGGCGGGCCGGCGGATCGCGAGAGGCTGGAAACGCTCGGCGATGACGAGATCGCGGCGATGCGCGACGCCTATTTCACGGAACTCGACAACCATCTCGACGATGCGCCCGAGGCTGCGCTGGTCATCGACAAATTACCGCTCAACATCGTCCATGCCGGGCTGATCCACCGGGTGTTCCCGGAGGCGAAGTTCATCCTCTCGCTGCGCCATCCCTGCGACTGCGTGCTGTCCTGCTACATGCAGAATTTCAAGCTCAACAATCCGATGGCGAACTTCCTCGACATCGAGTCGGGCGCGATCCTCTATGACCGCGTGATGCGGCTTTGGACAGCCTACCGCTCGGTGTTGCCGTTCGAGGTTCACGCGCTGGCCTATGAGGATCTGATCGCCGACATGGAAGGCTCGGTGACGAAACTGCTGGGCTTTATGGGTCTCGAATGGGACGAGCGCATGCGCGACTATCGCCAGACGGCGCTGGCGCGGGGGCGTATCCATACGCCGTCCTACAACCAGGTAACCGAATCGCTCTACAATCGCGCGGCGGGACGCTGGGAGAAATATCGCGAGCAGATGCAGCCTGTACTGCCCTTGCTGGAGCCCTGGGCCCGCCACTGGGGATATTAGAGCCTGTCATGAGCGCCGCACTTTCCGTCGACCAGACGCTGCGCAAGGCGAAGTCGCTCGCCAAAAAGGGCGCGAGCGGGGAAGCCGAGGCGCTGCTGCGCTCGCTTCTGGAGCGTTTTCCCGACAACAAACGGGCGATCGAGACGTTGCAGTCGATCGCCGCGCCGCAGGTTTCCAAGCGCCGAACGCCCGAGCAGATGAAGGCCGACACACAGGCGCTGGCGGCGCTCTACAAGCAGGGGCGTCATACCGATGTCGTCGCGCAGGGGCCCCGCCTCGTCGCGCAATATCCAAGGAATGCGGTTCTGCACAATATCGTCGGCGCCAGCCTGACGGCGCTCGAGCAATATGCTGCAGCGGCCGAGAGCTTTCGCGAGGCGGCGCGGCTGGAACCGGAGTCGGCGGAGCACTGGGACAATCTCGGCCAGGCTCTGAATGCGCTCGGGCGCGTCGACGAGGCTGCCGAGAGCCTGAAGAAGGCTGTCGCGCTGAAGCCGAACTTCGCCAATGCGCTGAGCAATCTCGGCTACGCGCTGACCCAGTCGAACCGGAGCGGGGAGGCCCTCGCCTTTCTCGAGCGCGCCGTCGCCGTCAAACCCGATCATCCCGAAGCGCTGAACAATCTCGCCATCGCCCGATACGATCTCGGGCAGAAGGACGAGGCGCTTGCCAATTACGAAAAGGCGCTGGCGGCACGGCCGCATTATGCCGATTGCTGGCGAAACTATGCCGCGCTGAAGCGTTTTACGGCGAACGACCCCGCCCTCGCGAAGCTGGAACGGGTGCTGGCGGCGGCGACCGGCGCCGAAGACCGGATGGCGCTGAGCCTGGCGCTCGCCAAGGCCTATGACGATATCGGCGAGACCGACAAGGCGTTCGAGAAGTTCACGCGCGGCAACATGCTGGCGCGTCAGCGTTTCGCCGATCCAATGCGGGAACATCGCGAGATTTTCGCGACGCTTCGCTCGATCTTCCAGGACGGCGCGCCGGAGCCGGTGACGACGCCCGCAGCAACGAAACGCCCGATCTTCGTCGTCGGCATGCCACGTTCGGGCACGTCGCTGGTCGAGCAGATCCTCGCCAGCCACCACGATGTGCATGGCGCGGGCGAAATGCAGGCCATGCGCGTAGCCATGGCCCCAGCCGCCGCAGAAAGACGGGCCGACCGGCAGGCGCTCGAGGGTGTGCGGAAACGCTATCTCGACGCCATCGATGCGCTAGACGTCAAAGAGCCGGTGATCGTCGACAAGATGCCGCAGAATTTCCGCTGGATCGGCTATATAGCGGCCGCCCTGCCCGAGGCGACGATCATCCACACACGGCGCGACCCGGTCGCCGTCGGATGGTCGATCTATCGGACTTTCTTCCCCGCCAAAGGGCTGGAGTTCACCTTCGATCTCGGCGATATCGCGGACTATTACCGGCTCTACGAAGACCTTATGGCGTTCTGGTCCGAGCGCCTGCCGGGCCGCATCGTCGATCTCGACTACGAGGCGCTGACCGAGAACCAGGAGACAGAAACCCGCAGGCTGCTGGAGCAGTGCGGGCTCCCCTGGGACGAGGCCTGTCTTTCGCCCCACGAGACGAAGCGGGCGGTCCGCACTGCGAGCGCCGCGCAGGTGCGCGAGAAGATCTATACAGGCAGTTCGCAGGCCTGGCGCAGATACGAAAAGCATCTCGGCCCGTTGATCGAGGCGCTCGGCTGAAGCTTATCGCCCCATGATGATATCGATCAGCGTCTTGGAATCGCTGCTCTCGCCGACGCCGACTTTGGGTCTCGGGCCGCCGGTGGACGAGGTCGTGGTACCGTCGGCGTTTACCGGATAGGTATCGCGGCGGACCTGTTCGCCGCCAACACCGGCGGGCGGGCGCGGGGCATCGGCGGGGCGGGCGACCGGTGTGACGACGCGGCCGAGCGTTCCGGGCAGCGGCGCGGCGGGCACGCCCTGATGCGCCTTGACCATGAAGGCCTTCCAAGCCTGCGCCGGCAGCGAACCGCCGGTGACCTTGTTGGTCGGCGTGCCGTCATCATTGCCGAACCAGACGCCCGTCGTCAGATTGGCTGTATAGCCGACAAACCAGGCGTCTCGCGAATTCTGGCTGGTCCCGGTCTTGCCGGCCGCGGGATGATCGAAGCCGGCGGCGCGGGCGGTACCCTCGGTCACTGTCTTTGCCATCATCTGGTTCATCATGCCGGCGACCTCGGGCGAGATCGCGCGGGACATGTTGTCGGTCGAATGTTCGTAGAGCACGTCGCCGTCGAGCGTCGTGACGCGGCGGATCAGATAGGGCCTGGCGCGATAACCGCCATTGGCGAAGGGCACATAGGCCGAGGTCAGCTCCATCAGGGTGACTTCGGATGTTCCAAGTGCCAGCGAGGCGTTGGGCTCCAGATCGGAGACGATGCCCATGCGATGGGCCGTCTTCACGACATTGCCGGCACCGACCTCCATGATCAGCTGGGCGGCGACCGAATTCAGCGACTTCGCCAGCGCCGTCTCCAGCGTGACGTTGCCGTAATATTTGCCGCCATAGTTCTCGGGTGTCCATTTGCCGATCTTGATCGGGGCGTCGTTGCGCACGGATTGCGGCGTGCGGCCCTGTTCAAGTGCGGTGACATAAACGAAGGGCTTGAAGGCCGATCCCGGCTGGCGCTTCGCCTCGGTGGAACGGTCGAATTGCGAATTGGCGTAGTCATAGCCGCCGACCATGGCGCGTACCGCGCCGGTATTGTCGATCGAGACCAGCGCGCCCTGCCCGACATCCTTCGCCTTGCCTTCCTCCGCGATCAGATCGCGTATGGCGTTCTCGCCGAATTTCTGCAGGACGAGATCGACGGTGGTGTCGACGATCACATCCTTGCGGACATCGCCGATCAGGTCGGGAAGCTCCTCCATGACGGCGTCGGCGACATAATGCTGCGAGCCGGTCCAGTAGGCGGCGGCGCGCGTGGCGGGACGGGTCATCGCGGCGGTCATCTCGGTGTCGGAGACCATGCCCTGCTCGCGCATGGCGGCAAGCACGAGCTGCGAGCGTTCCTCGGCCAGATGCGGATTGCGGGCGGGCGACAGGCGCGACGGCGCCTTGAGGAGGCCGGCGAGAAGCGCTGCCTCGGGAAGCGTCACGTCGCGCGCGGACTTGTTGAAGTAACGCCGGGCGGCCGCCTCGACGCCGTAGGAACCGGAGCCGAAATAGACCCGGTTCAGATACATCTCCAGGATCTGGTCCTTGGAATATTTGTGCTCCAGCCACAGCGCCAGCAGCACCTCCTGAACCTTGCGGCCGATCGTGCGGTCGGGCGACAGGAACATGTTCTTGGCAAGCTGCTGGGTGAGCGTCGAACCGCCCTGAACGAGGCGGCCGGAGGTGATGTTGGTCACCATGGCGCGGGCGAGACCGATCGGATCGACGCCGAAATGCGAGTAGTAACGCCTGTCCTCGATGGCGATGACCGCCTGCGGGATATAGGGCGACATTTCGTGGATGCCGAGCGCCTCGCCGCCGGTGGCGCCGCGATTGGCGACCAGCGACCCGTCGACGGCAACGATCTTGACGTTTGGCGGTCGATCCGGGATTTCCCACGTCGTGGCGGACGGCATCTGCGCGCCATACCAGGCGACGACGCCGGCCACGGCGATGCCGCCCCAGATGCACAGGATGAAGCTCCAGTAGATCGTGCCGCCGATCAGGCCGGTGAGGCCGAGGCGGGCGCGGCGCGAACGGGCCGTCTTCTTCTTCGGCTTGCGCGCCGAGGATGTCTTGCGCTTTGTCGCGGTCTTCTTGCGCGGCGGGGCCGCCCGGTCGTCGTCGGTCGCCGAAAGACCGCCCGATCGCTTGCGCTTCGGAGCGTCGTCAAAACGCGGTTCGACGCGCTTTTTCGGTTTCTTCGGGCTGGCCATAAGCGGGTTTCGGTCCGTTACGCGATACAAGACGGCGAACTGAACCTTAAATGCGGCGATTTAAGGCGCCGTTAAGAAGCGGTGAACGGAACGGTTACGATTGTACCGGCCTGTCCCGATACTGCGCGATGGAAGGGATTACCCCGCCGCCAGTGCATCCAGAATACGCGCCCAAGAGCGCTGCCCCTTGTGGTAGCTCTTGAGCGCGTATTTCTCGTTGGGCGAATGGATGCGGTCGTCCGCGAGGCCGAAGCCGACGAGGACGGAGTCCATTCCGAGCATGGTCTGGAAATCGCCGACCACGGGGATCGAGCCGCCCATTCCGATCATCAGGGCCGGGTTGGGCCATTCGTCCGACAGGGCGTCCTTTGCTTTTTGCAGGACCGTGGAATCGTAGGGAAGCTGGATGCCGGGGGAGCCGCCATGTTCGTGGAAGGACACGGTGCAGTCGGCGGGGATGCGGGAGCGGACGAATTCGCGGAAATTCTCGCGGATCGCAGCCGGATCCTGCTTGCCGACGAGGCGGAAAGAGACCTTCGCGGAGGCCTTGGCCGCGATGACGGTCTTGAACCCTTCACCCGTGTAGCCGCCAATAATGCCGTTCACCTCCGCCGTCGGGCGGGCCCAGGTGAGTTCGAGGACGGAGCGGCCCTTTTCGCCGGACGGGAGCGCGAGACCGATCTCGCCGAGGAACTTCTCGGCCGTCTGGCCGAGGTTTTCCCACTGTTCGAGGATTTCCTTCGGCGTTTCGTCGACGCCTTCGTAGAAATTCGGGATCGTCACCTTGCCGTCCGCGTCGTGCATGTCGGCGAGGATCTTCGAAAGGATGTGGATCGGGTTGGCCGCCGCGCCGCCGAAATAGCCGGAATGGAGATCGCGGTCGGCGGCCTGGATGGTGATCTCCTCGCCGACGAGGCCGCGAAGGCCGGTCGAGATCGCCGGAGTGTTGGCGTCCCACATGGAGGTGTCGCAAACCAGCGCGAAATCGGCCTTCAGTTCCTCCGAGTTGGCATCGAGGAAAGGCTTCAGCGACGGGGAGCCGGATTCCTCCTCGCCCTCGAAGAGGATCGTCACCTTGCAGGGCAGGCCGCCATGGATTTCCTTGTAGGCGCGGCAGGCCTCGACGAATGTCATCAACTGGCCCTTGTCGTCGGCGGTGCCGCGGCCGGTGATGATCTTGGCGCCATCAGGGCCGGTCTTGATAGCCGGCTGGAAGGGTTCGGTGTCCCACAACTCGATCGGATCGACCGGCTGGACGTCGTAATGGCCGTAAAAGAGCACGTGCGGCGCGTCAGCCGCGGCGCCTTCGTGATGCGCGACGACCATCGGGTGGCCGGGCGTGTCCCGCACGGAGGCGTCGAAGCCGATTCCTTTCAGCTGGGCGACGAGCCATTCGGCGGCCTTGCGGCAATCGGCGGCATAGCCGGGATCGGTGGAAATGGAGGGCATGCGGACAAGTTCGAAGACCCGCTTGAGGCTGTCGGTGAGGTTCTCGTCGATACGCTTGAGGACGGGATCGAGTGCCAGGCCGGCGGTCGCGCTGCTCATGAAGTGTCTCCAGGAAGGGAATCGCTCTGTTTACCCGTTCCTGCGCGCAAGCCGCGGCGATGTAAAGACAGCCCATTCGCGGCGCAAAAATAAAAACCGCCGTGTGGAGGTCACACACGGCGGCGATGCGAAAAGGTTCAAAAAGTGGCAGCCTGGAGAGGGGGATTAGGCTGCCACCTGTCCGGATCGGCGGGGGGCGGGCCTTAGCCGGACATCGGCGAAATGTACCGATTGCCTGAATAATTCATATGAGTGTGGCACAAAAACGGCAGTGACAGGGCCTGTGCAAAAGCCGGATACATTGGGTGATCGATTAACCGAACGGGTGCATAAGTCCCTCAGGACCGGGATTTGTGCATTATAAAGGCGCGGTCCCGCCGCATTTGCGGCGTTACAGCATGCAAGAACAAGTGAGCGCCTGGCCCACGTTTTTTCTTGAGAAACAGGAGCCGTCGACGCTTCAAGGGTTCACAGGATTCGGACGGGCACGCGCCCAGCGGGGATCAATTCGGGGACATTCGACATGTGCGGTATCGCGGGATTCGTAACCAACAGCTTTGAGAGCAATGCCGCCAGCACCGGCTGGCTCGAGCAGCTCAGCGACGCCGTAAGCGCCGCGCCGGCCGGCCTTGAGGCGACCGCGACGCTGCAGTCCGCGGTGACGACGCTGCAGGATCGCTTCTCCGAGCTGATGTCCTTCGCGACATCGGAAAAGATCGCCTTCGACGCCGGTTTCCGCGCCTGCGTGACGGCGCTGGCCGACGCCTTCAAAGCGCAGACCTTGGCGTTGACCGACCTTTCAAAGAAGGGCCGCACAGATCTCGATCCGCTGATCGAGAGCCTGCGCGACTATGAATGGCAATTGCGCGAGGAACTGGTTGCCCAGACCGGCGAGGCGATCGCGCTGATCCCGGCCGATGGCGATGCGCATGCGGGGCATGCCGCCAAGGTGGCGCTGGCGACAGAACATGTGCTGCGCTCGATCGACCGGCTGGAAGTGCGCGGACGCGACAGCGCCGGCATCGCGGTTCAGATCCAGGTGCCGGGCGACGTCCTCGATGCGTTGGACGGCGATGCCGCGACTGCGCTCGCGGAACGGCGCGCCTCTATGCATGCCGGCCATCTGTCGGTCTATGTGCACGAGAATGGCGGCGGCACTGCAACGCTGACCTTCGTCTACAAGACGGCGAACCTGGTCGGGAAACTCGGCGACAATGGCGCGGCGTTGCGCGCGGCGATCCGCGAGGACCGCCTGTTGTGGACGCTGGCAAAAGATGCGATGCGCGCCAGCGTGCTGTCGCATACGCGCTGGGCGTCTCATGGCGTCATCTCCGTCGCCAATTGCCATCCGCACAATCCTTCCCTGTCGCAGGACGAGAACGGGCTGGCCGGCGTATCGCTCGGCTCGATGTATGCGCTCAATGGCGACGTGGACAACCATGTCGAACTCGTCGCCGAGCTTGTAACCAACCGGCAGATGGCAATCGACCCGGCGATCACGACCGACGCCAAGATCATCCCGATCGCCCATCGTTCGGCAGGCGCGGAAGCCGGCGACCTGCTCGACCGCTACCGCACGGCGATCCGCCGTCTCGACGGCTCCATTGCGGTCGGCTGCATCGACCCGTCGCGGCCGGGCGAAGCCTTCCTGGCGCAGAAGGGGTCCGGACAGGGCCTGCATGCGGCGCGGCTGGCCGACGGATGGATGTTCGCCTCGGAAGTCTACGGCCTCTGCAACGTGGCGCGCTCCTCCTACAATCTCGCCCGCTCGGTGGCGGGCGGTTCGGTGATCCTGCTCGCCGGCGACCGCGACGAACCGGAAATGCGCGGCGTGTCCGACGGCGCTCCGGCGGCGATCAAGCCGGACCCGATCCAGATCTTCGCGCGCGACATCTATCGCGGCCAGTTCAATTTCTATCTAGAAAAGGAAATCCACGACGGACCGGAAAGCGTCGCCAAGACGTTGCGCGGCCGTTATCGCCGCGATGGCGGGCTGATCGCCTTCGACGACCTGCCGACCGATATCTGGGCCTCGATGCGCAAGGCCGTGGCGCGCGGCGTCGCCCGCATCTATGTGATCGGCCAGGGCACGGCCGGCGTCGCGGCCGTCGGCATCGCGGACCTGATCGAAAAGGCGCTCGGCCACGACACAGCGCTCGATATCCCGGTGATCGCACTGCGGTCCTCGGAAATGTCCGCCGAGATCGAGACCTACGATTTCCGCAATTCGCTGGTGATCGCCGTGTCGCAGTCGGGCACAACGACGGACACGAACCGCGCCGTCGATCTCGCCCGCGAGCGCGGCGCGCTCATTCACTCCATCGTCAATCGGCGCAATTCCGACCTGGTGCGCAAGGCGGATTCGGTGCTGTTCACCTCCGACGGGCGCGACGTGGAGATGTCTGTCGCCTCGACCAAGGCGTTCTATTCCCAGCTGACCGCCGGCAAGCTGACGGCGCTGTTCCTTGCCGATGCGCTGAACGCGATGACCGATGTGGAGATCGCCTATGAAATGGGCGAGCTGGAACGGCTGCCAGAGCTGATCGCACAGGTGCTCGAGAAGGAGGACCTCATCGCCGAATGCGCCCGGTCCTTCGCGCCGCAGGCCCGGTACTGGGCGGTGACCGGTTCCGGCGTGAACCATATCGCGGCGCTGGAAATCCGCATCAAGTTGTCGGAGCTTTGCTACAAGTCGATCCCCGTCGACTACACGGAAGACAAGAAGCATATCGACCTTTCGACCGAGCCGCTGACGCTGGTCGTCGCCAACGACCTGCCGGGCGATCTGGTCGGCGACGTGGTCAAGGAAGTGGCGATATTCAAGGCACACAACGGCCGGCCGATCGTCTTTGCCACGGAAGGGGCTGACGCGCAGGCGTTCGAGGAATATGCGGAGCGGGTGATCCCGCTGCCGAAGGTAGGCGCCGATCTCGCTTTCGTGCTGGCGACGGTGGCGGGCCACATGTTCGGCTTTCACGCGGCGCGCGCAATCGACCGGGCGGCGCAGCTCTTAAAGGTGGTGCTTGCCGATCTCGGCCATGTTGCGATGGACGATCCGCAGGCAGACCGCGCGGCGCTGCTGGAAAAGCTCGACGCCTTCATCGACGAGGGTGCGGCGGGCGCGTTCAATTCGGGCCTCGGCGCGAGCGATCTCGCCATGCTGGCGCAGCTCGGCCGCAATCTCGGGCGGGCTGCGGACGACGCAACGGCGCGCAAGGTCGCGGCCGAGGCACTCGGCGCGGTGCGCCACACATTCGAGGAAACCTCGCGGCCGATCGATACGATCCGCCATCAGGCCAAGACCGTCACGGTCGGCACCAGCCGCCCGGAGGACGCTCTGTCGGCCCCGATTCGCGAGGCGCTGGCCACGCTCGGCGTGTCGGAATCGCGGCTGACCTTCGACAACCGCAAGGTTCTGGCGACCGTCTCGCGGCTGATCGACGAGATCGAATGGACCGCGCTCCTGAATATCGACCAGACGAGAGAAGGCACGCGGGTTCGGCTTGCCGGCACCGCGCCATCTGCGGCGCTGGAAACTTATGGAAAGCCGTCGAGCCCGCTCGGCGTCATCGGTTCGGCGCTGGACGATCACGGCGTGCATGCCGGCTTCCTCGGAGACGCGGCGGTTCTGGCCGTGCCGGTCAATAACGCGTCCTATTCGGAAGTGGATTCGCTGGTCTGTTTCGCGGTGAAGCTGCAGGCGCATGCCTCGCGCGAACAGAAGACGGCGGCGATGAGTGCGCTCGGCACCTACAAGCCGGTGCTGCGCGAATGGGAACAGTCATTCGGCGAGGATGCGGCAAGCGCGCTGACCCGGCAGATCGCACGCGAGAAGCCGGAGAATATCGTCTTCCGTCCGAAAGTGCTCGACCCGTCGCTCAGCCAGGACGAGCGCCAGAGCGCCTGACGCTCACTCGAAGACGATACGCGGGAAATAAAACGACACGACCCAGTTGGGGGCGTCGACGACCTCGCTGATGCGCAGGTCGCCGCAGACCGAACAGAGCAGATAGGCGTCCTCGGGGGCGAGATCCCGCCAGCGGCTCAGATGATCGACCATGCCGGAGACGGCGTCGCGCGCGGCCGTCATCAGGTCGGGGCCGATGCCGGTGGTGGCCTCGTAGCCCTTCGCGTCGAGATGGCGCGTGACCGGGCCCGGCGTTGAGAAACGCGGGAACGCCGGCGCTCCGCCCTTCACCAGATCGAGCGTGACCGTGATGTCCATGGCGCTCTCGATCGCCGTGCCGCAGACTTCCCCGTCTCCCTGCGCGGCATGAGTGTCGCCGACCGAGAAGAGCGCACCGGCAACCTCGACTGGCAGATAGAGCTCCGTGCCCGCCGCCATGTCGCGGATATCCATGTTGCCGCCGGTTCGGCGCGGCGGGATGATGTCGTGCGCCCCCGGCTCGGCGAGCGCGACGCCAATCGTGCCCGCGAAGGGTTTCAGCGGCACCCTGGCATGGGTGCTGAACACCCCCGGCGTTCTCGCCGTCCGGTCATAGTCCCACAGATGCAGGCGCGGCGCAGTGAACTGGTCAGCGAGCAGGCCGAAGTCCGGGATGATGGCACTCCAGCCGAAGCCGGAGGGCGCGAAATCGCGGATCGTCACCTTCAGCGCGTCGCCCGGCTCCGCTCCATCTACGAAAACAGGACCGGTAACGGGATTGACCCTCGCGGGATCCATGGTTGCGATATCGGCGGCGGTGCTTTCGGGGTTGTAGTGGCCGCCGGCGGCATCCAGACATTGCAGCGTCAGCGTCTCGCCCGGCGCGACGGTCGTCACGGGCGCAATCGCATTGTCCCAGCCGCAATGATGATGGGCGGAATGAATGGTGCGCCAAGGGGTGTCGGCATGGCCACTCATCGCGACGCGCCCGGCCGTTCCCGCAGGGCGGCGCGTTCCAGCATGTACTTCTCAGCCTCGATCATATGGTCATGCATGATGGCGCGGGCCTGTTCCACGTTGCCGGCCTTGATCGAGCGGAGCAGCCGCACCTGATAATGCAGGCCGGTTTCGCGCAGTTCCGGATTGGACTCGCGGTAGATCTCACGGCAGACGGTCATGTCGCGCAGGAGGCTCAGCAGAAAGACCACGATGAAGCCCAGCAGCCGGTTGGGCGTGGCGCGGGCGAGTTCGGCATGGAAATCGAGCTCGGCGAGACGCTGGCGATACTCTTCCTCGGCGGTCTTCGGCTCGGCCTCGTACAGCCTGATCGTCGATTGCAGTGCCTCGAAAGCCTCGTTCGTCAGCATCTCGCGGGCGGCGGACGCGGCAAGCTCGGGCTCGATCAGCTTGCGGATGGAATAGATGTCGGCAATGGAGGGCGGCTCGAACAGAAACAGGTTGTCGAGCATGCGCAAGGCGTTGTCCGGCGCGATGGCGTTGACGAAAATGCCGCCGCCCGGACCGGTCTTGGAGGCGATCAGCCCCTGGAACTCAAGCAGTTTCAGAGCTTCGCGCAGAGTTCCTCGCGAAACCTTCAGCGTCTCGGAATCGAGCCATTCGGAGGGCACGCGATCGCCCGGCACGAGTCCCGTTTCCATGATGCGGTCGCGGATCGTGTCGGCGGCGATGTCCGGCCGCTTGCGCCGCCGCGGCAGCGACGGCACGGTCAGTGCGGCGGCTCTTTCGGCGTTCTCCCCCATCCTTGGTCAGCGCCCTTCATGCGGGTGGAAACAAGCGGCCCGGTGCCCCTCCTCGGCACCGATGTCCTCCAGAGGCGGCATCTGCGCATTACACTGGTCCGTATGGCGCGGGCAACGGGCATAAAAGGCGCAACCGGGCGGCGGATTGTAGGGGTCTGGCAGTTCCGTGTTGGCGTCCTCGGCGATCAGCGAGCGGCGGCCCGGCGCGGGCGCCGATTTCAACAGCAGATGCGTGTAGGGATGGCGCGGCTCCCGGAACACCGTGCGGCCCTCGCCGACCTCGACGACGCGGCCGAAATACATCACCGCGACGCGGTCGCTGACGCTTTCGACGACCGACAGATCGTGGCTGATGAAGACATAGGTCAGGCCGAAGCGGGCCTTCAGGTCGTCGAGGATGTTGAGCACCTGCGCCTGCACCGAGACATCGAGCGCGGAGACCGGCTCGTCGAGGACGATGAGCTTGGGATCGGCAGCGAGCGCGCGGGCGATGCCTATGCGCTGCGCCTGACCGCCGGAAAATTCGTGCGGGTAGCGCTCAAGGAATTCGGGCGCGAGATTGACCGCGTCCATCAGTTCGATCAGCCGCCGCTCGCGGTCCGCCTTCCCGAGCTTCAGGAGATGGATCAGCGGCGCTTCAAGGATGGTGCGGATCGTCTTTCTCGGATTGAGCGAGGCGACGGGATCCTGAAACACATACTGGACTTCGCGCGACAGGCGGCGCAGGTCGTGGCCGGCCTCGGCGACGAGATCGCGCCCGTCGAAGACGATACGGCCGCCGGTCGGCGCATCGAGGCCGACGATCATGCGCGCCAGCGTGGACTTGCCGCAGCCGGATTCGCCGACGACGCCGAGCGTCTCGCCCTTGTGCACTTCCAGTGTGACGTCCTGAACGGCATGGACCGCAGGCTTCGGCTGACCGAACAGGGTGCGGCCGCCGCCGAAGACGCGCTCCGCCTTTTCTATGGAGAGGAGCGGCGCGTCAGACATCGGTCGTCTCCCCGGTCAGCGGATGGATGCAGCGCACCGTGCGGCCCTCGCCGAATTCCGTCAGCGGGATGGGCGCGGCGCGGCAGTCTTCCTGCGCGCGCGGGCAGCGGGCGGCGAAGGCGCAGCCGACCGGCAGGTTGTTGACCACCGGCGGACGGCCTTCGATTGCGTCGAGGCGGCGATCCGGCTGACCCAGAACCGGCACGCAGTCGATCAGCTTCGCCGTATAGGGATGCGCCGGCGCGGAGAGGATTTCCTCGGTCGTGCCTGTCTCTACGAACTGGCCGGCATACATGACGGCGACGCGGTCGCAGATCGCAGAGACGACGCCGAAGTCATGGGTGATGAACAGGATGCCGGCGTCATGCTCCTTGCGCAGCGTATTCATCAGCGACAGGACCTGCGCCTGCACCGTTACGTCGAGGGCGGTCGTCGGCTCGTCGGCGATGATGATCTGGGCGTCATGGGCAAGCGCCATGGCGATGCAGACGCGCTGACGCATTCCGCCGGAGAGTTCGTGCGGATA
Source organism: Ahrensia sp. (assembly GCA_002706335.1). Classification (GTDB taxonomy): domain Bacteria; phylum Pseudomonadota; class Alphaproteobacteria; order Rhizobiales; family Rhizobiaceae; genus Oricola. Next base: position 55,674 of record PAKZ01000041.1, read on the forward strand.
GGATTTCAGCCGCTCGGCGGGATTGGGGATGCGGACCATTGTCAGAAGGTCGATCGCCTTCTCGCGCGCCTGCGTCTTCGACACGGGATCGTGCGCCTGGATCGCCTCGACCAGCTGGTCGCCGACCGTGAAGAGCGGATGCAGCGTGGACAGCGGATCCTGGAAGACATGGCTGACGGCGGAACCGCGCAGCTGGCGGATGCGCTCGTCGGAGGCGGCGAACAGATCCTCGCCTTTCAGCAGTGCGACGCCGCCGGTAATGCTTCCGGGCGGTGTCGGTACGAGCCCCATGATCGACATGGCCGAGACCGATTTGCCGGAGCCGGATTCGCCGACAATGCCGAGACATTCGCCGCGCCTGACCGCCATGTCGACGCCGCCCACGGCCTTGTAGACCTGACCGCCGAAGCGGAATTCCGTCTTCAGGCCGCGCACGTCGAGAATGGCACCCGCGACGGGCGTCATGTCCTGCGGGGCATTCTCCCGCGTGACGGCAGTTCGGGCGACCGGCCGCGTCAGCGCACCGGATTTCAGCCGCGGATCGAGCACGTCGCGCACGCCGTCGCCGAGCAGGTTGATGCTCATGACGAGGGCGAAGATCATCAGGCCGGGAATGATCGAGACATGCGGCGCGGTGAAGAGGATCTTGCGGCCGTCGCCGAGCATCGAGCCGAGGTCGGCCTGGGGCGGCTGCGCGCCGAGACCGAGGAAGGAGAGACCCGCCGTCTCCAGAATCATCCAGCCGATGGTGGTCGACATCGTGATGATGATTACCGGCAGGACGTTGGGCAGCACCTCGATGAAGAGAATCTGGGCGTTTGACTTGCCGGAAAGCCGCGCCGCATCGACGAATTCACGCCGCGACAAGCCGAGCGCGATGCCGCGAATATTGCGAGCAAAGAAGGGAATGTTGACGACGGCGATGGCGTAGAGCGCGTTGAGGAGGCCCGGACCGAGCACGGCGACGATAGCGAGCGCGAGAAGGATGTAGGGAAAGGCCATGACCATGTCGATGCCGCGCATCAGGAGCGTATCGACGCGACCACCCGCATAGCCGGCGACGAGGCCAATCAGCGAGCCGAAAAAGGCGGCGATCAGGGTCGCGGATATGCCGACGAGCAGGCTGACGCGCGTGCCCCAGATCAGCCGCGAGAGGATGTCGCGGCCGAGCGCATCGGTGCCGAGCAGATGGCCTTCGGTGAGCGGGCGAAACAGCCGGTTGGCCGGAGCGGTCACGTCGGGATCGGGAAGCGGCAACAACGGCGCCGCGAGCGCGATCAGGACGATCAGACCGAAGACGACGAGACCGGCCGTCGCCAGCGTGTTGTTCAACAGCAAGGCGAGCGTGTTCGGCCGTCCAGAGGAGGCGCGTTTCACCGGCTTGATGGCAGTGGACGTGGCTTCGGCCATCAGCGCAACCTCGGATCGAGTATGGTCTGGACGACATCGGCGGCCAGATTGAACAGCACATAGGCCGCCGCGACGACGAGCACGCCGCCCTGCACGAGCAGCAGGTCACGGGTGGAGATCGCCTTGACGAGCATCGAGCCGATGCCCGGCCACTGGAAGACGGTCTCGATATAGACCGCGCCGCCGAGCACGAAGCCGGCCTGGATGCCGATGACGGGAATGACGGTGACAAGCGCGGCCTTGAAGGCGTGCTTGTAGATGACCTTGTTTTCGGTGACGCCCTTGGCGCGCGCGGTGCGGATGAAATCCTGACGGAGCACTTCCAGCATGGCGGTGCGCGTGAGGCGCGCGATCACGCCGGTGGCGACGACGGCCAGCGTAATCGCCGGCAGGAAAAGGTGTTTGAGAAGGTCAGGCAGATCGCCGCCGCCATAGATGGCGTACATGCCGGAAGCCGGGAACCATTTGAGGTTCACCGCGAAGACGAGGATCAGCAGCAGGCCGAGCCAGAAGGACGGGACCGAGATGCCGACCAGCACGACGAAGGTGACCGTCTTGTCGACCCAGGAATATTGCCGAACGGCGGAGACGACACCGGCGATCAGGCCGAAGACGGAGCACAGAAGAAGAGACGTGCCGGCGAGAATGAGGGTCGCGGAGAACCGCTCCAGAACCTCGTCGATCACCGGCCTGTTGAGTGTGTAAGAGCGGCCGAAATCGCCCTGCAGCATGTTACCGAGCCAGATGAAATATTGCTGCCAGAGCGGCTTGTCCAAGCCGAGCTGGCGGGTCAGGCGCTCGACATTTTCCGGAGTCGCATAGGAGCCAAGAATGGCAGTGGCCGGGTCTCCGGGGATCATCGCCATGATCAGGAAGACGATGATCGTCAGTCCGAAGAGGACCGGAATGGCGGCAAGAAGGCGCTTGGCGATATAGGCCGACAAGAAGAGAGCTCCGCTCGAGGAGAGAGGCCGGCGGCGCGGGGCCGCCGGCCTGTCAGGTTCACTGCGGCTTTGCCACGTCCTGCAGCATCAAGAAGAAGGACGGCTGTAGCTTGAAGTTCTCGACGCTGGTCTTGGTGACTGCGTTCTGCTTCCAGTTGGCGACGAAGACCCAGGGCGCGTCTTCCTGCACGATCTCCTGCATCTGCTTGTAGAGCTCTGCACGCTTGCCCTGATCGGTCGCCCGGCGAGCTTCCTCGAGCAGTTCGTCGACCTTCGGATTGGAGTAGTAGCCCGAATTGAAGCCGCCCTTGTCGGGGAACGCCTCGGTGCGCAGCGCCAGGAAGGGCAAGGTGTCGGGATCGTTGGTCATCCAGGCCATCTCGGCCATGTCCGCCTTGCCTTCGAGGCCGGGATTCACCTTGCCGAGGAAGGTATTCCACTCGTAGGTCTCGATGCTGACATCCATACCGACGGCTTCGAGGTCCGCCTGGATGGCCGTGCCCATGGCGATCGGATCGAGCATGCCGGAGCCGCCCTCGGTGACGTAGAAGGTTACCGGAGATCCGTCATAGCCGGCGTCGGCCAGCATCTGCTTCGCCTTTTCCGGATCGTAGGGATAGGGCTGCAGGCTGTCGTTGTAGGCCCAGGCGAATGCCGGCGGCGTCGGACCGGCGGCAACTTCCGCGGTGCCCTGGAGGATGTTCTCGACCAGCGCCTTCTTGTTGATCGCATAGTTGGCGGCCTGACGGATTTCCTTGTTGGCGAAGGGGCCTTCCTTCGCGTTCAGGATCAGGAACCAGACGTGCGGTCCGGCCTGTTCATAGACCGTGAAGTTGTCGTCGGTGCGGAACTGCGCCAGGCTGTCCGGCGGCACTTCCACCATGATGTCGAGACCGCCGGAGAGCATTTCGGCGATGCGCGTGTTCGCGTCGGTGATCGGCCTGTAAATGATCGCTTCGAGATCCGGCGCGCCGTCCCAATAATCGGGGTTTTTCTCCACCACGACGCGGGAATTGGCTTCCCATTCGGCGAATTTATAGGCGCCGGTGCCGGAGGGATGACGACCGAAATCGGCGCCGTATTCCTTTACCGCCGCGGGTGAAACGATGAGACCGGTCGGATAGGCGAGGTTCGAGAGGAAGGGCGCATATGGCTCCTTCAGCTTGAACTCGACGGTCATGTCGTCGACCGCCGTGATCGTGTCGACGGAGGAGAAGAAGAAGGACAGCGGGAACGGGCCCGTGTCGTGATAGGGATGGTCCTCATTGAGCATGCGCTCGAAATGAAACTTCACCGCCTCGGCGTTGAAGGGCGAGCCATCATGGAAAGTCACGCCTTCGCGCAGCTTGAAGGTGTAGACAGTGCCATCGTCGGAGATCGTCCAGCTTTCGGCCAGCGCGGGCTCGACTTCCAGCGTGCCGTCCTTGTAGCGCGTCAGACCGTCATAGACATTGACGAGAATGCGGAAGTCGTTGACCGCGGTGACCGCCGAAGGATCGAGCGATTTCGGCTCCGCGATCTGGCCGACGACCAGCACGTTCGGCGGCGTTTGCGCGAGGGACGGGGAAGCAAATGCGAGCGATGCGACTGTTAACGCCGCAGCCAGAAGTTTCTTCATGGCGATCTCCATCGTTGCAGATGGGATTTGATTAATCCGCAAAATTAAAATTGATGCAAGCATTTATTATGATAAATTTTTGTGCATCCTTGAAGCGCAACGTTTCACCAGCGCACGGAGCGCAGCTCTTGGCACCATGGCCCGACCCGCACCCACCATCGACATAGCCCGGCTTCGCCGCCTGCTCGACGGCGTAAACGCCTTCGGATTCAATGCTGTAACCGGCGGATACAACCGCGTAGGCTACAGCGCGGACGACATGGCGGTGCGCGACTGGTTTACCCGCGAAATGGGCGACAGCGGCCTCGCGGTCAGCCGCGACGCGGCGAACAATCTGTTCGGGCGGTTCGGCCCGGCGGACGGTCCCTGCATCATGGCGGGTTCGCATCTGGACACTGTGCCGGAGGGCGGAGCCTTCGACGGATCGCTTGGCGCCTGCGTTGCGCTGGAGTGCGTGCGCGCCATGCGCGACGCCGGCATCGAGCCGCAGACCGCGATCGTCGCTGTTGCGACGGCGGAGGAGGAAGGCCGCTTCGGCGGCATGCTCGGCTCGCAGACAATCGCCGGGCTGGTGACGCGGAGCTGGATCAACCTGGCTTCAGATGCGGACGGCGTCCGGCTGGCCGACGCCATGACCGAACGGGGGCTGGACCCATATGGCGTGCTGGACGCGGGCTGGGAGCCGGGTTCGATCACGGCGTTCCTGGAACTGCACATCGAACAGGGTCCGGTGCTGGAGCGCTCAAGGATCCCGATCGGCATCGTCAACGGCATCTCCGGCGTCTGCTTCCTGCAGGTTCGCTATGACGGCGTCGCCAATCATTCCGGTACGACGCCGATGGATATGCGTGCCGACGCATTCGCCGGGCTGGCGGCCTTTGCCAATTCAATCCCCGCGACCATCGCCGCACATGGCACGGGGCAGAGCCGCATCACCATCGGCAAGGTCGAGCTGCAGCCGAATTTCGCCCATACGGTTCCGGGCTCGGCGGAGTTCTCGATCATCCTGCGCGATACGTCGGAAGAGGTGATGCGCGCGCTGCGCGCCGACGTGCTCGAGAATGTCGAAGCAGCCGCTAAGGTGCACGGGCTGAAGATTTCCGTCGAGGAGAAAAGCTGGCTGTCGCCCGCCGGGCTCGACGCCGGCATCCGAACGGTGCTGACGGAAGAGGCCGACCGGCTCGGCCACGCCTCGATCGTGATGCCGTCGGGCGCGGGGCACGATGCGCAGACGATGCAGTCGTTCTGCCCGTCCGGACTGATCTTCATTCCGAGCCGAAACGGCATCAGCCACGCGCCGGAGGAATGGAGCGACTGGGCCGACATAGAAAAGGGCGCGCAGCTTATGCTGAACGCCCTTGTTCGCCTGTCAGCGTAAAGAAGCCTAGCGCGGCAGAGTTTCCGCGCCAGCATTGTTTGTAGACCGGTAATCTTTCCGATCATGATTCATCATTATCGGGAACCGGTCTAGTCGCTGAGTTCCTTGGCTTCGAGTTCCTTTGCCTCGACGTCCGGAGACAGGTCCTGTTCCGCCTCTGCAATCGGCTGGCGGGTGAAGCCCTTTACGCCCGACGTCTCCTTGAAATCACGTTTTATCATCACCGGACTGACCGAATAGGCGGTGATCAGTTCGGCGAGCGAGCGCAGCGCATGGGTGTGGATGCGCTCATAACCGTGCGAGGCGTCGACGCCGAACGTGATCAGGGCGGTGCGCACATCCGCGCCCGCCTCGATGGCGCTGGCGGAATCCGAGCGATAATATTTGAAGATATCCTTCTGGTAGCGGATCTCGTTTTCCTGGCAGAGCGCGACCAGCTTTTTGGTCAAATGAAAATCGAACGGGCCGGTCTGATCGGCCATGGCGATGGTGACGCCGAACTCGTCGGAATTCTGGCCGGGCGCCGTGGTGCCGTTGTCGACCGCGATCATAGATGCGACATCGTGGGTCAGGATCGACGCGGCGCCGACACCAACTTCCTCGGCGATGGTGAAGAGGAAATGGATGTCGACCGGGGTTTCCGCCTGGTCGTCCTCCAGAGCCTTGAGCGCGGCGAGCATCACGGCGACGCCGGCCTTGTTGTCGAGATGACGCGACACGATAAAGCCGTTGTCGAGGAATTCGGGCAGAGGGTCGATGGCGATAATGTCGCCAATCTCGATGTCGAGCCGCTCGATATCCTCCTTGTTGCGCGCCAGCGCGTCGATGCGCATCTCCACGAATTCCCAGCCGACGGGGGCCTTGTCGACTTCCTCGTTATAGGTGTGCCCGGAAGCCTTCAGCGGCAGGATGGACCCGCGATAACTGCCGCTGTCCGTGAAGACCGTGGCGCGCGCGCCCTCGGCGAAACGCGCGGACCAGTGGCCGATCGGGACAACCGCAAGGCGGCCATTGTCCTTGATCTGCTTGACCTGAGCGCCGAGCGTATCGACGTGGCTGACAATGGCGCGGGCTCCTTCGGCGCGTTTACCCTTGCGGATTGCGCGAATGGCGCCGCGGCGGGTCAACTCCACCTTGAGGCCGTGCTTTTCGAGTTCAGACACCACATAGCGCACGACCGGGTCCGTGTAGCCGGTCGGGCTCGGTATCCTGAGCAGCTTGTCCAGTACGGCAAGCAGATATTCGTGGTCGATAGCCAAGCGTGTCACTAGCGCTTTCCCTCCCGTTCCTTGTCTTTTTGCAAAGTCTGCCGCACGCTGGCCGGGACTGAAAGCGGAAAAAGCAGATCGACGAAGCGTTCCGCCGTCGGCTGCGGCTCATGGTTGGCGAGGCCCGGCCTCTCGTTCGCCTCGATGAAGGCGTAGTCGGCCAAGCTCGGCGACTTGACCATCAGGTCGATGCCGGTGACCGGAATGTCAATGGCGCGCGCGGCCTCGCTCGCGGCCTGGACGAGCGTCGGATTGACGATGTCGGTAACGTCGTGAATCGTCCCGCCTGTGTGCAGATTGGCCGTCTTGCGCACGGCAAGTTCCGTCTCGACGGGAAGCACGTCGTCCAGTCCGAAGCCGGCTTCGCGGACGGTACGTTCTGTCTCGGCATCGAGCGGAATGCGGGATTCGCCGCCCGTGGCCGCCTTTCGGCGGCGGCTCTGCGCCTCGATCAGTTCGCGCACCGTGCGCTCTCCGTCGCCGACGATTACCGGCGGCCGGCGGATCGCCGCCGCGACGACGCGGTAGTTGATAACGATGAGGCGAAGATCCTCGCCCTGCACATATTCCTCGAGCAGCACGACATCCGATACCTTGCGCGCCGCCTCGATGGCGTCCTCGACCTCGGCCATATCGGACAGCCCGACCGAGATGCCTCTGCCCTGCTCGCCGCGCGCCGGCTTCACGACGACCCGGCCGCAGCGCTTGACGAATTCCGCGATCTCGTCGGGACTGGCGCCGTCGGCCAATTGCTCGGGAACCCGCACGCCCGCCGCGGACACGATGCGGCGCGTGACCGACTTGTCGTCGCAGATCGACATCGCGACCGCCGATGTCAGTTCGGAAAGGCTCTCGCGGCAAAGGATCGAACGGCCGCCATGGGTGAGGCGGAAAAAGCCCGCCTCGGCATCAACGACCTTGACGTGGATACCGCGCCGGCGCGCCTCGTTGACGATGATCTTCGCATACGGGTTGAGCGTGGCGTCCTCCGGCGGACCGGTGAACAGCGTCTCGTTGATCGGGTTCTTGCGCTTGACCGAGAAGAAGGAGACGCGCTGGAAACCGAGTTTCTCGTAGAGGGCGATCGCCTGCTCATTGTCATGCAGCACGGAAAGATCGAGAAAGGCCGCGCCGCGCGTGGTGAAATATTCGGCCAGGCGGCGAACCAGCGCCTCGCCGATGCCCGGATGGCGTGCCGAAGGGTCGACGGCGAGGCACCACAGGGACGACCCGCGCTCCGGATCGTTGAAGGCGCGGATGTGGTCGACTCCGGTCACGGTGCCGAGCACCTCGCCGGTCTGCTCGTCCTCGGCGACGAAATAGATGATCGTGCGGGCGTCGCGCTTGGCCCAGAAGAATTCCGGCGGAACGGCGATCATCCCGCGCGCGGAGTAGATGCGGTTGATCGCCTCGGCGTCGGACTGGGACGTCAGCCGGCGGATGAAGAAACCCTTCGGTCCCTTGCGGGACGGGCGATAGCGCGACAGATCCAGCCGGAACGTATGCGACGGATCGAGGAACAGTTCCTGCGGTGCATTGGCGAGCAGCACGTGCGGATTGCGCACATAGACCGCTATATCGCGCCGGTCGGGCTGTTCGCCGCGCAAGGCGGAAATCATCGCGTCCGATTCCTCGAAGGTCTGGGCGAAGACCAGCCGGCCCCACCCGCAATCGAGAACCGCCTGCGACGCCATGCGATCGGCATCGTCGCCATGCTGGGCTATCGGCGGCTTCAGGCCCTGATCGCGCATGCGCTTGAGGCGATGCTTGTAGGCCTCGCTGGACTGTCGCCCGCGAGAATTCGGCGGATGTTTGGGGCCTTCGCTGTCCTTCGCCATGGCGAACCTTATACCCCTTGGGTCTGCAACCACATTTCAAGCAGCGCGACCTGCCACAGTTCCGAACCGCGCAGCGGCGTGATGTGGCTTGCCGGATCGTCGAACAGGGTATCGAGATAATCCTGTTTGAAGAGGCCGCGTTCGCGGGCCTTCGCGGAGCCGAGCGCGTCCCTGACCATGTCCAGATATTCGCCCTGGATGTATTTCAGCTGCGGGACGGGAAAATAGCCCTTCTTGCGGTCGATCACCTCATGCGGAACGACGAGGCGGGCGGCGTCCTTGAGGACGCCCTTGCCCTCATCGTGCAGCTTGAACTCCGGCGGGATGGTTGCGGCCAGTTCGACCAGTTCGTGATCGAGGAACGGGACGCGGGCTTCCAGCCCCCAGGCCATCGTCATGTTATCGACCCGCTTGACCGGATCGTCGACCAGCATGACGTGGGAGTCGAGGCGGAGCGCGCGGTCAACCGAGGTCGCCGCGCCACCGCGCAGCAGGTGCTCGCGCACGAAATCGAGGCTGGCGTCGCTGTCGGCGACCCAGCGTCCATCCAGCTGGGTATTCAGCTTCTGGTGGGTGCGGTCGAAAAAGACCTTCGCATAGTCACCAACCACGTCGTTGGAGTCGGCAAGCGGCGGATACCAGTGATAGCCGCCGAAGACCTCGTCGGCACCCTGCCCCGACTGGACGACCTTGATGTATTTCGACACTTCGCGGCTGAGCAGGAAGAAGCCGATATTGTCATAGGAAACCATCGGTTCCGACATGGCTGCGATCGTATCCGGCAGATGGGAAATCAGATCGGCCGACGGCACGAAGATCTTGTGATGATCGGTTTCGAAGGTCTTGGCGATCAGGTCGGAATAGACGAATTCGTCGCCCTTCTCGCCATTGGCCTCCTCGAAGCCGATGGAGAAGGTCATCAGGTCCTTCTGGCCCTCTTGGGCCAGCAGGCCGACGATGAGCGAGGAATCGACGCCGCCGGACAGCAGCACACCGACCGGCACGTCGGCGACCATGCGGCGGCGAACCGCCAGGCGCAGCGCGTCATGCACGCGATCGCGCCAGTCGTTTCGCGTGAGACCCGTATCTTCCGCGCGGCGTTCGTAGGGCGGCTGCCAATAGACGCGATCCGTGGACGTGCCGTCCGCCTTGATGCGGCGTGTCGTCGCCGGCGGCAGCTTGCGTACGCCTTTCAGGATCGTGCGCGGCGGCGGCACGACGGCGTGAAAACTCATGTAATTGTGGAGGGCATAGGGATCGATATCGGTATCGATATCGCCCGCCTTCAGAAGCGCCGGCAGGAAGGAAGCGAAGCGGATGTGCTTGTCGGTCTCGGCGATATAGAGCGGCTTGATGCTGAAGCGGTCCCTCGCGAGAACGACATCGCCACTATCGCGCTCCAGAATCGCGAAAGCGAACATGCCGTGGAACCGCTCGACGCAAGCCTCACCCCATTTGTGGAAGGCCTTGAGCACGACTTCCGTATCGCCATGCGAGAAGAAGCTGTAGCCGGCGGCGATCAGTTCCTCGCGCAACTCCGGATAGTTGTAAATACAGCCATTGAAGACGACGGTCAGGCCGAGCGCCGGGTCGGTCATCGGCTGGCCGGCTTTCTCCGACAGATCGATGATCTTCAGCCGGCGATGGCCAAAGGCGACGCGGCCATGGGCGACAAGCCCGCTTCCGTCCGGGCCGCGCGGCGCCAGGGTTTCGGTCATCCGCGCGACAGCGGCGGTATCTGCAAATGTTCCATCGGTCCGGATCTCGCCGGCAATTCCACACATGTTCGGTTGTATTTCCCTCGTGATTGGTTTCGCGCGGGCAAGACATGGCTGGATGCGGCCCGCGCGGGCGAAGTTCGCGGCGAAGCGCGAGTCATTCGGATATGGCCCAGAACCTAGACATCCCGGCGTGCAATGGCAAATTTCGATAGTGCAGCGCACAAGAGGCGCGGCATTCGTCCATTTGCCGGCCTCCGCCCCGGCAGGATAGATAGGAAGCTTACCTGACGGTTCCCCGTTTATCCTTTGCTGACACAAATCCAGGAGAGAAACATGCCAAACCCCGTTCTGGTTCCCGGCGCCGTCGCAATTGTCACCGGAGGCGCCGCCGGCATCGGCCTCGCGGCGGCCAAGGCATTCGCCCGTCTCGGCCTGAAAATCACCATCGCGGATATCGGGCAGGAGCGTCTGGGAAGCGCGGCGGAGCAGATTGCGGCGCTTTCACAGGATGGAGCGGCGAACGTGATGGCGTGCGAGTGCGACGTCAGCCGGGTGGAAGACCTGAAACGACTGGAAAGCGATGTTCTCGGCCGATTCGGCTCCATCAACGTGCTGATGAACAATGCGGGCATACAGCCGGGCAGCCAAATCTTCGGGCCCGCGGAGAACTGGCAACGGGTTATAGACGTCAATCTCTGGGGGATCATCAACGGCGTACAGACCATCGCGCCGGGCATGATCGAATTTGGCCAGCCCGGCCTGATCATCAATACCGGCTCGAAACAGGGCATCACGACGCCACCTGGCGACCCGGCCTACAATGTTGCCAAGGCCGGCGTGAAAGCATTCACCGAAGCGCTGCAACACGATCTGCGCAACCGCGAAGGCTGCAAAGTGACCGCGCATCTGCTGATCCCCGGCTTCGTCTTTACAGACCTTACGAAGGCCGGCCGCGCCGAAAAGCCGGCCGGTGCGTGGACGCCGGACCAGACCGTGGATTTCATGCTGAAAAGCCTGGATGCGGGCGACTTCTACATACTGTGCCCCGACAATGACGTGCCCCGCGCTCTCGACGAGCGCCGCATTCTCTGGGCGGCAGGCGATATCGTCGAGAACCGTCCGCCTCTGTCACGCTGGCACCCCGACTACGGCGAGGCGTTCAAGGCGTTCCTCGAAGCGGATGGGACATGAGGGCGGGTGGCGTAACCCGCCCAACTGTGATGGCTTGGCGTCAAGCCTTAGCGGCCGCCGTGACGCGTTCTTTGGAAAAGATCACGAAGGCAAATAGAAATACACCAGCAAAGGTGATCAGCGAACCAGCGGCCACGCCCGGTTCGTATTGCGGATTGCCGAGCAACAGCATGTAAAGCGACGGGATCATGATCAGTACGCCGAGCGTGTAGACGCCATACTGGATCACCGGCAGGCGACCTTCGGCCTTCGACGGCGCGAGCGTATAATAGGTGCCCATAAGCGCCATCGTGACCCAACCAAGCAGGTTGCAATGGGCATGAGCGCCGGTGACGTTGTGCACGCCCGAGATCGACATTTTGAGGCCGATGGCGATGCCCGCAATCAGGAAGAGGATGGCTGTCTTGAAGAAGAGGCTGGAAACTCTAGGCATTTAGGAATCCTTTCATTTGCATAACGGAATACCGGCAAGCGGGATCGGCGATCACGCCCGACACACGGCATGTCGGGGCGGGGATATGGCCGAAAACACGCGGGCCGGCTATTGCCGTAAAAACAGATACTGAATCCTGAATTTGCAGACAGTCGTCAGCCCGACCGCAGCATATCATTACGCTACGTAAGCCGCTAGAACGTCGGGGAAATTTCGGTTGATACTGTCGGCATTCCGTCCGGGCGCCGGCGAAGGCTGCGGGCGCGCATCATGCTTGAGTGACACTGGCCGGGGGCAATGTCCGACACGGCCCGCAATACCGATATCGCGGAATGATCCCACCGCTCCGCTTGACGGAGGACAAAGAAAACGGCCCGCCTCCGGTCAGGAGCCGGGCCGCAAGATTTTTTCGACAGCCGCCCGGAAGCGGCGCGGCGATTAGGCGGTCGAGCCGACCTTGGTGCCGATAGCGTCGAACTTGGCGTTCAGGTTCGAGCCGAGCGTGGTTGCGCCGGTGATGATCGCGACGGCGATCAGGGCAGCGATCAGGCCGTACTCGATAGCGGTCGCGCCGGACTCGTCTTTCATGAAACGTGCGAACATTGATGAGCTCCTATTACTCTTTTTCACAGCACCCCCATCAACACTCTGCGGGCATTGATCGGATGTCCGGAACTTACACGAGGCCTCTTGCCGCTCGCTTAAGGAACAGGGTTGCCAAAGCTTTAATGCCTGAAACGCCGGGACTTGGTGAATAAAAGGTAGATTTTCCCGTACGCGAAGAAGACAGGCAGCTCTCGCCTTATGGTTAAATCTTCGTTCATCATTCCCGGCGATAGTGTCGGGCGAGATTGCAAGGAGTTCAGCATGATCAAGGGCATTCGAACCGGACTGGCCGCCATTGTCGCGGCGGGCACGATCGCGCTGTCGCCGATCGCGCAGGCCGAAGAGGATTTCCAGGCCATGAACACGGTGCCGGAAGCCGGCATTCGCGTGCTCCTGAACCAGGCAAAGATCGTCAAGCTGTCCCAGGCGGCCTCGACCATCATCATCGGCAATCCGGAAATCGCCGATGCAACCGTGCGCGACGCACAGACGCTGGTCCTTACCGGCCGCGGTTTCGGCCAGACCAACCTCGTTATCCTCGATGGAGCCGGCAATCCGATCCTCGACGAACGCATCGCGGTCTCGCGCGAAAACGGTACGGCGCTGCGCATCTATCGCCAGTCGAACATCGAGACGCTGTCCTGCGAGCCGTATTGCGAAAAGGCCTATCTGACCGAAGCCGAAGTGCAGTCGATCCGCGCCGTTCGCGAAGCCAACCGCGCCAGCAAAGACAGCGACAACTAACGAGAGCTCCAGCGATCCGGTTGGCGGTCACCGGCGCGCGCCGGCACCGCCGAACGGCATGTTTAGCCATCGCGACAACGTTTCATCAATCATTTCATCCTAGAAAGAGTATGAAACGTTTCCCGGGATCAGCATGGCGTCTAGTACCCATAACACCCGCCGGCGCCTGGCCGGATTGATGTGCGCCCTGCGGCGCGACCGTAGCGGTGCGACCGCGATCGAGTTCTCGCTGCTCGCCCTGCCCTTTGCGCTGCTTTCCTTCGCAATCCTCGAAACGACAGTGACGTTTGCCGCCCAGCAAGTGCTCACAAACGCCGCCGACGAGATCTCGCGCGAGATCCGTACCGGCCAGCTGACACTGAAAAACACGACGAAGCTCCAGTTCGAAGACAAGATCTGCAACGAAATCAAGATCATGGTCGGCAGCACCTGCAGCGGGCTGGTCTGGGACCTGGAGGCCTACAACGCATTCAAGGACGTTCCCAAGAAGATCCCCCTCTCGCCGGACGGCGACGTCGACGCGACCGGTTTCGGCTATGACCCGGGCGAAGAGAACTCGATCGTTCAGCTTCGGATATTCTACAAGTGGCCGGTCCTGATCGACGTCATGCAATCGAGCATGGCGAACCTGCCGGATGGCAAGACGCTGCTGTATGCCTCCGTCACATGGCAAAACGAGCCTTTCTAGGAGACGCCATGAAACGGTTCACGCAGCTTGCAAGAGACCTGACAAAACGCTTCCGCGACGACATGCGCGGCATCGCGGCGATCGAATTCGCGCTGGTCGTGCCTCTTATGCTCGTCATGTATCTGGGCACGATCGAGATCTCCGCAGCCGTTTCGATCAACCGCAAGGTGTCGCGCATCGCCTCCACCGTTGCCGACCTCGTGACCCAGCAGACCGAGGTCGCCAAGACCGATCTGAAGGGCATCATGGAAATCGGCGAGGCGCTGCTGTTTCCCTATGATTCCGACAAGCCGGTCATCACGATCGTGGCCATCGACGTGGAATCCGGCTATCCGAAGGGCGGCAAGGTCGTTTGGGCGAGACGCGACTACCGGGGCACGTTCGACAACGGCGGTTACGTGAAGAACGCCGATATCGACGTGCCGAAGGATCTTCGCATCAACGGAAGCTTCCTCATCCGCGTCGACACTTCGCTCGACTATATCCCGATCGTACACTGGCTGATCGGAGATACGGTCGGCACGGTCAATACGAACGGTGTCGGCATTATCGCAATGAAGGAACGCTACTATCTGCGCCCCCGTCTCGGCGCGGACATTGGCTGCACCGATTGCTGACGCATTTCGCGCCGCCAGAATCCGGCCGGCCATTTTCCTCGCCTTGTATCCGCCCCGGCGCGGTGCCATCTTGACGATCCGGACGTCGCCAGAGAACGGCGCCGGGCAAGACAGACAGGCGGGCGGCACCCATGAAGCGAACATTCCTCTTCGTCCTCGACTCGGTCGGCATCGGCGGCGCGAACGACGCCGAAGCCTTCGGTGACGCCGGATCGAACACGGTTGGTCACATCCTGGAGGCGGCAGCCCGCGGCGAGGCCGACGAGCCCGGACTGCGGCAAGGGCCGCTGAAGTTGCCCAATCTCGCTGGGCTCGGCTTGTTCCATGCGCTCGACGCGGCCTCCGACATGCCGCTGGCCGAAACCTACGAGGCTAAAGAGGTCACGGGCTTCTGGGGTGCGGCCGACGAAGTGTCGAACGGCAAGGATACGCCCTCCGGCCATTGGGAAATCGCCGGCGTGCCGGTCCGTTTCGACTGGGGCTATTTTCCGGACGAGATTCCCTGCTTTCCGCAGGACTTGCTCGATGCGATCTACAAGGAGGCCGGGCTGTCCGGCTCGCTGGGCAACAAGCACGCGTCGGGCACGGAGATCATCGCGGAACTGGGCGAAGAGCATGTAAAGACCGGCCTTCCAATCTTCTACACCTCCGCCGATTCCGTCTTCCAGATCGCCTGCCACGAGGAGACTTTCGGGCTGCAACGGCTCTATGATCTGTGCGAGCTCGTGCGCGGCCATGTCGATGCGCTGAATATCGGCCGTGTGATCGCGCGGCCTTTCGTCGGCACGACGGCGGATGATTTCGAACGGACGGGCAACCGGCGGGACTACTCGGTGCTGCCGCCGGAACCGACGCTGCTCGACAGGCTGACCTCGGCGGGGGGACGCGTGATCGCGGTTGGCAAGATCGCCGACATCTTTGCCC
Organism: Ahrensia sp.; assembly: GCA_002706335.1. GTDB lineage: Bacteria > Pseudomonadota > Alphaproteobacteria > Rhizobiales > Rhizobiaceae > Oricola. The sequence goes on from PAKZ01000041.1 coordinate 71,054, forward strand.
ACCAGGGCATCACCATTTCCCGCAAGGCCAATGGCAACATGGCGCTCGCGGACGCGACGCTGGAGGCGATGGAGGAAGCCCGGGACGGCGACCTCGTCTTCACCAATTTCGTCGATTTCGACATGCTTTACGGGCATCGCCGCAATGTCGCGGGCTACGCGGCGGCGCTGGAGGCGTTCGACCGGCGCTTGCCGGACATGATGGCGAAGCTGAAGCCCGGCGACCTGATGATGATCACCGCCGATCACGGTTGCGACCCGACATGGCGCGGCACCGACCACACGCGCGAGCGCGTTCCGATCCTCGGGACAGGTCCGGGCCTGCAGTCCGGCTCCATCGGTGTGCGGCCCACCTACGCGGACATGGGTGAGACGATCGCCGAACATATGAAACTGGCCCCCGGCAAGCACGGGACGTCCTTCCTGGCCGACCTCGCTGCGAATGCCTGAACTGCCGGAGGTGGAGACGGTCCGCCGCGGTCTGCAGCCGACCATGGAGGGCGCGCGGATCGCCGGCGTGGAGACGCGACGGCCGGATCTGCGCTTTCCGCTTCCCGAACGCATGGCGGATGCGCTGACCGGCCAGAGGATCGCGGCGCTGGGGCGGCGGGCGAAATATCTGCTTGTCGAACTCGACAACGGCGCCGTGCTTGGCTGCCATCTCGGCATGTCCGGCTCGTTTCGCATCGAGGACAGGCGATCGGCCGCAACCACGCCGGGGGCGTTCCACCATGCGCGCTCCAAGGCCGCGGCGCATGACCATGTCGTCTTTCACCTGGATTGTGCCGATGGCGGCAAACGGGAGGTCGTCTACAACGATCCGCGCCGTTTTGGGTTCATGTTCCTGACCAGCCGGGCGGCGCTTGGCGAAAACCCATATTTGAAGGATCTCGGGCTGGAGCCGACCGGAAATGCGCTTTCCGGAACGGCGCTCGCGGGGCTGCTTGCCGGGCGCAAGGCCCCGCTCAAGGCGGCGCTGCTCGACCAGCGGGCGATTGCCGGGCTCGGCAATATATATGTCTGCGAGGCACTTTGGCGCGCCCGGCTCTCGCCAAAGCGCGCGGCGGGGACGCTGGTGCGCAAGTCCGGCGCGCCGACCGAACGCTGCGACCATCTGGCCGATGCGATCCGCGCCGTTATCGCCGACGCGATCGCCGCCGGCGGCTCGTCTCTCAGGGACTATATGCATGCGGACGGTACGCTCGGCTATTTCCAGCATTCCTTCGCCGCCTACGACCGCGAGGGCGAACCTTGCCGGCACGAGAGCTGCGGTGGGACGATCCGCCGCATCGTCCAATCGGGGCGCTCGACTTTCTATTGTCCGGCATGCCAGAAATGATCGCCAGCAGGGCGAAGCGGAGAGACCGACATGGCGTATGAGACCATCCTGACCGAAAAGCGCGGTTCGGTCGTATTGATCACCTTGAACCGGCCGAAGGCGCTGAACGCGCTCAATTCGCAACTGCTGGAGGAACTGCTTGAGGCGGTCACGAAATTCGACGCCGACGCCAAGATCGCCGCGATGGTGATCACCGGGTCGGACAAGGCGTTCGCCGCCGGTGTCGACATCAAGGAAATGCAGTCCTTCGATTATGTCGACGTCTACATGAACGATTTCGTCGCCGGCTGGGATCGTTTCGCAGCGACGCGCAAGCCGATCATCGCCGCGGTTTCGGGCTATGCGCTGGGCGGCGGCTGCGAGCTGGCGATGATGTGCGATTTCATCATCGCGGGCGAAAGCGCCAAGTTCGGCCAGCCCGAGATCACGCTCGGCGTCATGCCCGGCATGGGCGGAACACAGCGCCTCGCTCGCGCCATCGGCAAGGCCAAAACGATGGAGATGTGCCTCACCGGCCGCCACATGGACGCGAAGGAAGCCGAAAGCTCCGGTCTGGTGGCGCGGGTGGTGCCCGACCATGACGTGGTGGAGGAAGCGATGCGCGCCGCCGAGAAGGTCGCGAGCTTCTCCATGCCGGCGGTCCTGATGACCAAGGAAACGGTGAACCGGGCCTTCGAATCCACGCTTGCCGAGGGGCTCCGGTTCGAGCGCCGGGTCTTCTATTCGATGTTTGCGCTGGAGGATCAAAAGGAAGGCATGGCGGCATTCGCCGAGAAGCGTTCGCCAAGTTTCAAGAACCGTTGACGGCTGCGGGAATTGCGCGTATAGACCGGCCACCTTGGCGGCCCGGTGGTCGCCATTATGATTTTAGCTGACCTGGCTTGGCGCTCAAGGTGCCACAGGGATCCGGAAAAGAGAAAGAGGCAACCATGGCCAATACTGTCTCGGCCAAGAAAATGACGCGCAAGATCGCGAAGCGCACCGCGGTAAACACGACGCGCCGCTCGCGCGTCCGTTCCTTCATTCGCAAGGTCGAGGAAGCAATCGCTTCCGGCGACAACGCGGTCGCATCCGAGGCCCTGAAATCCGCTCAGCCGGAAATCATGCGCGCGGTCACGAAAGGCGTGATACACAAGAACACGGCGTCGCGGAAAATCTCCCGCCTGGCGTCTCGCGTAAAAGCGATGGCAAGCTGATTATACATTAGTCGGCAAATGAGTTTTCAAGCCCGGTTCCGCCGGGCTTTTTTATTGTTTGCACACAGAGGATGACGCCCGCTGTGGAGAACCCGCTTTTTGTATTCTAATGCAATACGTTAGAGGCCTCCGCTCCAACCCAACCTCGGTCGAGCGGTGTCACCGATTTGACACAAATTTTAACCATGTTCTTTAAAAGCTAATTATTACAAGAACTTAGAGTTGCGCTTCACTCACGATTATCACAGCGCGATTCCTCCATCGCGATATTTCGCGGTTCTTCAATCTTTAAAAAATTAGATTCCCGCAGCGTCATTTTTCCGGGCGAAACATAAAGTGTGGAATCACAATTGTTTACGTTTACACAGGCCAAGGAATGCGCAAATCGGGGCGAATTTTGCGCCGCCGATGCGTTAAAAAAGCGTTTAGATGGCTTGCAATCAGAGGGCCATTTTCGCTACTGTTTTCTCATCAGACAGGACGCTTACCGAGACATGAGCGCGCATCGAATTCGGGCCTTTTCGCAGGGTTCGTGCGCGTCGGCGTGAGAGTTATTGTCTAGCGACAGGCGCGCCGCCTGTCACTTCATACGAAGAGCAACAATTCGGGGAACGCCGGTTTCGCGACCGGTGAACAGTAGAGCTACGCTCAAGGAGGTTCCGTAAGGGAAACTGCAAAATCCTACCAGTGGCGAATCCGTGACGGGCAACGCGAATTCGACACCGAACAATAAAGAATAGCATGTCAGCAGGGCGACAGAGAGAGGGTCGATGAGATACGATAGCGAAGGGTTGAACGGTCATTTCGAGGGTAAGACCGGATTCCCGGTGGTCATTGCGGGGCCACGCATGAAAACATCGGTCAGCGGCGCTACAAAGGGGGATATTTTGAGCGACGACAATACGGGCGGGCCGGGCCCGAACTCAGGGGACTCCGACAAGGACGCAGCCATGCGAAGCGCCGCGTTCGAGCGCGTCAAGCAGAAGCTGCGGGCGAAGATCGGGACGGATGTGTACAACAGCTGGTTCGGCCGGCTGAAGCTCGACACGGTGAGCCGCAACGTGGCCCGAATGTCGGTGCCTACCGCATTTCTGCGATCCTGGATCAACAGCCACTATCTGGATGTGCTTCTAACGCTATGGGCGGACGAGATTCCGGAAATCATGCAGGTGGAAGTGGTCGTGCGCAGCGCCGCAGCGAAAGCGCCGCAGCTTCGGCCAGACCAGGCGAAGGGACCGGCGCTTGCCGCCAAGAGAACCTCCGTGCAGCCTGTCGCCCGCGCCGTCTTCTCCCCGGATCGCGGCAAACCGGCCCGTGCGAACGGCTATGCGGAACAGAACGGCAATGGAAAGCTGATTGGCTCGCCGATCGACTCCCATTACACGTTCGACAATTTCATCGAGGGCAAGTCCAACCGCGTCAGCCTCGCCGCAGCCCGCGCCGCGGCCGACCAGGGCGCCAATTCGGCGCGCTTCAATCCGCTCTTCATCTATGCCTCGGTCGGCCTGGGCAAGACCCATCTCCTGCAGGCCATCGCCAACGGCGTCCTGGCGGGCGAGCCCAAGAAACGTGTCGTCTATCTGACGGCGGAATATTTCATGTGGCGCTTCGCCAGCGCCATCCGCGACAACAATGCGCTGATGCTCAAGGAGACCTTGCACGACATCGACCTCCTCATCATCGACGACATGCAGTTTCTGCAGGGCAAGAAGATCCAGTCGGAATTCTGCCACCTGATCAACACCCTGCTCGACAGCGCAAGGCAGGTCGTCGTCGCCGCAGACCGTCCGCCACACGAGCTGGAATCGCTCGATGCGCGTGTGCGGTCGCGCCTGCAGGGCGGCGTCGCGCTCGAGATCGGCGCGCCGGATTACGACATGCGTCTCGCGATGCTGAAACAGCGGCTGGAAAACGCCAAGAAGGACGATCTGACGCTCGATATCGGCGACGAGGTTCTCGACCATGTCGCAAAGAACGTCACATCGAGCTTCCGCGAACTGGAGGGCGCATTCAACCAGTTGGTGTTCCGCCACTCCTTCGAGCCTGATCTGTCGATCGAGCGTGTCGACGACATTCTCGGCCATCTCGTGCGCGTCGAGGACAACCGCAAGATTCGCATCGAGGACATCCAGCGGGCGGTGTCGCGCCACTACAATGTGTCGCGCACGGACATGCTTTCGAACCGTCGTACGCGGCAGATCGTGAAACCGCGGCAGATCGCGATGTATCTCGCCAAAATGATGACACCGCGATCTCTGCCGGAAATCGGACGCCGTTTTGGAGGACGCGATCACACAACAGTGCTTCACGCGGTGCGCAAGGTGGAGTCGATGATCGCCGATGACGGCCAGCTTGCCAAGGAACTCGAACTCCTCAAACGGCTGATCGAAGAATAGGCCGTTCCTTCCAGCCCCGGCCTGCCAGCCGGGGCTTTTTCTTTTCCCCAGCCTTTGGCCGCACGGCCTTGCGCGCTTCGTCCAGAACGCTTGCTTTTCGATCCGTGAACCGCCACATTCGCGGTCCAATCCGGCCGGAACGGCACCGGGGATTCTCCTGAATCCAGAGCCGCGGCAACCGTCATCCAGCCGGTTCGTCCATGTTTCATCCAAGCGGACAGCGAACCATGCGTGTCACAATCGAGCGAGCCAACCTGCTGAAATCCCTGAATCACGTTCACAGGGTCGTAGAGCGCCGCAATACCATTCCGATCCTCTCAAACGTGCTTTTGAAGGCCGAAGGTTCGGCGCTCGAAATGAAGGCGACGGACCTCGATCTGGAGATCACCGAGGCCGTGCCCGCCGTGGTGGAGCAGGCCGGCGCGACGACGGTCGCTACCCACCTCCTCTACGACATCGTGCGCAAGCTGCCGGACGGCACCGAGGTGATGTTGTCGACGGATGCCGACGGCAATTCGATGACGGTGATTTCGGGACGGTCGAACTTCAAGCTGCAGTGCCTGCCGCAATCTGACTTCCCCGAATTGACCGCCGGCGAATTCACGCACACGTTCCGGCTCGATTCCAGCGCCCTGAAGGAGCTGATCGATCGCACCCAATTCGCGATCTCGACGGAAGAGACGCGCTACTATCTGAACGGTATCTATCTGCACACTGCCGAAGGCGACAACGACATCGTGTTGCGGGCGGTGGCGACGGACGGACACCGGCTGGCGCGCTGCGAAATGGACGCGCCGAACGGGGCGGAGCAGATGCCGGGCATCATCATTCCGCGCAAAACGGTCGGCGAGTTGCAGAAGCTCGTCGACGATCCGGACCTCTCGGTGACGGTGGAACTGTCGGATTCGAAGATCCGATTCACCATCGGCGCCGTCGTGCTTACCTCGAAGCTGATCGATGGAACCTTCCCGGACTATCAGCGCGTCATCCCGACCGGCAACGACAAGGACATGCTCGTCGACCGGCAGAGCTTCGCCGCGGCCGTCGACCGCGTCTCCACCGTGTCGTCCGAGCGTGGGCGGGCGGTGAAGATCGCGTTGTCGGAAGGTCAGATGACGCTGACGGTCAACAATCCGGATTCCGGCTCGGCGACCGACGAGTTGGCGGTCGACTATTCCGCCGATCCGATGGAGATCGGCTTCAACGCCCGCTATCTGCTCGACATCACAAACCAGATCACTGGCTCCGAGGTGAAGTTCACGCTCGCCGACGCCGGCTCGCCGACTCTGATCATCGACACCGCCGACGACGCGTCGCTCTACGTGCTGATGCCGATGCGCGTATAGGCGGCCGCGCCAAGGGACGATGACGCCGGAAAGCCATCTTTCGCAGCTGAAGCTGACGGCGTTTCGTAACTACGCGCATCTTTCGGTGGCGTTCGAGCCGAAGCACGTCGTGCTGTCAGGTCCAAACGGGGCCGGCAAGACGAACCTCATGGAAGCCGTTTCCTTCCTGTCGCCGGGCCGTGGGCTGCGCCGGGCGCAGCTGGCCGACGTCGCGCAGGAGGGATCAACCGGCGGCTTCGCGATCCATGCGACACTGGAACGCGACCGCGACAGTTTCGCGATCGGAACCGGCACCGCCTTCGGCGAGGCCGGCCAGCGGCGGGTGCGCATCAACGGCACCAATTCGAATGGCGACGAACTGCTCGATCTCTGCCGCATCAGCTGGCTCACGCCGGCGATGGACGGGCTATTCACGGGACCGGCCTCCGACCGGCGGCGCTTTCTGGACCGTATGGTTCTGGCGATCGATCCGGCGCATGGCCGCCGCGCGGCCGACTATGAAAAGGCAATGCGGCAAAGAAACCGGTTGCTGGAAGAGCCGGCCGGCAGCCAGACCGACGCATGGCTGACCGCTGCGGAAACGCAGCTCGCGGCGCTCGGCTCGGCCGTTATTGCGGCACGCCAGGAACTCGCCGGGTTGCTCGCCGCAATCATCGCCGAACGGCACGACCCGTCCGATCCGTTCCCCAGCGCACTTCTCGCCGTGGAGGGCGAGCTGGAGGAAGCCGCGCGCGGCGGCGAAGCGGCGGGCGCGATCGAGGAAAGACTGATCGCCGAATTGCGCGACGGACGCTATCGCGACCGGGCGGCCGGACGGACGCTTATCGGACCACACCGGGCGGAATTCGCCATCCGGCACGAGCAGAAGGACATGGACGCGGCGCGCTGTTCGACGGGTGAGCAGAAGGCGCTTCTGGTCGGCCTCGTCCTGGCGCATGCGGCGCTGACGCGCACCGTTTCCGGCATGGCCCCGATCATGCTACTCGACGAGATCGCGGCGCATCTCGATCCGGCGCGCCGCGCCGCGCTGTTCGACCGGATCGACACGGTCGGCGGGCAGGCCTTCATGACAGGCACCGACCGGTCGCTTTTCGAGGCGCTGGGGAACCGTGCGCAATATGTCCGGGTCGAGAACGGCGCGTTGACGCCTGAACGGGACTGAGATGAGCGACCATACACCGCTGAACATGGACGAAATCGAGCGCTACGCCCGCCATATCATCCTCTCGGAGATCGGCGGCGCCGGCCAGCAGAAGCTGAAAAACGCGCGCGTTCTCGTGATCGGCGCGGGCGGGCTCGGAAGCCCGGCGCTACTCTATTTGGCGGCCGCCGGCGTGGGCACCCTTGGCGTCGTCGATGACGACGATGTCAGCCTTTCCAATCTGCAACGCCAGATCCTGCATGCCACGGGCGATATCGGCCGGCCGAAGACGCAAAGCGCGGCGCATACGCTTCACGGGATGAACCCGATGATCGATATCATCGAGCATCGCGAACGCCTGTCGGAAGACAATGCGAAAACGATCCTCTCCGATTACGACCTCGTCGTCGACGGATCCGACAATTTCGCGACCCGTTATCTCGTCGCCGACACAGCGGAGGAGGCCGGTATGCCGCTGGTGGCGGGGGCGCTCGGCCGTTTCGACGGTAGCCTGACAGTGCTGACGCCCTATGGCGCCGACACCGACGGCAACCCCTGCCCGCGCTATCGCGACCTGTTTCCCGAAGCGCCGCCCGAGGGCACGGTGCCGACCTGCGCGGAGGCGGGTATTCTGGGTGCGGTGGCCGGCGTCATCGGCACGCTGCAGGCCGTCGAGGCGCTAAAGCTGATCACAGGCGTCGGCGAGCCGCTGATCGGAAGGATTTTGCTCTATGACGCGCTGTCCGTACGGTTCCAGACCATGCGCTACAAGCGGCGGTCCTGATCGCTTGACGGGCACCGCTTGAAACGGCTTGCTGCCCCGAAGCATTTCCACCGTGAGGTCTTCATGAGTATAAGCCCGATCGTCCACCACATCCCGGTCTGCCCTTTCTGCCAGAGGCTGGAAATCCTGCTGGCGCTAAAGGATCAGCGCAATGCGGTCGAATTCCGCGTCGTTGACATCACCAAGCCGCGCGATCCCGAACTTCTGGCAAAGACCCGCGGCACCACTGCATTGCCGGTTCTGGAACTGCCGGATGGACGTATCCTGAAGGAAAGCCTCGTGATCCTGCGGTATCTCGACGAAACCATTGCCGGCGGGCCGGTTCGCCGCAGCGACGCCTATGAACATGCGGTCGAGAACATGCTGATTACCCGGGAAGGACCGTTTACCGGCGCGGGCTACATGTTCGTGATGAACCAGGACCGGTCGCGCCGCGACGAGCATCTCGAAAAGATCCTCACGATCTATCGCGACCTCAACGACTTCCTGATGGAACACAATCCCGACGGCACGTTCCTGTTCGACAGCTTCGGGCTTGCCGAGGCCGTCTTCACGCCGATGTTCATGCGCTTCTGGTTCCTCGATTATTACGAGGATTTCGAGTTGCCGGCGGGGCCCGCTTACGACCGCGTCCGCGCATGGCGGGCGGCCTGTCTCGAACACGAGGCCGCACAGCAGGTCTCGCAGGAAGAGATCGTGAAATATTACTACGACTACGCGAAGGGCTTCGGAAACGGCGCGCTGCCCGAAGGCCGCTCGGTTTCGAGCTTCAGCTTCGAGCCTGACTGGCCGACCCGGCCCTGGCCGCCACGCAATAAATACGAAGTCAGCGCGACCGACGCCGAACTCGGGCTGATCTGAGCATCACACCATCGACGGCAGGACGCGGTCCGGCGGCCGGTCGCCGTCGGCCATCATGCGGATGTTGATGATGACCTTCTCGCCCATCTCGATACGGCCCTCGATGGTCGCCGAACTCATATGCGGCGAGACCACCACCTTGCCCTTGCGGGCCAGTTCACGCAGGCGCGGATCGATGGACGGCTCGTGCTCGAAGACATCGAGCCCGGCGCCGGCTATGCGGCCCTCCTCGATGAGGCGGATCAGCGTCTTCTCGTCGACGACATCGCCCCGCGACGTGTTGACGATATAGGCGGTCGGCTGCAGCAACTCGAGCCGGCGCGCCGAAAGCAGATGGAAGGTCGCAGGCGTTGACGGGCAGTTGACCGAGACGATGTCCATATGGGCGAGCATCTGGTCGAGGCTTTCCCACCACGTGGCGCCCAGTTCCTGCTCGATCGCCGCCGACATGCGGTGGCGGTTATGGTAGTTGATCGACAGACCGAAAGCGCGGGCGCGCCGGGCGACAGCGATGCCTATACGGCCCAGGCCGATTATGCCAAGCTTCTTGCCGGCGAGCCGGCGGCCGAGCATCCATGTCGGCGACCAGCCGGCCCAGTCACCCTCACCCGTCAGAACCGCGGCGCCCTCGGTGAGGCGGCGCGGCACGGCGAGGATCAGCGCCATGGTCATGTCGGCCGTATCCTCGGTCAGCACATTCGGCGTGTTGGTCACGGTGATGCCGTGGGCATGAGCCTCCTTGACGTCGATATTGTCCACGCCATTGCCGAAATTGGCGATCAACCGCAGTTGCGGTCCAGCCTTGCCGATCAGGTCGGCGTCGATCCTGTCGGTGACCGTCGGGACAAGGACCTCGGCGGTCTGCATGGCCTGCGCCAGTTCGTCGCGCGACATCGGCCGGTCGGTTTCGTTCAGCCGTACGTCGAAGAGTTCGCCCATACGGGCCTCGACCGTCTCGGGAAGCCTGCGCGTGATGACGACCAGCGGTTTTCGGCTCAGAGGCATTCGCACTCCCCAGGGTCATGCCCCCTGAATGCGCTTCATTTTTGTACACCGGCGGACCGATGTTGAGCGCTTGTTAACCAAGTGTGGACCAGAATGGCAAACGGCCCCGTTCGCCGTTCTCTAGCAAGGCGTCCGTGCCATGACAAAGAGTTTTGCGTGCGAAATCGGCGCAGGCAGAATCGCCTGGCATGCCGCGGGAAACAAAAAAGAGGTCTTAAGCCCGATGACCAGCAAGTCCACCGGCCACCTGTCCAAATACGCCGCGAAATTCATGCTATGCGCAACGGTCGCAGCCGTTATGGCGATTGCGCCGGCAGCCGCCCAGACGACCGGCTCGATCAATCGCGGAGCGAGCGGCCTGCCGCTGCCGCGATTCGTCAGCCTGAAGGCGGCCAAGGTGAATATGCGGATTGGACCGGGTTCGGACTACAAGGTGGCTTATCGCTATCTGAAACCGGGCATCCCGATGGAGATCATCCAGGAGTATGACAATTGGCGCCGCGTCCGGGACGCCGACGGGACCACGGGCTGGATCCACGGCTCGCTCCTATCGGGCGAACGCACCGCAATCACCTCGCCCTGGCGGCGAGCCTCGAGCCCGGATGACACGGTGATCCTCTACAATACCCCTGCCGCGGCCGCGGGCGTTGTCGCCTATCTGGAACCGGGCGTGCTCGGCCACATCGATTCCTGCGACGGGGCCTGGTGCGAACTCGACGTGAAATATTCCGATCGCACCCTGCGCGGTTACGTCAACCAGGCGGAATTGTGGGGTGCCTACCCCGACGAAGTGATCAAATAGGAAACTGGTGCGTCAGCCCTTGCGGCGCAGGCGGATGACGACGTCGATATTCGCGACTTCCATGCCTTCGGGCGGTTCGGGAAGGTTTTCCACCTTCAACTGCGCCGTCACCGGGACATCAACGACCTCGCCATCCTCTTCGATGTAGAAGTGATGGTGGTCGGAGGTGTTGGTGTCGAAATAGGTGCGTGAACCTTCCACCGACAGGATGCGCAGCATTCCCGCGTCGGTGAACTGGTGGAGCGTGTTGTAGACGGTCGCCAGCGACACCGGAACACCGATAGCGACGGCCTCGCCATGCAGATCCTCGGCGGCCAGATGCCGGTCGCCCTTGGCGAACAGCAATTCTGCAAGCGCGACACGCTGCCGCGTCGGGCGTAGCCCGGCCGTTTGCAGCTTCCGCCTGATATCCGTCACAGAGTGATCCACTTCTACGTCTATCCTCGTCAATCGACGTTGCAACCCCGTGCAAAAAGACGAATTTTCCTGTCCCTTGCAGTGTTGATCATATATTCGCTATGGCAGGAGCGATCAATAGGCAGGGGTCCGCGGTCCATCTACCCGGACCGGCCCAGATAAGAACCAGGGAGACTCGCCCGCCAATGGCCGAACAAAAATCCAGTTACACCTATGAAGACCTGCTCGCCTGCGGGCGTGGCGAAATGTTCGGCCCGGGCAATGCCCAGTTGCCGGCGCCGCCGATGCTGATGTTCAATCGCATCACCCAGATCAGCGAAACTGGCGGCGAGCACGGCAAGGGCTTCATCCGCGCCGAGTTCGACATCACACCGGACCTCTGGTTCTTCCCTTGCCACTTCATCGGCGATCCGGTGATGCCGGGCTGCCTCGGCCTCGACGCGCTGTGGCAAATGACCGGCTTCTATCTCGGCTGGCTGGGCGAACCCGGAAAGGGCCGCGCGCTGTCGACCGGCGAAGTGAAATTCACCGACATGATCACGCCGAAAACCAAGCTGGTCGAATACTGCATCGACTTCAAAAGGGTGATGCGCGGCCGACTGGTGCTCGGCATCGCTGACGGCCTCGTCAAGGCGGACGGGGAGACCGTGTTCCAGGCGAAAGACCTGCGTGTCGGCCTGTTCCAGGAAAAATCCGCCTGAAAAATCCAATCCGCAGGGTGCGCGGCACCCTGCCGCCAAAGCCAGGGAGCCTCTCATGAGACGCGTCGTCGTAACAGGGCTGGGTATCGTATCATCCATCGGCAACAACGCCGACGAGGTCGCCGCCTCGCTGCGCGATGCCAAGTCCGGTATCAGCCATTCGCAGGATTTCGCCGATCGCGGCTTTCGCTGTCAGGTCTGGGGCGCGCCGACGCTCGACCCGAGCGAACTCGTGGACCGGCGCGCGATGCGGTTCCTCTCCAAGGGCGGTGCATGGAACCATGTCGCCATGCAACAGGCGATCTCCGACGCCGGCCTTTCGACCGACGGGATCACGGATGAGAAGATCGGCATCATCATGGGGTCCGGCGGCCCGTCGACGCAAACGATCGTCGAAGCAGCGGACATAACCCGCGAGAAAGGCTCGCCGAAGCGCATCGGGCCGTTTGCCGTGCCGAAGGCGATGTCCTCGACGGCATCCGCGACGCTCGCCACTTGGTTCAAGATCCACGGCGTCAACTATTCCATCTCGTCGGCCTGCTCGACCTCGGCGCATTGCATCGGCAATGCCTATGAGCTGATCCAGTGGGGCAAGCAGGACATGGTCTTCGCCGGCGGGCATGAAGATCTCGACTGGTCGATGTCCAACCTGTTCGACGCCATGGGCGCGATGTCGTCCAAGCACAACGACACACCGGCAAGCGCCTCGCGCGCCTATGATGCAGAGCGCGACGGTTTCGTCATCGCCGGCGGCGCAGGCGTGCTGGTTCTCGAGGAACTTGAACACGCCAAGGCGCGCGGCGCGAAGATCTATGCCGAAATCGTCGGCTATGGCGCGACCTCGGACGGCTACGACATGGTCGCGCCATCAGGCGAAGGCGCGGTGCGCTGCATGCGCCAGGCGATGGCGACGGTGGACGGCAAGGCCGATTACATCAACACCCACGGGACCTCCACGCCCGTCGGCGACAGCCGGGAAATGGCGGCGATCCGGGAAGTGTTCGGCGACGAGATGCCGAAGATCTCCTCGACCAAGTCGCTGACCGGACATTCGCTCGGCGCCGCCGGCGCGCAGGAATCGATTTACTCGATTCTGATGATGCAGGGCGGGTTTATCGGCGAGAGCGCGCATATCAGCGAGCTCGATCCTGAATTCGAAGGCATGCCGATCGTTAGCGAACGCATCGACAACGCCAAGATCGATACCGTGCTGTCGAACTCGTTCGGTTTCGGCGGCACCAATGCCACACTGGTGTTCCAGCGTTACAACGGCTGACGTGAAAGGACATTGCGAATGAACGGTTTGATGGCTGGAAAACGCGGCTTGATCATGGGAGTGGCCAATGACCACTCCATCGCGTGGGGGATCGCCAAGGCGCTGCACGCGCAAGGCGCCGAAATAGCGCTGACCTATCAGGGCGAGGCCTTCGGACGGCGCGTCAAGCCGCTGGCCGAGGAAATCGGCTCGAAGCTGCTGCTGCCTTGCGACGTGGAGGATACGGATACCGTCAAGGCCGTCTTCGACACGCTGAAGGAAGAATGGGGCAGCCTCGACTTTCTCGTCCACGCCATCGGCTTTTCCGACCGCAACGAGCTCAAGGGCCGCTATCTCGACGTGACGACGCGCGAGAACTTTTCGCGGACCATGGTGATCTCGGCCTATTCCTTTACCGAAGTCGCGCAGCACGCCGCGCCGATGCTGAACGAAGGCGGATCCCTGCTGACGCTTACCTATGGCGGGTCCATGCGCGTCATGCCGAACTACAATGTCATGGGCATCGCGAAGGCGGCGCTGGAAGCCATGGTGCGGTACCTTGCGGCCGATTTCGGCCGCAACAACGTTCGCGTCAATGCGATCTCGGCAGGACCGGTGCGCACGCTCGCCGGCGCCGGCATCGGAGACGCCCGACAAATCTTCTCCTATCAGCAGCGCGTCGCCCCGCTCGGCCGACCGACAGACATCTCCCAGGTGGGCCAGTCCGCCCTCTATCTGCTCTCCGACATGTCGTCGGGTGTGACGGGCGAAATCCACTATGTCGACGCCGGCTACAACGTCATGTCCATGCCGATGATGGACGAGCTCCGGAAGCTCGATCCGAAATAGACCGGACCGGCCTGATCCAAGGGAAATCAACCGCTTTTTAGGGTTTCCAAGGCATTCTCCAAAAGATTTTGGAGTTGTTATGTCTGCTCGGGCAAAAGTTGGGCGTTCGCAGGTTTTCCGCCTGGTTACGATCTTTTCAAGCGGATTCGGCGTAGCATCACTCAGCCTTTGGGCACTGATGCTGAACCGGATCGGCGATCCCGGCATGTTCGGCTTCAGCACGATGTCTGCGGTGATCGCCGGGCTGGCGGCGCTGGCCGGGGCCGGCTGCGCGCATGCCTACTACATCGGATCGGACGAGACGGCCAAGGTCTATGAGGAAGCCATCGCGACGGATTCCACCACTGGCCTGTTCTCGCGAGCCGGGCTCAAGCAGGAGATCGCCCCGCTGATCGAGCGGGCCACCGGCAAGGCGCGTTCCTTCGAACGCCGGATGCTGGTTTCCGTAGAGATCGACGCATTTCGCGACATCAACAACCAGCACGGCCCTGAAACCGGCGACCGCGTGCTGCGCCTGATGGGCGAGCGTATCCGCCGCCTCGTCGGCGGCCTTGGCCCGGTAGCGCGTATCGCCGGCAGCGAATTCGCCTTTACCTTCGAAGTCGGCCATGACGATTGCGAACTCCACGCGGTCATGACGGCGCTTTTGGAAGAAATGTCACGGCCGATCCGGGCCGGAGATATCGTCATTCCGGTGTTCTGCACAGCTGGCCTCGTCGAACTCGGCAAGGAGACGACCTCACTGGACACAGCGCTTCGGCGCACAAATCTCGCGCGGACCACGGCGCGGGCCGGCGGACTGGGAAACTGGACGATCTACCACCCGGAGATGACCCAGATCGATACCTACCGCAAATGGATCGAGGGAGAGCTGTCGAACGCGATCGAAACATCCGCATTCGAAGTGGTCTACCAGCCGCAGGTGGAAAGCCATACCGGGCGGCTGACCGGATATGAGGCGCTGCTGCGCTGGGAACATCCGGAAAAAGGCTTCATTCCGCCGTCCGAATTCATTTCGGTGGCAGAGAAGTGCGGTCTGATCGGCCAGATCGGAATGTGGGTGCTCGAAAGGGTCTGCAACGACGCGGCGCGGTTTCCCGAGGACACGACCATTGCCGTCAACGTCTCGCCCAAGCAGCTGGAGAATCCCAACTTCGTCTCACAGCTGGCGGACACGATGCGCCGCGCGGCTGTGCGGGCAGAGCGAATCGAACTGGAAATCACCGAAAACATCCTGATCATGGACAGTGCCAAGGTTCGCCAGAAGTTTCAGGCCATCAGGGATCTGGGCTGCCCCATCTCGATCGACGATTTCGGCACAGGCTACTCCAATCTCGGATACCTCGCCGAACTGCCATTCACCAAGCTGAAGCTGGACCGCTCTCTCGTCTCGCGTCTCGGCGAACGCGATAATGGTACGGCACTGGTCGCCACCATCGTCAACATGGCCCATGCGCTCAACGTCTCCGTTCTCGGCGAAGGCGTGGAGACGGAGGAACAGGTCGCGCTGCTACAGGCGGCGGGCTGCAAGCTGATGCAGGGCTATTATTTCGGCAAGCCGGTCTGGCTGGAGCGCGCGCAGGACAAAGCAGCCTGAGCGATATCAGCGCATAGCCTCAACGACCTTGAAACCGTCACGAACTTCCTTTTCCTCAACCCGGCGAAAACCCTGCGCGAGAGCCCGTTCATAGGGCAGCTTGCGATTGGCGACCATCAGCAGGCGGCCGCCGGGCACGAGCGCCTTTGACGCGGCAGCGATGAAGGCCTTGCCGATATCCGGCTCCGATGCCCGTCCGGCATGGAAGGGCGGGTTCATGACGATCCAGTCGAACTGCCGGGCGACCGGCTCGGAGGTCAAGTCGCACCAGTTCGCCGCGAGCTTCACTTCGCCGGCCATGGGCGCGAGATTGCGCTCGGCGGCCTTCAGGGACGGGTGATGCGCCTCGAACAACGCGAGGCTTCCGGGGTTTCCCTTCTCCAGCACCTCGGCCGACAAATAACCCCAACCGCAGCCGAAATCGGCCACCGTACCCTTGATACGATGATCGAGATGGGCGGCCAGCAAGACGGAGCCGGCATCGGGAACGGTGTGGGAAAACATTCCCGGCGCGGTCTCGAAGCGGTCGGCGACCAGGGCAGTCGTTTCGAGAGCGCCGGCGAAAATCTCCGGTCCGGGAGAATCAAACCAGAAAACGGTGGCGTGATGCTTGGCGAGCGAGCCGGCGATCTCGACCCGGCCGCCGACCCATTTGCGCAGGGGCTGGATACCGACTGTCTTTTCTCCGCAGACGACTATTGATGCACCGGGTTTCACGAGCGCGCAGGCGCGCGCGACCAGCGCTTGATTCTCGCCCTTGTGACGTCCGGCGAGGACGAGACAGGCGTCGAATGCGCCCTCGGCGGCGTCAAGCTCAGGGTCGGTGTCGAAGCCGGCGCGCTGCAGCGCGAGGAACGCCGGACGGAAGCCCTGCTCGCAAGCGAGCGCGGAACTGGCGAAGCCCCCGGGCAGCGGCGGGACCGCCGCATTCAGAAAGGCAAAGCGCGCGCCTTCGTCCGGCGGATCGATATCGCCGGAGGCAAAGGGCAGGAAAAGGGTCTCGATCGCGCCGCTCATTTCAGTCCTTCAAACAAAAAACGCGGGGCAAGATGCCCCGCGCCTGATTTCCTCTGCAAGGAGGTTCCGATTACTCGGCGTCTTCGCGCTTTTCGCGAACGATCTCCTTGCCGGTTTCCTGGTCGACGACCTTCATCGAGAGGCGGACCTTGCCGCGCTCGTCGAAGCCCATGAGCTTGACGAAGACCTTGTCGCCTTCCTTGACAACGTCGGTCGTCTTGGCGACGCGCTCGGACGCGAGCTGGGAGATGTGGACCAGACCATCCTTGGGACCGAAGAAGTTCACGAAAGCGCCGAAATCGGCGGTCTTGACGACCGTCCCCTCGTAGATCTCGCCGACTTCCGGTTCGGCCACGATGGAATGGATCCACTTCTTGGCCGCCTCGATCTCCTTGCCGGAGGCAGAAGCGATCTTCACGGTGCCGTCGTCCTCGATGTTGATCTTGGCGCCGGTCTGCTCGACGATCTCGCGGATGATCTTGCCGCCGGAACCGATGACGTCACGGATCTTGTCGACCGGGATCTGCATCTGCTCGATGCGCGGTGCGAACTCGCCGAGCTCGGCGCGGCTTTCCGACAGAGCCTTGGCCATTTCTCCGAGGATGTGCAACCGGCCGTCCTTGGCCTGGCCGAGCGCGACCTTCATGATCTCCTCGGTGATGCCCTGAATCTTGATGTCCATCTGCAGCGAGGTGACGCCATTGGCGGAACCGGCCACCTTGAAGTCCATGTCGCCGAGGTGATCCTCGTCGCCGAGAATGTCGGACAGGACGGCGAATTCATCGCCTTCCTTGATCAGGCCCATGGCGATACCGGCAACCGGCGACTTCAGCGGAACGCCGGCATCCATCAGCGACAGCGAGGTGCCGCAGACGGTCGCCATCGAGGACGAACCGTTGGACTCGGTGATCTCGGAGACCACGCGCAGCGTGTAGGGGAACTCTTCGGCGCTCGGCAGCAGCGGATGAACCGCACGCCATGCCAGCTTGCCGTGACCGATCTCGCGGCGGCCCGGGGAACCCATGCGGCCCGCTTCACCGACCGAATAGGGCGGGAAGTTGTAATGCAGCATGAAGGTTTCCTTGTAGGTCCCCGTCAGCGCGTCGACGAACTGTTCGTCTTCGCCGGTGCCGAGCGTGGCAACCACGAGCGCCTGCGTTTCACCGCGGGTGAACACGGCCGAACCGTGGGTGCGCGGCAGGACGCCGACTTCCGATACGATCGGACGGACGGTCGAAAGATCGCGACCGTCGATGCGGGTCTTGGTCTTCAGGATGTTGCCGCGAACCACCTTGGCCTGCAGCGACTTGAAGACCGAGCCGATCTGCTCGGCGGTCCACTTTGCTTCCTCGCCTTCGGCCGGCGCGAAGTGTTCCTTCATCTTCGCCTTGACGGCATCGATGGCATTGTAGCGCTCGGTCTTGTCGGTGATTGTGTAGGCCTTGGCCAGCTCGTCGGCGACCACGCCTTCCATCTCGCCTTCGAGAGCGGAGAGATCTTCCGGCTCGAAATCGCGCGGCTCGTTGGCGGCGACTTCGGCGAGCTTGATGATCGCGTTGATGACCGGCTGCATGCCGCGATGGCCGAACATGACGGCGCCGAGCATGACATCCTCGGAGAGTTCGTTGGCCTCGGATTCGACCATCAGAACGGCGTCGGAAGTACCGGCGACGACCAGGTCAAGCGAGCTTTCCTCCATTTCGTCAATGTGCGGATTGAGCACATATTCGCCGTTGATGTAGCCGACGCGGGCACCGCCGATCGGGCCCATGAAGGGTACGCCGGACAGCGTCAGGGCAGCCGATGCGCCAACCATGGCGAGCACGTCCGGATCGTTTTCCAGATCATGCTGCAGAACGGTGAGGACGACCTGGGTCTCGTTCTTGTAGCCGTGCGGGAAAAGCGGACGGATCGGCCGGTCGATCAGGCGCGAGGTCAGCGTTTCCTTTTCCGACGGGCGGCCTTCGCGCTTGAAGAAGCCGCCGGGGATCTTGCCGGCCGCAAAGGTCTTTTCCTGATAGTTGACGGTCAGCGGGAAGAAATTCTGACCGGGCTTTGCTTCCTTGGCCGAGACGACCGTGGCGAGCACAACGGTTTCGCCGTAGGTGGCCATGACCGCGCCATGGGCCTGACGGGCGACCTTGCCCGTTTCGAGAATGAGCGGACGGCCGCCCCAGTCGATTTCGACCTTGTGATGATTGAACATATCTTGTCCTTGTGATCTGGGAACGCATCCGCAGCCACATGGCAGCGAATGTCTCCCGGCTTCGTTATGAACGAGCGACGGGCAAGACGACTGGATGCTTGGTTCAACGGTATCAAGCAGCCGGCAATCCTGCCCCGAAGCTCCCTCGGGTTGGCGGCGGCACTATTTCGTGTCCGCCGGCCGGTTCGTCCGGGTTCACGCCACCCGGAAAGGCGAAAGGCGGACCGGCATGACCGGTCCGCTCGAGACTTAGCGGCGGATGCCGAGTTCGGAAATCAGCTTCTGGTAGCGGTCCTGATCGTTACGCTTGACGTAATCGAGGAGGCTGCGACGCTGCGAAACCATCTTCAGGAGACCACGGCGGGAGGGATTGTCCTTCTTGTGGCCCTTGAAGTGTTCCGTCAGGTTGGTGATCCGTTCGGTGAGGATCGCGACCTGGACTTCCGGAGAACCGGTGTCGCCTGATTTCGTCGCGAATTTCTGAATAAGCTCGGCCTTGCGCTCGGGCGTAATCGACATCGTGTGTCCTTTCTTCTTCGGGGCGTTGCCCCTTGTTGTTCGGGTGAGC
The DNA here is from genome assembly GCA_002706335.1 of Ahrensia sp. Lineage (GTDB taxonomy): Bacteria > Pseudomonadota > Alphaproteobacteria > Rhizobiales > Rhizobiaceae > Oricola. The sequence goes on from PAKZ01000041.1 coordinate 90,533, forward strand.
CGCCCTGTGCCGGGATGTCGTCCAGCAGGGGCCTTTCTACGCATTTCTGGAATGCTGGCGGGCATATAGGCGATGAAAGGCGAAATGTCGAGTGTTTAAGGCCCTTCGCCAATCTCTTATGTCACGCGGATGGTTATTCGACTCAGAGATATCACAAAGAAGCACTTCACGGGCATGGCCGGGTGTATCGCCCTGGCAGGGAGCATCCTCATGGCGAACATCACGCAGGCTGTATCGGGCGACACAGAGATTCTTGTCATCGAACGCGTTTACGAGACGCCGTCTGCGGCGGCGCCGTTGTTTTCCGAGCAGTTCCTTCAGGCGGTGCCCATCGGCCAGATCGTGGGCGCTGTCGATGCTTTGCGCGCATCCTACGGTTCGGCGCAAGCCATACGGGAAGCGGGCGGAGGCTACGAAATCGAAACCCCGACGCACCGTATTCCGGTGCAGATCAGCCTCGATGCCGAAGGCAGGATCGTGGAGCTTTTGCTCAAGCCGGCCGAGCGGCTGACGGTATCGATAGAGGATACGCTGAAACTCCTCGCGGAGACGCCCGGAGAGACTTCCTATGCCATCATGCGGGACGGCGACCTCGTATACGGCCAAGAGCCCGGGAAGAGGCTCGCAGTCGGATCGGCCTTCAAGCTGGGCGTCCTCTCGGCTCTGGCCGACGACATCGAAGCCGGCGGGCACCAATGGGACGACGTGCTGAAGCTCAAACCGGAGGACAAATCGCTGCCCTCCGGGCGGCTTCAGAATTTTCCGACGGGATCGCCTTTCACGCTGCACACGCTGGCGGCCGCGATGATCGCCGAGAGCGACAACACTGCGACAGATATGCTGATCCGGCTTCTCGGACGCGGGCCGATTGCCGAAAAGCTGCAGGCGGAAACACTGCTGACGACGCGCGAGTTCTTTGTCCTGAAAGCCGATCCCGACCTTGCGGGACGCTACGCCGAGGCCGATGCGGATCAGCGAGCGGCGATCATCAGCGAAATCGCCGGTCGCGAGCTTCCCCCGGCCGCGCAGGTCATCGGCCAGCATGACGAAGGTGTGGAGTGGTATGTCTCCAATGCCACGCTATGCGAACTCGCCGGAGCGGTTCGGAGCCTTGATGTCTTCGCGATCGAGTCCGGGCCGGTTGACGCCGGACGCTGGCGCGAGGTCGCATATAAGGGCGGCAGCGAAACCGGAGTGCTCAACCTGACTGCGGCGGTCACAAAAGAGGATGAGCACAGCTGGTGCGTCTCGGTGACCGTCAACGCTGCCGACATGATCGATACGGCCGAGGTCACCGGACTCTTCTCACGCTTGACGGATCAACTCGCCACCGATCGACGATAGGGTGGACTGTTTAGCGCGCGCTGACGATCTTGGTCTCCAGGTAATCCTCTACACCCCAGCGGCCGCCCTCGCGACCGTTGCCGGACTGCTTGTAACCGCCGAACGGATGGCCGGCGGCGAAACCGGCACCGTTGACGCGGACCATGCCGGCGCGCAATTTCCGCGCGACGCGCTGGCCTTTGTCGGCATCCGAGGTGGAGAGATAGGCGGCGAGCCCGTAAGGGGTGTCATTTGCGATCTCGACAGCCTCGTCCTCGCCCTCGAAAGGTATCATCACGAGCACCGGCCCGAACACTTCCTCGCGCGCGATGGTCATCTGGTTGTTGACATCGGCAAAGACCGTTGGACGCACGAAATAGCCGCGATTGAAGCCCTCCGGACGGCCCATGCCGCCGGTGACGAGCCGCGCGCCCTCGGCGATACCCACTTCGATCAGGCCCTGGACCTTGTCGAACTGCGCCTGCGAAACCAGCGGACCGATATGATCGCCGGATTCGCGCGGATTGCCGACCTTGACCGCCTCGGCGGCTTCCCTGACGAGGTCGACCGCCTCTTCATAGACAGACCGCTCGACGAGCATGCGCGTCGGCGCGTTGCAGGACTGGCCTGTGTTCTCCATGCAGTGATTAACACCGCGCCGGATCGAGCGCGGCAGATCTGCATCGGCGAAAATGATGTTGGGAGACTTGCCGCCAAGTTCCAGCGTAACGCGCTTGACCGTTTCGGCCGCGCCCTTGGTGACCAGCGCCCCCGCGCGCGTCGAGCCGGTGAAGGACATCATGTCGATATCCGGATGATGCGACATCGCCTCACCGACGCCCGGACCATCTCCGTTGACGAGGTTGAACACGCCGGCCGGGAAGCCGGCCTCGTCGACGAATTCAGCGAACAGAAGCGCCGAGAGAGGTGCGATCTCCGACGGCTTAAGGATGCAGGTGCAGCCGGTCAGAAGCGCCGGCAACACCTTGAGCGCGATCTGGTTGATCGGCCAGTTCCATGGCGTGATCAGGCCGCAGACGCCGATCGGCTCGCGGACGATGACCTGCCCGTCGGCGAAAGGCTCTTCCCACGCGATATGCTTCACGCCTTCGAGAAAGCCCTGCATGTGCCAGGGACCGCAAGGCGCCTGATCATTGATGGCAAAATCGATCGGCGCGCCCATTTCCAGCGAGATCGCCTCGCCGAGTTCTCCCATGCGGCGCTGCATGATCGCGTCGAGCTTTTCCAGAAGCGCGATACGCTTCTCAAGCGGCGTCGCCGCCCAGGCCGGAAAGGCGCGCCGCGCCGCGGCAACCGCCTTGTCGACATCGGCTTTCGCCCCAAGCGAAATGACCGCGCAGGCTTCCTCGGTGCTCGGATCGATCACGTCGCAATCGTTCGCAACCTCCGGTGCAACCCATTTCCCTTCAATGTAGAAATCCCGTTTCTCGATCATGTTGCGATCCTTCTCTTGTCTACTGGCTACACCAATTCACATGCCGCGCGAATGACAATCTCATGTCGGCGTCGACACATAGCTTTCACGCCGCCATGGTGCGGATATGTGAATGGGGCTTCTAAAATGCGAGCCGTTTCGCGGCGCGTTTTTTTACACCGGCCGGTTATATCCGTCGCCCAAACGGGAAAGGTCTCTGGTTTGGGCATGCAGGACATCGACAGCTACAAGGTGGAAACGGATTTGGGGCGCATCGCCGTTCGCGATACGCGCGGCGGCGCAATGCCGCTCATACTGCTCCATGGCGCCGGCTATAGCGGCGATGTTTTCGCCGATCAGATGAAAGATGCAGGTCTGCGCGACTTCAGGTTGATCGTTCCCGACCTGCCGGGTCATGGAAACTCGGACAATTCCGCCCATCCCGAAACCGGTTACAGCGTTTCCGGCCTTGCAAGCGCCACGGCGGCGCTGATCGAAGAACTAGGCCTTGTCAATTGCGTCGTCGCCGGCTGGTCGCTCGGAGGGCACGTCGCCATCGAACTACTCGGCGCGCATTGCTCGATCGCCGGTGTCGCCATCCCCGGCGCCCCGCCGCTCGTCCAGGGCGGTCTCGGCACGATCCGCGGGTTCCATTTCAGCCGCGACATGCTGCTGGCATCCAAGGCGAAGCTCATGGAGCACGAGGCCTTGCGTTACCTGCGCATGACGCTTGGCCCGGACGCGCCGAGCGAATTCGCCGACATGATCCTTCGCGCCGATCCGCAATCGCGGCCGGTGGCGATGCGCAGCATCGTTTCAGGCCAGGGCTGCGACCAGCGCGACACGGTGGAAAGTTCGCCTGTCCCAGTTTGCCTGATCCAGGGTCAGAACGATCCCTTTGCGCGAACAGGCTATGTGACCGGCATTCGCGGCAACGCAATCTATGAAGGTGGCTGCAAGGTGGTCGCGGGAGCGGGGCATGCGCCATTCTTCGATGCGCCCGACGAATTCAACGCCCTGCTCGCACGTTTCGTGCGCGATGTGGCCTCGGGAAAGGCCAGCGTCGCGCCGGCCGATCCGATGCGGATCGCGGTCTGATCGCGAACAGCGCTACAGCTTGAAGACCCGGCGCGGGCGGAATTCGCCCTGCGCGATTTCGCCGATCGCCAGCAGGCGCCCATGCTCGAAAGCGCAGGCGTCATCGGTGGGGAGCGGCGCATCGCGCCCGCGCAGGATGACCGGATTACCGAGCCGGATACGATTGGCCTGATCTCCGGTGAGTGCGATCTGCGGATAGCCGTCCATCGCCTCGCCGGTATCGAGCAGCAGCGGATCGATGGCCGCGAAACGCGCGGCGAAGCGCTCCGCCTCGTCGCTCTCCGCGTCATCTTCCGATTTGAAGGGGGCTTCGGCCCCGGCCACGGCCTTTTCCAGCTCCGCCAGCGTGACCGCGTCCTCCTCGTCGAAGGGATCGACGACGGTGCGGCGCAGTTCGACAACATGGCCGTAGCAGCCGAGATCGCGCCCCATGTCGCGGGCCAGCGAACGAACATAGGTACCCTTGCCGCAATCGACCTCGAACGCGGTACGACCATCATCGTGGCTGACGATCTCGAGGCTTTCGATCTGGACCTCGCGCGCCGGGATATCGACCGGTTCGCCCTCGCGTGCGAGGTCATAGGCACGCTCGCCGCCGATCTTGATGGCCGAATAGGAGGGCGGCTTTTGCTGGATCGTGCCGGTGTAGTTTCCGAGGATCGCTTCGATCTCGTTACGGGAGGGACGCTTGTCGGAGGTCTTCAGCACTTCGCCTTCGGCGTCGTCGGTCGCGGTTTCAGCACCCCACTCGACGGCGAAGCGGTAGACCTTGGCGCCGTCCATCACGTAAGGCACGGTCTTGGTCGCCTCTCCGAGCGCAATCGGCAGAATGCCCGAGGCGAGCGGATCTAGCGTGCCGGCATGGCCGGCCTTTTCGGCCTTGAACAGCCATTTGATCTTGGAGACCGCGTCGGTCGATCCCATGCCGAGCGGCTTGTCGAGCACCAGCCAACCCGATATCGGGCGACCCTTCTTCTTCCTGCGACCCATTCCTGTCCTGTCCGTTCCTGTATCCGCCTGTCCATGCGAGGGCGGACTTCCTGTCCTATGAATGCCGACCGCGGGTCGGCGCGTGAAATTCGGGCGGTTTGCCATCGATCCAGCGCAGGAAGCGCGCGATCGTCTACTGCCGCCTTAGTGCCTCGACATCCGTGCCGAAGGCCGCGAGTTCCGTATTGGAGAAATGGCGATGCAGCGTGGCGTGGCAGATCGGATGAACCGGCACGGTATCCTTGCCGCCGCGGCTCTTCGGCACCGGGTGATGCCATTCGACGCGGCGGCCGAGTTCGCGGGAACAGAGCCAGCAGGTTTCCACCTGCGCCAGCGGCCTGGCACCGAAACCGGACATCTCCGTCCGCCGTGGCCTCATTCGCCGTCCTCTTGCGGATCATGATCGAGATCGCGGGCGACCTCCGGTGAACGCAGCAATTCGTCGATTTTCGAGAAATTGTCGTAGCTCGTATCGGCGCGGAAGCGGAACTGCGGCATGTATTTCATCTGGCTCAGGGCGTGAGACGCGCGACCGCGAATGAACTTCGCGTTGGCGGCGAGCGCCTTGATGATCGGGTCCATATCCTCGCGGCCGAGTGCGGTGACATAGACGGTGGCGATCTTCAGGTCGGGCGACATGCGCACCTCGTTGACCGATAGCACCGCGCCTTCGAGCATCGGATCGCGAACCTCGCCGCGCTGCAGGATATCCGTCAGGGCATGGCGAACCTGTTCGCCGACGCGCAGTTGCCGCTGGGACGGCCCCTTCGATTGTTCAGAACGTGACATTGGCTTACTCTGTTTGCTTCGCGTCGCGGGATCGGACCGGAGCGCGTTTTGGCGCGTCATAACGCCGATTATCGGTTTTCGCCACCCTTTGCGCCGTAAATCTGTCCCATCGGATCGAGCGAAGCTTCCTCCCAGGATTCTGCAAAGGCGGCCATATCGTTCTCCGTCTCGAACGCACTCGCCGGTATGATCACGACATCGTCGGGCGCGTCGACGAAGACGTGGCGGTCGGTCCGGATTACCCTGGCGATCGTTTCGGGCGGTACGAAGACATCGCGCCCGCCGCGCCGCTCGTGGAGATGATCGCTCCATTCGGCGAGTTCGACATCGCATGCGGAGGAAACGCGCTTGCGCGCCCGACGTCGCATGCGGAGATTGTAGAACGCGACCAGCAAACCGAATTGAACGGCCAGCAAGGCGAAGCCGGCGAGCCACCAGCGCAACCCGCCTTCCGCTCCCGCGACGCTTTCCGGCAACAGCCCGAGAACGACGCCGGCCAGAGCCAGCCAGAGGATCACGGCGAACTTGCGGAAGCCGGTCAGATCGCGCGGCAGTTGTTCAAAGGCAAGTGCATCGGCGAATGTCAGCCGGTAGGTCAGGGTTCGAATCGGCTGAACAGGTTCGTTTCCGGGCGCTTCATCAGACATTCGCCTGCCTCTAATGAAACGGGCCGACATCGCTGCCGGCCCGAGCCTTAACCAGACACCGCAAGCGCGGACTACAGCGTCCGGGCGATCTCTTCGACGCGGAAGCACTCGATGACGTCGCCGGCGCGGATGTCTTCGTAGTTCTCGAAGGCCATGCCGCATTCCTGGCCGACCGGCACTTCCGATACTTCGTCCTTGAAGCGCTTCAGCGTCTTCAGCTTGCCTTCGTGGATGACGACGTTGTCGCGAACCAAGCGAACGCCCGCACCACGTTCCACCTTGCCCTCGGTAACCTGGCAACCGGCGACCTTGCCGACCTTGGTGATGTTGAACACCTCCAGGATCTCGGCATTGCCGAGGAAGGTCTCCCGACGTTCGGGCGAGAGCAAGCCGGACATCGCCGCTTTCACGTCATCCAGCAGGTTGTAGATGATGTTGTAGTAGCGGATTTCCACGCCGGACTGATCGGCCAGGTCGCGCGCCTGCTTGTTGGCGCGGACGTTGAACGCCATGATCACCGATCCGGTGGATTCTGCGAGCGTGACGTCGGTCTCGGTGATGCCGCCTGCGCCCGAATGGACGATGCGGGCCTGGACTTCGTCCGTGCCGAGCTTGTCGAGCGCGCCGATAATTGCCTCGACGGAGCCCTGCACGTCGGCCTTGATGAGCAGCGGGAACTCGGCGAGTTCCTTGTTGGCCGCCTGCGCCATCATCTGTTCGAGCGAACCGCGCGAACCGGCCTGACGAGCGACCGCCTTCTCACGGGAGACGCGCTGCCGGTATTCGGAAATCTCGCGAGCACGCGCCTCGTTGTCGACAACGGCGACCTTGTCGCCGGCCTGCGGGGTTCCGTTGAGACCGAGAATCTCGACGGGAAGAGACGGTTCGGCTTCCTTGAGCTGCTCGCCGCGATCGTTGATGATCGCGCGTACGCGGCCCCACTCGTCGCCGGCAACCACAATGTCGCCGGTCCGGAGCGTGCCGGCCTGCACCAGCACTGTGGCGACCGAGCCGCGGCCCTTGTCGAGCTTGGCCTCGATGACCACGCCTTCCGCGGTACGGTCGGGGTTGGCCTTCAGTTCGAGAACCTCGGACTGCAACAGGATCGCCTCGAGGAGGCCGTCCAGATTGGTGTGCTTGAGCGCCGAAACCTCGACCTCCTGGACGTCGCCGCCCATGGATTCGACGAAGACCTCGTGCTGCAGCAGTTCCGTGCGGACCTTCTGCGCATCGGAGTCCGGCTTGTCGATCTTGTTAATCGCGACAATCATCGGCACGCCGGCAGCCTTGATGTGATTGATGGATTCAATCGTCTGCGGCATGACGCTGTCATCGGCCGCGACCACAAGGATCGCGATGTCCGTCGCCTGGGCGCCGCGGGCGCGCATCGCGGTGAACGCGGCGTGGCCCGGCGTGTCGAGGAAGGTGATCTTCTGACCGTCCTTCTCGACCTGATAGGCACCGATGTGCTGGGTGATGCCACCGGCTTCGCCCTTGACGACATTGGCCTCGCGGATCGCATCGAGCAGCGATGTCTTGCCGTGGTCGACGTGACCCATGATCGTCACGACCGGCGGACGCGACTTCATGTCCTCCGCATTGTCCTCGATATCGAAGATGCCTTCCTCGACATCGGCCTCGGTGACGCGACGCACGGTATGGCCGAATTCCTCGGCGATCAGCTCAGCCAGATCGGCGTCAATAAGGTCGCCGGGCTTCATCATCTGGCCTTCCTTCATCAGGAACTTGACCACGTCAACGGCACGCTCGGCCATACGTTGTGCGAGTTCCTGAATGGTGATCGTCTCGGGCAACTGCACCTCGCGCGAAATCTTCTCGCGCGGCTCGTTGCTGGACATGGAGCGCTTGAACTTCTCCTGACGGCGACGCATGGCCGACAGCGACCGCGAACGGCCTTCGCCGTCCGCGCCGACATTCGAGAGCGTCAGCTTGCCACGACGGCGCTCGTCTTCGCGACGCGGCGACGGACGCGGCGGGGCATCGGCCTTCCCGGCGCCACCGGCACCACCACGGCGCGGGCCGCGGCTGTCGTCCTCGGCATCGGCGGGGCGGCGCCCGGCCGGCTTGGCGGCGGCGGCAGGTTTTGCCTCGTCAGGCTCCGGCGCGCGTTTGGCAGCGTCTGCCTCGGCACGTTCGCGAGCCGCCTTCTCGGCAGCCAGGCGTTCCTCTTCCTCACGCTGGCGGCGTTCGGATTCGGCACGTTCCTTTGCGCGACGCTCGTCTTCCTCGGCGCGGCGTTTCGCGTCCTCGGCTGCGCGCTTGCGGTCTTCGACTTCGCGCACCTTGGCTTCCTCGAGGGCGCGCCTGCGCGCGTCCATCTCGTTTTTGGAAAGCTGGTTGAGGACCACGCCGCTGCGGGAATCCTCCTGCGGCGCCGGTTTCGGCGCTTCAGGCTTAGGCGCCTCGGCGGCAGGTGCGGCCGCGCGCGGCTTCAGGCCGCCCGCAAGCGATCCGGATGCAGGCTTTTCGTCGGGACGCGTGAACTTTCGCTTGCGCGTTTCGACGACCACCGATTTCGACCGGCCATGGCTGAAATTCTGCCGGACGGTGCTCTTGTCACCGCCCGAGCGCTTCAGCGTCAGCGTGCGTTTGCTGTCGGCGCCGGTCTTCTTGTCGTCTGTCGTGTCACTCATTCCGTAATCATATCCTTCGCGGTCTTCTCGCTTGCGCCGCCCGAGGTGTCGAATTCTGCGCTGAAATGCCGGAAACGGTCGAGAAAAACAAGGTGCCGCAATGCGGCTCGCCCCGGCTGCCCGTCAAGTATCGCAGCATGTATCACATTTCCCCCACCCAATGCCAAATCCAATTCGCCTTCGGCAAAGGATTTGAACGCGGGGATATCCGGCCCGTCCATGCGGCGCACAAAGGTGCGGGCCTGATCAATCTTGCGCACGCCGTCCGGCGCGGCGCCGGCATCGTGCAACACGGCGATCGCCTCACCGGAGCGCACCGCCTTGTCGACCTGAACAGCGCCCGTGACGACACCGCCGGCCTTGCGCGCCAGACCGAGCTGGCCGAGCGCGCGTTTAGCTATCAAATGATCTGTGCGCGCGCCGAGTTCAAGGTCGGCGCTCACGTCCTGCTTCAGACCGCGGCGAAAAAGCTTCTTCGCCACAGCCTTGTCGACGAGGTCGCGATGGGCGGTCACCCAACAACCGCGACCCGGCAGATCCCGCTTCAGGTCAGGAACGACATTCCCGTCCGGATCCGCAACGAAGCGGATCATCTCGTCGGCAGAGAGCTGCCGGCCGGTCACAATGCAGCTGCGATCGTTCATGTCGTCCTTTCTGGCTGCTGTCATGACCAAATGCCGTATCCAAGCTCCGCGCGACCATCATCCAGGCCTCAGGCGTCGAAGATGACGCCGGCAGGCTCGGCCGGTGCTTCCTCGGCATGGTCGCCTTCTTCGGGGTCTTCCTCGGCGGCGCGCAGATCCTCTTCCGTGATCCAGCCCACCGCGAGACGCGCGGCAACGACCATCTCCTCGGCTTCGGCGCGCGAGGTGCCGAAGGGCGTGAAGATGCCGTCATGCATGATCGTCTCGCCTTCCTTGCGCTCGCGCCAGCCGACGAGGTCGTCGGAGGCACATCCGGCGAAGTCTTCGAGAGACTTGATGCCTTCCTCGCCGAGCGCGACCATCATTGCGGTGGTCACGCCGGGAACTTCGCGGATTTCGTCGGCGACGCCCAGCTCTTTGCGCTTGGCGTCATTCTCGGCTTCGATCCGGTCGAGATATTCGCGGGCGCGCATCTGGATTTCAGAGGCGGTCTCCTCGTCGAAGCCCTCGATGGACGACACTTCCTCGGAGTCAACATAGGCGACTTCCTCGATAGAGGTGAAGCCTTCCGACGCCAGGACCTGGCCGACCATCTCGTCGACATCGAGCGCTTCCATGAACAGGTTGGAGCGTTCGACGAATTCCTTCTGGCGGCGCGCCGACTCCTCTTCCTCGGTCAGGATGTCGATATCCCAGCCGGTCAACTGCGAGGCAAGGCGAACGTTCTGGCCGCGGCGGCCGATGGCCAGCGACAGCTGATCGTCGGGCACGACAACCTCGATCCGCTCGGCATCCTCGTCCAGAACGACCTTGGCGACCTCGGCGGGCTGAAGCGCGTTGACGATGAAGGACGCCGCATCGGGCTGCCAGGGAATGATGTCGATCTTCTCGCCCTGCAATTCCCCGACAACCGCCTGAACGCGGCTGCCGCGCATGCCGACACAGGCGCCGACGGGATCTATGGAGGAATCGCGGCTGACGACGGCGATCTTGGCGCGGGACCCCGGGTCGCGGGCGACCGACTTGATCTCAATGATACCGTCGTAGATTTCCGGCACTTCCATCTGGAAGAGCTTCGCCATGAATTGCGGATGGGTGCGCGACAGGAAGATCTGCGGCCCGCGCTGCTCGCGGCGCACGTCATAGACATAGGCGCGAACGCGGTCGCCATAGCGGTACATCTCGCGCGGGATCAGCTCGTCGCGCCGGATGATCGCCTCGGCGCGGCCGAGATCAACGATGACATTGCCGTATTCGACACGCTTGACCGAGCCGTTGACGATCTCGCCGACGCGATCCTTGAATTCCTCATACTGGTTGTCGCGCTCAGCTTCGCGCACCTTCTGCACGATGACCTGCTTGGCAGACTGGGCGGCGATGCGGCCGAAATCGAGCGGGGGCAACTGTTCGGCGATGAAGTCGCCGGGTTGCGCTTCCGGATTGCGGTCTCTCGCCTGTTCGATGGAGATCTGGGTCGCTGAATCCTCGACGTTCTCCGACACCTCGAGAAGGCGCTGCAACTTGATCTCGCCGGTCTTGGTGTTGATGTCGGCCCGGATATTGGTCTCTTGGCCGTAGCGGGATTTCGCGGCCTTCTGGATCGCGTCGGCCATCGCCGAGATGACAATATCCTTGTCGATCAGTTTCTCGCGCGCGACCGCGTCGGCGATCTGCAGAAGTTCCAGCCTGTTCGCACTGACTGCCATTGTCGTCTCCTATCGGCGTTCAGTTGTCCGCATCGTTGTCGGATGCGGTGTCATCGTCTTCATTTTCCTCTCCGCGCGCCTGGCGGGCGGCCTTGTCGGCCTTCAGCGCCTCGCGGATCAATTCATCGGTCAGGATCAGCCTCGCATCGGCGATCGTGTCGAGCGGAATTTCGGATACCAGCGCCTCGCCGAAATTGGCCTTGTCGGCCTCCATCGTGATCGCGTCCTGTGTCATTCCCGTGATGGTGCCGCGGAAACGCTTGCGCCCGTCGACCATCACGGACGTATCGATCCGCGCCAGCTGGCCGCGCCACCGTGCGAAATCCGAGAGGCGAACCAGCGGTCTGTCGATGCCCGGCGAGGAAATCTCGAGATGATAGGCTCGATCGATCGGATCCTCGACATCGAGCAGCGGCGAGACCATGCGGCTGACGTTCTCGCAGTCCTCGACGCTCATCGTGCCGTCTTCGCGCTCGGCCATGATCTGCAGCGTCAGACCGTTCATCCCCGACAGACGTACCCGCACCAGCCGATAGCCCGCGGAGTTGAGGACCGGCTCGACGATCGACGCGACGCGCGCATCCACACCCGTCTCGCGGACGATACGCGGTTCGTCGTTTTCGATCGGCGCCAGATATGCGTCGCTCAACTGTTTCCCACCGTTAAAACAAAAAGAGCGGGTCCTTGCGGGCCCACTCTTGTTCGGATGACCAAGAATTTGAATTCCATATACGCCGCGCAGCCGGGAAGCGCAAGGGGCGCGGTCTTTCAGCCAGGCAGGAGGCGGGCGGAGGGGCGAAAGGGTCCATTAACCATAATCGGCGAAAACGGACAGGCGAAACAGACTGTGCGAGTCCCATGTTCCAGCGTTTTCTGCCGCCGCTGCTCGGCGCCCTCCTCATCGCCGGCTGCGCGAGCAACCAGGCCCCGAACAAATTTCACAAATCTCCCGAAGTCGCCAGCACCGAAATCGCCTCTGCATTCGTCCGGCCCGGACGAGGGCCATTCGATGACGTGCTGCCGCGCAAGGGACGGCTCGCGGGGCGCACCATTTCCGTTTCGAATGTATACGACATCCGGCTGAAACCGCGCGAGGTGATCCTTACTTTCGACGACGGGCCGGTTCCGGGGCGTACCGATTCCATTCTCAAGACGCTCGACCAGTTCGGCGTGAAGGCCACCTTCCTGATGGTCGGCCAGATGGCGAAGAAGCACCCGGAGACCGTGCGCAAGGTGGCGAGCCGGGGGCATTCGATCGGCAGCCATACATGGGGCCATCCGAACCTTGCGCATATGAGCTTCGACCGGGCGGTGGCCGAGATCGAGCGCGGCGAGGATGCGATCCGGGCGGCCGGCGGCGGGCCGGTCAGATTCTTCCGGTTTCCCTACCTCGCCGATACCAGCCAGCTTCGCTCCTATATGGCGTCGCGCGGCGTCGTTGTTCTCGACCTGGATATCGACTCGAAGGACTATTTCAAATCCGGGCCGCAACAGGTTTCCGCGCGCACCATTGCCTCGTTGCGGCGCAAGGGCGGCGGCATCATCCTGTTCCATGACCTGCAAACGCGCACGGCCGCAATGCTGCCGGGCTTTCTCGCGGAGCTGAAACGGAACGGATATTCGGTCGTCCATATCGTTCCGCGACGCGGGCCATTGCGTCTGGCCTCGGCCGAGTAACCGCTATTTGCGCAGAAAAGTGAGGTAGGCAGGCGTACGACCCTCGCGCAGCGCCTTGGCCTCGTAGCGCGTGCCGGGCCAGCCTTCATAGGGCGTTCGCCAGTCGGAGGCGTTTTGCGCCGGCCAGTCGAAATCCGGGTGGGCGTAAATATGCCGGAGCGTCCAGTTGACATAGGTGCCGATGTCAGAGGCGAAGCGAAAGCATGCGCCGGGCTTCATGACGCGGGCGAAGCGATCGAGATTGACCTCATTGACGAAGCGCCGCTTCCAGTGCCGCATCTTCGGCCACGGATCGGGATAAAGCAGATCGATCCCGTCCAGCGACGCCGCGGGCAGCCAGTCGAGCAGCTGCGTCGCGTCATCGTCGTAGAGGCGGACATTGGTGACTTCCGCATCGCCGGCGGCAGCGACGAATTTCGCCATGGAATTGACGAAGGGTTCGACGCCGATGAAGCCGGTTTCCGGGCTTTCGAGCGCCCGATGCAGGAGGTGCTCACCGCCACCGAAGCCGATTTCGAGGAGTATACGCTCCGGCGGGTCGTCGAACACGTCGGAAAGGCTCGCGGGGGCAGGGTTCGTAAGGTCGATCTTCCACGCCGGCAAAAGGCGGCCGAGCTGTTCCGCCTGGCGCGGCTTCAGCGTTTTGCCGCGGCGGCGACCGAAAAACGCCTCGGTTGCCCGGGAGCGTCGCTTTTCTTCGGTCATTTCACCCCGAGGGCGGCCTTGAGCGGTTTGGCGAGGTTGGTCCGTTCCCAGGAGAAGGAGCCGTCACGGCCGGGCTTGCGGCCGAAGTGACCATAGGCCGCGGTCTTGGCGTAGATCGGCTTGTTGAGGTCGAGATGCTTGCGGATGCCCGAGGGTGACAGGTCCATGACCTGACGCAGCGCCGTCTCGATCTCGGCGTCATCGACCTTGCCGGTGCCGTAGGTGTCGACATAGACCGACAGCGGTTGGGCGACGCCGATGGCGTAGGAAAGCTGGATGTTGCATTTGTCGGCGATGCCGGCGGCAACGACATTCTTGGCGAGATAGCGCGCAGCATAGGCAGCCGAGCGGTCGACCTTTGTCGTGTCCTTGCCGGAGAAGGCGCCACCGCCATGGGGCGCGGCGCCGCCATAGGTGTCGACGATGATCTTGCGGCCGGTCAGGCCGGCGTCGCCATCAGGGCCGCCGATCACGAATTTGCCGGTCGGGTTGATGTACCAGACGCAATCGTCGGCGATCGGCAGATCGCCAAGCGCTTCGCGAATATAGGGCTCGACGACGGAACGGACCTTCTTGTTGTCCCAGCTACCATCCATGTGCTGCGTCGAGAGAACGATGGAAACTACCTCGGCGGCCTTGCCGTTGCGGTAGCGCACGGTGACCTGCGACTTGGCATCGGAGCCCAGCTTGGCGGCCTCGCCCTCGCCGGCATGGCGGGCGGCGGCCAGGAGTTCGAGGATCTTGTGGGCGTAGTAGATCGGCGCCGGCATGAGTTCCGGCGTCTCGTTACAGGCATATCCGAACATGATGCCCTGATCGCCCGCGCCTTCCTCGCCCTGCTTGTCGGATGCATTGTCGACGCCCTGGGCGATGTCGGCGGACTGGCCGTGCAACAGCACGTCAACGCGGCATGTCTTCCAGTGGAAGCCATCCTGTTCATAGCCGATATCGCGGATGGCGCGGCGGGCGGCGGAGCGGAATTTCGAAGGATTGACCATCGGGTGGCCCGTCGCATCGGTGACGAAGTTGCCGGTCTTGTCCTTTTTCAGCAAGGTCTCGGGGACACGCACCTCGCCGGCAATCACGACGCGGTTGGTGGTTGCCAGGGTCTCGCAAGCGACGCGGACGCGCCACTTTTCGTCCTCGCCATGCTTCCGCGCCTCGCGATAAATCAGATCGACGATCTCATCGGAAATCCGGTCGCAAACCTTGTCCGGATGACCTTCGGACACGGATTCAGAGGTAAAAAGGTAATCCTGGCGCGCCATTTTGCAGATATCCCCGATAAATTGCGTAGGCCGGCCGCTGGAACGGCGGCACGAAGTCGGCCCTCGTTATGCAAGAGGCGAATGCCGGTCAAGGAAAAACCGGTATTCGCTTAAGGATATAAGGATAAGTACATATCCACCCGCGCTAGACTTTTACGGCGCTTCAGTCCGTGTCGGAATCGGCGGCGATCGCCTTGACCAGGTCGATGATACGGCGGCGGACCTTGGGATCGGAAATCTTCACGAAAGCCCGGTTCAGCTGCAGCCCCTCGGAACTCGACAGGAAATTCACGACATACGTCGATGAATTCTCACTGAGCCCTTCAGTGCCGCCCTCGCCTGCGTCACCCGGCGCGTCCTCGAAAAAGAAGGCGACAGGCACGCCGAGGATCGCCGCAATATTCTGCAGGCGGCTGGCGCCTACGCGGTTGGTGCCCTTCTCATACTTCTGAACCTGCTGGAACGTTATGCCGAGTTGCTCGCCCAGCTTTTCCTGGCTCATGCCGAGCATGGTGCGACGCAGCCGGATGCGGCCACCAACATGAATGTCGATCGGGTTGGGTTGCTTCTTGTTCACCGTCATTAATTGTCCTTGCCGCGTGGCAGCTGATTATCATTGTTATTTTTAAGGACCAGATGTGTGAGACGGCTGCAAACCGGCGCCACAATCCATATCATAATCACCGTTGGCGCGGGATTCAAAGAGCGACTACCGACAAATCAAACATCTTTAATGCCGATTTCGACCGCGAACCCGCCCGGCAGTGGCGGCCAGCGCGAAGAAAGCCAGTATCGCCGACAAGGTCAGCCGGCCATTGCGGGCATACCAGGTCGCCGCCAGCGAATCAGGGAGGGGCGCTTCGACGGCACCGCGCACCCCGTAGCCAAGCGCATCCAACTGGCGACCGTATGGATCATATACGGCGGAGATGCCGTTGTTGGCGGCCCGCACAATCGGCAGACCGGTCTCCAACGCCCGAATGCGCGCCTGGTGAGCGTGCTGGTAGGGACCCGGCGTATCGCCGTACCATGCATCATTGGTGACATTCACGAGCACGGTCGGCTTATCTCCGCTGGCCGCGACCGCGTAGGGAAATATTGCCTCATAACAAACCGACGGCAGCACGACCATGCCGTTCGGGAGCGTCATCGTGCGTCGGCGTTCCGCAGCCGAATAGCCACGATCGGCCGCAGCAATCGCCTTCATGCCGAGCTTTTCCAGTAACGCCTTGAAGGGCAGATACTCGCCGAAGGGAACGAGGTGCTTCTTGTCGGCAGCGTAGACGATAACGCCGTCGCCGTCCAGGACCAGAATGGAATTGTAATAGGTGCGCTGTCCGGTGGACGGATCGGCCTCGCCGCCGCGCGCCGCTCCGGCGAGGAGAAGCTGGCCCGGCACAAGCGTTTCAGCGATGGCTGCGACGGCCTGCGGCGCTTCGGTCAGGAGATACGGCACGGATGTTTCCGGCCAGACGATGATATCGGGCCGCTTGCCGCCCGTGCCGGCTTCCAAGGTCAGATCGAGCAATGTCTTGAAGATCTCGCCGCGAATGGCGGCGTCCCATTTCTCCGACTGATCGATAGCCGGCTGGACGATGCGGACCAGCGGTGCGTCGGCGGCACTATCCGCAGCGTTTTCGAGGCGCCAATAGCCATAGCCAACATGAGCGCCGAGAAGCGCAATAACTGACAGCGCGGCGAATCCGGCCTGCCGGCGGCCGCCAGCAAAGGCGGCTGGGAGGCAAAAGACGAAAACGGCAAGCGCGTTCACGCCGTAAATGCCGACGAGCGACGCCGATTGCATCAGCACAGGAACCGGCATCGCCGCGTAGCCGACCGCGTTCCAGGGAAAGCCGGTGAAGGCAAAGGATCGCAGCCATTCAGCCAGTCCGAAACCCAGAGCAAGCGCGGCGATGCGGCCGATCCCGTCGGACCAGAGCAGGCGTGCGACGACTGCCGCAAGGCCGTAGAACAATGCCAGGATGGCGGGGATCAGCGTGACCGCGAAGGGCCACAGCCAGACGAACTGGTCCGCCTCGACGAAAAGCGCGTTTCCGATCCACCAGAGGCCGGCGACGAAATAGCCGAAACCGAACCACCATCCCGTGGCGAAGGCCGGCCACATGGCGGCGACGAGGGAACGCGTCGGCCGGGCCACGGCCCCGTCGAGCATCCATACGAGAATTGGAAACGAGATGAAGCAGACGATGAAAAGCTGAAAGGGCGGCTGGCCGAGCACGGCAAATGCGCCGGCGCAAAAGGCGAGCAAGGCCCGCTTCCACCCGGTGGTCAGCAATATGCGGTTGGCCAAGCGCTCCATCAGCGGTCCGAAGGCGAATCAGTGCTTACGGAGCTTTAGCAGCCATCATCGCCCGAGGCGATGTCAGTCCGTGCTTTCGGCCGACTTTGACGGGACGGGCGGTTCCGCCGCTAGGGCGACCGGTTCGGCAACGGCATCCGCAGCCGGCTGTTCGCGGCCCTGCGCCACCGGACGTGCAGCGCGGCGCTTGGCGCGCACGATGCGCACGCGCCGAATGCGGCGAGGATCTGCTTCGAGGATTTCGAATTCGTAGCCAGCGAAGGACGGGATCACCTCGCCGCGCACCGGGATGCGTCCGAGCAGCGAAAAGATCAGGCCGCCGATGGTGTCGACATCGTCATCCTCACTGCGCGCCGCATCCAGAAAGTCCTGGCCCAGCACGCCGGCGAGATCTTCGAGATAGACACGCGCATTGGCGATGATCGTGCCGTTCGACTGCTCGGTGAACAGGACTTCCTCATCGTCGTGCTCATCCTCGATGTCGCCAACAACCATCTCGACGATATCCTCGAGCGAGACGAGGCCGTCGGTGCCGCCATATTCGTCGATGACGAGCGCCATCTGGATGCGCTGGGTCTGCATGCGCGCCATCAGGTCGGCGGCAAGCATGGACGGCGGCACGAACAGAACTTCGCGGGCGAGCTTCAGTTCCTCGATCGTCTTGTCGAGTTCGACCTTGCCGAGGTCAAGCTGACCGGAGGAATTGTGGCCAACCGTCGCGACGCCATTGCGGCGGCGCGTGCGCTTCTTCTCGCCGGCCAGCCGGGTAATCGCGGCGACCACGTCGCGGATGTGGACCATGCCGCGCGGATCGTCCAGTGTCTCATCATAGACCGGCATGCGGCTGTGGCCGTGCGTCTCGAACAGTTTCAGCAACTCGCCGAGCGTGGTCTTCTGATCGACGGCGTAGACCTCGGCGCGGGGGATCATCACATCCTCGACCCGCACCTCGCGCAGCCGCAGAATATTGTGCAGCATCGCGCGCTCGCCGGGCGAAATTGTCTGGTCGTCCCACTCGCCATTACCGGAGAGGGCGTCCTGAAGGTTCTCACGGATGGTCGCGGCCGACTGTGGCCTGAACAGGAAGACAAGGCGTTGCAGGAAGCCCGGATGGCCGCGTGACTTGCCGGGTTCCGCACCGGGACTTCGGGGGTCGGTGTCGTCGTCGCGAGACACTTCGCGCATCGTGTCTTCGCTCTCGTTAGTGGTCATAAGCATCGAAAGTTTCAATCGGCCTCAGAATAGGGGTCAGGGACGCCGATGTCAGCAAGAATCGCGCGCTCCGCAGCTTCCATCTCCTCGGCGTCTGCGTCATTTTCGTGGTCATAGCCCAAAACATGCAAGAAACCGTGAACGATGAGATGACGCAGATGGTCATCGAAAGGTTTGGCTTCAAGCGCCGCCTCGTCGCGCAGCGTTTCATGGGCAATCACGATATCGCCAAGCATCGGACCGGGCGGATCACCGGGCGAAAGATCGAAAGCCGGGAAGGACAGCACATTGGTCGGCTTGTCCTTGCCACGCCATTGGGCATTCAGCGCCTGCATCGCCTTGTTGTCGGTGAATAGTATGGAAAGTTCGCTCATCGGGTCTCCGAGGCCGAGCCGGGCGATCGCTGCATCGACGCATTGCGCAGCCATTTCCGCGAGCGCGGCCTCATCCGCCCAGTCGCCAGCGTCGACCGACACATCTATATCGATCGCCAACGGCTATCCCTGCCGGTCATAAGCCGACACGATCTTCGCTACCAGCGGGTGACGCACGACGTCGGTTTCGGTGAAGCGCACCGTGACGATGCCGGAGACATCGCGCAGAACATGCAGGGCCTCGACCAGGCCGGATTTCGCACCCAGCGGCAGATCGACCTGCGACGGATCGCCAGTGACGATCATGGTCGAGTTCTCGCCAAGACGGGTGAGGAACATCTTCATCTGCATCGTTGTGGTATTCTGCGCCTCGTCGAGAATGACGGCGGCATTGGCGAGCGTTCGCCCACGCATGAAGGCCAGCGGCGCGATCTCGATGACGCCGGCCGCCAGTGCACGCTCCACCTTGTCAGCGGGGATCATGTCATAGAGCGCGTCGTAGAGCGGGCGGAGGTAAGGATCGACCTTCTCCTTCAAATCACCCGGCAGAAAGCCGAGCCGCTCGCCCGCCTCGACGGCGGGACGCGACAGGATGATGCGCTCCACCGCCCCGCGCTCCAGCAGCATCGCCGCATGGGCGACAGCGAGATAGGTCTTGCCGGTGCCGGCCGGGCCGACGCCAAAGACGAGTTCGGCGCGATCGAGGGCGCGGATATAGGCGTCCTGGTTCGGCGTGCGCGCGAAGACTGTTTTCTTGCGCGTCGAGATCTGCGCAGCGGCAAGCTTGGCCGGCGCGGCGATTGTCGGCAGCGACAACTGGTCGTCGGCAGCGACGGCCATGCGCAACGCGCCGTCGACATCGGACGTATCCGGTTCGTCTCCGCCCGCCGCCAGCCGGTCATAAAGATAATCGAGCGCGCGGCGCGCCTGTTCCGTCGCGGTCGGTTCGCCGCGTATGGTAACCTGATTGCCTTTGGAGCGCACATCGACGCCCAGCCGCTGCTCGATCAGGGCCAGGTTCTGGTCGAATTGGCCATAGAGCGCACGGGCATGGTCGTTGTTGTCAAAGCTCAGGACGATGTGCGCCAGATCGGAGGCGCCGGTGACGGGTGTCGCGGGGGCTTCTGCGTTCAAGCCTCTGTATCCACTTTCCTGTTGTCCGCGATCAGACTGTTCGCGGAAGTTCGCGTGATTCGCACGCTTACAATGTCGCCGATTTTTCCGACATTTTCATCACAAACCGCAGGCTGCAACCAAGGAGATCGACCGACGATCTGACCGGGTTCACGTCCGGGCTTTTCAAGCAGCACGGAAATTGTCTTTCCGATCAGTCCGTTCATGAAATCTGCCTGCTGTTTTCCGAGCAAAGACTGCAGACGATAGAGCCGCTCGTTTTTTACCTGTTCGGGCACCTGGTCCTTCAAATCCGCGCCGGGCGTACCGGGGCGCGGCGAATACTTGAACGAGAACGCCTGTGCATAACCGATATCGGCGATCAGCCGCATCGTATCCTCGAAATCGACATCGGTCTCGCCCGGAAAGCCGACGATGAAATCGCCCGACAGGGCGATGTCCGGCCGCGCGGCGCGGATGCGATCGACAAGGCGGCGGTATTCGTCGCCGGTATGTTTCCGGTTCATCGCCTTCAAGATACGGTCGGAACCCGCCTGAACGGGCAGATGCAGATAGGGCATCAGCGCGCCGAGATCGCGATGCGCGGCGATCAGGTCTTCATCCATGTCGCGTGGATGGCTCGTGGTGTAGCGCAGGCGGTCGAGCCCATCGATTTCGGCCAGTTCGCGCAGCAGCCGCCCGAGGCCCCATTCGCTTCCGTCGGGGCTCTCGCCATGCCAGGCATTGACGTTCTGACCGAGAAGCGTGACCTCGCGAACGCCGGACTCGGCCAGCTTGCGGGCCTCCGCGACGATCTGGGTGACCGGGCGAGACACCTCGGCGCCACGCGTATAGGGAACGACACAGAACGTGCAGAACTTGTCGCAGCCTTCCTGCACCGTGAGGAAGGCCGTGACGCCGCGGGCGCGAAGCTGCCGCACGTCGCGTTCGGGCAGTTTATCGAACTTGTCCTCAATGGCGTAGTCGGTCTCGACCACCTTGTCTCCGCGACGGGCACGGGAGACCACCTGCGGCAAGCGATGATAGGTTTGCGGGCCAATGACGAAATCGACCACGGGAGCGCGGCGGATAATTTCTTCGCCTTCGGCCTGGGCAACGCAACCGGCGACGCCGATCAGCATATCCGAGCCCGACGCCTGGCGTTCATCGCGCAGCTTGCGCAGCCGACCCAGCTCCGAATAGACCTTCTCCGCCGCCTTTTCGCGGATGTGGCAGGTGTTCAGCAGGACCATGTCCGCGTCATCGAGACTGGCGGTTTCGACATAGCCGTCGGCGCCCAGCGCATCGGCCATGCGCTGGCTGTCATAGACATTCATCTGGCAGCCATAGGTCTTGACGAAGACCTTGCGCATATTTGCCGGAGCCGGGGAAACGGCGCCGTCCATTATCTTCACGCGTTCATTCATGCCCGCTCCTTATCGCTTTTCACCGCCCATGAGAAGGAGGGAAGCGACCGCGAAGCGCCGAAGACGCCATGTCGCGGATGGCGGTTTCGCAGGCAAGTGCGAGCGCCTTCCGGTCGGGCATGTCTGTGGCCACGATCGGGTTGCCGAACAGGATCGACACATCGATCGCACCCGCGCCGATCACACCGGCGACATGGGGCCCCAATTCGACATCGCCGGGCCACGCGGCCAACGGGCGGCCGTAACGGCCCATCGGAATTCCGTGGTGATGGGTGTATACGATGGCGACCGGCTGGACATGCACCGGTTCGCGAGAGGCGCTTTCCTCGTTGCCGGCGCGGACACCCACAGCGCCGAAAAGAGCCGATTTGAAAGGCAGGAGGGAATTGCCGTCCGAGGTCGTCCCTTCGGCGAAGAGGACCATGACATCGCCATCAGCGAGGCGTTGTCGGATCTTTTCCGCCTGTTCGCCCGCCTTGCCGCGCTTCGCCCGTTCTATGAACAGGGTCTCCTGAAGTTTAGCGAGAACCGAGACGCCCGGCCAGCCGGCAACCTCATGCTTGGCGATGAAGGAAACGGGCGCGGCGGCGCCGAGCGCGACGATGTCGAGCCACGAGACGTGATTGGCGGCGATCAGCACGCCGATGCCGTCATGGCGCGCCGGTTCGCCATGGACGTTCACTTTCAGGCCGATCAGGCGCGAAGCGATGCGGTGCCAGAGGTTGGGAAGCCGGCGGCGAAACGGATGATGCAGGCGAATGGCGAGGATCTGGACGGGCAGCAAAAGGATGGTCATCGCCACGAGCAAGACCAATATGAGCGCCAATCGGACGCGCAGGATCACGCCTTGCCGTCTCCGCCGTCATCTCCCTCGTCGAGCGGGACGGCATAAAGCTCCAGCCGGTGATCGACGATGCGGTAGCCGAGCTCGCGGGCGATTTCTTCCTGCAACGCCTCAATGCGAGCATTGCGGAATTCGATGACCTGTCCGGATTTCACATCGATCAGATGGTCGTGATGCTCGTCGGGAAGCGGCTCGTAGCGGGCGCGACCGTCGCGGAATTCATGCTTCTCGATGATGCCGAGATCCTCGAACAGCTTGACAGTGCGATACACCGTTGAGATCGAGATATGCGGATCCACCGCGGAAGCGCGGCGGTAGAGTTCCTCGACATCGGGGTGGTCGGCGGCATCCTGCAGCACTCCGGCGATGACGCGGCGCTGGCCGGTCATGCGCATGCCGCGCTCGGCACAGAGTTCCTCCAGCGATTTTCCGTTGTCCTCGGCCACATCGAATACCCGGTTTGGAATTGCGCGGTTGCTAACGAAGATCGCGACGCATGACAAGCGCGGCGGACTTACGTCCCGACCGGTCGCGATAGTAGTCCGGCCGGCCTCCCACCTGGAAGAAACCGAGCTTCTTGTAGAGCGCGATCGCCGGCTTGTTGGTCTCGTCAACCTCCAGGAATACCGACTCGACGCGCTCTCGATGCGCCTTGGCGAGGACCGCATCCATGAGCTTGCGACCGAGCCCGTGGCCCTGCCAGTCCGGCGTGACCGCGATGGTCAGGATTTCCGCTTCCCCGGCGACGCCCCGCGCCAGCACGAAACCGAGGACCTTCGCCTTGCCCCAGGTCAGTTCGCGGGCAACGAAACCGAACACGGTCGGCTGTGCGAGCATGTCGTGGAACTCGCCATCGGTCCAGGGGCGGACGAAAGTTGCGGCATGCAGGTCCGCCATGTGTCGGGTGTGGGCGGTGTCAAGCGGGTCGACAACGATGTCGAGCGGCCGGAGCCAGCCAAGGAAAGCCCATTTCATCGCCCGGCCTCCCTGCCTTTGGCATCGGCGCGCGCCAACGCGAAACCTTCCTGGGGCTTGGCATCCGCGCCACGCAGATAAAGCGGTACAGGCGCATGCGAAGACCTCGCAGACAGGCGGGCGACCGTCGCAATATTGCCGGTTGCACGGTCGATGAGCGCAGGCAACTTACGGCCGGACGCGACCAGTTTTTCCGCAATTTCCGCAGCCGCATTGCCAACCAGCAGGCAGGCGCTGTCGGGAATGGCTTGATCCGCTGCGGCTTCGTCCACGGCCCTGGCATCGGCCAGAGGATGGCCGGAGGCATCGAAGTCCTGCATGAAGAACTGGCCGCGGCCGCCTTTGACAGTGACGGTGATTGGCCCGCGGGCGTCACCCGCGGCATCGGCGGCGAGCGTTTCGAGCGTGGTGACGCCGGTGACCGGGATACCGAGCGCAAGGCCGAAACCGCGCGCCGAGGCCACGCCGACCCGAATACCCGTAAACGAACCCGGGCCAATCGCTACGGCGATGCATCCGAGATCGGCATAATCACAACCGCCGGACCGCATGACCCTCTCGACGACCTGCATTAGTTGTTCGGCATGGCCGCGGCCGATATCGCGTTCTTCCTCGGCAACGACGCGCTCCGACGCGTCGTCCCAAAGGCACGCGGAACAAAAACTGGCGGCGGTATCGATGGCAAGCGTCAGCATCTGGACTGGTTAGTCAAACCGCGGGGCGGCGGCAAGCAAATCAGGATCTCGTGAAGGCAAACGGTGTCTCGACCAATGCGGTCTTGCCAGCATGCGAATTTGCCGCGACCGCCGCATCATCACTCCCTGAAACGCCAGGTGACGGCGAAGATACGTCACGGCAAAGGCCGGGCAGGTCAAAGGATCGGAGCAGATAGCCGGTCAGGCCGCGTTGGAAGCCTGTTCCTGGGTGAGGAAGGCAAAAAGCGCGTCCGCGTCCGAGGTGGCTCGCAGATTGGCGATGCGGACCGGATCGCGCAGAACGCGTGCGATGCGCGACAGGGCCTTGAGATGGTCCGCCCCCGCGCTTTCAGGCGCGAGCAGCAGAAAAACGATATCCACAGGCTGATCGTCGAGGGCTTCGAAATCGATCGGCGCATGAAGACGGGCGAAAACACCCGAAATCCGATCGAAATCGGGGAACTTGCCGTGCGGAATGGCAATGCCCTTGCCAACGCCGGTCGAGCCAAGGCGTTCGCGCTGCAGGATCGTGTCGAAAATGGCGCGCGCGGAAAGGCCCGTCATTTCGGACGCTTTTTCCGCGACAGCCTGAAGAAGTTGCTTTTTGGAACTAACCCGCAAATCCGGGATGATCGCTTCCTGGGTGACAATGTCGCCGAGTGTCATGCACTTATCCTTGCGGACAATTCGAGCTTCATCGCGCGCATTGCGGCGCGGTTCAAAATCGTTCGATTATGATTGCTTAATCGAGCCCGGATCTATCCAGCCAATGTTTCCGTCAGCACGGCGATAAACAAGATTGACGTCGCCACTGCCTGCGTTTCGGAACACATATACCGGGTTGTCCTGCAGGTCCAGTTGTAAAACCGCCGAAGACACAGGCATTGTCGCGAGCTGCATTGATCGTTCCGCTACGACAACCGGCGCGTAGTCTTCGGGCACCGTCTCCTCTTCGGTTTCGGGCAACGCCTCGAGAACGCGATAGGCATATTCCTCGTTGCGGCTGGCGGACTCGTCGGTCATGTGCTGTTTGAG
Source organism: Ahrensia sp. (assembly GCA_002706335.1). Taxonomy (GTDB): domain Bacteria; phylum Pseudomonadota; class Alphaproteobacteria; order Rhizobiales; family Rhizobiaceae; genus Oricola. Next base: position 115,464 of record PAKZ01000041.1, read on the forward strand.
GCGGCGCTTGTAGCGGCGTAGACGTTTCTCGATACGCTCAGCCGCCGCGTCGAAGCTCGCCTGCGGGTCCTGGGCCTCGCCGGTCGCCTGAAGCACCGTCCCGGAATCGAGATGCAACATGCAGTCTGTCGTAAAACGGGTTCCGGATTTTTCTACCGTCACATGGCCGTTGGCGCCACGATCGAAATATTTCGTGAGCGCCTCTTCGATTCGACCCTCGATCCGTTCGCGGAACGCATCGCCGATATCCATGTGTTTTCCCGAAACGCGCAAACCCATTGGCAACTCCTCATGCTTCTTCGTTGGGGCGAGGCCGCCCAAACCACAGATTGGGCGAAAGATGCAAGACTGTGAAGCCCGTCCGGCAAAAAATGACAGGTGCGTGACGGTGTCGCATTGGCGCGATCAGCCGTGAGCGACGGCCAGCGCCCGCTTCTCGCGCCGGCGCTGAACGGAGGACGCGATGTTCATGCCCTCGCGATATTTGGCGACCGTGCGGCGCGCTATGTCTATGCCCTCGCCTTTCAGCATAGCCACCAGCGCATCGTCAGAGAGAATCGAGTCGGGCGATTCGCGGTCGATCATCGTCCTGATGCGTTGACGCACAGCTTCCGACGAGTGACCGTCCTCGCCGCCGCTCGACGCAATCGACACGGTGAAGAAGTAGCGGAACTCCAGCATGCCGCGCGGTGTGAGCATGTATTTGTTGGCGCTGACACGGCTCACCGTCGATTCATGCATGCCAATGGCATCAGCGACCATCTTCATCGTCATGGGCTTCAGCGCACTGACCCCGTGCACGAAAAACGCATCCTGCTGGCGAACGATCTCGGTCGCGACCTTGAGGATCGTGGTGGCGCGCTGATCGAGACTGCGTTCCAGCCATGTCGCATTCTGCAGACATTCGCTCATGAACAGCTTTTCGTCGGACGACAGGCCCGTGCGCGAAATCCTGGCGTAGTAGTCGCGGTCAACGAGGATGCGCGGCAGCGCGTCGGGATTGAGCTCGATACGCCACGACTTGTCCGCCGATTCGCGCACCTCAACGTCATAGACGATGGCGTCGGTACCCGAGGGCTCAAAGGCAAGACCCGGACGCGGATCAAGCTTGCGGATCTCGGACAGCATGTCGATCAGGTCGCCCTCATCGACGCCGCAGATGCGCGAGAGCGTCTTGAAGTCGCGTTTTGCGAGGAGAGGAAGGTTTTCCAGCAACGCCGCCATCGCCGGGTCGTAGCGGTCCAGACGGCGCAATTGCAGGGCGAGGCATTCGGAAAGGCAACTGGCGAAAACCCCCGGCGGGTCCATCTCCTGCAAGGCGCCCAGTACGGCTTCCACATCCTCGCGTTCGCAACCGAGCCGATCCGCAACCTCGTCGAAATCGGCGTCGAGATAGCCGTTGGGATCAAGCGCGTCGACCAGTTCATGCGCGATGGCGCGATCCGACACAGTGCGCAAGGTCAGGCTGATCTGCTCACTCAGGTGATCGCGCAGCGTCAGGCTGCCGGCAATCACCGATTCCAGATCGAAATCGGATTCGGGCCGGCCAATAACATCAGAGCCGTTGCGGCCGGAGAGCGGCCCTTGCGCCGGCGATCCGCTCTCGCTGTGGCCCGGATCATCCGGAAAAACATTGTCGAGAGAGGAATCCAGCTTGTCGGCAATTGCCGAGGAACTGACTTCCAGCTCGTTCATCGACCAGTCCTCGGACGCATTCGCCTCGGAGCCCAAGTCCGGTTCGGGAAGCGCGGACCGATCCGCAACGGGCAAATTGTCCTGCGACGCCTCCCGTTCGAGAAGCGGGTTTATCTCGATCTGGTCTTGAACGAACTGGTCAAGTTCCAATTGCGTGAACTGCAATAGCCTGATCGACTGGAGAAGCTGCGGCGTCATCACCATAGACTGGCTTTGCCGCAGATTGAGCTTGGCAGATAACGCCATCCCCGAAAACCGATCCTCTTACGCGCAACCCAACTGGCCCAAAAATTGCTTATACAGCGGCCGCTGTCAAATCGTTCCGTAAGAAATGTCGATTAAAGTGAAAAACTCTCGCCGAGATAGAAGCGGCGGACATCGGGATTGGCGATGATCTCGTGCGGCTTGCCCTGGGTCAGCACCTTTCCGGCATGGATAATATAGGCGCGGTCGATCAGCCCGAGGGTCTCGCGAACATTGTGATCAGTGATCAACACGCCGATGCCGCGTTGGGTCAGATGGCGGACAAGTTCCTGAATGTCCGAAACGGCGATCGGATCGACGCCGGCGAATGGTTCGTCGAGCAGCATGAAAGCCGGATCCGACGCAAGGGCTCGGGCGATCTCGCAGCGGCGGCGCTCGCCGCCGGAAAGCGCGATCGACGGCGCCTTGCGCAGATGGGCGATTGAGAATTCCTCAAGCAGTTCATCGAGCTTGCGACGCCGCTCGGCCGCATTCTTCTCGACGACTTCGAGCACAGCCATGATGTTCTTTTCGACGCTCAGGCCACGAAAAATCGAGGCTTCTTGCGGCAGGTACCCGATGCCGAGGCGGGCGCGCTGATACATGGGCATGCGGGTAACGTCATTGCCGTCGATCAGTATCTGGCCGCCATCGGCAGGCACGAGTCCGGTGACCATGTAGAAACAGGTCGTCTTGCCGGCGCCGTTCGGTCCGAGCAGGCCGACGGCTTCTCCGGCGCGCACACCCATGCTCACGCCGTCGACGACCCGGCGTCCACGATAGGCCTTGGCCAGACCGCGGGCAATGAGCGTGCCCTGCATTCTGTCCGCCCGTGAGGCCTCGTCGGACGCCCCGCGAGGCTCCGTCATTTCATCCGGCAAGCTGTCAGCAGATCCGGATAATGCGGATTGCGCTGAAGCCTCCGTATCGCTCCGGCGCTGAAACAGATTGAGGACCGACACCGCGTTTTCCTAGTTGCCGCCGACCGATTGCGGTTGCAGCAGGATGGTCGGACGACTTCCGGAGTCACCACAGCCAGTCAGCTTGGCTCGACCCGACTGCATCGCCACCGTCAACTTGCAGCCGGTGGCGACATTGCCGCCGTCGGACAGGGTGACGCGTTTGCCCGTCAGCACAAGAACCTCGGTTCCCATGTCGAAAGTGGCGGCATCGCCGGTTGCCACCTGGGTACCGGACTGGATGTTGACGCCGCCCGTTGCATCGAGCTTCTTGATCTTGGAGCCACCCGCGGCGATCGAGCCTTCCGATCCGCCGGCATAGTGGATGACGAGCTTGCCCGTGCGCAGGACGGTGGTGTCCTGGGAAACACGGACATTGCCTGAAAAGACAGCCATGCTCTGGTCCTCCAGAACCTCCAAAGTGTCGCCCTCGACCTGAACGGGCTTGTCGCTGTCGATGCGCAGGCCGGTCGCGCTGTCCTGAGCGGTCGTGTCACCGACTGAGGCAAGGACGAGCAGAGGCAGCGTCGCGATCAGGGCCGCACGGCGCAAAAGGGGTCTGGCGATCATGGTCAGTTTCCTGTTTGTGCGCCGGCGTTGCCGACCGGCTGCCCGAGTGATTCTCCGGGCTTGAACTGTCCCGGCTGTACCACAAGTTTTACACGATTTTCAAAGAGCAACCGTCGGCCATGATCCTCCACCGTCAGGCGATCGGCCTGGATGACCGCGCCGGGCATGGAAATCCGCACCGGATCGGGCGTCGACATGCTGCCCTTGCGAAGGTCGATGGCAGCCGTTTCCAGATCCGCGCTCATTCCGTCCGTGGTCTCGACCCGTATCGTGTTCATGAGATCGAGCGTATTGGCTTCAGAGTTGTATATCCCGGCATTTGCGGTGATTCGGGCCATCACGTCTGCCGTAAGGGGCACGTCGGCCTGCAGGCGCTCGAGATCGACGGTCTTGCTGCCGGAGAGGTCCTGAATGGCCCGGGCGGCGCGCACCGAATAGGGCCGATCGCCCGAAGTCAGGCCATCGAGCTTGGGATTGGACATCACCAGTTTGCCGTCGCGGATGGCGGTGCCGGTGAGATCCATGCCGATATCGGGCGCGATACGCGAAACCCACATCCAGCCGACCGTGGCAAGAATGCCTGCGATTGCGAGCACGGGCAAAATGACCTTCGCAGCGCGCACCCGGCCGGAATGGAACCGGGCGCTGCGATAAGCGCGCTGACGCGAGGCGCCCGGCACGCGCACCGTCTCCTGTCTCGCCATCTGCTGCGTCCTTGTGTCTGCGCCCTGATACACTGAATGAACTCGCCAATCCGCACGCGTGGGCCTATGGTGATTCCCGGATTAGCCCAAGAAGTGGCGATCCGATGGCAAAAGGCAAGTCCAAGGCATTTTGCCGCAGAATACAGACCAGATATCAGAGGATACCATGTCCGAACACCTCGCCGACGATATTATCGACCGCCGGAGACTGAGGCGAAAACTGACGTTCTGGCGCGTTGCGGCTGTTTTCGTTCTGCTGGTCGGCCTGTTCGCGATCGCCTTCGTCTCGGTGTCCTCTGATGAGTTCGGCGCCAAATCGCGGCCGCATGTCGCCAAGATACGCATTGGCGGCACAATCGGCATGGATGAGAATCTGATCGACATGCTCGACAAGGCCGGCGAGACCGACGCCGTGAAAGGCGTCATTCTGTCGATCAATTCGCCCGGCGGGACGACAACGGGCGGTGAAGCGATCTACGACGCCGTGCGCAAGCTGGCGGACAAGAAACCCGTTGCCGCAGAAGTGGAAACGCTGGCGGCGTCCGCAGCCTACATGATCGCGGCGGCGACGGATCATATCGTTGCGCGCAAGACATCGATCGTCGGATCGATAGGCGTCCTCATACAGTATCCGAATTTCGCCGAACTCCTCGACAATGTCGGGATCGACGTCCAGACGATCAAATCGACGCCTCTCAAGGCCGAGCCGGGCATGTTCGACACGCCTCCGCCGGGCGCGGAAGCGATGATGCGGCGCATGATTCTGGACAGCTACGCCTGGTTCAAGGATCTCGTGCAAGAACGCCGCGGCCTGACTGACACCGAGATCGCGGCCGTGGCGGACGGCTCTGTCTTCACCGGGCGGCAGGCGGTCAAGAACAAGCTGATCGACGCCGTCGGCGGCGAAGAAGCGGCGCGCGAATGGCTGGCCGGCAAAGGTGTGTCCGAAGAGCTCAAGGTCGTCGAATGGAAGAAGGAGGAACCGACAGCCGGACTGCTTTCTTCGGTGGCGGTTGCACGGTGGCTGGGCGTCGACCTCTCCCAAAATACTGCCCTCGAGGCATTACAGCAACGTCTTTTCCTTGACGGTCTTATCTCGGTTTGGCACGGTGCCGGCTAACTTGCCGGCATTTCCGACCGGAACGGAGGCCCGCCTTGATCAAATCCGAGCTCGTCCAGATCATCGCCAACCGGAACCCTCATTTGTTCCAGCGCGACGTCGAGAATATCGTCAATGCTGTATTCGATGAAATTACCGACAGCCTAGCACAAGGGAATCGGGTGGAATTGCGCGGATTCGGCGCATTCTCGGTGAAGAACCGTCCGGCGCGCGAAGGCCGCAATCCGAGAACCGGGGACAAGGTCTCCGTCGAGGAAAAATGGGTGCCGTTCTTCAAGACCGGCAAGGAGTTGCGCGAGCGGCTCAACGAGTAGAAAAGGCGCCTCGGGACTTGACAGTCCGGCCCTTGTGCGGAAGTTGATCGATCATGTTCCGGCGGCTGATTTCCATTTTCATCACCATTCCACTGGCGATAGTGCTGATCGCGCTGGCTGTCGCCAATCGTGGCACAGCGCCACTGCATTTCGACGTTTTCAATCCACAGAACCCGGCGCTGACCATCAATGCGCCTATGTTCATCTGGCTTTTCGCCGCGGTCGGCATTGGCGTGCTTGCGGGCGGGATCGGGGCGTGGTTTGCCCAAGGCAAGCATCGCAAGATGGAACGCCGCTACAAAAAAGAAGCCGCCAGCCTGCGCTACGAGGTCGAGGACCAGAAGCGCAACAATGGCGGGGAAACGAAACCGGGCCAGTCGCTTGCCCTGTCCCGCTGACCGGCTGGTCTCATGAAAATCATTTCCGCCGACGATATCGACCGGCTGTTTACCTATGAAAAAGTCATCGACGCGCTGCGCGACGCTTTCGTCGAGGGCGTGACTGCACCGTTGCGCCATCATCACACGATCGAGCGCGATGGCGGCGCCGACCAGACGCTGCTGCTGATGCCGGCATGGAGCCGCGATGTGGCGCTCGGACATATCGGCGTGAAGATCGCGACGGTGACGCCGGACAACGGCAAACAGTCGCTGCCGGCGGTGATGGCATCCTATATCCTGATGGACGGGAAAACCGGCAAGCCTGAAGCTCTGGTCGACGGAACACGGCTGACGCTGTGGCGGACATCCTGCGCCTCCGCGCTCGCTGCACGCTATCTTGCGCCCGCCGATGCCGAGACGCTGCTCATTCTGGGAGCAGGCGAACTGGCGCCGTTTCTGGTGCGCGCCCATGCCAGCACGAGACCCTACAAGCGGATCGTCGCGTGGAATCGCTCGAATGACAAGGCAGTCAGGATGGCGAAGGCCCTCGAAGCCGACGGTTTCGATGCGAGCGCAACGGAAGATCTCGACGACGCGGTCGCATCCGCTGACACGATCAGCGCGGCGACCCTGTCTTCGGAGCCCCTGATCAAGGGCGGCCTGGTCAAGCCCGGCACCCATATCGATCTCGTCGGTGCGTTCACCCCGACTATGCGCGAGAGCGACGATGACTGCATTCGCCGCGCCTCGATCTTCGTCGACACGTTCGAAGGCGCGACGAAGGAGGGCGGCGATATCGTGCAGCCGTTGAAATCGGGCGTATTGACCGAGAACGACATCTGCGCCGACCTCACAGCTCTGGCCTCCGGCGATCACAAGGGACGGGCGTCCGCCGACGAAATCACGCTATTCAAGTCGACGGGCGCGGCGCTGGAAGATCTCGCGGCTGCGATCTTGGCGGCGAAGCTTGCCGCCTGAACCGCGGATCAGCATGCGCCGGATGCTTGGATTTTACGCGTTTCTGCGCCATAGACAGCGGCAAACATTCTGAAAGCCCGACCATTGGCCCAGACGGATTCGCGAAAGAAGAACCGCCAGAAAAACCGTCCCGGTGGCGGACAAGGCGGCAAGCCGGCCGAAACACGCGGGCGTGTCTTCCGGCCGCGGCCGAAACATGCGCAGCCGGCGGAAAAGACGACTGCTCCCGAGCCGCGCGCACCGCGCCCGATGCGCAAGGGTGCGATTCCTCACGGCGAAGCGCCGATCATCCTCGAAACGGCCGCTGACGCCAACTATGCGCTGCTCGATTGCGGCGATGGCGAAAAACTGGAGCGTTACGGCCCCCACCGGATAATCCGGCCCGAAGCGCAGGCGATCTGGGCGAAGAGACTGCCGCGCGACGATTGGGACAAGGCCGACGCGATCTTCACCGGCGACACGGACGAGGAAGGGCTCGGCCGTTGGCGCTTCCCGGGAAAACAGCTCGGCGAGACCTGGGAAATGGCCTTTGACGGCATTCCCTATTTCGGGCGATTCACCTCTTTCCGCCATGTTGGTGTGTTTCCCGAGCAGGCGGTGCACTGGCGGCACATGGCGGATCGCATCCGCGCCTCCGACCGTCAACTCAAAGTGCTCAACCTGTTCGGCTATACCGGCGTCGCCTCGCTGGTCGCCGCGGAAGCCGGCGCACATGTGACCCATGTGGACGCGTCGAAGAAGGCGATCACCTGGGCCCGCGAAAACCAGGATTTGGCAAAACTTTCGGACAAGCCGATCCGCTGGATCTGCGAGGACGCGCTAAAATTCGTGCAGCGCGAGGCGCGGCGCGGCAATTCCTACGACATCATCCTGCTCGACCCGCCTGCCTATGGACGCGGGCCGAATGGCGAGGTCTGGCAGCTCTTCGACAATCTGCCGGAAATGCTCGACACCTGCCGGGATATCCTTTCGGAAAGGCCGGTCATGATGACGCTCACCGCCTATGCGATCCGGGCATCCTTCTTCGCGATGCACGAAATGATGCGGGACGTCTTCACCGGCTTCGACCGGGACGGCGCGATCCAGTCGGGCGAGTTGATAATCCGCGAGGAAGCGGGCGACCGGGCGCTTTCGACCTCGCTCTACAGCCGCTGGATCGCCGGAGGCCCAGCATGAGCGAAACCATCCGTGCGCCGGGGCGGGGGAAGGAGGTCACCAGCCTCTCCAACCCGATCATCAAGGATATCCGGCTTCTCGAAAAGAAGCGGCATCGTGACGAGACGGGCACCTTCCTCGCGGAAGGCATGAAGCTCGTGATCGACGCGATAGAAAACGGCTGGACGATCCGCACGCTGATCTATGCCAAGGCCGGCCGCGGGCAGGAGAATGTCGAAAAGCTCGCCACGCGATGTCTCGCGCAAGGCGCCGACGTGCTTATCGTCTCGGAAAAAGTGCTCGGCGCAATTGCACGGCGCGACAATCCCCAGATGGTGATGGGCGTTTTCGAGCAGCGCTGGACCAGCCCGGCGGCGATCCGCCCGGCCGGAAACGATGTCTGGGTGGCGCTCGACCGGGTCCGCGCCCCCGGCAATCTCGGCACGATCATCCGTACCGCCGATGCGGTCGGCGCGAAGGGCGTTATCCTCGTCGGCCAGACGACCGACCCGTTCGCGACCGAAACCGTGCGCGCAACCATGGGTTCGATCTTCGCCGTGCCCCTGACGCGGATGAGCGAGGCCGATTTCATTGCCTTTGCCGGCAAATGGCCGGGCACGGTCGCCGGCACGCATCTGAAGGGTGCGGTCGACTACCGCAAACCGAATTATCGGGAGAAGCCGGTGTTGCTGTTTATGGGCAACGAACAGGCCGGGCTGACCGACGAACTCGCGGCGGCCTGCACCGTCCTGATCAAGATCCCGCAGGCAGGAAGGGCCGACTCGCTCAATCCCGCCATCGCGACCGGCGTCAGCCTGTTCGAGATCCGTCGCCATGCGCTGACTTTCGAGGGAGAAGTATCATGAAAGGGCTTCTGCCGGCAGCAACCGCCATCGGACTGGTCGTCGCCGCCGACCGGTTGATCAAGATCCTGGTGGAACGGTCGATGTCCTATCAGGAGACGATCGACCTGCTGCCCTTCTTCGCGCTTTTCCGCACACACAATCAGGGCATCGCGTTTTCGCTCCTGTGGGGGCTCGGACCGCTTCCGCTGATCGCGATCAGCCTCGGCGTCATCGCCTTCGTGCTGTGGCTGTGGCGCTCCAGCCCGGCGGACCGCATCGTCGCGCATCTCGGCTTCGCGCTGGTGATCGGCGGGGCGGTGGGAAATCTGATCGACCGCGCCATGAATGGCTATGTGATCGACTATTTCCTGTTCCATACGCCGGTATGGTCCTTTGCGGTTTTCAACCTCGCCGATGCGGCGATCACCATCGGCGCGGGGCTGATCATACTGGACGAGTTGCTGGTCTGGCGGCGTGAGCGGGCTATCGAAAAAGCCGACTGAACCTTATTTCCGGAATCCAACGGAGGACATCATGGCCGACACTTTCAAGGCAATCCTGATATCACGCGACGAAGACAAGAAGCAGTCCGTCAATGTCGAGACGCTGGCCGTCGATGATCTCATGGAGGGCGACGTCGTCGTCAATGTCGAGGCGTCGACGGTCAACTACAAGGACGGTCTGGCTATCACCGGAAAGTCGCCGGTTGTGCGGCACTGGCCAATGATTCCCGGCATCGATCTCGCCGGAACGGTCGAAAGCTCCGACCATCCCGACTGGAAACCCGGCGACAAGGTGATCCTGAATGGCTGGGGCACCGGCGAGACCCATTACGGCGCCTATGCCGGCAAGTCGCGCATCAAGGGCGACTGGCTGATCGCACGGCCCGAGAGCATCAGCGCGCTGGACGCGATGGCCGTTGGCACCGCCGGCTATACGGCGATGCTGTCGGTCATGGCACTGGAACGCCACGGCATCACCCCCGATCGCGGCCCGGTGGCGGTGACTGGGGCATCGGGCGGCGTCGGCTCGGTGGCGATCGCTCTGCTCGCAAAACTCGGCTACCACGTCATCGCCTCGACAGGACGGGCATCGGAAGAAGACTATCTGAAAGGTCTTGGCGCCGCCGAGATCATCGACCGGGCGGAACTCTCCGAACCGGGCCGCCCGCTTGGCAAGGAACGCTGGGCCGCGGCGATCGACTCGGTCGGCTCGCACACCCTGGCCAACCTGCTGGCGCAGACCACGTATGGCGGTGCGGTCTCCGCCTGCGGTCTCGCCCAAGGCTTCGACCTGCCGGCCACCGTGATGCCCTTCATCCTGCGCGGCGTGTCGCTGCTCGGCATAGATTCGGTGATGGCTCCGAAAGCGTTGCGTGAAGAGGCCTGGGCACGGATCGGCACCGATCTCGATGCCGGCAAACTGGCCGCCCTCTCAACGACGATCGGGTTCGACGACATCATAGACACGGCGCATGGCCTGCTTGACGGCAAGGTGCGAGGACGTGTGGTCATCGATATGGCCAAATAGGTCAATTCGGGACGGATCTCGACAGTTTTAACGGCGAGTTCAACCGGACGCTAACCGCGACATGCTAGGCAAGGCCCATGAACATGGGCTTTTTCAAGCGCGCGATCGGCCGCGCCGGCAAAGCGATGTCGGGCCTGTTGACGCAGCGGCGCGACGTCGACGTCATGCTGCGCGCCCGCGAGGACGCGGAACGCGCCAACCGCGCGAAGTCCCGTTTCCTGGCGATGACCAGCCACGAAATCCGCACGCCGCTGAACGGCATCATCGGCATGGGCAAGCTGCTTGCCGATACCGAACTGACGCCCGAACAGCAGAACTACGTCGAGGCCATCACGGGTTCGAGCGAATCGCTGCTGACGCTAGTCAATGACCTGATGGAGTTCGCCCGTTTCGAAGCCGGAGACCTAGAATTCCATCCGCAGCGAACTGCGATCGCGCCGTTGGTCGGCGGGGTCGCAGAGATGCTATGCGGACGGGCCTACGCCAAGGGGATCGACCTCGGCTATCATCTCGCGGCAAACGTTCCGGACAGCGCTGTTCTCGATTCGGGCCGTTTGCGCCAGGTGCTGACGAACATCATCGGCAATGCGGTGAAATTCACCGATACCGGCGGGATCGCCGTAACGGTCGTATATGAAGGCGATATGCTCGAATTCGCCGTGCGGGACACCGGCTCGGGCATCGCGCTCGCCGATCAGAGCCGCATCTTCGGCGAATTCGAACAGGCGCAGTTTGGCTATGATCGGCCGCATGAAGGTATCGGGTTGGGGCTCGCCATCTCCAAGCGGATCGTCGAGGCCGCGGGCGGTGCAATCGCGCTGACCAGCGAGCGCGGCAAGGGATCCTGTTTCACCGTCCGTTTCCCGGTCGCCGATCCCCAACTCCCGGAGGCCGACCGGCCCGATCTCGGCGGTCGGCCCATCGTCATCCTCAGCCCGAACGCGGTCGAAGCCGGCCTCATGTGCCGCGACCTCGAAGACGCCGGCGCGCATGTTCAGATGTTCGCGGATCGCGACCGGGCTCTGAAAGCGTGCCTCGGTGCATCGGGCGAAGCGACCCTGATCATCGACAACCGGACCGAGGGCGGCGCCGGCTCATTTCTTGATCTCGACGAGATCCCGGCACGGTTTGTCGCCCTGATCGAGGCCGAAGACCGCGGTTCGACCGGCGCGGAGTTCAAACAGGCGGGCCATGCCTTCCTGACCCGGCCTGTGCGACCGAGCACGCTGATGCGCGTCATTTCGGACCCGGAGATCGCTTTCGCCGGCACCCGCGCCTCGCCGAGATCCGCACGTCGCCCGGTGCTAACCGTCACTGCCGGGCTGAAAGTGCTCGTCGCAGAAGACAATCCGGTGAATTCGCTGCTTACCATGCGCATGCTGGAAAAGCTGGGACATCGGGTCGAGCATGTCGAAAACGGGGCGGCGGCCGTCGACACGCTGCGGGCAAGCCGTACGGTGTCGCCGTTTGATATCGTGCTCATGGACCTGCACATGCCGGTGCTCGACGGGGTCGACGCGATCCTGGCGGTGCGCCGGCACGAGGATGAGACCGGGCTCGCGCCGGTGCCGATCCTGGCATTGACTGCCGATGTCCTGCCTGAAACCCATATCGCGGTGATCAATGCCGGCGCGGATGGCATTCTGACGAAGCCGCTCGAACCCGACGAATTCAACGCCCAGATCGCCCGCTTGAACCGTAAGGCAGCATAACTGCGGCTTGAGTTCGTCATGCGATTGTCGCATTAGGCGTCTAGCGAAAGCCCACTCGCCGGCGGCCCGATTATACCGCGACGGCGCGGTTTCACACCCTTCGCCGGAAAAGGGGGTTCAGGATGAATATCGCGAACACCACCGCACTGACCGACAGCAACTTGCATACGGCGCCTTCGTCCGCGGGATGCGACGCCTACGGAAAGACGCTTCTGGGCGAAATCGGCCCATTGCAGGCGCGACTGATCGCCAACGCGGCCGAACTCGACGCGGCGCAGCGGCTACGTTTCCGCGTCTTTGGCGAGGAGATGGGCGCCAGCTTCTCACAGGGCAGTGCGGCGACCGACCGGGACGAAGACCGTTTCGATGCGGTTTGCGACCACCTGATTGTCCTCGATACGACCCTGCCGGGCGATGCGCCTGACCAGATCGTCGGCACCTACCGGCTGCTTCGCGACGAGGTCGCGACACGTACGGGCGGCTTCTATTCGGCGGGAGAATTCGAAATTGGAACGCTGGTAGCGCGCCACGAGGAGAAGAAATTCCTCGAACTCGGCCGGTCCTGCGTCATGTCCGCTTATCGCTCGAAACGGACGATAGAACTGCTGTGGCAGGGAATCTGGGCCTATTGCCTGCGTCACGATATTGACGTGATGACCGGCTGCGCCTCATTTCCCGGTGCAACCGCGCAGTCGCATGCCCTTGCACTCTCGTTTCTCTACCACCACGCTCGCGCCGAGGGCCAATGGGCGATCGAGGCGGCGAGTTCCGACTCGGTTTCGATGGACATGATGCCGGTGGAGGCGGTGGACATGAAAGCGGCGCTCGCCGCCACGCCGCCGCTGATCAAGGGCTATTTGCGGCTTGGCGCCAAGTTCGCCGGAACGGCGGTGATCGACCGGGCTTTCCGGACAACCGACGTCATGGTCATTCTGCCGGTCTCCACGATCAGCGAACGCTATGTGCGCTATTACGGCGCCGATGCAGGCCGCTTCGCGCCCGGCGACAAGACCTCTTCCTGACCTGGCTCACGCATTCGCATTGTAGGCCGCAAGCGCCGCCATATTGACGATATCGGCATCCTTGGCGCCAAGCGAGACGATCTGGACCGGCTTGTTCAGACCGACCAGCAACGGGCCGATGACCGTCGATCCGCCCAGTTCCTGCAGCATTCGGGTTGAGATCGACGCCGAGTGGAAAGCCGGCATGACCAGCACGTTGGCGGGGCCCGACAGGCGACAGAACGGGTATTGGCGCATCAGATCCGCGTTGAGCGCGACATCGGCGGCCATTTCGCCGTCATACTCGAAATCAACGCGGCGCTTGTCCAGGATACGTACCGCCTGCCGGACCTGCTCAGACCGTTCGCTCGGCGGATCGCCGAAGGTCGAGTAGGCAAGCAGCGCGACGCGCGGCTCGTATCCCATGCGGCGAGCCTGGCCGGCTGCCTCCTCGGCGATATCGGCGAGTTGCTCGGCGTTCGGCATGTCATGCACAGCGGTATCGGCGACGAGCACGGTGCGGCCACGGCACAATGCCAGCGACATGCCGATGACGCGGTGGCCGGGGCGCGCGTCGATGACACGGCGCACATCGGCGAGCGCGGTCGAATAGTTGCGCGTCACGCCGGTCACCATTCCGTCGGCATCTCCAAGCGCCACCATAGAGGCGGCGAAGTGGTTGCGGTCGTTGTTGATCAGGCGCTGGCAATCGCGGAACAGGTAGCCCTCGCGCTGCAAACGCTCGTAGAGATAGTCGGCATAGACACCGTTGCGCCTGGAAAGACGCGCATTGATGATTTCGATGTTCGGCCGGTCGAGTTCGACACCGGCCTCCTTGGCCGTATTGCGAACCAGATCCTCGCGGCCGAGCAGGATGGCGGTTCCGAGCTGCTGGTTCACGAAGGAGACCGCTGCGCGCATCATCTGTTCTTCCTCGCCCTCGGTAAAGACGATGCGTTTGGGGTGCTTGCGCACCCGTTCGTAGATGCGCTGCAGCGACGATGCGATCGGATCACGGCGCGCGGAGAGCTGGTGGGCGTATTCCTCGAAATCCGCGATCTCGCGGCGCGCAACGCCGGTCTCCATCGCCGCCCTGGCGACGGCAACCGGGATCGCCGATATCAGGCGCGGATCGAACGGCACGGGAATGATGTAGCCGGGACCGAATTTCGGACGGTTGCCCGCATAGGCGGCGGCGACATCATCGGGCACATCCTCGCGCGCCAGTTGGGCCAGCGCCTGGGCGGCGGCGGCCTTCATCGCCTCGTTGATCTCGGTGGCGCGCACGTCGAGCGCGCCGCGGAAGATGTAGGGGAACCCCAGAACGTTGTTGACCTGGTTCGGATAGTCCGAACGGCCGGTCGCCATGATGGCGTCGTCGCGAATGGTCGAAACCTCTTCCGGCGTGATTTCCGGATCCGGGTTAGCCATGGCGAAAATGATCGGGTTCGGCGCCATGGACCGCACCATTTCAGTGGTCAGCGCACCCTTCACCGAAAGGCCGAGAAACACGTCTGCCCCGTCCAGCGCTTCGGCGAGCGAGCGGCGGTCCGTCTTGACCGCATGAGCCGACTTCCACTGGTTCAGCCCGGTGGAGCGGCCCTGATAGATGACGCCCTTGGTGTCGCACAGGATGACGTTGTCGTGGCGCACGCCCATCGACTTGATCAGTTCGATGCAGGCGATGGCCGCCGCACCGGCACCGTTGCACACGACCTTGGCGGTCTTCAGATCACGGCCGGTCAAATGCAGCGCATTGATCAGGCCGGCGGCTGCGATGATCGCGGTGCCGTGCTGGTCGTCGTGAAAGACGGGAATGTCCATCGCCTCGCGCAGCCGCTGCTCAATGATGAAACAGTCCGGCGCCTTGATGTCTTCCAGATTGATGCCGCCGAAAGACGGGCCGAGCAGGCGCACGCAGTTGACGAATTCGTCGATGTCCCTCGTATCGACTTCGAGGTCAATGGAATCGACATCGGCGAACCGCTTGAACAGGACGGCCTTGCCCTCCATCACCGGCTTTGAGGCCAGCGCGCCGAGATCGCCCAGGCCGAGAATGGCAGTGCCGTTGGTGACGACGGCGACCATATTGCCCCGTGCCGTGTAATCGAACGCCTTGGACGGATCCTCGGCGATCGCCTTGACCGGCACCGCGACGCCCGGCGAATAGGCCAGCGACAGGTCGCGCTGCGTCGCCATCGGCTTGGTCGGATTGATCTCGAGCTTGCCAGGGCGGCCGCGCGCGTGAAAATCCAGCGCTTCCTGTTCAATGACGCGCGGACGCGCATCAGCCCCTGCGCCGGGCGCAGGCTTCGGGGATTTCGGCATGGGCGTTTCCGTCCGTTTTTTATCGTTGTCCCAAACAAAGTGGGGAGCTTGTCGTAAGGCTATTTGCCCAGTCTGTAAACGCGACTATGACTCGGGAAACGCCGAACCAGCACACGAAACATGCTCACCACAAATACACAGGCGCCCGCACTGACGCCGATGATGGCGCAGTATCTGGAGATCAAGGCGGCCAATCCGGACTCGCTTCTGTTCTACCGGATGGGCGATTTCTACGAGCTGTTTTTCGAGGATGCGGAGATCGCCTCCCGGGCGCTCGGCATCACGCTCACCAAGCGCGGAAAACATCTTGACCAGGATATTCCGATGTGCGGCGTGCCTGTCCACGCCGCCGACGACTATCTGCAGAAGCTTATCGGCAAAGGGTTCCGCGTCGCCGTCTGCGAACAGCTCGAAGATCCCGCCGAGGCCAAGAAGCGCGGCTCGAAATCCGTGGTCAAACGCGATGTGACGCGGCTGGTTACACCCGGCACGATCACCGAGGAAAAACTGCTCGATCCGTCGGAAAGCAGTTATTTCATGGCGGTCGGGCGGACGAAATCAGGGGCCGGCCCGGAACTGGCGCTCGCCTGGATCGATATCTCGACCGGCCAATTCCGTATCGCAGCGACAGCGCCGGAAAGGCTGTTGTCCGACATCCTGCGCATCGGGCCACGCGAGATCACGGTCGCCGAGAGCGTCTTCGCCGACGAGATGCTGAGACCTGTTTTCGATCAACTGGGGCTCGCTGTCTCGCCCCTGCCCTCAAGCTTCTTCGACAGCGCCAACGCACATGACAGGCTTGCGCGGTTCTATGCAGTGCAGACGCTCGACGGGTTCGGCGAGTTCAGCCGCGCCGAGCTTGCCGCCGCGGCTGGGGCGCTTGCCTATGTCGAGCGCACACAGATTTCAGAGCGCCCGGTCCTGCAGCGTCCGGAACGCGAGGATGCCGGTTCGACCCTGTTCATCGACCCTGCCACACGGGCCAATCTGGAAATCGAGCGCACGCTTTCGGGATCGCGGCAAGGCAGCCTTCTGAAGTCGATCGACAGGACGATCACCGGTGGCGGCGCGCGATTGCTGGCGGAAAGGCTGCGCTCGCCGCTAACCGATGTCGCCGCGATCAATGAGCGGCTGGATTCTATCACTTTCTTTCTTGGCGGTGACGACATCCTGACCGAGAGACTGCGCGATCTCCTGAAATCGACGCCGGACATGCCGAGGGCGCTTTCGCGGCTGTCGCTCAATCGCGGTGGACCGCGAGACCTTGCCGCAATCGGCGAAGGACTTAAGGCGGCGGCACAGGCCAGCCGGCTGCTTGCCGGGGCCCAGCTTACGGAAGAGCTCGGGCGTTCGGCTGCCCAGCTCTCTGCAGCGCCGCAAGCCTTGAGCGACCACCTTCTCCGCGCGCTCGATGAAGAGGTGCCGTTGATGAAACGCGACGGCGGTTTCGTGCGCAACGGCTACCATGAAGAACTGGACGAGATGCGGGCGCTACGCGACCAGTCGCGCAAGGTCATCGCCGGACTGCAGAGCCAGTATATCGACGAAACCGGCGTGAAATCGCTGAAGATCAAATACAACAATGTACTGGGCTATTTCATCGAGGTGACGCAGCAGAACGCCGATGCGCTGACCGGGACCGACGAGGCCAAGGGCCGCTTCATCCATCGCCAGACGCTGGCCAATGCGATGCGTTTCACCACGACGGAGCTGGCCGATCTGGAGAGCCGGATCGCCAATGCCGCAGACCGGGCGCTATCGATCGAACTGGGCGTTTTCGAGCGGTTGCAGGAAGAGATCATCGATGCCGCCGACGCGATCCGCGACGCGGCGCAGGCGCTTTCAGCCATCGACGTGTCGATCGCGCTGGCGCGGCTGGCGGAATCGGAGGGCTACTGCCGCCCGAAAGTGGATGACAGCCGGACCTTTGCCGTTGTCGCCGGACGGCACCCGGTGGTCGAGCAGGCATTGCGCAAGCAGGCGGCTCATCCGTTCGTGGCGAATGACTGCGACCTGTCGCCGGAAGACGGAGGTGAGCAGGGCGCGATCTGGCTCCTGACAGGCCCGAACATGGGCGGCAAGTCGACCTTTCTGCGCCAGAACGCACTGATCGCAATCCTCGCGCAAATGGGATCCTTCGTGCCAGCCGGCAGCGCCCATGTCGGCGTTGTCGACCGTCTGTTCAGCCGTGTCGGTGCATCGGACGATCTGGCACGCGGTCGCTCGACCTTCATGGTCGAGATGGTCGAAACCGCGGCGATCCTCAATCAGTCGGGCGACCGGTCTCTGGTTATCCTGGACGAGATCGGGCGCGGTACCTCGACTTTCGACGGGCTATCGATTGCCTGGGCGACGGTTGAGCACCTGCACGCGAAGAATCGGTGCCGGACACTCTTCGCCACCCATTTCCACGAATTGACCGCGCTCGCTGAAACGCTCGCAAATCTCCACAATGTCACCATGCGCGTGAAGGAGTGGGAGGGCGACGTGATTTTCCTGCATGAAGTCACGAAAGGCGCTGCCGACCGGTCCTATGGCGTTCAGGTGGCAAAGCTCGCCGGCTTGCCGGATAGCGTCGTGGCGCGGGCCCGCGACGTCCTCGACCAGCTGGAGGCACAGGGGCGGGATTCCAAGGCGTCGAAACTCGTTGATGACCTGCCGCTGTTTTCCGCAGAGATTCGTCACGAGTCGCGCAAGCCAGCCGGCAACAGCGAACTCGACACGGCAGTCGACAGCCTGATCCCCGATGAAATGACGCCGCGGGAGGCCTTGGAGACGCTCTACCGGCTGAAAGGCCTGGTAACGAAACCGCAGTGAAGCCTGTGTGACAATGGGACAAAGCTTCTATATGAGGCTCGATAGATCCCCCCGGACCTTATCATGACGCCTGCCGACACCCTTTCGCGAACGAAGACCAAGACCGACGTGCTGCTTTCCGAACTGATCGCCATTGCCGACAGCCATGGCGGTGACGGCTCGGACCATGCCATTCGCGCCGATGTGCTCGCGCATCTCAAGGCCGCGCTTGCCCAGCAGCGGGAAGACGCAGAGCAACAGCTCTTCGAGGATGGCGGCGGGATCGCCTGCGCACAAAGGCTGTCCGAGGGTATGGATACGATCATCCGTGCTGTCTACGACTTTGCAATGGAGCGGGTTTTCAAGGTCAACAATCTTTCTCAGGGCGAAAAGCTGGCGCTCGTCGCGGTCGGCGGTTACGGGCGGGGCACATTGGCGCCGGGCTCCGACATCGACCTTCTCTTCGTGCTTCCTTACAAACAGACGCCGCTCGGCGAACAGCTCGCCGAATATATCCTCTACATGCTTTGGGACATGGGGCTGACCGTCGGCCACGCCACGCGATCGATCGACGAATGCGTGCGGCTATCGAAGACGGATACGACGATCTGCACCGCGATCCTCGACATGCGCTATCTCTATGGCGAGAAAGGCCTGTTCGACCAGCTCGAGACGCGTTTCTTCGCAGAAGTGGTGCAGAACACCGCTTCGAGTTTCATTCAGGCCAAGCTTGGCGAGCGCGACGCGCGCCACAAGCGGATGGGCGAAACGCGCTACCTGGTCGAGCCGAATATCAAGGACGGCAAGGGCGGTCTTCGCGCCCTGCAGACGCTGTTCTGGATCACCAAATATTTCTACGGCATTTCCGACCGCTCGGATCTGGTGAAAAAGGGCGTTCTCAGCCGCAGCGAATACAATCTCTTCGTCAAATGCGAAGATTTCCTGTGGGCGGTGCGGTGCCACCTTCATTTCCTGACCGGCAAAGCGGATGAGCGGCTCGGTTTCGAGGTGCAGCGCAGCCTGGCCGACCGGCTCGGCTACAAGAGCCATCCCGGCCTGAAGGATGTCGAGCGTTTCATGAAGCATTACTTCCTGATCGCCAAGGATGTCGGTGACCTGACCCGCATCATCTGCGCGGCGCTCGAAGAGGAAGAAGTCAAAAACACACCCGGCTTCAACCGTCTGCTGCAGACGCTGCCCTTTACGCGGCGCCCGCAGAAAATCCGCGGCACGACCGATTTCATCATCGAGAACAAGCGCATCAACGTGGCCGGCGACGATGTATTCGAAAAGGATCCGGTCAACATCATTCGCATGTTCTGGTTCGCGGATCGCGACCAACTCGACTACCATCCGGATGCGCTGCAGCTGACGCGCCGTTCGCTGAAACTCATCGGCAAGGCGCTGCGCAACGATCCGGAAGCCAACAAGCTGTTCATGGACATCCTGACATCGCGGAAGGACCCGGCGCTCAATCTGATCCGCATGAACGAGGCCGGCGTGCTCGGGCGATTCATACCGGACTTCGGCAAGGTCGTGGCGATGATGCAGTTCAACATGTATCACCACTTCACCGTGGACGAGCATCTGATCCGGTCCGTCGACGTCTTGTCGAAGATCGAGCGCGGCCTGCTCGAAGAGGACCATCCGCTCGCCTCCTCGATCCTGCCCGACATGACGCAGGAATACCGGCGCATTCTGTACGTCGCCCTGTTCCTGCACGACATCGCCAAAGGCCGACCGAAGGACCACTCGATTGCCGGGGCGGAAGTCGCCGAAAAACTGTGCCCGCGCCTCGGCCTGACTGCGGCGGAAACCGAAACCGTGGCCTGGCTGATCCGCGATCACCTGACGATGAGCACCGTCGCCCAGTCGCGTGACCTCTCCGACCGCAAGACGATCGACGACTTCGTCGCCGTTGTGCAGACGGTGCTGCGGCTGAAACTTCTGGTGATCCTGACCGTCTGCGATATCCGCGCCGTAGGGCCGGGTGTCTGGAACGGCTGGAAAGGCCAGCTTTTGCGCACGCTGTATTCCGAGACCGAACTGGCGGTGACAGGCGGCTACTCGGAAATCGACCGCAAGCAGCGGTCAGCGCTCAATCGCGAACAATTGCTCGAGAGGCTTTCGGACTGGCCGGCGGAGGAGCGGCGTAACTATGTCGACCGGCACTATGACAGCTACCTCCTGACCGTCGATATCGAGGATCAGGTCCGCCACGCGGAGTTCATGCGGGAAGCGCTGGCGGAGGACAAGAAGCTGGCGACTACGGTCAAGACGAACCAGTTTCAGGCCATTACCGAGATTTCGGTACTCGCGCCGGACCACCCGCGCCTGTTGTCGATCATTGCGGCCGCCTGCTCATCCGCCGGCGCCAAGATCGACGGCGCCCATGTGTTTACGACACGCGACGGCTGGGCGCTCGATACGATCCTCGTCAATCGCGAATTCGATGACGATGGCGACGAGTTCCGGCGCGCGAAACGGATCGGCAAGGTGATCGAGGATGTCCTGTCGGGCCGGGAATATGTGCCCAACATGCTGGCCAACAAGATGAAGCCGAGGCGCAATCTCAAGGCATTTTCGATAGAGCCGGCCGTTGCGGTGAAGAACACGCTGTCCAACAAGTTCTCGGTAATCGAGGTAGAAGGGCTGGACCGGCCCGGCATCCTCTCGGAGATAACCAGCGCGCTGTCCGATCTGACGCTCGATATCCATTCGGCGCATATCACCACCTTCGGCGAGAAGGTGGTCGATACGTTCTACGTCACCGATCTGACAGGCCACAAGATTACCGCTCCCGCGCGGCAGAAGCGGATCAGCAAGGTTCTCACCGATGTGCTGATGGGCCGCGCCGACGAAAATCCGGTGGTACAGATCAGCGCCGGTCTCGCGCGTTCGAAAAAGGCCGGATAATTCATGAGCCTTTTCGGCAAGTTCCTCGGTGTCGGCGGCGCGACTTCGGCCAGCCGGGTGCTCGGTTTCGTGCGCGAGGCGATGATCGCCTCGGTGCTCGGTGCGGGGCCCGTGGCCGACGCTTTCTATGCCGCCCTGCGTTTTCCGAACCTGTTCCGGCGGCTGTTTGCCGAAGGCGCCTTTAATTCCGCCTTTGTGCCGATCTTCGCCAAGGAGGTGGAGACCAATGGCGAGGCCAGCGCCGCGCGCTTTGCCGGCGAGGTATTTTCGGTGCTGGCTCTCGTGCTGGCCGGCCTGACCGTGCTGGCACTCGTCTTCATGCCGTTCCTGGCCGGAACGGTGATCGCGCCGGCCTTCCAGGACACGCCGGAGAAATTCGACCTGACCGTGCTTTTAGCCCGCATCATGTTTCCCTATCTGGCGGCAATGTCGCTGGTGGCGATGCTGTCGGGCGTGCTCAACTCGTTCCGAAAGTATTTTCTGGCCGCACTGGCGCCTGTGCTCCTCAATGTCGTGCTGATCGGCGTTCTATTTGCCGCCGTTCGGTCAGGCTGGGATCCGCGCTTCGTGGGCGTCGCGCTGAGCATCGGTGTCGTTCTGGCCGGCCTCCTGCAACTCGGCCTGCTCGTCTACGGCATCCTTCGCATTGGTTTCACCTTCACGCCGAAGCGGCCGCGCCTGACCCCACAGGTCAAACGCCTGCTGACGCTCGCGGCACCGGCGGCGCTAACCGGCGGCATCGTGCAGATCAATCTCGTCATCGGCCAGATCATCGCATCACAACAGGATGGTGCTATCGCCCTGCTCAACTATGCCGACCGGCTCTACCAGCTACCGCTCGGCGTGATCGGAATCGCTATCGGCGTGGTGCTGCTGCCGGAACTGGCGCGCGCGCTCGGCGCGGGCGAACAGAAGACAGCACTGACGCTGCAGAATCGCAGCCTTGAATTCGGCCTCGGATTGACCGTTCCGGCCGCCGTGGCGCTGGCGCTGACGCCGGTTCCCTTCATCGCGGTGATCTATGAGCGCGGCGCGTTCCTTCCAGAAACGACGCAGGCGGCCGCGGCGGCTCTTGCGGCGTTCGCGATCGGTCTGCCCTCCTTCGTCCTGATCAAGGTGCTGCAACCCGCCTATTTCGCACGTGAGGACATGAAGACGCCGATGTGGTTCTCGCTGGTTTCGCTGGTCGTCAATGCCGGCGGCAGCCTGGCGATGTTCCCGGTCCTTGGCCATGTCGGCATAGCGGCGGCAACCAGCTTCGCCGGCTGGGCCAACGCCATGCTGCTCGACTGGACGCTGTGGCGGCGCAACCAGTTTCGCCCGTCGCCGGAAACGCTCCGCCGCGTCCTGTTGATCATCGTATCGGCAGCCGCGATGGGAGTGGTCCTGTTCGGCGCATGGCATTATCTGCGCGACAGTTTCCTCACCTCCAACATCCTGATCCGCGCCGGCATCGCCGCTCTTCTGATCGGCGTATCGATGATCGTCTATTTCGGACTGGCGCTCGCGACGGGCGGGATAGACAGATCGATGCTGATGCGAACGGTCAAACGCCGGCGCTCGAGCGGCGCGGAGCAATGAGACCCACTTGAAGGTTGCGCAAGCGCCTGCCATAAGCGCGCCGCATACATAACCCGTGCAGACCAGACCTGCTCTGCAAAGGGGCCCTCCACCAGCTTCGGGTAACAGACAATGAGCAGCTTTGAACCCCTCGTCTTTTCGGGCGTGCAACCGACCGGCAATCTGACGCTTGGCAACTATCTCGGCGCCATCCGAAAATTCGTCGCTCTGCAGGACACCCATAACTGCATCTATTGCGTGGTCGACCTGCACGCGCTGACGATCAACCCTTCCCCGCAGGATCTGATTGACGGACGGCGCGCCATCGCGGCGGCCTTTCTGGCATCGGGCATCGATCCGGTGAAGCATATCGTCTTCAACCAGGCTGCCGTGTTCCAGCATTCCGAACTCGCCTGGGTCTTCAACTGCATTGCGCGCATGGGCTGGCTCAACCGAATGACCCAGTTCAAGGAAAAGGCCGGTAAGGACCGCGAGAACGCCTCGGTCGGCCTGTTCGCCTATCCGAACCTGATGGCCGCCGACATTCTGGTCTACCGCGCGACGCATGTGCCGGTCGGCGACGACCAGAAACAGCATCTAGAACTGACCCGCGACATCGCCCAGAAGTTCAACTGGGACTACCGCGAGCGGACAAAGGCGCTCGACCTCGGCGTGCCGATGGAGATCGGCGACGAAACCATCGACGGCTATTTCCCGATCACCGAACCGCTGATCGAGGGCCCCGCAACGCGCATCATGAGCCTGCGTGACGGAACCAAAAAGATGTCGAAATCGGATCCCTCCGACCTGTCGCGCATCAACCTGACCGATACCGCCGACGATATCGCCAAGAAGATCCGCAAGGCCAAGACCGATCCGGAGCCGCTTCCAGGCGATACCAGCGGCTTCCAAGGGCGGCCGGAAGCCGAGAATCTCGTCAACATCTACGCGGCGCTGTCCGAAACGAGCAACGATGCTGTGCTGCAGGAATTCGGTGGGCAGCAATTCTCCGTCTTCAAGCCGGCGCTCGCTGAACTCGCCGTAGAAAAACTCGCACCGATCGCGGACGAGATGCGCCGACTGATGGCTGATCCCGGCCATATCGACGCCGTTCTGGCGACTGGTGGCGAGCGCGCATCGGCGCTGGCGGAGAAGACAATGGTCGATGTCCGGCGCCTTGTCGGGCTGACCGTATAACCTCAACCGGCCACTTCAGGAGACACGCGGCCGCGTCACTTTGCCAAAATCTCGGCGCTTGAAGCGGCCCCGGCCGCGTGCCATTTATCCATAATGTTTACCAAACGACTGATCCACGAAGCCGGTCACCGCCGGAAGTTCATGGCGGTGATCGACGATACGCCGGAATGCGAACGCGCGGTTCTCTACGCGGCCAGGCGCGCCGCCAAGACCAGTGGCGGGCTGACTCTGCTGTTCGTTATCGAGCCCGGCGACTTCCAGCACTGGCTCGGCGTGGAACAGGTCATGCGCGCCGAAGCGATGGAAACCGCAGAGGCAGCACTCTCCAAGCATGCCGCCTATGCCCGCGAGAAGGTCGGGATCGAGGCGGAGCAGGTTGTGCGGGAAGGCGTTGCAGTGGAGCAGATCCACGCCCTGATTGAAGAGGATCAGGACATAGCCATCCTTGTTCTTGCTGCGGGCGCCGCCAAAGAGGGGCCCGAGCCGCTGGTCTCGTCGATTGCCGGACGGAACGCCGCATTTCCGATCCCGGTCACGGTCGTGCCGTACAATCTCAGCGACGAGGACATCGAAAGCCTGTCCTGAGAACCCGGGCGAAAAAGGCGCATCGCAATTGCTTGATATCGACGCACGATAGACCTATTTTAGAATTATTCCAAACAGCACGCCGGAGCATCCGCAATGTTCATCCAGACCGAAGCCACGCCTAACCCCGCCACGCTGAAGTTCCTGCCTGGCAAGGTCGTGCTCGATCAGGGGACGGCGGATTTTCGCGATCCGGAGGAGGCCGCCGCGCAATCGCCATTGGCCGCGCATCTGTTCGAGATTCCCGGCGTGACCGGTGTTTTCTTCGGCTACGACTTCGTCACGATTACCAAGAACGACGCTTCGGAGTGGCACCACCTGAAGCCGGCGATCCTCGCTGGCATCATGGAGCACTTCATGTCCGATGCGCCGGTGATGGCGTCACAGGCAGCGGGCCAGGAAGTGGATGCCGGCGAAGAATTCTACGACACAGCCGATGAACCGATCGTCGCGACGATCAAGGAACTGCTCGACACGCGTGTACGCCCGGCCGTGGCGCAGGATGGCGGCGACATCACGTTCCGGGGATACAAGAAGGGCACCGTGTTCCTCTACATGAAGGGCGCATGCGCCGGCTGTCCGTCCTCGACGGCGACGCTGAAGCACGGCATCCAGAACCTGCTCCATCACTTCATCCCCGAAGTTCAGAGCGTCGAAGCGGTCTGACGGCCTTTCCGATAAACAGCGCATAAAAAAAAGCCGGGTCGAAACAACCCGGCTTTTTCATTGGATAAAGTCGCGCCAATTACATTACGATGACCTTCGCACCGGGCTCGGCACGATTGTAAAGATCAATCACGTCCTGGTTCATCAGACGGATGCAGCCCGACGAAACGTTGTGGCCAATCGACCACCATTCCGGCGAACCGTGCAGGCGATAACCGGTATCGCCTCCCTTGTTATAGAGATACATGGCGCGCGCGCCGAGCGGATTGGTCAGACCAGGCTCCATTCCGCCTCGATATTTCGCGAGTTCAGGCTGACGCTTGATCATAGCTGCGGGCGGCGTCCAGGGCGGCCATTCGCGCTTGTAGGCGATGCGCGCCGTGCCGGACCATGTGAAGCCTTCGCGGCCGACGCCGATACCGTAACGCACGGCTTTGCCGTTATCGAGCACGAAATAGAGGTGCTTGGCCTTGGTGTCGACGATGATCGTGCCGGGCTTCTCGTTCGTCTCATACCTCACGATCTGACGGCGATATTGCCGCGAAACCTTGCTCACCGGAATGGCCGGCAATTTGTACGCCCCGTCCGATTTGGACGTATAGGCATTGACCATCAGGTTGGCGCCGGCGTCGCCGATTGTGCTACAACCAGCCAGCGCTGCGCTCGCAGCCAGCGCGAAAGCAATGAATACGCGTGATCCCCGCATGAAATTCTCCCTCGAAAACCGACTGCGGCGTTCCGCGTTCCGCGTCGACATCCTTGTTAATACAGACTCGCGAGCCTGTCATCTATGACTCAATTATTGATTAACCATGAACATAAAAATGTGACATTGATCACACACCGGCCGTGTTTGGCTGCCGGGTGTGCAGCGGGCCGAATCGTGGCAGGCTGGTTAAATGCCGCTAATTGCCCTGCATGCTCGAAACCCACTCGAAGACGGTCGCCAATCGGCGCGAGCGCTGAGAATCCGGCGTGGCGTGCAACTGCTCTTGAGCGAACTGGGCGCCGCGCATCTACCGGAACTCACGCTCGCCAACGGACGACGAGCCGACATCATCGCGTTGCTGCGCGACGGCTCTATCTGGATCGTGGAGATCAAGTCCTCGATCGAGGATATGCGGTCTGACGGAAAGTGGCCGGATTATCGAGACTTTTGCGACAGGCTTTTCTTCGCGACCCTGGACGATGTGCCGGGCGAGATCTTCCCTGACGACTGCGGCTTCATCCGCGCCGACACGCATGGCGCGGCTATGTTGAGGGACGCGCCCGAACACCGGCTGGCCGCCGCGCGGCGCAAGGCGGTCACTCAGAGGATCGCGCAATCGGCAGCGCAGCGGCTTTATGCGGCGGAACTTGCGGGCATCGATCTGCCGGAGTGAGCGATCCCGTCAGCGCGGCGCGCGCTTGGCGAGAATGCGCTGCAGTGTGCGGCGATGCATGTTGAGACGCCTTGCCGTTTCGGAGACGTTACGGTCGCACATCTCGAAAACCCGCTGGATATGTTCCCAGCGCACACGATCGGCCGACATCGGATTTTCCGGCGGCGCGACCTTCTCGCCGGCCTTGGCGGTCAGCGCGGTGTAGATTTCATCCGCATCGGCAGGCTTGGCCAGATAGTCCACCGCGCCGATCTTCACCGCATGAACGGCGGTGGCGATGTTTCCGTAACCGGTCAGTACGATGGCCCGCGCATCGGGGCGCTTCGTCCTGATCGCCTCAATCACGTCGAGGCCGTTGCCATCGCCCAGACGCATATCGACCACAGCATAGGCCGGCGGATCCTTCTTCACCTCGGCAAGACCGCCGGCGACTGTTTCCGACGCGACGACCGAAAACCCGCGGCTCTCCATAGCGCGCGCGAGCCGCTGTAAAAAGAGCTTGTCGTCATCGACGATCAGGAGGCTCTTGTCGGGTCCGAGTTCGTTGCTTTCATTCATGTCATTCACCTGTCCTGCCTCCTCCAACCCTATACTTAGCGCGTCAAACGGCCGCTTGCATTGACAAACGCGGCCATTCGACGATCACGGCGGCACCTTTTCCGGTGGAAAACGCATTTGAAAAGACAACATTCGCACCCGAGCGTTCGAGAAGCGTCTTTGCGATAAAGATACCAAGCCCCAGTCCGCCGCCGCCATTACGCGGCCGGTTCGGCGTACGGGGAATGTCCGGTTCGCCGAGATGCTCCAGCACTTCCGGCGGAAAACCGGGGCCGTCATCTATAATGCGCACCCGCACCCTGTCTTCGTTCCACGCCATGCGGATTTCGACACTCTCCTTGGCAAAATCTACCGCGTTCTCCACGAGATTCCCAAGTCCGTAAATGATCCCCGGATTGCGAGGGCAGACCGGCTCGGTCCCCTCGTTTTCCTCGATCGTTGCATTGATCGCGATGCCGAATTCGCGATGCGGGGCGACCACTTCCTCGATCATGGTCCGAAGCGCGACGCGGGCCATGTGGTCCTCATCTCCGGCTCCGAGCGTCGACAAGCGCCTCAGAATCTCGCGGCAACGATCGGCCTGGGTGCGCATCAGCGCGATGTCCTCGCGCAGGCTTTCCGGATCGAAGGGTTCGCGGCCCATTTCCTTTGCGACCAGCGAAATCGTCGCGAGCGGCGTTCCCAGTTCATGGGCGGCGGCGGCGGCCAGCCCGTCGAGTGCGGAAAAATGCTGCTCGCGCTGCAGAACCAGCTCCGTCGCCGCGAGCGCATCGGAAAGCCGCCTGGCTTCTTCGGCGACCCGGTAGACATAGAAGGCGGTGAAGATCATCGCCGAAACGACGGCGACCCACATGCCGGCGACAAAGACCAGCGGAATTTCCAGGAGTATGTCGGGATACCAGGGAAGCGGCAGATGGACGAAGGTGAGCGCCGTGGTGAAAGCCAGCGTGATCGCCGCGAGCGTCGCGGTGAAGCGCGGCGGCAGGGTGGTGGCGGAAATGATGACCGGCACGACGAGGAGGATGCAGAAGGGATTGGTCAGCCCGCCGGTCAATGCAAGCAGGCCTGACAATTGCGCCACATCGAAGATAAGCACAGCGAAGACGCCGACCGGGCGAAGGCGCTTATTGGTCGGAAACAAGCGTGTTAGGGCAAGGTTGAGGATCGCGGCAAGCGCGATCAGGAACAGGCAGGCGATGATCGGCAGTTGGAAATGCAGCACCGTGGCGACGAACAGTACCGCCGCCAACTGGCCCGCTATAGCGAGCCAACGAGTGTTGTTGATCGTCGACAGACGAAGCCGGCGCGTGCCGAATCCCGTGTCGTTGCCAAGTTCATATTCCATAAAGCGTATATACGATGCGTGTTTGATTTTTTAAATGATAACAAAAAGCAGTCAGCTTCTCGGTTTGGCGCGGCTTGTCGGGTCGGTGTTGGCGGGGTCCTCCGGCCAGACATGTTTCGGATAGCGGCCGCGCAGATCGGCGCGCACGCCGGCCCATGATCCGGCCCAGAAACCCGGCAGATCCTGGGTTCGCTGGATCGGCCGATGGGCGGGCGAGAGCAGTTCGAACGTCAGCGGCACCTCGCCGCCGCCAATCGACGGATGCGTCCTGATGCCGAAGAGTTCCTGCACGCGTATGGCGACTACCGGCGCGGCCCCGTCCGCCGGATAATCGAGCATGATCGAGGAGCCGGTGGGCGCTTGGTAACGCGAGGGCGCGAAGTCTTCGATGCGGCGTTGAAGGTCTGCCGGGACGCG
This sequence comes from Ahrensia sp., assembly GCA_002706335.1. Taxonomy (GTDB): domain Bacteria; phylum Pseudomonadota; class Alphaproteobacteria; order Rhizobiales; family Rhizobiaceae; genus Oricola. The sequence continues at coordinate 144,420 of PAKZ01000041.1, forward strand.
CAGCATCAGGGCGTCGCGCAGCATGCCGGGATTGAGGCCGTTGAGGTTCACCGCGCCCTGCAGGAACGGAGCGAGCCAGTCGTCGAGGCTTCCCAGCAGGGCTGCATCGTTCATCGCCGGCCACGGATCGCCGAGGCGGGCATGCAGCCAGGAAAGCCGCGCGCGAAGCTGCGAGACCTCCTTCGACCAGGGGAGAAGGCCAAGCCCATGGGTGCGGACCGCTTCGAGAAGCGCCCCGGTCGCCGCCTCGCCCGACTCGACCTTCACAGGCACGCGGCCGAGGACGATCGCGCCGAGACGCTCGACCCGCCGCGCGGTCAATGCGCCCTTTTGCCTGTCGAAGTCGGCTTGGGCCACCGTCTCGATGCGATCACCCAGACGGGAACGGATATCGGTTTCCGCGAGCGCGGCTGCCGCGGTGACGCGTCCTTCCCTTGCGACGCCGGTCACATCGGCGACAATGATGAAGTCCTCACCGGCCAGCCGCTCGGTTTCGTCCAGCGCGACGCCGCGACCATTCGCCATGACGAAAGCCTTATGGCGCGCGCCGCCGCGCGATTTCGCGACACGGTCGGGATAGGCATCGAGCAGCATCGCTCCGGCCGAGAGCACATCGCCGCGTTCGGGCAGCGAGAGCCCCGCGACGGTGCGTTTCGCCATCTCGCGCAGCCGCGACAGTTGCGGACCCTTGCCGCGCAAGGCCGTGTCGAGGCGATGGCCGATATCGACGCCCGGCCCGGCCGCGCCACGTTCGGTGACCAGCAGGGCGAGAAGCATGCGTCGGAACGCATCCTCGCGGCTTGAGGCGGACACCACCATGGCAGCGAGCCGCGCAGGCAGGCCGAAATCGCGCATGGCCGCGCCTTTCGGCGTCAGTCCGCCGGTTGCGTCGAGAGCGCCGAGCATGGTCAGCAGCGCCCTTGCCTCGGTCAGCGCCGGAGCGGGCGGGGGATCGAGAAACCGCAGGCTTGCCGGATCGGTGACGCCCCATGCGAGGCAATCAAGCAGCAGCGAGGTCAGGTCCGCATTGAGGACTTCAGGCGGATCGAAGGGCGCAAGCGCGCGAGTCTGTTCCTCGCGCCACAGCCGAATGGCCATGCCGGGTTCCGTGCGCCCGGCACGGCCGGCACGCTGGGTCGCTGCGGCCTGCGAGACCCGGCCGGTCTCCAGCCGGGTCAGGCCGGAGCCGGGGTCGAATACCGGTCGCCGCGCGAGACCGGAATCAATTACGATGCGGACACCGTCTATGGTGATCGAGGTTTCGGCAATCGCGGTTGCCAGCACAACCTTTCGCGTTCCGGGTTCAGGCGGACGAATGGCGCGATCCTGACCGGCTATGTCCATCATGCCATAGAGCGGCGCGATGACGATGGTTTCCGGCAGGCGGCTTTCCAACGCTTCGGTTGCTCGGCGGATCTCGCGCTGCCCCGGCAGGAAGACCAGAATGCTGCCGGTCTCCTCGGCAAGCGCTTTGCGGACGATGCGGACAACCGCCTGTTCGGACGTCTCAGTTCCCGGGCGCTCCTCGTAGCGGACATCGACGGGAAAAGCCCGGCCTTCGCTTTCGATGACCGGCGCATTGCCGAGCAATGCAGCGACGCGTGCGCCGTCGAGCGTCGCCGACATGACCAGAATACGAAGATCCTCGCGCAGACCCTCCTGCACGTCTAGAGCGAGCGCGAGACCGAAATCGGCGTCGAGGCTGCGCTCATGAAACTCGTCGAAGAGAATCGCGCCGATGCCGGAAAGTTCAGGGTCGCCGGTGATCATGCGCTGGAACACGCCTTCGGTAACGACCTCGATGCGGGTCTTCGGGCCGACCCGCGTGTCGAAGCGCATGCGGTAGCCGACGGTTTCGCCGACCTTTTCGCCCAACAGTTCCGCCATGCGGCGGGCCGCGGCGCGGGCGGCCAGCCGGCGCGGCTCCAGCACGATGATCTTTTCCGTGCCGAGCCAGTCTTCATCGAGCAGCGCGAGTGGCACCAGGGTCGTCTTGCCGGCGCCGGGCGGCGCGACGAGGACCGCATTGGCGGTTTCCGCGAGCGCGGCTTTCAGATCGTCGAGGACCTCGACGACGGGCAGGTCGGGCACGGCGAAACGCGTCATGCCGCGTCCCGGCCGATTTCGATCACCTCGCCGCCGGCGGCTTCGGCATCCGCCGCGTCATGGGTGACGAGGATCACGGGAAGGCGCGAGCGCTTCGCCTTGTCGAATACCAGATCGCGGATCTGGCCGCGCAACTGCATGTCAAGCTTGGAAAAGGGCTCGTCGAGCAAAAGGAAATTCGGCGCGGCCAACAATGTCCGGGCGAGCGCGACGCGCGCCTTCTGGCCGCCGGAGAGCGTATCGGGATCGCGATCGAAGAAATCCGCCAGCCCGACATCGTCAAGCGCTTCCGACGCACGGGACCGGCGAACCGCCTTTCCCTTCACGGATTGCGGGATGGCGAAGACGAGATTGCCTCCAACGGACATGTGCGGAAAGAGAAGCGGATCCTGGAACAAGATGCCGGCGTGGCGGTCGCCGGCGGGCAGATGCGCAACGTCGCGGCCGCCGCAGACAACCCTTCCCTCGCCCGAAAAGACCGGGTCGAGAAAGCCGCCGACATAGGCAAGAAGCGTCGACTTGCCGGAGCCGGACGGTCCCATGACGGTCAGGGTTTCGCCGGGCCGAATATGCCGGTCGACAGCGACCAGTTCCCGCCCGTTCAGGCGGATACACACGGCATCGAGGCGCAGGCCGGCGGTCTCGTCAGGCAAGGAAAGCTCCGGGTTGAAGTCAGGCGACCTTCATGGCGCGGCGATTGCGGAAAAGCAACGCCGGCACCAATGCCGCGAAGGCAAAGCCGAGGAAGGGCAGCAGCATCTGCAGGAAGGCGTAGATGCCGACCACGCGGCGGTTTCCGCCGGAGCCGAGCGCGACCGCCTCGGTCGTGATCGTCACCAGCCTTCCGGCGCCGATCAGGACCGTCGGCAGATACTGCCCAACGGAGACGGCGAAGCCGACCGCACAGGCGACGAGAATGGCGCGCGACAGCATGGGAAGGCGAATGGCGAGCAGCGTGGCCCACGGCCCCTTGCCGAGCCCGGCAGCGATGGCCTCGTAGCGCGGATCGAAGGCGCGCCAGGGCGCGGCCAACGACAGAAAGACGTAAGGCAGCACAAAGACCATATGCACCAGAACAAGAGCCATCCACGTGGCGCCGACGCCGCCATGGGTGAGGAAGAGCTTCAGGCCGAACACGAAGCCGGCCTGAGGCACCAGCAAAGGCAGATAGAGGAAGAACAGCGCCCAGCGATTGCCAGCACGCCGCACCTGCCCTTCGCGCGCGAGGCTTCCTATGACGATCAGCGCAGACAGGGCGGTCGAGGCGAAGCCGACCGTGACCGTGGTCCAGAGCGGACCGGCGATCTGCGGCATGCTCCGCATCCAGCCACGCAGCGTCAGCGTATCCGGCAAGACATTCGGAAACTGCCAAAGGCCGGAGACCGACCAGAGAGCCAGAACCGCGAGACCGCCGAAGACAATGAGCGCGGTGAGCACCACCGAGGTGAGCGCGACATGCCGGATGGCGCGATCGGTGCCGAAGCGGCGCCCCTCACCGCAAAAATGCATCACCGCCATGCGCCCGATCCTTTCAAGAAGCAGCCAGACGAGCAGCGCCGCGAGCGTTATGCCCAATTGCAGAACCGCTCCGGCGGACGCCATGAAACGCGAAGTCAGTTCGGGATCATTCATCCACTGGACGAGGCGGACGGGCAACGCCGACGGTGTGGTCGGACCGAGGATGACGGCGACATCGACGGCCGAGGAAGCAAAGGCGATCACCGCGAAGACGGCCAGGCGGATCTGGCGGTAGATGGCCGGCCATGTGGTGAAGAGGAAGCCCGAGACGCGGCCGTAGCCAAGCGACGCCGACAGCCGGGTGGATGCCGCGAGCCGCACCTGCGGCAGGGCGGCAAGCGTCATCAGCAGCAGGAACGGCACTTCCTTGACGATCAGGCCGAGCATCAGGGACAGGCCGAGGGAATCGTTGACGATCAGCCAGTCGGGCGGGCGGTCCCAGCCGGTCGCCCAGGGCGACACCAGCCGGGCAAGGAAGCCGGACGGCGCGATCATGAAGGCGAGGCCGAAAGCGGCTGCGGCATGCGGCACGGCCAGCAGCGGCGAAACCAGCGACTGGATGAAGCGGAATGTCCGCGTCTGCGACCAGCCGCCGACGAAGAGCGCGACGAGCACCGTGGAAACGGCCGCCGTGACTACGCCGGCAGCCAGCGCGATCCCGCAGGACCGCAGCAGGCCGGGCTGCGCGAGCACGATTTGGAACGGCTCCAGCGACAGGCTTTCCCCGCCGAGCGCCGGCAGATAGCCGAAGGCGGGCAGAAATGTGCCTGCCAGTCCACCGATCACCGGCAGAGCGAGCACGGCGATCGCGATGGCGGGTGCGAAACGAAGCACCGGAAAGGGAGCGGCTAGTTGGCGACGCCGTAGCGGCGCGCCCACTCCTCCTCGACCATCGACATCCAGGAGGGATGCGGCTCGGGCAGGGCCGGTCCGAGTTCGTCGGGGCGCAGGGTGGCGATGCCGAGATCGAGCGACGCGAAACGGGCCCGGTCGGCATCATCCAGCCTGTCCATCGCCAGAACAGTCGGATCGCCCCAGATCTGCGGATCCTGCTTGCGGGCCTGGGCTTCGGGCGACAGCAGGAAATTCGCGGTCACGAGCGCACCCGCCTTCGCAGCGGCATTATAGGGAATTGCAACGAAATGGGTGTTCGACAGGGTACCGCCGGAGAAGGTGAAGGAGCGCACCGTGTCGGGCAGCAGGTCGTTGGCAATCGCGCTTGAGGCTTCCGCCGGATTGAAAGCGAAAGTGATGTCAAGTTCGCCGTCGGCGAGCAACTGGCTCATCGACGGATAATCCTTCGGGAAGGCCTTGGCCGAACGCCAGAGATTGGGGTGCAATTCGTCGAGATAATCGAAGAGCGGCTTCGAAAGTTCGGCGAATTCGTCCGCCTCGACGGGTTTCAGAAGCTTGGCGGGATCGGCAATCTTTTCCGACAGGATCTGCTTCAGGAAGGAAGAGCCGATGAAATCCGGCGGCTGGGGATAGGAGAACCGGCCGCGATTATCCTTCGACCATGCGAGCAGTTCGTCGGCCGAATCCGGCAGGTCTCCCGCATCGGTGCGAGCGCTGTCATAAAAGAACACCAGCTTCGCCATGCCCCAGGGCGATTCCATGCCGTCGGTCGGAATGGTGAAATCGGTGGTGATGGTCGGCTGGTTCTCGACGTCGACATATCGCCAGTTGGGCAATTGTTGCGCCCAGTCCGGGCCGAAGAGCAGACCCTGCCGCTTCATCGAGGCGAAGTTTTCGCCATTGATCCAAATGAGGTCAATCGTGCCGTCCTCATCCTTGCCGGCGGCCTTCTCTGTGACGACAGTGGCGACCGCATTGGCGGTGTCATCGATCTTCACATGGACGAGCTTGACGCCAAATCGCTCCTGTAACTCGCCGCCAACCCAGTCGATATAAGCATTGATCGATTGCGAGCCGCCCCAGGCGTTCCAGTAGACCGTCTCGCCCCTGGCGTCACCGAGCACGGCTGTCCAATCGGACGGATCGGGTTCGGCGGCGACAGCAAGCGTGGTGGAAAGTGCGAGCGCGGCAAGAGCAGCAGACAGGCGTTTCATCGGATCGTCCCCTCGTTGACGAATTCTTGGTCGAACCATAGATGCGCCGGGCTCTGGGTCAATCGGAGCGGCGCTACACGCTTTGTCACATTCGAGTGAGAGCGGCGGTCAGTCGCGGTGGACGATCTCGACTTTCCGGATCAGCTTTTCGGGCTGCGGCCGATCGAGGTCGATGGAGAGCAGGCCGTTCTTCAGTTCCGCGCCGAGCACGCGCATGCCGTCTGCGAGAACGAAAGCTTTCTGGAACTGGCGCGCCGCGATGCCGCGATGCAGGAACTCACGCGGCTCCTCGTCGGACTGGCGGCCGCGGATGACCAGTTGCGAATCCTCCGTGGAGATATCCAGATCCTCGATGGAAAAGCCGGCAACGGCCAGCGTGATGCGCAGAACCTCGGCACCTTCCCGGACCAGCCGTTCGATATTGTAGGGCGGGTAGCCGTCGGAGCTCTTGGCAATACGTTCGAGCGATTTCTCGATGGTCTCGAAACCGACGAGCAGCGGGCTCGAAAAGGGCGGCACGCGCGACATGGTGATGTCCTTTCAGTCCAAGCGACATTTCCGGCGAACCCGTTATGGCATTCGCCGGCGCTCCTGATATGGTCCGGCGAAAAACCGATTGCAAGCAGGAGCCACCATGCCGGATCGCCGGGCCATCATCATCGACACCGATCCGGGACAGGACGACGCTCTTGCCATCCTGCTGGCGCTGGCGAGCGACGAGTTCGACGTGCTCGGCATCACCGCCGTCGCCGGCAATGTGCCGCTGACGCTGACAGAGAAGAATGTGCGCAAGATCTGCGAGCTGGCGGACCGGCCGCAGACGAAAGTATTTGCCGGTTCGTCGCGGCCGCTTATGCGCGATCTGGTCACCGCTGAATATGTGCACGGCAAGACCGGGCTGGACGGGCCGGACCTGCCGGAGCCGGTGATGCCGCTGCAAACGCAGCACGGCGTCGACTTCATCATCGAGACGCTTCGGGAGCGCGCGTCCGGCGAAGTGACTCTGTGCACGCTTGGCCCGCTCACCAATATCGCTTTGGCGCTGATCCGGGCCCCGGACATCGCGCCAAAGATCCGCGAGATCGTGATGATGGGCGGCGGCTTCTTCGAGGGCGGTAACGTAACGCCGACGGCAGAATTCAACATCTATGTCGATCCGCATGCGGCTGCGACCGTGTTCCGCTCCGGTGTGCCGATCGTGATGATCCCCCTCGACTGCACCCACAAAGCGCTGACGACACGCGACCGGATCGCAGCGATGCGCATGCATGGTACGAAAGTGACAGAGGCCGCCGCCGAACTGATCGATTTCTTCGAGCGTTTCGACGAGGACAAATACGGCACCGATGGCGGGCCGCTGCACGATCCCTGCGTGATCGCCTGGCTACTAAAGCCGGAACTATTCTCGGGCCGCGACTGCAATGTCGAGATCGAGACCGGTTCGGAGCTGACGATGGGCATGACGGTGGTCGACTGGTGGGGCGTGACCGACAGGCCGAAGAACGCCCATGTCATTCGCGACATAGACGCCGATGGCTTCTTCAAGCTGCTGACGGAGCGGATCGCGCGGCTTTAGGCGATTGTCCGCGCCGGGCGGATCGAGCGGGTTGAAAAATTGTTACAAATTCCGACCGGAAGCCCCGCAACGCCGTTGACTTGGCGCGCGCGTGCTTCTAATGGGTGCCGCCTAGCCAAACCGTGCCCAGATGGCGGAATTGGTAGACGCGCACGGTTCAGGTCCGTGTGCCGCAAGGCGTGGAGGTTCGAGTCCTCTTCTGGGCACCATTTTCTTCTCCGACATTGTCCGAACGGCTTCAAGAGCAGCACACAGAAGCCCGGATTTCCGGGTTTTTTACCATCTGATCGTCCAGCAAGCTCCGACCCGGTTCGTTGGCATCCAGAAAATTTGTTGGTATCATCGTTGGCATTCGGCTGAAAATGCCAACGCTTCGGCAATCGGGATACCAACAATGCCGCTCACTGACACCCAAATCAGAGCCCTTAAACCATCGGAGAAACCGACTAAAGTCAGCGACGCTGGCGGATTGCATTTACTGATTTCGCCGCTTGGTTCGAAATTGTGGCGGATGGCTTATCGGTATGGCGGCAAGCAGAAGACGCTGGCATTCGGCTCATATCCCATCACCACGCTCGCGGAGGCCAGAGAGAAGCGGGATAATGCAAAGCGACTTCTCGCGACGGGAATTGACCCGTCCGTGCTGATCAAGACCGAAAGGGCCGCCAAGAAGGTGGCCAACGGTAATACCTTCAAGGCCATTGCGGATGAGTTTCTCTCGAAAGCCGAACGCGAAGGCCGAGCGGAAGCCACCTTGGCGAAGAAGCGATGGCTGCTTGGCATGGCCAGCCATCATTTCGGCAACCGTCCGATTACCGAAATCACTGCATCCGAAATATTGATCCCTCTCCGCAAAGTGGAGAGCGATGGCAACTACGAAACCGCCCGGCGATTGCGCGCCACGATCGGACAGGTCTTTCGCTATGCTATCGCGACCGCTCGCGCGGACAACGATCCGACATTCGGCCTTCGCGGCGCATTGATTGCTCCAAAGGTCACCCATCGCGCTGCCATTACAGACAAAAAGCAATTCGCCGGGCTTGTCCGGGCGATATGGGGCTATGAAGGTACACCAGAAACGCGCGCCGCACTCAAACTGATGTGCCTGCTCTATCCGCGTCCGGGTGAACTGAGACAGGCCGAATGGTCTGAATTCGACCTGGACAAGGCAATATGGACCATCCCCGCCAAGCGCAGCAAGATGCGGCGTGAGCATCGCAAACCTCTTCCGCCATTGTCGGTCGAAATTCTTCACGATATCCGCCGCCTGACCGGCAACCGCGCGAATGTCTTCCCGTCCATTCAATCACCGCAGCGCGCCATGAGCGAAAACACCCTTAACGCCGCGCTGAGACGCCTTGGCTTCGCCAAGCACGAAGCCACCGCGCACGGCTTTCGCGCGACCGCTTCCAGCCTTCTGAACGAAAGCGGCAAATGGCTGCCTGACGCGATCGAAGCGGAACTCGGGCATATGGGCGCTGACGAGGTGCGGCGCGCCTATCATCGAGCTCAGTATTGGGATGAACGGGTGAGAATGAGCGATTGGTGGGCGACCGAGGTGAAAAGCCTGATGCGTGCCGATTGATGTAAGTTCTTCCCCTAGACTTTGAAGCCAATCGTCTGGCCAAATATCGCTGGAGGACACAGCGATATGGCCAGACTGCCAATGAAAAGCGAATTCGATCCGATCGAGTTCCTAGTGCGCTGCCGCTTTCCGCGACTTTCGCTTGTCGGCGTAGCGACGCTCGGCGAGCGGAAGAGAACCACAGAAAGTGGAGCTGATCTGGCGGCCATGGCAAAGGAAGCCGCCCTCTACCGCGAAGAGCTTGGAAGGCTTTCTTCTTCTGAAATCGACATGCGAGTCGATCAGGAGCGAAAACGACTTCGACTAGCGGAAGAGCAGAGAATTCGGCGCGAAGAGGCCGCGCTTTGGTTCAATCAGCCGGACGTAGCGGCAGACTTCGGCTATTGGGCGGCGGCATCTTACTGGACACAGGATGAAGCCGTGGCGTTGTCGCTCGGCAAAGAACCGCGACAAGTGACCTGGGAGGCCTTATCGCCTTATCTCAACAAATCTCCTCTCGCGAATGATTTCGCCGACAGGCGGCTGCTAGTGCAGCGCGCCGTTACCATGCAACAGCTCTACACTCATACATTGCCGCCATTCTTCTTGGCATGGGCACGGCGAACAAAGATGCAGGTCCCGCCCGAATTGGAAGTCGCCGTTGAGGCTCTGGGTCAACAAATCGCGGATTGGAAAACTTTCTACGACGCAAAGGTTCAGTTGGTTGAGGCGCTTCAGGAACGGCTGGAACTTGAAAAGAAAACAACCGAGCAGCAAGCCGCTCAAATTGCCGAACTCGATAGGGCTTCATCCGAAGCGGCCGAACGCGTTCGGAGCATAATTGCCGAAAAAGACAGCCGCATCGCCGAATTGGAAAGCGGCTCGAGTAAGTCGGCAGCGAGTCGCGAGCGGCAATCATTGCTCAAGCTGGTGATTGGCATGGCTATCAAAGGCTATGGCCACAATCCTGATGCGGCGCGCACGTCAACGTCTCGGGAAATATCAAGCGACCTTCAGCTGATCGGATTATCTCTCGATGAGGATACAATTCGGAGATATCTCACCGAGGCCAAAGACCTGCTTCCCTGATCGCCAACCGACCAGCCAAAAGCAAACCGAATTCGGTTAGGCCAAAACCGAACTCGGCCAACCGCCAAAACGGACATTCTAAGCCTCACCTCGACGCAACAGCACGAGGTGGCACCATGCCGGACGCACTCCCCGAAAACGGATTTCTCCGTCTCTCTTCCATCATCGCGCCCGACGGCCCGATCCCGATTAGCAAGTCGACATGGTGGGCGGGGGTAAAGGACGGCCGCTTTCCGAAACCGATGAAGCTCGGCCCTCGCATTACGGTGTGGCGTGTCGAGGATATCCGCGCACTGATCGAGAAGGGCGCTTCCTAGGATGGCATACCGAGCGCGCCGGTCGGCCATCAAACTACATCACAATTACACCTTCGAAGAAGCGGCGCGCGTTCTCGGCGTCTCGAAAGGAACAGTGAGACGGTGGCAGGACAAAGGATTACCGGTGATCGCCGATCGAAAGCCATTCCTGATTCTGGGCGGCGAATTACGGGATTTCCTAGATAGGCCGACCCGCTCGAAGAAAAAATGCCGATTGCATGAATGCTACTGTTTCAAGTGCCGCGAGCCACGAGCGCCTGCCTTTGCGGAAGCCGAATTCTTTCCACTAAGCGTGACCAGCGGGAACATGCGGGCGCTGTGTTCGGTCTGTTCCACCGTCATGCACAAGCGCGTCTCGACGACCGATCTTTCCGCCTTGAAGGCCGTTCTCGGCGTCACGATCAGGCAAGGCTGCCACCCCCTAACCAAGGGCACTGATCCCTGCCTGATTGAGCACGAAACAGAGGACTGATCAGCATGCGAAAACACAACGTCAAGAACGAGCGCATCAAGCGCCAGTATCTCGCCTTCTTGGGGGAAGCGAAGCGCCTTTCACCGAAGAGCGTAGACCAAGCGGCGGCGGCAATCGCTTCTTTCGAGGCATCGACCGGACACAAGGATTTTGCGCATTTCCATATCGAGCAGGCACGCAAGTTCAAACGCGATGTCCATGATGCCACCAATCCCGCGACGGGCAAGCCGCTCGCCAAAGCGACGATTCATTCCCGCCTCATGGCTCTCAAGGCCTTTGCCCAATGGCTCGCCGGACAACCCGGATACAAATCCCGTATCCGCTATTCGGACGCGGAATATTTCAATCCGTCCGCCAATGATAGCCGAATTGCCACCGCCCATCGTGAGCGCCCGGTCCCGAGCATGGAGCAAATCCGCCACGCGATATTTTCCATGCGTAACGGAACCGGAATCGAGAAACGCAACCGGGCAATCATTGCCTTTGGAATCCTGTCCGGCGCGCGGGATGACGCGATCGCCTCGCTTTCCCTACGCCATATAGATTTGACGGCGCGAACGATATTTCAGGATGCGCGCACAGTCAGAACGAAGAACCGCGCGACCCTAACGTCCTCGTTCTTTCCGGTAGGCGCTGACATCGAGGATATCGTCATTGATTGGATTTCGTATTTGAAGACCGAAATGTTATTCGGGCCGGACGATCCTCTCTTCCCGGCAACCCGAGTCGGCCTGAATGAAGCAGGCCACTTCGCGCCTATCGGCCTAGATCGGAAGTTTTGGAAGAACGCCGACGCGATCAGGCGAATTTACCGCGAGGCCTTTGAAGCGGTCGGGCTGCCCTATTTCAATCCGCACTCATTTAGAAAGACACTTGCCCAGATTGGCATTGAAGTGACCACCACTACAGAGGAGTGGGCGGCCTGGTCAGCAAATTTCGGGCACGCGAACGTAGCAACCACGTTCCAGAGCTACGCTAAGGTTCCAAGCCATCGCCGGGCAGAAATTTTTGAGAGACTGAATAAGTCCGCGACGATGGATGCATTGAGCCCGGATGTACCGGATCAAGATACCATCGCAAGAGTTGTCGCCTTCCTTCAGCTCAAGGCAGGATGAAGGGCACCGAAGTCCGCTGAAAAAGTGATGCCATGGCTACCTGCTTGCTATAGTTCGAAGCGATTCGAATATCCTGACTGCGCGCAACGGGAGGCGTCATGCCCACACTCGACTGGATCGGCAAGAAGGCGGTGGTCAACCACCATCGCGACGTACCCTACCGGCTGATCCATTGCGACAAGGACAAGAGCGTCGGCGACGCGGACGCGGGCAATCTGCTTGTGCAGGGCGACAATCTCGAAGCGCTGAAGGCGCTGCTTCCCTATTACGCGGGCAAAGTGAAGTGCATCTATATCGATCCGCCCTACAACACCGGCAACGAGGGCTGGGTCTACAACGACAACGTAAACTCGCCTGAAATTCGGGCGTGGCTCGGCTCGGTTGTTGGCAAAGAAGCCGAAGACCTTTCGCGCCATGATAAGTGGCTGTGCATGATGTATCCGCGCCTGCGTTTATTGAAGGAATTCCTTACTGAAGACGGCTCGATTTGGATTTCATGCGATGACAACGAGGCTCACTCGCTTAAGGTTGTCCTTGACGAGATAATGGGCAGGAAGAACTTCGTCACTTCCTTCATCTGGCAGAAGGTCGACAGCCCAAACGACAACAAGGTTCCGATAACACCCGACCATGAATATCTATTCTGTTATGAGCGGAACAAAGAGAGCGCTGCATTCAAAAAGAAGGGCGATCCTTCAATCCTACTGTCATATAGAAGCACGGAGGAAGAGCCGAGACTTCACCGTGACCGTTTGGTGAAGAAGAACGGCGCAAACAGTCTCCGCGAAGATCGGCCCACTATGTTTTTCGCGATTGAAGCGCCTGATGGCACAGCGGTTTATCCAATCCATGATGATGGCCGTGAGGCAAATTGGGCATACAGCCCATCTGGCGTTACGAAACTCAAGGCCGAAAACCGGCTTGTTTGGAAGGAACGAAGTAAGGGAGGCGAAAGCGTATGGGTTCCATACGCGCGCGAGTTTGCGCCTGAAATTCCTACCAGGCCGCACCCGACAATTCTTCTGGATGTGAAGACATCGCGGCAAGCTAAGGCACATCAACGCGAGTTGATTCCAAGTCAAGAGCCATTCTCTACGGTGAAGCCAGAGCAGCTTATTCAACGGATATTGGAAATCGCGACCGACAGGGAGGACATCGTACTAGATTCCTTTCTCGGTTCTGGAACCACTGCTGCGGTTGCGCATAAAATGGGCCGAAATTGGCTGGGCGTGGAGATGGGAGATCACGCGACCACCCACTGCGCTCCGAGATTGTCGAAGGTCATAGGAGGTGAGCAGGGGGGCATCTCTGCTGAGGTTGACTGGCAGGGGGGCGGTGGCTTTCGCTTCTGCACCCTCGGCGAACCGCTTTTCGATGCTGACGGCAATGTGAGCCCGGCCGTCACCTATCCCGACCTTGCCGCGCATGTCTTCTTCTGTGAGACGGGCTCGCCAATTCCGCGCCGGGCCGACAGCTCGTCGGCCTTGATCGGCACGTTCCAAGGGCGAGCGGTCTATCTGCTTCACGCGGCCGAAGCGATTGGCGTCGCCAGCGCCAATGCCGGGAACGTGCTCACGGCTTCCGCGCTTGAAAACCTGCCCCTTCCCGAAACGGGGTTCACCGGCGCGCGCGTTGTCTATGCGGAAGGCTGCACCGTGCCAGACGACCGGCTTTCGCAACTCGGTGTGACGTTCAAACAAATCCCCTACCAGATCGAAGGGATTTGATCGATGTCGTTGCCGGTATTCCATCTCAAGAAGTATCAGATCAAGACACTCGCCAGCCTTCGCGCTTTTCTGGCGAAAGCCGTCGAACTCAACGATGCAGATACGGCATTCTATGCGCTGACGAAACGTCCCTTCGTTGGACCGCCCGGTCTCCCTGGTTTACCCTATGTCTGCTTGCGCGTTCCGACCGGCGGCGGGAAGACCATTCTCGCTGCCCACAGCGTTGCCGTGGCAGCGGACACTCTCCTTCGGTGCGAGAATCCGACAGTGCTTTGGCTGGTTCCGTCGCAAGCGATCCGCGAACAAACGCTATCAAGCTTGCGGGACCGATCGCACCCAAACAGGCGCGCACTCGCCGACCGGTTCGGCGAGAACGTTCGCGTCATGACCGCGCAGGAGGCGCTATATGCCAAACGTGCGGACTATGACGGCGGTGCCGTTGTCATCGTGGCCACGATTCAAGCTTTCCGCGTCGAGGAGACTGAAGGCCGCAAGGTCTACGACGCCAACGGCGAACTCATGGACCACTTCACCGGCATCGCAGAGGCATTGAAAGCGACGCTGGAAGCCGGACCTTCGGGCGACCCCGTTCCGTCGCTCGCAAATGTACTGCGCATGCGGCGGCCCATGGTCATCGTCGACGAAGCACACAACGCGCGCACCGACCTTTCCTTCGATACCTTGGCGCGCCTCAAGCCATCCCTGATCGTCGAATTCACGGCAACGCCAGTGACCCCAGAAGAGCACAAGCCGGAGAAAGGCATATACGCGTCGAACGTGTTGCACCATGTGTCGGCCGCTGAGCTGAAGGCCGAAGAGATGATCAAGCTTCCGGTCATACTTCGAGGCCGAAGCGATCCGCGCGACACGATCAGCGATGCAATGGCCTGGCTGGACGAGCTAGGCGTTACGGCGAAGGCAGAAGAAAAGGATACCGGAGAATTCGTCCGGCCGGTGATGCTTCTTCAGGCGGAAGCGAAATCGAAGCTCAAGCAAACACTGCATGCCGAAGAGTTGCAGAAGCTGCTTGTCGAAGATTTCCGCGTGCCCAAAGAGCACATTGTTATCGCAACCGGCGACAGCAAGGGGCTCGACGGCGTCGACCTCTTCGACCGAGATTGCAAGGTCCGGTTCATCATCACGCAACAGGCGCTCAAGGAAGGCTGGGATTGCTCTTTCGCCTATGTGTTGTGTTCTGTTGCAGAGCAGAAGTCGGCACGCTCGGTGGAGCAACTTCTAGGCCGCGTGTTGCGCCTGCCCGGCGCGAAATGGAAGAAGAACGACGATCTTAATCGCGCCTACGCCTTCGCCACGACAACTAGCTTCCAGAACGCCGCGCAGACCCTTCGCGACGGGCTGGTGAACAATGGTTTTGAGCGGGTTGAAGCGCAAGCGCTGGTGCGTGCCGTCACCGAGCCTCTGCAAGGCCTTGAGGACGGCGGCTCGGCTTATGTTCACGAAGAGGCCATACCGGACGGAATTGAATTGGCCGATATTGCCGCCACCATCGAGGCAGCAACCGGCGGGCGCGTTTCTATCGATGCGGCGTCTCGGGTCATCCGTGCACGAGGTGCACTCAACGACTACGACCGAAAAAGCCTGTTGTTGGCGATGCCGGACGCTGCAGCAAGCCTCGTTGATGCGCTCGTTCACAAGTCACGCGGCGCGCGCCTAAAGTCAGTAGAACCGGACAAGGAGCCTGTGCGCTTCGCGGTGCCACGGCTCGCAGTTCAAACGGCCAATGGGCTTCAGCTTTTTGACCGCGCCCATTTCCTCGACATTCCGTGGAAGCTCGAAAATGACGATTCAGCGCTTCTCATGGAATTCTTCGTGCCCCCGAGTAAGGCGCGCGAAGAAGCCCATGTGGACGTCGACAAGGGCGGGCATGTAACGGTTGAGTTCGTCTCGGATCTTCACGAGCAACTTGCACTCAACCTGCAGGAGCGTGGCTGGACAAAGAACGCCTTGGTAAATTGGCTGGATCGTCGCTTGCCGTATTCCTCGCGCCGCGACATTACGCGGATTTCGTCGACACTGTTCATAGCCAAGGCGCTAGAAACAATTTCCGACAAGACCGGAATGACGCTGGACGAACTGGCGCGTGCAAAGTTTCGGATTGTTGAGGCGCTGGTGAAGACCATTGCGAAACATCGCGACCGACGCGAGAGCGAAGCATTCCAGCATGCCCTGATCCCGCAAGGCGGACTGGATTTCAAAACGAGTTCCGACCTGGAGTTGGTATTTGATGAAAGCCGCTATGGATATCGCCAGCCCTATCGCGGAGGAACCAACTTCCAGAAGCACCAATTTCGTGTGGTCGGCGATCTGGAACCAAGCGGCGAGGAATATGATTGCGCTGTGTATCTTGAACGCCTCGCCGAGGTGAAAGCATGGATTCGCAATACGTCTCAGCAACCGGGCTCGTTCTGGCTGCAAACCGCTACTGACAAGTTCTATCCGGACTTCGTAGCTCTGCTGAACGACGAACGACTGCTGGTGGTTGAATACAAGGGCGCGCATCTTTCTTCGACCGACGATTCCAAGGAGAAGCGCCTGGTCGGGGACCTCTGGGCGGATCGGTCCGGCGGGAAATGCATCTTTGTGATGATCGAAGACAGGGAATTCGCCAAGATCGATCGGGCCATTCGTTAGGCGTTCCACTTTTTCGAATACCGCCCACAAATTGCCGGCTTGATCCCGATTAGTTATACTCTGTTGGATATTCGCTGGATTTCTTCCGATGCTCACGCCTGCAGAGAAGTCGTTCTTAAGGTCCCAAGGCCTAGCTGAAGCGGATGTCTACGACGCCAGAAACCAATCAACCAGTTACTGGAAAAGGCGAGTTCGCGAAGCTGGCAAAACCGTAGTCCTGGGTTCGCCATGCTCGAAGGAAGGCCACAGACTTAGATCACGATCGGGTCACTGTGTTCAATGTGATACGAAGAAGCTCGCTTATCAAAAGCGTTATCACTCCGATGGCTATGTCTATATTGCCGGATCGCTGAGTGCGAAGGTTCTTAAGATCGGAACGGCGATCAACGTTGATCAGCGAGAAAGAAATCTCTGCGGGCATAACTACGCAAACATTAGTGATTGGAAGATAATTTTTCATGTGGCTGTAGCCGACGCGGGAGAAGTGGAGCAGCGCGCTCTTCGAAGCTTGGAATTCTTTCGACAAGGGCGCACGTACGAGAAAGACGGACGGGTTCAAGTTGCTGGAGAAGTGATTGATGCCCGACTCGCAAGAGTGGCAAGTGCCGTTGTGGATGCGATAGGTGATGCGCCGACGAAGAATGCATGGCGATCGGTCAACTGGAAGAAATATGACTTCCCAAAAAAGTGAACTCGGCCCTTGCCCAAATCAGGACGTCAATCGACGCGTGTTGGTATCTTTGCTGGTATTCTAGCATAGAAGAATATTTTTATATAATTTTATCAACAACTTATCTAACTAGTGTGACGCCTCTTCTGGCACCATTTCTTCCAAGAATTGTCCGTATCCGGCTATAAGCCGTCGAAGTCCTGTAGGACCTTGATGTAGTTCGCTCGTTCGTAAGCTTCCGGATTGTCCACATTGGCGTGGCTCATCCTGCCGCGGATGTCGGCGGGGGAATTCAGGCCGCGTGAGGACAGCCAGTCGGTAAGACCGTCGACGAGAACGCGCATGTGGTCGATTCCGTGGCGCAGCAGTGACGACGTTGTCATGACGACGTCGGCGCCGGCGAGCAGGTACTTGACGACGTCCTCGGGGGTCTCCACGCCGGTCGTCGCGGCCAGCGAAGCTGGGGTGCGTCCGGCGAGCACGCCGATCCACAAAAGCGGCAGCCGCATTTCATAGGCGTTCGATAGCTGGATGTCCGGCCTGACCGTCAGCGTGGCAGGATCAATGTCGGGCTCGTAGAAGCGGTTGAACATCGCCAGGCCTTTTGCGCCCGCCTCCGTCAGTTCGCCGGCCATATGGCCCGGCGAGGAGAAATAGGGGCCGATCTTGACCGAGACCGGGATCTTCACGGTGGAACTGACGGCGCGCACAACGTCGACATAGCGGGCTTCCACGTCCAGGCCGCTCTCGGTTGCGTCAGACGGGATGAAGAAGATGTTCAGTTCGATCGCGGCTGCGCCGGCCTGCTCGATGTCCCGCGCATAATCCACCCAGCCATTGGCGGTGGTGCCGTTCAAGCTGGCGATGACCGGAATGGCGAGCGAAGCCGCCGCGTTCTCGATGAGAGCCAGATGCTGGCCCGTATCGTAGGCATAGGCGGTCTGTGCCGGGAAATAGCTCAACGCCTCGCTGAAACTGTCCGCGCCATGGTCGATCAACGCATCGAAAATCTCCTGCTCGCGCTCGATCTGCTCCTCGAAAATCGATGGCAGCACCACCGCACCTGCGCCGCAATCCTGCAGGTGCAGAAGATTGTCGAGATGGCGGTTGAGCGGGCCGGCGCTCGCCACCACCGGGTTTTTCAACGAAAGGCCGAGATAGCTGGTGGTCAGATCCATGTCGGCCTCCCTAGAGCTTGCGCGCCGCGCCCATGACTTCCGAGGGGTTCGGGCCGGCATCCATGCGCGCGAATTCCTCATAGCTGTGATACTTGTCGCGGATCGCCTGTTGTGCCTCGCCGAGCAGCGCGGCCGCCTTGTCGGGCCGACTTGCGGCGAGCGCGCTGTAACGCAGCTCGTTGTAGGCGTAGTCCTTGAAGGGCAGGGTCGGGCGGGGCGAATCGAGCCGGAACGGCGCCTCGCCGACGCCTCGCAAAGCCGGATCGTAGCGTAGCAGGGGCCAGTAGCCGCTCGCCACCGCCTTGTCCTGTTGCGAAAGCCCTTTCCGCAAATCGTAGCCATGGGCGATACAGTGGCTGTAAGCCAGGATCAACGACGTGCCTTCCCAGGCTTCCGCCTCGCGGAAGGCCTGAAGTGTCTGCTGCGGATTGGCGCCCATCGCTACCTGCGCCACATAGACATTGCCATACGCGATCGCCTGCAGGGCGAGATCCTTGCGCGCGGTGCGCTTGCCAGCCGCGGCGAATTTGGCGATCGCGCCGAGCGGCGTCGCCTTGGATGCCTGGCCGCCGGTGTTTGAGTAGACCTCGGTATCCATCACCAGAATATTGACGTTGCGGCCGCTGGCGAGCACGTGGTCGAGGCCGCCATAGCCGATGTCATAGGCCCAGCCGTCGCCGCCGACGATCCAGACCGAGCGCCGGACGAGATGGTCCACGACCGAAAGCAGGTATTCGGCGGTCGCATTGCCCTTGAGAGCCAGCAGTTTCGTCTTCAATTCGGCGACGCGTTCGCGCTGCCGGCGGATTTCCGATTCGCTGATCTGCGGAGCGTCGAGAATGGCGGTCACAAGATCCGGGCCGACGGCGTCGGCCATCTGGCACAGCAGGTCGCGCGCGATCTCCAGATGCTTGTCGGCCGCAAGCCGGAAGCCGAGGCCGAATTCGGCATTGTCCTCGAACAGCGAATTCGACCAGGCCGGACCCCGCCCCTCGGCGTTTTTGGTCCAGGGCGTCACCGGCAGGTTACCGCCATAAATCGACGAGCAGCCGGTGGCGTTGGCGACCATCAGCCTGTCTCCGAACAGTTGGGACAGGAGCTTCACATAGGGAGTCTCGCCGCAACCAGCGCAGGCGCCCGAGAATTCGAAGAGCGGTTCGAGGAATTGCACGCCGCGGACATTGGCGAAATCGACGCGGGCGCGGTCGTTGACCGGCAGGCCCTCGAAGAAGGCGATGTTTTCCCGCTCCGCAGCGACCAGCCCTGCCTTCTCCTCAAGATTGATGGCCTTGATGCCGGGTTCGACGGCGCTTTGTGCCGGACAGGCCTCTACGCACAGACCACAGCCGGTGCAGTCTTCGACATAGAATTGCAGCGAGAACTGCACGTCCGGATAGCCGCGGGCATTGACCGGCGCGGACTTGAAACTCGCCGGCGCGCCGTCGAGTTGTGCCTCGTCGTAATATTTCGCGCGGATCACGCTGTGCGGGCAGACGAAACTGCACTGGCCGCACTGGATGCACAGATCCTGCCGCCAGACCGGAACCTCCTCGGCGACGTTGCGCTTCTCCCATGCTGCCGTGCCCGAGGGAAACGTGCCGTCGACGGGCATGGCGCTGACCGCGATCTCGTCGCCCAGACCTTCCATCATCCGCGCGGTCACCCGGCGGACAAAGTCCGGCGCCGTGTCGGGGACGATCGGCGGGCGCTCGAATCGGCTGGACGGTTCTGCCGGAACCTTGACCTCGTGGAGGCGCGCCAGCGCCCCATCGACCGCGGCCCAGTTCTGCTCGACGATCCGCTTGCCCTTGCGTCCGTAACTCTTGGAGATAGCCTGCTTGATGGCGGCGATCGCCTCGTCATGCGGCAACACGCCGGAAAGCGCGAAGAAGCAGGTCTGCAGCACCGTGTTGGTGCGGTTCTTCAGGCCGACCTCGCGCGCCGCCGTCGAAGCGTCGATGACATGGAATTTCAGCTTCTTCGCGATGATCTGTTCCTGGACGCTGCGCGGAAGATGCTCCCAGACCTCGTCCAGACCGTAAGGACTGTTCAGGAGGAAGGTCGCGCCGGGCGCGGCAAGCCGCAGCACATCGATCTTTTCGAGGAAATGAAACTGGTGGCAGGCGACGAAATTGGCCGAGCGGATCAGATAGGGCGAGCGGATCGGGTTGGGTCCGAAACGCAGATGCGAAACCGTCTGGGCGCCGGATTTGTGAGAATCGTAGACGAAATAGCCCTGCGCATAGCGCCCGGAATCTTCCGCGATGATCTTGACGCTGTTCTTGTTGGCGCCGACCGTGCCGTCGGCGCCGAGACCGTAGAAAACGGCGCGAACCGCATCGTCCGGCTCGGTCGCGTAGCTCGCGTCGACATCGAGGCTGGAAAAGGTCACATCATCCTTGATGCCGACGGTGAAACCGTTGCGCGGTTCCGGCTTCTTCAATTCGTCGAACACCGCCTTGGCCTGGGCCGGATCGAAATCCTTCGACGACAGACCGTAGCGTCCGCCGACGACTTTCGGCATGGTCTCCCGGCCGGCACGCATGATCGCTGAGACGACGTCGAGATAGAGCGGCTCTCCGGTCGCGCCGGGTTCCTTGGTCCGATCGAGAACGGCGATCGCCCGGCATGTTTCTGGGAGCGCAGACAGAAGATGCTCGACCGAGAACGGCCTGAACAGCCTGACAATGATGACGCCGACCTTTTCGCTATGGGCGACGAGATGGCCGACCGTCTCGCGAACGACTTCCGCACCCGACCCCATGACGACGATGACGCGCTCGGCATCCGGCGCGCCGAAATAGTCGAACAATTTATAATGCCGGCCGGTCAGCGCGTCGAACTGTTCCATCGCATCGGCGACGATACCGGGCACGGCGAGATGAAAGGGGTTGGCCGCCTCGCGCCCTTGGAAGAAGACATCGGGGTTCTGGGCGGTGCCGCGCACGAAGGGGTTCTCGGGGTTCAGCGCCCTTGCCCGATGCGCCTTCACCGCCTCGTCGTCGATCATCGCGCGGATGGTCTCGTCGGGCACCAATGTCAGCGTGTTGACCTCGTGCGAAGTGCGGAAGCCGTCGAAGAAATGGACGAAAGGCACGCGCGACTTCAGCGTGGCGGCCTGCGCGACCAACGCCATGTCATGGGCCTCCTGCACCGAATTCGACGCCAGCATGGCAAAGCCGGTCGGCCTGATCGCCATCACGTCGGAATGGTCGCCGAAGATCGACAGCGCCTGCGTGGCGACCGAACGCGCCGCGACATGGAACACCGACGGCGTCAGTTCGCCGGCGATCTTGAACATGTTGGGCAGCATCAGGAGGAGGCCCTGCGAGGCCGTGAAGGTGGTGGTCAGCGCGCCGGCCTGCAGCGCGCCGTGAACGGCGCCCGCCGCGCCGCCCTCGCTCTGCATTTCTTGGATAACCGGCACATTGCCCCAGATGTTGGTGAGGCCGTGCGATGTCCATTCGTCGGCCAGTTCCGCCATCGGCGAGGACGGGGTGATGGGATAGATGGAGCAGACTTCGTTCACCCGGTAGGCGACATGGGCAACGGCCGAATTGCCGTCCATCGTCGCTTGCACCTCATTGACATCAGCCATTGGCGGCAACCTCCGGGATCATGTCGATGGCGTGGCAGGGGCACTGCTCGAAGCAGGTCGCGCAGCCGGTGCATTTGTCGTAGTCGAATTCGTAGCGCTTGCCGGGGCCGAGCTTGATGATCGCGTCCTCGGGACAGGCCGCGAAGCAATTGTCGCACTCGTAACAATCGCCGCAGGAGTAGCATCGCTGCGCCTCGAACCGGGCCTGTTTCTCCGTGAAGCCACCGACGATCTCGTCGAACCCGGCCCGCCGGTCGCTTTCCAGCCGGCGCTGTTCTCCCGGCTCGGCGTCCGAATAGACGGG
Organism: Ahrensia sp.; assembly: GCA_002706335.1. GTDB lineage: Bacteria > Pseudomonadota > Alphaproteobacteria > Rhizobiales > Rhizobiaceae > Oricola. The sequence continues at coordinate 166,375 of PAKZ01000041.1, forward strand.
CAGATGCAACTTGTCGAAGGTGACGAGATCGGCGGCCGGCGGATCGACATAGCCGGCCCCATTAAGCCAAGCATCGATATGCCGGGCGGCGCGCTTGCCGTGGCCGACCGAGATCGTCACGGATTGCTGGCTCGGTACCATGTCGCCGCCGGCGAAAACGCCATCTGCACCGGTCATCATGTCCGGTCCGATCTCGACCGCGCCGTCCGGCGTGAAGCCGATGCCGGGCATGGTGGCGAGGAAGCCGCTGTCGCTTTGCTGGCCGATCGCCAACACGACCGCGTCGGCCGACAAAGTCTCCAGTTCGCCGGTTGGCCGGGGGCGGCCGTTTTCATCGAGTTCCATGCGTTCGATGGTCAGGTCGGAACCTGAAATCTCGCGGATGGTGGTCAGCCATTTGAACTTGACGCCTTCCTCCAGCGCCTCATCGGCCTCGAAGGCATGCGCCGGCATGTGTTCGCGGTCGCGCCGGTAGACGATCAACGTTTCGGCTGCGCCCAGACGCTTCGCGGTGCGGGCGGCGTCCATCGCCGTGTTGCCGCCGCCATAGACGACGACGCGGCGGCCGAGCAGAGGCGGCTGTCCGGCGCTGGTCTCGTGCAGGACATTGACCGCATCGAGGACGCGGGCCGCATCGCGGGCGGGGATGTCCACGCGCTTGCCGAGGCCGGCACCAATCGCAAGGAAGACCGCATCGAAGCCGCCGTCGCGCTTTTCGGCCATCAGGTCGGTCACCTTGTGGTTGGTGACGATCTTCACGCCCAGCGCCTCGATGCGCGCCACCTCCTGCGCCAGTTCTGCGCGCGGCATGCGATAGGCCGGGATGCCGAAATGCATCATGCCGCCAGCGACGGGGCCCGCCTCGCGGATCTCGACGGCGTGGCCGAGTCTTGCGAGATGATAGGCCGCCGAAAGGCCGGCCGGCCCGGCGCCGACGACGAGGATCTTTTTCCCGCTCGGCGGGCGAACTGCCTTGAACGCCCAGCCCTTTTCCGCAGCCATGTCACCGAGGAAACGCTCGACGGCATGGATCGAGACGGGTGCGTCGACCTCGCCCCGATTGCAGCCGCTTTCGCAGGGATGGTAGCAGACACGGCCGTGAACGGCCGGCATGGGATTTTGCGCCGTCAGGATATCCCATGCCTCGCGATATCGGCCCGCCTGCGCCTCGGCGAGCCAGCCACGAATGTCTTCACCCGCCGGACAGGCATTGCTGCAGGGCGGCGTCAGCGTCACATAGTGCGGCTTCTCGCGCCGCACAGGGCCGGTGCCGTGCGACGTGGTCAAATCGACAGCGGGCGTGAATTCCGGTAGCTTGGTGTTCAAGTTTCCTCGCGCCCCTCTTCCGTCATATGAGGGCAAGTGTCGCTTGCGGCGCTCCATTGCGCGTTGATCGGCGTCAAGGCTTACAAAAATTTACGGCTGAAGGCGGCGGAAGATCGTCCAAGCGAGGCAATCCCGTCAGGGCGTCGGGAGCGTCAGGTCCGGCGCCGCTTCGATCAGTTGCGTCGTCGTGCTCTCGAAACCCTCGGACTTCAGGTGATAGACCGCTTTCGCAATAAAGCCGGTCTCGGGGTGCACCCAATATTTGTGATGGTTCTCCGACTTGAAGCCCTGCATCGAAACGTAATCCGCTTCGACCGTGTCGAACATGACGCCGTCCAATTCCTCATTCCCGCACACCTCGTTCTTCGCGGTTTGCGCGTTCGCCTCCATCTGAGCCGTCGCAGCGTCCGGATCGCTGTCGAGTGCGCGCAGTTTCGTCCAACTCTCGCCATGATCGGCGGAGGTGTACATGACATCGGCGTGGGTCAGCACCCAGGGCTGGCCGGCAGGTTCGATCATCTCGGTCATCCAGTGACCGGGCGCTTGCTGATAGAACCAGTTCTGACTGGCCGGCGCGCCCTTGATCTCCTGCGTGACATGGATTTTCACCGCGCCGTCGCCACTGCCCCCAACCAGCAAACGGACGAAACGGTCCCGGCAGGTTTCGGCGGAAGCCGGATAAGCCGTCGCGGATGCCAGCAATGCGGCGGCGATTACGGGTTTGGCAATGCGGTTCATGAGTTCATCCCTGCGTTAAAGTCGCAGTTTCAATCCTGCCAGACCACCGGGATTCCCACAATTCTCCGTCAAATAACCGTCAGGCGTGCTCGGTTAAATGCGCCGCAGCCTTCTCCGCGCCGATGTCGATGAGCGTGCCGAGCGCCCTTTCGAGGCCTTCGTGCATGGCGGGTTCGGAGGCCAGCGATACGGGGAAGATTTCCTCGATCGCCAAATAGGCCTGGACGATTTCCGCCAGCGACCCGCCCTTTTCCCAGATCGCGCGAAGGCGATCCGCCATCGGATCGCGGACGTCAATCGTTTCGCCGTTCTCGTCGGTCGCGGAGGTGTAGCGCATCCAGGCCGCGACGACGAGGAACAGGCCCTCCGGCACTTGGCCGGCTGCGAGGTTCTCCGCGATCGAGCCAAGCAGACGCTGCGGCAGCTTCAGCGAACCGTCCATGGCGATCTGCCAGGTCCGATGGCGAATGCGTGGATTGGAGTAGCGATCCATAAGCGCGTCGGCATAGGCATGAAGATCGACCCCGGGCGGTGGCGTCAGCACGGGGATGATCTCTTTGGACCAGAGATGGCGAACGAAACTGGCCAAGGCCGGCCGCGCCACGGCCTCGGAGACATTCTCCGCGCCTGAAAGATAGCCGAGATAGGCGAGCGCCGAGTGGGTGCCGTTCAGGCAGCGCAGTTTCATGTGTTCGTAAGGCCGGACATCGTCTACCATCTCGACGCCAACCGCGCCGAAATCGGGACGGGCTCCGCCGGTGAAACGATCCTCTATCACCCACTGGCGAAAAGGCTCGTGCATGACAGGCGCTGCATCGAATACGCCAGTGCGTTCCGTCAAGCGCTCGATGTCGGCTTCGGTCGTCGCCGGTACGATCCGGTCGACCATGGCGCAAGGGAAGGAACACTCCGCCTCAATCCATGCCGCGAGGTCTTCCTCCATCCGCCCGGCGAGCTCAAGCACGATGCCGCGCAGCATCGCACCGTTTTCCGGCAGATTATCGCAGCAGAGAACCGTGAAAGGCGGAAGCCCCGCCTTCCGGCGACGGTCGAGCGCACGGCAGAGAAAGCCCGGCGCGGATTTCGGCCGCTCGGGATCTGCAAGGTCGGCAACGATGTCGGGATGAGTGAAATCCAGCTTTCCCGTCGAGGGCGCGTGGCAATAGCCCTTCTCGGTAACGGTCAACGAGACGATCCTGACCGCCGGATCAGCCATGGCGTCGAGCACCGCATCGGGACTCTCGGGCGCGACCAAGATCGAACGCACGGCGGTACCGATGCGCAATGTCTCGCCGTCCGGACCGAGTTCACAGGCGGTGTAGGCGCAGCCCTGGGGAACGAGACTGTCGCGCAGATCGGGATTACGCAGGCTGACTCCAAGGATGCCCCAGTCGCCGCCGGATTTCTCCATCGCTTCCTCGACATAGAGCGCGGCGAAGGCGCGGAAGAATGCGCCGAGGCCCAGATGGACGATGCCGATGGCCGGGTTCAGCGCATCTTCCGGCCGACTTAGACGGGGGCGGTTGCTTATGGTGCCAGTCACAGGCGGTAAGCCTTCCTGACCAGAGTGTTGGTGAGATCGAGCGCCATTTGTTCCGCCTCCTCCATGTCCACCCGACCGTCGCCGACAAGACCGGCCAGCCATGCGCAATCAACGCGGCGCGCCACGTCATGGCGGGCGGGGATCGAGCAGAAGGCACGGGTGTCATCGTTGAAGCCGACGGTGTTGTAGATGCCGGCAGTCTCGGTGACGATCTGACGATACCGCATCATCCCTTCGGCGCTGTCGAAGAACCACCAGGGTGGACCAAGACGCAGCGCAGGATAGACGCCCGCGAGCGGCGCCAGTTCGCGCGAATAGACGGTCTCGTCGAGGGTGAAGAGGATGATGGTCAGTTCGGAACGCATGCCCACCGCATCAAGCAGCGGTTTCAAGGCGCGCACATAGTCGGTGCGCTGGGGGATATCGAAGCCCCTGTCGCGGCCGAATTTCGAAAATACTTCCGGCGAATGATTGCGGTAGGAGCCCGCATGAATCTGCATGACGAGGCCATCATCCAGGCTCATGCGCGCCATTTCGGTCAGCATGTGGCCGCGGAAGGCATCGGCTTTTTCCTGCGTCAGGTCGCCGAGCAAGGCGCGCGCGAAGAGCGCCGCCGCCTCGGCCTGCGGCAGATCTTCGGTGCGGGCGTTTGGGTGACCGTGATCGCTTGCCGTCGCGCCATGCTGCTTGAAAAACGCGCGGCGCTTGCGATGCGCTTCCAGATAGCCTTCCCATTTTGTCGTGTCGCAACCGGTAAGTTCACCAAACCTCGCAATGTTGCCGCTGAAATCCGGCGTCTCGGGATCGATGACCGTGTCAGGACGATATGTGGTGACGACACGGCCATTCCAGCCGGACTCGGCGATCATGCGATGCCATTTCAGATCGTCGAGCGCGCCTTCCGTGGTCGACAATGCTTCGATGCCGACCCGCTCGAACAGCGCGCGGGGCCTGTATTCGTCCGAAGCGAGACGTTCGGAAATTCGATCATAATAGAGATCGGCCGTCTCGGCGGAGAGGCGTTTGTAGAGGTCGAACAAGGTTTCGAAGGCGTGATCGAGCCACATGCGCGTCGGCGTGGCGCGGAACAGGTGATAATGGCTGGCGAAAAGCCGCCAGATCGTGCGCCCTTCGGTTTCGACCCGCCCGCCATCGGCGCGCGGCACGCCGAGATCGGCGAGATCCACGCCCTGCGAACACAGCATCCGGAAGACATAGTGGTCCGGCGTCACGAAGAGCTGTGCCGGGTCGGGAAAAGGTTCGTTTTCGGCGAACCAGCGCGGATCGGTATGGCCGTGCGGCGAAATGATCGGCAGATCGACGATGCCCTCATAGAGGCGGCGCGCGGTCTTGCGGGTCGCGGGATCGTTCGGAAAAAGCCTGTCCGGATCAAGCAGGGGCAATGTCGTCTCCCAGGGTTTGCGGCAGTGTCTAGCCGAAAGCGAGGTGCGGCAGGAAGAGCACCACACCGGGGAAAAACAGCAAGACCATGACGAGCAGAATGATCGCGCCAACGAAAGGCAGCGATTCGCGGACGTAGTCCTCGATCTTGCAGTCGAGCAGCGAGCAGACCGTGTACATGGCGACGCCGACCGGCGGGGTCATCGAACCGAGCGTGACGAGCGTCATCATGAGGATGCCGAAATGGACCGGATCGAAACCGACCGACTTTATCACCGGCACGAAGATCGGCGTCAACAACAGCACCAGAACCGTGCTCTCGACGAACAGGCCGGCGACGAAGAGCATCGCCAGGATGATGGCGACGATCGCCTGCGGCTGGGTGATGCCAGACAGAAGCGCGCCGGCAATGGTCTGCGGAACCTGCAGAAAGATGATGGCGAAACCGATCATGCCCGACATCAGGATGATCAGCATGATCATGCCGATATCGGCGACCGAATTTTCGATGGCATGCATCGCCTTCGCAAGCGTCAGTTCGCGATGGGCGAAGAAGCCGACAATGAAAGCGTAGACCACGGCGAAGGCGCCGACTTCGGATGGGGTGAACAGGCCGCCGCGGATCGAGACGATCAGAAGGACCGGAAAGGCGAGCGCCCATTTGGCGTCCCAGGCGGCATATCCCACGGCGGAGACGGACGGCTTTTGCGCATCGGCTGCCACATAGTTGCGGCGGCGCGCGACCAGCCAGGCCGTGACCATCAAGAAAAGCATCATCAACAGGCCGGGGACAATGCCGGCAAGGAAGAGCTTGCCGATGGAGACCTGACCGACATAGCCGTAGAGGATCAGGCCGATAGACGGCGGGATGGTCGCGGTGATCAGTGAGGAAAGAGCGATCACGGCGGCGGAATAGCCTTTGGAATAGCCGTTGCCGATCATCTGCGGGCCGAGAATGCGCGCTTCCATCGCCGCGTCCGCAACCGCGGAGCCGGACACTCCGCCCATCAAGGTGGACAGGATGATCGATACCTGCGCTAGGCCGCCGGCCATCCATGAAACGGTGATGTTGGCGAATTTGAAAAGACGGTCCGTGATACCGCTCTCGTTCATCAAATGGCCCGCGAAGACGAAGAATGGAACAGCCAGCAGCGGGAAGCTCTGCGACACAGAGGCCACTTTCTGCACGCCGATCGACATCGGCATCACGTCCGAGGTCATGAAGAAAACGAACCCGGACAGGCCGATGGCGAAGGCCACGGGGGCCCCGAGGATCAACAGGAAGAGGAAAACGGCGCCGATCAGCAGCATGGTCAGACTTCCTGGTGGAGATCTGCGTCGCCGTCGGGGCGCGCGAAGACCAGGGTTCGACCTTGCGGGTCGCGCAAGGCCTGGACGGCATTGGCGATGATGACTGCGCTCAGCAGGATGCAGCCGACGGGCACGGCGATGGTCACGAAACCGTAGGAGATGCCGCTGTCACCGAAGATCCGCTCCTTGTTCAGCATAGTCAGCTTGTACCCCTCCCAGGCGAGCACGGCCATGAAGACGATGAACAGCGCCGCAAGGCCGAGTTCGATGCCGAGACGGATGCGGCGGCTGAAATAGCAAACGACGAGGTCGACGCCGAGATGCGCCCGATCGCGCATGGCGCGAGTGGCGCCGAAGAAACACAGCCAGATCAGGAGCAGTTGGGCCATATCGACCGACCAGATCAGCGGATGGCCGAAGAACCGCATGACCGCGGCGGAAAAAACAAGGCCGGTGATCACGAGCAACAGGACAGCGCCAATCGCCAGTTCGAGCCGCGCAAGCAATCGCGCCAATTCCAGTCCTCCCGCAATCGTGTCGGGCGGACCGGAGCCCGCCCGTTCTCATTTCAACACGCGCGACGGTTATTCGCCAGCGGCGATGGCCCGGACCTTGTCGCGAAGCTCGCCATAACCGAGTTCGTCATAGACGGGAGCGGTGCGTTCCTTGAAGACCGCAGTGTCGATTTCGGCGATGGAGATGCCCTCCGCCTTCAGATCGGCCTCGATCTGCGCCAGCGAGTCCCGCGTGCCGTAGGAGGCGATGTCGCCCGCCTTCAAAGCTTCTTCGAGAAGGGCTGTCTGGTATTTCTCGGGCAAGCTATCGAACCAGCCAGCGCTGGTGACCATACCGGTGATCAGGTTGATATGGCCGGTCAGGGTAATGTTCGAGATCACCTCGTCGAGCTTCGCGCCGACGACGGCGGGAAGCTGGGCCTCGGCCGCGTCAATGGTCTTTGTCTGGATAGCGTTGTAGACATCGGCCCAGGGCATCGGTGTCGGCTCAGCGCCCATCGCGCGGATCGTGCCAGTCCAGACGGGTGCGCCGGGGGTCCGCATGCGAACACCCGAAAGATCGTCGGGACCGTTGACCGGTTTGTTCGTCAAAAGGTGGCGTTCGCCCTGCCACCAGTTGAAGGACAGGACCTGCAGGCCCGAACCGTCTGCCAGCTTGCCGGCCCAGTCATTGAACATGTCCGAGGTCACGACCTTGCGGATGCCGTCATAGCCCGACGCTAGGAACGGCGCGCCGAGAATGCCGAACTCGTTCTGGAAGACGGCGAGACGACCGCCGTCGACGATCACCGCAACGGGCGCTCCGGCGCGGGCCTGTTCGAGCACATCTTCATCGGGACCCAACTGCGAATTGGGGAAGAGACGCACTTCAACGGCGCCATCGGTCGCTTCGGCGACGTTGTCGCGGAACGCCTCAAGTCCCTTGTAGAGCGGATCGCTGGTGGCGAGCGCAGTGTTGACGCTCAGTTGGTAGTCTGCGGCAAACGCTCCAGTCGCCCCGGCCATCAGTGCCGTCGCAGCGATGACAGACTTGATCGTGAAATGTTTCATAGGTTTTCTCCTCCCTGACAACGCCGGAAACGACGCTTTCCTCATTTGACGGGAGACTAGTATGGTAGTATACGAAGAGTCAAGATGACCACTAATTCCGACTTCGTTGCCGCGCTCGATATCGGCGCCCAGCCGCGCCCTTCCACAATGGGAAGCCACGTCTTCGACGTGTTGAGGCAGGCCATCATCCAGCTCAAGCTGAAGCCCGGCAACGCCGTCTCCGAGACGGAAATCGCCAAGCAACTGGGGGTGTCCCGCCAGCCCGTGCGGGAGGCGATCATCAAGCTTGCGGATGCGGGCCTCGTCGAGGTTCGCCCGCAACGCGGCACCTATGTGCTGCTGATCTCCGAACGCGAGGTGAAGACCGCCCGTTTCCTGCGCGAAGCGATCGAGGTCGCCATCGCGCGCAAGGCTTGCGAGACGGTGGGGCCGAAGGAAGCCTCCGATCTGCGTGCCTGCATCGCCCGGCAGAAGATGGCCGAAGACAGCGGCGTCTACACCGAGTTCCTGCGGCTCGACGAGCAGTTCCACCAGACGATCGCCCGCATCGCCGATTGCGAGAGCGCATGGAAAGTGCTGGAGGGGCTGAAGGCGCAAATGGACCGCGTGCGCTTTTTGTCGATCCCTATGGCGACACCTGTGCCGACGCTGATCAGGCAGCACGGTGAAATCGCGGAGGCGATCATCGCCGGGAATCCGGACCGGGCAGAGGACGCTATACGGGTGCATTTACGCGAAATCCTCAAATCACTGCCGAAACTGTCCGCAGAGCATCCCGATCTTTTCGTTGAGTAACCGCCGGTCTCCGGCCAAAAAGAAGAAGCGACGATCTGAGTCGCGAGAGGGAGAGGAGCGGGAATGCGACGCACATGGCGCTGGTTCGGCCCACAGGACAGGGTGACGGTCGACGACATGCTGCAGGCCAGTGTCGAAGGCGTCGTCTCGGCATTGCATCACGTGCCGACCGGCGCGGTCTGGAGCGCTAAAGAAATCGCGAAACGTCAGGCAGACATAGCGTGCATGAAGGATGGCACGTCTTCCGGGCTTGCCTGGGAAGTGGTCGAGAGCCTTCCCGTTTCCGAAGACATCAAGAAGCAGAACGGTGCGTGGCGGGAACATATCGAAGCCTACAAAACGAGCCTCGCCAATCTGGCCGCCGCCGGCATCGAGGTCATCTGCTACAATTTCATGCCGGTACTCGACTGGACGCGCACGGACCTCGCATGGCGACTACCGACCGGCGGAACCTGCATGCGTTTCGACATGGTCGATTTCGCCGCCTTCGACCTTCACATCCTAAAGCGCGACGGCGCGCGGGGAGATTTCCCAGAGACTGTTGCCGCAGAGGCTGACGCGCGTTTCGCGACGATGAGCGAGGACCGCAAGAAGCAGCTCGCCACCAATGTCGTTTTCGGCCTGCCGGGCGCGGCCGAGCACATGACGCTCGAGATGGTCCGCACGCATCTCGCCGAATATGACCGGATCTCGCCGGAAGCGCTGCGGCAGCACCTGATCGACTTTCTTTCCGAGATCGTCCCGACGGCGGAGCGCCTCGGTCTGCGCATGTGCTGCCATCCCGACGACCCGCCCTTCGGGCTGCTCGGCCTTCCGCGCATCATGTCAACGGAAGCCGACTACAGGCAGGTTCTCGACGCGGTGCCGAGCGCGGCCAATGGCGTAACATTGTGCTCCGGCTCTCTGGGCGCACGCCCGGACAACGATCTGCCGGGCATTATGGAGCGCCTCGGCGACCGGGTGCATTTCCTGCATCTGCGCAATGTAAAGCGCGAGACACGGGCGCAGCGCGGCTCGTTCCACGAGGCCGAGCATCTCGGCGGCGATACAGACATGGTTGCTCTGATAGCCGCAGCGCTGGCCGAAGAAGGCAAACGCCGCGCCGCCGGTCGTGCGGACAGCTCTATCCCGTTCCGGCCCGATCACGGTCAGGACATCATGGACGATCTCGGACGGCAGGCGCAGCCCGGTTATCCGGCCATCGGCCGGATGAAGGGACTGGCCGAATTGCGCGGCATCGTTACCGCGCTTTCGCATGACCGTTATGGCGCAACGCGCGGCGGCACCGCTTAGGCTGCCCTTTCGTAGACGAGCCCGGCGCTGTCATCGAGGACAATCGGGCCGCCGACATAAGCCCCGTCGATCGACGGTGTCTTGAGGGTCAGGCGCCAGCCCGTGCCCTGGATGCCCGGAACCGGCAGCGTCAGCGGATCAAACTCGCCCGTCTCTCCGCCTTCCATATGGGTGACGGTAAAGACCTGATTGCCGTTCGGGGCGTGACGCAGGCAGACGAAGACCGTCCTTCCGTCGACCGGACGCAGATAGTCGAAGGTATCATTTGCGCCGAGATTATCACGCAGCCATGCATTGGAACGCCGGAACTTCCGCAGCGCCAGCATGAAGCCGGTCTGGTTCGGATCGAGCAGCGGCAGGGAATGGGACACGTTGCAATATTCATGCATGTCATCCATCCAGGCGCGGGCGATTATCTTCAGCTCGTCCGGCGTGAAAACATCCGGGCCTGATAGTTTCGGCTCCACCGCGTTAAGGAGGCCGGCGATCTTGTCGAGATCGTATTCGGTCACCTCCACCAGCGCCGGCAGGATCTCGAAGAAGCGCACGAGTTCCTCGCGCGTGGCAAAACCGATCTCCTTCAGGCGTCGGAAGCTCGACGGCACCGAGTAGGAATATTCGTCCACCTGCCATTTGAGCGAGATCGCTTCCTCGGCAACGACCTTGACGCCATACCGGTCGTCCTGATTGCGGATGAAGCCCCAGCTCGCCCGCGCGGCGGCGTTCAGGAAGTCCATCGGCACGCCGGGCAGCGCGGCATAGGTCAGCATCGAGACCGCCGGATTGTCATAGGCTGTGTCGAGGATCTCCATGCGCGTGCGGCCGAGGCGGGTGTTGATGTTGAGCTTCGGATTGACTTGCGTGCCGCGGCGCAGCGTGTCGTGGTTGGCTGTCCCGGAAATCCAGTTGGCGCCATGGCTCGCAATCTCGCGGATGCGCCAGTATTTCGACAGCCAGAAACCGTAGATGAACGGCGTGTTGTGGGCAAAAGTCAGCGGCCCCCACTGGAAGATGTCCTGATCGCCGAGATTCTCGATCACCGCGCGATAGGTCGACGACAATTCCCAGTCTTCCTGCGGCCAGGGACGTCCGTCCTCGAAGATGAACCACGGCCGGAACTGCGTTCCCGCGACCTCCTGCTTAACCTCCGTCATCTGCCGCAGATAATCGTCATCATGCTGGAGCGACTGGGTGTGCGGATCCCACCATTTGAAGTCCTGAGCGCCGTCGACGCGCACGCCATCGGCGCCGAAATTGACCTTGCGGCGCTGCATTTCGAGAAGGATCGCGCGGACCGCCGGGTTCTTGTACTCCAGGTTCTGGCCATACATGTTCGGCCCCGCGAAGAAATGCGGATTGAGCGTGTTGAGGCCCTGATTGTCGGAATGGCCGAAAACCACGTCGAAAACGAGCTTCTTGGGCTTGCCCGGAAAATTGTGCAGGACAGCCGCGAGATCGACCAGCTCATCGGGGCGGCCGCTTTCGAGAAGTACGGGATTGACGGCGCCCATACCGGCGATGACGACGTCATAGCCCCAGTTCGTCGTGTCGGGCCGCGTCAGCTCAACGGAGACGGACCTGTCCGTTCCATCGGATTCCTGCCAGAAATCCGGCCCCGTCTCGTAGACGGTCGTCGGCTCGACAGGCAGCAATTGAACGGCGTCATAGCCGAGATAGAGCGCATCGCCCTGCTCCAGCGGAAGATCGGCGCGCAGGCGCTCCGAGAGGCGCTCGAAGTGGCGCGCAAGGCTCGCCAGCGTGCCGCCGGCTGTGGCGGTCGGAACATGGATCTGAAGAATGTTGGTGGGTGGGCCAAAACGGTGGGGCTGTTCGCCCGACAGCGCCTCGTAATAGCCGCGATCGGACCGGGCGGCCTGCATTGCCCCGGTATCATAAAGCTCGGCCGGCGCCATCGCGCCGAACGGCAAGGAAGCCGCGAGCGGGTCGAGGATACGGTGCCAGTCGCCGGATGCATCGCGCCAGGCCAGCGCATAGAAGTCGCCGATCAGATCGCGCGTTCCCGCTTTCAAGCCGGAGACGCAAGCGAATGTGTGCGCCTCGTAGCGCATCACCGGAAGATAGACGCGCTCGAAGCTCAACTCCTGGTGGGATCGGGTCAGGTCGATATCGTCGGAGGGCTCCAGTATCTCCAGAAATACATCGCCATCCGGGACGCGATGATCGAGAAGTTCGGGCGTCCAGAAACCGAACTCGAAAAGGTCGCCAAATTTTTGCGCGCCGAGGCGGCGGGCGATGGCTGCTTCCGCGTCAAAGGCGGTCGGCTGCGTGGTCAGCTGTTCGCGACACCAATCGACGAGTCGTTGCGTGGCCTCGGCGTCGAGGCTGGCGCGGTCCTTTAGGGACATGGGCTGTCTCCCGTGCTTTGCGGGCCGTGGAAACCCTGTTTCCTTCAGGTTTTCACATCCGGCGCAGTGCGGCCGGTGTAGGCTTCGATGCCGGCGATCTCGTCAGCGGCGGCGATGACATTGGCCAGGGTCTCCTGCGCATCGCGGTGCATCTTCGACGGGTCCGTCTCGACATCTTCCAGATAGACACGCAACGTCGCGCCGACAGTGCCGGTTCCGGACAGGCGGAAGACGATGCGCGCGCCGCCGGTAAAGCCGATGCGGATGCCCTGGTTTTCGGAGCGCGATCCGTCAACCGGGTCGTCATAGGCAAACTCGTCGGCCGACTCGACCGTCAAACCGGAAAAATCCTGACCCGGGAGATGGATTAGCTTGCCGCGCAGCGCATCCACCAGCGCATTCGCCTTGTCGGAATCGACGCCCTCATAGTCGTGGCGCGAATAATAGTTGCGGCCGTATTGCTCCCAATGCGCCGTCATGATGCTGGCGACCGGCTGGCGCTTCACCGCCAGGATGTTGAGCCACAGGAGCACCGCCCAGAGCCCGTCCTTCTCGCGAACATGGTCGGAGCCGGTGCCGGCGCTTTCCTCGCCGCAAAGCGACACACGGCCGGCATCGAGCAGATTGCCGAAGAATTTCCAGCCGGTCGGAGTCTCGAAGCAATCGAGCCCCTTTGCGGCGGCGACGCGGTCGAGCTCACGGCTGGTCGGCATGGAGCGGGCGACACCTTTCAGACCGTCCGAGTAGCCGGGCGCGAGATGGGCGTTGGCGGCAAGCACCGCGAGGCTGTCGGACGGCGTCACATAGATATTGCGCCCGACAATCATGTTTCGGTCGCCGTCGCCGTCGGACGCTGCGCCGAAATCCGGCGCGCCTTCGCCGAACACGACATCCATAAGTTCTTTCGCCCAGATCGGGTTCGGATCGGGATGGCCGCCGCCGAAATCGGGCGACGGCACGGCATTGACGACGCTGCCCTCAGGCGCGCCGAGGGTTTCTTCCAGAATGGCCTTCGCATACGGACCGGTCACTGCGTGCATCGCGTCGAACCGCAGGCGAAAACCGGAGGCGAGCAGGTCGCGGATGGCCCCGAAATCGAACAAGCTCTGCATCAGCGCCGCGTAATCCGCGACGGGATCGACGATTTCGACCTCCATGCCGGCCAGTTCGGTCGTGCCGAGTTGCGACAGGTCGATATCCTGCGTTTCGACAATGTCGTAGGCGGTCACCGACTTCGACGCCTCGAAGATGCGGTTGGTCAACTCCTCGGGGGTCGGGCCGCCATTGGCGGTGTTGAACTTGACGCCGAAATCCTCTTTCGGGCCGCCGGGATTGTGGCTTGCCGACATGATGATGCCGCCGTCGGTCTTGCGGATGCGGATCAGGTTGGAGGCGGCCGGCGTGGACAAAAGCGCATTTTGCCCGACGATCATCTTCTTCGCGCCGGAGGCCGCAGCCATGCGCAGGATCACCTGGGCGGCGCGATCGTTGAAATAGCGGCCATCGCCGCCGAGAACGAGCGTCTTGCCCTCGACCCCGCCAATCCCGACCCAGATCGACTGGATGAAATTTTCCAGAAAATGGGGCTGCATGAAGACATGGGTTTTCTTGCGCAGGCCCGATGTTCCCGGTTTTTGGCCTTCTATGGGCGTCGTCTGAACGGTTATGCGTTGCATGCCTTCCCTCCTAGCGGCCGGAATTCTTCATGATTTCGGCGGTTCGCGCAAAGCGGTCGTCGGCGAGGAAGCCGGACGCCTTTTCCGGCAGGCGCCGCCGCCAGTTCGGATGCTCGAACACGGTGCCGGGAAGATTGGCCTGTTCTTCCAGCCCCAGAATATCCTCCGCCTGCAATGCCACAAGCCTGGAAGCAGAACCGGCAAGAAATCCGTGCAGCGCATCGACCGAGCCATCGTGATTGCCAATGACATGATCGAAGGCCGCGACATCTTCGCGCCGACGGTGCCTTTCATGCGCAGCGTGGTCGCCATCCATATCGCCGAGGCGCTCGCGCCAGTCGATGTCCAATCCCTTTCGCCAACCGCGCCATGTCGGCAGATCATGCGAGGCGAATGCGGCGAGCGTTTGCGGATCATAGGCGGTGGACGGCAGAAAGCCGCCGCCGCCGTGCCAATCGCGTTCGAACACCGAAACCCGACAGCCGAGAATGCCCGAATTATGCAAGTCGGCGCGCAATCCCTCGGGGATATTGCCGAGATCCTCGCCAACAATCGATGCGCCGGCGTGCGCCGCCTCGATACGCGCGACCGCCAGCATGGCGGGTTTCGGCATGGCTACATACAGACCCGGCAAATCCTGCGGACACCAGAAGGTGCGGTCGAAGCCGAGTATATGGTCGATGCGCAACAGGCCGCAGAAGCGAAACTGCTCGCGCAGCGTCTCGGCAAGGACTGAAAATCCGGTCTCGGCCATGGAGCGCGGAGAAAGCGGCGCGACGCCCCAGACCTGCCCGTCGGCGGAAAAAGCGTCCGGCGGCGCGCCGAGCGAAACGCCGCGCGCGAACTGGGACGGGTCCGCCCATGTCTCGGCTCCGGCCGGATGGGTTCCGACCGCCAGATCGAGATAGAGGCCGAATTGCATGCCCGCATCGTGGCCGGCCTTTTGCGCCTCGGCGAGCTGCGTTTCGGCGACCCATTGCAGCCAGGCGTGGAAGCGCAGGCGGTCAGGCTTGGCGATGGCGAAATCGCGCACGGACGCTGTCGCAAGATCGCGATACTCGTCCGGCCATTCCGTCCAGTAGGGACCGTGGACCTCCGACAGGGCCTGGTGAATGGCGAAGCGCTCCAGTTCCGGTCCGCGTGCGGCACGCCACGCATCGAAGGCCGGATCACCTCCCTCCGCACAGAACTGCGCATAAGCACCGCCCAGCGCCTTCTTCCTGCGGGCAACCGCTTCCGGGTATTCGATCAGCTCACTGCCGTCGGGCGGCCCCTCCGTGCCGGTCTCGATGTGGAACGCATTGAGGCGGCGGCGACTTGACGGAGCGTAAGGACTGTAATTGAGCGGATCTTCGGGAAAGCCGGCGTGAACCGGATTGATACCAAGGAAACTCGCACCGAGGCCGCCAAGCGCGCCGGCCGCGCGAGCGAGATCGCGGTAGGTGCCGAACCCGCCGCCCCTCTCCGGCTTGAGTCCGTAAAGCGGCAGGGTGACACCCCAGGTGCGCGGCGGTTCGGGCAAACGTTCCGGAGCCGCCAGAATGGTGGTGACACTGTCGCCGACAACAAGCCTGTGCCGACCGAGGGGAAGGTGCCCGAGGTCGAGTTCATGCGTTGCGCGGCCATCGCGGATTTCGCCGTCGAAGCATTCAAGCCGCCATTCGGATTCGCCGTCGCCGATCGCAAAGCGCGCTACGTCGTCGGCGCGAACCACCGCCCATTCTGGAAGGCGCCTGCGGGAGCGCGCGTCCTGCAGGCGATGCAGGCAATCCGCGGCATCGGCATCGGTTTCTGCGGACAATCCGAGCGCGCCAAGAACTGCGCGGATGCTTTCGGGCGGCGCCTCGCGCCATTGGCCTGCACCGTCGTGATAGCGCGAAATCAGACCGGCCGCAGCGGCGAGCGCTTCAAGCGCTTCGCTCATCAATCTTTCTCCTGAACCAGAACGATCACAGAGGCTTCTGAAACCGTAATTTTCCCGCCGGACACCGGTTTCGGATCCGCTTCGGGATGGGCCGTGTCGATTTCCAGTTTCCAGTGCATGCCCTCGGGGTCCTCCGGGGAATTTACCTCCACCGCCGACCCGGCGTTGAAGACGGCAAAAATCGCTGTCTCGAGCGCCGAGTAGCGCGGCGTGCCTGATGCGGTGCGCATTTCCACGCAGACGAGGCGCAGATCGGGATTATTCCAATCTTCACTGGTCATCGGCGTGCCGTCGGCACGGCTCCAGAACAGATCTTCCTTGCCGTCGATGGCGCGTTCGCGCGAGTGAAGGAAGCGTTTCTGGCGCAGGATCGGGTGCGCTTTGCGAAAAGCGATCATGCGCTTGGTGAATTCGAGGAAGGCGTCGTCGCCATTTTCCCAGTCGATCCAGCTGATTTCGCTGTCCTGGCAATAGGCGTTGTTGTTTCCGCCCTGGCTGTGGCCGATTTCATCGCCGGCAAGGATCATCGGCGTGCCTTGGGCAAGAAGCAGCGTCGCCATCATGTTGCGCCGACGCCGTTCCCGGGCGGCGAGAATGCCGATATTCTGGGTCTCGCCTTCGGCTCCTAGATTGAAGGAATAGTTTTCCGAATGGCCGTCGCGATTGTCCTCGCCATTGGCCTCGTTGTGCTTGGAATTGTAGGAAACCACGTCGGCAAGCGTGAAACCATCATGGGCGGACACGAAATTGACCGATGAGGTCGCGGGACGGCCGGAATGGTCGAATTGCAGGGCCGAGCCTGTCAGTCGATCCGCAAGATCCGGAGCACGGCCGGGATCGCCGCGCCAGTATCGGCGTATGCCGTCGCGAAACCTGTCATTCCATTCCATGAAGGGCGGCGGAAAGGCGCCGAGCTGATAGCCTCCCGGCCCGATGTCCCAAGGCTCGGCGATCAGTTTAACCTTTGTGAGCACGGGATCCTGACGCACCGCATCGAAGAAGGCCGCACCGCGATCGAAACCGGTCGACGTGCGCCCGAGTGTGGAGCACAGATCGAAGCGGAAGCCGTCGACATGCATCACCTCGACCCAGTAACGCAGCGAATCCATGACCATGCGCAACACCATGGGATGGTCGAGATTGAGCGTGTTGCCGGTGCCGGTGTCGTTGACATAGTAGCGCGGGTTCTGCTCCAGCCGGTAGTAAGACCGGTTGTCGAGTCCACGGAAGGACAAGGTCGGGCCCAGTTCGTTGCCTTCGCCTGTATGGTTATAGACCACGTCCATCAGCACCTCGATGCCGGCGGCGTGGAAGCGGGCCACCATCGTCTGGAACTCGGAGATATCTCCATCATGCAGATAACGCGGTTCCGGCGCGAAGAAGCCGATGGTCTGGTAGCCCCAGTAATTGGTGAGATCGCGCTCGACGAGGAACTTGTCGTTGAGGAATGCCTGCGACGGCAGCAGCTCAATCGTGGTAATGCCAAGCTTGACCAGATAGTCGAGCATCGGCTCCGAGGCGAGACCGAGGAACTTCCCGCGTGGCGCGGCGTCGGGATGCAACTGCGTCATGCCCTTCACATGCGCCTCGTAGATGATCGTCTCGGCGATCGGCGTGTCCGGCGGCTCATCGTCGCCCCAGGAAAATGCGGGGGCGACCACGACGCATTTGGGCATGAAGGGTGCACTGTCGGCCTTGTCGAAGCTCAGATCGTCGCGCTTCATGCCGATCTCGTATCCCATCAGCGCATCCGACCATTTAGGGTGGCCGGTCAGGCGCTTGGCATAGGGATCGATCAGGAGCTTGTTGGGATTGAAGCGATGGCCTTCGTCGGGACGATAGGGACCATGGGCGCGGTAGCCATAGAGCTGGCCCGGGCGCAGGCCCGGGATGTAGCCATGCCAGACATCGCCGTCGCGCTCCGGCAGATCGAGACGGGCCGTCTCGGTCTCTCCGTCTTCGGAAAACAGGCACAGGGTCATCCGGCTGGCGTGCTCGGAAAAGACCGCGAAATTGACGCCGTCGCCGTCAAAGGTCGCGCCAACGGTCGCGGGGTTGCCGGCGTAAAGCGAGAAATCCACTGTCATGGATGCGTTCCGAGACTTTCATAAAGAGCGGCGTAGCGCGGCGCCGAGGCCGACCAGCCGACAGGATGAGCCATGGCGCGGCGCTGCATGCGCTCGAAGGCCGACTTGTTAGAATAGACATCACACAATCGCATCAGCGCGGCCTCCAGCGCATCCGCTGTAACGGGATGAAACTGGAAGCCGGTCGCGACATCGGCGGCGACCGCGGCGTCATTGGCATTGATGACCGTGTCCGCCAGTCCGCCGGTCATCGCGACGACAGGTATCGCGCCATAGCGCAATCCGTAGAGCTGGGTCAGGCCGCACGGCTCGAAGCGCGACGGAACGATGACAGCGTCGCCGCCGGCCATCATGCGATGCGACAGGGGTTCGTCGTAGCCTATGCGCACGGAGACCTGCGGCATGGATTCGGCAGCCTCCATCCAGGCTTTTTCAAGGGCCGCGTCGCCGGATCCCAGAAGAGCGACCTGGCCGCCGCGGGCAACGAATTCCGGCAGAGCCTGGAGCAGCAGGTCGAGCCCCTTCTGCTCGGTCAGCCGGGAAATGACCACGGCCAGCGGGCCGTCCGTCTGCGCGAGACCGAACTCCTCGATCAGCCGGCCGCGGTTGGCGGCCTTCTTCTTCGGCGACTTGTAGTTCGCGATGGCGGGGTCGGTTTTCGGATCCCAGACTATTCCGTCAATGCCATTCAATATGCCGACAAGATCGGCCTGCCGGGCGCGCAGGACGCCGTCCAGCCCCATGCCGAATTCGGGCAACATCAGCTCGCGCGCGTAGGTCGGGCTGACGGTCGACAGTTTGTTGGAAAATTTCAGGCCGGCCTTGAGGGCATCGATTTGGCCGTAGAATTCGAAGCCTTCCGGGTGGAAGCCCCACTGCGGCAGACGCATGGATTTCAGCTTCGAAGCTGGGGCGAGACCGTGGAAAGCGATGTTATGGATCGTCAGCAGCGTGCCGACCCGGTCCGCCGCCTCCATTTCGTGCAAATAGACCGGGACGAGCCCGGCCTGCCAATCATGCAGATGCAGGACTTCGGGTCGCCAATTTCCGATGCCTTCCGCTGCGATGGATGCGGCCATCCAGCTCAATGCCGCAAAGCGCTCAGGATTATCGGGCCAATCTTTCCCGTCTGGGCCGAGATAGATCGAGCCCGGCCGGTCATAGAGATGCGGCGCGTCGAGCACGAAAAGGTCTAGACCGGCGACCTTGCCTCCCAGAAGGCGCGCCGGTCCGCCCATCAAGTCCGATTCATTGCGAAGCGCGCGCGGCCGCTTCAGCGCCTCCATCACCGCCGGATACCCCGGCAGCAAGGTTTTCAATTGCCAGCCTTCTGCGGCCATGGCACCAGGCAGCGCGCCCGCGACATCGGCAAGTCCTCCCGTCTTGACCAGAGGCGCACATTCCGACGCCACGGACAGAACTTGCCTCATCCGGCGGCTCTCCGGTCCAACATATCCTGGGTGATCAAGGTGACTCCAGTATCGCTGACGCGGAACCATTTGGCGTCTTCCTCGGGATCCTCGCCGACGACGAGGCCAGTGGGGATCACTACGCCGCGGTCGATGACGACATTGGTCAGCCGGGCAGAGCGTTCGATCGTCACATAGGGCAGGACGACCGCGTGATCGAGCACCGAATAGGAATTGGAATGCACGCCGGTGAACAACAGTGAATTGCGCACCTCCGTACCGGAAATGATGCAGCCGCCGGACACGAGACTGGACACCGCGCTGCCGCGCCGGGATTCCTCGTCATGAACGAACTTGGCCGGCGGCATGATTTCTGAATAGGTCCAGATCGGCCAATGGCGATCCCACAGATCGAGATCCGGCGCAAAGTCGGTCAGGTCGATATTGGCCTTCCAGAACGCGTCGACGGTACCGACATCGCGCCAGTAGGCCGGGGCATCTGGCGCGACCTTCACGCAGCTTCGCGAAAAGCGGTGCGCGACAGCCTTGCCGTTCTTGACGATGTCCGGGATGATGTCGCCGCCGAAATCGTGGCGGGAATTCGGATCGGCCGCGTCCCTGATCAGGAGATCGCGAAGGAATTTCCAATCGAAGACATAGATCCCCATCGAGGCAAGTGCGACGGTCGGATCGTCGGGCGTACCCGGCGGATCGGCGGGTTTCTCGAGGAAATCGGTAATGCGATCATCGGCATCGATCGCCATGACCCCGAATGCCGTGGCCTCCTCGCGCGGGACGGTAAGGCAGCCGACCGTGACATCGGCGCCGCTTTCAACGTGATGGCGCAGCATCACCTCGTAATCCATCTTGTAGACGTGATCGCCGGCGAGAATGAGAACATAGTCGACGTCGTAACTGTCGACGATGTCGATGTTCTGGGTCACCGCGTCGGCCGTACCGAGATACCACATGTTCTCGTCGACACGTTGTGAGGCCGGCAAAATATCGAGATACTCATTACGTTCCGGGCGGAAGAAGTTCCAGCCCCGCTGGCAATGGCGGATCAGCGAATGCGCCTTGTATTGCGTCGCGATCGCCATCTTGCGGATGCCGGAGTTCAGCGCGTTGGACAGGGCGAAGTCAATGATCCGCGCCTTGCCGCCGAAATAGACCGCGGGCTTGGCGCGCCGGTCGGTCAGTTCCTTCAGCCGGCTGCCCCTGCCTCCGGCAAGAACGAACGCCATGCTTCTGTTCGTCAGTCTGGAAATCGCCATGCCACCTTCTCCTCCCTGTGATCAGGTCCCGTAGGTCAGGACAACAGTCGAAAGCGGCGGTAACGTTACACGCGCCGATGCCGGCTGCCCCTGAAATCCCTCACTCGTAGCAATAACGCCGCCGAGGTTGCCTCGGTTGCCTCCGCCATAGATTTCCGCGTCGGTGTTGAGCGCCTCGCGCCACTTGCCCTCGATCGGCAGGCCGCACAGCCAGTCACGACGCTCGACAGGCGTAAAGTTGCAGATGACGACGACTGGCGGATCGTCCGGACCGCCGCGGCGCAACCAGGCATAGATGGAATCCTCGACCGCATTGGCTTCGATCCACTGGAAGCCGTCCTCCTCGCAATCCTTTACATGCAGCGCCGGCATGGCGCGGTAGAGCGTGTTGAGATCGCGGATCAGCCGCTGGATGCCTTTGTGGTTCGGATTATCCAGGACGCCCCAATCGACCTCGCCCGACTGGGCCCACTCGGCAGGCTGGGCGATCTCGCAGCCCATGAACAGAAGCTTCTTGCCGGGATGGCCCCACATGAACCCGTAATAGGCGCGCAGATTGGCGAAGCGCTCCCATTCATTGCCAGGCATGCGGGACAGCATCGACCCCTTTCCGTGCACGACCTCGTCATGGCTTATCGGCAGGATGAAGTTTTCCGAGAAGGCGTAATGCAGGCCGAACGTCATCTGGTGATGATGGTATTTCCGGTAGATCGGCTCGAGCTTGATGTATTCGAGCGTGTCGTTCATCCAGCCCATGTTCCACTTGTAGCCAAAGCCGAGACCGCCGGTATCCACCGGGCGCGACACACCGGGGAAACTGGTGCTCTCCTCTGCGACTGTCATGATGCCGTCGACCTCGCCATAGACGGCCGTGTTCATGCGCTGGAGCATGTCGATCGCCTCGAGGTTCTCGCGGCCGCCATGCTTGTTGGGCACCCACTCGCCTTCATTGCGCGAATAGTCGCGGTAGAGCATCGAAGCGACCGCATCCACACGCAGCCCGTCGACATGGTATTCCTTCAGCCAGTAGATCGCGTTGGAAATCAGATAGTTGGAAACCTCAACGCGTCCGTAGTTGAAGATCAGCGTGTTCCAGTCCTTGTGGAACCCCTCGCGCGGATCGGCATGTTCGTAGAGCGCAGTGCCGTCGAAGCGGCCCAGACCATGCGCGTCGGTCGGGAAATGACCGGGCACCCAGTCGAGTATGACGCCGATGTCCTTTTCATGGGCGGCCTCGACGAGATCGCGGAATTCATGCGGTGGGCCGTGGCGGACAGTCGGGGCGTAGAGACCGACAGGCTGATAGCCCCACGAGCCGTCGAAGGGATGCTCCGACAAGGGCATGAACTCGATATGGGTGAACCCCAAGTCGTGGACATAATCGATCAGCTCAACCGCCGCTTCCTTGTAGGACAGCATGCGGTTATCTTCCTCGTGGCGGCGTTTCCAGGATCCGAGATGCACTTCATAGACGGAAATCGGCGCAGTGCGGGCGTCGCGGCTCGCGCGTTCGCTCATCCAGCGCTCGTCCTTCCATCCGTACCCGGAAATATCGCGCACGATCGAGGCGGTTTCCGGCGGATGCTGGGAGCCGAAGCCGACCGGGTCGGCCTTCAACGGCTGAACGGTCCCGTCGGGTCCGACAATGCGATACTTGTAATGCGTTCCCTCGCCGATACCGGGAATGAAGATTTCCCAAACGCCCGTCGCGCCGCGGCGGCGCATGACATGGCGACGGCCATCCCACCAGTTGAAATCGCCGACGACGGAGACGCGCTGAGCATTCGGCGCCCAGACCGCGAAATGGGTGCCCCGGGCGCCCTCATGCGTCATCACATGCGCGCCGAGCACATCCCAGAGGCGTCGATGGGTGCCTTCGCCAAGCAGATATTCATCCATCTCGCCGATAACCGGGCCGAAGCGGTAGGGGTCGTCAAACTCCCAGCTGCCGCCATCGGCCGATCCTTTCAGGCGATACGCCTCGCCATCGGGTATTTCACCGACGAATACCGAAGGCACTTCGGGAACGGGGGAAAGCACTATGGTTTCGGATGGAGTTACGGCGCTGAGCGTTTTGGCGCCCGGATCGTAGGCGACCAGACAGGTATGGTCGTCAAACCGGTGCGGGCCGAGCACGGCAAACGGGTCGTCATGCGAACCGTCGGCTATGCGGCGCGCCGTTTCCACGGGGATCAAGGTCTTGATCAGTTCGGAAGCGGACATCATCCTCTCAAGCTATTCGCCCCACGCGGAATAGCAAGGGCCCAGAAAGTCCAATTCGCCCGAACGTCCGATCAGGACGTGACTGAATGTGCCGCCCAGACGTCGTTCATATAGCCGCGAATGGTGCGGTCCGAAGAGAACCAGCCGGTGCGAGCGGTGTTGTATGCCGCCATGCGCATCCAGGTCTTTTGGTCCTGATAAACCCGGTCGACCTCGCGCTGTTTGTCGTAATAGGCGGCAAAGTCCGAGCAGACGAGGAAATAGTCCGACCAGCGCAGATTGTCTGCGACATCCGCGTAACGATCCGGTTCTCCGGGCGAGAACGCGCCGGACTCGATTGCGGCGATGGCCTCGGCGAGACGCGGACTGGAATCGATCGCCTTCTTAGCGTGCTCGGCAACCGATCGGCGCGCCACGACTTCAGGGGCGGTCATGCCGAAGAGGAAGAAATTGTCGGCGCCGACATGTTCACGGATTTCAACATTGGCACCATCGAGCGTGCCGATCGTGAGCGCTCCGTTCAGCGCGAATTTCATGTTCCCGGTGCCGGACGCCTCCTTGCCGGCTGTCGAAATCTGCTCCGACAGGTCCGCGGCGGGGATCAGCCGCTCGGCCAGCGTGACATTGTAGTTCGGCAGGTAAGCGACCTTCAGCAATTTCGAGGTGACGGGATCGGAGTTGATGGTGCGCGCGACGTCGTTGATCAGGTGGATGATCTTCTTTGCGAAGACGTAGCCGGGCGCGGCCTTGCCGGCGAAGATCTTGACGCGCGGCGTCCAGTCCGCATTCGGATTCTCGCGCATTTCGTGCCACAGCGCGATCGTCTCGATAATGTTGAGATGCTGGCGCTTATACTCGTGGATGCGCTTGATCTGGATATCGTACATGGCATCCGGGTCGAGCAGGATACCTTCGGTATCGCGCACGAAATTGGCGAGATCGACCTTGTTCTGTCTTTTCGCCGCGGCATAGCGGTCCAGGAAGGCGGCATCGTCGATATGCGGCTCGATTTCCGTCAGACGGTCGAGGTGGCCGACCCAGTCATTTTCAATCACATCGTCGATCAACGAGGAGAGGGCCGGATTACAGGAAAGCAGCCAGCGCCGGGGTGTGACGCCGTTCGTCTCGTTGACGATACGGTCGGGATGGAGACGGTTCAGCTCGGCGAAAACAGTTTCCTTCATCAGGTCCGTGTGCAACGCCGACACGCCGTTGATGCGATGCGCCATGATGAAAGAGAGTTCGCCCATCTTCACATGGTCATGTTCGAGGATCGACGTCTTGCGCGTCGGATTGCGCCGGGCGTGCAGATCGTCGATGCGCTCGATCAGCTTCAGGTGGCGCGGCAGCAAGGCGCCCATCAGACCCTCGGACCAACGCTCCAGCGCCTCGGGCAGCAATGTGTGATTGGTGTAGGAAAGGCAGGCCTGGGCGATATCGACCGACTCCTCGAAATCCAGGCCCTTGTCGTCGTGCAGGAGACGCACGAGTTCCGGACCGGCGATCGCCGGGGGGGTATCGTTGAGCTGGATCGCGATCTTGTGCGGCAGCTTGCGCAGATCGTCATATTCAGTGAGGAACCGGCGCAGGATGTCGCGCAGCGAGGCGGCAGTGAAGAAGTATTCCTGCTTCAGCCGCAGCATCTTGCCCTGCTCGGTGGTGTCGTCGGGATAAAGAACGCGCGAGATCGTGCGCGCCAGCGCTTCCGGCTCGGCGGCGGCGGCGTATTCGCCCCGGTTGAAACGTTCTAGGTCGAAGACGCGGGTCGGCTTGGCGCTCCACAGACGAAGCGTATTCGCCCATTTCCCTTGCCAGCCAATGATCGGCGTGTCGTGCGCCGAAGCGATGACCCGCTCGTCCGGCTGCCAGACAGCCCGCTCGCCAGCTTCAACGACGGAGCCGCCGAAGCCGATCTCGAAGGCGGCTTCCGGCCGTTCGAACTCCCAGGCATGCCGGCCGCTCAGCCAGGTCTCCGGTTCCTCGACCTGGCGTCCGTCGACGAAACGCTGGCGGAACAGACCGTGCTCGTAACGGATCCCGTAGCCGTGGGCCGGGCAGGCGACAGTGGACAGGGAATCGAGGAAACACGCCGCAAGCCGACCGAGGCCGCCATTGCCGAGCGCCGCATCCGGCTCGTTTGCGAGAACGGCTTCAAATGAGATGCCAACTTCCTCGCACACTTTCTGCGACGTCTCCAGGAGGCCAAGATTGACGATCGCATCCTCCAGAAGGCGGCCGATCAAGAACTCCATCGACAGGTAATAAACGCGCTTGTGCTTGCCGGCATAGGTCGCTCGCGTGGCCGCGAACCAGGGGTCGACGATCCGGTCGCGTACAGCCAGGGACAGGGCGACCCGCCAGTCCTGAATGTGGGCGTGTTCGGGGTCCTTGCCGAACGAGTATTTGAGATGATGCAGAAGGCTTTCTCGCAAATCGGCGTCTGTCATGGTCTGTCCCTTGCCGGCAGCGGCAATCGTCATTTTAAACTTGATCGAATATGGTCTTGGGAGGCCAAAGCGGTTTCAATCGATTCTATCGCGGATCACTCATGCTTCCGCAACCCGAATGATCGCAACTACGCGTATCGCGGCGGAAAACAAGCCTGCTTGAGAGACTGTGTTGCGAACACGCCACTTTCCGAGCCGCCAAACGGTTTCCAATTGCCGACGAAACGCACTAGAAGGCGCAAAAGACGATTTGCCAGAGGCATGAAATGGCTGACAATCCTATCCGACTGCACCGGGAAGACCTCTCCGACGAGGCCGCCGCACGATATACCGACGCGATCGCCATCGACACCGAAACGCTGGGTTTGAGGCCGCATCGCGACAGGCTTTGCGTGGTGCAGTTGTCATGCGGTGACGGGACAGCGGATGTGGTGCAAATATCAAAGGGTCAGAAGAAGGCACCGAACCTGACCCGCCTGCTGCGTGACGGGAAGAAAACCAAGATCTTCCATTTCGGCCGCTTCGATATCGCTGTCCTGAAACATGCATTCGGCGTGACGACGACGCCTGTCTTCTGCACGAAGATCGCCTCGCGGCTAACGCGCACCTATACCGACCGCCACGGACTGAAAGATATCTGTCGGGAACTGCTCGGCGTCGATCTTTCGAAGCAGCAGCAGTCTTCGGACTGGGCCGCAACCGACCTGAGCGATGCGCAACTCGAATATGCAGCCTCCGACGTTCTGCACCTGCACGCACTTAAAGCCGCTCTCGAGGAGCGACTGGCGCGCGAAGGCCGCACGAAAATGGCCGAGGCCTGCTTCCGCTTCCTGCCCACCCGCGCAGATCTCGACCTCGCGGGCTGGGACGAGGAAGACATCTTTTCCCATAGCTGAGGCCAACAGCCCTCAATGTCGCGACCATTGCTGATTTTCGACTGCGACGGTGTCCTTGTGGACAGCGAGTTCATCTATCTCGACGTCGAGATGACCTTTCTTCGCGACCTGGGCGTGAATGTCGACTGGGCGACCTATGTTCGCGAATTCATGGCGCTCGGTGCGAACGAGTGGCGCATCAAATATGCCGGCCTGATCCTGCGCGAAACAGGCGAACCGCTGCTCGATGCCGGGTTCGAAAAGCTGAAAGCGGAATCGCGGCGGCGCGTCACGGCGGAACTGAAACCGGTCGAAGGCGCCGAGGCACTGCTGAAAAGCCTGACCGGGCCTCGCTGCGTGGCCTCGTCCACGCAACTCGGCTTCCTGCACCGCAAGCTCGACTTCGTCGATTTCTCCCGTTTCTTCGGCAACGGCATCTTTTCAGGCGACATGGTCGAGCATGGCAAACCCGCCCCGGATCTTTTCCTGCATGCCGCGAAGGCGATGGGCTATGGCAATGAAGACTGTATCGTCATCGAGGACAGCGCAAACGGTGTGCGCGGCGGCAAGGCGGCCGGTCATTTCGTAATCGGGTTCACCGGCGGCAGCCATTGCCGCAAGGGCCATGACGACACGCTGTTCGACGCCGGTGCGGACATTGTGCTCGACAGCCACGAGGCGCTAACAGACTGGATCGCCGAAGAACTGCCCGCGGCCTGAAGACTACAAGCTACGCCGCGGGAGGCTCTTCACAGGCGCTTTGGAGATCCTCGATCGAAAGGCTTCCGGGCGCGATACCCTCACCGACCAACCGCCGTCCGAGTTCGCAGAGGAATTCGTTCGCCGAAACCGGGACGCCATGCAGCCTTCCGATCAGCACTATTTCGCCGTTGAGGTAATCGGTCTCGATCGACCCGACGCCGCGGGCAAGGCTTTGGGCCGACGAAGAGCCGGTACGCTTTACGCCCGGAACCGGCGTCATCTGCATCAGGTCATCGTGCCGGAACCCCATCGTGTATTCGATGCCGGCGGCTTTCAGGGCGGTTTCGGCCTCTGAGCGGACACGATCGGCAAGCGTCGACTTGCGCGCGGCTTCGCCTGCAGCCGCGTCGAGTACATTCGAGAGGTTCATCAGCAGCTTGCCATACTTGCCGGGCATCACATCTGCATCCGGGAATCCCGCGAAGCCGGCGCCATCGAGCGCCTTGCAGATGTCCTCAGCTACAGCGTCGACGCCGCGCGGAAAGCGCCCGATGTTGAAAACACCGAGTTTCGGCGCGCAATTGATCACCCCCTCGCCCGGCTTGACGAAATCGGCGGGCATCATGACGACAGCGGCGTAGACGTTCCGAAATATCCTGAGCGCCAGCTTTTCGTTTTCAATGCCGTTCTGGGTGCAGACGATTGCCTGTTCGCTGACGCCGCATTTCCGCAGATCCTCCAGCGCCTGCTTGGTGTCCTGCGTCTTCATCGTCAGAAAAATCACATCGTCTGGCCTGAACGCGATCTCGGAAGGTGCTCCGACGCAGGGGAATTTCACCACATCGTCCATTTCAGGCGCCCTGACGCGCAATCCACCGGCTCGCACAGCGTCGAGTTGCGCGCCGCGGGCGATGCCGATCACGTCCTGGCCGGATTTGGCCAGCATCGCCGCAAGACCGCCGCCGATCGCGCCGAGGCCATAGAAAACAAGACGCATTTGACAGTTCCTCAAAAAGACAGATCTAGCGCTCGCCGGAGGAGCGTTTACCGAACACCCCAACGCGCAGCATCACTTCGCGCGGAATGTCGTAGGTCGACAAGAGATGATGATCGGTTTTCAGGCCGAGATAATCGCGTTGAATGAACAGAACCCAGGCCCGGTCGGCGGCGTCTTGCACCAGTTCGTCACGGTCGCGGTTGGAGCCGGGCGTGGCGTCGTGGCGGCGCAGCGCTTCCAGCGCATCCTCGAGCTGCCTGCCTATGCGGCCGAGCGCCGAGGCGGTCTCCTGCATGATCTCGTAGCCGAAGGCATCGAAGCCCTTGCTACCGGAGTTGGGGTTTCTGCGGGCGAGCGAATGGGGCGGGCGCATTTCTCATTCCGGGCCAGACTGCCTCGGCAAGATCGGGCGGCGCGCGTTCCGGGTCAAGATTGCGGGCAACAAAAAACCCGCCGGACGTTGCCGCCCGGCGGGTGATTTTCGCGGAACCGCCGAGGCTTAGTTGCCTTCGCGGTTCTTCAGGGCAGCGCCCAGAATATCGCCGAGCGAAGCGCCGGCGTCGGTCGAGCCGAACTGTGCGACTGCTTCCTTTTCCTCGGCAATTTCGAGTGCCTTGATGGAAAGCGAGAGGCGCCGCGTCTTCTTGTCGAACTGAGTGACTCGAGCGTCCACCTTCTGACCGACGGAGAAGCGTTCCGGACGCTGTTCGTCACGATCGCGCGACAGGTCGGAGCGGCGAATGAAGCTGTCCATGTCGTGATCGACGAGCTTCACTTCGATACCACCATCGGTGATGCCGGTGACCTCGGCGGTGACGACAGCGTTCTTGCGCAGTTCGCCCGAAGCGGCGGCTTCGCCGATCGCATCGCGGCCGAGCTGCTTGATGCCAAGCGAGATGCGCTCCTTGTCGGTGTCGACGTCAAGGACCTGCGCCTGGACCATGTCACCCTTGTTGTAGGTTTCGATGGCCTGTTCGCCAGGCATGTTCCAGTCGAGATCCGACAGGTGGACCATGCCGTCCACATCGCCATCGAGGCCGATGAAGAGGCCGAACTCGGTCTTGTTCTTGACTTCGCCCTCGACGACCGAACCGACCGGATGGGTCTGCGCAAAGGCTTCCCACGGATTTTCCAGCGTCTGCTTGAGGCCGAGCGAAATGCGGCGCTTCTGCGGGTCGACTTCAAGCACGACCACTTCCACTTCCTGCGAGGTGGAGAGGATCTTGCCGGGATGGACGTTCTTCTTCGTCCAGGACATCTCCGACACGTGAATCAGGCCTTCGATGCCCGGCTCGATCTCGACGAACGCACCGTAGTCGGTGATGTTCGTGACCGTGCCGGTGATCTTCTTGCCGACCGGATACTTCGTGCCGATGCCGTCCCACGGATCTTCCTGGAGCTGCTTCATGCCCAGCGAGATGCGGTGAGTTTCCTGGTTGATGCGGATGATCTGGACCTTGACGGTCTGGCCGATCGACAGGATCTCGGACGGATGGTTGACGCGACGCCATGCCATGTCGGTGACGTGCAGAAGGCCGTCGATGCCGCCGAGATCGACGAATGCACCGTAGTCCGTGATGTTCTTGACGACGCCTTCGACGACCTGACCCTCTTCGAGGTTCTGGACGATTTCCGAACGCTGCTCGGCGCGGCTCTCTTCAAGAACGGTGCGGCGCGAAACGACGATATTGCCCCGGCGCTTGTCCATCTTGAGGATTTCGAAGGGCTGCGGATTGTGCATCAGTGGCGTGACATCGCGCACCGGGCGGATATCGACCTGCGAACGCGGCAGGAATGCCCCGGCGCCGTCCAGATCGACGGTGAAGCCGCCCTTGACCTGGTTGAAGATGACGCCTTCGACGCGCTCTCCGGCTTCGAACTTGGCTTCGAGCTTGACCCAGCTTTCCTCGCGGCGCGCTTTTTCGCGCGAGAGGACGGCTTCGCCAAGGGCGTTTTCGACGCGCTCGACATAAACTTCCACGGTGTCGCCGACTTTCAGCGATCCGTCCTTGGCCCTGGCGCCGAATTCCTTCAGCGCGATACGGCCTTCGCCCTTCAGGCCGACATCGACAATCGCCATATCTTTTTCGATTGCCGTGATAATTCCCTTGACGACGGCGCCTTCCGAGGTGTCGTGATCTTCAAAGGACTGTTCGAGGAGGGACGCGAAGTCCTCCCGGCTCGGATTCATTTCTGACATTGATACTCCTGGGGGCCCGGGAAAACTTCTTCGGGCACAGCGCCGGTGGGTTTGTGTTGCGTTGCTCCAAACGGCAATCCGGCCCTCGATGTTCTTACGGGCCAAAATCCGGCGCGGGGACCGCAGTTCGGAAATGCTAGTAGTTTGCGTCCATGGCAGCGTCGACAAAGCCACGCGCCGCCTGGAACGCAGCTTCTATAGTCATTTCCGAAGTATCTAGCAAGTGTGCGTCCGCCGCCGGCCTCAAAGGCGAATCCGCTCGTCCCGTGTCGCGTTCGTCGCGGCGTTTGATGTCAGCGAGGATCGCGTCGAAGTCGGCGCGGCCGCCGCGCGATTCGATATCGCGCAGACGCCTCCCGGCGCGCACCTCGGGGCTCGCTATCACGAACAATTTCACCTCGGCGCCCGGACAGACAACAGTGCCGATATCGCGACCGTCGAGGACCGCGCCTTCCGACCGTTCGGCGAATTCGCGCTGTTTTTCGACAAGGACGCGACGAACTTCGGGGAAAACGGCGACCCGCGACGCGGCGTCCGCAACCGCGTGCGCCGACAGGACACCGCGATTGAGATTGCCAAGATCGATGCGGCGGGCCGCATCCACCGCCGCGGCCTCGTCCTCCAGCGAACCGCCTTCCTCGAGAAGCCGATGCGCGACGGCGCGATAGGTCAGGCCAGTGTCCAGATAGGCGAGATGATAATAGTCGGCGAGGCGGCGGGCGAGCGTGCCCTTGCCGGAGGCGGCCGGCCCGTCGATTGCGATGGTGATGCTCACGCGGCAGTCTCCATGTTTGCTCCGAGATCCGCCATCAGCTTCATGAAGCCAGTAAAACTTGTCGAAATCATCGAGGCGTCGTCGACGAGGCTGCCGTGTTCCGCAGCAAGACCGAAAACGAGAAAGCTCATGGCAATGCGGTGGTCGAGATGGGTTGCGACGCGGGCATCCTTCGTCATGGCACCCAGCCCCTTGCCGCCCGGATGGCCGCGCACCGACAGGTAGTCGCGGCCTTGCGTGCAATCGACGCCATTGACTTCGAGCGCGTTCGCGACCGCGGCCAGCCGGTCGCTTTCCTTGACCCGCAACTCCTCGATGCCCTGCATGAGGGTCTCGCCCTCGGCGAAACTCGCTGCGACTGCGAGGACCGGATACTCGTCGATCATCGACGGCGCACGCTCGGCCGGAACGGTGACGCCTTTGAGGTCGGAGGACCGGACGCGAAGATCGGCGACATTCTCGCCGCCTTGCGAGCGAAGGTTTTCGATATCGATGACCGCGCCCATCTCCTGCAGGGTGGCGATCAGGCCGGTCCGGGCCGGATTCATGAGGATGTTCTCGATCGTGATGTCGGACCCGTGCGTGATCAGCGCCGCGACGATCGGGAAAGCGGCCGAGGACGGATCGCCCGGGACGGTGATCTCTTGTCCCTTCAATGGGCATTGGCCGTCGATGGAGATGTGCCGCGCGCCTTGCTTGTCGAGCGTGATATCGATCGGCGCGCCGAAGCGCTTCAGCATGTTTTCGGTGTGATCGCGGGTCGCGACCGGCTCGATCACCGTGGTAATGCCCGGCGTGTTGAGCCCTGCCAAGAGGACCGCAGACTTGACCTGGGCGGACGCGACCGGCACCCGATAGCTGATCGGATTGGCCGTACGCGGCCCGTGCAGGCGGATCGGTAGCCTGTCGCCCCCCTCCGCCTGTGCCTGAACGCCCATCTGGCGCAAGGGATCCAGGATACGGCCCATCGGTCGCTTCAACAGCGAGGCGTCTCCGGTGAAACGGGTTTCCATGTCGTAGACACCCGCAAGCCCCATGACGAGGCGCATGCTGGTTCCGGCATTTCCGAAATCCAGCACGCCTTCGGGTTCGAGCAGGCAGCCATTGCCAACACCCTCGACAATCCAGTCTTCTCCGTTTTTGCGGATATTTGCGCCAAATGCGCGTATTGCCGACGCCGTTGAAAGGATGTCCTGGCCTTCGAACAATCCCGAGATGCGCGTCGAACCGGAGGCAAGCCCGCCAAGCATGAGCGCCCGGTGGGAAATCGACTTGTCGCCGGGCACACGCATTTTTCCCCGAAGCGTTCTGGAAGGACGTGCGAGGGCGGCTGACCGGATTCCGGAATGTGACACGAGAGGGCCCCGAACAAGTTGAGCGACAAAACGGGCGCGGCCTAGCACAGCTTCACCGCGAAATCACCTTGTCCGCCCGGTTTCCACCAATGTCGACGGAATGCGAATTCACCTTTGACAGCTATTTTCTTTGTCGCTATGGACCCAAAACATTTTTCAGGACATCAAGGACCCTCGTTCCGCCGCCGAGCCGGGCGGGACACATGGAATTACCGAGGACGCGACTGTGGCAAAACCGGAACTTGGAACGAAACGCATCTGCCCCGAGACGGGTAGAAAATTCTACGATCTGAACAAGGATCCGATCGTCTCACCCTATACGGGCAAGACGTATCCGCTGTCCTATTTCGAGGACACGAAATCCGAGGTGATCGAGGAGAAGGCCGAAGAGGCGGAAGAAAAAGCGGCGGAACTCGACGACGAGGAAGACACGGCCGACGCCGAAGTCGTTTCGCTGGAGGATGCCGAAGAGGAAGAGGATAGCGGCAAGGACGATAACCTGCCCGACCTCGGCGACAACACCGACGACGAGATCGACATCGACGACGATGAGGACGACGATACTTTCCTCGCCGACGACGAGGACGATGACGATGACGACGTAGCCGGCATCATCGATGTCAGCGGCGACGACGACGAAAGCTGATAAAAAGCGCGTCGCGGGGACTTGATCTTAACGCGACGCGAATGTATCTGACCGCGGTCCGCAGGCTCCCCAAGCCTGCCGCGAGACATACGGGGCCATAGCTCAGCTGGGAGAGCGCCTGCATGGCATGCAGGAGGTCAGCGGTTCGATCCCGCTTGGCTCCACCAAATCCTCGATCTTAGATTGCTTGTTTGCAGGTTGCCGCCCACCAACACAACCTGCCGGCTCCGGTTCGGTGCTTCTCCTCCTCACCTTCAGCATTTCCTGAGAATCAAACTGATTTGGTTTTTCGGCCGGAGACAAACCGGTCGGAATTTTCGTTGAACTTCGCGAAAGGACTATCAGGTCGCGGAGAAACCGACGCCCTTGGCCTGGTAACCGCCCCGGCAGCTATCCGCCAGCGAACCGCGAACCGAACCCACGGTGACGCTGTGCAGCAGGAGATAGCCGTTCTGGAAGGCCCGCATTTTCAACAGCAGCAACGCATTGTCGCGACCGGGCGTCATCGATCCGTCGCCCCGGCAAAGCGTTGCCGACAAGTTCGAGAAGCGGCCGATCTTTTCGGGTACTGTATCAACGATCTGGACGCGTTGGGCATCGCTGCGCGACGGCAGCTTCCCGCCACTATCCGATCCGGTCGAACTGCAACCGGCGATGAGAAAAACCAGTAATACAATGGCGTAGCGCATGATCGGTCCGTTCAGCGGGAATCTCTGTAATGAAGGCGGTTTACCGCGGCTTGTCCTGTCGCGGCAAGCATTCGCGATACCGATCCCCTTCGGACCAAGCCTCGCCGGAAGCCGGTTCCCATCGGTACACCGCGGCGCAGATTGATCCGTTCTCGAAGATGGGACTTCTATTAACTATTCACTTACTGTAACATTTGGCCTGCTAGAGTTTGGCAGCGTACGGATGTAACCGATGCAAAGTGATGTAAAAGTGCCAGTGCACCCGGTGCGGGCCGAGCAACTCATGATCCTCGCCGAGAAATGGCGGTGTAGTTCCACGGAGGCGATCGAACGCCTGATCCGCGAGAGGATTAGTTCCGGCGACCTGCCCGACAGCACGCCCGGTCTCGAAGTCGCCGCCTTCGGCAACCTTGTCGCCTTCAAGATCGACTTCGACCGGACGCCGCCGATGTCCTGGGAACAGGCGATGAAGATTGGGCGGGCACTCGACCGCCTCGCGTCAGGCGGGATGAACGGCTTCAAATGCGCTTACAGCGAGGATACCAGCATCGTTTTCGCGCGGAAGACCGACAGCTTTACCGTGACCTTCTCATCTCCCGGAGACGAGAAAAAGAAGGATGTCACCGCGACGATCATCGAAGATCTGGCGCGGCAGTTCCGCACAGCGGCACTAACCGCCAAAGCCAACAAGAACGGCAACTCCTCCGATGCGGCCTATGCAAAGACGGATCGCGTAACGGCGCTTCACGCCTAGGGACCTGACCCTGGACAGCCGTTACTTTACTTCTTTCTCGCGTGTCCGGATGCGCGCGTAGAAAACTTCCGACAGGGTGAGCAACGCCCTGTCGACTTCCGACGGTTCCCAGCCGGCGTGGACCGCCCATTCCTTGACCGTTTCCATATCGTCTGCGAGCGCGCTTTGGCGTCCGGAGCCGTCATGCGCCATCTCAAGCTGCCGGACGATCTCCTGTTCGCTCATGCCGGACCGCAGAAGATTTCGGATCAGATCGTCAAAGGACGCCATGATCGCCGCTTCGCAGTCGCGATCTCTTCCCCGATAGGGTGCTACTTGTCTCGGCGGTGAAATGCTCATTCTGTCCGGCCGCGCAACACTTTTCCCGGCTCGCGCGGCCTGCCCGGCGAGCGATTGGGCACGTCGATGCTTACAAGATTTTAGCATCGGGTAAAGTCCGCCCGATCGTCGTCGACGGATTTACGCCGCCATATCCACGGCTACCTGCCGCGCAGGAAGGCGAAAGTATGGTGCGTCGCAGCCGTATCGCGCAAATCGAAAAATACCGAAAGGCAAGAGTGACAAATCGATGATTATCGAAGATAACCGCCGGCAGGGAACAATGGAGCAAATCGGTGAACCTGCTGCCGCCTCGACAGATGGACATCATGGAAATCGCCCGCCGTGAGGGCCGGGTCGAGGTCGATACGCTTGCGTCGCGATTTTCGGTAACGCCACAGACAATCCGCAAGGATCTGAACGATCTCTGCGACCTCGAGAAACTCTACCGTGTGCATGGCGGCGCGGTGTTCCCGTCCAACACGGTCAATCTCGCCTATATCGCCCGGCGCGAAATCGCGGCTGGCGGCAAGGCAAGTATCGCCGATCGCGCCGCTTCGCTGATCCCGGACGGCGCCTCGCTGATCCTCAATATCGGAACGACCGTCGACCAGGTGGCGCACGCGCTCGTCCGTCATAACGACCTGATGGTCATCACCAACAATCTGAATGTCGCGACCACGCTTTATGACGCGCCGGGCATCGAGGTGGTGATATCGGGCGGCATGGTGCGCAAGGCCGACGGCGGCGTTGTCGGAGAGGCGGCCATCGACCTGATCCGCCAGTTCAAGGTAGACTATGCGGTAGTCGGCACATCGGCGGTCGATACTGAGGGGACGCTACTCGATTTCGACTATCGGGAAGTGCGCGTCGCCAAGGCGATCCTTGAACAGGCGCGGTCGAAGATCCTGGTCGCCGACACAACCAAATTCGAGCGGCGCGCGCCGGTGCAGATCGGACATCTTTCCGATATCGACATTTTCGTCACGGATGCACGACCGCCGGAAGAAATCGTCGACATCTGCGCGGAAGCGGGCGTCGACCTGATCATAACGGACGAGGAAAATGGTTGAGACACCGCATTACGACATTCTGGTCATCGGCGGCGGCATCAATGGCGCGGGGATCGCGCGCGACGCCGCCGGCCGCGGCTATTCCGTCTGCCTGGCGGAAGCCGGCGATTTCGGCGGCGGTACTTCGTCCGCTTCCACGAAACTGATCCATGGCGGGCTGCGCTATCTGGAGTTCTACGAATTTCGGCTGGTGCGCGAGGCGCTGATGGAACGCGAGATCCTGTGGGGAATGGCGCCGCATATCATCCGGCCGCTGCGCTTCGTGCTGCCCTATCATTCCGGCCTGCGCCCGGCCTGGCTGCTCAGGATCGGCCTGTTCCTCTATGACAATCTCGGCGGGCGCAAGCTCTTGCCGGGCACGAAGACACTCGACCTGACGAAGGACACTGCGGGAAAACCACTGAAGCCCGGCTACCGCAAGGGCTTCGAATATTCCGATTGCTGGGTAGAGGACGCGCGGCTTGTGGTGCTCAATCTGCGCGACGCGCAGGCGAAGGGCGCCACGGTTCTTGCCCGAACGACGGTGACAAGCGCACGGCTGGTCGATTCCACGTGGCATGTTTCGCTGCATGACCGCGATGCGGACGCGACGTCGGAGATCACGGCCTCGCTGGTCGTCAACGCCGCCGGCCCCTGGGTCGACAACGTGTTAAAGTCGGTCTTCGGCCAGAACGACGCGCAGAATGTGCGCCTGGTGCGCGGCAGCCACATCGTCATCGACAGGAAATTCGACCACGGACGGCCCTATATCTTCCAGAACGCGGACGGGCGCATCCTGTTCGCGATCCCCTATGAGACCGACTACACGCTGATCGGGACGACGGACGCGGAGCAGGAGGCTCTTGAGGAGCGGCCTGCGATCACGCCGCAGGAGACCGAATATCTGTGCAAAATGGCGAGCGAATATTTCGCCGAGCCGGTCACGACCGACGATGTCGTATGGACCTATTCTGGCGTGCGGCCCCTTTATGACGACGGCGCCTCGAAGGCGCAGGAGGCGACGCGCGACTATGTCATTCGCCCCGACAAGACCCTCGGCAATGGGCGGCTCGTCAATATCTTCGGCGGCAAGATCACAACCTATCGCAGGCTTGCGGAATCGATGCTCGCCGAAGTCGAAGCGGTGCTGGGCAAACGCGGGCCGGCCTGGACCAAAGGCGCGACCCTGCCCGGCGGCGATTTTCCGACGACCGGTTTCGACGATCTGGTCAGGGCGATACGCACGGAGTATCCCTTGCTCGATGCGGCGCTGGTGCGCCGTCTAGCGCGACTTTACGGCACCGATGCTAGGACAGTGGTCGACGGCGCGAAAACGAGCGAGGATCTCGGTCGCGATTTCGGCCACGGCCTGACCGAGGCGGAAGTGCGATATCTGATGAAGACCGAGTGGGCGCGGGCGGCGGAGGATATCCTGTTCCGGCGCACGAAGCTCGGGATCCGCATGAGCGAAGCGCAAAAACAGGCCCTGGCGGACTGGATGGCGGAAAGTCGCGGTTCAGCCTGACTGACTTGCCTTTTCGGCGCGGATGCTGACTCCTCTCTGGAGAACAGGTTGGCCAAGCGGATCGAAAACGCGATGAAATACAAACTTGCAGTTATCGCGCTCCTTGCGGGCATTTCCGGCGCCGACGCCCAATCGGGCGACCCGGACGCCGGTAAAGCCACATAAGCCTCCGATTGCGCGCGTTGCCACAGATCGGCTGAGCGGACAGCCGGCAGTATCGCGGGCGACACCGAGGCAGCAAAAGGCGACTGGCTCGAGAGCTTCCTGCCCGACCACCACTTGCGTGACATCGGCAACATGGCCGACCTGATCGCCTATCTCAACAGTTTCTAGCGAAACGCGAAAGCCAGCATGGCCACGCCAAGTGCCAGCGCCAAAATCCGGAAGTTTCTAATGATCGCGCGATCCTTGGCAGTTGCCGGGCCGCCCCGGTAGTCGAAGCGCTCATAGCGGATGTGAGCCGGCGGCACGCCGAGCGACGTTAGACCGCCGCAGGCCGCGCTCATCATCCCTGCTGGCCCGCAAATCATTACCGCTATGTCCGTCGGCTCAAGTCCTTCGAGCGCCTCGGTAAGGAGTTCCCTGTCGAGAGGACCCTGACGCTGACCAGGGCCGAGCGGTTGCCTGTCGAGAAGTATAAAAGAGCGCGAATCCAGCCTCTCCAGCCAAGGCTCGAATATCCGGGGATCGACCAGAGCTGCGGCATCGCGCGCGGCATAGACAAAACGCACAGGGCGAGGGTCTCCACGCCGGGCGAGATCCTCCAGCATCGACAGAATGGGCGCCAGACCGACGCCCCCGGCTATCAGGACCACCGCGCCTGACTGCCTCTCGGCAAGCGTGAAACTACCGTGCGGGCCGTCAATCGCGGCCGGTGTTCCGGTTTCCAGATCGCCTATTGCGGCAGTGAAGTCGCCGGCCTCCTGGATCAGGAAACGGAATTCTCCCGCATCGTTTGGCGCAGAAGCGATGGAGAATGGATGATCGAACAGGGGAAATCGCCGCGGCGCAAAGGCGACCCAGGCGAACTGGCCGGCCTGGTATGCGAGGTTTTTGCTAGCCTTGCTTGTCAGCCTGATTTCCCAGAGCCGGTCGGCAAGCCTGCGCTTGCCCGAAAGAGTCCAATCCTGTCGGTGCATCTGCCGCACACGCACGGTGTAAACGCCTATCGCCAGCGCAACGGCTCCCACGACCAGCACGATCCAGTAGATGCGCGATACCGTTGCGTCGGCATAGATGCCCGCATGCAGCAGGTGAAGCAGGGTCGCGACCGCCGCACCCAACGCCATCAGGCCGTGGCTCGCCCGCCAAACCTCGTAGGAAACCGGCAGACGGTCACGAAAAATCCCGAGACCGACCAGACCGAGAATAAGCAAAAGCGCCACGATACCTGGAATATCGGCCGGCCGGTTGATCAGCGCGACGAGATGGTTCCAGGTCGAGTTGGGCCGTGACAGGTCCAGCGGCAACAGGAACAGGAGCGGGTGGGTAATGGCGAGCACGACGAGCAGCCGCGCCATCCATTTGTGGAATGCCATTGTGATATCGATGCCGATACGCCCCGAAAGGAACTCGAAACGACCGCTGGTCACGAGTTGCAGGCACAGCATCACCGCAGCAACCATGCCGATGGCGCCCGCCAGTTCCGTCCAGAACCCGTAAGGAAGCCCTGCAAACGTCGCAAAAAAAGCGGTATGACGGCGAGAGTGAAATACCCTGCCGCCAACATCAATGGTGAAAGACCGGGCCTTTTCTCTGGATTAGCCTTCGATCGCATAGCCTGATCCGAAATGTTGACATGCGGCAGTGGCTAGATGATCCCAATTGCGGCCAAAGCACAGTCCGTAAATTGTCGCATATCAGTCGGCGTTGTCTGCAATCCTGCGCTCCATGAGCCTGACATAGAGCCCGGGCGCGAGCCGATTCACCCACCATGCCAGAAGCGCGACGCGGCCGACCGGGATCATCGTGCGGCCGCGGCGAACGCCCGCGAGGATGATGCGGGCCGCTTCGTCCGCATCCATATTATCGATGCCATCAGCCGCCGAGCCCGGACGTGCTATGCCGCCAGGCCGTTGATCCGGATTGCCCAGATTGGTCGCCACGAATGAGGGCGCGGCGATGTGAACCGCAACGCCATGCGACCGCTCCTCGCTGGCAAGCGTGCGAAAGAAGCCCTCAAGCGCATGTTTCGAGGCCGAATAGGCCGATCGGCGATGCAGCGGCGCAAAGCCGGCTACTGACGAGACCGCGAGATGCGCGCCGCGGCAGTCGCGCACCGCCTGCAGCAAGCCGGCCGCAACATGGATAGCGCCGAAATAGTTGACCGCGAAGACCTTGCGATGGGTTTCCATCTCCATCTCGGCGAACAGGCCGATCTGGGTGATCCCCGCATTGTAGATGACGAGGTCGATCGAGGGACGTGCCGTGACGACTTTCGCGCATGTCCTGCGGACAGCATGTTCATCGGTCAGATCACAAGGATAGAGGCTCACCTCGACACCGAGTTCTCCCGCGGCATTCAGTTCCCCGCCCGGCAAATCGAGGATCGCGACATGCCATCCGTCGCCGAGCAGGCGCGTGGCCAACGCACGGCCAAGACCGCCCGCGCCGCCGGTGATCACGGCTGTTTTCACAGGCCAGCCCCCTTGCGCCAGAGGTCGAAGACTTCCGCGCTGGTCAGCTCCGGCACATAGCCGAATTCCGCCTTCAGCTTCGCATTCTCCAGCACCGGGCGGAACTGAAGGAAGCGCACCTGCTCCGGCCCGTAGCGCGAGAGACGCAACGGCCTGGCGATGCCGAGCGCCAGTTTCAGGAGCCACGGTGAAAGCCAGCGTACCTTCTTGCCGAGCGCTGTCGCCAGATCGCGCGTGCCGAGCGCACCGTCTCCGGCGACATTGAATATACCGGGCGGGCCATCCGTCGCGGCGCGCAACAGGATGCGGGCAAGGTCCTTCGTCCAGATGAAGACGAAGGGGCTGTCGGAGCCGCGAATGCCAAGCAGCGGGTCGCGGCGGAAAAGCGCCGTGATCTGGTTCTCGATGCCCTCGCCCAGTACGGTGCCGACGCGCAGCACCACCTGTTCCAGAGCCGGCCGCTCGCGACGGGCCTCGGCCAGCATTTCCTCGACCAGGCGCTTGTGATGTGCGTAGGCGAATTCCTCGTTTCCGCGCAGTGCATCCGTCTCTTGCAAAGGCACGGGATTGTCGACGTGATATCCGTAAGCAGCGCCTGACGATGTCACGACGATGCGGCGCACGCCATGGGCGATGCAGGCGTCGATCACCTTTCGGCTACCCTCCACATCGACCGAATATTCGAACTCCCGCGTCGAACCCTTGGGGGGTGTTACAATCGAGGCGAGGTGGACCACCACCTCGGGTTTCCAGTCGCCGATCACCATCTCCGGATCGTCGCCGCGCACATCGAGGGGGCGGTACTCCGCGCTTTCGGGCATGCCCTCCGGCTGCCTTATATCCGTTGCCAGAATATCGTGACCGTTCGGCATTTCGGCCAGCAACGCCTGTCCTATGCCGCCGGCGGCGCCGGTGATCAGGATGCGGGTCATCGCGTCGCCTCGGTACGCGCCAGTACCCATGCAAGCCCGATCCCTGAAACTGCGTGCCAGATCCCCCAGAAGGCGGCGACAACGGCCATGCCGCCCAGACCGTGGAAAAAGGCGAAAATCAGGATCAGTCCGAGGCCGGAATTCTGGATGCCGGTCTCTATGGTAATGGCGCGGCGGTCATAGGTCGAGACCCGCGCGAGGGTCGCCGTGACGAAACCGCCGCCGAGCGCCAGTGCGTTATGGGCGACGACCAACGCCGCCACAGCGCCGACATAGGCGAGGAAGAAGCCCCAATTGGCGGCAAGCGCCAGCACAATGAAGCCGATGAAGATCAGCATGGAGACTATCTGCATCGGACGGCGAATGCGCGACGCAAGATCCGGCGCGCGCATATTCAGCAAGATGCCGAGGCAAAGCGGCAGGATCAGCATCAGAAAAACGGTGATTGCCACGGAAACAGGGTCGATGGCCGTCGCCTGCAATATCTGGCGGGTCGGTGCGTAGAGACTGCCCCAGAAACCGATATTGAAAGGTGTCATGACAAGCGCCGCAACCGTGGCGATCGCGGTCATGGAAACGGACAAGGCGGTGTTGCCACCGGCTCGATGCGTTATGAAATTGGAGATATTGCCGCCCGGACAGGCCGCGACGAGGATCAGGCCGAGCGCAATGGAGGGGCGCGGCTCGACAAACAGGATGAACACGAAGGTGGCGACCGGCAGGACGATGAATTGCGAGAACAGGCCGGTCAGCAAGGGCTTCGGCGCCTTGAGGAGAGCGTGGAAATCGGCCGGCCGCAAATCGAGTGCGATCGAAAACATCACGATCGCCAGGATGGCATTGAGAAGGTTGAGCGAGGCCGGGCTGAAATTGAGGAGAACGGTGTCGATGTCGTCCTGCATCACGCCGCTCCCTTCAGTTTCGAAATCCGGGCGTTGACCGCGTTCCGGAACGTCGCCTTGTCGACATAATAAGCCATGCGCGGCAGGTCGATATAGTTCATGCCACCCGTCGCGCGGTCGAAACGGGCTGCTTTTTCGGCGCGCAATTCCTTCGCCGCCTCCGTGCCGTCGCGCAGACCGCGCAGATAGCGAGCGACCATTTCGGCCTGCTCGTGACGTCCCTGCCAGCCAAGGCCTGACGCCTCGACCATCCCCATCAGGAAGATGTCGTCGCGCTCGGGATGCATGCAATTGAGGAAGAGATGCGGGGCGTCGCCCTTCCAGTTGAGCAGCGTCCCGTCGATGAATGGATAATGCAGCTTGTAGCCGGTGGCGGCGAGGACCATGTCATATTCGCCGCTGGCGCCGTCCCTGAAATACACCGTCTTGCCATCAAAACGCTCGATATCGGCGCGGATGTGGATATCGCCGTGACCGGCGTGAAACAGGATCAGCGAGTTGACGACGGGGTGGGATTCATAGAGCCGGTAGTTCGGTTTCGGAAACCCGTATTTCTGGGGATCGCCGACGAACCATTTCAGGATCATGCCATCGATCTTGCGCTTCAGCCACATCGGCAGCTTGACCGCGCCACCCAAGGTGTCGGCGGGTTTTCCGAAGACGTATTTCGGCACGAAGTAGTAACCGCGTCGCATGGAGAGGTCGCAGGAGACACCGTGATGGATCGCGTCGACGGCGATGTCGCAACCCGAATTTCCGGCGCCGACGACCAGCACGCGCTTGCCGTCGAACTGGCGTGGCGAGCGGTACTGGCTGGAGTGGATCAGTTCGCCCGAAAACTCGCCCTCGAAGTCCGGCATGTTGGGCTCGGACAGCGTGCCGTTGGCGATCACGACGCCGGCGAAAATGTCCTCATGCGTCTCGCCGGTCTTGTCACGCCATGCGACGCG
This sequence comes from Ahrensia sp., assembly GCA_002706335.1. GTDB lineage: Bacteria > Pseudomonadota > Alphaproteobacteria > Rhizobiales > Rhizobiaceae > Oricola. The sequence goes on from PAKZ01000041.1 coordinate 209,061, forward strand.
CCAGCCCTCGCCGCTGCCGCCGAGCGGCTCCGTGCGCAGAATTTCTGTTTCGAACAGGAAGTGTTTGCGCAGGTCGAAATGATCGGCGAAGCGCTGGAAATAGGTCTTCAGCTCACGGTGAGAGGGATATTCAGCAACGCTCTCCTCCATTGGGAAATCGGCGAATTCCGTCATCCGCTTCGAAGAGATGAGATGCGCCGTCTCATACATGGTCGAGCGCGGCCCTTCGATATCCCAGAGGCCGCCGACATCCGAATGCAATTCGAAACCCTGAAACGGGACGCCTTGCTCGACCAGAGTCTTCGCCATGGCTAGCCCCATCGGGCCGGCGCCGATAAGCGCGTAGCGTTCCCGGTTGCGAGCGCCTTCCTCCGGCGGCCGACTTTCTGCCTGCGTCATGTTTCCTCCCCGGACTTTTGAGCCCGTTCCTCGCATTATTATTGAACGATCGTTAAAAATAACGCAAGCTGGATTTCACATGACCGAGACCGACATCGCCCCACCAAGACGCAAACGCGCGCCCTCGAAACGCTCGCTGGAGACACGCGCGCGCATACTCGACGCCGCGGAACGGCTGTTCGCGCAGGGGGGCTTCGACGGCGCATCGATGCGCGATATCGCCGTGGCAGCCGACGTGCCGGTCGCGCTTGTCAATTTTCACGGCGGAGCGAAGGAAGCGCTTTTCGACACCGTTGTCGCGCGGCGTGCCGAAACGCTGGCCCGGCACTGGCTCGACGCTCTCGAATCTGCGAAGGCGGATCATGGCCCGCTCGACCTGCGTGCGGTCCTCGACTGCTTTATTCGCCCCTATCTCAATCTGGCCGCGACAGGTGGAGCGCAGTGGACGGCCTATGCGCGGCTGATCGCGCATGTCTCGGCGGATGAACGCTGGAGGCCGATCAGCGAACGCTGCTTCGACCCGACGGTCGCGGTCTTCGTCGCTGAACTGATCCCAAAGTTTCCGAAAGCAGAGACCCGGCGGATCGCAGGCGCCTTCGTCTTTTCTATTTCGGCCATGCTTTCGCTGGCAACGTCGCGCTGGCGTATCGAGGCGATGGCCGGCGACTCCGGCGAAGCGACATCCGGGCTCGACGAATGGGCGGACTTCCTGATCGACTTCTGTGAAGGCGGTTTTCGCGCTGCTCTTGCAGGCTGAACAGAAAAGTCAGCTCGACTCGCTGTCGGCAGCGCGCCGGTCAGCCGCCAGGCGCGTGCTGATATCCGCGGCCGCCTCGCGCACGCGCTCGCCGATCCGCTCCACGACATCCGGCGCTGCGGACTCGTCGGCTATGGTTATGCAAAACGTGCCGATTGGCGTTTTTCCGCCATCGAAGATCGGCGAGGCGATCCCGGTTACGCCCTTTGTCAGTTCGTCGATCGCTACGGCGTATCCACGCCGACGAATGCGCCGCAGTTCGGACAGCACCGCGTTCGTGTCGGACCCCAAACCCACCGCTGCGAGTTCGGCCCGGTTGGCCTCGATGATCGGCTCGAGCTTCCGCTTGTTAAGGACCGACATGATGGCGCGCGAGATCGCGCCGCGCGAAAGCGGCAGGGGTCGTCCGCGCGGATAGTCGTTTTCGAGATCGGGCGTCTGCGTCTCGGATGCAACAACAAGCAGCTTGTTGCCATACCAGCGAACGAGCAGCGCCGCGCAGGGCCATGTTGCGGCAAATGCCTCCATATGCGGCTTTGCATAGAGAAGCAGCGTATCCGACTTGCGCATCAGGAAGTCGAGCTCGACGACGCGGGGGCCAAGGGCGAAGCCCCCCGAGGGCATGGAGGTGACGAAGCCGGCTTCCTTCAGAATTTTCAGGTAGCGGTAAAGTGTCGGCCGACTGTGGCCGAGCGCCTCCATCAATTCATCGGGCGTCCATTCGAGATGATCTTCGGTAAAGACATCGAGAAGCGCCAGGATGCGTTCGAGGCTGTTAAGTTTCGGCAAATGCGGATTCCTGTTTATCGCCGCATCGCATGAACGATGCGGTTCGGCAAGTATGGCTTGCATTCGGAAAACTCAATTCGACGAAGTGAGGAGCCAACGCAACCTTGTCTTCTTGCCCTTTTGCACGGGCGCGCCCCGGTTGACCCGTCTCGACCGCCAGCTTGCATGGTAGTATCTAATCGTTTTAGGCGATAGCCGTTTCATTCATGGGATTCGATCACGAAATGGGCGGCGGACTGCGGCTATGTCGGCGTGCGGGTTCTCAGTTGGGACGGCCGGCAGGCTTCGTCTCCGGCCTGAAACTGGGGCAACTCTGCGCCGATCTCGCCAGTTTCGTCGAGGGCCGCCGCCACGACAATGGCCACGTCCGAATGCGGTTCGTCGAAACACGGCGGCCGTTGGGTGGATTTTGAGAGTTACGTGAAACGGTAGTCCTGGCTACAGGGCGAAAACGCTCGCCAAGGCTCTTTGGTATTTCAGAACAAGTTCCTCATCCCGGAAAATCCTCGCCATTTCGGCCAGCGGCTGTTCGAAAGCCTCGCCATATGCCTGGCGAAATCCAGCGATGTAGGGCGTCTTGTCGCGCCCGTCGTCAAGCGCGATGGCCGCTGCAAGGGCCTGCAAGTAACCGCGATCGTCGCCCATCGCGATGATCTTGTCCGCAAGTCTCAGGGATTCCTCGAAATCGTCTCTTCGAAAAGCATCGACGACCACCGGTATATACATCCAACCGGGTGGGGCGGGGCTTAGGGCCAGCCCTTGTTGAACAAGTTCCACACCGCGCTCCCACTCACCAAGCTTGATGAAATAAGTGCCGTAATGGAAATAGAAATCCGGCTTCGACGGATTGAGAGTCAATGCGCGTTCGAAACTCTCGCGCGCCGCATCCATTTCGCCCATAGCGGCATACGCCATGGCGACATATTCGTGAGCGCTGGCGTTCGCCGGATCGAGTTCGACCGCCCGCAGACCCGCAACGAGGGATGCGGAGAGAATTTCCAGCGGGTCACCCTGATCGTGCCGCACCCAATCGATATATCGGGTCAACGCCCATAGCGCCCAGACCATGCTGTCCCGGCTGCCATTCGTCGTGAGTTCCGCAAGGCACTGGCGCGTTCGCTTCTCACGCTCGGCACTGTAGCGTTGCACCACATCGTAGAATTGGACGATACACTCGTAATCGGACGTCTTTGCATTGCCGAGTTCGGTGCGGCGTCTTTCCAGCCGCATGACTGCGTCGCTTTGCACAATGCCCGATATTCCGGCCACCCGCGGAGCTATCGCGCGAACCGCCGTCAGCAGAAGCTCCTGATATTCGGCATCGTTTCGCGGGATGACGAGTATCTCCTTCCAGAGGATCGAACCGCCATCGGTCTCCAGAACCGCGATCTCCACCAGGTCGGCCGCCCCGGAATTCATGAAGCGCCCGGTCACGCGAAAATCGGATTTCTTGATCGCCGGGCTGCGGTCCTCCGCCACCAGCATATTGCGAACCCGTACACTGCGGAACTGGGAGAGATCGAGAACAAGCTGCTGCCGGATACCTTCCAGCAATCTTCCCATATACGGGTCCGGGCCGCCCAAGAACGGCAAAACCTCGACAATCGGAAAAGTGATGTCCGCGCTGGCGGTTTCCGCCGAACCATTGGAGGAAAGAAGCCTTTCCCCGCTCAGCGGGGAAAGCAGATAGGCAATCGCACCTGCCGCAATCAGCATGACCGCAATAAACGAGGATACGGCAAGACGCCTCGCACGAGGATGCGGGGCTTCCGGCGCCGAATTTTTTTCGACCAGCGCCGCGCTTGGCGATGGCTGCTGACGCGTAAATTCCGGCCGGTAACTTCCTTTCGGAATGCCTATGCGAACCAGATCGGCCTTTCCCGGGCCGTCATAGTAATCCGCCAGCACAGTGCGCAGCCGACCCGCAAATACACGCACCACGGGATCGGACTGCGGATCGAACGAGGCCGGGCGGTCCAATGCATGCACGGCGATGGAATAGGCGCTAATCCCGTCACCGCGACTTTCGAGCTCCTCGACGACAACATAGCGGAGAAATGCCTCCAATTTGGGCGATGTGCTGAGTAGCCCGGCCGCGAGAATACGACCAAGTGCATCGCGTGCGTCGAGCACATCGTTTTCGCCAATTCGCTCCATGTGGCGAGCGAACTACCTCTCTGCGGTCAGAATGGTCAATCGGGACGCTTTCGCGCGCATCCCGTCCGAGCACATAAGCGGGCCGCGTCGGCCAATGCAAGCGATCGCGTGCAACCGGAGCTGTAAGTTGTTCCACCTACGGACGAAGCTTACTCGGTTGCAAATCCGACCCGCAGCCCACCCCAATGGCGCCCCTTGACGAAGATCGGCGAGGAGAGATCCTTCATCAGCTGATATTGCCCGCCGCCCATGTCACGCCGGTAAGTTTGAAGGAGAAACCGCTTTGTATTTCGCCCAGCCGCGAGCCCGGTACGGTCATCAAATATGCGTCGATTTCTGCAATTCGCGGCGTTCCAGACCGGATCATCGGACTGTGCCTGAGAATATTTTCGGTTATGTGTCGGCAGATAGCCGTTGCGATCCACAGCCGCACAAAACACTACACGCGGATCGACTTCCAGGAACGCCTCCTGGATTTGCGGCATCACCGCATCCGTGAACCGGGTGAAATCCGTCAGCACCTGCCGGGGATCGGAGCCCTCCACGGGGCGATAGTTCTCGTCGAAGAGTTGCGCCATCGCTATGCGACCGGAATCCACCGCCTCCTCAAAAAGCCGCGCGGTTCTTTCCGCTTCGGCAACGCAGGCACGGATTATCGGCGTGTCGGCAGTCTCGATCCCGCTCTCCTCGACGAGCAAAATCATGTCTTCGGAGAAGGCGACGAGTTGATCGAACTTTGCACGGGTATCCGCCAGTTTCGCGGCATTCCCCTGCGCCATGTGATCGAGTTCAGTGACCTTTTCGAGGACATTGCCGCATATCGCGTTGGCGCGCTCGACCGGTTCGGAGATACCCGAAATCTCGCTCGTCATCGACGCGACATTCTCACCGAACACATGGAACTTCCGCAAATCCTCATCGATCGCCTCCGAACGCTCGACCGCAGCCGAGGCCCTGTCGGCATTCGACCTGTTCTGCTTCTGGAGGATATCCACCGATGCGCTCAACTTCTGCAAGCGAGAGATGATGTCGCGGGAAACCTGTTCGGTCTGACCGGCAAGTTGACGGACGGACTCCGCGACGACGGCGAACCCCCTGCCGGCTTCGCCCGCATGCGCCGCCATGATCCCCGCATTGATGGCGAGCATCTGGGTTTCCGTCGCAATACCCTGAATCGACTCCGAAAAACCATAGACCTCTTTCAACTGGCCGACGACGGCCTCGAATTCCCCGAAGACGTCGCTGGAGGATCTGGCCATGTCGTTGATATCCTGAATGGCCATCGACAAGGCGTTTTCGATCGATGCCGCGGTGTCGGTCAGCCCATCGCGCACGGCGGCGGCCGAACCCACCGCTTCACGCGCCACAGTCGCCGCATCGGCGCTGGTCGAAGCAATCTGTTGCAGCGAACCGGTCAATTCGTGAAAGGCCTTCGCCTCGCGATCGATATCGGATGCGACTTCCGTCACTGTGCCGGATGTATCCGCGATATTGACCGAAAGACTCCCGAGACGGGCGCCGACCAGCGAAACAGCGCGGGCCAGTTTTGCGGCGTCTTCCGCTTGAACGTTCGCCGGCTTTGTATCAATCGGCACGACTTCAGGTGCATATTCGTCGTCGCATTGCGGCAGCGCTTGCGCACCAGAGTGAAGATGATTGGCCATTGGAAACCTTTCGACGTTCCTCCGCCCCAAAAGGCAAACTCGCAAATCGGATCTTCCGATCCGATCGGCTATCTCACATGTAATCGCGTTTCATTGCGCGAAACTTGGGCAGCTTACCTAATGTCAACAGCGAGATTAACCGCGAATTATCGGATTTGGCCCAAGATCAAGAACGGTGTGAGGAGGATGAGGATGCCCGGGTTCGATGCGAATACGGCGGCAGGAGAGCGCACGTCTTTCGAGCGTCTTGTCTCGGAACTGGCGCGCCAGCAGGCGCATCTCGAGGTCATCCTTGCCTGCATGTCGCAAGGCATCGCCCTTTTCGACATCAACCAGCGGCTTCTCGTCAGCAACCGCCGATACATGAATATCTACGGAGCGCGGGAGGAGCTCGCAGCACCCGGCGTTACGATCCACGACATAATCCGGCATCGCATCAATGCCGGCGCCTATCCGAAAACGGACCATGAAAGCAATGCCGATCGTTATATGGCGATGGCGCAAGGAACCACGCCGTCACCGCAGCTCTTCAGGCTCCGCGACGGGCGCATGATCTCCGTGAATTGTCACGCTCTCGAAAGCGGCGGCTGGTTGAGCACCCATGACGACGTTACGGAAATGTGGACGTTGCAGCAAGAAGTCGAGCATATGGCCTATCATGACCAGCTTACCGGTATCGGCACCCGTCGGCTTCTCGAAGACAGGCTGCAGGCAGCCTGCGCGGAAGCGAAGGAGGGACGCGAATCTGTTCTGGTCCTGATCGACCTAGACGGGTTCAAGGCGGTGAACGACGAGCACGGCCACCAGGTCGGAGACAAACTGCTTCAGGCGGTCGCCGAACGATTGATGGAAAATGCGGGCGACGCATTCGCGGCCCGACTGGGCGGCGATGAATTTGCTGTGCTGCTCCCGGCCCGGCAGGAGGATCGCGGAGTATCCGCAACAGCGCGATGCCTGATCGACGGCCTCCAAAAGCCATACGATATCGGCGGCATCAAACTCGATTGCGGCGCGAGCGCCGGATTGACCCTGATCGTACGCGAAACGGGAAGTATGGATCAGGCGATCGGCGAAGCCGACAAAGCGCTCTACATGTCGAAGCGAAGCGGCAAGGGGCGCGTGACGGCGTTCAGTGCGCCAATCAGGACAGATCGCGCGGACGCTTTATCCGCTGCCGTTCGCGATCGCGGCTAACCGGTTTACGGTCCGGACGAGCGCGTCGGTCAACTCGCGCGGCGAAACGCATCAAGGGTATGTTCCAGCCCGACATCGACGAGGATCTCTTCCAGATCGTGCAATGTCGTCGGCGAGCCTCCGCCAAACGCGTTCTGCATGATTTTCGTCACTTCCATCAGACGCTGGCGACAGAAGTCGATCTTCTGGATCGCGACGATCTGTTGCGGCGTCAGATCTTCACCGCCGATCGGCAAATCCTCGATTTCGCCGGCGATAAGCGCCAGTTCCTGGACCAGAAGACCGACAAGTTCGGTCTGATGAATCTCAGCCTGGGTACGCATCTTGCGCACCGGTGCATCGCCTTCATCAAAGTCCTCAAAAGAAATCGACATCGCCGACGCTCTCCATTTCCCTGGAAATTTTCTTGGGTTCCACTTCCGGAACCGCAGTGCCGATGAATTTCTGACGCGCCTTTCCCGTACACGGCTCGAATTCGATCCTGCGGCCCTGCGGACCGCCGAGGCTGTTTGAAACCAGCATCAACCCTTCATTGACAACAAAATTCTTCGCGAATTCTGAGTTTTTCGCGCCGGCGTCACTGCGGGCATCGAGGACACGCGCGCCGCCAAACAATTTAACCTGAAGGCGGCTGCGCGCGGCCCCTTTCTGGAACAACCCGTTCAGTAACATCTCCATCAGATAGACACCGTAACGCCGCGACTGGTCGGAGCCATCGCGATCGGGATTGCCCGGCAGGAGAAAGTGGTTCATGCCTCCCACGCGCGCCAGCGGATCATAGATGCATGCGGCGACGCATGACCCGAGAACCGTCGAAATGACCGTCCCTTCGACGTCCGACACGGCGAAATCGCCTTGGACGATCGGGATCTTTTTTACTGTCATGGCTGTCAATTCAGTCGTCCCACCACCGATTCGATTGATTTCTTCAGCACATCCGGCGTGAAGGGCTTGGCGATCACGTTGTTGACACCCAGCTTGACGGCGTTCTGCACCACCGTAGCGTCTTTACGGCCGGTTAGAATGATGAAACCGGTCTTGCCCAGCTTGGGATGGGCTCGGATCGCGCGCAGCAACTGGAAGCCGTCAATATCGGGCATGTAAAGGTCAGATATCGCCAGATGCACCGGCTCAGCATTGAGCTTCTGAAACGCCTCGCGGCCGTCCTTGGCAACGCTGATGTGCTTCACGCCCATTTGCTGGAGAGCTTCGACTGTTACCATACGACTGGATATATGGTCGTCGACAACCATGATCCTCAATACGTCAAGCACAGACATTCTGTGTTACCTCCATGCGGGTGCCGAACAGGGCATCGGTTATTTCGTTTAGTGGCAAAATCTCTTTTGCAGCGCCCAGCCGCGCGGCGGCTGCAGGCATTCCATAGACGAGGCTTGTTGCGCGGTCCTGGGCGACGGTGTACGCCCCGGCGTTCTTCAGCGCCAGGAGCCCCTCCGCACCGTCGCTACCCATCCCGGTCAGGAGGGCGGCACCGCATCTGCGGCCATAGGCAGTGGCGACCGATTCGAACATGACATCGACCGACGGCCGATGACCGGACCGCAGTTCTCCCGGCACGATCCGGCAGATCCGCTCGGTGCGGCCGGCGACGGTAAGGTGGCCTACTGCGCCCGGCGCGATATAGACATGGCCGGGACGCAGTTGCATTCCGTCAGCCGCCTCGTTGACGGTCGGCTTGCACAGCCTGTCCAGACGCTCGGCAAAACTGCGGGTGAAGTGTTCCGGCATGTGCTGCGTCACAAGCGTCGGCGGGCAATCCGCGGGGAAGCCGGTCAGCACTTCGGTCAGGGCTTCGACGCCGCCGGTCGACGCCCCGAGGGCGATCGCATCGAGGCCGGGTCTCTTCACGCCGCCGGAAGACCGGGACGCCGGTGCTTCATGCAGCGCCGCAGAGGCGCCGTGCTTCTGCTTGATAATCGTCTTCGCTGCCGCCGCCGCCTTGACGTTCTCGCACATCGCCTGCAGCGCTTCCTCGTCGTCCATGCGCGGCTTTGGAAGACAGGAGAAGGCGCCGATTTCCAGCGCGGCGATCGTAGCGTCGGCGCCCTTGCGGGTCCAACTGGAGATCATCACGACCGGCATCGGGCGCAGCCGCATCAGCCGCTCCAGAAAGTCGAGTCCGTTCATGCCCGGCATTTCGATGTCGAGCGTGATCACATCGGGATCCAGCGCCTTGATCATCTTGCGGGCTTCTTCGGGATTGGCGGCCGTGCCGACGACCTTGATCTCCGGATCGCTCCCGAGCACCGCAGCAATCAGTTTCTGCATGGACGGCGAGTCATCGACGACTATCGTGCGGACGCTCATTTGATTCCCCCGGTCGGTTCATGTCTGTAACTGGTAATCCCGATCTGCCGCAGGTCCTTCATCGCCGGACCGCTGACACGCTCGGAATGGCCGATATAAAGATGACCGCCCGGTTTCAGGACCGAGCAAAAACGGGAGAAGATCTGCGCCTGAAGATCCTGTTCAAAGTAGATCAGGACGTTGCGGCAGAAGATGACGTCGAACTTCTGCTTGAAGGGCCAATCGTTCAACAGGTTGAGGAAGCGAAATGCGATCAGGTCTCGCAATTGCTGACTTGCCTCTCCGCTGTCTCCGACCCGCTTGAAATAGCGGTCGCGGATGGCCGGTGGCATGCGCGAAACCATTTCGGCGCTGTAGCGGCCTTCCTTCGCCTTTTCGAGCGAATTGTGGTCGAGATCGCTTGCCAGAATCTTCAGATTGTAGCGCGCCGCCTCGGGAAAAGCCTGCAGGACGGTGCATGCGATCGTGTAGGGCTCGCGGCCGTCCGAACAGCCAGCGGACCACATTCGCACGGATTCTCCCCGCTTCAGGCGCTCCGCCAGAACCGGCATTACCGCGCCTCCGAGATGCTCGAAATGGTGCGGTTCGCGGAAGAAATTCGTGACATTTGTCGTGATCGCCGAAATCAGCTCACGGCGCTCTTCATTGCCGCTCGCCGACCCAACATACTCGATGTAAGCGCCGAAATCGGGCACCTGCAGCCGACGCAGCCGCTTGACCAATCTGGAATAGACCAGATCCCGCTTGGCTTCGGTCAGGTTTATGCCTGCCTCGCTGCGCACCAGCGTCGCGATCAGGGAAAACTGCTTATCGGTCAGTACGTATTCGCGACCGGGGTCTTGTTTGGCGACTGCCCCGTTTAAAGCCGTGCTCATGCAGCCTGCAACTCCATTTCGGGCGTAATCGCCTCCAGGGAGATTTCGCAGATGATACGCTTCTCGATAACGATGACGCGGTTGAACATCTCGCTGGACATGGACGGATTGACTTCCGGCACCGGACGCAGGTGATCCGGCCCGACGTCAAGGATGTCGGAAACGGAATCGACCAGCAGGCCGAGCGTCTTGTCGCGGAGATGGACCACGATGATCACGTGCCGTTCGCTCGGCTGGCTCAGCCCCATGCCGAGGCGGGCCGAAAGGTCCATGATCGGCAGGATCGTGCCGCGCAGGTTGATCACCCCGATAATGTAATCCGGGGAGTGCGGCAGCTTGGTTGCCTGGCTCCAGCCGCGGATCTCACGCGTGGACGTGATTTCGACACAGAATTCCTGATCTCCGACGCGAAAGGCGATGAATTCCTCGCCGCCGACATTCTGCTGTTCTAAATCGTCATGCATCGTATTCACCCTGCCATGGATTGAATGACGGCCGTGTCCGGATCGCTCGCCTGGTGCGACACGATGTGGTCACAGTCCAGGATGAGAGCGATCTGGCCATTGCCGAGAATGGTCGCCGCGGCGATCGAGGGCACACGCTTGTAGTTGGATTCGAGGCTCTTGATGACGACCTGCTGCTGTCCCTCGATCGAGTCGACCAGGAAAGCCCCCATGCCGTTCTTGCCGCCCTCGACCACCATGATGGTGCCCTTCGTGAAGTCGGTGCGCTTGTCGGCGAAGCCGAGCTGGCGGCCGACATCGATGATCGGGATCAACTGGTTACGCATCTTCACAACACGGTTGTTCTTGCCGATCGTGTAGACATCGCCCGGTTTCAGGGTCGCCGTTTCGAGGACCGCGGAGACGGGCAGCACAAGCGTCTGGCCAGCTTCCTTGACGATCATGCCGTCGAGCACCGCAAGCGTCAGCGGCAGGCTCATCGAGAACAGCGAGCCGTGGCCCGGCTCCGAAGAAATATTGACACGACCGCCCAGCGCCTGGATCGACTGGCGCACGACATCCATGCCGACGCCGCGGCCCGAAACGTCCGTGATCGTTTCAGCGGTGGAGAACCCCGGGGCGAAGATCAGATTGTCGATATCGTCGTCCGAGAGCTTCGCGTCGCGTGCGACGATGCCCTTTTCGATCGCCTTGCTCAGGACGCGCTCGCGATTGATGCCGGCGCCGTCATCCTTGATCTCGATGACGATCCGTCCGGACGAGTGATAAGCTGAGAGCTTAACCGTGCCGTGCGTCGGCTTGCCCTTGGCCTGGCGCTTTTCCGGATCCTCGATGCCGTGATCGACCGCGTTGCGGATCATGTGCGTCAACGGATCGATCAGACCTTCGATGACGGTCGTATCGACCTCGGTATGCTCGCCCTCAAGTTCCAGCATGGCCTTCTTGCCGGTCGCCGAGCAGACCTCGCGAATGATGCGCGACATGCGCATGAAGACCGGCTTGACCGGTTGTGCGCGGATCGCCATGACGCCGCTCTGGATTTCGCGGGTCAGGTTCTGCAGTTCGACCAGAGCAAGGGCGGCCGGCGACGCGTTGCCGAAGCCCGCCTGACCGATGCGCTCCGCGAGCATCGCCTGGTTGATCACCAGTTCGCCCATCAGATTGATGAGCCGGTCGACCTTCTCCGATTCGACGCGAATGGTCTGGCTGGCCTTCTTGACCTCTTTCTTGCCCGCGCGGGCGCCCGCATCCTCGGATCCGTCGTCGGAATTTCCGGCGTCGGCTTGCTCTTCAACCTGCCTGGCAGGAGCGCCGATGTCAGCGGCTTCCAAGGAGCCGATCAGGTCCGCAACCGGATTGGCGGCGTCCGCAGGTTCCATTTCCGGATCCCGACCGAAGTCGTCGATATCGGCGATGCCGCCATCGCTTTCATCGAGCGACTGCAGGAAGGCATCCAGGCTTGCGCCGTCGTCGGCGGCCGGGGCGCCCGTCTCCTCGATGGAAAGGGCGCATTCCCCGTCGACCCAATCGAAGATCGCCTCGATGTCCTCGCGCGCGCTTTCCGTTTCGAGATCGATCTGCCACTTCAGATAGCTTTCGTCTGGTGAAAGCTCGGACAGTTTGGGAAGATCCGTCGTGTCACAGGTCACGGAGAGCGTGCCAAGATCGGCCAGCTCACGGAAGAACCTCAAAGGATCATGACCCTTCAGATAGAGGCTCGCATGCGGCGCAAACGAGATGTGAAAGCTTCCACCTGCCGGCGTCCCGGCGACGCCGAGATCGGCAAGATCGATCATAACAGGCGCGAAATCGGCCAGCGCATCGTCCCCGTCATCGGCGTCTTCCGCAGCCTCGGCGAGGCCAAAGGCGGTTTCAAGATCGTTGGCGAGGCCTGACGTGTCGTCCGGTTCCGAACCGGTACGTTCCGCTTCAATCACATCAGAGAGCACATCGACGGAACGCAACAGCAGATCCATACGATCCTCGTTGACTTGGTTCAGGTCATTGCGGATCACGTCGAGGGCGTTTTCGAAAACATGCGCGAAGGAGACCAGCGCGGCGAAACCAAAGGCCCCCGCGCCGCCTTTAATGGAGTGAACAGCGCGAAATACCGCGTTCACCGTATCGATGTCGGGCCCGGACGACTGGATTTCGTGCAATCCCGTCTCGAGCTCCGCCATCTGGTCGGCGCATTCGGCGAAGAACGTTTCCTTAATATCGTCTAGGCTCATGATTCAGGCTCGTCCTTACGGCATCACGCGGTTGACGGCCCTGGTCAGCTTCTCAGGGTCGAATGGTTTAACGATCCAGCCGGTGGCACCGGCGCTCTGCGCGCGCTGTTTCTTTTCCGGCGCGCTTTCCGTGGTAAGGACCAGAATCGGCACGCGGTTGTATTCCTCGGATTTGCGCACTTTTTCGATGAACTCGAATCCGTCCATCACGGGCATGTTGATGTCCGTAATGACCACGTCTGGCTGGGATTCCCGCAACTTCTCGATACCGTCCGCACCGTCTTCGGCAGTCACGACCTCGAAGCCGGCGCCAGACAATGTGTGGCGCAGCATTTCCCGCATCGTGCGAGAGTCGTCGACCGTCAAAATCTTCTTAAGCATGATTTAAGTCCCCTACTTCCAGTTCGGCGGCCGTCAGGCCGAGCGTGCTCAAGTTCCCCTCAAGGATTGGGGAATCTCCGGTGAAATTCATGGTCATGCCGTCCTCGCGCCAGAGGCGGGCTGCTGACAGCAGGACCTGTATGCAAGACGTGTCGATGCGCTGTACCGCGCTCGCATCGAACCGCAACGGATGGCTGCGCGCCGAGAGGATGGCATCGGCCATCTGCGCGGCCGTCTCGCCGGGCAAGCTGGCGGGCAGCGTCATCACAAAGCCGGTTTCATCCTCGGCCATGCATTCGGTAAGCGGGTTTGCGGCTTTCTTTCGCGCCATGATCTAGAATTCCTCCCAATCATCCTTGAGGGCGGTGTTTCCTGCGCTGCGGCCGCGGAAGGAGCGCTGCGCCCGAGGGACCGGCCTTTCGGCCGGACGTACGGAGCGCGGTGTTTTCTGCCGGACGAAACGCGGTTCGGGTTCATTGTTCTGATTTGCGGTCCTGAAGACCGCGATCAGCTGCGACAGGTTTTGTATTTCCTGCGAGAGGGAATGGCTGGCGGCAGTGGTCTGCTCGGCCATGGCGGCGTTTTGCTGGGTAACTTTATCCATCTGGCCGACTGTGGCGTTGAGTTGCCTCAGCGCGACGGACTGCTCGCCGGCGCCGCTCGCGATCTCCTCGACAACCGCCGAGATCTCGACAACGCGCCCGGCTATGCGATGAAGGGTCTCGCCCGTCGCATTGACAAGTTGCGAACCGGTCGCCACCTGGTCGGAGGACTTGGCAATCAACGCCTTGATTTCCTTTGCAGCCGTTGCCGAACGCTGGGCAAGCGCACGCACTTCGGATGCGACGACCGCGAACCCCTGACCAGCTTCACCCGCGCGCGCGGCTTCGACACCGGCATTGAGCGCGAGCAGGTTGGTCTGGAAGGCGATTTCATCGATGACCGAGATGATCTGGCTGATCTCTCCGGAAGACTTCTCGATGTCGCCCATGGCCTCGAGCGCCTTGTTGACGATACCGCCATTGGTTTCGGCATCATCACGAGCGGTGTTGACCAGCTTTCTGGCGTTTTCGGCGCCTTCCGAGGATTTCTGAACGGTTACCGTGATCTGATCGAGCGTCGCCGCCGTTTCCTCGAGCGACGCGGCCTGCTGTTCGGTGCGGCGAGACAGATCGTCGGAGGCAGCGAATATTTCCCTGGAGCCCTTCTCGATCGTTCCCGCAGACATCGCGATCTCGTTGAAAACGTCGGCGATCCGGCCAACCGCCAGATTGAAGTCGGCCCGCACCTCTTCCAGATCGCCTTCGAACGGCTCGGCGATCTCGCAATCGAGTTCACCTTCGGACAAATAGATCAGCGCCTGGCCAAGAGCGGCAACAGCGCGGTCCGTCTGTTCCAGCTTTTCGGCGAGTTCGGCATCGCCGCGCGCCTTGAGATCAGCGGCACGCTTGCGTTCCGCAGCCGTACGACGCTCGGAATCGATCGTTTCGCTCGCGGCTTCCCTGAAAGAGAACAAGGCGCGGGCAAGATGGCCGACTTCGTCGCCGCGATGGACAAAGGGTACGTCCTCATTTGTCGCGCCATGCGCTAGATCTTCGGTATAGGCAGCGAGATCGGACAGCGGCCGGACTACAGAACGGTGAAGCGCGACGAGCCAGGAAACGATCAGCAGGAGAGCCGCGCCGACCGTACCGTAGACGGCCCAGTCGAGGAGCTTCACGCCGGTTTGGCTTGCACTTTCAACAGCGGCGACATCCGCCCTGGCCTCTTCCGCGGCGCGCAACATGATCGCCTTGTGCTGATTGAAGCGCTCCCTCAGGATATCCAGCGATTGGCGAATCCCGGCTGACTGATCGGTGCTTTCGAGCCTTGGGAAGAAATTGTTTTCCGCCTCGATCCAGAAACGATCGAGCACTGTCGGGGAATCGATCGTGATGAGCTTGCGGACACGGTCAGATATCGGCGCATTCTTCCAGCGCGCAAGCTGATTGAAATAGGCGTCCTTGTACCGCCGGTATTCATCGAAGTAACGATCCCGGTTCGGCGGCTCCTGGGCCGCCTGCAGGATTGTCAGGTAAGCTTCGACGACATAAGATGACGGAGGAAGAATGTCGGCGATCAAATCCTTGCCGACCGCAATGATGCGATAGTCCTCTCCGCCAATCCGGGACTGCGAATTCCGGTACTCGCTCAGCGCCAGCAGCGCGACAAAAAGCAGCGCGGCGACTGAAGCGAAAAGCTTCAGGCCATTGGCTAGCTTTCCGCGATTTCTCGCGGGTCTTTCGCCATATGCAGCGCGATGCGCGGGATAACCCATACCCTAGCGGTCCCAAGAAATGGAGAGAATGCACACATTCCGGTGGTTCCGGGGGCTTGGGCGGGCGTCATGCCGGGCAAAATTGCCACCAAGCAGGCCTAGCTAACCGCATTTACCTTAATGAAAATTAAATTTCTCAGAGCGGGCTATTAATATCCAGCAGACCCAGCCGGATTGCTGTCGTGATCGCATGGACGCGGTTAACTGCATTCAGCTTTTTGGTCGCGCTGATCAGATAGTGATTGACCGTATGCGTGGACAAAGAAAGGATAATCCCTATCTCCTCGCTCGTTTTTCCCTCGGCGCACCAGCGCAAGCATTCGCGCTCGCGCACCGTCACACGAACATGAGGATCGACCCTCGACCGCGGCTCCATGACTATCTCGTCGAACACAACCTGCAGCCAGCCCTGGCAGACCATTAATGCCTCGGTATCCGCAAAGAGCGCTTCCGCGCTCCCATGCGTTATGAACAGGAGCGTTTCCGTCGGAGTGTTGCGGCGGAAAAAAACGGTGCAGCTGGAACTGGCAAAGTCGCTCCACTCTGCGCTGCCCGGATACGCTTCGCGATCAAAGAAGGGTTCTTTCGCCGGTTTCCAGATGAACGGAACTACGCTCGATGCGAGCTTTCTGGAAAGGACGGATTCCTCATCCGCAAGGAGATCGGCGATGTATCCGCTGACACATGGATCGACTGACGACTCGACCAGGCTTGCCTGCAATCCGTTCAGCTTTGTGACGCGTAGTATTGTATAGCGTCTCGATTTTACAATGGCGTCAACTTCAGCACCAATATTCTCCGGAGAGGATTTTTCATCCCCCAATAAATCAAGCAAGGAAGTCGGAACCGCTACAGGCGCCATATATCTTTCGTTATTATTTAATTGTTGTCATCGGGTAGGAGCATGCTCTTGTTCAGATACGCCAGCCGCTTTACGGAAGATAGGTAACAATAAGCATGTTGCCGTAACGCCTGCTAAGGAAACCCTGCGGAAGGTTGCGGTCCCACCATAACGTTTGTGTTACTTTGCGTGGGGCGTCTCGTAACCCGATGGTCGCGCCCTTGACCTCCGACCTCCGCCATGTCCAGGCAGTTCGCACGATGCGAAAGACGTCCTCTTCCCTCGCATGACGTGAAAAGCTCCGCGCAAGCGACGGCATTCATGATGCGACCAGCCAATAGCAGAGTTGGATTGTCGGGTGGCCGGAACAAAGACGCTCATTCAGTACTCCGTTGCGGGTGTCGTAGCTTGTGCGGCCGCGGTCGGCGGCGTTTTCGCGCAGGTCATGATCTCGCAGCCGGGCGGCAACTCGGCCGGAGCCCACGGGGAAACGGCCTCTCATGGCGATGGCATAAAGTTCCCGCCCATCGCGGTACCGATCTTTTCGCAGGCCAAGAAAATCGGATACTGCGTGATGCGAGTCGAGTATGACGGGGATCGCGGAAATTCCGACGAGTGGCAGATGGCTGTCGCCCAAGTGAGCAACGATCTCTATCTCGAATTCACCGCCGTGCTCGACAAGAACGCCGACGGTCCAGCCGTGTGCACCGACCGCGTCGGTAGCCGCACTGAGAAATTCGTAATCTACAAAGCCGAATTCTACGAACAGATCGATCCGAACAAGCTTCAGTAACGCGGCTCAGTTATCCTCGACGGATTCGAACCTGGCGTCGCCGGGCACGCGCACCGAGTTCTTGTCGAAGAAGTCCAGCTGTTCGATCAGGACTTCAGCGACTACATCGCGCCCTGCCGTACGGTTGGCGATTTCACGCAGGCCCGCCATCGACTCGCTCAGATTGCCCCATCCGGTCGGTTGGGCGAGATTGTCTGCTTCGGCATAGAAGTGACGGCTGAGCGCATCGAGAATCACCGTGTTCAAGGGTATCTGCAAGGCAGCTTCCTCGCTGGCCACGGTCTTGACGGTGAACCGCCCGGTCACATAACCGACGATCCCCGTCTCGTTGACATATGGTATGGCGAAAAGGTCCGTCTTGAAGGAATTGTAGCGAACATTGTCTTGCGCGACGTTTTCGCCCGCGGACGCCTCTGGCGCCATCTGCTGTCCAAAATAGACGCCCCCAAGCGTGATGGCGGCAATCCAGAGCGCGAAGAATACCTGCCCGATCATTCGTAGTAGCCGGCTGGCAGCCTCGAGGTCGAAGGATAAGTGCCATCGGACTCAGCACGCGTGATCGCATTGCCCAGTATGCCGATGACATCACGCGTGGCCGACATGTTCGCCCGAATGGCGGCGGCGTTATCATCGACCTTCCGGCGCAATTCCTGAAGCTCGGCGAGAATTCCTTCATCGAGTTCGAAACGTCCCAACTCCCGCGAAATGAGGTTCAACTCATAGAGGCAGCGATTCTTGCGAGCGTTGGCTTCCGAAAGGTCGGCGGTCGGGTTCGACCTGAGCAGACGGGTTTCCGTCTCGATTGTATCCCCTATGCGGGCGAAGAGCATCTTGAGCTGCTTAGCGCCCAATCGGGTCTTGTTGGGCTGTCGGGGTGCGGCTGCTGCCATCCGGGCTTTCCTTTCGTGGACCGGCCGGCGCTCAGCCGCGATCGTCCGAGCCGTCGATCTGCATCATCTTGCGGATGAAATCGCGGCTGATTTCGTTCGTGCCGCTGCGCGCGGCATCCAGTTCGCGGTTCTCGAGCGGTGTCGACTTGGCGTCGTTGACGCCCGAGACAGCGGCGATCTTTTCACCGTCATGCACGAATGACTTCACCAACATGTCCGCGACACCGAAGTCGGCGCCCTTGACCACCTGATTGGCGATCTGTTCGGACATCATCGATTTCCAGACATCACCTGCGAAGCCTTCGCCGTAGAAGCTCGCTCCCGTTTCGCCAATCATGTCCTTGACCATGTTGGCGACGAGAAGCGCCTCGAACTGCTTGGCGGCTTCCTCCGGCTTCTGGCCCTGATGGACGCGTGACAGATGTCTGCCGATCTTCGCGGCGTTGGTCAGGACAGCAGACGCATCGCTTCCCGACGCCGCACCGGTCAGGCGCGCGGCAACGTGCTGCGCCTTCACCGGATCGGCGGCGCGCGCGACGTCCAAAATCAGATCGGAAGGGAAATCGACCGCCATGGGCTTCCTGTCCGTTTCGAGGTCTACAGACTGTCAATCAGCGTAACTTGCCAATCTTGCTTGAAGCTGACAGGGCCTGCGCCACCCTCTGGTCGATCGTCTCCGATTGAGCTGCCGCTTCGCTGTCTCGCAGTTCAGACGCCCGGTGTTCCGCGTGACGGTTTTCGATCGTTTCGAGCTTCCTCTTCTCGCGCAGGACGTGATCTCCCGATTCCGAGACAACGCGTTCGGCATCGGCCTTTTCGTCCATCGTCTTGTCGATACGGCGCGCGACAACATCGGGAAACAGATCGAGCACGGGGCTTGCGTCCGACATGAGACGAAGCAATTCCTCCAGCTCCTTTTCCGCGATCGCGACGCGGTTCTTCGCAACGGCGAGCTCGCGTTCGCGCGACGCCTTGACCGCGCGTTGCAGACGCAGGAGCCGGGCATAGTCCGTGCGGGAACCGGTCATCTCAGCCCGGATCGTAGACGCTGACGAAGCCGTCGCCGAACAGGCTGAGCATGTATGGCACGGCGAAGTACATGATGGTCAATCCGATCGCTAGCACGAAGGGCAGCGATATGAAGTAGACCGGAATCTGGACCGAAAGCTTGTTCAACAGCCCGATGGTCAGATTAATGATGATCGCAAAGCCGATGAACGGACTGCCGAGACGCAAGGCGATCACAAAGCTCTCGCGCAAGACATCGACTAGGTCGACGAGCATGATGCGCATGTCGGGAAACCGCTCGACCGGCATGATGTCGTAGGATCCGAGCAGGGCGACGATGACGGTGTGATGGAAATCCAGCGTGAACAGCACCAGAAGAGCGGAAAAGGACAGAAAGGCCGTCAGCGCCGACTGCATTTCGAACCCGTCCAGATTGACGCCGAGCATGCCGCCATAGCCGATCGACATTCCGACGCCGGTGATGATGAATTCCAGTGCAAGAAGGTAGAACCGCGCGATCAGACCAAAAAAGCTTCCGATTATCGTTTCGCTGACAATCAGGCGCAGAATAGTCGTTGCGCTCGGATCGACCAGAAAACCGCGCATCTGCACGCCAACAATGGCCGAGACCGCGACGGAGACCGCCACCGCCACCAAGATGCGGATCTGCGGCGAAACACGTGCGCTCGACATACCCGGCAGGACCATGAAACAGGCGCCGACACGGCAAAAAACAAGGAACGCGGCCAGTATGTCGGGCGACAGCGTCCGGATCACGAGACCGTTCCGAGAATGCGGATCTCGATCCCCTTGCCGATTTCCAGATGCGACAGGACGGGCGTATCGGGGTGCAGGCGCTCGACGATCATGCGAACATAGGGCCGGGCTTCCGGCGACGTGACGATGGCGAAGCGGCGGTTCTGCTTCTTGTGGTTCTCGATCACCTTGTTGACGTCATTGCCGAATTCCTCAAGCAGACGAGGATCGATATCGAACTGGTGGACGTCTCCTTTGGCGTCGCGCTTCAGACTTTCGCGGAAGACCAGGTCCCAGCGGTTGCCTAATCGCAGCACATGCAGCACGCCATGTTCGGTGATGTCGCCGCAAAGTTGCTGGGAAATGCGGCCGCGCACGTGCTCGACGATGGACTCCGTGCGTCGTGTGGAAGGCGCGATCTCCGCGACCGCCTCAATGATCAGCGGCAGATTGCGGATGGACACGCGCTCGGCGAGCAGGAGCTTCAGGACGGCCTGCAGCCCCGGATAGGAGCTGTGGGTGGTGCAAATCTCCTCTGTGAGCTTGCGGTATTCCGGATCGAGCCGTTCGACGATCGCCTTCATCGTTTTGTAGGAGAAGAGCTGCGGCAGGTTGTTGCGGATGACCTCGCTGAGATGGGTCAGCACGACAGCGACATTGTCGGCCGTCGCCATGCGCGCCGTCTTCAGATCGTCGGCAAAGGTTTCGGGAACAGACAGCGCATCGATGCCATAGGCCGGTTCCTTGACCTTTTCGAAGGGAATGCCCTTCATCTGCGCGGGTTCGGCGAAAACCATCAATTCGCCGATCCGCATCGAATATTCCGCGACCACCGTTCCGTGAACTTTGATCTGATAGACCTTTGGATCGACGGCGAAGTCGTCTGTGATCTGGATCTCCGGAACGATGAAACCGTAATCGACGGCAAAGCGCTTCCGCATCTTGCCCATGCGGTAGGCCATTTCCTGGCGGTTCGGCACCAGCTTCGCGGCGAGCTGCTTGCCAAGCACCAGCTCCAGCTCGGAAGACCGCAGCGACTCCTTGATCGAGTCGCGCGCCTCTTCTTCGCGCTCGGTGCGTTCCTTGTCCGCTTGCTGTTTCTCCTCCGCCGACTTCCGCGCGGCAATAAGCGGGCGCATATAGCCGATCGCCGTCAGCCCGCCAGCGAGTGCGATGAACGGCAGAAACGGAAGGCCCGGCATCAGGCTCAACACGACCAGCAGGCCGGCGGCGACGAAGAGCGCACGGGGATATTTCGCGAGTTGGTCAAGCACCGCCTTGTCGGCGGACCCGATCGTCCCGCCCTTGGAGACGAGGAGGCCGGCGGCTAGAGAGACGATCAGCGCCGGGATCTGGGAGACCAGACCGTCGCCCACCGAGAGCTTGGTGAAGACATCCACGGCTTCGGAGATCGACATCCCGTGCCGGGTGTAGCCGATGATGATGCCGCCAACGATGTTGATTGCCGTGATGATCAGACCGGCGATCGCATCGCCGCGAACGAATTTCGACGCACCATCCATGGAACCGAAGAAGGCGCTTTCCTCTTCCAGTTCCTTGCGGCGCGACCGCGCCTCGTGTTCATCGATGATCCCGGCCGACAGATCCGCATCAATCGACATCTGCTTGCCGGGGATCGCATCGAGGGTAAAGCGCGCGCCGACTTCGGCGATACGCGTCGAACCCTTGGTGATGACAAGGAAATTCACCACGATGAGGATGAAGAAGACGACCAGACCGATCACGAAGTCGCCGCTCATGACGAAGTGAGAGAAACCGCCGATCACATGGCCGGCCGCGTTGATGCCCTGATGGCCCTCGGACAGGATGGTGCGGGTGGTCGCGATGTTGAGCGAGAGGCGCAACATGGTGGCGAGCAGCAGAATGGTCGGAAATGACGAGAAATCCAGTGGCTTGCTGATCCACAACGCCACCATAAGAATCAGAACGGATATCGACAAGGACAGCGCCAGGCCGAAATCGATCAGGAAGACGGGAACCGGCAGGAACAGGATCGCCAGCATGAACACGATGCCAACGGCGAATGCGATGTCGCGGCCGTGCGCTGTATCAGGCTTTTGCGCCAAGTCGATAATGGCCACGAACCGAACCCTTGCCCGTTTGAATGAACGTCAGAGGGTCCGGGATATCACCGGTTCCTTGCGCCAAGCTTTGGTTGGGCGGCGCCAGGCGGAAGTTTGTCAGAAACCGGTGGCGATGCGACTGAAGACGACGTCGTTCAGCCGACCGATCTGCGAGCCGATGAAAGGCGCGGAAACAGACACGGTCAGAAGGATCGCGATGATCTTGGGAACGAATGTCAGCGTGATTTCCTGAACCTGCGTCAGGGCCTGGACAAGGGCGATGCCGACGCCGACGATCATCGCGATCAGGACCGCCGGCGCCGAGGTCACGAGTACGGTCCAGATCGCGAACTGGACGATATCGAGGGCGTCGGCTTCGTTCATCAGCTGATCGTCACGCCGCCGCCGATAACTACCTGATCGCCGCTTTCGAGCACCGCGACGATGCCGTCATCGAAAACGCGGACTTCCTTGATCTTGCCGGTGACTTCACCATCCGGCGTCGTCAGCGTCCGGCCGATGATCGAACCGGCCTGCTGAAGATAGCTCGTCTGAAGTATATCATCGAGCTTGTTGTTGGTCTGGATGTTCTGTTCCACATTGGAGAAGGACGCCAACTGGGCCATATACTGGGTCGCATCCATGGGCTCGGTCGGATCCTGGTTCTTCAATTCGGCCACGAGCAGTTTCAGGAACGACTGATAATCGACGGTAGCAGCCGACGTCTTTGCCGTGGCGGCCGAAGCGGCCGTGCTGGAACCGGTTGCATCTACAGCTGTCATAATCTTATCCCGCGTTTGCCACCTTCAAAGGTGTGGGTTCGACGACCGGTTTCGCGCGGGCCGGATTTTCATCGAGGATGGCTTCCTCGACCGCATAGAGCCCGCGGATCGTCTTAAGGGCCTCGTAGTATTTTTCTTCGGTCACGAGCCTGTCGACATGCTTCAGCTCGGAGAGGATCTTCTGATTGCTGAACGCCGTGATAAGCGACGGCAGGCTTTCGCGGAAAAGCGGCATCGCCGATTCCTTGTCGGCGGGCGACATCACCATGACCTGGACGATGAAATAGAGCTGACGCAACGGCGTTGTCGCGTCCTCCGCCTGCAACACGTGGTTTTCCAGCAGGAACTGCACATCGTTCAGCAATTCGAGGGATACCTTGCGATCGACGCGAATCACGGCGCCGTTGATGAATATCCGCTCGTTTGCCTTCAGGAAGATTTTGAAAGAGCTCTTCATTTCAGTCCGTCCCGAATTATTTTCGTTATGTCTAGGACCCCGGAGATGTTCTCCGATTCCCCTTTCCGGATCGCATCCGATTCACGCAGAACCCAAATTCCGATCGAGATGAGGCTGGCACGCAATTCCTTGGGAAGCGCGTTGTCCGGCGCGGCGAGATCGTCGAGCAAGGTGGTCCAGAGGCGGATCGTAAAATGTACGGCCTCGACGCAGGCAAAGCTTTTCACGCCGTCTTCGAGGGCCTTCGTCAGAAGATCCACCGACCGGTCAAAAAGCTCCCGCTCCCGATCACGCTGATCCGTGGGCGAATCTTCCTGGATCTCAGCGTAACGCAACATAATCATGAGCTACCTACCATCTCGAAATGCACTGATTCGAATATCATTAGAGATAATCCATTAACGACATTCTCTGAATTCTCGCGGTTATCTGATAAGACGCCTCAAGCTGCGTCATCAGCGAATTCAATTCGATGGAGACCTCATAGGGGTCGACCGCCTCGAGCTCGGAAGCGAAGCTTTCCAGCAATGATTTCTGGGATAACAATGTATCGTTGGCCCGGGTTATACGGCTCTCGACGAGGCCGACCTTGCCCTGGATATCCGTGATCGCGCCGTTGGCTGATCCCATGTTCGAAATGACGAAATCGGATACGCTGAGGAGCGACTCGGCGTTCAGATTGCTGTCGTACAGCTCCATGGCGACGACTGACGCCATCATCATCCTGCGGAAACCGTCTTCATTGGCGCTGACGGAGGTGTCCGCGCTGACACCGGCATTGATACGCGACTGAAGGGGTTCGTCCGAGGCGGAGGATACGTTCGCGGCCCATCCGGTCCCCATGTACAGATCCATGACGTCAACGTTCATGAAGTCTTCGATTTGCGCCGCCGTAATGCCGGAGGCCAGGGGGTCGTCCTTTGCAAAGCCGAAATAGGCCTGGAACGCCGCGTCGAAAGCGGCCTTTCCGCCGCCCGTCTCGTAATCGGCAATGGGCTGCTGGTCCGTGTTCTGTCCGCTGAAAATGAAGATGCCATTGACCTGCGTATTCAGGACCGAGGTCATCTCAGCGACAGTGCTGGCCGCGGTCTGCTGTGCGGTGGAGTACTGGGTCTTTTCGCCCATAACTATGCCGACGGCGTTGATCAGGCCGCTCGACAATTCGTTCATATAGTCCATGCTGTCCTGGGTCATCGTCAAGCGCGTCTGAATCTGACTGTTGGTGTCGATCAGGCTTTGCGCGTGGTCGATGTCGCTCTTGAAGGACTGGAGTTTCCGGCTTTCCGCTCCCAGCACGAGACCGCTGTCGGAGTGCTTGCCGGTGACGACTTCCTCCTGCAGCTGCGGCATCTTGCCCTGCAGCTGCGACGTCGACGACCGCAGGGCCAGGTTCAGCGCGTAGGTAGAGATGGTCGAGGTTCTCATCCGTTACACCGCGTTCAGCAGAACCTGCATCATCTCGTCGATCGCCTGAACGATTCGAGCAGATGCCTGGTAGGATTGTTCGAGCTCGACGAGGATCGCCATCTCCTCATCCATGTTGACGCCCGTTTTCGACGACAACGACGATTGCAGCCGCTCATAGAGGGCGCCCTTTCCATCGGCCGCAGCGGAAGCGCGCGAGCGCAGGGACTCAAGCCAGCCGATCGAGGATTCGGAATATTCAGAAACCGAATAGCTGCCGGTGATGCCTGCACCCGGATCCGTCGCTACTGGCGCATTCATCCGATCGAGATAGGCAATCAACTGATCGGCGAAGCCGGCTTCGCCGGTGGAATTGGCGACATAGGCCGCACCATTTGCGCCACCATCGCGCAGGAGTTCGGGATTGCCGCCGACCGACGGATCGTAGGCCGGGTTGATGCCAATCGTCTGGGCGATACCGGTTTCGATCGTTCCGGCAAGCGGGATGATCGGCCCGCCTGCATAGGTGAACAGGCCGGCAAGGTCCGGCCCGCCGCCGCCCGACGTGTCGGTTTCGGCGAAAATGGTCACCATGCTGCGGGCGATCTCGTCGAGCTGCGCCTGCATGTCGACCGTCACGGTATCACGCAGCTGGACCATCGCCTCCAGCGTGCCGGTGGCGTTTGAATCGGCGCCAATGCCGCCAATCACAGGCACACCGTCGATACGGATCGTGTTGCCGGTAATCCCTGCCGAATAGGAGCTCAGCGGCTGGAAGGTCACCTCGCGCGGGACCGTCTCGAAGAGCGTTACCCCCTGATCGGTATAGAGAACGAAGTCATTGTTATCGCGCTTGACGACGGCGACGGAGACATATTCGGAGATCTGCTTGAGCAATGTGTCGCGCTGGTCTAGCGCGTCATTGACGTCAAGTCCGGATCCCGTTCCCTTTACGATCTCGTCGTTGACCTGCTTGAACTGATCCAGAAGATTGTTCAGCTCCGCAACGGAGGAATTAATGTTCTGATCCAGCTCGGCGCGATATTCCTGTATCGCCAGCGACGAGCTGTTGAGCCCGTCGGAGAGTTCCTTCGCATAGCCGACGGCGGATTCAGCCAACAGCGTGTTGGAGGAATCGTTTCCGTAGAGCTGCAGCGCATCCTCGAAATTGGCGAGCAGAGTGGCGGCGGAAGTGGAGTTGTCGGCGCCGTTAACCAGGCGCTGCAGCCGGTTGGCTCCGTTGCTGACGACCGACTGGGCCCGGCTGTCGGACAGCGCCTGTAAGCTGTCCCACAACAGGTCGTCGCTGGTGGCGCGATTGATGTTGACGACGCGCGCTCCGCCCCCTGCGCTGACGAGAACGGCATCGCGACGCACATAATTGGGGTTCGACGCCTCGGAAATGTTCCGCGATGTCACGGTCGTTTGAATCCCCGTGTTCATCAGGGAGTTCTGAGCGATCCGTAGAGCCGAAGTGAGCGACATCGTCAGTTGTTCCGTTTTGCCGCGTATCCCCTATACGATCGGCTGCATTCGAACTTCGTGCGTACGCGGTACAAATTCATTCCTAGCGAACGACGTTCAGTAGAACGTCCATCAGGTCCGATCCGGTTTGGAAGACCTTGGAATTCGCCGTGTAGCTGCGTTGCGCCTGGATCATGTCCGTCAGCTCTTCGGCGATATCGACATTGGCCGACTCCGCCGCGCCCGACACGATCTTGCCGTTGCCGCCTGAATTGGCGAAGCCGATCTTGACCTCGCCTGAATTCTCCGTGGTCTGGAAGAGGTTGCCAGACAACGACTGCAGCTGATCCGGGCTCGCAACCGACGCCATACCGATGCGATAAAGCGATTGCACGGAGCCGTCGCTGAACTGTGCGTTTACGATGCCATCGGCCGAGATCTCGATGCTGTCGATGGTGGCCGGCGCGTTGCCGTTCACCTTGATGTCGGACACCAGGAAGTCGGTTGCCAGCTGGGTCATGTTGCCGAGGCCGATTTCCAGGGCTTCGCCGCCCGGCACGTTGACCGTGATCGACGTCGGGCTGAAAGCATCCAGATCGCCGGTCGTCGGGTCGAATGTGAGCGTTTCGGTGGCAAGCGGACCCGCCGTGTAGGGAAACCCAGTTCCCGAGGACGCTTCGGCCTGGTCGAACACCGACAGTTCCCAGGTGTTGGTGCCGGTCTTCGTGTAATAGAGATCGAGCATGATCTCGCCGCCCAGGCTGTCGTAGACGACCCAGGACGATTTCGCGGTGTACTCGCTTGTCGAAAGGTTCGCGGACGGCAAATCGCCGGTCACGGCTTCGGACGAGCTCGGCAGGTTCGACGAGAACGTCGCCTCGGTGGAGGCGGTGGCTTCGAGGGCCGCGCTCGTTATCGTGACCGTTTCGAGACCTTCATAGCTGTTGACGACCGCAGAAGGCACGCCGTTGTCGTAGCTGTAGCCAACCAGATAATAGCCGGCCGAATTGACAAGGCGGCCCTGGGAATCGGGAACGAACGAACCGGCGCGCGTCAGGTAGGACGTGCCCTCGGCATCCTGGACGATGAAGAAACCATTGCCATCGATCGCGAGGTCGGTCGTCGAATTGGTGTATTCGAGAACGCCCTGCTGGGAAACAGCCTGGCGGACCGTGGTGACGATGCCGCCGGAGTTGTAGGCGCCGGCCGACCCGTTCACGACCAGCGTCGAAAACTCGGTGCTGAAGCCCTTGTAGCCCGCGGTGTCAGCGTTCGCGATATTGTCAGCGACTGTCGAAAGCCTGCTTGCCTGCCCCTGCATACCGGACACGCCGGTGCGCATCATACCGTAAAGGCTCATGAGGAAATCCCTCCTGTTGCTTTAGCCTCCGACAATAGCCTCCAAATCTTGTCCGAACCTGCCCCCGGCCTCGGCGACCTCAGGCTTTTCGCTCGCATTCTCGGCGTCTCGCACGCTGGCCGGAGCCTCGAGGCGGTAGCCCAGAAAGCGCTTGGAATCGATGATTTCGTAGCCGAGCACCTTGCGCAGTTTCTTGCGCAGTTTAGAGATATGGCTCTCGATCACGCACTCCTCGACGTCCTGTTCGAACAGGCCGTAGACGGCGTTATAGATCTGACTGCGCGTGGCGCGGCGATCACCGTTGGATGCGAGATACTCGAGAATGCGCCGCTCGCGGCGGGGCAGCGGAAAGCTGCAGCCGTCGATCTCGGGATCGCGCCCGTCGGTGAAGACACGCAGACGTCCGAACTCGAAAACCGAGCGCGACGTATCCTTGCGGCGGCGAATGGCAGCCACCCGCGCCAGGATCTCACGGACGTGGATCGGCTTGCGCACGACATCATCGGCGCCGACTTCGAACCGGCGCAGTATATCCGGCAGCGAATTCTGCTCGATCAGCGAAATAACAGGCGTTTTCGCGGTCGAACGAATACAGCTGATCGCACAAATACTCTCGTCGGTATCGCCAACAAGAAAGGCTTCTATTGATTCAAGCTCGTTTGCGCAAATTGAATCAAGCCAATTGGGAAGTTCTTTTCCCGAAACTCCAAATACAGGGTATCCAATACGCTGGAACATACCGCCGAATCCTTGCAAAACAAGGTCGCGGTCGTCGATGACGACTATCATTTAACATCCCCCGCCCGAATCACTTCATTGTTCGGCCCTTCCGGCTTAACGGAGCAGAGAATCTTTCCACAATGGCAATTTCTCGCAGGTTGCTTTGTTAACTTTTCTCTGAATGAAAACGAATCGGGTTTCCGACGGTCCGTCTTACTTCCCGCAAAAGGCGCGAGCGGAGGGGGTCCAGTTGCCGACGCCGGTAGCCACCATGTTCGTGATCACCCGGCAGACATAACGCTTCTGCGCGGCATTGTTGTCGGGCCCGGCATGGTAGCGCGCTACCGCCATCGACCACGTTTTATGCTTTTTTTTCAACTCCCTAAGAAATGAGGCGGCATACATAACGTTGCGTTCGGGGTCAAACATCGCGGCGTCGGAGGGGAAGCGGTCGCGGTGGTAATGATGGTTGATCTGCATGCATCCGACGTCGATCAGACGGGCTCCGTGGCGGCGCGCCTTGTCGAAGTCACGCAACGCGGCTTCAACCGTCGCGGGAAACTCGGTCCTGCCCTCGATGTTCATCGCATAGGGGTGAAGGCCTCCTTTCAAGCCGGATTCGGTCAGCCCGACCGCATAAAGAACGGCGATCGGGACGTTGTAGGTCTTCGCCGCCTGCATCACATAGCGTTCACAGATGCCTTGCGCTTGCGGAGCGGCTGCCGATTCGGCGTCAGATGAAAAGCCGATCATGGCCGTCAGCATCGCCAGAATCGGCATTGCCGCGGCCAAGCGGGCTGCGGGAGTTGCCCGACGGGGCTTCGCGATTGGGATTTCTCGATTCATTTGACGTGTTCCCGCGGTTGTCCTGTCCCGCGAACTGTCCGGACGTGTCGCGGTTTTGGCCGGTGAATTGCTGCGACGTCTGGTCGTTTCGATTGACGGAGACGGTGATATCGGAGGAGGAGACACCGGCGGCGCGCAACGCCGAGCGGATCGCGTCGGAATCGCGCGAGAGCATCTCCGCCGTCTTGTCGGATTCGGCGCGGATCGCGACGTGCAGCTGACCATCGACCGAATGCAGCCGAATATTCACTGTCCCGAGTTCCGCCGGATTGAGCTGCAATTGCATCGAGCGGAGCGGGCGGTTGGGCGTGCCATTGGAGGTTACGGTAACGCGCGTCGGGGCCAGTTCCTCGATATCGCGCGCGACCGCTTCGGCGACCTGCCCGGCCGGGGATGCAGCGCCGCCCGTCGCAGAAGCTTGCGTCATCTGAAAGACCGAAGCGGTCTGCGCGGGCTTGTCCGCGGCGGAAGCCTGGGCCGCCGTGGCTGTATTCGTCTGCGCTGTTGCCGCTACCGTTTTCGATGCACGGTCAATCGCCGTGTCCGTAACGACGGCGGGTTCGGCTTTGCCGCCCGTATTCGCGGGCGTGTCGGGCTTCAGTTCAGGTGCGGGAGCCGATGCGTCCGATGCTGGTGCGGCGGGAGCCGCTGTTGCTCCTGCGCCTGACCTGGCAGCGCTGACCGCGCCCGTTCCCGAAGCTGTATCGCCCTGGCCGCGAACCGCCGAATTGCTAGCAGCATCCGCTGTGACCGGCGCTGATGCCGCACCGTCGGCCGGGCGCGATCCGGTCTGGTCGGTGGATGCACCCTTCCGCGTGCGTCCGGTTTCGCCGGAAGCCGCCGCCGTTTCACCCGCCTTGCGCACCGAAGGGCGATCGCCCGTATTCGTCGCCGCGACCTGCGCTTCTGCGGAAGTTTCGCCGCCGGCCTCTTCAGACTTCTTCCGCGCCGCATCCGCCGGAACTTCGCTTTCCCCGGATGCCGACGACAAATCCTCAACACTCGCATTCGCAGCTGCAACGTCGGGATCAACGGCCGTCGACTGTGCGGACGGCGTTGCGGGGCCCGCCGTGCCGTTGCCGGCTTCCTCAGGTGCCTCATCATCCTGGCCGGAAGCATCGTCCGTCGGCGCCCCGGGGAGCCGAACCGCTTCGACAATCTCGGTCTCCGATGCGGTCTGCCCAGCGACGGCCTCATCGATACCTGCTTCTTCGGATTCGGTGGAAGCCTCGTCTCCGGCGGCATTTCGCCAACGCGCCGCTGCGAGGAAATCATCTTGCTTGGTCCGGACGGCATCCGGCGTGGTGTCTGTCGTTTCGGCCGTTTCGGCCCCGCCCCTGCCCGAAGCTCCGGGGGTTTCCCCTTTCATTGCCTGGTCGAGAGTTTCCGCGAACCCGCCATCGGACCCCGCAGATCTCCGTGCCTGCCCGCCCGTCGACGCGAGAGCTGTTGTGGATGCCAGCGTTGCCGTGGTGCCATTGCCAATCATTTAAGGTTCCCCAACATCTCGTCGATGTCGCCGAGTTTGTCACGTGTACCGCCGACGAATTCGTCGAAATCAGAAAGGCCGTTGTCCGGCGTGTCGTCCTCGGGAGCCTTGAAGATGCTCTCACGGCGCGGCGTGGGCGTCGATCCGATCGACGCTGTCACAGTCGGCTCCGGATCCATAACCGCCTTGGCGATTGCGAGGACCGCATCTAGCAGCTCGCGATCGCCGTCGGAGAGGACGGAACGATCAATCGCTTCCAGATCCGCCATGACGGTTTCGATGTTTTCGGAGATGACTTCGGATATCTGCGCATAAAGCGCCTGGCGCGCATCGATCTGGGGATCGACGTCCGGTTTGGATGACTCGTCTGCTTCTTCCGGCATGAGCTCCGCCAGATGACGCACTAAGCCGCTACGGCCTTCCACAGTCGCCTTGCGCATCAATCGCACGACCACGGCGCTGCGATAGGGTTCGGGCATGAACTCCACCACCTCGAGCACGCCTTCGATGTCCACCTGGCCATCCAGAACGATCACGCCGTCCACAAACTCGGCAGCGAACTGCACGGCATAAGGCGATGCGATGTAACGGCGCGCGTAACGGCTGGCGACCCGGAGGAAGGAATGGGGATCCTGCCGGCGCTTGTGGATCGTCATCAGGCGGCGCAAGGCCGCTTCCTCTACCAGCGTACCCGGCGCCAGCAGCCGTGCGGCGTCGAAATCCTTACGGGCACTTTCATCGTCCTTGGTTACAAGGCCGCGCACCAATCCAAGATATGCACCGAACAGGCCGCCGATCTTCATCGGATCGACATCCTTCAGCCGCGCCTCCGCCGTGCGGCCCGCGCCCTTCTGATAGACGAGGATCGCAATCGCCAGACGAACGATCTCATCGTCCCTGCCGCCGAGATCGGCAAGGCGCGTCTGCAGCGTATCGGGATTTCCTCCGGCCATGGCGTAGGCGATCAGCGCCCTGGCATTTTTCGGCTCGCGCAGTTCCGCAGCATTCATGTTGCGAAATCCCTGGTCGATGAGTTTGACCAGTTCCAGCTGCATGCCGAGCGCGGACTTGTCCCCATCGGCAATTTCGTCCTGGATTCGCTGCAGCGAGCGCACCAGCTTGTAAGGCTCTGTTTCCAGCCCGGATGCCGCTCCCGACTGCATGGCGGCCAGCACCACGCCGCAGGCCGCCAACGCAGTTATCGCCCGCCTCACGCTCATCCCGCATCTACCTCAACCAACACCTCGATGCGGCGGTTCGCCGGAGAGAACGGATCTTCGGTGTCGACTAGCTTCCGGTCCGCAAACCCGGAAATCTCGCGCACGCGCGTTTCGTCCAGGCCACCCCGCAACAGCATGTAATAGGCAGACTGCGCGCGCGAAGCCGAAAGGCGCCAATTGTCATAATCCTTCGAGCGGAAGGGACGCGCATCGGTGTGACCGTGAATGCGAATACCGCCATTCTGCTCCGCCAGCACGCCGCCGATCTTCTCAAGCGCGAGGACAAGATCCTGCGACGGCACCGCGGATCCGAGTTCGAACATGGAAATATCGAGCGCATCCGTCAGCGAGATCAGGATCTCACCGCCCGAGACCTCGACGGAAACATCACTGGCGATTTCCGCGTTGTCACCGAAAACCTCTGCCAGCTTCTCCGAGATCCTGCCGCGAAGCTCGTCCGCCGCCTTTTCCAGTGCGGCGGCCTTTTTTTCCTCTTCCGTCGCGGCTTCGGCCATTTCCGGGGTTTCACCGATGGCGGCCGTTTCCGTCACCTCGCCTTCGCCGGCTCCGCCGGCGGACTCGGCGTTC
Source organism: Ahrensia sp. (assembly GCA_002706335.1). Lineage (GTDB taxonomy): Bacteria > Pseudomonadota > Alphaproteobacteria > Rhizobiales > Rhizobiaceae > Oricola. The sequence goes on from PAKZ01000041.1 coordinate 241,319, forward strand.
ATGTCGCCGCCCACTTCGCCGACTTCCTTACCGCCCATGCGGATCGCAAGATTGTCCGTGGCCGGAACGCCCTCCTCGACGGTTTCGGCGACGATGACCTCGGGCGCGGTCCCCTCTGCATCGACACCTTCGGCATCGTTGACGCCGTCGGTTTCGTATTGGCCCGACAGCTGCCCGTTGTCGTTGGATTGGCGGACTTCCTCGTTCCAGAAATTCGGCGAGAACGGATCCATGAAAGCCTCACCGCCCTGGGCGTCATTGATCGCGTCATTGCCGTTGCGACCGCCCTCTTCCTCGGTGGCCTGGACTTCGCCCGGCGCCTTGTGGTCGGCGATCTGGTCGAGCACAGTGAAGGGATCGGCGAAGAACTGCGCCTCGGCTACCTTCTGCTCTTCATTGGCGGCTTCGGTGTCGTTGTTCTGTTCGGGGAATTGCTCGTTCGGGGCCTGGACCTCGATCTCCTGAACACCTTCGGCGTCGTGAAGTCCTTTCACGCTGCGGTTGCGATCGACGAGTTTCACCGGATTGAAGTAACTGGCCACCGCCTTTTTGGTTTCCTCGTTGGCGGCGTTGATCAGCCATAGAACGAGGAAAAGCGCCATCATGGCGGTCATGAAATCGGCAAAGGCGATCTTCCAGGCGCCGCCATGATGGCCATGCTCGCCCTCACCGCCGCGCTTGATGATGATGATTTCCTGGTGTTTTTGCTCGTCGCTCACGCGGCTGCCTCCTCGATGAGCCGATCGAGTTCAGACAAACGGGTGGCAATCACGGTCCGATCGATGCGGGCGACGAGATCGACACCGTCACCAGCGACTGCCCTGACTTGCGAGGCGTCCCCCGACCAGATGTCAAGAAACGCCGATACGAGATGCTCCGGACCACGCAGTTCGAAGGTCAGGACGGACGAGTCGTCCAGCAATTCAATGATCTTCTGCTGCATTGCCGCGATAGTCTGATGGAACAACCCGGCACGAATTCTCCCCGCCATCAGCGGCGCAAGGTCCGATGCGATCGCCTCGGCCACTTCCTGCTTCATCCTGGGAAGCGCCGTATCGAGAAGCGCGTCCATGGCCTCGCGATGCTCTTGCTGCAGGCGCTCGATTTCTTCCTTGTGGGCGGTTTCCAGCGCTTCCTGCGCCGCTATGGCGTCTGCGGCCGCAATGTCGATATCGTCGAGACCTGGCTCCGACGGTATCGGCTCTTCCAATTCGCCGACAGGCGATCCCGGAAAATCGAGGTCCGGCATCGGTGCTTCCAGTTCACCGAGGACATCCGCCAGTTCATCCTGAAGGCCGGGAAGCCCGGAATCGCCCGATGTCAGATCGGCGAGATCATCCAGGTCGCCGGCTTCGGCTTCACCTGCTTCCGCGAACGGATCGGGGGAATCTTCCGTTGGCGTAGCATCGCCCAGCCCGATGAACCCGACCGACATGCCAAGGGTGGAGAATTCCTCCTTCGATAGCGCCGCACCGACAAGCGGTTCGAAACCCGATGGATGCCGACGCGGCGCGGACTGGCCTTCGGAGAAATCCGGGAGCAGGTTGAGGAGACTGGAGCTCGCCACGTCAAGCGGCCTCCTGTCTCACCCAGCGCCGCAGTATCGATGCTGCACGTTCCTCGTCCAGATCCACGATCATCGTCAGACGCTCCTCGGGCGAGGGCCTCATCTTGGCGAGCAATTCGCTCTGGTCGGCGGACGACGAGGACGAAGGAAGCGGCGGCAGTTCCGGAAGTCCGTCGAAGCCCCCTATGTCGTCATCGTCGCCGACGCCGAAGGGTGAATCGAGGGAGGAGTCGGACAGGGCCGGCAAGTCGCCGCTCTGATTCGCCAGTTGGCCAGCAGAAGGCGAATTGCCCTGCAGCACCTGGATCAGCGGGCGCAGGCCGAGGAAGATAACCAGCAGTGTGGCCGCGACGAAGGCGAGCGCATTGATAAATGTGCCCAGATGTTCGCGCAGCATGTCCAGCGCGCCGGCTTCCTGAAGCGGTATGCCGTCGATGCCTTCCATGAATTCGACGGCGTTCACCTGGACCAGGTCGCCGCGCTCGTCGGAGATGCCGGCGGCAGCCACGGCAAGCTGGCGGATCTCCGCGAGCCGGGCATCGACCTGGGCGTCGGTCGCGCCCTCGCCCAATGCTTCGAGAATCCGGCTCCGGTTGACCACGATGGCGATCGAAAGCCGATTGACCGCATAGCCGTTGCTGACCGTGGCGATCCGCTTGGAATTCAGTTCGTAGTTCGTCGTTTCCTCACGGCGCTCGCTGCGCTCTGAGGATTGCGGCGAGGCGCCGCCCGCCTGTTCGGTGTCGGGGAGGTTCTGATCGATCGATACCGGATCGCCGCCCGTCTTCTCGGAGGAGGCGTCCTCACTGCGAACCACCTGGACCGAGCGTTCGACGCGCGAATCAGGGTCGAAGATCGTCTCCTCGACCTGCCGCTGATCCGTGTTGATATCGGCCTGAACGCTGACGCGGAAATTCATGTCGCCGAGATAGGGGGCGAGGGCCTTGTAGACGCTGTCGGAGACCTCGTTCTCGACCGTCTCCTTGATGCCGAGCGTGCTGGTAGCGGGGTTGTTGAGCGGATCCTCACCGGCGGCCAGAAGCCTGCCGGTCGCGTCCAGAACAGTGACGTTTTCGGTCTGCAGACCGGGCACGGCCGCCGAGACGAGATGGCGGATCGCCATGGCGCTCGATTCGGCCGTCGAGCCCTCGTAGCGGACAACGACAGAGGCGGTGGGGGTCTGTTCGGCAAAACGGAAATTACCGCGGTCCGCCAGGACGATATGGACGCGCGCGCCCTTGACGCCGCGAATGGCCTGGATCGAGCGGGCAATCTCGCCTTCCAGCGCACGCACGCGGGTGACTTCCTGCATGAAGGCGGTGAGGCCGAGAGATCCGAGATTGTCGAACAATTCATAGCCGGTGGCGGAGCTGTTCGGCAGGCCCTTCTCGGCGAGGATCATGCGGGCACGGCTGGTCTTTCCGGCCGGGACGAGGATCGACGTGCCGTCTTCGTTCACGTCATAGGCAATTCCCGCATCGGCGAGCGCCATGCCCATGCGTGTTATGTCGTCGCGCTCGAGCCCGACATAGATGGGCTCGAAAGCGGGACGGTTGAGAAGATAGGCTGCGGCTCCGACGCCAACCATGACGACCAACCCGATCGCAGCGAGCATGGCAAGCTTGCGAGCGCCGAGCGCTTTCAGGTTGTTGACGATTTGCTGTAACTGCTCCGGCACTGCGGTTACTCCATTTCCCCATCAAGGAAATAGACTGTGAAGCTTGTGTGAGAGTGTCTTGACCTCTCCGCGACCGGGGTGTGGAGGCCTTTAGCGGAAAAGAAAACGGGCGCCCGCAAGGGACGCCCGTTTTTCCGAAATTCGGCTTGCTGTTCGGCCTGGATTCAGCGCCGATCCTACTGGAACAGAGACAAAATCGTCTGCGCGTTCGAGTTGGCGATCGAGAGAGACTGAATGCCCAGCTGCTGCTGTGTCTGCAGCGCCTGCAGCTTGGTCGATTCCTCCTCCATGTTTGCGTCGACCAGCTGGCCGACGCCTCGATCAATGGCGTCCATGAGGTTATCCACGAAGCTCGTCTGCATATCGATACGCGACTTGGTGGCGCCGAGATTGGACGCGACGGTCGTCATTTGCTGGAACGCGCTATCGACCGCCGAGATCATGTCGTCGATATCGGCGTCGTCAACGCCGACGGTCGTGATATCGAGATCGGAAACCGAGACGGTGACGGAACCGGCGCCGGTTGTCGTGAAGGTGCTGTCGAGAATGCCGGACTGGTCATTGGCGTCGTACAGTTCAAGCGTCGTGATATCGATGGCGATGGTTGAAACCGCGACCGAACCGTCGCTGGCGCGCGAGAACGAGGACACGACATTCTTCGTGGCTGTGTAATCGGCGGCGGACGAATCGACAGCCAGCCAGTTTTCGCCCGAGAATGACGCCGATTCGGCGATGCTCGAGAGCTGATTCTGCAGTTCTATGATTTCGGACTGGATCTTGGTGCGATCGACGCCCGGCTCACGGGCGGCTACGAGTTTCGACTTGATTTCGTCGATGACCTCGATGGCGCTGTTCAAAGCGGTATAGGCCACGTCGACCTTGGCCGCGCCGAGACCCAGCGCGTCCTGAACGGTGGACAACGCCTTGTTGTCGGAGCGCATCGTGGTCGCGATCGACCAATAGGCCGCATTATCGCTCGCCTCGGCCACCTGGTAGCCGGTCGAAATGCGCGACTGGGTTTCCTCGATCTTGGAGTTGGTCTGCTGAAGCGTCTTGAGCGCGGTCATCGCCGCGGCGTTCGTCATGATACTGGACATATGATCCTTTCCCTGTCTGGAAGGAAATCTGCCAGTCAGCCGCGGACTGAATGACTTCCAAATTCTTCCCGACCGTTGCGCCGCCGCTCACGAGCCATGCGTCCGGGCTTATCCTTCGCGATAAACACCTGGCCGTGACCATAAACGGGGGATGATCCGACAGGGCGGTCTACCGCTTCCGGCCAGAGTACCGTTGTTAACTTGCGCCGAACTAGAAAAGAAAAAGGGGCCGCTGAACGCGGCCCCCTCTCATTGGACTATTCGCTGTTCGCTTACTGGAAGAGCGAGAGGATGTTCTGAGCAGAGGTGTTCGCTATGGAGAGCGCCTGGATGCCCAACTGCTGCTGTGTCTGCAGCGCCTGGAGTCTTGTCGACTCCTCCTCCATATCGGCGTCGACCAGCTGACCGACCCCTCGTTCGATAGCGTCCATCAGAGTGTCGACGAATTCAGACTGCGTATCGATGCGCTTCGATGTCGCGCCGAGGGCGGACGCCGCGTCCGTCATCAGGCCGAAGGCCGCGTCGACCGCCGACAGCATATCGTCGAGGTCGGTATCGTCGACATTGGTCGCGGTGATGTCGAGGTCAGAGACCGAGACGGTGACCGCGCCTGCGCCGCCTGTCGTGAAGGTGCTGTCGAGAATACCCGACTGGTCGTTGGCGTCGAACAGCTCGGTCGTGGTGATGTCAATCGAGAGCGTCTCGACCGAAACCGATCCGTCAGATGCGCGGGTAAAGGAAGCGACGACGTTTTTCGTGGCCGTATAGGCGGCATCGCTGGAGTCCACCGACAGCCAGTTCTCGCCACTGAAGGAGGCTGAGGTCGCGATGCTGCTCAGCTGGTTCTGGAGTTCGGAAATTTCCGACTGGATCTTGGAGCGGTCGATGCCCGGCTCCTTGGCGGCGACGATTTTCGCCTTGATCTCGTCGACAACGTCGATCGCGCTGTTGAGCGCGGTATAGGCGACATCGACCTTGGAGGCGCCGAGACCGAGAGCGTCCTGAACAGTGCCAAGCGCCTTGTTGTCGGATTTCATCGTGGTCGCGATCGACCAGTAGGCGGCATTGTCGGATGCCTGGGCGACCTGATAGCCGGTCGAGATCCGCTCCTGGGTCTTGTAAATCGCTTTGTTCGTAGCCTGGAGCGCCTTCAGTGCGGTCATGGCGGCGGAATTGGTCATGATACTGGACATTGTGGTCCCTCTCGGAATTCAAAAAAGAAACGGTTATTCCGGGTCAGCCGGTACAGTGGTGGAGCGTCATGCCCTATCGAATGATATCCACTGTGCTTGGCCTGCATCTGGGCCAGAAGGGATGCACACGCCGCTTCTTGTCAGGCACAATCAGATCGCACATCGCCAAGCCCGCAAAGCGGGTCGGTTTCCGGATACGAGCTAGATTGATTGCCAGACCGCGAAACGGGTCACTCGGCTATACACAAACGCACTACTGAGGTTCGGAGCGGACGCACCGCCGCGCGATACAGGCGCGGACTGTCCTGGAACCCCCACCACGACGAACAGACACAGACGTCAGCGGCACACGGTGAAAGAATTAATGAAAATGCTTAACAAAATGCAAAAGCGGGCCGCTATGACGCGGCCCGCCTCTAAAAATCTTCTCTTTGTCGCGTTTAGCGGAAGAGCGAAAGGATCGACTGAGCGCTGGAGTTGGCGATCGACAGCGACTGGATGCCCAGCTGCTGCTGTGTCTGCAGGGCCTGCAGCCTGGTCGATTCTTCTTCCATGTTCGCGTCGATCAGCTGGCCGACACCGCGGTCGACCGCGTCCATCAGGTTATTGACGAACTCGCTCTGCATATCGATGCGCTTCGAAGACGAACCCAGAGTGGATGCGGCGTCGGTCATGCTCGAGAACGCAGAGTCCACAGCAGCGATCATCTCGTCGAGGTCGGTGTCGTCGATATTGGCTGCCGTGATGTCGAGATCGGACACGGAAACGGTGACTGCGCCGCCGCCGGTCGTGGTGAACGTGCTGTCGAGAATACCCGACTGGTCATTGGCGTCGAAAAGTTCGGTCGTGGTGATGTCGACATCGATCGTGCTGACCGAAACCGTACCATCGGAAGCGCGGCTGAAGGAGGCGACGACCGACTTCGTGGCCGAGTAGGTCGCAGCGGACGAATCCACCGAGAGCCAGTTCTCGCCGTTGAAGGAAGCGGATTCGGCGATGCTCGTCAGCTGGTTCTGCAGTTCGCCGATTTCCGACTGGATCTTCGCCTTGTCAGCGGACGGCTCTTTCGCCGCAACGAGCTTGGACTTGATTTCGTCGACGACATCGAGAGCAGACGCCATGCCGGTATAGGCAACGTCGACTTTGGAAGCGCCGAGGCCGAGGGCGTCCTGCACGGTGCCGAGCGCCTTGTTGTCGGATTTCATCGTGGTCGCGATGGACCAGTAAGCGGCATTGTCGCTGGCGTCGTTAACGCGGAGACCGGTCGAGATGCGGCCCTGAGTGGTTTCAATCTGCTTGTTGATGGCGGTGAGCGACTTGAGCGCCGTCATCGCAGAAGTGTTTGTCAAGATACTGGACATACTGTCCCCTTCCCAAAACTAACAAAGGAGGGACATTCCGGATCAACCGGTACAGCGGCCGGGCATCATGCCCCTATCAACTCCGATAGCCTCTGTGAGTGGTCGCAAGATGCCCGGGAAACCTTAAAAAAGCCTTGAATCGGCTTTCCTTCCCGTTTCAAAGGGTTAGCATCAAATCTTATAGTTAACGACTGGTGAGGATTCGGGCCGAGACAGTGGCCTAGACGACTGACCGCACCATCGACCCGACCAAGACGTTCCAGCCGTCAATCATGACGAAGAACAGGATCTTGAAGGGGAGCGATACCACCGAAGGCGGAAGCATCATCATGCCCATTGCCATGACGATCGTCGCTACAACGAGGTCGATAACCAGAAACGGCAATACGACCAGGAAGCCGATCTCGAATCCGCGCCGGATCTCAGAGATCATGAAGGCGGGAATGACCACACGCAGGTCAATCGTCTCGTCCAACGCGACTTCCTGCCCGCGTTCACGGGCCAGCTGCGCGAAAAGCTGCAGATCCTGATCGCGCACATTGTTCAGCATGAATTCGCGGAACGGTTCGGTGATCAGGGGAAACGCCTCTTCCTCGCTGATCTGTTCGCTGACCAAAGGCTGCAGGCCTTCATTCCATGCGCGATCGAAAACCGGGGTCATGACATAAAAGGTCATGAACAGGGCGAGGCTGACGAGGATGATGTTGGCCGGCGTCGTCTGCAGGCCAATGCCGGCGCGCAGAATGGAAAAGACGATCACGAAACGGGTGAAGCTCGTCAGCATGATCAGCAGGCCGGGCGCCACGGCGAGAACAGTCAGCAGACCGAAAAGCTGGACGATCAGACCGCTGGTCTGGCCGCTCAAGCCTTCCGGCAGGCTGAAACCCGGCTGGACCTGCGCAAGCGCCGGAGCCGCGACAAGCACCAGCAGGAAAGCGATGAGGACGGCGACGCGCCTCATTCGAGAATCATCGAGCGGACAAGCACCCGCTTGACGCGTCCCTCTGTGCGAATGGCTGCTCGCTCTTCCAGATCCTCCATCAGATGCTGATATCCACTTCCGCCGCGAAGATTGTAGAGCTTCATTGTGTGGACATAGGCGATGATGTCCTGATGAACCTCCTGTGCCAGCATGGTGTCGGCATCCCCCTCGAAAACGAGAGACAGCTCCATGCGTATCCATGCATCGGTGGGATCTACCAGATTGGTGGTGATGGACGGCAGGTCGACAATCGACAGTTTCTGCGTGGCGCCGCCATGCCCTTCGGATTCGGCCACATGGTCGCTTTCAGCGCCATGGCCCGATGCGGCCGGCGCATGCGCAGCTTCCTTGGCCGGGGCCTTGTCAGCGGCCGGTTCCGCGGCCGACGTCATGCTGGCGGGCTTGAGCATGGTCGCGCTGACGCCGAAGCCGGCACCGCCCGCAATAAGCGTAATGATCGCATAGGCCACCAGAAGCATGACCATCGAAGGGCCCTTTTTGCCCTCCTCCTGATGTTCAATGGTGGACGCCATGTCTGCCTACCGCCTCGCCATCAGAAAGGTAGATAGAGGTCGAGCGCCTGCTGCCCGTAGGGCGGCTGCTGCACCTCGGTTATGCGACCCTTGCCGCCATAGGAAATGCGCGCCTCGGCGATCCGATCGTAATTGACGGTGTTTTCAGGCCCGATGTCGGAGGGCCTGACAATGCCGGAAATGGTCAGAACGCGCATCTCGGCGTTGACCCGCACTTCCTGGGATCCCTGGACAAGGAGATTGCCATTGGCGAGCTCGTCGACAACGACGGCCGCAATCGACAGGTCGATCGTCTCCGACCGCGTCGTACCGCCGGACCCGGAATAATCCGTCGAGGAATTCATGCTTGCGTCGGCCGACAGTTCTCCGGAGATCGCGCTGGTTCCATATCCGGCACCGAGTCCTATGGATTTGTTCGACTTGCGATTGCGGTCGCTCTGGTTGTCGAGCTTGGCGCTGTCGTTGATCGCGATCTTGATGGTCACGATATCGCCCTTTGCCACGGCGCGATGCGCGGTGAACAAGCTCGCGGCACGGTCGTTCCAGGTCGAATAGCGATGCCCGGCCGGCTTTGCGGCATAGACTTCCGGTTTGGTCATCATCTGGTCGGGAGCAAGTTCCGCTCCGACCGGCGACATGGCCGGCGGCACACCGATCTCGCGGGGCGGGGGGGCGCACCCGCCAAGCAAGGCCGCTGCCAGGAAAGGAAGGACGGCTCGTTTCATTGCTTCTTCATCTCTCCGGTATCGGCGACCGCCGACATGATGACCGCGACCATTGCCGCGCGGTCGGCCGACATCTCGTTCAGGATCGTTCCGGCGGTGCGCGGGCTGAGCTTGCTTAAGAGTGCCGCCGTCAACTCTCCCGGCAGTTTTTCCATGCGCTGTGCGGCCGCATCCGGGCGCATCTGCGCGAAAACATCGACCAACCCTTCGTTGGCGGCCTCCGAGAAGCGTTCACGCTTCTCGACCCAGTTCTGTAGTTCGGCGCGCTTTTTCTCCAGAAGCGCGATCCGATCCTCAACCTCGGCCTGCAGCTTCTCCAGTTCGGCCTTCTGGATAGCGTAACGGCGTTCACGGGCGGCGTCCGCAATGTTGGTGCAGAAGCGGGCGATTTCGTTGCTGTTGGATTTCGGCGGCTCAGCATCGAGCAGCGAGGGCATGGAGGATTGCGCCGAGGCCGTGGCGCAGAACAGCAGCGTGATTGCCGCCGGCAAAACGACGCGGCCCGTCAAACCTGATCCGCTCCTCGCTAAAGCCGGTTTCATTGCACCACCAGCTCGGCCTGCATCGCGCCGGCATTCTTGACCGCCTGAAGGATGGCGATGATGTCATTGGGACCGACTCCGAGCCGGTTGAGACCCTCGACAACACCCTGAAGATCGGTTCCGTCGACGGTGCCGAGCTGCGTTCCGACCTCGGAAACATCGATGAATGTATTGTCCTCGACCGCCGTCTGCCCGTCGGAGAAGGGATTGGGCTGCGAAACCCGCGGGGACTCGGTGACGCGCACGGTCAGCGTTCCGTGACTGATAGCAACTTTTGAAATGCGCACATCCTGCCCGATGACGACCGTGCCGGTGCTCTCATCGAGCACGACGCGCGCCGGCGTGTCCGTCTTGACCATCAGGTTTTCGATGCTGGCGAAGAAGCGCGCCGGTGACACATCCTTGGGCTTGGTGATAGCGATGGTTCGCGAATCGATCTCCCGCGCGGGGTTCATGCCGTATTCTACCGTTCCGTACTGATTGATCGCGTCGGTGATCGCGATCGCGGTGGTGAAATCCGGATTGCGCAACTGCAGTGTCAGAGAGCCCTCATCCTCGAAGTCGGCCTCGATCTCGCGCTCAACGATAGCGCCGCCCGATACGCGCCCGGCGGTGGGAGTGCCGCGCGACACCGTTTCAGCCGCGCCTTGAACCTGGAAGCCTGAAATGGAGACGGGTCCCTGAGCAACAGCGTATATTTCGCCATTCGCTGCGCGCAGCGGCGTCATCACCAACTGTCCACCACCCAGCGACGTTGCGTCGCCCAGAGAGGAGACCGACACGTCTATGCGCGAGCCCTGCCGCACGAATGGAGGCAGGTTCGCCGTCACTATGACCGCTGCGATGTTCTTCAGACGCGCCCTGCCTTCGGCAGTCGCGATGCCGAGATTGTCCAACATCGAACGCATCGACTGTTCCGTGAAGGGCGCGTTTCGCAGGCTGTCCCCGGTACCCTGGAGTCCGACCACCAGCCCATAGCCTACAAGCTGGTTGTCGCGGGCACTCTGCAGTTGCGCGATATCCTTGACACGCGACTGCGCCCCGACGGGGGGCGCAACAACGAGGAGGCAGGCAAGGGCGAGAAACAGACGTCTCATCGCGACTCCACCGCGACGCTTCCGTCCGGCATGACGATGCCGGAGATGGTTCTGCCGCTTTGCGTATTTCGTATACGGATCGGATCCCCGAAACCGGCAGATTGCAGCGCTACGGCGTCCATCGCGATGGTAAGCGCACCGTGACGGTAATAGACCGTTGTCATGTCACCGGCCTCGATCGCAAAAGCCTCGCGCACCGCATTCGGCGCGATCAGGCGCTTCGGCAGGATCGTCTTTGCAGCAACCATGCCGACGAGATCTTCTGCGTCGCGGATGACGACGAGTCCGTCGCGCAAAGGCTTGCGGAGATGGGTTTCGATAACGGCGTCGGCCGGTACGATCTGGCCGGGATAGATCACCCGGTTGACCGTGATCACGACATCGTCCCTGCTGGCCGCCATCGCGGCTCCGCCGCAGGCGAACGCGATCGCAGCGAGAAATCCCGCAATGTGCCGAAGCCGTCCAGTCATGTTACCGCAGCCCCGTCGAAACGACGCTCGCCATCTGGTCGGCGGCCTGAATAACCTTGGAGTTCATCTCATAACCCCGCTGCGCGGCGATCAGCTCGGTGATTTCCTTCACCGGATCGACGTTGGAGTTTTCGAGATAGCCCTGCTCGATGGTGGCAAAGCCCGGATCGCCTGGAACGCCGACGACAGGAGCGCCAGAAGCCTCCGTCTCGCTGAAGAGATTGCTTCCCATCGGTTTCAGGCCGGCATCGTTGGCGAAAGTGGCGAGCGTCAGCTGACCGACTTCCTGAAGCGCGATTTGGTCTTCGAGACGGGCGAAAACCTGACCGCTCTCATTGACGATCACCTCGACCGCGCCCTGCGGGATAGTGATCCCGGGCTGCACGGAATAGCCGTCCACGGTAACCAGTTCGCCGACAGCATTGGTGTTGAAGGCGCCGGCTCGGGTATAGGCGATTTCGCCTCCAGGACCCTCAATCTGGAACCAACCCCGGCCGGACAGCGCCATGTCGAAGCTGTTGCCGGTGCTCGTCAGCGCACCCTGTACATGCAGGTTGCGGACGGCCGCTGTGCGGACGCCCAGGCCGATATTGGCGCCTTCGGGAATCACCGCCTGGTTGCCGCTGCTCGGCGCACCTGCAAGGCGCTCGGTCTGGTAGAGCAGGTCCGAAAATTCCGCACGGGCGCGCTTGAACCCGGTGGTGTTGACGTTGGCGATGTTGTTCGCGATGACCTCAAGATTGGTCTGCTGCGCGTTCATACCGGTCGCGGCGATCGACAATGCCTTCATGGCACACTCCTCAGATTTGCATCCGGCTGATTTCAAGGAAGGCTGTGACGATCTTGTCCCGGATGGCGATCGCCGCCTGAAGGTTCTGTTGCGCGTTCATCACGGCATCGGTCACGTCGCGTACATCCGCCTTGCCCTGCAGGGCCTGGGCTGAGATCTGCTCGGCATTGCGCAATTCGCCGACCGTGCTCGACGCTGCGTTTTGAAGCGCCTCGGCAAAGCTCATGCCGGTGGCCTGCCCTGCAGTGGCGGCGGAGCCGGCCGCCTGCGAGGTGCCAGTAGTTCCGACGGAGCTGATGGCCCCAATTGTCAGGTTTACCGCCATCAGCGCGCCCTCATCAGATCGATGGTCATCGAAATCAGATCGCGGGCCTGTTTCAGGACCTGCAGGTTTGCCTCGTAGGACCGGTTGGCATCGCGCATGTCGGCCATCTCGACGAGCAGGTTCACATTGGGAAGCTTGACGAAGCCGGCCTCATCGGCGGCCGGATGGCTGGGATCGTATTGGAGTTCGAAATTACTCGAGTCGCGCACGATCGAATCGATCTTGACCTGCGTCGTCCCGGATGCGCGGTCCAGTTCCGACGAGAAGGAGACCATTTTGCGCTGGTAAGGATCGCCGCCAGGTATCTTCGAAGTCGACTGGGCGTTGGCGATGTTTTCCGACACGACCCGCAAGCGGGCGTTTTCGGCGTCGAGGCCGGATGCGGCGACTTTTATCGCGGAACCAAGGTAATCCATTATGAACCCTTCGCGGTCATCAGGACCATCTGGTGGAAGGCCGAGACGATTGCCGTATTCAACTCGAATGCGTGTCGGATCTCGCTGGATTTCACCAGTTCGTCTTCCATGGAGACGGGTTTGCCGGAGGTCGTCAGCTTGCTCGCCTGCTCCTCGACAACCTGGAAGACGTCTCCGTCCTTCGCACCGAAATGCGAGCCATTCGTCGCCGCCAGACGCACCGATTCATTCGAGACGGCAGCCTCAAACGGCTCCACATCCACCGACCGGTAGTTCGGCGAGTTCACATTGGCGATATTGTTCGCAACAGTGGTCTGACGCAGCGAAAGCCACTTCGCCTGGGTCGAGGCCAGCTTGAAAAGATTTACGGCGTCCATGTCGTATCCTTCTCCTGAAGGACAGTAACGACCGTTTCTTGCGTGTGCCTTGTCACGGGCGGGGCGAAGGGATTGGTCGGCGGCGTCCGGCCTAATTCGGACGCAGGATCTTTCCGCCGGAGGTAACGATGTACCAGCCGTTGTCATCCTCGCGAAACGCCTCGGCGGTTGTGTCGTCTGGCAGGCGCGAATCCACCCGCACCAGATAGACGCCGTCGGCGTCACCGACCAAGGCGCGCGCGCCGTCGACCGCGAGGACAGTGAAGGACTTGCCGTTGCCCGGGTAGGGCTGCGGTTCGATGCCGACCTTGCGAATCGTGCTTCGGTCGACCTTGCCGGTCGTCACCGGGTCTACCTGGACCGGCGGGTTACCGACCCGGCTTGTGTTTCCGACCCCGGAAAGCGCGCTGGCGGGCTGATCCGATTCGAGCGGCACCTGGGCGATGATTTCCTCCCGGGGAATCACGCCGTCGCGTGAAAAAGTCATGCGTGGCGGACCGTAGGATTCGGGATGCAGATAGACATGCCACGGGAACAAGGCCGCAAACGTGCCAAGACAGAGCCCGATAAAGCTGAGAATATAGTCCGCGGTGGTCATGTCGCGGAACCAGCGGCGGCGCGGTTTTTTACTTCTTTTCATCCTGCTTCATCCGTTCGGCTACAGCGGTGAAAGGGTCGCTTCCGGCGGGGTCTGCGGCCCTTTGTTTCAATGCCTCGTAGAGACGCGGAACGGCGAGCACGGCCTGGTCGAGCTCGGGATTGGCGCCCTGCTGCCATCCGCTCATCATGCGCAGATCGCGGGTTTCCTCGAACAGCGCGATCATGGAGCGCAGTTGCGATACCAATGCGCGCTGCTGCTCGTTCCAGGCCTTGTCCGCGAGGCGCGACACCGAAGCGAGCGGATCGACGGCGGGGAATCGGCCCCGATTGGCGATGGCGCGCTGCAAGACCAGGTGCCCGTCGAGAATGCCGCGCAGCGTGTCGGAGACCGGATCGTTGTGGTCGTCGCCATCGACGAGAACGGTGACGACTGCCGTGATAGACCCACCCTCCGGACCGCCGGGCCCCGCACGCTCCAGAAGCTGCGGAAGATCGGTAAAGACAGAGGCGGGATATCCGCGCGAAACCGGCGGCTCGCCGACCGAAATCGCAACTTCACGCAGAGCATGAGCGAATCGCGTGACCGAATCGATGAGCAACAGAACCCTCTTGCCCTGATCGCGGAACCATTCGGCCACCTCCATCGCGGAGGACGGCGCGCGCCGGCGCAAAATGGCGCTTTCGTCGCTAGTAGCGACGACGGCGACCGCCTTCTTCATTCCGTCGGCGCCGAGCGTGTCCTCAAGGAATTCTCGCACCTCGCGGCCACGTTCGCCGACGAGGGACACGACGACGGCGTCAAAAGCGTCCGCACGCGCCAGCATGGCGAGCAGGGTGGATTTGCCCACGCCAGATCCGGCGAAGACGCCGAAGCGCTGTCCGATGCAAAGGGGGGTGAATATGTCGATGACGCGGACGCCGGTTCGGAAATGCTCGCCGACGCGGCCGCGCATCATGGGAGAGTGCTGTTTCCGCGTGGCGTGGACCGCGCCCGACGGGATCAGCGGACCCTTGCCGTCAACCGGCTCTCCGAGGGCGTTGACGACCCGGCCGAGCCACCCCTCGTCCGGATGCACATGCATCGGCCCCTTGTGCATGACGAGGTCGTTGACGGAAAGCGACCGAGCATTTCCGCACGGGGCGATGACCACGCGGTCCGGGTCGATCTGGACAATCTCGCCGCGGGTCGCGCGGGTGCCGACGCCGATCGAGACGAAATCGCCGAGCGCCGAGTAGCCGGCGATGCCTTCTGCGACAACGACATTGGGATTGATGCCCGATACGACGCCGCCGCGCTCCAGCGGCTGGCTTTCGATGCCGGAGGCCTCGACGGCGCGCCTGAGCCTGACAAGCGCGTTCATGCCGATCAATTCGCGCTAAATGCTCGAATGAGCTGTTTCATCGAATCTTCGGACGTCTCCATCAGGGACGCGGCCTCCTCGAAGGAGCGCTGCACCATGATGAGCTGCGTCATCTCGTTGAGAGGATCGACATTGGAAAGCTCCACCCGACCCTGCACGATTCCGACATCGGAGTTATCGACGATCGGATCCGGTTCACCGCCGACCAGAATCCCAGAATCACCGAATCGCTGGAAATCCGGCGGCGGAGTGAATGAGAACAGGCCGATCCCCGCGACAAGGCGGCCATTCTGGCGGAGAATGCCGTTGTCGTCCAACTCGGGAACGCCGCCCGCGGGATCCAAAGTGATCGGCGCACCTCCAGGATCGAGAACCGGAAGACCGGACAAGGTGACGAGATCGCCGTTTTCGGACATCGTAAACCGCCCGTCACGCGTGACGGCGGTGCCGGCCGGCGTCTGGATGCCGAACCACGCATTGCCACGCACCGCGAAATCAAGCGGGTTGTCGGTCTGTTCGAGACCGCCCGGCTTTACGTCGAGATACTCGACGCCTTTCGAGGAAAAGGAGGTCTCGGTGCCCGAAACGTCCTCGACGACTTCCTCGAACTTCACCTGTCCGGCGCGAAACCCGACGGTCTGGCTGTTGGCAATATTCTCGGCGATGGTGTTCAAGCGCGCGAGGCGCGCCACCTGGGACGAGAGGCTGACGTAAAGTCCGGTTTCCATACGCCGCTACCGTTTCATTTGCGCGATCTGCAGGAGCAGATCTTCGCTGATGCCGGATTGCGGACCATTCCCGAAAAGAGACGCCACGCCGGAAAGGGCCTGCTCCTGACTGTTGGTCGCGTCCCACATCGCGGCAAACCGGTCCAGCAGTTTCTCCAGTTTGTCCGGGTCGCCCAAAGTCTCGATATCGAGGCGATCCGCGAACATCTCGACCTGTTTGTCGATATCGGCATAAGCGATCGAATCGGGAAGGCCCAGAATGGTGCGAACGACCTTTGACAGGGCCGGATCCGCGAGGACCTGGTAGAAATCGTCGATGGTTTCAGCCTTGCGCTCGAAATAGAGCGCGAGACGAACGCCTTCATTCTCGTCGCCCGCCTGTTCCTCCAGGGTTTGGCGCAGATATTTGTCGACGACGCCCTGCTGGGTCTTCGTGAAGGAGGTTGTCGCCTCGCCGAAGGCCACGAAATTGAACGTCTTGGCGAATTCGGCGTAGCGCTTGTCGGAAAGCGAATTGGCAAAGCTGTCGTCGGCGTCGACGCCTTCCTCCAGAACCTTCTTCATGAAGGCCTTGCCATAGGTCATATCTTCAAGACCGAACGCCTTCATGGCGAAGCTGAACAGCTTGTAGTCATCGACCAGGTCGTCAACCGTTTTCACGTTACCGATATTTTCCAGATAGTATTCGACCTCGCGCGAGACTGTTGCCTGCGACGAAACCCGCTCGATGGATTTGTCGATGTCGTTCGAAGCCAGCCGGTACGATACGATCGTGCTGATCATGGGATTCACCCCGATTTTCGCGTTCTTTCCTTAATAGGGCGGCCGCCTTGCGCGAGCCTGTCTTGCGACCGGCCTCTCTGCCTGTCCCGGCGATTGTCGTTGTCAGGCGGGTGGCCTGCCAGCCCCGTGCAAGGTTTGCGCTCTAGCGTGCCGGCAGATCAGAAGCGGAGTGACTCGTGGGCATTATCATCGGAATGGTGATCACGCTTGGTTGCGTGTTTGGCGGTTACATGGCCATGGGCGGCCACATTGACGTCCTCATCCAGCCGTTCGAATTCGTCATCATCGGCGGCGCCGCGATCGGCATCTTCATCATCGCGAATCCCATGTCCACAGTGAAAGATTCCGGAAAGGCCATGATGGAGGCGCTCAAGAACAAGGTGCCCAGCCGTGAGGAATATCTGGAACTACTCGGCCTGTTGCATCAGTTGCTGCGGGAACTGAAGACCAAGCCTCGAAACGAGGTCGAATCGCATATCGACAACTCCGAGGAATCGTCGATTTTCCAGGAGTATCCGCTGATCCTGGCCAACAAGGACCTTACCAATTTCATCTGCGACTACTGCCGGCTAATCATCGTCGGCAATGCGCGGCCGCACGAGGTCGAGGCGCTGATGGAAGAGGAAATCGCCACGATCCGCCACGACAAGCTGAAGTCGTCACACGGCCTTCAGGGCATGTCCGACGGGCTTCCGGCGCTCGGCATCGTCGCCGCGGTGCTTGGCGTCATCAAAGCGATGGGCGCGATCGACCAGAGCCCGGAGGTTCTGGGTGGTCTGATCGGCGCGGCGCTCGTGGGAACGTTTTTCGGGATTTTCATGGCCTACGGCTTCGTTCAGCCGCTGGCAAACAAGATCGGCATAATCCGCGAGAAGAACATCCGACTCTATTTCGTCGCCAAGCAGACCCTGATCGCTTACATGAACGGCTCGCTGCCGCAAGTGGCGCTCGAATTCGGGCGCAAGACGATTTCCAACTATGACCGTCCCTCGCTCGACGATGTCGAGAACGAGGCGATGGGCACCGGTGAGCCAAAAGCCGCCTGACGATGGAAAAGCCCGCCTCTCCGATCGACAACAACACGGAGATCTTCGACCGATTGCTTGGCCGGAAGGGCGACGCCGCGCGGCTCGAACCCGCGGCCAAGGCGATCGCGAAGTTTCTTCCGCAGCGTTTGCCGGCGGTTCTCAAGAAAGCGGGTTTCGACGTCAGGGTCGAATTTTCCGAAAAGCACAATTCGAGCGCAACAGCCCTTTTCGCCCGCTACAAGAACGGCGCTGCCTGCACATTGCTCGCGACCAAGCCGCCGAGCACGGCGGCCTATGTCATCTGCGATTATCCGGCGACCGGGATCATCTCCGAGATCATGCTTGGCGGCGATCCGGAGTTCGCGACGCTTTCGGCCAGCCGCGCCCCGACTGCGACGGAAAAGGATCTCGTGTGCCAGTTTGGCGATCTGGTCGGCCAGGCCCTGCAGACGACGCTTTCGACCAAGGATTGTCCGTCCAGCGTCCGCGTCGCGCTCGATGCCGACGATATCCGCGAGAGCGGCAATGGCGGCGAGGTCATAGCCTTCGACCTCAAGCTCGGTTTCGGCGCGGCCGAACCGGTCGTAACCGTCGCCGTAACTCATTCCTACATGCTGCAGATGGCGCGGGTGGCGCCCGAAACCATACGCAAACCGTCGCCGAACAACCAGGGCGAGACCAACCGCAAGGCGCTGTCCATCAAGGTTCCAGTCACGGGCTCGGTCATGATGCCGCCGATAACGCTTGGCGAGCTTGCCGCGCTCTGCACCGGCGACGTTCTTCCGCTTTCCGAATCGGGAGAAACGAATGTCCGCATGAAAGTGAAGGGACGCCCGCTTTACGAATGCAATCTGGGCCGCAAGGGCGCGAATTACGCGCTCTGCCTGGAACGACCCCACCGGGCGATGTCGGAAGCCCTCAGCGGGATTGGTATTCCGTTGACCGAGACCGAACTCAAGGAGACGTACGATGAGTGATCCCGCAACGAACCCGCTGGAGGAACTCGGCCTTTCGCTGGACGATATCCCGCAAACAGACCCGCTCGACGAAGCGCTGGCGGAACTGCAGGGCGTGATGGACAAGGACCACGCACTGGGCCCGTTCGACGACGAGATGATGGAAGACGGAGAACCTGAAACAGCGACTGCGGCCACCCCGGCGGCGGAAAGCAATCTGCAGAAACTGGTGATGTCGATCCCCGTGCAGATGGACGTGGTGATCGGCTCCGCGGAAATGCCGGTTTCGGACCTGATCGGCATGGAAGCGGGTTCGGTGGTGATGTTGAACCGCAAGATCGGCGAGCCGGTGGATATATGCGTCAACGGAACGAAGATCGCGACAGGCGAGATCCAGTCCCTCGATGACGATCCGAGCCGCCTTGGCGTGCGCATCACCGCCCTGGAAAAATCTTGATCACAAGGGGCCGATAGACGGATCCGTCCGCCGGAAGTTCGACATGGCAAAACGATACACCCTGTCAAAACCGCAGAGAGCCGCCGCTGTCATGGTGGCGATGGGGAAATCGCGCGCGTCGACCTTGCTGAGGTTCTTCAAGAGCGAGGAGCTGCGCGTCATGATCGACGCCGCGCACACGCTCAAGAGCATTCCGCAGCCCGATCTCGAGGAACTTGTGAAGGAATTCGAATCCGAGTTCACCGTCGGCGCAGGCCTGATGGATTCGGCCGACGCGATGGACAAGATTCTCAGCGAAGCGCTTTCCGACGAGGAAATGTATGCGCTGACGGGCATGACCGCCGAGCCGGTGGAGGTGGAGCCGGAGCAATCGGTCTGGGATCTGCTGCCGAAAGTCGACATCGACGAACTGAACACGTTCTTCGCCGGCGAATCACCGCAGCTCTGCGCCGTCGTCCTGTCGCGGCTGAATTCGCGCACGGCGGCGTCAATCATCGAAAGGCTCGATCCCGACCTGCGCAAGGCGACCGTGGCGCGCCTGCTGTCATCGAAGCCGGTGCCCGAATCGGTCATCATGACCGTCGAGAAGCGACTCGACGAAGCCTTCAATCTGACCGAAGATTCGCGTGGCGGCGGAGCCGGCGAAGGTGTGAGCCGCCTCGCGGAAATCCTCAACGAGATGAAGAAGGATGTATCCGACGACCTTCTCGACCAGCTGACGCCGGTGATCGGCTCGAAGAGAGTCGAGGGCGTCAAGTCGCGCATCTTCCGCTTCGAGGACATTCCAACACTTTCCAAGGAGTCGCGCACGCTGCTTTGCGACGGATTGTCGTCCGACGTGCTGACGCTCGCTTTGCGCGGCGCAGGCGACGAGTTGAAGGAAAACATCCTCTCGTCGATTAGCCAGCGCACACGGCGCATGATCGAATCGGAACTCGGCGCAGGCGGGGCCAAGCCTGCGGAAATCGAACAGGCGCGGAAATCGATCGCGGCTCTGGCGCTGCGGATGGCCTCCGAAGGCAAGATCGAACTCCAGGTCGCGGCCTGAGGCGACGGATAGGGTAGACAAAGAGCCATGTCCGACGAAAAGCCCGACAAGGAGAGTAAAACCGAGGAAGCCTCGGAAAAAAAGATCCGCGATTCGCTCGACAAGGGCCAGACCCCCTTCTCCAAGGAAACGCCGATCCTCTTCTCGCTGCTCGCGATCCTCTTCGTCGCCGCATTCTTCATGCCGGCGAGAATTGCCGACATGGCGCAACAGCTGGCCACGATGATGGACCAGTCCTTCGAGTATCATTTGAGCGGAAGCGGCGACATCTACTGGCTGATCCAGCGCGTGATGCTCGTCGCCGGTACAGTAACCCTGCCGCTGTTCGCCGCAGTCGTGGTCGCCGGGTTTTCCGGATCCGCGGCCCAAAACACGCCGCGTTTCGTCGGGGAACGCATCAAGCCGCAGCTGTCAAGGATTTCGCTCATCGCCGGATGGGGGCGCATCTTCAGCGCCAAGGGCTTCGTGGAGTTCCTCAAATCCGTCGCGAAGCTGATCTTCGCAAGCGTCCTGGTGGCACTCGTGCTGCACGATCTCGTGCCGCGTATGCTGCAGGGCATGAACAGCGAGGTCGGCAGCTTCCTGGTGGTCATCCGGGAAATGCTCATGAAGATGTTCGCGGCGATAATCTTCGCGATGGTACTGGTGGCGACCGCGGACTTCTTCTGGTCGCGGTTCCAGTGGCGCGAGGATCTGAAAATGACACGCCAGGAGGTGAAGGACGAGCTGAAGCAGTCGATGGGCGATCCGATCATCAAGGCCCGCATTCGCTCCGTCGCCTATGATCGCGCGCGCAAGCGCATGATGAAGGCCGTCCCGACTGCGTCGCTGGTCATCGCCAACCCGACCCACCTTTCGATCGCGTTGCGATACGATCCCACCCGCGACCCGGCACCTATCGTTGTCGCCAAGGGGCAGGACCTGATTGCGCTGCGCATTCGCGAAATCGCCGAGGAAAACGGCGTGCCCGTCTTCGAGAATGTCCCCCTGGCACGCGCCATGTACCGACAGGTCTCGATCGACCAGATCATACCCCAAGAGTTCTTCAAGGCCGTCGCGGAACTGATTTCCATTCTGCGCCGCCGAGCACAGAGAAGCTGACACCATGCTGGCACAAGAAATCTGCCTGGAACTTGAACCCTATGTCGCCAAGGCCATCTCCGGCCTCGCGGCGGAGTTGCGCCTTGTCGATATTGCGGATTACATCGCCTATCTGCGGATGGAACGGTATGGCTGCGTCGCAGATATCGTGCGCGACGCCGCCGACCTCTATTTCACGCCGGGCTATATCGAATTCGCGATGGACGGCGAAACCTCGGCGGAATGGGGCACTGCGCCGGAAGTGACGCTCATGCTCCTGATCAACAGCGCGCGCGCCAAGGCGCACATCGCGTTGACGCTTTGCGAGCATCACGCCGAGATAAAGCTCGGCTATGTCAATTTCGCGAGCGAACTCGAGGCGCGTGAAGATCGCGGGAGCCTGTTGCTGGACGATATCGCCGACAACAGGATGGACCGCAGGGCGCGTCTGTTCCGGCCCTGGCAAATGGGCGGGATTCTGGCCACTCCGAACGCCTGAACCTGATGCTGCGGCGTCAGTTGACCGCGCCGATGATCGGCACGGCCGCTTCCTGACGAGACATCACCAGCATGCCGCTCCAGCCGCCATCGCCGTTTCCGGCGGAAGCGGGCGCGAGGAAGCCGTGCACGAAAGCACCGGCGGGGCTGGCGAGGCGCGCGGTGAAGTGGAACGAACGTCCTTCGCCCGCCAGCTTCTCGATAAGGTCGACAAGGCCGGCGCGGGCGTCGGGGTCGTAGCACTCAAGGAATGTCCGCATACCGATCCGCTCGTTGCCGCCGGACAGACCGTGAAACTTGCGCGCGACCGGGCCGAGCAGGATCGATGCGTTTTCCAGGTCCAGTCCGAATCGATCGACAAGCGCGCTACGCGACAATTGCCGTATGTCTATATTTGTATTCGGATCGGCGTGCCCCGTATCGAAAGGTACGGTTGCTCCGCCGTAGAGCATCTTTGTCATTTTTCGGCCCTTTTTGCAGGCCCATGATTGACGGTACCTTTGCGTCAATAATTCCGAATGCGGCATATTCGGCAATCTTTATCTTTTGTTAACCTCAATACTTGCGATTTAAATTAAATTTTGAAGGCGAGGCAATAAACCCGTGCAGCGGGAACGATGGTGCGGCCTTCCCGTTGTCGTTCGAGTGACCATCAACGCTCCACGGAGAACAAAATGACCAATCCATCCAGAAAGTCAGGCACCCCAGAGCCGAAGCTGACCCGCTCCGATATCGCTTCGGACGAGATGGGCAGGAACAGCCTTCAGGGAGACGATCAGGCGAATATACGCAACGAACGCCAGGCAGTTCCAGATGTGAAAACGGAAACCGACGGCGTTATCGAAAGTTTCCGGAAGCTCGACAAGAACGTGCGCGCCCGCAAGGACCTCGGGAAGGGCAATCGCCATTCCGAAGACGGCGACGACTGACCGAATATGTTCAAAGGGAACATGCGATGACCCACACATTGGAAATCAAGGCGATCAGCCCGGTCGCGCACAACGTCTTTTCCTACGATCTGGAACGGCCCGACGGCTTCACATTCGAGCCTGGGCAGGCGACCGAGGTGTCTATCGACAAGGATGGCTGGCGCGACGAGAAACGCCCTTTCACCTTCACGTCGCTGCCGGACGACGACAGGCTGCAATTCACCATCAAGTCCTATCCGGAGCGCGGTGGCGTAACCGACCAGTTGTCCCATTTGCTGGTTGGGGACCGGCTGATCATCGACGAGCCATGGGGCACGATCAGCTACAGGGGCAAAGGCGTATTCATCGCCGGAGGCGCGGGCCTGACGCCGTTCCTGGCGATTCTGCGCGCTCAAAACGAAAGCGGGCATCTCGCCGGGCACACGCTGCTGTTCGCCAATCGGCGCGAGCGCGACATTATCCTTCAGGACGAACTGGATCTGATGCCTGGCCTGATCACCAGACACATTCTCAGCCAGGAGGACAAGAGCGGCTACGACTTCGGCCGCATCGACCGAGCTTATCTAGAAAAGGTGATCGAGGATTTCGACCAGACCTTCTACATTTGCGGTCCTGACCAGATGGTCGAGGACCTCAAGGGCATCCTTGATGACTTCGGCGCGAAGCCCGAAGGGCTTGTCTTCGAAGAATAGGGGTTAGTTGACGCTCAGGCGTCCGTCGCCGCCGCACATGACCGGAGCGGCTTTTCCTTCGGGCATATTAAGGATCGTTACGAGATCGGTGTTGCCTTCGACGAGGTCGGCGAGACAGATCTTGTCGAGGGACGAGTAAAACGCCTCGACGGCGCGTTTCAGCGCTGGACGCAGCCAGCAACTGCCGATCAACGGGCAGTTGTTGTCCTTCTCGTCGAAACACTCAGCGAAGGGAAGATCCGCTTCGAACAACCGGAAAACGTCGCCGACGCGGATATCCTCGGGGCAGCGGGCGAGATACATGCCGCCATTTCGACCTCGCAATGCCTTGATGTAGCCGAGATGAGCCAATTGACGGATCACCTGGCCGAGATGGTTTTTAGACGCGTTGCACTTGTCCGCGATCTCGGCCTTTGTGATGCTCTGGCCGGGATTGACGGCGCATGTCATCAATACGCGCATCGCAAGATTCGTCCTGATGGTCAGACGCATTTTCCCGCCGGGCCTCCCCTGAGTTCCGCCTCCATTAAGATGTGGATCATATGCACAATTTCGCCGGTGCAATTTGATCAAGATCATACGAATAGTGCGAAAAACGCCGGAATTCCCTCCAGAACCCAGATATGAGGGACATTTCGCACCGGTGTCGGCGGACGTAACGGAAATTCCGACATGCCGTCTACAGCCTACGATCGCGCGCACGATCCGTCCGGCTTGACGCCGCGGATGATGCGCCCGACAATTCCCGTAAAAGGACATAAGCGACATTCGCGAATCGACCGAATGGGCGATCTGCATAAACTGGGATATGCAAATCCCGTGTCCACCAAGAAACGGGAAACAACCATGCGACTCCAGCGCTTCGCCATTCTTGTATTCATGTCCCTCATTCTTGGTTTTCTGTCCTCTATTTCGGGGGCTTGGGCTGCTGATGCCGACACGCAGGAAGGCCGCCAGGCGATCCAGCAGGCCTTGAACGAGAAAGGCTTCCCAGTCGGTACGCCCGACGGCATTTTCGGGCCGAAGACCGAAGCGGCGATCCGCGCCTTTCAAGACTCGATCGGCGCTGAAGCGACCGGGACATTGACCGACCGCGAGGCCGACCTGCTCCTCGGCCGTGTGACGCCAACCAAGACACCCGAACCGCAACCCGACGTTACCGCCGGCACAGTATTCAAGGATTGCGACACCTGCCCGGAAATGGTCGAGATCCCGAAAGGCTCGTTCCAGATGGGCGCGACCGACGCCGAACAGGAAAACCCGTTTATCGGATTCGTCCCCGAGGAACATCCACGCCATGAGGTCACCATCGCCTATCCGTTTGCGATCGGCCGCTACGAGGTTACCGTTGCGGAGTTCGACGCCTATGTGCGCGAGACCGGAGCGGAGGTCGGCGGCATCTGCGGTGTCCGACTCATCGAGACCGGGCCGCTTGCACAGAAATTCACCGGTACGCGACATACGGAGTCCAGCGCTGAGATATATGGCCCCTATTTCGTCTATATAACCGATGGCTCCTACAAACAGCCGGGGCTCTCCGTCACACCACGCCAGCCGGCCGTCTGCGTTTCACGCCAGGAGGTAACGGCTTATCTCGCATGGCTCAGGGAAAAGACGGGCAAGGGCTATCGCCTGCCGACCGAGGCCGAGTGGGAATATGCGGCGCGCGCCGGAACCCGGACCGTCGCGTTCTGGGGCGACGATCTCGACCATGCATGTGGCTATGCGAACTTCGCGGACAAGGCGTCCGGTTACCAGGCTGGCGAGGCTTCCCCCTGCGCGGAAGCGGTGCGCCCCGACTGGACGGCGGAGGTCGGCAGCTACCGGCCCAATCCCTGGGGGCTTTACGACATGGCCGGCAACGTTCAAGAAATGGTGCAGGACTGTTGGAGCCCAGGATACGACACTACACCGCGGGACGGTTCCCCTGCGCGCCAGAGCGGCTGCCAGCTCTTCATCGCAAGGGGCGGAGACTACGAAATGCTCCATGTCTCGATGCGCGCATCCGAAAGGCTTACCTTCGGCTACGACCCACAACTCGACATGGTGCAGGGCCCCAACGAGGCACTCGATATCCGCAGCAATGTCGTCGGCTTTCGCGTCGCCCTCTCGCTTGGCAGCGCCGCATGGGATTCGCAGTAACGTTCGGTAAAAGAAAATTGGCGCGGAGTGGAGTGCTCAGCCTCTAGCAGGGAGCGTACGAGAACCTTGGGTGAGGCTCCAGGGCGTTCAATAGTCCACCCAATAGCTATCGTCGCGCCCCTTAGTCTATGGAAGCGTTTTTGCAGGAGGTTTTCCGTTCCCGCGGACAAACAGCGGCAGTATTGCCAGCAGGAGCAACAGTCGAAAGATGTGATGCGTGGCGACATAAGCCGGATCGTATCCGAGGGAGAGAGCCATGGCGCTCATGCCCTCCACACCACCGGGTGCGAAGGACACCCAGACCATGCCGAACGGCAGCTCAAGAAGCCTTCCCACGAGATAGCTCGCGAGGCCGGACAAGATCAGGGCGATCGACGTCACGACGAGACCGGCAATAAAGAGGTCGCGAAGCTGTGTCCGCGTGACTGATGCGAAACGAGCGCCGATGACGGCGCCCGCCAATGAAAAGCCAATGAACGTCAGGATCGATGACGGGCGCCCGTCCAGCCAGCCGACTCCGTGAACAAACCCGCTTATGGTCACTCCTGCAAGGAGAAAGGCGGCGGGAACGCGCATCCGATCGAAGAGATATCCGCCGGCCGCAGCGACGACGATCAGGGCGATGCTGACCGGAAAGTCCAGCGTGTGATGAGCGAGTGCAGCGCCTCTGCCGCCGGTTCCGGTTTCGATCGTCGCGACAAGAGGGGGAAGGATAATGGTAATGATCAACAGCCTCAAGCTCTGGAGGACCATCACGAAAGGAATGTCGATCTTGGCCGCCGGGCAATCCGCCGCGAGGGAAAGGCTGTAGGAAAGCGCGCCCGGAGATGTGGCAAGTACTGCCGTGCCACTTGATGCCGCAAAGAAACGTTTGAGTACTGTCGACGATATCAGCATGACCGCGATCATCGTGCCGCTGAGAGCAAGTAGGCTCAACGGAAAGCGCAGGACGTCGCTCAGGAAATGGGTCGTCACGCCGGCCCCGAGCGTGACTCCGATGGCCGTGAAGCCGAGGTTACGGAGCGACGCCGGCACTTTTGGGGAAAAGCCCGCAGCCGCAAGACCGGTAACCGCGACCGTGGAACCGACCAATGGCCCGGCAGGAACACCGAGAGCCAGAAAGAGAGCGGCGCCGCAAAGCGCGGCGCCGATGGCCAGCAAAACGGGCCGGTATGCAGCAACAATCATGAAGGAGCCTGCGGCGACTCGCCCTCGCTGCGGCCACGCCGCATCCGGCCTACAAGGATCGGCACGACGACAACCAGCAGCGCCAGAGCATAAAGGATCACGCTGTTGAAAGATGTCACCAAGATCGACCAGTCGCCGCCCGAGATCGACAGGGCGCGGCGAAGATTGTCCTCGAACAGGCCACCGAGCACGAAGCCGAGTATGACCGGCGCGAGCGAAAACTGCAGTTTGCGCAGGAACCAGCCGAACACGCCGAGCAGTGTGATCATGTAGAGGTCGTGCGGATTGGATACCACCGAATAGACGCCGATGAAGGCGAGGACCGCTATCAACGGTGTCAGGAACTGCTGCGGGATGGTCAGCATCCGGGCAAAAAGGCCGA
The DNA here is from genome assembly GCA_002706335.1 of Ahrensia sp. Lineage (GTDB taxonomy): Bacteria > Pseudomonadota > Alphaproteobacteria > Rhizobiales > Rhizobiaceae > Oricola. The sequence goes on from PAKZ01000041.1 coordinate 268,344, forward strand.
CGAGCGGCAGGTTGATGATCAGCAGCGCCACGTTCCCGATATACATGGAGGCGATCAGGCCCCAGGCTATTTCCGGACGCTGCGAGAACATCAGCGGGCCAGGCGTGATGTTGAAAAGGAGAAGCGCGCCAAGCAGGATCGCCGTAGTGCCGGAGCCTGGAATGCCGAGGGTCAGCATCGGCACCATGGCGCCGCCGGCAGACGCATTGTTGGCGGCTTCGGGGGCCGCGAGACCTCGCATGTCACCGTTACCGAATTTGGACGAATCGCGGGCGGCGCGTTTTTCTGCGCCATATGCGACCGCGGAAGCGACCGAGGCTCCGGTACCCGGCAGGATGCCGATGAAGAAGCCGATGACCGAGCCACGAAGGATCGTCCATTTGGTGAAGGCCAGGTCCTTCATCGTGACGAAGCTCTTGTCGATCTTCAACGTCCTCAGCGTGCCGGCAGCCTGCTGTTCGACGAGGTGGATCAGCTCGGCCATACCGAACAGGCCAATGACCACCACCAGGAAGTCGATACCCGCGAGAATGTCGGGAATGCCGAAGGGGAAGCGCGCGACGCCTGTATTTGCATCGATGCCGACAGAGGCAAGCATCAGGCCGATGAGGGCGGCGAGAAGTGTCTTCACCGGGTTCGAGCCCACGAGCGAGGCGAGCGAAGCAAAGGCGAAAACCATCAGCGCCACGTAGTCCGACGGCGAGAAGTGTATCGCATAGGACGCAAGCGCCGGACCAAAGAAGCTCATCAGAACGACGGCGAAGGTGCCGCCGATGAAGGAAGCGACAGCCGACAGCGACAGGGCCTTGCCCGCTTCGCCGTTGCGCGCCATCGGGTTCCCATCCAGCGTCGTCATCACCGCACCGGCATCGCCGGGAACGTTAAGGAGAATGGACGAGATACGCCCGCCATATTCTGCGCCGTAGTAAATGCCGGCGAGAAGGATAATCGCCGATTCCGGCTTGAAGCCGAGACTGTAAGCGATCGGCAGCAGAATCGCGACGCCATTGATCGGACCGATGCCCGGCAAGGCGCCGATCAGCGTTCCGGCAAAACAGCCAGCGAGAACGAGGAACAGATTGAAGGGGTCAAGGGCGACTTGAAAGCCGGATGCAAGACCGGAAAAAACAGCGTCCATGGTTCATCTCACCTAAAAATCGTCAGGACGCCGGCAGGCAGATTCAGTTCGAGCAGCTTCGTGCAAACGAAATAGCCGACGATACCGATCCCTGCACTGAAGGCTAGCCCGGTCACGAGTCGTGCCCCGAGCATCAGGGAGAGCGCAAGGCAGAACGCGAAGGTCGCCAGGATGAAGCCGAGCGGCTGGAACAGGTAGGAGTAGACAAGAAGCATGACAATCAATGCGGCGAGCCTGCCCCAGGTTTTCGCCGGCAGGCCAAGCGAGGACACGTCCGGCTTGGCGAGGATGAACAAGCAGCACGGTATCGACACGATACCGAGGATGCGCGGCCAACTCTCTGGTCCCAATGGATCGTATTGGAACGGCGCACGGATCACCGTGAAAGCGATGATCGTGTAGCCGATCGCTACCAGAAAGAGCACGCCGGCGAAGATACGATCGGCCATGGTTTGCTCCGAGAAAAATGGGAATCGCCGGAAGGTGGCGAACACGAACGAAGAAAGCGGAAGAAGAATTGCGCCTGACTGCGGCCAGACCTGTTGAGACGACCGCCGTCAGGCGTTAGCTCATCCGCTCTATTCGATGAGGCCGGCTTCCTTGGCGATGCCGGCCATCCGCTCGACGCGCTTCTTCATGTCGGCATCCATTTCCTCGCCCGAAAGGTTCAACGGCAGGAGGCCCTTGTCCTTCACGAGCGTCGCCCATTCATCGGTGCCGTAGGCAGCTTTGAATGCTTCGACCCATTGGCTGTAAGCCTCAGACGAGACGTTCTTGCCCATGTAATAGCCACGTACGATTGGCCACTCGGCATCGTAGCCGAGTTCCTGCGCGGTCGGAACGTCGGCGAAGGGATCCGGGAGACGCTCCGGGCTCAACGCCGCGAGGATGCGCATTTCGCCCGTACCTACGTGGGACACCATCTCACCTACGTCCCCGAAGTAAACCTGAATTGACCCGCCGAGCAGGCCCGCGATTGCCTCCCCACCACCATCAAAGGCGACGTAGCGCATTTTCTTTGGGTCCACATCCTTCGATTTCAGGAGAATAGCCGCCTTCATCCAGTCCTGCGAACCAACCGAGCCGCCGGCGCCCATTACAACCGAGGCCGGATCCTTCTCGAGGGCAGCCATAAGATCCCCAAGCGTCTGGTAGGGGCTATCAGCCTTGACGATAACCGCGCCATAGTCGGTGCCGGCTGTCGCCAGGAAACGAACATCGTTAGCGCCCCACTCACCGTATTTACCGGTCGCCATGTTAAGAAGCGAACCGGACGAGAACGCCACGATTGCGTTCGGATCATCCGTCCGGGTGGTGTTGAAGAGATTGATCGCGACAGCACCAATGCCGCCAGGCATGAAGGTGACCGCCATCGGACCATTGAATTGTTTCTCCAGGCCCTGCTGAGCAATGCGGCAGGTCAGGTCGAATCCGCCACCGGGCTGGGCCGGCGCTATGCACTCCGGCCTGTCAACGTCCTGTGCGAATGCCGGAACTGCGACGAAGCTCGTGAGCAGAAAGGCAGATGCGAGATTTAAAAGTTTCATTGTAGATCCTCCCGTCGGTTTTTGTCCGTCCGGAAAGGATGCCATCAGCTTCAGCTGGTGAGCGATGTCATCTCCACCAAAACCAGCCACAGGCGCGCTTACCCTGTGTGGGTTCGCGCCAGCTCCTCTCCGACGTGTCGGTGGTACACGTGTTCGCTGACCGCCGATTGACGTAGACCTGACATCAAGCTGACACGCCGGGCTGCCATGTCATTACGTTGCGGCGTCAGGATTCGCTTCTCAAACCTGCGAGGCGTTGCTAAACATCCGAGACGATGCGGATTTTGCTTGTCGAAGACAGCCGCGACCTGTCCGATGCTATCCTCGCCCGGTTCCGCGGAGAAGGGCATGCGATCGACCTCGAAACCGACGGCGCAGAGGCGGAAGCGCTATTGCGCCATGCTGTTTTCGATATCGTCATCCTGGACATCAATCTGCCGTCAATGAACGGATACCACGTGCTGCAGGCAATGCGAACACGAGGCGATCGAACCCCCGTGCTTCTGCTGACTGCACGTTCCGAAGTTGAAGACCGGGTGGTGGGACTGGACGTCGGGGCTGACGACTACATGATCAAGCCCGTCGATTTTCGCGAACTTCTGGCGAGGTGTCGTGCGCTTGTGCGTCGAAGGTCCGGCGAAGCAAGTAACGTTTTCACGCAGGGCAACTTTACGTTTGACCGCGGTGCGAGACGCGCCTTGCTTGGAGGCATCGATCTCGAACTGAGGCATCGGGAGGTGCAAGTGCTGGAACTATTCATCTCGCAATTGGGTCGGGTGCTCACCAAGGATGAGGTGGCCGATCACGTTTACTCGTTCGACGAGGCGCCGAGCCTGAACGCCGTGGAGCAAACGATGACGCGGCTCCGCAAAAAGCTCGAAGGCTCGCCTCTGCAGATCCGCACCATTCGGGGCCTCGGATACATTGCCAGCATAAGCGACGCCTGAAGTGCAGGCGGACAAAGAACCACAAGGCCGCCCATATTCGCTGCGTCGGCGGCTGATGCTCACCTCCATGGCGGCCTTCGCGGTGCTGATCACACTGCTGGCTGCGGGGTTGTGGGTCTATGCGCGCAGCACGGCGAACCAAACCTACGATCTCCTGCTGCGTGGTGCAGCGATCGCAATTCTGGAGCGAATAACGGTAACCGCCGAGGGAATCGATATCGATCTGCCGCCGTCTGCGCTGGAGATCCTTACTCTCGACCAGGAAGACCGGGTCTTTTATCGCGTCGTCGACCAGAACGGCGCCACACTTACAGGGATGCGGGATCTGCCGACGGACGGGTTCTTTTCGCGGCCCCTGCCAAGTCAGGAACCCATCTTCTTCAACAGCCTTTACAGTGGCGATATGGTGCGCTTCATCGTCAACGGGCGCACCCTACTCAGCGCGGACCGGCCGCAATGGATAGGTGTTCAGATCGGGCATACAAGAAGCGCCCGGGACGCAATGGAGATGAATCTCATTCTCCAAGGCCTCGTGCCGCTAGCAGCTCTGTCTATTGCCGGCATCGCCATGGCGCGTGCCGGGATCGGGCTCGCCATGCGGCCGCTCGCCGGGATCGAGTGTGACATTCGCACACGACGACCAAATGATCTTCAGCCACTGGGCGCAGCTCCGCCGCGCGAGATCGAAAGCCTGATCGTTGCCATCAACGGCTTCATGCGGCGGCTCGATCTGTCCCGGACGCAGGCAGAAACCTTCATAGCTGACATCGCTCATCAAATGCGCACTTCCCTCGCCACGCTGTACGGTCATCTGGAAGCCGCTGCCGACGAGAATGCAGCCAATGCGAAAGCCGTTTTGAGGGCCCGTGACCAGGCGCGGCGGACCGTGCACCTGACCAACCAACTTCTGAGCCATGCGATGGTCATTCACCGGGCGGACAATCACATGTTCCAGACGGTCGATCTGTCGGAACTCGTCCGGCGGCTGCTGGAGGAGATCGTTCGGGACAAAAGGGTGAGCGCCATCGACTTTGCCGTGGAGTTGCCGCAAGCGCCAGCCGTGGCGACAGTCGAGGGAGATCCCATCGCTATCCGCGAGGCGCTACGCAATCTCGTCGACAATGCCGTGCGGCACGGGCCTCCGGAGAACCAGATCACACTGCGGGTCAGCGAGACTCGTCTCGAGGGAAAGGCGGCATACGAGATCGGAGTCGAAGACGCGGGCCCGGGTATCGCCGATGTCGAAAAACCGAGGGTCGTCGGCCGGTTTTATTCCAAGGGAGAGAGTGGCGGCTCGGGTCTCGGTCTCGCGATCGTCGCAGCCGTGGCCGAAAGTCACAGGGGCCGTTTCGAACTCCGGGATCGTTCGCCTTCCGGTCTTAGCGCAACGATCACTCTACCGCAGACATCGCCTCTGGCGGGCGGAGCATTGTCATGACACGAAATCGCATCGTCCTGGCCTCGGCCCTTGTAGCGGTCGCCACCCTTGTCGCTTCTGTCTATGTCGCTCTATGGGAGCCGAAGAGCGTAACGCGAACGAACCTTGAGGTCTGGAGCGCAACCGACACAACTGCCATATCGGCTGTCATTGACGGCTTCGAAGCATCCTATCCCGACATCGCCGTCCGTTATTCGGAATTCAATACCTCCGAGCTGCAGAATGCTGTCCTGACGGCAAAGAAAATGCCGGATCTGGTCATTTCTTCGGCTATGGATCTACAGGTGAAACTCGTCAATCAGGGGTTCGCGAGCCGTATCGAGGACCTCCCGGCCACGCCCGAATGGTCGCGCTGGCGCGATGAACTCTTCGGGTTCACCCAAGAGCCAGTTGCCCTCGTCTACAATCGGGAGGCGTTTTCCGGTCGGCAACTCCCCTCGACACGGTCTGAGCTCGCCAGCATGATCCGGGACAATCCCACTTTCTTCGATGGGCGCGTTGGCACCTATGACATCGCCGTCTCGGGTGTCGGCTACATGTTCGCCACGCAGGATGCCCAACGCGGCTTTCAGGCTTCACGCTTGGTCGAGTCTCTCGGGCGGGCGAAGGCGAAGGTGTATTGCTGCACGAGCGACATGGTCGAGGACGTCGCAGACGGTTCGCTCGTACTGGCCTACAACGTTATCGGCACCTATGCTCTGGCGAAGGTGCGGGAGGATTCTCGAATTGGTATCCTTCTTCTCGCCGACTATGCACTGGTCTTCACGCGCTCGGTGTTCGTGACGCAGCAATCCGGCAACAAAGCCGGCGCTGGCGCTTTCGTGCGCTTCCTTTTGTCCAATGCCGGCCAGACGCTGCTCAGGGAGCATTCATCGCTGTTTCCCCTGGTGGACAATGTCTATGAGGGGCAATCCTTTTTCGAGACACGTTTCGAAGGCAGCACGTCGCTGTTGCCGATAAGGCTGAGGCCCAGCCTGCTGACTTGGCTGGACCAAAGAAAGAAGGACAAATTCCTCAACGATTGGGAGGCTTCAATGCGACGTCAGGGGCAACCGTGACCACCCCTCCGGACGATCGGGTTTCGGACACATCACGCTATCGGCACCCGCCAATGTAGAACCGCGCCGAATGAGCGCGCGACAGAGGCCGGCAGATCCATTCGCGCCGCCAGACCGCAGGCAGCCACAACGTCGCGATAATTTATCCTCGAAATCATATTTGCGAGCACTGTGCTCCCAAGAACGTCTAACCGCCTAACAAGCAGGAAGAGGCAACAGACCTTGTCTTTCGTCAGGCAGAGCTATCTGCTTCACATCGCCGGAAGCACCATTCAACATCATAGGTCAGACATACACGCCGCAGTGCTCCTCTCTGGCTACTGTTCAGGAATCGCGAGATAGGAATTTCGCTTACGGCATTGACTGTGTTGGCGCACCCGACAGGATTCGAACCTGTGACCTCTGCCTTCGGAGGGCAGCGCTCTATCCAGCTGAGCTACGGGTGCTTGCGGCGCAAGGCCAAAGCCCGGACTTGATAACCGAGCCGGGCGCAACCTTCAATGCGAAATTGCGAGATGGAGTTGCGCGGTTTCCTCAGGCAGCGGTCAGAGGTTCGAAGCCTGTCCTTGCGCCAGGGATGGGCCTCGCATTGCGGATTGTTCGCCGGCGCTCCCGAAGCAAGCTGCGCCAACGCTGGGTGGCCGGCGGCGAAGAGATACAAGTCGGACAAACCGATCGATTGGTAAATCTGCAGCGCTTTCTCCCCGCCGAATGCCGTCACCGCGGCGGCCCAGTGTCCGCGTTTATGTTTACGCTGCGAGAATCTTATCTTGGCCGGTGACACGCAACCAACAGGCACTAGGAGATCGGGCCGCGTCAGAACTCTCCGGTATCGAGAAACTGCTCAAGCCGCTCCACATAGGGCGCGATGTCGAAGGCGTTCTGCTTCAGCCGGTTTGCGTCATGATAGGTGTCGACATAGCGCGCGCCGCTGTCACAGATCAGGATGACGAGTGCGCCTTCCCTTTTTCTCGCGCATCATTTGAGCCGCGATCTGGCACAGACCGAAGAAATTGATACCCGTCGAGCCGCCGACTTGGCGGAAGATGCGTTTCGATAGGACGTGCATCGCCGCCAGCGAGGCGACATTGGGCGCGCGGATCATGTGATCGATGACGGTCGGCAGGAAGGACGGCTCGACGCGCGGGTGTGGGCATCCAGACCTCGCTCGATACGATCGCCTATTCGAAGAAGCCGGCCGCGATCACGCAGTGCCTGCCGCGCGGACTGAGGGACGTGCCGCGCAACAAGCCGGATGAAGTTTTCAAGGCTTGCGCCGAAAAGGGCGGTGTGACTGGCACAGCGCTGTTCGCGCCGGGCTTCGCCAGGGGCAATGACGCGACCGTGGCCGATGTGATGGAATACACCATGGATCTGATCGACGAGGATCATGTCGCGATTGGCACCGATTTCAACCATAACCGGCCGCGCCCGGGCCCCTGGCTTCTGTGTGCCAAGAAGGATAAGGGAACATGCCGCACGCTGACCGCGGAAATGGTGAAACGCGGGTGGTCACGCTCGCGCATAAAAAAGATCCTCGGCGGCAATTGGATGCGTCTCTTCGGCACTGTCTGGGGATGAGATTGGCGCTGGCCAGACGCCAACGGGAGCAACGGTGTCGTCTCATCCTTCTTCAGGATGGAACCCCTCTCCTCCTCGCCTTAAGGCAAGCCCTTAACGTCATTTGACGGCGGCCAACTGCAGGAGATGCAGATCCCCGCTGGTCCCTCAATGCAACGTTGCGAGATGGAGTTGCGCTGACTCCTCATGGCGCGCTTTCTTTATGGTCACCGGGTTGCTGCGAAAGCTTATCGATCATTTGACCCGGTGAGCACTATCGAAGCCGGCTCTCACCGCTGTTCCTCGACCCAGCGCCTCGCCGTCGCGACGAAAGAATTAAGGCTGGCGGAGCCGTCGTTGGATCGCCAAGCGATAACAACATGGACAGGCGGAGGATTGTCTTCGATTTGGAGGATCCTGATGTTGCGCATGTTCACCTCCCGCGCGACGTCCGGGACGATCGAGATGCCCATATTGGCGCTAACCAGCCCGAGGATGGTGTGGATTTGCGTCGCGTTCTGAACAATGCGCGGGAGAAAACCCGCCTGGTCGCACATCGAGAGCGTTCGCGTCGAAAAGAGCGGACTGTTGTGCTGAGAAAAGAGCACGAAGTCCTCGTCATACAACTCCTTCAGACTCACGCGATCACGGGCAGCGAGAGGATGGTCGCCGGGAACGGCGAGGACGAAATGCTCATCGCGAAGCACGGCGGTCTCCAAGCGCGCGTTCGCAATCGGAGGACGGAGGATCCCCACGTCGATGGTGTCATTCTCCAGCGCGATCAACTGATCGGCGATCGTCATTTCGGAAAGCTCCATTTCGATCTTCGGATAGGCGCGCCTGAAAGCGCGGAAGATCGGCGGCGACACGCTGAAGGTGGATGAATGGATGAAACCGACGCGCAAACGGCCCTCCTGACCGCCGGCGATGCGAACCACCTCGTCGGTCGCCCTTCCGAGATCCGAGAGGATACGACGCGAGCGCTCCAGAAAGACACGTCCCGGTTCTGTAATCTGGACACTTCTCTGGGTGCGTTCGAACAGCTTGACGCGAAGCCTGTCCTCCAACTGCATGATCTGCCTACTGAGCGCCGGCTGGGCCAGGTTGAGCCGCGCCGCGGCGCGCCCGAAATGCAGTTCTTCGGCGACGGCGACGAAGGAAACCAGAAGTTTGTTCTCGATCATGCCCTGTCGTCCTCCTCACTGGTTTCGCCGGTTTGCCTGGCTCGGTTCTTAATGCCATTTCGGCAATACTGAAGGCATGATAAGGTATTGGACAGCATCAATCAATTTGCCGCATCTTGCCCGTCCAGTGCATACATGACGGGCAGACACAGTGACTTTCGGCTTTCGAATCTTCAACGACCACGCGCGCGCGCGTGAGGATCTGGTGGCGGCCGCGGGCGCGCTTCCGACCGCAATTCTCAGCGACAATCTCTCCCGGATCTACGCTGCCGGACCGGCCATTCGCCCGATGCACGGGGACGGTGTGCTGTGCGGAACGGCGCTGACGGTCAAGACGCGGCCGGGCGACAATCTGATGATCCACAAGGCCGTCGACATGGCGGAGCCTGGCGACGTAATCGTTGTCGAGGCGGGTGGGGACCTCACCAATTCACTGATCGGCGAACTGATCATTACGCACGCAGTTTCACGCGGCGTGAAGGGCTTCGTCATCGACGGAGCGATTCGCGACCTCGATGCGATCCGCGGCGGCACGACTCCCATATTCGCGGCAGGCGTCAGCCATCGTGGCCCCTACAAGGACGGTCCGGGTGAGGTGAATGTGCCCATCGCATTGCACGGGATGATCGTGTCGCCGGGAGACATTATCGTCGGCGACCTTGACGGCGTCCTCTGCGTGCCGACCGATGACGCCGAAGCGGTTATCGAGCTCGCACTGGCGCAGGTCGACCGCGAGAAGAAAACACTTGAGGCAATTGCCGGCGAAGGCTGGGACAGAGGTTGGGTCGACGAGATCCTGCGTGCCAGGGGATGCAGCCTTGACTGAGAAAAATCGTGCGCCGCGCGTCGGCTTCTGCGGGCTGGGCGCGATGGGGGCGGGCATGGCCCGCAACATACTCGCTGCGGGATTCGAGCTTGGGATCGCGACGTCGTCGCCGGAAAAAGCCAACCGCTTCAGAAGCGAGGGGGCCAGTGTGGCGGAGACGCCGGCTGGTCTGGCGATGCAGAGCGACGTGATCGTGACCTGCGTGCCGGACGCGGGCGCACTCGATACGCTGATCGACGGCAAGAACGGATTTTGCCAAGTCGATCTTGCAGGCAAACTCTTCGTCGATTGCTCGACTATCGCACCTCACAATGCCGGCCGTGCTGCCGAGCGCATCCGCTCGGCGGGCGGGACATTCATAGACGCGCCGGTTTCGGGTGGCACGAAAGGCGCTGCCGAGGGCACCCTGACGATCATGTGCGGCGGCGAAACGGCTGACGTCGAGGCGGCGATGCCGATACTCGACGCCATGGGCAAGGTTATTACCCATTTCGGCCCGATCGGCGCCGGACAGGCAGTCAAGGCCGCAAACCAGTTAATGGTCGCAGTCAATATGATGGGCGCGTTCGAGGCGATCGCACTTGCCCGCGCCAATGGCGTCGATCCCAAGGCCATGCGTCAGGCCTTGCTATCGGGCGCGGCACGCAGCGGCGTGCTGGAAATGCACGCGAAGCGATATTTGGACGATGCGCTCGCGGGCGGTTTCCGGATCGAGCTTCTTCGCAAGGATCTGGGTATCGTTGCGTCGGAAGGTGGGCGCAGCGGGCTGTCCCAGCCGGCATCCGCGCTCGCGCAGCAGTTGATCAACGCCGCATGCAACGCCGGCTTCGAGGGACAGGACAGCGCCGTGCTCGGAAAATTCTACGACCTGACAAATGGAGAGGCGCGATCGTGACGAAACTGCCCCTGGACGCGATCCGCGACTTTTCGAACCGGGTTTTCATTGCGATCGGTGTCTCCGAAGACGATACCACGATCATAACCGAAGCCATGATCCACGCGGACCTGCGCGGCCATGGCTCCCACGGTATCACACGGATTCCGATTTACGCGCAGAGGCTCAAGGCCGGTGCGGTAAAGGCGCGACCTCACATTCGCATCGAGCGAGCCGCCCCCGCTTTCCTCCGAGTCGACGGGGACAACGGCCCGGGCCCTGTCGTAACCAACGCGGCGCTTGACGCGCTTCTCGAACTCGTTCGGGAGACCGGTGTCGGCATTGCCGCGGTCGGCCACTCCAATCACAACGGGCCGGGATCGTTCTATGTCGAACGCGCCGCGCGAGAAGGATGTATTGCGATCGCGATGACCAATGCCCCGCCATCCATGGCCGTGTTCGGGGGGCGGGAACCGGCGCTTGGAACGAACCCGATCACATTCGGAGCGCCAGTGGCGGGGGGAAGCCCC
>PAKZ01000042.1 GCA_002706335.1 Ahrensia sp.
CGCAGTATTAACATTAGACAGAGCGATCCCCGACCGCCCGTCTTCCAGTTTTGCGTGCTCACGGCAGTTCCCGCTGCGCGTGAACGCCTCCGCATGGGCGGCCAAAAGTGGCCGACGCGCGGTCGCGCTTGCGGGCTTACGCCCGGGTTCTTTGAAATGGCGTAGATCGAGGATTTGGCGAAGGGCGGAGCGACGCGCTCCCACTCTCCCCCTTGGTGGGGGAGAAAGCGATTTCAACATCTTAGCGTCAGCTAAGTGTTAGAAATCGCAAGAGAGGGGGCCGCGATGTCGGCCATCAAGAAATACGGGCCACCGCCCGGAGCGAAAGCGGAGGGCCGGCAGAAGCAAAAGCTTGGGTTTAGCGCAGCTAAGCCCTTAGCTTTTGCCAGTGAGGGGGTCGCGATGTCGGCCACCGGGCAATACGGGCCACCACTTGGCGCGACGGAGAGAAGGTCGGTGCAACCACAAACGAAAAACGCCCGCGGCAAGCCGCGGGCGTTCGAGGCGTGGTCCGGCCGATCAGTTGAGCAGCCGGTCCGCTTCCTCTTGGAGCCGGTTTTCGATGTCGGCATCGATCATGATATCTTCCATCTTCTGCTGGTTGCCCAGGATATCGTTGACGCGCTGGTCGACGCTCTTTTCCAGCGGCGTGGTCGATGCGGTCTGCTCGTCGTCCGTCTGGTCCGTGTTCTTTTTCGCGGCCGTGTCGGTCTTCTGCAGGTCCGGCGAGTTCGGGTCGGTCTGGTCCGGCTGCACCGCGACGTCGTTCTGGATTTCCATCGCGCCGCCATGGATCACCGACATCTGGTCGCCCGCCGGCGCCATGATGACCTTCGGCATCGTCGAGACGTCGAAATTGATGTAGACGACCGACGGAAAAGCCGGATCCTCGTCGATCGTGTAGTCGGCCGCCGCAGGCGCCGCGTAAAGAAGGGCCGCCGCGCCGACCGCGGAAGCGAAAGCTGCGAATTTCGTCATGGGTTCGTTCCCCGTGTTCTCATCACCCGGCCGAACGCTAGCAGACGCGCCTTGAAACGGCGTTTTGGATTTCGCTCAAATTTTAACGGTGCGCCCCGGCCGCCCTATCCCCGTTGCGCAAAATCGGGCCGGCGTGTAGCTCTCCGCCCATGGACATGAACACGACAACGCCCGGCAGCCGGATCCTTCCGGCCGGCGACGCCGCCCTTTCGGCGGCGAGAGACGCGCTTGCCGCGGGCGAGATCGTGGCGATCCCGACGGAGACGGTCTACGGGCTTGCCGCCGACGCCACCAATGGCGAGGCCGTGGCGCGGATTTTCGCCGCGAAACAGCGTCCATCCTTCAATCCGCTGATCTGCCATGTCACCGGCATCGAAATGGCGGAAAGTTTCGCTGCGTTCGATCCGCTGTCGCGCAGGCTGGCCGAAGCCTTCTGGCCCGGCGCGCTGACGCTGGTCCTGCCGTTGAAGCCGGGCCACGCCATCCATCCGCTGGTCACCGCCGGCCTCGATACGGTTGCGGTGCGCGCGCCGAAGGGTTTTGGCGCGGAGCTGATCGCGACGCTCGGCCGGCCGCTCGCCGCGCCGTCGGCGAACCGCTCGGGCAAGATCAGCGCGACCACGGCGCGGGCCGTCGCGGACAGTCTCGGAGAAGCCGCTCCGCTCGTCATCGATGGCGGGCCGACGCCGGTCGGCGTGGAATCCACCATCGTCAAGGTCGAGGACGGCGCGATCTTCCTGCTGCGTCCCGGCGGAGTCGCGGCGGAGGAGATCGAGGCTGCCGCCGGCATGCCTCTCCGGCGCGCCGAGGCCAATGCGGCGATCCAGGCCCCCGGCATGCTCGCCTCACACTACGCGCCGGCCGCGCGTATGCGGCTGAATGCCGGTCATGTCGCCCCCGGCGAGGCGCTGCTCGCCTTCGGGCTCGAACGCATCGCCGGTGCGGAAACCGCCAAGGCCGTTCTCGTCCTTTCGGAGACCGGCGATCTTGTCGAAGCCGCCGCGAAACTGTTCGATTACATGGGGCGGCTGGACGCCACCGGCGCGGAATGCATCGCGGTGGAGCAGATCCCTGCGACCGGGCTCGGCGAGGCGATCAACGACCGGCTGGCGCGCGCCGCCGCGCCGAGGACAATCGAATCCGGAGAGGATGCATGAGCAAGGACGTCATCGCGCAATTCGCGGAAATCGTCGGCGAAGCCAATGTGCTGACCGGGGATGCGGACACTGCGCCCTATCTGAAGGAATGGCGCGGCCGCTGGACCGGCAAGACAGCCGCCGTCGTCCGCCCCGGCTCCACCGGGGAAGTCTCCGCCATCCTCAAGCTCGCCTCGAAGACGAAAACCGCAATCGTCCCGCAGGGCGGCAATACCGGGCTGGTCGGCGGGCAAATCCCCGACATGAGCGGCAAGCAGGTCATTCTTTCACCCACGCGCCTGAACCGCATCCGCGACATCGATCCCGCCGGCAACACCATCACCGTCGAGGCCGGCGTCGTCCTGCAGGACATCCAGGAAGCGGCGGAGGAACATGGCAGGCTCTTTCCCCTTTCGCTCGGCGCGCAGGGTTCCTGCCAGATCGGCGGCAACCTTTCCACCAATGCCGGCGGCACCGGCGCGCTTGCCCACGGCGTCGCGCGCGATCTTTGCATCGGTCTCGAAGTCGTCTTGCCGACCGGCGAAGTGCTCGACAGCCTCAACAGGCTGAAGAAGGACAATACCGGCTACGATCTGCGCAACCTCTTCATCGGCGCGGAGGGCACGCTCGGCGTCATCACCGCCGCCGTGCTCAAACTGTTCCCCAAACCGGCGGGCCGCGCCACCGCCTTTCTGGCGGTCCCATCGCCCGAGGAGGCGCTCGGCCTTTTCGATCGTGCGCGAAGTGCCGCCGGCAACGGGCTGACCGCCTTCGAACTGATGGCGCGCATCGGCGTCGAGTTCACCACGCGCCACATACCGGACGTGCGTGACCCGCTCGACCGGCATCACCCCTGGTATGTGTTGATGGAGATCTCGTCGGGCCAGTCCGAAGACGATGCCCGCGCCACGCTGGAAGCGGTGCTCGAACACGGCATGGAGCATGGGCTGGTTACCGATGGCGCGATCGCCGAGAGCTTTCAGCAGCGGGCCGATTTCTGGCGGCTGCGCGAGAGCATGTCGGAAAGCCAGATCCCGGAGGGCGGCTCGATCAAGCACGACATCTCCGTGCCGGTCGACAGCGTGCCCGCCTTCCTCGCCGAGGCAGACCGCGCCGTACTGGCCATCGAGCCCGGCTCGCGCATCTGCGCCTTCGGCCATCTCGGCGACGGCAACATCCATTACAACATCTCCCAGCCGGTCGGCGCCGACAAGGCTGTGTTCATGACATTGATCGAGGTTATCACACCGGCCGTCCACAAGATCGTGCGCGACTATGGCGGCTCGATCTCGGCCGAGCATGGCATCGGCCAGATGAAGCGCGACGAACTGGCCGAGGTAAAGAACCCGGTCGCCCTGGACCTGATGCGGCGCATCAAGAAGGACTTCGATCCCAAGGGCATCATGAATCCCGGCAAGGTCATCTGAAACAACGGTCCGACTGTCCTCATACGGGACTTCAACTGCATTCGAACCTGTCTGATTCCGTTTTGCTAACCATTTAAAAGATCAGGATTTTTTAACGCTGTTTCTTAGGCCGAAGTCAGGGCACATCTCCTAGGGTGACATCCACGCCGGTCGCCAGAAAAACAATTCGGGCCGGCCAACAGGGACGAGAGACGCAGAGGCGAAAACGCCCGCAACTCTCAGGGATGAACAGGCGAGGCGTCCACGAATGACTTCTGGAGCACAACCGGTATGGGCGGGGCATGAATTCCGTCTCGACCCGGCACAACTTCCGCAGAAACTGGTCTATGCGACCCGCAACGAAACCGGCGACGTACAGATCACGGTCGATCAAAACGGCTGCGTCCTCAAACGCAAGCTGGATATCTCCAGCCTGCCGCTCAACATCGCGCTGCCGGTCAATGTCTTCGACGGCGTCGCCGCGCGAGCCATGTATACGGGCCCGGAGAGTGTCCTGGTGACCCTGGAGTTGCTCCACCACGATCCGGACCTCTGCGTGCCGCTTTTCGTCGGCAGCGATCTCGAAGGCATCGCGCGCGACTGGCAGGTCTGGTCCGACCTCCTCGGCCTGCCGATGCTGATCATCGACGAGGACGGCGTTGCGCGTACGCTCGACGAAAGCGCCCGCCATGTCATCAAGGACAAGAGCCATCCGCGCCGCCAGCATGCGATGTTCGCAGATCGACGTCCGCGATTCCTGGCGCGCCGCCGCATGGGCACGCTCGGCTGCCGCATGGTTCTCGACGGCATCGAAATCATCGCCCGGGATTAGGATCAGGCTGTCAGCGCGCCGGCCAGCAAGCCGGCGAAGATCAGCCAGCCGACCACCGCATTGGATTTGAAAAGCGCCAGGCACTGATCCGCGTCGTCGATATCGAGGACGCGGATCTGGTTGCCCATGTGCAGCGCGGCGGCGATCAGCCCGGCGTAGGCAAGCGGTGGCATGCCGGCGACCGCATAGGCCGCCGCGAACAGAACCAGACAGCCGGAATAGAGACCGACAAGCCAAACCTTGGTGTTCTCGCCGAAGAGCCGTGCCGTCGACCGCACGCCAACCAGCGCGTCGTCCTCCTTGTCCTGATGGGCATAGATCGTATCGTAGCCGATTACCCAAAGGATCGAGCCGGCATAGAGCAGCGCCGGCGCGATGCCGACCTCGCCGTAGATTGCCGCCCAGCCCATCCATGCGCCCCAGGAAAAGGCAAGGCCGAGAGTCAATTGCGGCCAATCGGTGATGCGTTTCATGAACGGATAGATGGCCACGACGGCAAGCGACAGGATGCCGAAGCCTATGGCGAAGAGGTTGAACTGGATCAGCACCAGGAAGCCGACCAAGGCCTGACAGATCAGGAAGGTCCAAGCCTGGCGGCGGGTGACCTGTCCGGACGGCAGCGGCCGCGAACGGGTCCGGGCCACCTGCTCGTCGATTTTCTGGTCGACCAGATCGTTGTAGGTGCAACCCGCGCCGCGCATGGCGATCGCGCCAATCAGAAACAGAAACAGATGCCAGGGATGCGGCCAAGGCGCGAAGGCGAGGCCTGGCGCATCCGCGCCCGCGACACCTGCCATGGCGGCGGACCACCAGCACGGCCACAGCAGCAGCCACCAACCGATAGGCCGGTCCCAACGGGCCAGTTGCGCATAGGGCCATTGCCGGCGCGGCAGCGCGCGATAGACCCAATGGCCCGACGGCGCATCGGCGACCCGGCCCTGACTATCGCGTGACTGGATTGTGTCCTGCATGGCGCACTGGTGACAAGGCTGCGGACAAAGGTCAAGGGCCGGTCTGTGCGGCTTGACCACGCGCCGGGGAGACCGTACCGCATCGCGGACTATTTCTATTTCGTCGCGTTTCCGGACGGTGAACCGGCTTCCACTTCACCTGGAAACCCTCTGGCACGGAGCGGACCATGAATGTTTTGCTGATAGGATCGGGCGGACGCGAACACGCGCTCGCGGACAAGCTGTCCCTCTCTCCCGTCCTCCATACCCTTTACTGCGCGCCGGGAAATCCCGGCATCGCCGAGGTGGCGGAATGCGTGGTTCTCGATGTGACCGATCACAAGGCCGTCGTCGATTTCTGCCGGGTGAACGGCGTCGGCCTCGTCGTCGTCGGCCCGGAAGCGCCGCTGGTCGATGGGCTGGCGGACTCGCTGAAGAGCGCCTCCGTTCCGGTCTTCGGGCCGAGCGCCGCCGCCGCGCAACTTGAAGGCTCCAAAGGCTTCACCAAGGCGCTTTGCGACCGGATGGGAATTCCAACCGCGGCCTACGCGAAATTCAACAATGCGCCCAAGGCGAAGAATTACATCCGCAGCCGGGGCGCGCCGATTGTCATCAAGGCCGACGGGCTCGCCGCCGGCAAGGGCGTTACCGTGGCGATGACGCTCGAAGAGGCCTTCGCGGCGGTCGAGGACTGTTTCGAGGGCGCTTTCGGCGAGGCCGGCGCGGAAGTGGTGATCGAGGAGTTCCTTACGGGCGAGGAAGCATCCTTCTTCTGCCTCTGCGACGGCACGACCGCCCTTCCCCTGACGACCGCGCAGGACCACAAGCGCGTCGGCGAGGGCGATACCGGTCCAAATACAGGCGGCATGGGTGCCTACTCGCCAGCCTCGATCATGACCGAGGCGCTGATCGCCGAGACAATGGAGAGGATCATCGAGCCGACGATGAAAGGCATGGCTGAACAGGGCATGCCCTTTACCGGTGTCCTCTATGCCGGCCTGATGCTCACCGCCGACGGCCCGAAGCTGATCGAGTACAATGTTCGCTTCGGCGATCCGGAATGCCAGGTGATCATGCCGCGATTGAAGGAGGACCTGCTTCTGCTGATGAAAGGCGCCGCAGACGGCTTGCTCTCTTCGATGGGTGCGCGTTGGCGCGACGCAGCAGCCGCGACGGTCGTCATGTGCGCGCCGGGCTACCCCGCCTCCGCCGAGAAAGGCTCGGTCATCAAACTGCCGAAATCGGTCGATTTGCCGGAGGGCGTGACGATCTATCATGCGGGCACGGCGAGGAAGGGCGATAACCTGATTGCCAATGGCGGCCGGGGGCTCAATGTCACGGCGATGGGCAAGACGGTGACAGAAGCGCTCGAGACCGCGTATCGGGCCATCGATATGATCGACTGGCCGGAAGGCTTCTGCCGCCGCGACATCGGCTGGCGTGAGATCGAGCGGGAGGCGAACGGTTAGGCGCGCTTTCCCGCATCAAATCCGTCGCTTTCTTGCGCTAGATCAAAGAAGAAATCTCGCCATCTGCGATTCTCGCTTATCTGGAGATTTGAAAGGAACGACAGATGGGTATTTTCGCACGCATCGCCGATCGCATGGACCGCCAGTCCGGACTGATGGGCGCCATGTTGAAGCGCAGGCATGTCGATTTGGAAAACTTGGTGGGCGCAGGTTCGGACATGCAGATGGGAGCCGCCATCCGCTCGTGCATGGCCTGCCGCAGCAGCGGCGAGTGCCAGAATTGGCTTGAGAGCGACGACGGCACCGAGCCGGATTTCTGCCCCAACGCAAGGTTCTTTGACCAGTACGCCAAATAATAGGGTCTCCTGACCCTAAAGCATTGCCCGACCGTTGGTGATCGCATTGGCGCGCACGGAGAATTTCGTGCCTCCGTCTTCATCATGCAGGAAGAGCGGCGCAACAAGGTCCATTTGCTTGCGGCTTCCCTTGATCCCGGAGACCACTACGCGGATGGCCGGTTTGGATGGGCGCGGGTGAATGGGCAACACCGTCACCGCGCCATAGCGTTTGCGCATTGCCTGCAGGATATCAGCGATCGATTGCGGCCTGGCGATGACCGAGAGGCCGGATCCCGGCCGCTGGATTGCGCAGGCGGTCTTGATCCAGCGCGACAGCAATTCATCGTCCATCACATGCGCGCCCGCCTTTTCGGCTTTGGGCGTGGCGCGATCTTTCGGATCGTTGAAGGGCGGATTGGCGATCACCCAATCATAGAAGTCGCGCGGAAAACCAGCCTCCTCGCGCGCCTTGCCGTCAAGCGACACATCTGCCTCAACCGTATCCGCCCGCTCCTTCAAATGCTCGTTGCCTTCAAGGGTGAGACTGGCCCGGGCGCAGGCAGCCATCAAAGGCGACTTTTCATAAAGGATAGCGTACGCTCGGGGACAGCGGTCGAGCACGGCAAAGGCTGCCGCTCCCGCCCCGGCGCCGAGATCGGCGAGCATGCCGGAAAAATCTGGCGGCACACTGGCGGCCAGAATCATCGCATCTATGCCTGATCGATGCGCGCCTTTCGCGGGCTGGACGAGGTGGAAACGGCCACGATGAAAGGCATCGATCGTCGTTGCGATACCATCGATGACCGGGCCGTCCACGGGATTGTCAGCCCTTTAGCTCGTTCTCGAGCCCGGCATCGCGGACGATGCGGCGTGCCTGCTCGATCCTGTCTGCTTCGACGAGTATACGGCGGGGCAGAATGCCAAGTGATCCATCCATGATGGACATATTCTCGTCTGCGACCAGAACGAGAATTCCCGCGTCACGCATCAGCGCTTCCACGAAAGACAGCGTTACGGGGTTGTTCGTGCGCATCAACTCTTCCATTTATCCCTGATAGGATTTGCCGGTCCGCGCCACAAGCCCGCTCTTTCAGGCCATGTTGAAAGACATCGGCTGGTGCGCGCCAATTCGCCGCTTGCCGCGCGGGCAGCGAGTTTCTAATGTGCCGGCACAAACAGGAGTATCCCTATTGAGCGTCGTCATTGCGCTTCGAGACAACAAGAAGGAAACACCCGGCATCTCCGCGCTGATCGCGCTCGCCGAAAGCGGCATGGAGCGGGTCAACGAACTGATCCTGTCCAAGGCGGGCTCTGATGTCGCGATGATCCCGGAGGTTGCCAACCACCTGATATCGTCGGGCGGCAAACGGCTGCGGCCGATGATTACGCTCGCGGCGGCGGACATGTTCGGCTATCGCGGCGAAGGCCATGTGAAGCTGGCGACCAGCGTCGAATTCATGCACACTGCGACTTTGCTGCATGACGATGTGGTCGACGAGAGCGACCTGCGCCGTTCGAAGCCGACAGCGCGGATGATCTGGGGCAACCAGGCCAGCGTGCTGGTCGGAGACTTCCTGCTCGGTCAGGCCTTCAAGATGATGGTGGAAGTCGGCTCGCTCGATGCGCTCGACGTGCTGTCGAGCGCCGCTTCGGTCATCGCCGAGGGTGAAGTCATGCAGCTTGCCGCGGCGAAGAATCTGGAAACGACCGAGGACGAATATCTTGCCGTCATCAAGGCGAAGACAGCGGCGCTTTTCTCGGCGGCGGCCGAAGTCGGCCCGATAATCGCCGAGGCCTCCAAGTCGGAGCGCGCCGCTCTGCGGTCCTATGGGCTCAATCTGGGCCTCGCCTTCCAGCTTGTCGACGACGCGCTCGATTATGGCGGCAATGCCCGCGATCTCGGCAAGAACACGGGCGACGATTTCCGCGAGGGCAAGATCACGCTTCCCGTGGTTCTCGCCTATCGGCGCGGCACAGACAAGGAACGCGAGTTCTGGAGAACCAGCCTCGAAAACGGCGAGAGCGACGATGCGGCGCTGGAGAATGCGCGTGGCCTGATGCTCAAATACGGCGCGCTGCCGGACACGATCCAACGGGCGCGCCATTTCGGCGAGATTGCCCGCGATGCGCTCGCGCCGCTGAAGCCCTCGCCGCAGAAGGACGCTCTGCTCGACGTGGTCGAATTCTGCATTTCCCGCGTAAACTAGGCGATGCCGGCGACGCAGGCCTCCGCGGCGTTGCGTGGCAACCACAAAAAGGCCATGCTCGCGGGGTGATTTGGCCTTCGAGCCCTCGCCTTTGAACCGGCAAAACCGATTGGTATCCCGATGAAACGCTTCTCCGTCCTCCCTACCCTTCTCGTCGCTGCCAGCCTGTCGATCACGCCGGCGGCCGCCGAAGTCGGATCGGGTGAAACGCTTTCGCCGGCGAGGAACCTGTCCGGGGCCTTTCTCGCCGCCGAAACCGCGCGCGCCGAAAATGATTTCGCCGCGGCGGTACAGTATTACACCGAGGCGCTGCGCTACGATCCGGACAATCCGGGGCTTCAGCAGGAACTGCTATTGGCGCTTGTGACCAATGGCGAGTTCGACAAGGCTCTGCCAATCGCCGAGGAACTGAAAGAGGAGCCGCAGATCGAGCGCATCTCGCGCATCGTTCTCGGCATCGACGCCATCCGCGCTCGCCGTTACCTCAAGGCGGACGGCTCGCTGATTCTGACCTTCGAGGGCGATCTCGAACGCCTGCTGACGACCGTGATGCGGGCCTGGGCGCGCTTCGGCAACAACGAGACGGACAGTGCGCTCGACATGCTGAGCAAGCTGGAAGGGCCGGACTGGTTCGGCCTGTTCACCGCCTATCATGGCGCGCTGATCGCCGACGCGGCCGGCAAGACCGACACCGCGGATGAGCTCTATCAATACGGCATGACCAATACGGCCGGCGGCAGCGCCTCGCCGCAGACCTTCATCCGGCTGGGCGAAGCCTATGCCGGTTTCCTGGCGCGCCACGGACGGGGCGACGAGGCGAAGCAGGCGCTCGCGAACGCGCTCGCCATCGCACCCGGCAATCCCGCACTGCTGGCGCTCACCGCCGAGGACGCCGATCTGGCGCGCGATGCGCTGCGCATCGCCGATCCGGCCCGGGGCGCATCCGAAATCCTGTTCGATCTCGGCACGGCCATAAATCGCGACGGAGCGGAGAATTTCGCCGCGCTCTATCTTGAAATGGCCCGCGTTCTGGCGCCCGACAATGCGCAAATCTACTTTGAGCTCGGCAGCATTTCCGAACGGCTTCAACTGGCAGAGCGCGCCATTGGCTATTACGATCAGGTGCCGCAAAAATCTCCTTTCCACGATATCGCCCAGTTGCAGAAGGGTCTGAACCTCGCCGATATCGGGGAGGACGAGGAAGCCAAGAAGATCCTTTCGGCTGCCATCGAGGAAGATCCTTCCGAATATCGCGGCTATCTGGCGCTTGGCGGCGTCTACGCATCGCTGAAGGAATATGGAGAAGCTGCGGCGCTCTACGAACGCGCCATCGCCAATGTCGACACCAGCGGCGAAAGCTTCTGGCCGCTCTACTACCGCATGGGCATCGCGTATGAGCGCATCAAGCAGTGGGACAAAGCGGAAGCCGCCTTCAAGCATGCGCTGGAATTGTCCCCTGAACAGCCGGACGTGCTCAATTATCTCGGCTATTCGTGGATCGATATGAACATCAATCTCAACGAAGGACTCGACATGATCCAGAAGGCCGTCGACCGGCGGCCACGTGACGGCTATATCGTCGACTCGCTCGGCTGGGCCTATTACCGGCTCGGCCGCTTCGAGGAAGCCGTGACGGAGCTTGAAAAGGCAACCGATCTGCGACCGCGTGACGCGACTATCAACGATCATCTCGGCGACGCCTATTGGCGCGTGGGCCGCAAGCTGGAAGCGACCTATCAGTGGGCGCAAGTGCTCGACATGGAGATCGAACCTGAAGAAGCGGCAAAGGTGCAGGCCAAGCTGGACGCCAGCAACACAGCCGGCCTCCAGCCGGAAATCGCATCCAGCCGGGTCGACAACGCTTCAAAAAGCCAGACGGCCGCCTCGCCCGAGTCCGCTAATGACGGCTAGGCATAGTCGCGCCTGCCACACCCGATGAAAGAACAGTTGCGCGTCGACGCGCCGGCGAAGATTAATCTCGCTTTGCATGTGACCGGACAGCGCGCCGACGGCTATCACACGCTGGAAACGATTGCGGTCTTCGCCAATATCGGCGACCGCATCACCGCAGAGCCCGCGGATCGAGATGTCTTCGAAATCACCGGCCCGGAAGCCGCGGCGCTCGGTAGGGAGGATCCCAATCGAAACCTCGTCATCCGAGCGCGGAACTTGCTCCGTTCCCTCCTTGCCGATGCAGGAACAGACGCCCCGCCCGTCGCCCTCACTCTCGAAAAGCATTTGCCGGCCGGCAGCGGTATTGGCGGCGGCTCGGCCGACGCAGCGGCGACGCTGCGCGCGCTGATCGCGCTCTGGGACTGCCGAGAGATATCGGACCAACTGGACCGGCATCTCGTGACGCTTGGAGCCGATGTGCCGATGTGCCGGCATGGCAAACCGCTCGTCGCTAGCGGCATCGGCGAGACGCTCACACCGCTTGCCAATTTGCCTGCCCTTGCCATGGTACTCACCAACCCGCGTCAGCACGCCTCGACGCCGGCCGTGTTTTCGAAGCTCTCAGAAAAGCACAATCCGCCGCTTCCGCTGGACGGGGTCGCGGATATCCAAAACGCGCCCGACTGGGCGGCGTGGCTGAAGACAGCAACCCGTAACGACCTCCAGGCACCATCCCTTTCCATGGCGCCGGAGATCGACGCCTGCCTGGCCGCGCTTGAAGGGACCGGGGCGCTTCTGTCGCGCATGTCCGGCTCGGGCGCGACCTGCTTCGGCCTCTATGGAAATGCGGCCCAGGCAGAGGCTGCGGCAACGCTGCTCTTGCGCCACCATCCCGATTGGTGGATCAAGTCATGCATGACAGGCCCCTCAGCAGGAGTCCGGCATGAGCCGCATTGATGAAAGCCGTCCGTTCATCCCGGTCCGTATCGCCGTTTTGACCGTCTCTGATACGCGCTCGCTGGAAGACGACAAGTCGGGCGCGACGCTTGCCGCGCGCATCGAGGAAGCCGGTCACACGCTCGCCGACCGCGCCATCGTCACCGACAATCGCGACGCAATCGCCGGCAAAGTGACCGACTGGGCGTATGATCCGAATATCGAGGTCATCATTACCACCGGCGGCACCGGCTTCACCGGGCGCGATGTGACGCCGGAGGCAATCGAACCGATGTTCGAGAAGCGCATGGACGGCTTTTCGACCCTCTTCCACCGCGTCTCCTACGACAAGATCGGCACCTCGACGATCCAGTCGCGGGCCACCGCCGGGCTGATGCACCAGACCTTCGTCTTCGTGCTTCCCGGATCACCCGGCGCTTGCAAGGACGCCTGGGACGAAATCCTCAAGCCGCAACTCGACTACCGGCACATGCCCTGCAATTTCGTGGAGATCATGCCGCGCCTCGACGAGCATCTGAAGCGTGGCAGCGGCAAGTCGGCCTGACGCGAAGCCCTAATGCACTTTTGGTGCCATCTCGATCTCGGCGTCAAGCGGCGTGAGCGCCAGGCCGCGCACGAGATCTTCCGCGCCGACCGCAGTTTCCGAAAGATTGGCGAGCGCCTGCCTCTTTGAAATGACGAGGCCGCGTGCCAGCGCTCCGCGCTTCGCGATTGCCGGACGGAACCATCGCTCGAACCAGTTGCCCTTGCGCTGCGGCTTGAACCGCGCCGCGGCCGAGCCTGGATGCATGATGTGGTCCATCACCGCGCCATGCCAGCCATCATCAAGCCGGGCGCCGGGTTCGAGCACGATCAGCCAGTCGGCGCGCGTATCCTTCACGATGTCGCGTAGCAGCGTACCGGCATTCACCGACGTGCAACCGGCACCTTCGGCGATCGCAGGCGTCGAATCGGTCGATCCCGAATCGACTACGATCACCTCGGCGACATGCCCCTCTATCGCGTCATGCACCAGCGGCGCGAGCGAGCGCGCGAGCGCATGGGCCTGATTATGCGTGAAAAACAGGAACGTGATCATTTCTACCCCGATAAAACTGCCTATCAGAGCCGCCCCTAATTGCAAGCGCGGGAATTTTGTTCTTGTATTGTTCTCTTTCTCTGGATAGGAATAAAGTCATCGAAACGAGATGATTCCCAACCGACGGGAGGCACGAAATGGATGTGATCGCACAGGCAGACCGTATGGCGTTTTCGGGCTCGGCCGAACAGGGCGTGGACCGCGCCAATGCGCTGATCTCGCATTCCGGCCTGCGCGGCCACGAGCACCGGGCGCGCGGGCGCGCCAGCGCCGTCAATCCGTCGGGCCGCTACGAGGCGCTGTCGCGCACCGTGTTCGACGATGGCTGGAACAGTTTCGAGGATCTGCCGCCCTTCAAGACCGAGGTGCAGACGGAGCATGCGCGCAAGATCATCACGCGCAACGATTCGCCCGACATTTCCTTCGACCGTTCGGTCAATCCCTATCGCGGCTGCGAGCATGGCTGCGTCTACTGCTTCGCACGGCCGACCCATGCCTATATGGGCCTGTCGGCTGGAATTGACTTCGAGGCCAAGCTGTTCGCCAAGCCGGACGCGGCCAAGCTGCTGGAAAAGGAGATCACCCGCCCCGGCTATCAGGTGAAGTCGATCGCCATCGGCACCAATACCGACCCGTATCAGCCAATCGAGCGAGAATGGCAGCTCATGCGCGCCATCCTGGAGGTGCTGGACCGGCACAATCATCCGGTCGGCATCGTCACCAAGTCGCATCTTGTGACGCGCGATGCCGACATCCTCGCCCGCATGGCCCAACGCGGCCTCGCCAAGGTGGCGCTGTCAGTGACGACGATGGACCGGCGACTCGCCCGAACCATGGAGCCCCGTGCCTCGACGCCGTCTAAGCGGCTGGAGGCAATCCGTATCCTGACGGATCAGGGCATCCCGACCTCAGCCATGGTGGCGCCCATCATTCCCGGGCTGAACGACCACGAGATCGAGAAGATCCTCGACGCTGTCGCCGGAATGGGCGCGCGCGAAGTCGGCTACGTCCTGCTCCGCCTGCCGCTGGAAGTGGCGCCGGTCTTCAAGGAATGGCTCTTGCGCCATTATCCGGAACGCTACCGGCATGTCCTGTCGCTGATCCGGTCTATGCGCGGCGGCAAGGATTACGACGCCGAATGGGGCAAGCGGATGCGCGGTACCGGTCCTTATGCATGGCAGATCGCCAGGCGCTTCGAGATGGCATCGAAGCGGCTCGGCCTCAATGAAAGACGGCTGAAACTGCGCACGGACCTGTTCGTGACGCCGAAACCGGAAAGCGAGCAACTCAGCCTTCTCTAAGAAGATTCATCAATGCCTGGCGGGCGGATCATTGTCCCCCTCTCCATCCCCGGTCCGTCCGCCAGCATGACCCTGTCGATACCGCAAAGGCCAAGGCCCGCCCCGCCAAAAGCCTGAGCATAACAGGGTCGCAGCACAGGGAATCGGAAGAGCGTACCCGCGTTTCGTGGTAGTCTCGCCGCACGATGTCGGCCACGAATAATACGCCTTCCGATTCCCTCTTGCTGCCTCTCGACGGGCTTGACATGCCCGTACGTCCCGATTTCCGTCTCGAACATATCTACTGGCAGGATGGCCATCGCCATATCGCCGGCGTCGACGAAGCCGGGCGCGGCCCGCTCGCCGGACCGGTCGTCGCCGCGGCCGTCATCCTCGACCCGGAAAACGTGCCGGACGGTCTCAACGATTCCAAGAAGCTCACCGCGAAGGTTCGCGACCGGCTGTATCACGAGGTCATGACGAGCGCACTCGCGGTCAGCGTCACCGGCCTGTGCTCCGAATCGATCGATGCCTCGGACATATTGCGCGCCAGCCTGACCGCGATGCGGTTGTCGGTGACGGGCCTCGCCGTCCCGGCGGACAGTGCCCTTTTCGACGGGCGCGACGTCCCGGCCGGCCTCGCCTTTCCCGTGGCCCCGAAGGCCGTGATCAAGGGGGATGGCCGATCGCTCTCGATCGCGGCGGCTTCCGTTGTCGCCAAGGTGACGCGCGACCGGATGATGACCAGGCTCGGAGCCTGCCATGCGCATTACGGGATGGAGCGCCATATGGGCTACGGCTCGCAGGTGCATCGCGATGCGATCGGCCGGCATGGCGGCGTGCTGCGCGTCCACCGCTTCAGCTTTTCCCCGCTGAAAGCCAGACCCTGACATGAAAAAGGCCGGGCGCCGTAAGGCGGCCCGGCCCGATATCAGTTATGAGATGCGGATCAGTTCATCCGCGTCTTTACCTCATCCAGCGACTTCTTGAACAGCTCAGTGGCGGTATCGCCCTTGACCTTGTCGCCGATGATCATCGTCGCGGCGGCAAGCGCCATATCGACGGCGGAACCGCGGACCTCATCCATCGCGTCGGCTTCGGCTTGAGCGATTTTCTGCTCGGCAAGCGCCGTGCGGCGGGCGACATATTCTTCGGTCTTTTTCTTGGCTTCCGTCGTGATCATCTCGGCTTCGCGCTTGGCGGCGTCGACGATGTCACCGGCTTCCTTTTCAGCTTCCTTGCGCTTCTTCTGGTATTCAGCCAACAGGGCCTGCGCTTCCTCGCGCAGCTTGCGGGCTTCTTCTAGCTCGTTGCGGATCTTCTCGGCGCGTTCGTCCAGCGACTTGCCGATCATCCCCGGCACCTTCAGATAGACGACGACGGCGAGGAAGATGATCAGGGCGACGAGCGCCCAGAATGTTGCGTCACCCATTGGACTTCTCCTGGCCTTCCGACGCCTTCAGCGCCTTTGTGACCTCGGCCTTGGTGATGGATCCGCCGATCAACTGCGACACGACGGCCTGGGTCGTTTCCGTGGCGATTTCGCCGAGATCAGCCATGGCCTTGTCGCGAATATCGGCGATGCGCTTTTCGGCCTCGGCGAGCTGTTCGCCCAGCTTCTTTTCGATCTTCTGACGTTCCGCTTCCGCTGCCGACTTGGCGGCGTCGCGGGCCTTGTTGCCGATCTCGTTGGCTGATGCCTTGGCGTCCGCCAGTTCCTGCTCATAGGCGGCGATCGCCTCGTCGGCCTCGGACTTCAGTTCATGCGCCTTGTCGAGGTCCTGCGCGATGCGGTCCTGACGCATCTCGAGAATACCGCCGATGCGCGGTACGATGATCTTCGACATGAACCAGAACAAAAAGCCGAAGGTCAGGGCGAGCCAGAACAGCTGCGACGGATAGGTCGATGCGTCGAAGGGCGGAAACGCGCCTTCGGCGCCATGAGCGGCCTCGGCTGCTCCATGGGCCGCCTCGACGGCTTCCTGCGCCGCTTCCTGGGCAAATGCTTTGGTTACGAACATGGTCGTCCCTTAACGGAGAATGGCGCGGCGTTTCAGCCGCGCTTTATCCTCGGAGCGATCCGGCCGGGCGAACCGGCCGGCATCGATGCAAGTGCGATCAGACTGCGAAGAGCAGCAGGAGCGCGACGAGCAGCGAGAAGATGCCCAGAGCTTCCGTCACGGCGAAGCCGAAGATCAGGCGGCCGAACTGGCCGTCAGCTGCCGACGGGTTACGCAGGGCGCCGGAAAGGTAGTTGCCGAAGATGGTGCCGAGACCGATGCCGGCTCCGCCCATGCCAAGGCATGCGATACCTGCGCCGATGAACTTTGCTGCTTCCGCTTCCATGATGAACTCCTTTGGATGAGAATTTGCGGATGAACTTGACGGCGTGCCGCCGGTTAAGAGGTCAGTGGCTCGGGTGCAATGCGTCGTTGAGATACATGCAGGTGAGCACTGCGAAAACATAAGCCTGAAGGAACGCCACGAGGAATTCCAAGCCGGTGAGCGCGATGGTCATTAAAAGCGGCAGAAGTGCGCCGCCGATGCCGAGCGCGCCGAGTGCCGAAAGCGACGTCACGAAGCCGGCGAAAACCTTCAGCGTGATGTGTCCGGCCAGCATGTTGGCGAAAAGACGAACCGAAAGGCTGATCGGGCGCGACAGGAAGGAGATGACTTCGATCATCACGACCAGCGGCACCAGCAGACCCGGAACGCCCTCCGGTACGAAGAGGCCGAGGAACTTCAGGCCGTGCTTCATGAAGCCATAAACGACGACGGTGCCGATCACGAGGATCGAAAGCGCGAAGGTCACGATGATCGAAGAGGTCACCGTGAAGAAATAGGGGAACATGCCGAACAGGTTGGCCACCAGCACGAACATGAACAACGAGAAGACAAACGGGAAGAAGCGCATCCCCTGCGTTCCCGCCGCGTCTCTCAACATCGATGCGACGAATTCGTAGGACATCTCGGAAACGGACTGCAGCCGCCCCGGAACGAGGCCGCGATTGGCGGTCGTTATGTAGAGGAACAGCGACGCCGCGGCGACCGTGACGACCATGAAAAGCGACACATTGGTAAAGGAAAGATCCAGTCCCGCGACATTCTCGATCGGAATGATCTTGTTGATGTGGAACTGATGGATCGGATCGTTTGCCACCGCAAACCCCTCGGTTGTCGCGCTCCAAGCGCGGCTGGTCCCTGTTACCCGCCCGGTTTGTCGCCGGACCGTGTTCTTTTCTCGGGATCCGCCACAACACCGGCAGACCTGAGTACATTCAATATGCCAGCGACGAAACCGAGGAGCAGGAAAACGATCATGCCCCAAGGCGAAGTGCCAGCCAAACGGTCGATCAGATAACCGATGCCAGCGCCTACAAGAATGCCGCCGATAAACTCGCTCGACAGCTTCAAGGCACTGGCGAAACCTGCTCCGCCGCTTGTCCTGCGATCCGTTGTCCCTCGTCCCTCAGCGTCATTCCTTGCCGAGAGCGCCATGTCGAGCGCTTTGCGCCGGGTCTCCAGATCGCCGACTTCTCCGGTCTTACTTTCCGCCTTCTGTCCGTCCTTTCCCTTCGGCGTGCCAGGCGCCATATCGCGTCCCTCCGGCCTTCATGGGTTCGGACATTTGAAAAACGGGTACCCCCGGTCAAGTCGGGCGCAACATAGTTTCGCCACCTTGGCTAGTCAAGGCGCGTTTGCACATGCGAACAGAGGTAATTAAACCATTTATATCAGATGGTTAGGCGCAACATAGCAAATGGTCGCAGTCTCTTTCCAGGCAACGGCCGGCGATATAGCGTCGACTCCCGCCCTCAGCTCCAGCCGCCGCCATAGGTGCGATAGAAGATATGCAGCCCGATCCGGGTCTTGCGCTGCATGGAACGCGCCCAGCGCGGACGCACGTAAACTGCATGGTAATGGGTCGACGAACCGACATCATCAAGCCAGATCTTGCCGGCGCTCACCGCCATGGCGATGTCCTGCGCGGTCTTCCAGTGGCTCGGCGAATTGATGCGTTCCTTCTTGCCGTCGCAGGCGAAGGAAAACTGGCAGCGATTGCGCCAGGTGACGTTCTGGTAGACGACGCCGCAGATCGTGTTCGGAAAGGTGGGGTTACGAACGCGGTTGAGAATGACCTGCGCGACGGCCGCCTGGCCCTCGAGCTTTTCGCCGCGCGCCTCAAAATAGATGCCCTCGGCGAGACATTTCTGCTCCTTGGCGGTGAAGACGACCGGCGGCAGCGGCGAGCGCGCCCAGGGGTGATCGTTCTTCGGAACCGGCGGAATGAAACGGCCCTGCTTCTCGGGCTCCGGCTCCTTCAGCAAACTGCGAAAGGGAGACTGCCTGGCAAAATCCGGCTCGGACGGCGCATAGGCGGTCGCCAGCGAATCGGCTTGGTCGTTGGTCACGAGGCTCGCCAGCATCACCGGAACCTGAGGATCGTCCGCCGGTTTCGAATGCTTATGGAACGCGGTGGCGATCTGGATTTCCTTGCCGCCGATCTTCGGGCGGGCGAAAGCCATCATGCTCTCATGATCGAAAGCGGGCTGCATCAGGCGGCTCTGGCGCTCAAGCACCGACCCGGCGGAAAAATCCCGCGGTGGCGCGGCAGGGGCGACCGAGACGATGCGGCCAGTCTTCTCGGCGCGGTTGATGCGCGCCTCGTCCGGCGTGTCGGCCACCTCCGCCTTGGCCGGCGTGACGACCACGCGGCCGATGCCCGGCGTGTCGATGCTGGTCGACGCAATGGAGCCCGTTACGGTCGGATCGATGTCGAATCGTGCTTCCGCCTGATGGATCGAGCCGGGCCCGGAAGCGGTCAGGAACGTGTTCCAGCGCGGCTGCTTCGCGTCCTCGCCGATCAGCAGGCCGGAGATATCCTGCAAGGCGATGGTGGTCGGATTGGAGATGAAAAAGGCGGCCGCAAGAACAGCCGGAGCCGACATCCTCGCCACAAGATGACGAATTGTCCGGGACTTCGTTCTACCCACTGCAATACTCCGTAACTGACGCACGCAACCCGTAATCGGAGATCACAATAATCGATTAACCTTGATAGCCGGTTAATGACGGGGAAAAGCGTCCGGAAACGAAACAGCGCCGGTCAGCGCTTCTTTTTGGCGCGGCCCGCAAAAGGGTTATCGCTGGTGCGCGTCATCACTCGGATGGGCACACCCGGCAGGTCGAAGTCCTGGCGCAG
Organism: Ahrensia sp.; assembly: GCA_002706335.1. Lineage (GTDB taxonomy): Bacteria > Pseudomonadota > Alphaproteobacteria > Rhizobiales > Rhizobiaceae > Oricola. The sequence continues at coordinate 19,728 of PAKZ01000042.1, forward strand.
TGCATTGGTCAGGTAGCGCAGATAGGAGGTCGGCAGTGCCTCCGGCCGCGAGCAGGACAGCACAAAGGACGGCGGGCGCATCTTGACCTGCGTTATGTATTTCAGCTTCAGGCGACGGCCGGCAACGGCCGGCGGCGGGGGATGCTGGACAACGCCGTCGAGCCAGCGGTTGAGCCGCCCGGTGGAGATGCGCCGGTTCCAGACCCTGTGCGTGTTGACGATCTCCGTCATCAGCTTGTCGAGGCCGGAGCCGGTCTGGCCGGAAATCGGCACGGCGCGGATGCCGCGCACCTGCGGTAGCAACCTTTCGGTCTTCTCGCGCAGATCGGCGAGCGCCTGCTGGCGATCCTCGATCATATCCCACTTGTTGAAGGCGATGACCGGCGCCCTGCCCTCGCGGATGATCAGGTCGGCAATCTGAAGATCCTGCTTCTCAAAGGGGATCTGCGCGTCGAGAACGACGACCACAACTTCGGCGAAGCGGATGGCGCGCAGCGCGTCGCCGACGGACAGCTTCTCCAGCTTTTCCTGCACACGCGCCTTGCGGCGCAGGCCGGCCGTATCGAAAAGCCTGATCTTGCGGCCCTTCCACTCCCAGTCGACCGAGATGGAATCGCGGGTGATGCCGGCCTCGGGACCGGTCAGCAGCCGATCCTGGCCGATCAGCTTGTTGATGAGTGTCGACTTGCCGGCATTCGGCCGCCCGACAATGGCGATCCTGAGCGGCTTGGTGTCGTCATAGTCGGGGATATCCTCGTCGGTCTCGTCATGGACGTCCTCGCCGATATCCTCGGCAATCGCGAACTCTTCTTCGTCGTCCTCGTCTTCGGAAAGGGCGCGCCCCTCACCGACAGCCGCGACGATGGCGTCACGCAGATCGGCGAGGCCGAGGCCGTGTTCGGCGGAAATGCCGACCGGCTCGCCAAGCCCAAGCGCATAGGCCTCGTAGGTGCCAGCCTCGGCGCCGCGCGCCTCTGCCTTGTTGGCGATGAGAACGACCGGCTTGCCGGATTTGCGCAGAATGTCGGCGAAAGTAGTGTCGTCCGGCGTGAGACCGGCCTTGGCGTCGAGCATGAAGAGCGCGACATCGGCGTCCTCTATGGCGCGCAGCGTCTGGGCGCGCATACGGCCCTGCAAGGTTTCCGCCGCGCCGACCTCGAGCCCGGCCGTGTCGATGACGTCGAAGGAAAGATCGTAAAGCGACGCCGCATGCAGGCGCCGGTCGCGCGTTACGCCGGGCGTGTCGTCGACGATCGCGATCTTGCGTCCGACAAGCCGGTTGAAAAGCGTCGACTTGCCGACATTCGGCCGCCCGACAATGGCGACGGTGAAGCTCACCCTTCCTGGACCTCCCCGGAGGACTTGATCAGGTCGAGCATGATGGCGGCGCGCTGCTTGGCGTTGCGCGGGGCGTTCAGGTCATCGACGATCTGCTGGAACAATACCTTCGCATCGCCAAGCCGGCCGTCTTTCCAGGCGGCGAGACCAAGCGCCTCGCGGGCGGCATGCCGCAACGGGCTCGTATCGGCAGACAGCGGCTCGGCGCGCTCAGCCACTTGATCGGCGGTACCGGTGTCGACGAGGATATAGGCAGCGCGGATCCTCGCCATGTCGCGCACGGCGTCAGGCGCGGAACCGTCGGCAGCAACTTCGTCGAAGGCGGCGACGGCGCCGGCCGCATCGCCCTTCTCCTCGAGCACGGTCGCGGCACGCATGCGCGCGAGAACCGGATAGGCACCGTAGCCGTCGTCTTCGAGCGCCTGCAAGGCGGTAAGCGCCTCGTCGGATTTGCCCTCATTTGCCAGATTGAGAGCCGCCAGGAAACGGTCACCCGATGCGGACGCCTGGCGTTCCGAATAGTATTCCCAGCCGCGCCAGGCCGCCGTACCTACCACGATCAGGATGGCCGCGCCGATGATGAAGGCGCCGAACTGGTTCCAGACCTTTTTCAGGCGGTCGGAGCGCAGTTCCTCTTCCACCTCGCGGATAAAGCTGTCGTCAGACATGTTGTCCCGTCTTTACTTTCTCTGTGCTGGCCGCTTTTACGGGTTTTGGCGGCAAAAGAAAGGGGGCGCGGACGGCCCGCCTCTCAAATCACACCGGCGAAACACCGATCAGCAATTCGTGGAGTTGGAGGACGAACCACAGCGTCACCACCGAGCCGGCCACGACGGCGATGATGTCGCCCGTCACCGAGACGCTTTCGAAGACGGGATCGCCCCGGCGCTTCTCGGCAATGCGCACGAAAACGGCCCAGCCGAGAACAGCGAGGCACAAAACGATGGTGGCGAGATCGCCATTAGCGAGCAGATGAGCCAGCGCCCAGACCTTCACGGCGGTGATCATCGGATGCTTGATGCGTTTCTTGATGTGCCCGGTGGGGACATAGGCCGCGACCAGCAGAACCATCGCGATCCACATCAGGAGGATGACGATATGGCGCATCCAGATCGGCGACTCGTAAAAGACCGGCGCATCCGGCCGGGCCTGGGCGTATCCCCAGACCAGCAGGACGAGGCCGGCGAGAGAGATCAGCGAGTAAAGGCCCTTCCATGGCCCCTCGCCCAGCCGGATGACCATGGCATCGCGCCAGGCGGGCGCGACGGCGCGAACGGAATGGACGCCCAGAAAGACGATCAATCCTACGATCAACCAGGTCATGACATCACTCCTTGTCGGTTCCGGCATCCATGGATAGCCTGCCTATATGACAGTCGATCCGGAAAAGGCAAAGCGGCGGCTCGCCGAAAAACGTGCGGAGATCGAGACGCATTCGGCGATGAGCGCGGAAGCGCGCGCGACGGTAGAGCTCGACCAGGTCGCCGTCGGCCGGCTGTCGCGCATGGACGCCATGCAGCAGCAGGCGATGGCCGAGGCGAGCGAGCGCGCCCGCCAGCGCGATCTCGTCCGCATCGAAATGGCCGAACGCCGCATCGCGTCGGGCGGCTACGGCTTTTGCGAGGAATGCGACGAGGAAATCCCTGACGGCAGGCTCGCCATCGACCCGATGGCGACGCATTGCGTCCGGTGCGCGCGATAGTGCTTTCAGGCCCGAGGGAACCTTCCCGCGCTACGCGGCTTTCCTTTTCATGAACAAATACGGGCATGGCGCGCGCACACCTCTGCATATTCCGCCCCGGGGCTGGTTCGATATCGGGAAAAGCGTCTTCGCCAACATCGGCGAGGACAATGTCAGCCTGATCGCGGCCGACATCGCCTTCTACGGGCTGCTGGCGGTCTTTCCCGGCATTGCCGCCTGCATGGCGATCGCCGGCCTTGTGACCGAACCCTCTGTGATCGTCGATCAGCTTGAGCGCTACGGACAATTGCTGCCGCAGCAGGCGGCCGAGATCATCATCGGGCAAGCGACCGAAGTCGCGGGTTCGCGCGAGGGCGGCCTCGGGCTCGCGGCGCTGGCCGGTGTGCTGATCGCCATCTACTCGTCCTCCAAGGGCATCCGCAGCATGATCACCGGACTGAACATCGCGTTCGATGTGAAGGAACGGCGCAACTTCATCATGCAATATGCGCTGACCTTTCTGATGACCCTCCTTCTGATCGTCGGCCTGCTGGCCGCCATTGCCTCGACGATTGTCCTTCCGGCGGTTTTCGCCGTGCTGCCCTTTCCCGGACAAACAGAAACAATCGTCTCGCTTCTGCGCTGGCCGATCCTCGCCGGCTCCGCGATTTTCGGCCTGTCGCTGATCTACCGCTACGGGCCAGCCCGTCCGAGGCCGCGCTGGCGCTGGATCACGCCCGGGGCGGTCGTCGCCTGCGTCTTGTGGGTCGGCGGGTCCATGCTGTTTGCGCTCTATGTGCGCAATTTTGCCAGCTACAACGAGACCTTCGGCTCGCTCGGCGGTGTCGTCATCCTGCTGATGTGGCTGTGGCTCTCGGCCTTCATCGTCCTGCTCGGCGCGGAAGTCGATTCAGAGATGGAGGCACATGCGAAGACCGAGCCCGCCGACGTCCGGTCGGCACCGGACGCCATGGAATATCCGAAAGAGGCCGTGGCGAACGCAGCCGAAACGCTGGCTGAAGCCAGAAAAGCCATTGAGACCGCCGAGCAAGCGGTCAGGAATGCGCCACGCGAGAGACATCCCGGCTGAGAGCCGGGGTCCGGGATCGGGTACGGTCAGACGCCGGGCCCGACCGGCTCGATCGCGTCGCCATCCGACGCGCCGTGGATCGCCAGCCATTCCTTGTCGATATCGGGCAGATCCTCGCCGGTGATGGCCGACTCGAAGGCCTTCAGGCGTTTGTAGATCGACAGCAGCTCGACGATCGTGGTCCAGGAATTGACCAGATACTGGAACGAATTCGAGACCTGGCTGAAGGCGGTCAGGACCTGCTGCATGATGCCGAAGGTGAAGCCGACGGTTCCTGCCGCAACGATGGTCGGGATCAGCAGGAAATAGGCGAAGATGTTGTCCGCTTGCAGGTAGAGCGAACGGAACACGTTGAAATACATGTAGTGGAAATAAAGCCGGAAATAGTTGTAGCGGACGTGGCCGAACAGCTCCCGCACGGTCATCGGCTGGGCTCGGTCGTAATCGTCTTCGCCATAGACCAGTTCCTTGCGGTAGGCCGCCTCGACGCGCTGGTTGCGGAACTCCAGCCCCGGCAGCTTGATACCGACAAGCGCGAGAAGCGCCGTGCCGAAGGATGCCCAGAAGAGAACCGCAATAAAGAGCGGAGCAGGAATTTGACCGACAACCGGCAGTTCGGTGATGTAGCTCGATAGCGACCAGAGCAGCGGGAGGAACGCGATAAGTGTCATGACGGAATCGATCATGGAGACGCCGAGCCCCTCCATGATGCCCGCGAAGCGCATCGTGTCTTCCTGCACGCGCTGAGACGCGCCTTCGATGTGGCGCAACTGTTTCCAGCGGTCCATGTAGTAGTCGTTCATCGCTGTGCGCCAGCGGAAGATCCAGTGGCTCACGAGGAAGCGCGTCGCGACGAAAATGAAGATCGCCATGAAGGCGATGGAGGCGAAGACGCCGATCAAATCGTAAAGCTGCCCCGCCGTGACGGTCGAGTCAGGCTCGAAGGCGTTCTGCACAAGGTCGAAAAAGGGCCGGCGCCAGTTGTTGAGCGCGACCGAGATCTGAACGCCGAAATAGGTGGTGAACAGGATGACCGACGAGCCGACGATGGACCACCACTGCCAGGGATGCGGCGACCATTTGAACCAGAAGGCGGCGAAGAGCGCGACGGCGATCACGTAATAGATATAAAGCCAGAGGAAGGATGGCGACCAGAAGTAATGGATGCCGACAATCGTCTCGTCTTCGGGAGACGGCACGCCGAGGCCGAGATACTGGCCCCACTGGTGTCCGCCCAGATACCAAACGGTCATCGCGACCGCGGTCCACAGGATGACGGATAGGAAAAAGATTTTCGGCTTGGGGAAAAAAGATTGGAACACGGAGTTGATCCTCAGTGCGTTGGAATTCTGTGATTCCGATAGTTAAAGCAAACGGCGCGAAAAGCCATGTGGCATTGATTACGCCCTATCACGCCTTGGTGTGGCGGGAGAATGACGTAACGGCGTTTAGTCCGTTGCGAGGATCATGTTGCGGACGACCGGGTAGATCTCGCGTTCCCAGCGTTTGCCATTGAAGACGCCGTAATGGCCGACATTGGCCTGCAGGTGATGGCGCTTCAGGTGCGGGCGCAACGTGTTGCAAAGATCGTGGGCGGCCGAGGTCTGGCCGAGTGAGCAGATATCGTCTCGCCCGCCCTCCACCGTGAGAAGGGCCGTGTGACGGATGGCGCCGGGATCGACCTTGCGGCCGCGATAGGTGAAGTCGCCGGTGGCGAGTTCCGCCTTGTGAAAGATGCGATCTATCGTCTCGATGTAGAATTCCTCGGTCATGTCGAGGACGGCGAAATACTCGTCATAGAAGGTCTTGATCTTCTCGGCCCCCTCGGTGTCGCCGGCCGCGAGATGGTCGTAGAGCTTGCGGTGGGCGGTGCTGTGACGGTCGATGTTCATGGCCATGAAGGCGAAAAGCTGAAGGAAGCCGGGATAGACCGTCCGTCCGCCGCCGGGATATCGCGCGGGAACCGTGGAGATGACCGAGCTCTGGAACCAGCCGAGCGACTTTGACACCGCGAATTCGTTGACCTCGGTCGGGCTCTCGCGCGGATCGATCGGCCCGGCCATCAGCGTCATGGAATGCGGCGTTGCCGGATGCTTGTCCTCGGACATGACGGCGACGGCGACCAGCGCCTGCACGCAGGGTTGGCAGACGGCGAGGATATGCGCGCCCGGCCCGATCTCCTCGAGGAATCGAATAATGTATTCGACATAGTCCTCGACGCCGAACGACCCGGCCTCGATCGGCACATCGCGGGCGTTCGTCCAGTCGGTGATATAGACCTCATGGTCCTGCAAGAGCGTGGCGACCGTGCCGCGCAGCAGAGTTGCGAAGTGACCCGACAGCGGCGCGATGACGAGGACCCTCGGCTGGCGCGTGTCGACGTCCTTCGAGAATTTCAGCAGCTTGCCGAATGGCAGGTCGAGGGCAACATCCTCGATGACCGGCACGTCGCGATTGCCGACGCGGACGCTGTCGATGGCGAAATCCGGACGCTCATGCGAGAGCTTGTAGCGCGAGATCAGTTCCCAGGCGGCAGCAAAGCGGCGGAGCGGATGATTGGCGGGCAGCGGCGAGAAACTCTGCAATCCGCTGTTCATGAATTGCGCGAGATCGCGCAGCGGCGCCAGCAGATCGTCCTGGAACTGGTAGGTCTGATAGAGCATTCGCGCGCCTTGTAAACCGCCGAAAATGTGCACTGCAAAAAAGCTAGTGCAAATTCGTGTGCGATGCGAGAAGATTGTGCGGGAACGAAAATGTCAAGCAGCGAAGCGAGCGGCTCTATGAGCGGTGCAATCCTCACAATATCCTCCAAGAACTACTCCTCGTGGTCGCTGCGCGGCTGGCTGCTGTGCAAGATGGCCGGGCTTGATTTCGACGAGGTCCAGGCCGATCTGGACAGCCCGGAAATGCGCCAGGAACTGTTGCTCCTGTCGCCCTCGGTGCTGGTCCCGCGCCTTACCAATGAAAGCGTGACCGTGTGGGATACTCTGGCGATCGCGGAATATCTCGCCGAGATCCGCCCGAAGGCGGGTCTCTGGCCAGCCGACATGGTTGCGCGCGCGCATTGCCGGGCGGTCTCCGGCGAGATGCATTCCGGCTTCGCCAATCTACGCTCGGCGCTGCCGATGAACCTCAAGGCGCGCCACAAGACCTTCAAGATCTTCTCCGGCGCGCGGCCGGACGTGGAGCGTATCAAGACGATCTGGCGCGAATGCCTCGACACCTATGGCGGCCCCTATCTCTTCGGCGAACACCCGACCGTCGCCGACGCGATGTATGCGCCGGTCTGTACACGGTTCCGCACCTATGCGGTCGAGCTCGAGCCCGCGCTCGCCGCCTATTGCGAGACGATCTTCAGCTGGCCGCTGATGACCGAATGGGAAGAAGGCGCGCTGGCCGAACCCGACGAGATCGTGGAACTGGAAGTCGAGTTCTAGCCGGAGCGCGCCAGTTCAGACGGCTTCCAGTGCGATGGCGATGCCCTGGCCGACGCCGATGCACATGGTCGCGAGCGCGCGTTTGCCGCCGCGCATCTGCATTTCCAGCGCTGCTGTCCCCGTGATGCGCGCACCCGACATGCCGAGCGGGTGACCGAGCGCGATCGCGCCACCATTCGGATTGACGTGTCCGGCGTCCTCGGCGATGCCCAGATCACGCAACACCGCAATGCCCTGGCTGGCGAAGGCTTCGTTCAACTCGATGACATCGAAATCCTTCGGCGCAAGGCCGATGCGGGCGCAGAGCTTCTTCGTCGCCGGCGCCGGGCCGATCCCCATGATGCGCGGCGGAACGCCCGCCGTCGCGCCGCCGACGATGCGCGCGATGGGCGTCAGGCCGTATTTCTTCGCGGCCTGTGCCGACGCAATGATCAGCGCCGCCGCGCCGTCATTGACGCCGGACGCGTTGCCGGCGGTCACGCTGCCGTTCTCGCGGAATGGCGTGCGCAGTTTGGCCAGCGCCTCCATCGACGTCTCGCGCGGATGCTCGTCCGTGTCGACGACAAGCGGGTCGCCCTTGCGCTGAGGAATGGAGACGGGACCGATCTCCCTTGCCAAGCGTCCGTTCTTCTGCGCCGCCGAGGCCCTGGCCTGCGAGCGGAGCGCGAAGGCGTCCTGATCCTCTCTGGAGACCTTGAACTCCTCCGCGACGTTCTCGCCGGTCTCCGGCATGGAATCGACGCCGTACTGCTTCTTCATCACCGGATTGACGAAGCGCCAGCCGATCGTGGTGTCGTGGATTTCGGCATGACGCGAAAAGGCGGTCTCGGCCTTCGGCATGACGAAGGGAGCGCGGCTCATCGATTCCACGCCGCCTGCGACAGCCAGTTCGATCTCGCCCGCCTTGATCGCGCGCGCCGCCATGGTGACGGCATCCATGCCGGAGCCGCATAGCCGGTTGATCGTGGTGCCGGGCACGCTGACCGGCATTCCGGCGAGCAGAAGGCTCATGCGCGCGACATTTCGATTGTCCTCGCCGGCCTGATTGGCGCAGCCGTAATAGACCTCGTCGACCGCCTCCCAGTCGACGCCGGCATTGCGCTTCATCAGTTCCCGGATCGGGATCGCGCCGAGGTCGTCGGCGCGCACAGAGGAAAGCGCACCGCCGAAGCGGCCGATGGGAGTGCGGATATAGTCGCAGATAAAGGCGTCGGTCATTCAAGAATCCTCAGAGTTCCGGTACGGCGAGATCGGCGAAATCGCCCTCGACCTTCAGTTCCGCGCCGGTCACCGCCTGAAGGTCGTCGAATGAAATCTGCAGCAGCTTCTCGCGCAAAACGAAATGGCCGTTCTCAATATCGACAACGGCGAGCGAGGTATAGATACGGGTCACGCAGGCAAGGCCGGTCAGCGGCATGCTGCATCGCTGTACCAGCTTCGGCTCTCCCTTTCGCGTGACATGGTCCGTGACGACGGCGACACGCCTGGCGCCGTGGACGAGGTCCATCGCGCCACCTACGGCCGGCACACCACCCTTGCCCGTAGACCAATTGGCAAGATCGCCATTCTCGGCGACCTGATAGGCGCCGAGTACCGCGAGGTCGAGATGGCCGCCGCGCACCATCGCGAAACTGTCGGCATGATGGAAGAAGGCGGCGCTCGGCTTGAGCGTGACCGCCTTCTTGCCGGCATTGATCAGATCCCAGTCCTCTTCGCCTTCCGCCGGCGCCGCGCCGAAGCCGAGCACTCCGTTTTCGGTGTGATAGATTACGTCGCGGCCTTCCGGCTGGAACTTCGCAATCATCTCTGGAAAGCCAATGCCCAGATTCACATAGGCGCCGTCCTCGATATCCTGGGCTGCGCGCCAAGCGATCTGCGCGTTGGACAGCTTGATGGCGTCGAGTTGTGCACTCATGGATAGACCGCTCCCTCACGGTTGAGGACTTCTTCCTGCTTCGGCTCGGAAATCTCGACGACGCCATCGACGAAGATGCCGGGCGTGACCACATGCTCAGGATCGATGGAGCCCGCCGGTACGATGCGCGAGACCTGGGCAATGGTCTTTTCCGCCGCCATGGCCATCAGCGGATTGAAATTCAGCGCAGCCATCCGGTAGGTGAGATTGCCCAGGGGATCGCCGAGCTCAGCCTTGATCAGGGCGAAATCGGCCTTCAGCCAGCGCTCCTGCACATAGTGCCGCCCGTCGAATTCGGCGACGGGCTTACCCTCTGCGAGTTCTGTGCCGTAGCTCGTCGGCGTGTAGAACGCGGGGATGCCCGCACCGCCGGCGCGAATACGTTCCGCGAGCGTGCCTTGCGGTACGATTTCCAGCTCGATCTTTCCGGCGAAGTACAGATCCGTGAACACTTTCGGGTCAGTGGACCGGGGAAACGAACAGATAAGCCTGGCGACCTGTCCCTGCTCGATCAGCGCGGCAAGCCCGACATGGCCATTGCCGGCATTGTTGTTGACGACGGTCAGGTTCCTCGGCCCCGCGTCAACCAGCGCGTGGATCAGTTCGACCGGCGCGCCAGAGCCGCCGAACCCGCCGATCATCACTGTCGCGCCATCGCCGATATCGGCCACGGCCGCTGCCGGAGAAACAATTGTTTTGTCCACCGAGGCTTCCTCCCGAGGATAATGCTCTCGTGTCTTCCTCTTGCAAGCTCCGGAATGCAATGGCGTTTGTTCACATATTGATATTTGTTCAAATACTGCTAGTTCCTGTGCGGATGTTGAACAAGACGGATATCATTGCCTCGCTGGGCAAGGGACTTCGCGTTCTGGAGTGCTTTGGCGCCGACAGTCCGCGCCTAGCCATCGCGGAGGTTGCAGAAGCGTCCGGTCTCGACCGCGCCACGGCGCGTCGATGCCTGCTGACGCTGCACGAATTCGGCTATGCGGATTATGACGGAAAATTCTTCAGCCTGACAACGCGGGTCCTGCGGCTCGGCATGGGTGCGCTGGCCGCCCTGCCCCTGCCCCAGATCGTCCAGCCGTGGCTCGACCATCTGTCCGAGCAGATCGACCAGTCGGTGTCCGTCGCGATCCTTGATGAAACCGAGATCGTCTATGTCGCCCGCGCGGCGCAGCGGCGGGTCATGTCGATCGGTCTGATGCCGGGATCGCGGCTGCCCGCCCATTGCACGTCGATGGGGCGCGTGCTGCTCGCGGCCTTGCCGGAGAACGAGGCGCGCGCCGTGGTCGAAGCCTCTGACCTCACCCCGCGCACGCCGCATTCGCGGACCGACCCGGAGGAGATCATGGCCTTCATCGCCGGGACGCGGGCGGCAGGCCACGCCGTTGTCGACCAAGAGGTCGAACTCGGGCTACGATCGCTGGCCGTGCCGGTGATCAATTCGCGCGGCCAGACAGTGGCGGCCCTCAATACGGGCGTAGCGGCGGTTCAGCAGAATGCGGATGAAATCGTGCAACTCTACCTGCCAGCCTTGGTCAAGGTGCAAGACGGATTACGCCGCGTGTTGAATTGAAGCGCGGCGTGAAGACGGACACCGCTCGGCTCTCGCCATTGTCGGGGTGATTGCGGATATGTTCGATCAGCCCAACCGTACCGGGGAGTGAGAAACTAACTGGAGAGGAAAACCGTCTGCGCGCTCATTCGAGCGCGCAACTGTTCTTCACGAAGAGACCCAGAAACCTTCATGCACGACAGAGGACTCCTCTGACAGGAGAGGTCCGACCCCCTCGATCTTGCGTTGCCCCGCCGCCACGACCTGCGCACAGGGCAAGTCCATTGTGAGGTTCTCCGGATCCGGACCGATTAGATCCTTCAAATCCTTTTCGCTCATGCCGTGAACGATGCGACCGACGCCTGCCCAATAGACCGAACCGGTGCACATCACGCAAGGTTCCGCGCTAGTGTACATGGTGCATCTCGACAAGAAGTCGGCATCGTATTTCATAGAGGCTTCCGTCATCAGATTGCGTTCGGCATGGCCCGTGCGATCGCCCTTGGTGCCGCATGTGTTCATGGCTTCGAGGAGGATCGTACCATCGCGGTCGGCGAGCAGCGCTCCGAACGGATGGTCGCCGCGCTCGCGGGATAGGCGCGCCAGTTCGATGGTGCGGCGAAGCAGGTCGAGATCGCGCTCGGGGCTGATGGTCATTGTAGTTTCTCCGTATCTGGCAACCGTTCCACCTAAGGGCTCGCGCGCGGCCGCGCAACCGGCTTTGCACATTCGAAAAGCAGGAGTTTGTTCTGCATATTTCTTGTGCATGCGATAGCATCTGGTGCCGCTCTCCAAGGCAAACCAGCCCGAAAAAACTACTTGGAATGGCTATATTCCGGGAATCCGGCTTGGCACGCCGCATGCAGGGGCTATTCGCGAGTAGAAGCGGTCAGGACAAGGCGTCCGGGACATTGCTCGGCAAACGAAGGCTCATTCGGAGATCGGCCCGTGCCGCCTGCTCATATGTCCGCAATATCGGATTCTGATCCGAATCTGCCACGCAAGTGGCGGTCCGTTTCGTATGCGAAAAACAAAGCCATTAGCAGTGAGGATATGCGAAGATGACAACGAAGATACTCAAGGCGCTTGCCGCCGGCACGATTGCGGCACTCGGCTCTGTCGCGGTGGCCGAAGCGGCGGATACCGTCACGTTCCAGCTCGACTGGCTACCGGGCGGCGACAAGGCACCGATCTATATCTGCATAGAGAAAGGCTTCTGCGCCGAAGAAGGCATCGAAGCGAAGGTCGAACCGGGACGCGGCTCTTCCGAAGCCATCACCAAGCTGGCAACGGGCGTGTCCGATGTCGGCTCGGCCGATATCGGCGCGCTGATGGCAGCCAAGGTGACCGAGGATGTTCCGATCACAGCCGTCATGTCGATCTTCAACAAAGGTCCGCATGCTTTCTTTGTGCTGAAGGACAGCGGCATTGAGGACATCCCGGGCATCAAGGGCAAGGAAGTCGCCACGTCGCCCTTTACCTCGTCCAACGTGTTCCTGCCGCTGGTCCTGAAGGATGTCGGCATGACAGACGACGACATCAAGCTGACGAAAGCAGATCCGGGCGCGCTCGGCCCGATGCTGATGACCGGCGCCACTGATGTCGTCATCGCTTGGATGACCAATGTCGCCGTCTTCACCAACCAGGCAAAGGAAGCCGGCAAGGAGATCACGGCGTTGCCGTGGGATGCCGCCGGCCTCGAACTCTATTCCGCCTCGCTACTCGCCTCCGACAAGTTCCTGACCGAGCGTCCGGACGTCGCCAAGCGCTTCGTCAAGGCGTTCACCAAATCGCTGGAGTTCGTCAAGAACAATCCCACCGAGGCCGCCGAGGGCATGGTTGCCCAGATTCCGGAACTCTCGGTTCCCGACATCGAAGGGTCGATCAAGGACACGATGACCCTCGAGTTCAACGATGTGACGGAGAAGGACGGTTTGGGCGCGTTCGAACCCGGCCGCCTTGCCGCCACCTGGGACCGTGTTTCCGCCGCGCAGGGCCTCGACAAGGACGCGCTCGATCCCGAGACGATCGTTGATCGCTCTTACCTGTCGGGAATGTAAACAACATGACGGCCACGCCAGCAGCGATCCGCTTTGCGGGCGTCGGACAGGTCTTCCAGACCCAATCCGGCGCGCTCGAAGCGCTCCGGGGCGTCGACATGACAATAGACCGCCACGAATTCGTGGCGGTCCTTGGCCCGTCGGGCTGTGGAAAGTCTACCTTGTTGCGCCTGACCTCGGGACTGCTCATGCCGACGCGAGGCACGATCGAAGTCTTCGGCAAGAAAGTCACGGAGCCGCGTGATGATATCGGCATCGTCTTCCAACGCCCGACCCTGCTGCCTTGGGCGACGATCGAGGACAATGTGTTGTTCCCGGTACGCCACAAGACCGGTTCCGTCAGTCCCGACGACCGGAAAACGGCGCAGGCACTGATTGAGAAGGTCGGACTCAAGGACTTCGAGAAACGTCTTCCCGACGAACTGTCGGGCGGCATGCAGCAGCGCGTCGGCATCGCGCGTGCCCTTTTCATGAACCCGGACATCCTCTTGATGGACGAGCCCTTTTCCGCGCTCGACGCATTAACCCGCGAGGAGATGGGTTTCGAATTGCTGCGGATCTGGGAAGACCAGCCGAAGACGGTAATGTTCATCACCCACTCGATCAGCGAAGCGGTCTTGCTCGCCGACCGCATTCTGGTCATGGGCGAAAGGCCGGGTTCCATAGTCGAGAATTTGAAGACAGACATTCCTCGTCCCCGCGACATGGAGACGAGCAACAACCAGTTGATGCATGACTATGTCGGACACCTCCGCAGTCTCCTCCTCAAGCGCGCCGCCTGAGCCGGAAGCAGTTCCCGCGGCACGGCCGCTTATGGCGCGCGCCATGGTGACACCGGCTCTTCTGCCGGTCGGCACGTTTGTCGCGATCATCGCCGTGTGGGAGATTTCCTGCCACCTGTTCGCGATTCCGTCTTTCGTTCTGCCTGCACCCAGCCGTATTCTGGGCGGCTTCGGATCGATCGATATCTTACGCTGGTTCGAACATGTCTGGGGGACGTTGCGGGTGGCGATGATCGGCTATTTCGTTTCGATCGCCGTCGCCATACCGATCGCCATCGCGCTTGCCCGGTCGCAGGTTCTGTCACGCGCATTCTATCCGATACTCGTCATCGTACAGTCGACCCCGGTCGTCGCGATCGCGCCGATCATCATCGTCGCGCTCGGCTCAGGCGACCTGCCGCGCGTGGTCATCACATGCCTGATCACCTTCTTCCCGCTGGTCGTCTCGACCACCACGGGCCTTATGGCGACGCCGCCGGAACTGATCGAATTGTCACGGAGCCTGCGGGCTCCGGTGTTTCGCGAGATCAGCCAGATCCGCCTGCCCTATGCGATCCCCTATATTTTCTCGGCGCTGAAGATCTCGGTCACTTTGGCCGTCATTGGAGCGGTCGTCGCCGAGTTCGTCGCCGCCGAAAAGGGGCTCGGCTATTTCATCCAGTTCTCGACCTCCATGTTCAAGGTGCAGCAGGCTTGGGCCGGGCTCGTCATCCTCGTGCTGATGTCACTGGTGCTGTTCCAGGCCGTCATCGCGGTGCAACGCATTTGGTTCCCGTGGAGCCTGCCGAAGGACAAGTAAGACCAATCCGCTCGGCGGAGAGAAAGCGAAAAGTCAGGAGTTAATGCGGGCACTGGTTCAGGGACCGCCCGTCCCGGCGAATAGGAGTAGAAGCAGTCAACGCCGTCCGGCGCGGGTCATTGCTCCTTCACGATCGCGGCTACGGCCGTATTCAGGAATTGGAGATTAACAATGGAAACGACAGCAAATAAACACGACTATTCCCTCGCAGAACTGAACAAGGAAGCGACCTTCGGCGGCATGGGTCGCGAGAAGGTGCGCGAGGTTCCGCAGATCGATCTCTCGGATTTCGCCAACCGCAAGGCCGAGATCGCAGACCAGCTTTGGGCGGCCTCGACCGAGATCGGCTTCTTCCAGCTTATCAATCACGGCATCCCGCAGGCCCAGATCGACGAAGCCTTCCTCTATTGCGAAAAGTTCTTCGACATGCCGATGGACGTGAAGGCGAAATACCCGCTCGAAAAAGGCACGAATTCCGGCTGGGAATACAAGGCACAGGTGCGCCCTTCCACTGGAACGGCGGACAACAAGGAATCCTACCAGATCACACTTCCGCGGATGGGCAAATTATGGCCGACCGGCAAGGAAGCTCCGGGCTTCAAAGCCGTCATGCTGGCCTTCGAGCGCGCCAACTGGGCGCTTGGCATGAAGGTACTTTCCTGTTTTGCCATGAAGCTCGGCTTTTCGGAGGATTTCTTCACCGAGGCGCATGACCCGATGTCGCCGCAATACCAGAGCACGCTGCGGATGATCCATTACATGCCGATGGACAACGCCAAGCCGGAGGACTTTACCGGCTGGCGCGCCGGCGCGCATACGGACTTCGACTGCCTGACGCTGCTGCACCAGCGCACCGGCCAAGGCGGCCTGCAGCTCTGCCCCGGCAAGGAAGCAACCAGCGGCGAGCTCGAATGGACAGACGTGCCGCCATTGCCGGGCGCCATCACCTGCAATATCGGCGACATGCTGATGCGCTGGAGCGACGACCAGCTTCAGTCGACGCTGCACCGGGTGCGCATGCCGCGCCAGGACGAGTATATGGGGCCGCGCTACTCGCTCCCCTTCTTCTGCCAGGCCAACAAGGACGTCATCATCCAGGGTCCGGGCAAGAAATACGACCCGATCACCGCACAGGACTACCTGCTGCAGCGAATCGCCGCCAACTCTCTCTAACAGCCTGGCGCTAAGGCGAACTGGCGGCCCCGACAGGGCCGCCTCCTCTGCGTCCCGCAAATTATCAAGGAGCCGTTCCGATGAACACGTCTCTCGATGCCAAACGCGTCACCAGCGAAGCCTTGCCAGTTGTCGATGTATCCGGCCTTTCCTCCTCAGATCCGGTACAACGCAAAGCGGTCGGCGCCGCTCTCCGGACCGCGTGCCTCGACAAAGGCTTCTTCTACTGCGTCGGCCACGGCGTTCCGCAGGGCCTGATCGATGCCGTCTTCACTGAAACGAAGCGATTTTTCCACCAGCCCGTCGAAATGAAGATGCTCTACGAGAAATCGCAGGTTTCGAAGTGCAATCGCGGCTACGAGGTACTTGGCGGCCAGGTTCTGGAGGCAGGCGCTCCGCCGGACAGGAAGGAAGGCTACTACATCGGCCTCGAATTGCAGGAGGACGATCCACGGGTGGCAGACGGCCGCTTCAATCGCGGGCCGAATGTCTGGCCGACCGATCTTCCCGGTTTTCGTCCGACGATGAGCGCCTATTACGCAGCCATGCGCAGCCTCAGCGAACTCCTGATGAATGGAATCGCCCTGTCTCTCGAACTGCCCGAAGACTATTTCGAGATATACAAGCGCGATCCGATCGCCACACTACGCCTCCTCCATTATCCGCCGCAACGCGAGAATGCCGAACCCAACGAGAAGGGGGCCGGCGCGCATACCGACTGGGGCGCGTTGACACTGCTGCTCCAGGACCAGGTTGGCGGCTTGCAGGTCTTCGACCAGGCGACCGACGGCTGGATCCATGCCGAACCGATCGCCGGAAGTTTCGTTGTCAATCTTGGCGACAGCCTGGCCCACTGGACGAACGACCGCTACAAGTCGACGCGGCATCGCGTGGTCAATTCATCCGGCCACGAGCGCTATTCGATCCCCTATTTCTACGAGGGCGATGCCGACTACGAGGTGACCTGCATTCCAACTTGCCTGAAGCCCGGCGAGGAGCCGAAATACGCTCCAATCACGGTCGAGGGGCATCTGATGAAGATGTACAAGCAATCCTATGGCTGATCCGGTCGTCTTGATACACGGCGCATGGCAGGGCAGTTGGGGATGGGCGCGTCTCATCCCGTTGCTCGAAGACGGCGGGCTGGAATGCCTGGCGGTGGACCTTCCGGGCAGCGGCACGGAGACCGTGCCGCCGAGCGAAATCACGCTCGAAACCTGTCTCGACTATCTCGAAGGAGTCCTTGCGGAGATCGGCCGGCCGGTCTCGCTGGTCGGCCATTCCGGCGGCGGCATTATCGCCAGCGCCGCCGCCGAACGGTTTCGCGACCGCATCAACCGGATCGCCTATGTCGCCGGCATGATGCTGCCGTCCGGGATGGCCTTCGGCGACTTGCAGAAAGAGCTGCAGGAACAGGAAGGTTTTTCGCAGGGGATCAGCGACCGCATCGTCTATTCCGATGACCGGCAGAGCAGCACCGTTCCACCCGAGGAAGCGGCGGCGATCTTCTTCAACGACTGCCCGCGCGACGTCGCCATGGAGGCGGCGATGAAGTTGACGTCGCAGGCGGAAGGCGCGCGGGCCATTCCGCCCGAATTGACGCCCGAGCGCTTCGGTACGCTGCCCCGCCTCTACGTGGAAGCGACCGACGATCGCTCCGTCGTCCTGCTTGCGCAACGTCGGATGCAGGAGCTGGTGCCAGGCGCCAAGGTCAGATCGCTGCCCGCCGGGCATGCGCCGCAATTGAGCAAACCGGCCCTCCTCGCCGAAGCCCTGATTCCTTTTCTGGTAGGTAAGGCCTGAGGGTAACTTGAGGACATCGTAGGCTGGCTTCCGCGGATCGCTGACAAAAAGGCTCATCATTTGCAGACCCATAGCCGTCTGCGGGCACGCTTGATGAGAGCGATATGGTGTTCGTCACGTCTTTTCCTATCGGGTAGCAGACGGATTTGGCGCAGAGCTAGCCGCCGTGCGCCTTTTCCTTCACTAGCTGACGCGATGTGTCACTATCAGGGGCTATCGGCACACAACACTTTGCCCGTACCGATTCTCTACCGCATGTCGCCGTAGTCCATCCGGGAAATCACGGAGCTTGGTATAACCGGGGCTCCTCGACCAGGGTGAACGCATTTTTGGTTGTCTCCCTTGCGGGATCTAGAAGTCGAACTTGACACCCTGTGCGAGCGGTAAACGGTCCGAATAATTGATCGTGTTGGTCTGGCGGCGCATGTAGCCGCGCCATGCATCAGAACCGCTCTCGCGGCCGCCGCCGGTTTCCTTCTCGCCACCGAAAGCCCCGCCGATTTCGGCGCCCGAAGGACCGATATTGACGTTGGCGATGCCGCAATCCGATCCAGCGTGCGAAAGGAAGGTCTCCGCTTCCCGCATGTTGAGCGTAAAAATACAGGATGAGAGACCTTGCGGGACGTCGTTCTGCAGCGCGATCGCCTCGTCGAGCGTGTCGTAACCCAGCAAATATAGGATCGGTGCAAAGGTTTCCGTGCGAACGATCTCGGACTGCGTCGGCATTTCCGCGATGGCCGGCTCGACATAGGCTCCGCCCTGCGGCACGCCGGAAGACACCGTTTTACCGCCATGTACCGTGGCGCCTTCGGAGCGAGCCTTTTCCAGCGCAGCCAGCATTTTGTCCCGGGCAGCATGATCGACGAGCGGACCGACGAGCGTCTTGCCATCGCGCGGGTCGCCGATCGGCAGGCTCGAATAGGCCTTGGCGAGCTTGGCAGCGAGTTCCTCGCGAATGCTGTTGTGAGCAATGACGCGGCGCAGCGACGTGCACCGTTGCCCGGCCGTACCGACCGCCGAGAAAACGATCGCACGCACGGCCATGTCGAGATCAGCGGACGGCGCAACGATCATCGCATTGTTGCCGCCCAGTTCGAGGATGGGGCGTCCCCACCGCGCCATCACCTTCGGCCCGACAACCGAGCCCATCCGGGTAGAGCCAGTGGCCGAGATAATCGGCACATCCTTCGATGACACCAACGCTTCGCCGATTTCGACACCGCCGATCACCAGTTGGACAAGTCCTACAGGTGCCTCGGAGCCGAAGCGATCCAGCGCGCGCTGCATGACCTTCATTGTGGCAATGGCTGTCAGCGGCGTTTTCTCGGATGGCTTCCAGATAACCGGATTGCCGCAGACCAGAGCCAGCGCGGTATTCCACGACCAGACCGCGACCGGGAAGTTGAACGCGGTGATCACACCGCAAGGCCCAAGCGGATGCCAGGTCTCCATCATGCGGTGGCCGGCGCGTTCGGAAGCAATCGTGAGACCGTAAAGCTGCCGCGACAATCCAACGGCGAAGTCGCAGATATCGATCATCTCCTGAACCTCGCCAAGACCTTCGGACACGATCTTGCCGGCCTCGAGCGTTACTACCGCGCCGAGTTCTTCTTTCGATTTGCGCAGCTCTTCGCCAAGCAGACGAACGAGTTCGCCACGGCGCGGTGCCGGCACTTGCCGCCAAGCGCGGAAGGCTTCCTGCGCCTTCGCGATGATCGCCATCATATCGGCGGCATCGGTCTCGTTCACGCGGGCGACCTCGGCTCCGTCGATCGGCGAATGAACGGCCAGCGTGCCTCCGGTCAGATCGGCTTCGGTCAGCCCGGCTGCCTTGAGAACATCCGTGTGCGTCATGAATTTTCTCCTTTGGATACGGTTGCCCGCTGGTCCGGCATTCCCATGGAAGCCAGCAGCGGCGTTTCGTCCTGACGGGCCCGGAAATCGTCCTTGCCGCCCATGCCGCGCCATCCGGCGAGGATCAGCGACTGGGCCACCGCCCCGCCCAGTGACGTGCCGGGGCCGGTGATGATGAACAGGTCGGGCGCAAATTCGCGGGCGGCTACTGTCACCGCTCGCGTGAAGTCATAGGTGTCGGTCACCTGCGCGCCGAGCGTGTAGTCCCACAAGTCGTATGTGTCGCTCGCGCCTGGCCACCAGATCGCGCCGCGGCCGTCAATGAGCGGCAGACGGGGTTGCGCGAAAAGGGCTGACGAAAGCCTTTCACGCCCGTCCGCGGCCACAGGCGCTTGCAGAGCGGTGTGAAAAGCGGCGTGATTGCCAAGCCGCATTGGAAAGCGCTCCTGCACCGGATCGACGGCCGACTCGAAGGCACTCAGTCCGGCCTCGTTTCCCGCCAGAACCAGCATGCCGCCCAACGCAATGGAAAGTGCAAGCGCATGATCCGCCCTGGACGCGATATCATCGACCAGCGCCAAAAGGGCAGCGCGGCGCTCCGGGTTCGGCCGCCAGTCTTCGCCGACAAACGGGTAAATCAACTGCCCGCCGATCAGCGATCGCTGCATCAGCGTACCCATCGTATTGGAGACATGGAAGCCGTCCTGAGCCGACAGTGCGCCGCCACAGGCGAGCGCCGAATACCACCCCATCGAATTGCCGGTAACCGCGACGATCTCAATATTGTCGCGATCGATCGACAGGAAATCACCCAGCGTTGCCGCGTAGATGAGCGCAGAGGCATTGTCGCCGCGCGTGTGAGTCGCCAACGAGAAACGCGATGCGCCATCCAATTCGCTGAGCGTCGGCTGACCCTGAGCACGACGCTGGCTGTCGAAGGCTTCCAGGAGCGACCTGTCGGGAAAGTGGCGCGCCAGATACCCCAATTCCGCCTTGTTGTAGGTACCCCTGCCAGGGCAGATCAGGACGGCGGTTTTCATGACGCCGCTCCGGACAGCTTTCGGGCGGCTTCTACAATTCCGTCTGTGGACGGCATCGTTGCGGCATAGGCCGGCCCCGTCGCGATGAAGCTGTCCTCAGCGCTTAGACGAGTGTGTGGCAGGTCGGTCCGTTCGGTCAGAAGGGTCATAAGCGCCTCTCCCAGTCCGCCGGTGCGCCGGGTCTCGTCGACGACAAGCACGTTCCGGCATCCCGATATGGCGTCCAGAATGGCGTCTTCGGGCAATGGCGAGAGCCAGCGTATGTCGACAACGCGGGCGTTGATCCCTTCGGCCTCCAGCCGCTTCTGAGCCTGGCACGACAGGTAGAAGCCGTTGGCGAAAGTGAGGATCACCAAATCCTCGCCATCCCCATGCCGCCCAACTTCACCGAAGCCGATCCGCTCCGACGGGTCCGGGTAACGCGTCATCCAGCCGCCGTCGCCCGCCTCGTGCAGGTCACGCATCGGATAGAGCGCAATCGGCTCCAGGAAGACCACAAGTCGTTGTTCTTCGCGAGCCAGCCTCACGCATTCTCGTAGCATCATCGCCGCATCCGACCCGCTCGACGGGCAAGCCAGGATGAGACCAGGAATGTCGCGCAGCACGGCGACCGAATTGTCATTGTGGAAGTGTCCGCCGAAGCCCTTTTGATAACCAAGTCCCGCAATCCGGACGATCATCGGATTCGTGTACTGGCCGTTGGAAAAGAACGGGAGCGTCGCCGCCTCGCCGCGCAGTTGGTCTTCCGCATTGTGCAAATAGGCGAGGAACTGGATCTCCGGAATAGGCAGGAAGCCGTTATGTGCGAGCCCTATACCAAGCCCGAGGATCGATTGCTCGTCGAGTAGCGTATCGATTACCCGTGACGGTCCAAAGCGTGACATGAGCTTCTGAGTCACGCCGTATACGCCGCCCTTGCGCCCTACATCCTCGCCCATCAGCGCGATCTCACCATGAGTGAGCATCAGGTCGGTCAGCGCCCAGTTGATCAGGCGCGACATGATTTGCGGTTCTTGCATAGCCTTGAGATCGCTGGCGAAAGCCGCCGCCCGCGCTTCTGCCGTCGGACCGTTGCTGGGTTTGCAGGCACGCGGCGGCGGAATGAGGCTCGCCATGACGTCCTTCGCCGACTTCAGCCGCGGACGCGTCACCACTTCGTCCGCAACACGCTCGACGCGCGCGTTGGTTTGCTCGTAGATCGCCAATGCGTCTGCGGTATCCAGCGCACCGGCTTCAGACAGCAACCGTGCCGAGTGGAGCAGCGGATCATTCGCCTCCTCAGCCTCGACCTCCTCGCGCTTCATATAGGTGGTCGGCATATCCGCGCCGGCATGGCCGTAAAGACGAACGGTACGCACGTGCAGAAAGGCCGGCCGGCGGCGCTTGCGAACGTAATCGGCAGCCTGCGAAGCCACACGGAACGTGTCGTAGATATCGAGCCCGTCGCACGGGAAGTATTTCAATCCCGGCCGATCCGCAAAATTCGCGCCGATCCAGCCCTTCGGCGTCTTGGTGGAAATGCCGATGCCGTTGTCCTCGCAGACGAAAAGCAGCGGCATGGGGACGGACTGATAGGCCGTCCATTGCGCCGTATTGAAGGCGCCCTGCGCGGTCGAATGGTTCGCGGACGCATCGCCGAAGGAACACATTATTATCGCGTCGTCGGGAAGCGCCTTGTGCTCGGGTGGATGTCTCCGGGCAAGGCCGAGCGAATAGGCCGCGCCGACGGCCTTCGGCAGATGCGAGGCAATGGTCGAGGTTTGCGGCGGAATGTTCAGCGCCTTGGAGCCAAGAACCTTGTGCCTGCCGCCCGAAATCGGATCATCCGAGGAGCAGGCAAAGGACAGAAGCATATCCCAGGCGATCGACTGGCCGGGGACCTGCTCGGCCCGCTGGATCTGGAAAGCCGCATCCCGGTAGTGGAGGAAAGCCATGTCGGTCGGTCGCAGCGCGGCGGCGACGGCCGCCATGCCCTCGTGCCCCGACGAGCCGATCGTGTAGTAGCCCTGCCCCGCCGCCTGCATGGCCCGACTCTTGCGATCAAGCGCCCGGCAGAGACAGCCTGATCTGTAGATGGAAACGGCCTCCGCTTGCGACAACGGTCCGACAGGTGCGCGGCCCGGCGGCAGGTCCACCTCGGACAAACGCCGAAGGAAATTCTCGTGTACAATGGCGGACCGATCCATACCGTTCTCCCTAGAAGAACGCCTGCAGGCCGGTCTGGGCGCGGCCGAGGATCAGGGCGTGCACATCATGCGTGCCCTCATAGGTGTTGACCGTCTCGAGATTGGCCATGTGGCGGAACACCTGGAACTCCTCGGAGATGCCGTTGCCGCCATGCATGTCGCGCGCGGTGCGGGCGATCTCGAGCGCCTTGCCGCAATTGTTGCGCTTGATCAGCGAGATCATCTCGGGCGCGGCATTGCCCTCGTCCATCAGCCGTCCGACGCGCAACGCCGCCTGAAGGCCGAGCGCGATCTCCGTCTGCATGTCGGCGAGCTTCTTCTGGAACAGTTGCGTCTGCGCCAGCGGCTTGCCGAACTGCTTGCGGTCGAGCCCGTATTGGCGCGCCGCCTGCCAGCAGAACTCGGCGGCGCCCATCGCGCCCCATGAA
>PAKZ01000043.1 GCA_002706335.1 Ahrensia sp.
CGGGCAAGCGCGCCGACAAAGCGGGCGCCCGCCGGACGGAAACCCGAAGGGCCGGGCATGTTTGCCCCGATGCCTTCGGGCTCCGGCTTGACCGTGCCCTGGCACGGCCCGCGCCAGATCCCTCGATCTCGGGGCAAACCTGCTCCGGCAGAATGCTTCTATCTGACCCTGAAAGGCTCTAGCCGAAGTCGAAGGCGCTGACGCCGGTGACCATCTCGTCGAGCCCGAGCGGCCGCGTGATCGGCGGTTCGGCGCGCGCGAGGCAGCCGGCCCTTTCGCAGACGCGGCAGGCCGGGCCGACCGGAACCTTCAGCGGATCGTCCTTCGGCCCGGCAAGCGCCGTTCCGTAGATGACCTGGTCGCGATGCGAGAGATCGCAGCCGAGAAGCAGCGCCGTGCGGCGCGGCAATTCGTGGAACGCGCCCTGCGGCCCTTCCAGCGTTCGCGCGATGACGAGGAACTGCGCACCATCCGGCATTTCCACTGCCTCGACCGCGATATGGCCCGGCTGCGAGAACACGGAATGGACCGGCAGTTTCGGGCAGCCGCCGCCGAAACGCGCCTGCGGATAGCCGGTCGCACCGGCCGGGCGGAAGCGGTTTCCGGCATGGTCGACCTCCAGCATGAAGAAGGGGATACCCGCCGCGCTCGGCCTTTGCAGCATGGTCAGCCGGTTGGCTGCCTGTTCAAAGGACACGTTGAACCGTGAGCGCAGCACGTCGACATCGTATTTCGTCCGCTCACAGGCATTCAGGAAGGGCTGATAGGGCATCATCAGCGCGTGCGCCGCATAGCGGGCCAGTTCGAACCGGGCGATGCGCCGCGCCTCGTCGCCGGAAAGCTTCAACGCCTTCACCTCGGCGTCGATGGCGACGCGCATGCGCAGCAATGCGGCTTCCATCGCGACTTCGCGCAACTGGTCATGCGACGAAAGCCGCTCGGAGATGAACAGGCGGTTGGAGTGGCGGTCATAGCGCCGGCGCCATTGCGGCATCGTCGCGACCGGCAGGACCTTCACGGCGATGCCGTGATCCGTGCGCAGCCAGGTCTTCAAGGCGCCGAGCAGGTCGTCGCCGGGCGCCAGAAGCTTGACGAAGGCCTCCGCCTCCTCCTCGATCGCCGCGTGGTGATTGGCGCGTTTCTCGAAGGCCTCGCGCGCCTCGTCGACCGGCAGCCGCGCGCCGGAAAGCCGCGTCTCGTGACCTTCGCGCGCCAGCAGGTCGGAAAGGTCCGTCAGCCGGTCCTGGCCCTCGCGATAGGCGCGGTAGAGCTTCAGCATCGCGGTCGCCACATTGGGCGCGGCATCCGACACCTCGACGAGCTCCTGGTCGCCCGGCAACTCGCCGACCAGAAGCGGATCGGCGAACATCTCCTTGAGCTGCGGCAGCATCGAGTCGCCGCCGGCCTGCAATTCCTCGAGGTCAATCTTGTAGACGGAGGCGAGCTTGAGCAGCAGCTGCACCGTCAGCGGCCGCTGGTTGCGCTCGATCAAGTTGAGATAGGACGGCGAGATGCCCAGTTCCGCGGCCATGGCGGTTTGCGTCAGGCCGGCGTTGTTGCGGATGCGCCGGACACGCGGCCCCGCGAAGATCTTTTGTTCGCTCATGGGATTGTCGAAATCTTTACAGTCGGCGCCCGCAGGCTCGACGCCGAGTATTTTACAATTTTTACAAATTCACAAGCCGATTCTGTCGTCCCGATGACAAGGCGACGCGATATTTCGGCCTGTAGCGACGGTTTTTCGTGCGTATTGCGCGGCGCAATGTCAAGTTGGTCACAAGAGCCCCGCGACGAAGGCGACCGAGTTGCGGATATCGATGAGAACGAAATGCCCCGGCAGGGGCGCAATAACAGAACTTTACAAAACGGCGCAGTCCGGGAGATCAAGATGAACGCGCATGACAGACCGAAGACCCACGTCAAGGAACGGGCCGAAGAACAGTCCTCTTCCATGAGCACCGATCAGCAGGCCGCGATCCGCATGCTGGCAAACGATCTGCACCGGCTGAACCAGTCGGTCATGCGTGCCGTCGAGGCGGGCGTATCGGTCGAGCTGATCCGCTCCGCGCGCCATCACGGCGGCGACGGCACCTGGGGCGACTTGCTGATCCCGGTCATCGTCACAAAGGGCGAGTGATCGCCGCACCGATCCGATCGGCTGAAGGCCTCCGGTGATTCGATCCCCGGAGGCTTTTTTGCTTACGGACGCTATCCGCACGGCGCGACCGAGGGCCCGGATCTCACATTATCTTACGTCAGCCGGTTGTCTGTGTGTTGATATCCCGACCTCGAAACGGCGATTGATGGCGCTGTATTAATTAATATTTTCCAGAAATTGCACGGTCTGCGCAAACGGCGAAGGCACCATTTTCGGTCTATGGACGACTGCAACTTCCTTTAGGCTTCCAAATATTCGGGTAAGCGTTACAATCCCCCCATATGAGGGGGTTGAGCGAAACTCACCTGTCAGCGAGGTGACGATCGCCATCGGCGCCCAAGTAAAAGAAAAAGAATCAGTGGCCTTCGATGGAAGATAAAAACGATCTACTGAAGGTCGCCTACGAGGCTGTAGAGAATTCGGGCGATGTCCAGGAGGCTATCACTCGGATCCGTGATCTCTATGGCCTTCATCATTGCGTTTTTCATCTCGGCCAGACGCATGTCGATACGCTCGACAGGCCATTCGTGAAGACGACCTATCCGGATGCCTGGGTGTCGCGTTATCTGCTCAAGGGCTACGTGACTGTAGACCCGGTCGCCCGGGAAGGCTTTCTGCGCATGCTGCCCTTCAACTGGCAGGACCTCGAATATGGCGAGGAGCAAGCGGAGATGATGCGGGACGCCGTCCAGTATGATGTCGGCACCAGTGGCTATTCGATCCCCGTTGTCGATCGGCAGGCACGCCGTTCGCTGTTTTCAATCACCTCCACACTTGGCGGTGACGAATGGAAGGATTTTATCGAGATGAACGGTCCCGAACTTCAGGAAGTCGCACACCGGGTCCATCGGCGGGCGCTCGAGGAGATCTTCGGCGAAGTCGATCCGATGCCGCCGCTCGGTCCGCGTGAGATCGAGTGCCTCACCTGGACCGCTCGCGGCAAGGAATATACCGTGATCGCGGACATTCTCGGCCTTTCCGGCCACACGGTCCGCGGTTACCTCAAGAGCGCGCGTTTCAAGCTTGAATGCGCGACCCTCCCGCAAGCGGTCGCCAAGGCCGTGGCGCTGAAGATCATCACACCCTGACGCTGGTTGCGCGCCGTCACCCGGCGGCCGCCTTCCAGGAATATTCTCCTGAAATTTGCCCAAATCGCTGATTCTGTTCAGCCTTGGCACACATCCATATACGCCTCGCTAACCCTCGCGGGACCGATCCCCCCAGATGGGCCGGCCCAGATGGCGGAATTGTGAGATTTTGCCTGCCTTTCATACTGGCCCCATTGTTCAACCAGACATCGGGGCCCGCAAATGTTCTTTCTTATTCAGGCAACGGACTACAATCGTCACCGCCATCTCCTCGACCAGATGTACCGGTTGCGAAAGCGCGTCTTCCATGACGAGCTCGAGTGGGACGTGCCGGTTTTCGGCGATCACAAACGCGACAGCTATGACGATATGAAGCCGGCCTATCTTCTGTGGACCGACGAGCAGAAGACGACGCTCTACGGTTCGCTGCGGCTGTTGCCGACCACCGGCCCGACGCTTCTCAACGACGTATTCCGCAAGACCTATCCAAAGGATGTCGACCTGTGTCATCCGACGATCTGGGAAGGCACGCGCATGTGCATCGATGCCGAGGAGATCGCCTCCGATATGCCGGAGATCGACCCCCAGGACGCCATGTGCATGATGCTTATGGCACTTGCCGAATGCGCACTCGACAATTCCATCCACACGCTGGTTTCCAACTACGAGCCGCATATGAAGCGCATTTACAACCGCGCCGGCGCGCCGCTCAACGAGATCGGCAAGGCCGACGGATTCGGCCGCCGTCCGGTCTGTTGCGGCCTTTTCGAGGTCAGCCGTCGCACGATCGAGGCGATGCGCGAAAAGACAGGCCACACCGGGATATATGCGCGTGACGGCGCCAGAAGGCCTGCGGCGCCGAAGAGGGCATGGATTCCTGGCGCATCGTCCAGTGAACGCGTAAACTGGGTAGGTGCAGCATGACTTACGCGGTTAGACCAATGTCCACGCCCCTCACCATGCGGGAAATCGCCCCGCACTGGATGGCTCAGTCGCCCGGTCATGAAGAACTGACCGGATCCCTGGAAACGCTGTGCGAGCGTTTCGGCGGAACCGGCGTCGTGCTCTTTCGTATCCGTGCCGGCGAAACGCCAGCCAAGGCCACGATCATTGTATCCAGCGGTGTCGAGGATCAACTGCGCGATGCTGTCGGCGAACGATCGACCGCCGCGATCGTCAGGAAGGAGGGCAATGAAGTCCTGCCGCAGATGCTTCCGGCATGGCGGGTCGGCGGGGCCTCCGCCTTTATCTATGCCTTCCCCGGATGTGCGCGGGCCCACGGTCAGCTTGTGACCGCGGTTCTCGCTGTCGAACAGAAATCCTTCACCGAGATCGCTGAGGCATATCTGGCGGCGCGATGCATCATGGAAGGTCTGGACGAGAAGCCGGACGTCCTTGCGGTGACGGGGGACCAGCCGCGCATTACGGTGCGGGAGCAGTCCTGCCTCGCCTGGACGGCCGAGGGCAAGACATCCGAGGAGATCGGCATCATCCTCGAGCTGTCGCCCCATACCGTGAACCATTATCTCGGCAGCGCCGCACGCAAGCTCGGCGCCACCAACCGGATGCATGCCGTCGCAAAAGCGCTGCGTCTCGGTTTGATCGAACGGCCGGTCTGACCGTCGAACGAATGCTGGAAGCGGGCCCGAGAGGGCCCGTTTTTCGTTGTCATGCAGCCGACAACGATCGTACCGGTGCGCGATCGGTCCACGATTCGCCGCAATTGCCGCGATCTATCGCGATAGCGCAGGGGTTTCCGCAATGTGGGCGCAATCGCGCGGACAGAAACATACACACTGGTTTGTGCCTGTCGCGCTCATGCTGATCGCGGCCGTGGCCGCGACATTGCGCTTCTGGGATCTCGGCCACCGCAGCCTGTGGATCGACGAGGCCTATTCCTGGTTCCAGGCAAACGGCACCTTTGCCGAGGTCTTCACGCGCACGGCATCCGACAACTATCCGCCGCTGCATAACATGGTCCTTTGGGCCGTGAGCGGCGTCTTCGGGGACTCGGAAACAGCGTTGCGCGCGCCCTCGGCAGTTTTCGCGACGCTGAATGTAGTTGCGGTTTTCCTGCTGGGATGCCGGTTGGCCGGGCCGGCCGCCGGCCTTTTGGCGGCCCTCCTTCTGGCTCTGTCTCCCATCGAGATAGAGCAGGCCCACCAGGTGCGCATGTATGCGATGTTCTCGCTGGCAGCTACGCTGCATCTTTGGGCGATGCTGGGATTCCTTGAACGGCCATCCATGCGCCGGGCATGGCTTTGCGCCGTCACGGGCACGGTGGTGCTCTATTCCCATCTCTACGGCACGTTCCTGTTTGCGGCGTCGGCGGTCACGCTCACAGCAATCCTGCTCGCGCGTGGCTGGCCTGCGCGCGGGGCGCTGCTGCGCCTGATCGCTACCCAGTCGGTCGCCGCGATCATATTCCTGCCCTGGCTCGTGGTTCTGGCCCGACGGGCGATGACTGTGGTTGACGGCTCGTTCTGGATCCCGCTGCCGGACGCGGGATATCTCCTGGAAAACACGTTGCGCGTCATCCCGGCCCCGGCCGCGATCCTGATCCTGTTGGCCCTGGCGGCATGGATTGTCCTGCACTCGCGCCGGCGGGAAGGCGGTGCCGCCATCCTGCTCATGCTGTTGGCCATCCTTGGCCCCCTGGCCATCGCGCTGGCGCTGTCCTTCGCGGTGAAACCGATCCTGATCGACCGCTACATGATCTTCGCCGGGCCTCTTGCCTTCGCGCTAGGCGCCGCGGCGCTGGTGCGGTTACCGGTCCCGCAACTGCTTCAGGCCGCAGCAGTGCTGGCCGTCGCCGGCTTTATGCTTCTTCCCGCGCGCGCCGCCGTATCCTTCGATCCACCCTGGTTCAGCGATTGGCGCGCGCTCGTCGCGGGCCAGAAAAGCATGATGCGCGAGGGCGACAGCACGGTGGTCTTCCCCCCAAATGCCGTCCACGCCTATAGATATTATGCCGGGCCGGTGGAACTTGCCGCCGACTTGCAGACGCCCGAGGAAATAGTTCGTCCTCTGCAGTTCGAAACGCGGTTGTGGATCGTTCAGCGCCTCACACAGCCGGGGCTCGGCGACGAAATTGTGGCCGCCTATCTGGCCGCGGGCCACCGGCTGGTCGGCCGCTACGACTTCAAGAACTGCAGTCTCATCCTGTTTTCGCACCAGTAGTCACGCGATCACCTCGTCGACCGGGCGACGCAGCGACCACGGCATGGGCTCCGCATGGCCGAACCGCAGGATCATGTCCGGCGAGAGGCTGTCGTCGCCAAGCCAGCGCCCGAATTCCAGGCGTTTTTCGGGCACTTCCAGCGGCTGATTGATGAATGCGTGGCGGATGCCGAGCGCGGTGGCCGCGAGCGCGAAACGTTGGCACGCCATGCCCGCCTCGACCCAGTGCGGCTTGTCGTTGGCATCCGAGACGACGATGGCGAGCCCTGCTGAGGAGCGAATCCAGGCGGCATATCTGTCATTTTCGCCCTTCGCCGTGAACACGAAATCGAAAAGCAGCCTGCCGAGCCAGTCGGGCAGGGTCGGATTGCCGGAGCAAGCGGAATAAAGGCCGTCGCGTGCCTCGACCGCCCTGCGTGGGCTGAAGCGCAGCCATTGCTTCAGTTCGGCGCGAAAGGCGGGGTCTTCGACCTGTGCCGTGTTGGCGGCGACGACCATTTCCAGCACCTCCTCGATCTTCTTCGGATCGGTGACGATCAGAACCCGTGCGCCGGAGAGCGCCGCCGCTTTTTCGATGCTCGCAAGGTCGTCCGTCTCCACGGCGCGACCGTCATAGAGGGAGCGGGTGCACTGGCGCTTCGTTATCGCGTCGAACAGCGGATCGCGCACAGTCCGACTGCTGCCAAGATCGATCATCACCCCGCCTTCGTTCCGATCCGAATAAGCGACCGCCGCAGGTTTGCCTGCCGCTCCTGCCGCCAGGGCCAGATTTTCCGCTGCGCAGCCGAGACTGGCGAAGACGTGATGGTGGTTCGCATCCACCACCGGTGTCTCACGCGTGAAGTCCGGCGCGATGGATATCGCGCTCCCGTCTTGTGCGAATAGCCAGGGCTGCGTGTTGTGGCTGTTGGCCGCCAGCGTGGCGTAACCGGCTAATGTTTGCAGATCGTCCGCTGGTGTCAGCGATTCCCGGATCGAGGCTGCCAATCCATCGTAATCCGGTCCTGGCGAAAGAGCCCACAGAGCCGCCCCGCCGGTCGCGGCCATGCCGGCGCCGATCAGGACATTACGGCGATTGATCATGAGAACGGCCCCGTGGTGGCTTGATGCAGCAAGGATCGGCCATCCCGTTCCGTTGATCCTTGATGCCGGTCAATCGCGGCCCGATGTCAGCCGGCGATCTTTGCTCCCCACGTGGTCATGCCGCTGCCCGCTTCGCGGCCCAGGCGTTCGATCAGCGTATGGATCGGCTCGGGTTTGTGCAGAAGGTAGCCCTGGACATACTTGACGCCGAGATGCTTCAGGACGGTCAGGGCCTCCGGATCCTCGATCCGCTCCGCGACGACGTTGAACCCCATATCTCCGGCGATGCCGCAGATCGAGGCCACGATCGCGCGGTCGAAACGGCTCGAAGCGATGTTCTCGACGAATTCGCCGTCGATCTTCACGCTGTCGACGGTGAAGCGGCGCAGATAACCGAACGAACTCAATCCCGTCCCGAAATCGTCGAGACTGACGCGGCAGCCGGCGGCGCGGGCCTGCGCCACGAATTTTTCCGCCGCTGCGAAATTGGTCACGGTCGCGGTTTCGGTAATCTCGAAGACGATGTTTCTGGGTCGAATGCCGATTCGCGCGATCATGTCCCGGACGAAGGGCCACAGGGACGGGTCGCTGAGCGTCTGCGCGGAGAGATTGAAGCCGCAGGAAATCTCCTCCTCGCGCGTCATGGCCGGTCCATACTGCTCGAGTGTTTCGCGGATCACCCAGCGGTCGAGCATCGAAGCCATGCCGAAGCGTTCGGCTGCGGGAATGAAATCCGCCGGCGGGATCTCGTTGCCATTGGCATCGACAAGCCGGGCGAGCACTTCCATCAGGCGGCAGGTTTCCCAGGGCTTTTCGACAAGCCGGATTTCCTGGCCGTAGAGTGTCAGCCGGCCGTCTTCCATCGCGTCGCCGATGTCGGAGGCCATCCGGATGGCCGCAAGGCCTCGTGTCGCTTCGCTGTTCTGCTCGCGCAACGCGATCCGGTCCCGCCCGCCGGCCTTTGCCGCATAACAGGCGTCGTCGGCGCGGGCGAGAACATCGGTGACCGTTCCGTTCTCGTTTTCCACCCATTCGATGCCGATGCTGGCGCTGATGCGCCGGTGGCGAATGCCGGCCGGCAGATGGGTTCGCCGGATGGCGTCCAGCATGCATTCGGCAGCACACGCCGCTTCGGAACCGTCGCGGGCCGGCACGATGGCGGCGAATTCGTCGCCGCCCATACGGCCGATTGTCGACCCTGCCGGGAGACATTGCCGCATGGCCGATGTCACGCCCCGCAACGCGATATCGCCGGCGGCGTGGCCGGCCATGTCGTTGATCGCCTTGAAGTAATCGATATCGATATAGAGGAGAGCGAAAGTCGTTCTCGAACTGGCAAGGATCGCCTCGCCGAGCGCCTCCTCGAAGGCGCCGCGATTGAGTGCGCCTGTCAGCGAATCGTGTCGCGCGGCATGGGCAAGTTCGCGCTTGCGCTCCTGTTCCTCGGTGACGTCCTGAAAGGTGTGGACCGAACCGGAGACATCCCTGGCCGCTCCGGTGCGGATCGGCACGGCCGTGTGCCTCACCAGCCGCTGCGATCCGTCTGTTCCGGCCATGGGAAGCAACGCGTCCGCGGAGCAGTCGGTCCGGTTTGCGCCATCGCCCGGCACCCAGTCCGCAATCGGATTGCCGATCACCTCTTCCGCGCTCAGGCCGAACAATCGCAAAGCCGCCTCATTGGCGAAGGTGATCATGTCCTTCTCATCCGTCGCGACGACGGCGTCGCGAATCGAATGCAGCGTGACGCGCAGCGTTTCCTTTTCAGTCGCGAGCGCTTCCGCCGCGATAACTTCGCTGGTCACGTCGCGATTGGTACCGATCAGCCGTTTCGTGCGGGTTCCGTCCGTGACGATCCTCATCAGCGCCATGAGATGGCGGATCTTGCCGCTGGGCGTCACGATCCGGTATCGAATCTCGGAGACTCTGCCGCTCTGGATCGCATCCCTTTTGTGTCTTTTGATTTCGGCCCGGTCTTCGGGGTGCAGCCTGTCGATCCACGATTGCGGCGTGACCTTGCCCTGTCGCGGATCCACTTCGAAGATCTGGTGCATGCGTTCGTCCCAGAGGAGCGTGCCGGTTTCCAGGTCGTATTGCCAGATGCCGATGCCACTGGCGTTCAGCGCCAGGCGCAATCGGGTATTGCTGTCGGTCAGCGCGTGCTCGGCGAGTTTCTGGTTCGTGATGTCTGTCTGAAGAGCAATCATGCGCACTGCAGCGCCTGATTGCGGGTCGCGTTCGACGACGCAGCCCCTGCCGAGAAACCAGCGCCAGTCGCCGTTCTTGTGGCGCAGGCGGAACTCGGCTTCCAGAAACGGAATTTCGCCGATTACGTTGCGCCGGCTGACATCCTTGACCAGGTCGACATCCTCGGGATGCATCAGCGACAGCCACAGATCGCCGTGGTCGGGAAGTTCGTGCTCCGCATAGCCGAGCATGCGCTTCCAACTCGCCGAATGCGAGCAGTCTCCGGTCACGAAATTTCTGTCGATCACGCCCAGCCGCGCGGTGGAGAGCGCGTGTTGCCAGATATCATCCCCGTTAAGCGGGGTCGCGTTGTCCTTCGTCATCGAGTGCCGTCTTTTCTCTTGCGCGGGCACCATTGCAGAAAAAAGACAACCATAAGTTAAGGTCGTCTCGCTTGACGTTAGGAAAACATCTGCAATTTCCGGGACTTGTGCCCCGGCGGACTAGTAGGCGTATTCGAGGAAAACGGGCTCGATCGAGCCGCCCCAGACCGAGTGATACTCGGTGACCATCTGTTCGGCGGCCCTCGTGCCGCGCGCGACGATTTCCTCCAGCGGGGCCAGGAAATGCGCCTCGTCGAAGCCGTCGGCGTTGAGCTTTGCGCGCGCCAGCAGTCCGGCGCGGGCGATGGCGAGCACATCGTAGCCGATTTCGCGCATCGTCCGGTTGCCGACCTTCGCCTTCAGCCCGTCCTTCGGCACGCTGTCGCGCGCTGCGACGACGTCCTCGAAACTCCAGTCGCGTGTCAGCGCGTCGGCCTTTTCCAGCGCGACGTCGTCATAGAGGAGGCCGACCCAAAGCGCCGGCAGGGCGCAGATCTTGCGCCACGGACCGCCATCGGCACCGCGCATCTCCATGAATTTCTTCAGCCGTACTTCCGGGAAGACCGTCGACAGATGGTTCGTCCAGTCGCCCATATTCGGCCTGGCGTCCGGGATTTTCCCTTCCAGCGCGCCATTCATGAACTGGCGGAAGGTGACGCGGGTACAGTCGTGATACTTGCCCTCGCGCAGCACGAAGTACATCGGCACGTCGAGCACCCACTGGGTGTAGTCCATGAAGCCGAAATCGTCGGCGAAGACGAACGGCAGCACGCCGGCGCGGTCATTGTCCGTATCACGCCAGATATCGGCGCGCCACGACTGCAGCCCGTTCGGCTTGCCGTCGGTGAAGGGCGAATTGGCGAAAAGTGCGGTCGCCACCGGCTGCAACCGGTAGGCGACCTGCATCTTCTTGCGCATGTCGGCTTCGGAGGAGAAGTCGAGATTGACCTGGATCGTCGAGGTCCGGTGCATCATGTCGAGGCCCTGCGTGCCGACTTTCGGCATATAGGCGCGCATGATGTCGTAGCGCGATTTCGGCATGCGAGGCGTTTCGTCCAGCGTCCATTTCGGGCTGGCGCCGAGGCCGAGGAACTTGATGCCGAGCGGATCTGCGATCTGGCGAAGCTGCGACAGATGGGCGTTGGATTCGCGGCAGGTCTGGTGGATCGATTCCAGCGGCGCGCCGGACAGTTCGAACTGGCCGCCCGGCTCAAGCGAGATGGCGCCCATGCCGGTCGGTTCGTAGAGGCCGATGATACGGCCGTCATCCATGATCGGCGACCAGCCGAGCTTTTCGCGCATGCCTTCCAGCAGCGCGCGGATAGAGCTCTGGCCCTCATAGGGCACCGGGCCGTTGCTCTCGACGAAGAAGGGAAACTTCTCGTGCTCGGTGCCGATCCGCCAGTCTTTCTTCGGCTTGCAGCCGGAAGCTAGATAGCCCGCCAGTTCCTCTATCGAGGAGATCGGGGTTTCGTCTGTCGTGTCACGCGCCATCTGGCCGCCTCATCTGATTTTCCGGTTCGCTTGATGGACATTCGCGAGCCAACGGGCAAGCGCAAATTTGTTGACGCAGGATCAAGCGAATTGAATCAGCCCCAGTCGCCGATTGTCGCCTGGATGACCGCAAGCGCGGCGACGGCCGCGGTGTCGGCGCGCAGGATGCGGGGCCCGAGCGGAATGGCGGTGACGAAGGGCAGGGCGCGTAACTGGTCCCGCTCGGCATCCGAGAAGCCGCCTTCCGGGCCAATCAGCACAGCAAGCGGGCCTTTCGGCAAGGACTGCAGGATGGCAAGCGGATTGTTCGTCTCCGCGTCCTCGTCGCAGAAGATCAGCCGCCGATCCGGATCCCATCCGGCAAGCAACCGGTCGAATTTCAACGGCTCGCGGCTTTCCGGAATTGACAGGATACCGCATTGCTCCGCCGCCTCGGCCGCATTCGCCGCCATGCGCTCGACATTGATCTTCGGCACCTGGGTGTGATGCGTCATCACCGGCTGCAGGGCGCCGGCACCCATTTCGACAGCCTTTTGAACCATGTAATCGAGCCGGCCGGACTTGAGCGGTGCGAAGCAATAGACGAGGTCGGACGATGCGGGCTGCGGGCGCACCTGTTCGGCAAGCTCAAGCGCCGCCTGCTTCTTGCCGGGTTGGCGCAGGACGGCGCGCCATTCGCCGTCGCGCCCGTTGAAGACGAGCAGCTCCGCGCCTTCAGCGAGCCGCAGGACATTGAGGAGATAGTTGGATTGCGCCTTGTCGGGCGCGACTGTCCCGCCGGCCGTGAGCGGGGCGTCGAGGAACAGGCGTTGCATACGGTAATTGGCGCGCATGGGAGACGGATGGCCCGGCAGGCGCGAAAGGTCAATCGCCCGATGCCGATGGATGCAATGACGGACGGTATCCGGCGACAAGCGCCCTGATGATGGAAGGCGGTGTCAGCAATGACAGGCCGGCCGGCTCTCCCGCCGCCGCGCCATAGCCCTCAAACGACCACGGCAGGAATCGCCCGTCGAGAACCAGCCAGGCGCGGTCATCGGCGGCGACCATCGCGCCGTCTGGAAGCGCGCCCGGCGAGGCTGTCAGGCGGTGGAGCCGCTTGTCTTTTCCGTCGAGCCGTTCCGCATGCAAAACGGCATCCATGTCGCGGGCCGACGGCAGCGGACCTCCGTTGCCTTGCGCCCATGCCGCAGCGAATCGCTTCGCATCGGCGCGCCGGCACTCGAAACAGGGGCGATGGCCCGCCGCCAGCGCCGCCGCCTCGTCGAGAAAGAACAGTTCGGTGTAGCGGCCCGGCGTCATCACGGGGCGATGACGGCCCTTGAACTCGCACAGGCAGCAGATCCAGGTCTTGTGTGTCCAGCGCCGCGTCGGATGCAGCCGTCGGCCGGAAATGTGCAGGATTCCGCGGTTTCCCATGAACAGGCCGCGGGCCGGATGGGCGACGATTTCTCCGAATGGGGTAACGCGGTTTTGCAGCGGCATGGAAGGATGTTGCTCCGGCAATACACCTCTTGTGAAATTTTTATGGAACCCGGAAAACACTGTGGCGTTTTCGTGGCGTAAACCATATACGGCTAACGTGTTTAGACACCCATGTGATCGAAAACACATCCGGCTCCCGCCAAGCGTGCTTCAATGTCGCGGCAACAGTAGGAAAAAAAGGAATTCGTCATGTCCGTTCGCGCGGCCGTCCTGTCGGCGGGAATGCTTCTTGCAATCTCTTTCTGGGGTCTCGCCGTCTATACGGATGGCGCGATGGCCGGGAAAGTGCCGACCGATGGATATGGCATTTCAGCGGGCGCGATAGCGTCCGTTAACTAGCGATCTCCTTCGCGTTATAGCCGTCTCGCCTGTCTTTCTCTCCAAGTCGCCATCTTTTCCTCGCCTCGGCTAACGGTTAAGACCGTTGCTGGAATTCATGCGAGGACGACACATCATGACTCTCGACAAGGTGACCAACATCTCCGACCTGCAGCGGATCGCGCGCAGGCGTGTGCCGCGCATGTTCTACGATTATGCCGATTCGGGCGCGTGGACAGAGAGCACCTATCGCGACAATTCGGACGCTTTTTCACGGATCAAGCTGCGCCAGCGCGTCGCCCGCAAGATCGACAATCGCTCGGTGGCGACGACGATGGTCGGTCAGGACGTCTCCATGCCGGTGGCGCTCGCTCCGGTCGGCATGACCGGCATGCAGCATCCCGACGGCGAGATCCACGCCGCCCGCGCCGCCGAGAAATTCGGTGTGCCCTTCACGCTGTCGACCATGAGCATCTGCTCCATCGAGGAAGTGGCGAAGGCGACGTCGAAGCCGTTCTGGTTTCAGCTCTATGTCATGCGCGATCGCGGTTTCGCCGCCGATCTGATCGCGCGTGCCAAGGCGGCCGGCTGTTCAGCGCTCGTACTGACGCTCGACCTCCAGATCCTCGCGCAGCGCAACAAGGACGTTAAGAACGGCCTTTCTGCGCCGCCGAAGCCGACGCTCGCCAACATGATCAACCTGGCCTTCAAGCCAACCTGGTGCCTCGGCATGCTGCAGACCCGGAACCGGACCTTTGGCAACATTGCCGGCCATGTGAAGGGCGTCGAGGACATGTCGTCGCTTTCCGACTGGACCAACAGCCAGTTCGACCCGACGCTCGACTGGGAATCGGTCGAGTGGATCAAGAAGCATTGGGACGGGCCGCTGATCCTCAAGGGCGTCAACGATGTCGAAGACGCGAAGATCGCGGCCGGCGCAGGCGCCGATGCGATCATCGTCTCGAATCATGGCGGCCGCCAGCTGGACGGTGCGGCGGCGTCGATCGACATGCTCGCCCCGATCGTCGACGCGGTCGGCGACAAGATCGAGGTTCATCTCGACTCGGGCATCCGATCGGGCATGGACATATTCAAGGCGGTCGCGCTCGGCGCGAAGTCGACCTTCATAGGCCGTGCCTTCATCTACGGTCTCGGCGCGGCCGGGGAGGCTGGCGTCACCAAGGCGCTGCAGATGCTGCGCAAGGAACTCGATATCACCATGGCGCTGGCCGGCGAGACCAATATCGCCAATGTCGGCCACCACAATCTGCTCGTACCGCCGGCTACCGCGCGCAAGGTTCAGCAGGCCAAAGCCGAATCGGCCGCAACCACGACGAAGAAGTCCGCCGGGGCAAAGCCGAAAACCGCCACGAAGCCGAAATCAGCCGCGAAACCGCGCGCAGCGGCTGCGAAGTCTGCTTCCGCGCCCAAGCGGCAAACGCCGGCAAAACGCCCGGCAGCGACACGGAGCAAATCGGCCGCCAAGTCCTGAACCTCCAGGTTCTAATGGACTTGACGGGCGTGCTCGGCCTTGACTGGCGCGCCAGCTTTATTAGCGGACCGGTAATCTTTGCGATCATGATTCATCATGATCGGGAACCGGTCTAGCCAGGCACTGTTAGCGTCGGCGTGATAGCGCCGGACGCAGGTACAGCCTGCATTCGACAGCTCGACCTGGCCGGCGATCTCGAAGCTTCCGCCATTCATCGATACCGCAAGGCCGACGGCCTGTTGAAGCCGGTCAAGGAATTGGCGCGCAGCCGGGCACATGGTGTCGTCGTCACAGCAATGGCCGGACAGATTCTGGCAGGTAACGTGTTTCAAAGCGCCCTCCGCGCATGAGCGGGAGCGCGAATCGAACCGAAGATGCCGGGAAACAATCCCTGAATTCCATCTCAAGCCTCCATCCGGGGCACCCCGCCCGGTTCGTGTTGCATTGTGATGGCAGGTCTCCTGGCTTGCGGGTCGAAGCCGCTCCGCACCTTCCCGCCCGGACCGGGCAGTGGTAATCGCAGAGCCGCTAACCGCTTACAGTTGCGGGGGCAGCTACGGATTCGGTTCCTGTCGGATCCTCACCGTATTCCCTTTTCATGCGTCGGGCGTCTCCGCCTTCGGCAACCATCAAGGCAAGGATGGCGGGATTCGGGAAGGAGCGCAAGGGGATCGCGCTCCCGATGAGACGTGTGAGTTGGTTGTTGAGAAAGCGGCTTAATCCGCCGGTTCGAGCCTCTGGGCCCGGCGCAGGCGGGAGACGGTCTGCCAGTTCTTGGCCCGCTCCGCCTCGCGGCTGTAGTTCTCGACGAATTCCATGTGCGCCTCGGCTGCACGCTTTGCCGCAGGCGCATCACCGATGATGATGGCGTCATGGATCGCGCGGTGCTGCTTCAACAACTCGTCGCGCGCGCCCGGCATGCCGTAGACCAGCGCGCGCGAAAAGAAGATGCCGTTCTGCAGCATCCGGTAGCACGAGCGCAGCGCATGCATCAGCAGGATGTTGTGGGCGCTCTCGCACACCGCATTGTGGAACTCGATGTCGATTTCCGATTCTTCCTGGAAACCGTCCTGCGCATGCGCGGCTTCCATGCGCGTCATGATATCGGTCAGAAGCGCCTTGTCGTCCTCGGTCGCCCGTTCGGCCGCATGCGCCGCGGCGATCCCTTCGACGTCGCGGCGATATTCCAGATAGTCGCACGTTGCCTTGGGGTGTTTGGCGATCAGCTCCAGCATGACCGGCGAGAACACGTCGCCGATGACATCGGCGATGAAGGTGCCGCCACCATGCCGCGTGACCAGGAGGCCGCGGCTCTCCATGTCCTTGATCGCTTCGCGCAGCACCGGCCGCGACACGTCGAACTGGCGTGATAATTCCCGCTCGCCCGGCAGCTTATCGCCGACCCTGAGAACGCCCTCGAGCACGAGCGTTTCAATCTGCGCGCAAACCTCGTCAGCCGTGCGCACGTGATCGATCCGCGAAAAGAAACTCGCTGACATCCTCGCCTCCCTATTGCGACGAAAGTAGCGGGTGGAGAGGGCATTGGTCAATTTTATTGTCCAATTGACGTCACGGCGGACGACGCTTTTCTGTGCGCAGCGGCCCGATCATTTCGGTTGGAAAAAAGCCGAACCATGCGTCAATCCCTCCGGTATCATTCGCCCTCCGCCGCGCTATAGTCCGCGCGCAACTTTCGCCGTGCAGGATGCCATGACCGACGCCACCACCCCCTCCGAGACGCCCGAAAAGGATACGCCGCCCGAGAATGTCGAGCGCCGCGGCGCGTTCGGCTTCCCTTTGCATGCGGGTCGGTCCGCCGCGCTGGGTGAAATCCATTCCAGCCCCGCGCCGTCGATCGCCGCCCCGCGCGCGCTGGTGAAACTGTGCTTCATGACCGAGGGCGGCGCTACCGTGGATCATGCCGTTCTCTCGGAACTGTCGCGCCGTCACGGCGCCGCGCCGCCGGTCAAACAGGCGCGCCACCACACGATCCGCACCGGCAAGGGCACCCTGCAATGGGAGCGCCATACCGAAGCGTCGACCTATCTCTGGGAAGGCCCGCTGCCCGAGAGTTTCGGCGCGTCATTGACCGGCCATCCCTTTGGCGAGGAGTTTCCGGCCCCCGGCACGCTGATCGCCGGCGTCCGCATGGAAATCCGCACGCACTCCGATGCCTCAATGGGCCTGATTTCGGAATTCGATCCGGCCTCGCTGTGCTGCTCGGTCGTGGAAGGCGGTCTGGCGACCATCGTCACCGATTTCCGCCAGGACGCGTCCGGCCTGACCCAGATCCTCGTCCTCGACAACGGGATGAGCCCTCAACGCACCGGCGCGCTGGCGCAGCGCCTTTTCGACATCGAGATCTACCGGACACTCGCCATGCTCGGCCTGCCGCTCGCCCAGTCCCTGTCGCCGCGCATGCGCAAGGCGGAGGATCGGCTGGCTTCTCTGACCGATCGCATGCGCGCGGTCGAGGGCGGCGATGCCGAACCCTTGCTGGACGAAATCACCGCGCTTGCCGCCGACCTCGAGGCCGATGCCGCGTCGAGCCTTTATCGCTTCGGCGCGAGCCGCGCCTATGACGAGATCGTCCATGACCGGCTCGATGCGCTCGCCGAGGAGCCGATCACCGGCAATGAAACATGGCGCGGCTTCCTCACCCGCCGCACCGCGCCGGCGATGCGCACCTGCCGCTCGGTCGAGGACCGGCTCTCGAACCTGTCCGAAAAACTCGCCCGCGCCGCCACGTTGCTGCGCACCAAGGTCAATGTCGCGGTGGAAAAGCAGAACCGCGATCTCCTGCATTCGATGAACACTCGCGCCAAATTGCAACTGAGGTTGCAGCAGACTGTCGAGGGCCTCTCCGTCGCCGCCGTCTCCTATTATGTCGTCGGGCTTATCGCCTATCTCGCGAAGGGCTTCGGCGCGGAACGTTTCGGCGTCAAAGACAGTGTTCTGACCGCAGCCGCGGTCCCGATTGTCGTGCTGATCATCTGGCTTCTCGTCCGCCGTATCCGCCGCTCGCATAGCGATGGCGGGCATTGACGGGATTGTTCAGCGCACCGCCGAGATGCGTGCGGGGCCGTCCGATTGCGCGTCGCCGCCATTCAATCCGGCATCCCAATAGGGAACGCTGCCATAGAGATCGGCCAGGAAATCGATGAACAGGCGCACCTTGATCGGCAGGAACTGGCGCGACGGATAAATCGCGTGGACGGCAATATTGTGCGAGCCCCCAAAGTCCGAAAGCACCTGTACCAGCCGGCCATCGGCGAGTTCCGGCCCGATATCCCAGGTCGAGCGCAGACCGATGCCGATATCCGCGAGAATGGCCTCGCGCACGACCTCGGAGGAATTGGTCATCAGAGTACCTTGCGGGCGGAAGGCGACGGGCCCGTTCGGGCCTTCGAGACGCCATGCCTCGCCAGACACATGCGTCAGGCAGTTGTGGTCTTCGAGATCGGCGAGCGACTGCGGCGTGCCGTGGCGTTCCAGATAGGTCGGAGACGCACAGAGCATGCGCCGCACCGGCGCGATCTTGCGTGCAACGAGGCTGGAATCGGCAAGCTCGGCGATGCGGATCGCGACATCGTAGCCTTCGCCGACGATATCGACGAATTCATCGGAGAGTACGAGATTGATCGCGAGATCCTTGTTGGCTTCCATGAAGGCGCCGAGATGCGGGGCGATATGCATGCGCCCGAAGGATGTCGGGGCCGACACTTTCAGCGTACCGCGCGCCGTCGCCGCGCGGCGCGAAACGAAGGCTTCCGCCTCCTCGACGCCCGCGAGGATCGCGACAACCCGCTCGTAATAGCCTTGTCCGGTTTCGGTCAGCGCGATCTGCCGGGTCGTTCGCTGCAGCAGACGCGAACCGAGCCGGTCTTCGAGCCGGCGCAGCCGCTTCGAAACGACCGCCGGCGAAAGTCCGAGTTCGCGTCCGGCCGCCGACATACTGCCAGCCGAAACCACACGGGAGAAGATTTCCAGATCGCCAAAGTTGCTCATTTTGTTTTTATCTCGCTGACAAATCGGCGTTGCTTTACCTTGCGGCATGTCTTTAGCTAAACGCTCTGCGGGGCAAATGGGAAGTGATTTTTTCCCTTACGTAAAAAAGTAATTCGCATATCGGCTGCATTTGGATCACCCTGCGTGGCATTGTCAGGTCCGATTGCACAATTTTGCAACAAGTGGTAAAAAAGATTTACCAGTTTGGCGGGTGGAGGATGCCCGCCGGGGAGAGGCAGTCATGAACCAAATCCGATTTCTGGATCCGCGTCCCGACATTGTCGCGCGGCGCGACGAGATTCGTGCCGGTCTGGCGGAATTGGTGCCGGCCGACTGCCTCGTGACGGAGGAGCGCGAACTCGTGCCCTTCGAAACGGATGCCTTCACCGCGTATCGCCGCGTGCCGCTCGCCGTCGTGCTGCCGGAGACGACGGAGCAGGTCGCGGCCGTGATGAAATACTGCTCGGCCAATGGCGTCCCGGTGATCCCGCGCGGCGCGGGCACATCGCTCGCGGGCGGCGCGATCCCGCAGGAGGACGCGGTGGTGATCGGCGTTTCCAAGATGTCGCGCATCCTCGAGATCGATTTCGAGAAC
The DNA here is from genome assembly GCA_002706335.1 of Ahrensia sp. Classification (GTDB taxonomy): domain Bacteria; phylum Pseudomonadota; class Alphaproteobacteria; order Rhizobiales; family Rhizobiaceae; genus Oricola. The sequence continues at coordinate 19,469 of PAKZ01000043.1, forward strand.
CGAACCGCGAGGGTACAGGCCGGCGTCACCAATCTGCGCATATCAGACGAGGTCTCCGCCGACGGCTTCTTCTATGCGCCGGACCCGTCCTCGCAGCTCGCTTGCACGATCGCCGGAAATATCGGGATGAACTCCGGCGGGGCCCATTGTCTGAAATATGGCGTGACCACAAACAATCTGCTCGGCGTGAAGATGGTCCTGCAGGACGGCACGGTGATCGAACTCGGCGGCAAGGCGCTGGACGCGGAAGGCTACGACCTGCTCGGCCTCGTCTGTGGATCGGAAGGTCAGCTCGGCATCATCACCGAGGCGGTGGTGCGCCTGATCGCCAAGCCGGAGGGCGCGCGGCCCGTGCTGTTCGGCTTCGATTCCTCCGAGGTGGCGGGCGCCTGCGTCGCCGACATCATCGGTGAGGGCATCATTCCGGTCGCCATCGAGTTCATGGACAAGCCGGCCATCGATATCTGCGAGGCCTTCGCCCATGCGGGCTATCCGATGGATGTCGAGGCCCTGCTGATCGTCGAGGTCGAGGGCTCGGACGACGAGATGGACGCGATGCTCAAGAAGATCATCGCGATCGCCCGGAAACATGACGTCAAGCGCGTCAAGGAAAGCCAGTCGGCCATGGAAGCGGCGACGATCTGGAAAGGCCGCAAGTCGGCCTTCGGCGCGACCGGCCGTGTCGCGGACTATATATGCATGGACGGCACGGTCCCGCTTGGCCAGCTTTCGCATGTGCTGCGCGAAACCTCGAACATCGTCGACAGATACGGTCTGCGCGTCGCCAATGTGTTCCACGCCGGAGACGGCAATATGCATCCGCTGATCCTCTATAACGTCAACGACCCGGAGGAAGCGGAGAAGGCGGAAGCCGCGGGCGCGGAAATCCTGAAACTGTGCGTCGACGCGGGCGGCTGCCTGACCGGCGAACACGGCGTCGGGATCGAGAAGCGCGACCTGATGCTGCACCAGTTCACGGAAACGGACCTCAACCAGCAGATGCGCGTGCGCGCAGCCTTCGACCCGTCCTGGCTGCTCAATCCCTCCAAGGTCTTCCCGCTCGACCTCGAGATGCGCAAGGCGAACTGACCATGGCGACGGAAACCGTAGCACCGGCCTGCGAAGAAGAGGCCGCCGAGATCGTCCGCGAAGCGGCGGCGAAGGGCATTCACCTGGAGATTGCAGGCGGCGGCACGAAGCGCGGTATCGGGCAGATCTTCCAGGCGGATCGCCTCCTGTCGACCGCCGGACTGACCGGTATCTCCCATTACGATCCCGCCGAACTGGTGCTGACGGCGCGCGCGGGAACGCCGGTCGCCGAGATCGAGGCGGCGCTCGCCGAAAACGGCCAGATGCTCGCCTTCGAGCCGGGTGACTGGCGCGGTCTGTTCGGCGCGAACGGCATCCCGACAATCGGCGCGCTGGCGGCCGCCAACATTTCCGGCCCGCGCCGCCTCATTGCCGGAGCCGCGCGAGACGCTTTGCTCGGCGTGCGTTTCGTCAACGGAGCGGGTGAAGTCATAAAGAATGGCGGCCGGGTGATGAAGAACGTCACCGGGCTCGATCTCGTCAAGCTGATGGCGGGAAGCTGGGGTACGCTGGGACTTGTCACCGAAGTCTCCTTCAAGGTGCTGCCGCGCGCCGAAACCGAAACGACTTTGGTCATTCATGGCGCGCATGAGGATGAAGCGGCCAATCTGATGGCGGCGGCCATGGGCACTAGCGCGGAAGTTTCCGGCGCGGCCCACCTTCCGGAAAGCGTCGCCAAACGCTCCGGGCTCGATGGCGGTTCGGCGACAGTGTTGCGCCTCGAAGGCTTCCCGGAATCGGTCGCGGCTCGGCTAGGCCGGCTGAAAGCCGCGCTTCGAAGCGCGGCGAATGCCAGCGAAATGGACGAGACGGCCTCGAAGTCCCTCTGGGCCGATATCCGCGATGTCGCGCCCTTTGCCGGCACCATGAAGCCGCTATGGAAGATCTCCGTTGCGCCCCTGGCTGGCCACGACGTCGCCGCGATGATCCTGCGCGAAGTCCGAGGCGAGGCCTTCCATGACTGGCAGGGTGGGCTTGTCTGGCTTCAACTGGACGAGGAGGGCGATGCCTCCGCCGGTATCGTCCGGTCCGCCGTGGCGAAATGCGGCGGCGGCCACGCGACGCTGATCCGTGCTGCGGAAGATATCCGCGCCGTGACGCCGGTGTTCCAGCCGCAGGCCGCGCCTGTCGCCGCGCTGGCGGAGCGCGTCCGCGCGGCTCTCGATCCGGCGGGCATTTTCAATCCCGGCAAAATGGTGTGGAATGGCGGCCGCAAGGCTGCATAAACACGAACTGGAGAAAGTACCATGACCGATCCCCAGATCCCGCCGCCCGTTACGCCGCGCCAGAGCGACGGATGGCTCGAGCCCGGCCCGCAAAATGCGATGGCCATCTATATTCTCTATCTCGTCGGCTTCATAATCGGCATCACCGCGATTGTCGGCATCGTCATGGCCTATCTGAACCGCGGCAAGGCCGGCGGGTTCGTCGAGTCGCATTACACCTGGCAGATCCGCACATTCTGGATCGCGCTTCTGGCCTCCTTCGTTTCGGCGCTCCTGTTCATCATCGGAATCGGTTTCCTGCTGATGCTCGCTGTCGCCGTCTGGGTGATCGTCCGCGTCATCAAGGGCCTTATGGCGTTGCAGAAGAACGAGCCCATCGCCAATCCCCAGTCCTGGTGGATCTGACTATTCTTAAAGAGCTGTCGCCATGCAGACCAATTTCACCGCAGACCAATTGCAGGATCCCGGGGTCGCCGCCTCGGAGAAGATTCTGCGCACTTGCGTGCATTGCGGCTTCTGCACGGCGACGTGTCCGACCTATGTGACGCTTGGCAACGAACTCGACAGTCCGCGCGGCCGCATCTACCTGATCAAGGACATGCTGGAGAACGGGCGGCCGGCCGACGAGAAGGTGGTCACCCATATCGACCGCTGCCTGTCCTGCCTCTCCTGCATGACGACCTGCCCGTCGGGCGTCCACTACATGCATCTGGTCGACCATGCCCGCGCGCATATCGAAAAGACTTACAGGCGTCCTTTCTTCAACCGGCTGACGCGCAATGTTCTGGCGGCGGTTCTGCCCTATCCGGAGAGGTTTCGGGCGTCGCTCTATGCAGCGAAGATCGGCCGGCCCTTTGCCGGACTGTTCAAGACGATCGCACCGCTCAAAGCTTTCGGAGCGATGCTGGAACTAGCGCCGAAGACGATCGAAAGACCGTCGGCCGTTTCGCAGCCCGGCACGCATGCGCCCGTCGCCGAAAAGCGCGGCCGTGTCGCCATCCTGACCGGCTGCGCCCAGCCGGTTCTCAAGCCCGGCATCAACGAGGCGACGATACGCCTTTTGACGCGGCTCGGAGTCGAGGTTGTGGTTCCGGAAGGCGAGGGCTGCTGCGGCGCGCTGGTCCATCATATGGGCCGCGAGGAGCAGGCGATGGCGGATGCACGCCGCAATGTCGATGCCTGGATGCGCCAGGTCGACCGGGGCGGGCTGGACGCGATCATCATCACCGCGTCCGGCTGCGGCACCACCGTCAAGGATTACGGCTGGATGCTGCGCGAGGACGCGGCCTATGCCGGGAAGGCCGCGCGCGTCTCCGAACTGGCCAAGGACATCACGGAATACCTTGCCTCCATCGAGCTGCCGGAACCGGCGGTGAAATCCAACCTGACCGTTGCCTATCATTCAGCCTGCTCGATGCAGCACGGACAGAAGATCACCGCCGCGCCGAAGAACCTGCTTAAGGCGGCGGGCTTTCAGGTGAAGGATCCGGCGGAAGGGCATCTGTGCTGCGGTTCGGCCGGCACATACAACATCATGCAGCCGGAAATCTCGGCGCAGCTGAAGACGCGCAAGGTTCGCAATATCGAAGCGACGAAACCGGACGCGATCGCCACCGGCAATATCGGCTGCATCACCCAGATCGCCTCGGGAACGGATATCCCGATCCTGCACACGGTCGAACTGCTCGACTGGGCTTATGGCGGCCCGAAACCGGACGGCGTCCCCGAAGCGAAGCCGTCCCGGCTGGATGCACTGCTGGCGGCGGAGTGATTCAGGCTGCCAGAAAGGTGATCGTATAGGCGGTGCCCTCGGCTCCCGTAGCGACATCCACCGTGCCGCCCGCCTGCTGCGCCAGGGCGGCGATCAGCCTATGGCCAAGCCCGGTACCGCCAGTGGCCGCGCCCATGCCCGGCCCGTCATCGGCGATGGTCAGGACCTTTTTTCCATCGCGCGTCTCGAAGGCGACCGAGACCTTGCCGCCGCGGTCGCCAAAGGCGTGCTTGACGCTGTTCGTCGCGACCTCGTTTACCAGCAGTCCAATGGTGATCGCCTTGTCCCGCGGTATGGTCGTATTGTCGCTACGGCAATCGAACTCGATATTCCGGTCATGTGCCACGGTTTGCTCCAGCGCCTTGCACAGGTCCATGAGATAGTCTCCGAGCAACACCATCCCCGAATCGTTGAACTGGAACCGCAAGTGGGAATAGGCTCGCGCGTAGCTTTCCACCCGGCCAAGCGCCGCCTGCAGGATTTCGCGCGCCTCGGGTCCGGCGTCGCGCATCTGGAGACGCATCACGGCGGCAATGGAGGCAAAGCTGTTCTTGACCCGATGTTCCAGTTCGATCAGCAGGACTTCGCGGTCGTGCAGCGCCTTGCGGGCCGTGCGGCGGAAGACCTCGGCAAGCGCCACGGAAATATAACCGGCGGCCAGATTGACGAAGACCCGCGGCCCGTCGCCGGCCACCTCGAATGCAAAACTGCCGGCGACCGGCAGCACGTAGTACCAGGCATGCAGCCCGGCCAGTGTCTGGCAGACGAAGCCCGAAAACCAGCGACCGAATAACGTTGCGACGAGAACGACCGGTACACTGAGGGCGAACGGCCCGGCGCCGGGGAGATAGATGTCGGTCAAGGCACGCAAGAGCACCGCAAAGCCGGCGCACAAGAGGCCAAAGAGAGATTGCGTTACCAGCGGAGGCACCGGTCGCGCGATATCCGTGATGTCGATACTGGCGAGCCGGCGCAAGGCCCGTTTCCTTCTTGTCTGCCCCAACGGCCGTAACTTTATCAGAACCAAACAGTTGCGCCAGCACAGCTTTTGACTTGCGGCACAGCCGAGCCATCCCCTAAACGGAGACCCGGCTCCGACTGAAGAGGGAACAAGATCATGCAGCAGCGCAAACTCTGGAAAGACGGACCGGACGTTGGCGCGATCGGGCTCGGCTGCATGAGCTTCGCCGGGCCATACGGCAAGGTCGACGAGGCGCAGGCCCATCGCATCCTTGCCGCCGCGCTCGATCATGGCGTCACCCATCTCGATACGGCCGTGCTGTATGGCGGCGGCGTTTCGGAAAGCTATATCGGCTCCTTCATCCGGGATAACGGAAACCGTTTCACGATCGCCACCAAGGCCGGCATCGTTACCAAGCCGGAACGGCGCTTCGACAACACCGCGGCCTATCTGCGCGATTCGGTGGAAGCATCGCTGAAGCGGCTCGGGCTGGACCATATCGAGTTGTTCTACCTGCACCGCCGGCAGCAGGAGATCCCGATCGAGGAGGTGATGGGCACGCTGGTGAAGCTCAAGGAGGAGGGCAAGATCGGCGCCATCGGCCTGTCCGAGATCGCCCCCTACACGTTGCGCCGCGCCGCCGCGGTCCACCCGGTTGCTGCGGTGCAAAACGAATATTCGCTCTGGACGCGGCTGCCGGAACTGGGCCTGCTGCAGGCCTGCGCGGAACTGGAAACCAGTTTCGTCGCATTTTCGCCGGTCGGGCGCGGCATCTTCTCCAACAGGATGCCTGTGATCGAGGAACTCGGCGAAAACGACTTCCGCCGTTCCAATCCGCGCTTTGCCGAGCCGAATTATTCACTCAACAAGGCCCTCGTCTCGAAATTCAACGACTACGCGACGAGCCAGGGCATGTCTCCCGCGACGATGGCGAATGCGTGGGTGCTGAGCCGTGGCGAGAACATCATCTCCATCCCGGGCACCAAGTCGCCGGAACATCTTGCCGAAAATGCGAAAGCCGGCGATATCGTCCTGACCGAAGCGCAGCTCGCCGAGATCGAGCGGCTGCTGCCGGTAGGATTCGCTTTTGGCGATCGCTACTCCGACCGTCAGTCGAACGGCCCGGAGCGCTATTGCTGAAAAAGGCGTCGGCGCGTTTGGGCGCGGCATGACAAAGATCAATGTCGCGCGCTCGGTACCGTGCAAGTTGGTATCCCCCAAGGACAGGAGGACTGAATGTTCGAACATATCATTGTTGCCACCGACGGGTCGGACCATGCCAAGGAAGCGGTGAAGGTCGCGTGCGATCTCGCAAAAAAATATGGATCGCGCCTGCATATCGTGCACACGCCGCAGGCCGTCGGAGACACGCTCATCGTCGGCTACACGGCCGTTCCGGTGCCGCCGACCAAGGAAGAGATCGAGAAGTCGGGCCGCGAGGTCATCGGCGCAACGGAATCCGTTGTACGCGAATGCGGCGTCACGGACTTTACCAGCCAGATGGTCAGCGGCGACCCCGCCCATGCCATCGTGGAGGAGGCCAAGGCCCACAAATCCGACCTGATCGTGATGGGCCGGCGCGGACTCGGTTCGCTGACCGGTCTTCTCGTCGGCTCGACCACGACCAAGGTTGCCCAGCTTGCTCCCTGCGCGGTGCTGACGGTCAAGTGACCGCAAGCCGCTCCCGGCGAAACAGCAACGGACGGACCAGCCTGAACATCAGCACCGCAATCGCCTGGATGGCCGCATAGCCGCCTATCCAGGCAAAAAGCGAAAGCTGATGTTCGGCGCCGGCGATGCCGGACATCACTCCGCCAACGACAAGCGCGCAGGCGATACCCACGGCCAGCGCCATCGCTGCATAGTCATTGCTGAAAACCCACCAATCGGGGTGCCTCTCGGCATAGGCGCCGAGCACGAGCGCCACGAAGAGCACGACCGCGCTGGCGATCGCGCCGTCGAAGAAGACGAACATCGAAAAAAACCTCCAAGCCTTGAACCGCGAAGACCCTTCGCGGTGCCGGACGGTGGCTTTCTGGTTGGCGGAGCCGGGCAGGCTGTGCGGACCTTGGGGGAGGCCAGCTTTTCGGACGCGTTCGGGCCGGGGTGTCGCCCGACCCGCTTATTATACATCCGGCCCCGATCGGTCGGCAATCGGGATTTTTCACGTCCGCACACGCTGCCGGAAGGTTGGACGCGAGCGCTTCCGAACCCATATCGGGGCAAAGGAGACCACCATGACCGAGACGATGCGAACCGAAACCGACACGATGGGCGAGGTCAAGGTGCCGGCCGACCGGTACTGGGGAGCGCAGACCGGCCGGTCGCTGATCAACTTCCCGATCGGGACGGAGAAGATGCCGGTGCCGCTGGTTCGCGCGCTCGGCGTCGTCAAGAAGGCGGCGGCGCTGGCCAACCGCGATCTCGGCAATCTCGATGACAGGCTCGCCGCAGCCATCGCGGAGGCGGCGGGCGAGGTGATCGACGGCAGGCTGGACGACAATTTCCCTCTCGCCGTTTGGCAGACGGGCTCGGGCACCCAGTCCAACATGAACGCCAACGAGGTGATCGCAAACCGCGCGATCGAGCTTCTCGGCGGCGAGATCGGCTCCAAGACGCCGGTCCATCCGAACGACCATGTCAATCGCGGCCAGTCCTCCAACGACACCTTTCCGACGGCCATGCATATCGCCGCCGCTGTCGAGGCGAATGAGCGGCTGATACCGGCCTTGCGCCACATGATCGCGGCGCTGGAGGACAAGGAAAAGGAATTCTCCGACATCGTGAAGATCGGCCGCACCCATACACAGGATGCGACGCCGCTGACGCTCGGTCAGGAGTTTTCCGGCTACCGCGCCGCGCTCGAACTGGGGCTTGCGCGCATCGAAAATGTGCTCGGCGACGTTTACGCGCTCGCCCAGGGCGGCACGGCCGTCGGCACCGGCCTGAACGCGCCGGACGGCTTCGCGGAAGGCTTCGCCGGCAAGGTCGCGGAACTGACCGGCCTGCCGTTCCGGACGGCGGACAACAAGTTCGAGGCGCTGGCGAGCCACGGCGCGCTGGTCCAGCTCCATGGCAGCCTTGCGGCGCTGGCCGGCGATCTGTTCAAGATCGCCAACGATATCCGCTTTCTCGGCTCGGGCCCGCGGTCCGGTCTCGGCGAACTGATCCTGCCCGAAAACGAGCCGGGCTCCTCGATCATGCCGGGCAAGGTCAATCCGACACAGGCCGAGGCGCTGACCATGGTCGCCACGCGCGTCATGGGCAACCAGACCACCGTGAACGTCGCCGCATCCCAGGGCCAGTTCGAGCTGAACGTCTTCAAGCCTGTCATCGCCGATGCGGTGCTGCAATCGCTGCGAATCCTGGCGGACGCGACCGTCTCGTTCACCGATCGCTGTCTTGCCGGCATCGAGGCGAACCGCGACCGCATCGCCGATCTCGTCAGCCGTTCGCTGATGCTCGTCCCCGCGCTGGCGCCGTCGATCGGCTATGACAATGCCGCGGCGATCGCCAAGGCGGCGCACAAGAAAGGCACGACACTGCGCGAGGAAGCGATCGCCAGCGGCCATGTCACGGCCGAGGAATTCGACCGGATCGTGCGTCCGGAGAATATGGTTTGATGAACGAGGAGAGGTGGGTCGTTCTCTATCGGTGAACGCATTGTCGTCGGCCGGACGGATTGCTGCGCCGCATCGAATGCGTATTTTCCGGGGCATCCACCAACCCGAGGTCAATGACAATGTCGAATTCCATCATCCTTCTCGTGGCGCGCATCCTGCTCGCTTTCATCTTCATTCTGTCCGGCGTCCAGAAGTTCTTCGGAATTGAGGGCACCGCCGGCTACATCGCGTCGGTCGGCCTGCCCTTCGCTACCCTGCTGGCTGTCGGCGCGGCCATCGTCGAAACCTTCGGCGGTCTCGCCATCCTGGTCGGCTTCCGCACCCGTGAAGCAGCCTGGGTGCTCGCCGCTTTCACGCTGGTCGCCGGCTTCCTGTTCCACTTCCAGCCCGCCGACCAGATGCAGATGATCTCCTTCATGAAGAATCTCGCGATCACCGGCGGTTTCCTCGCCCTCGCCCAGATCGGCGCTGGTGCCTTCTCGCTGGACGCCCGCCGCGGCGCGGCGCAGCCGGCGCTCGCCTGACAACAAAGCAATTTTCGAGGATGCGCGGCGCGGGGTCATATCCCGCGCCGCTTTCATTTTGCGAGCCATGCAGCAGGCGCATGCCTACCCTGCGCCACATGCAGCATTACCTATTTGTAACGGGACACGCCTTCGGCAGGGGATTAGCGTTTATGAGCAATTTCAGAAGGTTAACTCTCATGCGAACGACTCTGCTCCGCTACGCCACGCCGCTGATTACCGGCCTCTTTCTTGTCTCCCTTGTCTCCGGCATCGCTCTCTTCTTTCATGTTGGCTCCGCCTATTTCCACTCGATGCATGAATGGCTTTCGATGGTCCTCATCGCGCCTTTCATCCTGCATATCTGGAAGAACTGGCGGGCGTTTCTGAACTACTTCAAGCGGTCCGCCATGCCGATCGCGCTCGTCGCGTCGCTGGCCGGCGGGGTCGCCTTTGCCTGGCCGGTGTTGAACGCGCCCGCCGGCGCTCCCGGCGGCCGGCCCGAATTCGCGCTGCTAAGGGCGGTGCAGTCGGCGCCGATCAGCCATGTCGCGCCTCTGTTCGGCACGAATGAGGACGACTTTGCCGAGGGATTGCGGGCGAGAGGCTTCACGGTGGTCTCGACCGACGACACGCTCAACGGCATCGCGAAGGCGTCCGGCAAATCGTCGGGCGACATCGCCGCGGCGCTGGTCGACTACAAATCCGTCGCGCAGTGATCCGTTCCGCCTCTTGTCTCGTAAGGGAAAGACCGAGGAGCAATCGCCCCCTGTTTGCGCCTCTGTATCGAGGCGGCCTCCCCGAACGGCCGTCCCTGATAACCGCGCTGCTGACCCTCTCGCAGCGCGGTTTTCTTTTCAGGCTCCAAGTGCGGCCGCGAGCGCCGCGACCGTTTCACCGCGATCCGCGCCGCCGGGCGCCGGTTTCGGCGCGAACAGGCAGGCTTGCGACTGCAGGATCACGCCGTCCTTGAGAACTTTCAGATGGTTGGCGCGTAGCGTAGAGCCGGTCGAAGTGATGTCGACGATGACGTCGGCCTGGCCGGCCGCCGGTGCACCCTCGGTCGCGCCGAGGCTCTCGATGATCCGATAGAGCTGGATGCCGTGGGTCTGCGAGAAATGCTGCTGAGTCAGCCGCCAGTATTTTGTCGCGATGCGCAGCCGCCGCCCGTGGCGGTGGCGGAAATCGGCAGCGACAAGGCCGAGATCGGCCATGGTCTCGACATCGACCCACGGCTCCGGCACCGCGACGACGACGTCGGCATGGCCGAATCCGAGCTGCGCAAGCCGGGTCACCCGGTTCTCGCTGTCCGGAAGGCCCTCGCGCACCAGATCCTCGCCGGTGATGCCGAGATCGATCGAGCCCTTGCCGAGTTCGCGGGCGATCTCCGAGGCCGACAGGAAGGCGACCTCGACCTGGGGATGGCTGGCGACGGCGGCGCGGTAGGTGCGCGCATCCTGCGGCGGCTGGACGGCATAGCCGGCGGCCTCCATCCGCTTCAGCGCTTCTTCCTTGAGGCGGCCCTTCGAGGGCACGGCGATGGTGATCGTCTCGCTCATGACGCGCCTCCCGTCAGCGCGCCTATGCGGTCGAGCCAGACCGAGAAGCCGACGCCTGGCATGGCGGTCTTCGCGCCGAGCATGGTCAGGAGGCGGTCGTATCGGCCGCCGCCGACGAGGACGAGCCCGTCGGGCAGGGTGATCTCGTAGACCAGCGCGGTGTAGTAATCGAGCGCGCGGCCGAAGGCGGCATCGTAGAAAACGGCGGCGGTGTCGACGCCGGCCCGGTCCATCTCGGACTCCCGTTCAGCGAAATCGGCAATTGCCCCGGACAGATCGAGCCTGTTCGCGTCAGCGAAATCGGATAGCGCGCCTGCCGCCGCGTTGAGCGGAGCGCGGATGGCGAGAAAATCGCGCAGTGTCGCGAGCGCCGCCGCGTCCGGCGCGATCTCGGCGGCGTCGAAACGCGCGATCAGCCGGTCGGCGATTTCGCCCGCGTCGCGGCCGCCGGAGTTTTCAAGCCCCGCGATTCGCAGCCGCATGGTCAGCGCATTGACGAGCGCGGAACGGTCGCGCGCCTCGCAGGGTTCGAGAATGTCGGCCGGGACCTCCGGCGGGGCGGAGGGATGGGCGAGCGCCTCAAGAGCCGAATCGAGCGTGCCGCGATCGCCGAAGGCATGGCTGAGCCGCACGGCCCAGCCCCGGGGCAGACCGAGCCCGGTGATCACGGCGTTGAACACGGCCTGGTCGCCGAGCGTCGTGACGGTCTTGGCGGTCACGTCGAGTGCCTTCAGTAAGGCCAGCGCATCGGCCAGTGAGCGCGCATCCGCCGCCGCGCCGTCCGTGTCGCCGATATCCTCGATGCCGGCCTGCAGGAACTCATTGCCGCCGACGCGGCGCTGCCTGAACGCCGTGCCGACATAGCCGTAGCGGCGCTGTCCGGTCTCGGCGCTCTCAAGGTGGTGCAGGCAGACGGGAATGGTGAATTCAGGGCGCAGGCACAGCGTCTCGCCGGTCTCGCTTTCTGACAGGAAGATGCGCCGCCGAAGCTCTTCGCCGGCCGTATCGAGAAAGGGATCCGCCGGCTGCAAGACGGGCACGTCGAGCCGCTCCGCGCCCAATTGGGCGAGGATGGTCTCGATATCGGCGCGCGCCGAAAAGGAGCGAAGGGCGTTCATGAGAATGATGTCCCTCGTGGCTGAAGCCCCCCCTCTGTCCGCTTAGCGGACATCTCCCCCGCAAGGGGGGAGAGTTGGCGTAAGTTTGACCGCTTGTGCTCGATCTTCGCCATTTGTGGAAAAAGAACCTGGCGCTCCATTCTCCCTCGTAGCGGGGGAGATGTCGCGAAGCGACAGAGGGCGGAAGCGATGAAGACCGTCATCGTCTATTGCCCGTCCAGCGCGCGGTCCTCGGCCTGGCTGGCGAGGAGTTTCAGGATTTCGGGGACGATCTCGGTTTCGGCGATCTCGAACTGGCCGGGGCGGGCTTCGCGGTATTCCTCGTTGGAGGCGATGGCCTCGGCCTGTTTGCGGCCCTCGATCATGTCCTTGATCTGGACCTTGCCGGCGGCGCGCTCATCCGAACCCTGAATGATGGCGATGGGGCTGCCGCGCCGGTCGGCATATTTGAGCTGGTTGCCGAACTTCTTCCAGTTGCCCTGATACATCTCGGCGCGGATGCCGGCCGCGCGGAGCGATTGCACTATCTGCTGGTACTTGCCGAGCGCTTCCGTGTCGCCGTCCATAACGGTGACGAGGACCGGCGCGACGACGGCGTCCTGGCCAAGCTTGCCGAGATTCTTCAAGGCCGTCATCAGGCGCGACACGCCGATGGAAAAGCCGGTCGCCGGCACGTCCTGCCCGGTGAAGCGCTTGACCAGCCCGTCATACCGCCCGCCGCCGCCGACCGAGCCGAATTGCACCGTCTCGCCCTTCTCGTTGGTCACGTCGAAGAGGAGTTCGGCCTCGTAGACCGGGCCGGTGTAGTATTCGAGGCCGCGGATGACGGAGGGGTCGAAGAGAATTCGATCCTGATCATACCCAGCAGCGCGGACCAAATTTCGGATTGCACTGAGTTCGTGGACGCCGTCGAGCGAAACGCTGTGGCCTTCGAGTTCTTCTTCGAGATTCTGCAGAGTGAGCCCGTCAGACAGTTCGCTTTTGGGGCCGCTTGTCGGGTCATTCCAGCCGGCGGCACTCATAATAAGATCGATCTGATCATCACTCAGACCGGCACCTTTGGTGTGATCCCCGCTCTCGTCGGTACGCCCCTTGACGCTCAACAACTGGCCGACGCCGTCGACGCCAAACTTGTCATATTTATCTAAGGACCGAAGAACGGCGAGTTTCTGCGCTCCGTCATCATCGGTCCGGATTTTTGCCGCCAGCAAGATCGCATCCAGCACCTTCCGGTTGTTCACCCGGATCACGTAGTCCCCGCGCTTGATGCCCAGCGCTTCCATCGTGTCCGCCATCATCATGCACATTTCGGCGTCGGCCTGGACGCCCGGCGCGCCGACCGTGTCGGCGTCGAACTGCATGAACTGGCGGAAGCGTCCCGGTCCGGGCTTCTCGTTGCGGAAGACCCAACCGGCGCGATAAGTGCGGTAGGGAAGCTGGATCGTGTTGACGTTCTCGGCGACGTGGCGCGCCAGCGGCGCGGTCAGGTCGTAGCGCAGGCTCATCCACTGTTCGTCATCGTCCTGCACGGAGAACACGCCCTCGTTGGGGCGGTCCTGGTCGGGCAGAAATTTACCGAGGCAGTCGGTATATTCGAAGATGGGCGTTTCGACCGGATCGAAGCCGTAGCGCTCGTAAACGGATTTGATATTCGCGACCATCTCGTCGGTGGCGCGGATATCTGCGGGGGACCGGTCAACGAAGCCGCGCGGCAGGCGCGCCTTCAGCTTCTGCGGTTTTTTCTTTTTCTCGGACATGAAAGGGCCTGTCGGGCGGGGAGGAGCGGTTTGGCGGCTCTCTACCGCACCGACCTTTCTGCTGCAAGCAATGGGCACTCTCGCGGCGCATGACACCACTCACCGGCATGTGATTGGCGCGCCTGTGACGGTGGGGCTATGTCTTCGCGGCCGGCATGTGCCGGTGACCGGAACTCCCCTCATGCACAACACCGCGAAATTCCTCGCGGCGGCGATGATCGCCGCCGCGCTGCCCCATGCCGCCTTCGCCCAGCAGGACACGGCTGTCGATCATTCCGCCATGGGCCATGCCATGCCGGCGGCGCCGAAGGGCGATCAGGGCCCGTCCTCCATGGCGTTCGCCGAGGCGAATGCCGCGATGCACGCTGACATGGATATCGAGTTTAGCGGCAATGCCGACATCGATTTCGCGCGCGGCATGATCGCCCATCACGAGGGTGCCATCGCCATGGCCGAAGTCGTTCTGGAATATGGCAGCGTTCCCGAGTTGCGGGCGCTTGCCGAGGAGATCATCGCGGCGCAGGGGCCGGAGATTGAGCAAATGCGGGCCTGGCTGGAGAAGAACGCCAGATAGCCGCGACACGTAAAGGCGGTTTCAGGCGGCTTTCGCCGGCGGCCGCCGAGAGGGACCGCCGGCGAGACCGGGCTTACTTCGCGGCCCGGCAGATCACCGGGACGGAATAGGCGACCAGCGACGATCCGGTCTCGCTGCTTCCGCCGTGCCTGCCGTTACGGTTGTGCACCTTGCTGTCGGCGGACGCTTCGAAGCGGATTTTTGCCTTCGCAGTCACCTTCCATTCCTTCTTCAGAACAGCATCCTTGCGCATGCCCTTCTTCATCTGGGCCTTCATGTTGCTCTCGCAGGCCGCGCCCGGCGACGTGAACCAACGTGTGTCGTTGAGCTTGATCGGAAGCGCGACGGACTTTTTATAGACGCCCCAGCCGTCGGTTCTGCCGGAGGAGTGTTGGAAGACGCGGTCCTCCGGACCGACGAGAGTTCCGTGAGTCGAACCGGCCGTGGCCAGAAAGACCGCGTTTGCGCCCTTCGCCTTGGCGAACAGCCGCAGCAGATAGGTGTGCGACGAGTTCTCGTAAGTCGTGTAGCCGTTCGAATTGGCGCGCAGGATGGCAGGCTTCAGGTCGATGCCCTCGGCAACCATGTGAACCTTTTCGAGTTTCGAGCCGGCCTGGGCGGTGGACGCGATGGCGACGATCGCCGCGGCGACCGTCAGGCGTATTGAAGTTGCATGTTTCATTTTTCTTTTTCCTGAGATGGTGAGTCCGCAAACGGTGCGGACTTCGGTTGGCGGCTATCTGGGGAAAAACGCGAAACAAGCCTGTGCTGTCGGGCACAGGGGAAACTTTTCTATTTCAGACCAAGCGTTTGGCGCGGCGCGGGCAGGTAGGGCGTCTTGACCTCCGGCAGCCGGTAGCGCCTCGCCATGTCAACGATGACGCTCGCTTACGCGCCGGGCGGCGACGACTGCGACGCCGAGAAGCTCGACAACGCATGAAAAGGCCGCCCGACGACTTTCCATCGTCGGGCGGCCTTTATGAAGCGGGCCATCAGGCTGGCCAGCGGCTTATCGCATATAAGGCGAAATGCACGGTTTCCGTGGTCCGTGATAGGGCTGCCAGGAGTTGTCGCGCTTACGATAGCTCTTGTAGCGGTCGTCGCACCAGCGATAATGGGCCGGCGTGAGCTGGATCGTGCGGCCCTGCCTGATCTCGGGTGCGATCAGCAGGCCGAGCGCGAAGGCAGCCGCCGGGAACCAGTAGCCGTTGTGATAGCGATAGCCGGGCCGCTTGTGCCGGTAGCCGCGCTTGCCGTTGTAGTAGTAATGCCCGCCACGCTTGTGAAAACCGCGGCGGTGGTCGCGATAGTGATGGCGATGGTCCACCTGGACAAGAAGGTTGCCGGTCTCGGCGGCGGGCTGTGCCGGCATCGGCGCTGCCGCGGTGCTCGCGACGGCGCCGAGGCTTACACTCGCGCTCAGCAGCGCGGATCCAAGAAACTTGGCGAACATGGTCGTGCTCCTTTCGAGGGGGCAATGGCCCCGTTTCTGTCCCTCGAAAGGTTAACGTCCCAGCGGATGGGCGGTTCCGGCCTGACTCTAGCGCACCCGCCTGAGATAGGGCGAGATGCACTGTTTGCGCGGCTCGTAATAGGGCTTGAACGAGTTGTCCCAGCGGCGATAGCTGCGATAACGGTGCTCGCACCAGCGGTAGTGATGCTCTGTCAACTGGAAGGTCGGCTCGTAACTGCGCCTGTAGCTCGGCCCGGGCACGATGATGACGCCGTAGGAAAAAGCGCTGTGGGGGAACCAGTAGCCGCCATGGTAGCGGTAGCCGTGCCGCCGGTGCTTGAAGCCCCGGTATCCGTTCCAGTGCGGTTTGCCGTGACGCCAGTAAACGCCGCCATGCACCGGCGTGGCGAACGTCTTAGGCGGATCGGCGGCGAGCGGCGCCGTCGGCAGCGCCTGCACAGGTTGCGGCAAAGCCGCGACTGCGGCCAGCGACAGCATGCAGGCCGTCAGGATCGATGTCGGTTTCATGCGGGTTCTCCCGAACGAATGTCAGTCCCTTCGCGAGCAGTATAGGCGCGCCGGCGCTGTCGGCAAAATCACATCTGCGCCGCGATTTCGCGCCATGCGTGGTAAAGTGACTTCAGGGGAGGCGAGCGAGTCGGCATGACTTATCCGTTCCATATGCTGTTCGACACGGCCATCGGGCGCTGCGGCATCGCCTGGGGCGATGACGGGATTCTGGCGGTGAGCTTTCCGGAGGCGGACGACGCCAGAACAAGGCAGCGCCTGCTTCGCCGCGCGCCGAATGCCGCCGAAACGAACGCGCCGCCGGGTGCGATCCGCCAGGTGATCGAGGGGATCCGCGCGCTCGCTTTCGGCAGGGCGGCGCGCTTCGACGACGCGGAACTGGATTTGACGGGCGTACCGCCCTTCGACCGCAGCGTCTATGGACTGACCCGCGCGATCGGCCCGGGCGAAATGCGCACCTATGGCGAGTTGGCGAGCGATCTCGGCGACGTCGCCCTATCGCGCAAGGTCGGCCAGTCGCTCGGCAGCAATCCGTTCCCGATCGTTGTGCCCTGTCACCGGGTCGTCGGCGCGAACGGTGCGATGACCGGCTTCTCCGCGCCGGGTGGCGTCGAAACCAAGCGGCGGCTGCTGAAGATCGAGGGCGCTATCGGCCCGGACCTGCTCGACCTGCTGGGGTCGACCTGATCGGCTAAGCGCGCGCCGTGATCACATTCGAAACATGAGGAAAGCGGATCGCGGTCCCGTCGAAACAATCGCCGAGGCCGGTGAGGAAGTCGTCGACGCATTGCCGGCGCTGCGCGTCGGACATCCGCGAGAGCTTGTCGCCGGTATGCATACCGCCCATCGCGCCGGCCGCGAAGGCCCGCCCGTTGGGGTGATGCAGTTCGAGGCTGACATCCTCGACGTCGATCTCCGTGAAACCCGCCTCTTCGAACAATGCGCGAATGGTCTCACCGTCAGGCAGGCTGCAGATCGCCCGCACTGCATCGCCCGCCTGCGGCCCGACATGTTTGTCGAGAGCGTTCGCCTGGGCTCGAAGGAGGGGATTGCAGGACAGTTCGCGCTGGACGCAAAAGGCGACGCGTCCACCCGGCTTCACGACACGGAGCAGTTCCCGCAATGCGGCCGCCCGGTCCGGAAAGAACTGCAGCGCCTGTTGGCAAAAGGCGAGATCGAACCGATCATCGGGGAACAGCAGGTCGTCCGCGCTCGCCTCGACCCACTGCGCGTCGATGCCGGCATTCTCCGCGCTGTTGCGGGCGACCTCCAGCATGTCCCCGTTGAAATCGGCTCCGGTCAGGCTTCCGGCGGCAAGGGCGGTTTGCGCGAGTTGACGGGTAACGACCCCGGTACCGCAGGCAAGATCGAGAATATGCTCCCCGTCTTGCGGCTTTGCCCGGCGGATGAGCTCCCTTGCCCAAGGCTCGAATATGACGGGTACCAGGACCGTCTCATAGCGTTCCGCGAAATTTCTGGGATCGCCCGCTGCGGCTTGTGGATTCATGGCCACCTCCCGGGAAGCTTCCCTAACGTTAGCATGGAAGGTGGAGGACCTCCATCTATATTGGTTGAGAGGCTTTTGTCCGGTTGCGGAAATAGGTGAGGGCCATCGCGATGCAGTGCTTCGTCTCGGCGGCGGGGATCGCGTTGCCGGTCTTGAAGACCAGAGCGCGATTGCCGTCGAAGGCGAAGGTTTCGGGATAGAGCTCGCGGAACCGGTCGACAAGATTGGTGTGGCAGATGAACAGCATGGCGACGGTGTCGTCGTCGCGGATGGCGAGACGCACGGAGCTGCCGACGCGGGGCCTCGCCGGCGCGAAGCTCGGCTCGCCCCATTTCAGGCTTTCTGTCAGCTCTCCAACGCCCTCGGTCTCGTGCGCCGTCTCGAAAATGAGGCTGCGCAAACTCTTAAAAAGCGTCTGTGCGCCCGTCACGACGGTCTTTCGAACGAGGCGCGGGCTTCTTCGATTTCCGGGCGGCAATAGCAGCCCTCCACATGGTCGTTGACCAGTCCCATCGCCTGCATGAAGGCATAGACCGTCGTCGGCCCCACGAAGGACCAGCCGCGTTTTTTCAGATCCTTGGAGATCGCGGTCGAGGTGGCGGTCTTCGGCATCGCGCGCAGCGTTGCCCAGTCGAGAATGGCGGGCCGGTCGGAAGCGGGCGGTTCGTGCGACCAGAAATAGGCGGCGAGCGAGCCGAATTCGTCGCGCAATTCCAGCGCGCGCTTCGCATTGTTGATCGTCGAGACGATCTTGCCGCGATGACGGATGATGCCGGCGTCCTGCACCAACCGCTCGACATCGTCTTCCGTGAAGCGGGCGACTTTCACGAAATCGAAGCCGGCGAAGGCGGCGCGGAAATTCTCGCGCTTGCGCAGGATCGTCAGCCAGGACAGCCCGGACTGGAAGCCTTCCAGGCAGATCTTCTCGAACAGCCGGATATCGTCCGAAACGGGCCGGCCCCATTCCCCGTCGTGATAGGCTAGATAGTCGTCCTGGTTGCCGTGCCACGCGCAGCGGATCCTGCCATCCGGTCCCTCGATCAGTCCGTCCACCGCGTTAACTCCCTAGCTGAAACATTCATTGTTGATTCACCAATCGTCGCAACCCGCGGGTAACCTTGACAACAGATTGATGCGTTGAATCGCGTTTTACCCAAGCGAGATTCATAATTGGGTGGGACCGCTCCGTCATGCTTGGGGACGGGCGACTGCTGACAGCCTGTGTCATCAGCGCAATGACGATCAGTAGAGAGTACGTCAGATGAAACCTGCAAGCCTTTTGGCGGCGCTTGCCGCCGTGACAATCGCCATGGCCTTTCCGGCGACCGCGCAGGAGCGCTATGGCTCCAAGCCCCCGGTCGTGCTGAGCCCGGATCTCGCCGCACCCTGGGTGCTGCAACTGAAGAACCGCTCGATCACCGGCACTTCCGTGCGCTCCAACGCGCAGAAGGTGATCTTCCGCAAGCAGCAGCTGGCCCCGTCTCAGCACCGCCAGGTCCAGCGCAACCAGGTGCAGCGGGTCGCCGTTCAGCGCCCCGCCAATCCGGCGCAGACGCGCGGCATGGATCCGATCTATCTGCCGCGCACGGTCACCTATAACGGACCGGAAGGCGCGGGCACGATCGTCATCGATACGAACGACAAGTTCCTCTATCTCGTGCAGAACAACGGCACGGCGATCCGCTACGGCGTTGGCGTCGGCAAGCCAGGCTTCGAATGGGCCGGCACGCACAAGATCACCCGCAAGGCCGAATGGCCGTCCTGGCATCCGCCGGCGGAGATGATCGCGCGCGAAAAGGCCAAGGGTCACATCCTGCCGATCATGATGGAAGGCGGGCCGAACAACCCGCTCGGTGCGCGCGCCCTCTATCTCGGCTCGACGCTCTACCGCATCCACGGCACCAACCAGCCCTGGACCATCGGCATGGCCGTCTCATCGGGCTGTATCCGCATGCGCAATGAGGACGTGATGGATCTTTACACCCGCGTCGGCGTCGGCACACGCGTCATCGTCAAGTAATTCGAATACCGCGGGGGAGCGGGTGGCGGTCGCCGTTTCATAACGGCGGCCGCTTCTTTTTTGCTAAACCGAGATCGCGTCGAAGATATTGATCGGTGCGGTGATTGTGGCGATGATCCGTCAAAACTTCATCAAGGATCCCGAAGGCTTTAAGGACGCCCTGCGATGTCGGCCAGAAAGCACCGGTTAAACCGCATTCTCGGCTGGTGTGCGGCAGGTAGCGCAGCAACCTATTTCGGCATTCTCGTGGTTGCACTGGTCGGGCGGTTGGTGGGCGCTTCCATGTCCGGTCTCGGGTCGTTTCCCGGTGTGATCGGTTTCTTGAGTTTTTTGCTGCTGATCGTGTCGGCGCCGCTGTGGCTTCTCAGCTGGCTGGCAGGCTGGGGCAAATCGCCCGAAGGGCGATTCAGCCGGGCTGCGAGGCAAGGCGTGCGGACAGGGGGGACGGTTTTGTGGACCGGGCTCGGTCTCGCCGGCTGCGTCCTGGCTGTCCTGATCGCCATCCGCCTCATTGCTGCTCCATCGAGAGGCGACGAAGCCGCCCTTGCCGCCGGACTTGGCCTGTTCGCCGGTCTTTTCGGCGTTCAGGCTTTCCGTGTCGGGTTTTCTTTGAACCGCGATCCCCGGCGCGCAGGAGACATCGCCCGGACTACGTCCCGGGCGCTGCAGAGCCTCGCCATCGCGGTCATTGCCTTGAGTCCCGTGGTTTCCGTTGTCTGGACCATCTGGACGATCGTCGGCCTCGGGGAGGGAAGAGGCTGGGCAGTCCTGACGTCGGCCCTAACCCTTGTTTACCCGATCATCGCCGGCGCAGTCGTCGCCGCCGTGATCTGGGTGGTTGCGCTTGCCTTCGCTTATGTCGGCAGGAGGCACTAGACCGGTTCCCGATCATGATGATTCATGATCGGAACGATTACCTGTCCATAAATAATGCTGGCGCGGCTCAGGGCCCGCCGCCGAAGGCGCCGGTCTTCACCGAGTAATTGACCGCTATCCCGTATTCCGGATCGTCATCGGAATCGACGATCAGCTGGCCAGCGCGGTTCAGCAGGCGGTGACAGTCATGCGACAGGTGGCGCAAGACGAGTTTCTTGCCCTGCGCCTCGTATTTTGCCGCCAGATCCTCGATCGCCTGCAAAGCCGACTGGTCGACGACGCGGCTGTTCATGAAATCGATCATCACGGTCTGCGGATCGGCGGCCGGGTTGAAGATCTCCGCGAAGCCGTCGGTCGAGCCGAAGAAGAGCGGTCCCTCGATCTGGTAAACCTTCGCGCCTTCCGGCGTGACATGGGACTTGGCGTGGATGCGCTTGGCGTTGTTCCAGGCGTAGGCCAGCGCCGACACCACCACGCCGACGACGACCGCGACGGCAAGGTCGCTGACCACCGTGACGACGGTCACCAGCACGATCACGGCGGCGTCCGTCAGCGGAATGCGGCGCATGATCTTCAGCGTCTGCCAGGCGAAGGTGCCGATCACCACCATGAACATCACGCCGACGAGGGCGGCGAGCGGGATCTGCTCGATCAGCGGCGAGGCGACGAGGATGAAGGCGAGCAGGAACAGCGCCGCCGAAATGCCGGACAGGCGATAGCGGCCGCCGGATTTCACATTGATCATCGACTGGCCGATCATCGCGCAGCCGCCCATGCCTCCGAAAAAGCCGGTCACGACATTGGCCGCGCCCTGGGCGACGCATTCCTTCGATGCGCCGCCGCGCTGGCCCGTGATCTCGCCGACGAGATTGAGCGTCAGCAGGCTCTCGATCAGGCCTATGGCGGCGAGGATGACCGCATAGGGGACGATGATTTCGAGCGTTTCGAAGGTCAGCGGCACGGTCGGCAGATGGAATGCGGGCAGCCCGCCCTCGATGGAGGCCAGGTCGCCGACGCGCGGAACGTCGATGCCGAAGAGGATGACGACGGCCGCGACGACGGCTATGCCGGCGAGCGGCGCGGGAATGGCGCTGGTCAGTTTGGGCATGGCCCAGATGATTGCCATGGTGGCGGCGACGAGGCCGAGCATGATGACGAGCGGCCAGCCGGTCATCCATTGCAGGGATCCGTCAGGGGCATGGACCTTGAACTGGGTGAGCTGCGCCAGGAAGATCACGATGGCGAGGCCGTTGACGAAGCCGAGCATCACCGGGTGCGGCACGAGGCGGATGAACTTGCCGAGCCGGAAGATGCCGGCCAGTACCTGCAGGATGCCCATCAGCACGACGGTCGCGAACAGATATTCGACGCCATGCGAGGCGACCAGCGAGACCATCACCACGGCGAGCGCGCCGGTTGCGCCGGAGATCATGCCGGGCCGGCCGCCGAAAACGGAGGTGATCAGGCCGACGATGAAGGCGGCGTAAAGGCCGACCAAAGGGTGCACGCCGGCGACGAAGGCGAAGGCCACCGCCTCGGGCACCAGCGCAAGCGCCACGGTGAGGCCGGACAGCAATTCCGTCTTGATGGTCATCGGATTGAGGAGGGCGAAGGCGGAGCGTTCGCGACCGGCAAATGGAATGCGGCCGGCGAGCGCGGCGAGCGTCGCTCGTGTCATGAATTGTCGTTCCCTTTCTGGATTGTGCCCAATGAACCGATTTAATGCTGCATTGCAACCGGAAATGCCGCATGGGAGCCATGCGTCCGCCCATTTGCTGGACAAGCGGCGCGCCCGCGCGCAAGATCGCGACCGGGAGGAATATCGTGACATGCTGAGACTGGCGCTGGTGATCCTGCTTGCGCTTGCGGGACATGCGACGGCCGCGGACGGCGAGGCCGAGCACGCGATCCGCAAGGTCGGCATACTCGCCTATCGCGGCGAGGAGGCGGCGATCGCGCGCTGGCAACCGACATTCGACGCGGTCGAGGCGGCGGCGCCCGGAACGGATTTCCAGGTCGTGCCCCTGTCGCTCGATGGCGTGCGCTCGGCCCTGTCGCGTGGTGACATCGACTATCTTTTCACCAATCCCGGCCACCTCTACCGTATGGTCGAACACGCCCGGCTGTTTCCGATGGTCAGCCTGCGCTCCGACCGCGAAGACGCGCCGCAGACCGGTAATCGATTTGGCGCGGTGATCTTCGTGCGTGCCGACAACGAGCAAGTCACGACGCTGGCCGACCTGAAGGGCAAGCGGCTGGCGGCGATCGCGCCGGATGCCTTCGGGGGTTTCGAGGTCGCCGCCGCGACGCTGCTGCGCAATGGCGTCGATCCGTGGCGCGATCTTGAGTCGGTCGTCTTCCTGGGCTTTCCCCATGACGGCGTCATAGAGGCCGTGGTGAACGGGACCGTCGACGCGGGAACCGTGCGCACCGGCCTTCTCGAAGGTGCGGTCGAGGCGGGCAAGGTGGAAGCCTACCAGCTGAGGCTTCTAAATCCGCTGCGTGTGCCGGGTTTCGAGCCGGCGCTTTCTACGGAACTGATGCCGGAATGGATCCTGTCGTCGACGGCGACGGTCAGCGAGCCGGAGCGCCGCGCCGTCGCGATGGCGATGCTGGCGCTGAAAAGCGACCATCCGGCGGTTGTCGCGGGTCAGTATGGCGGCTGGACCACAGTCCCCTCGGACGCCGCCGTGCGCAGCCTTCTGCAGACAGTCGACGCGGCCCGGCCCTCGGGCGAGGACTCCGGCGTCGCCCTGTCCGGCTTTCTCGCGGTGGCCGCGGGCGGGGTGCCGGTCACCATCGCCATGCTCATCTACTGGCGCAGCAGGCAGGCCGCGCCGCTCAACGGCGGCCCGGCGCAGGCCGCGTTCGCCGAGGTGCGCCTGACGCCGCGCGAGCGCGAAATCCTCCATCTCGTCGGCGACGGCAAGACGACCAAGGAAATCGCCCGCGACCTCGGCATCAGCCCGAAGACGGTCGAGTTTCACCGCAGCCATCTGATGCGCAAGTTCGAGGCCAGCAACATGGCCGAACTCGTGCGAAAGGCCGGCGGCATGCTCGCTGCCTGACGCCCCGCGAAACCGGAACCAAGGGTATACCCCGGGCTATTCAGATGCTCCGCCCAGCTAGTTTTCGAGGCCTTGCGCGCGACACTGTCGGGCATTGCCGCATGGAGGATGCGGCGTCTGCCAATCGGAGGAATACCCCATGAAACTGATCACGAAACTTGTCGCCATCGTCGCGTCCGTCATGGTTCTGGCGAGCGCCATGACCGGCGCGTCGGCCGCAAACGAGCGCTACGGCAAGCAGAAGGTCGTCTATCACATCAATTATAATGGCGGTGAGGACGACAAGGCCTATCGCGGCGCGCTGCGCAACGTCCAGAACCACATCAATGCCGTTGGCAAGGACAATATGGAGATCAAGATCGTCCTGCACGGCAATGGCGTGGATCTTCTCAAGGACGCCAAGACGAACGAGAAGCTGCAGATGGACGTGACCAGCCTGAAGTCCCAGAGCGTGGTCTTCAACGTCTGCAACAACACGCTTGTCGGCCGCAATATCGACTACAACAAGGACCTCTTCGAGGTGTTCGAGGACGAGATCGTGCCGTCGGGCGTGGCCGAGCTCAGCCGCCTTCAGCAGATGGGCTATACCTACATCAAGCCCTGATCCCCGCCAGACGGGAAGAGGTTCGGCCGGCTCAGCCGGCCGTTTCCGTTTCGGGGCGAACACGTCGGCCGGTCGCGTGGTCGAATATGTGGAGGCGGTCGCGGTCGAGGACGAGGTCCAACCGGTCCGACAGCGGCTCGCCGGACGGCAGCGATACGGCCAGCTTCGCCCCGCCGATGCGCCCGTGAACGAGCCGGCCGGCGCCCAGCTCCTCGACATAGTCGATCGTCAGCTCCATGTCGGCGTCCTCGCCTTCGCCGCGAAGCCGGATATCTTCCGCGCGCACGCCGAACGTTATCTGGCTTTCGGGGACGGCGTGTCCGTTGGTCATCGCGACGACATGGTCGCCGACGCGCAGATTTCCGCTCTCGCCATGCGCCGGGATCAGGTTCATCGCGGGCGATCCGATGAAGCTAGCCACGAAGGCCGACTCCGGCCTGCGGTAAACCTCCAGCGGCGTACCGATCTGCTCGATCCTGCCGCTATTCAGCACGACGATGCGGTCCGCCATCGTCATCGCTTCGAGCTGGTCGTGGGTGACATAGAGCGCGGTCGTGCCGAGCCGCTTCTGCAACTGCTTGATCTCGCCGCGCATCTGCACGCGCAGCTTGGCGTCGAGGTTCGACAGCGGTTCGTCGAACAGGAACGCCGCCGGTTCGCGCACGATGGCGCGACCCATGGCGACGCGCTGGCGCTGGCCGCCGGAAAGCTGCCGCGGCTTGCGGTCGAGATAGGAACCGATTTCGAGGATCGCCGCCGCGTCGGCGACGCGTTTCTCGATCTCCGGCTTCGGCGTGCCGCGGTTCTTCAGCCCGTAGGCGAGGTTCTGGCGCACGCTCATATGCGGATAGAGCGCGTAGTTCTGGAACACCATGGCGATGTCGCGCTCGGCCGGCTCGACATCGTTGACGACGCGGTCGCCGATGCGGATCGAGCCCTCGGTGATCGTTTCGAGCCCGGCGACCATGCGCAAGAGCGTGGACTTGCCGCAGCCCGACGGGCCGACGAGCACGATGAATTCGCCGTCGGCAATGTCGATGGAGACGGAGTTCACGGCGCGCATGTCGCCGGAATAGGTCTTGCTTACGTTTTCGATGGTGACTTGCGCCATTTGGGTGGTCTCACTTGTCGCTTTCGGTCAGGCCCTTGATGAACCAGCTCTGGAAGATGACGACGATCAGGACGGGCGGAAGCATCGCCAGGATGGCGAGCGCGAAGGCCTGGTTGTATTCAGGGATCTGGCTGCCGACCCAGACGAGCAGGATCTGCTTGATGCCGCGCACGAGGGTGTAGAAGCCCTCCTCGTTGGTCATCAGCATCGGCCAGAGATACTGGTTCCATCCATAGACGAACATGATGATGAAGATCGCCGCGATCATCGTCTTCGACAGCGGAACGAGGATGTCGAAGAAGAACTTGAACGGCCCGGCGCCGTCGATGCGTGCCGCCTCGAGAAGCTCGTCAGGCACGGACTTGAAGAACTGCCGGAAGTAGAAGGTGCCGGTGGCGGACGCGAGCAGCGGGACGATCAGGCCGGTATAGGTGTTCACGAGGCCGAGTTTCGTCATCACCTCGTAGGATGGGAGGATGCGCACTTCCAGCGGCAGCAGCAGCGTCGTGAAGATCATCCAGAAGAAGACGACGCCCAGGCGGAAGCGAAAATAGACGATCGCATAGGCGGCCATCATAGACAGGATGACCTTGCCCACGGCGAAGCCGACGCCGAGGATGAAGGAATTCATCACCATGCGCGCGCCGGTGACCTCGCCGGTAAAGCCGCCCTTCTTCGTCAGGACTTCCTTGTAGGTGTCGGTGAAATGCCCGCCCCAGGTGACTTGCAGCCCGTGCAGGTGGACGGCCACCGCGTCATGGGTCGATGTCATGAAGGCGACGACGACCGGTGCCATCATCAGGAAGACGCCGCAGAGCAGGATCACATGGTCGAGGAACTTGGTCTTGTGCATGATCGTTGCCCCGTCAGCTGTAGTGCACGCGCCGCTCGATGAAGCGGAACTGGAAGAAGGTCAGGACGAGCACGATCAGCATCAGGATCACCGACTGCGCCGCGGACCCGCCGATGTCGTTGCCGCGGAAGCCGTCCATATAGACCTTGTAGACCAGCGTGATCGGGTTGTTGGCAGCCTTGTCCTTCACGATCACGTCGATTACGCCGAACGTGTCGAACAGCGAGTAGGTCATGTTGATGATCAAGAGGAAGAAGGCGGTCGGCGCGAGCAGCGGCAGGGTGACGGTCCGGAAACGGCCGAATTCGGAGCGGTTGTCGATCGCCGCGGCCTCGCGCACCGAGACCGGGATGCTCTGCAGCCCCGACAGGAAGAAGATGAAATTGTAGGGGATCTGTTTCCAGACCGCGACGACGATCATCGCGAAAGCCGTGTCGTAATAATCGATGCCGACCTTCATGTCCCAGCCGGCCCAGGCGGCCATCTTCACGAAGGGGCCGATATGCTGGTCGAAGAACATCATGCCGATCAGGCCGGCGACGGGCGGCGCGATAGCATAGACGCAGATCAGCAGGGTCTTGTAGGCGCTCGAGCCGCGGATGACGGTATCCGCCTTGGTGGCGAGCAGCAGGCCGATCGACAGCGAGAAGAAGGTCACCAGAATGGTGAAGATCACCGTGAAGCTGGCGATCTGCCGGTAATGGGCCGATTTCAGCGCCTCGGCGTAATTGTCCAGCCCGACGAAGGTGGCGCCGAAACCGAACGGATCCTCCAGGTAGAAGGAGGACTGGATCGCCTGAACCGACGGCCAGTAGAAGAAGACGAACACCACCGCCATCTGCGGCAGCAGGAACAGATAGGGCAGGGTGGGCGAGGTAAACTGGACGCGCTTCATGAGGGCTTTCCGAAACGGGAAATCCGGGGGCGGAGCGCCCCCGGATCGTGATCGGCAAGAGGACCGGGCTCAGCCCGCGGTCTTGGCGAAGCGCTCGAGAAGGGCGTTGCCTTCCTGCTCGATGGTCTTCATGGCGTCTTCGACGGAGGTCTCTCCCGCGAAGATCTTGTTGTATTCGCGTTCCATGACTTCGCGGATCTGCGGATAGAAGCCCATGCGATAGCCCTTGGACCATTCGCCGCCCGGCAGCGACAGCTGCTGGATGCCAACTTCGGCGATCGGCTTGCGGTCATAGTAGCCGTCTTCCTTGGCCATCTCGTAAGCGGCCTTGGTGATCGCGACATAGCCGGTCGACTGGTGATAGAAATACTGGATTTCCGGCGAGGTCAGGAACTGGAAG
Source organism: Ahrensia sp. (assembly GCA_002706335.1). Taxonomy (GTDB): domain Bacteria; phylum Pseudomonadota; class Alphaproteobacteria; order Rhizobiales; family Rhizobiaceae; genus Oricola. The sequence goes on from PAKZ01000043.1 coordinate 46,965, forward strand.
AAGTCGGCGGTGCACTTGTTTTCCGCATCCGACTTGCCGGACATGGCGAAGAGAGCCGCGCCGCCGATGAAGGAGTTGGTGCCGGCACCCTCGATGGAGTTCCAATAGGGCAGGAAGCTTGCCGAGAACGGCATCTGGGCGGAGTTCTGCAGGCCGCCGAAGGAGCCCGACGAACCGATCCACAGAGCGACCTTGTTTTCCTCGAACGGCTTCTGGTTGTCGGACCAGCCGGCACCGAAATAGCCGAAATAACCTTCGTCGTACCAGGACTTCAGCTTCTCATACATCATGACATGCTCGGGGGCGGTCACGTTGATCTTCGTGCCCTCGACGCTGTCGTACCCGTTGTTATTGGTGGCGAACTGCAGGTTGTTGCGCGAGAAGAAGTTCTCGGTCATTTCCCAGGTCAGCTGCGACTGGACCAGCGGGATAAAGCCGGCTTCCTTGAGCTTCGGAGCGATCTGCTCGAATTCTTCCCAGGTCTTCGGCGCTTCGACGCCGGCTTTCTCGAGTGCACCGGTGTTGGTGTACATGATCGGAGCCGACGAATTGAACGGCATGCCGACGAACTTGCCGTCCGCATCGGCGTAGAAATAGCGAACGCCGTCGATGAAGGCTTCGCGGTCGAATTCATAGCCGGCATTTTTGATCAGATCCTCGGCCGGGACGGCCGCGCCCTTGGCGTTGATGATCGTGGCGGCGCCGGCGTCGAACACCTGCAGGATGTTCGGCTGTTCGCCCGAACGGAAGGCGGCGATGCCTGCGGCAAGCGCTTCCTCGTAGGTTCCCTTGGAAACCGGCGTCAGCGCGCAGGCGTCCTGTGCGGCGTTGAACTTCTCGGCGATCTGGTTGATCACTTCCTGGTTCTTTCCGCCCATGCCGTGCCACCACGTGATGTCGGTGGCGAAAGCGGATGCGGACGTGGACAGCAGCACGGAGGCTGCGATCAAGCTACGGATCATATGAAATCTCCTGGGTTCCGTTTCGGGTGTCGAAACGATGCCGCTGCCCCTAGGAGGTTCCGTTGAAGCTTTCTTGACCGTTTGGTGAAAGATCGGTGACAGACGGTGGAAGGCTGGGGATTGGGCCGGCCGGCGGCCTCAGCACCCGCGCTCCGCGAAGCGCCGGAAGGCGGCCAGCGTTTCCTCGCTGACATGGTGTTCGATGCCCTCGGCGTCCTTCTGTGCAGTCTCCGGCGAGATGCCCAGCGCGATCAGCACACGCTCGACGATCTCGTGGCGCTCGCGTGACATGGCGGCGAGCGCACGGCCCTCCTCGGTCAGAAAGACGCCGCGATAGGCCTTGCGCTGCACCAGCCCTTCCTCGGCGAGCTTGCGCAGCATCCGCGCGACCGTCGGCTGCGCGACGCCGAGCCGCGCGGCGATATCGACCTGACGCGCCTCGCCGCCCTCGCGGATCAGGTCGCCGATCAGCTCGACATAGTCCTCGACAAGCTCGCTGCGGCGCGCGTCGCGGGCCTGTTGGAAGGCTTCGGCGCGTTGCGCGGGGGCGGTTTCCGCGTCTCTGCGTGGTTTTGTCGCTGCGGGTTTACCCGCCATGTCGCCTCCCTTGATTTGCCGCAATTCATAGCATAGCCTACACAATATAGCACATGCTATATTTTAGGCCCTTTCGCCGCTCCTGCGCGGCACAAGAGACACAGTGACGGATATCGCCATAAATCCCGGCCGCAACGGGCGGACCGAGCGCGCCATGCGTGACGTTCTGGAAGGACGGCGCGGCGGTCTGCGCGGCTTCCTGCCCTTTTTCGGGCCCGCCGTGATCGCCTCCATCGCCTATATGGACCCCGGCAACTACGCGACCAACATTCAGGCCGGCGCGAAATACGGCTACATGCTGCTGTGGGTCGTGCTGGTCGCCAATATGATCGCCATGCTGTTCCAGGCCCTGTCGGCCAAGCTCGGCATCGTCACCGGGCGCAATCTCGCCGAGATGTGCCGCGAACGCTATCCGCGCCCGGTCGTCTGGGTGATGTGGTTCGTTAGCGAGCTGGCGGCGATGGCGACGGATCTCGCCGAGTTCCTCGGCGGCGCAATCGGGCTGTCGCTGCTCGCCGGCATCCCACTGATCTGGGGCATGGCGATCACCGCCGTGATCACCTATGGCATCCTGCTGTTCGAGGGCAGGGGCTTCCGCTTCATGGAACTGATGATCGGCGCGATGGTCGCCGTGATCGGGCTTTGCTATCTCGTCGAACTGTTTCTCGCCTCCGTGGACTGGGGCATGGCGGCGCTCGGCATCGTCACGCCGCAAATGCCGGACAGGGGCGCGCTGCTGATCTCGGTCGGCATTGTCGGCGCGACCGTGATGCCGCATGCGGTGTTCCTGCATTCCGGCCTGACCCAGTATCGAACCGTCGCCCGCAACGATCGTGAACGGAGGATGCTGGTCCGCTTCTCCAACCGGGAGGTCGTGCTGGCGCTCGCCGTCGCCGGCATGGTCAATATGGCGATGGTCATGATGGCAGCCGCCGCCTTCCATCTCGGCCATTCCGAAGTCGCCGAGATCGAGACCGCCTATCACACGTTGACGCCGCTCTTGGGCGCGGCATCGGCCGCCGTCTTCCTCGTCTCGCTGATCGCCTCGGGCGTCTCCTCCTCGGTCGTCGGCACGATGGCGGGGCAGATGATCATGCAGGGCTTCGTCAATTTCCGTATCCCCATCTGGCTGCGCCGCGCCGTCACCATGGTTCCGGCCTTCATCGTCGTCGCGGTCAACGCCAACCCGACCGAGACGCTGGTGATGAGCCAGGTCGTCCTGTCAATCGCGCTGCCCGTGCCAATGATCGCGCTGCTGCACTTCACCTCGAGCCGCGCCGTGATGGGCGACTTCGCCAACCGCCGCCGGGTGGTGGTGGTCGCCACGGCTGCGACGGCCATCGTTCTGGGGCTGAACTTCGTGCTGCTGGCGGGGGTGTTCGGACTGGCGATTCCGGGATTCTAATCGGCAGAAAGAAAAAGGCCGGGCTTTCACCCGGCCGAAACTGTGTGGCGGAAATACGCGCCTTACTTCACCGCGTCCTTGGCGTCGCCATAGGCCTTCTGGACTTTGCCCTTGGCCTTGTCGATCTTGCCGGAGGCCTGCATCTTCTTGTTGCCGGTCGCCTTGCCGACACCGTCCTTAACGGCGCCTTTCGCCTGTTTGGCCGCGCCCTTCACCTGATCCATGTTTGCCATCGTTTCTCTCCGTGATGACCACGCACTTGCTGTGCGCACTGATCAACCGGTGGAGCGGATTTTGGTTCCGGGGCCACGATTGTGGCGGCCATCACGAATTGTATCGCGGCGGCGGACGGGTCAGTCCGCCTGCCGGAAGACGCCGAAGCGATTGCCGGTCGCGGCCCAGCTGCGCCACAGGACGATCGTCGCCACCAGGGCGGCCAGCAGTTCCGCTGTCGGACCCGCAAACCAGATCCCGCCCTCGCCAAAGACGAATGGCAGCAGGAAGGTCAGCGGCAGCGCGAAGAGATAGGTCCGCGACAGGCTAATCGCCGCCGCGCGCCCCGCCTCGCCAATCGCCTGGAAATGCGCCGACAGCACCATCAGCGGTCCCGCGATGAATAGCGTCATCGTCATGACCGGCAGGATACGCGCCACTTCTGCCGCCGTCGCCGGATCGTCGACGAAGACGAAGCCGATGCGGTGCCGCGCGGCGAGAAGCAGCACTTGAACGCTGCCGTAATAGGCCAGGCCGGCGAAGGCCGCGAGCCGCAGGCTGGCGTTCGAGCGCTCCCATTTGGCCGCGCCGAAATTGTTGCCGGTGATCGCCTGCATCGCCGCCGTCAATCCGAGCAGCGGCAGATAGACGAAGGTTATGATGCGCGTAACGATGCCATAGGCGGCGACCGTCGCCGCCTGGCCTTCGCCGCCCCAGCGATGCACCGCTGCTATGATCGCACCGGAGATCAGCGAGATGCCCAGAAAGGCAAGGCTCTGCGGCGCGCCGAGCTTCAGGAACTCGCCCCACAGGCAGGTCCATCCGGTGCGCGGCAGGCCGCGGAAGGAAAGCGGCGAGCTGGCCGCCAGTCGGTAGGCGACGATGGCGCCGGCGGCAAACAACTGCGCGAACACCGTGCCCCATGCAGAGCCGGCGACGCCGAAGCCGAGCATGGCGATCAGCACATAGTTGAGCATGATATTGCCAAGCGACGTCGCCACCGCGACTGCCGCGACCAGCCCCATCCGACCCTCGCAGCGCAGGGCGTCGGAATTGAGCGACAGAAAAAACATCGCCGGCGAGCAATAGATCAGGATCGAGATATAGCGGCCGCCCGTCGCGGCAAGCGCTTCGTCCCCGCCAGCGATGAAGGCCACCATTTGCCTGCCGCCGAGAAGAAAGCCGGCGATCAGCAGCGCGCAGACGACCGCCGCCAGGCCATGCGCGCCTGCGACTGTCTCGCGCGCGGTTTCACGCTCCCCCGCGCCGAGCAGGCGCGCCAGGAGGCTCGACATGCCGCCGGAGACCAGCGTCGCCAGCGCGACCAGCAGCATGAAGACAGGAAACATCATTGTCACCGCCGTCAGCGCGTCCGCGCCGACGAAAGTACCGAGGAAAAGGGCATCTATGACGGTCAGCAGACCGTTGGTCGCCATGACGAAGATGATCGGCGCCGCCGTGCGGACATAGAGGCCCGGCAACGGGTCGGACAGAAAGCGGTTGCGTGGCTCGTCAGCGGATCGGGTCATCCCGGATCTCCCGCGCATCGGATCTGCTGGATGGGGTCCGCATTGCCATCGCTCCGATGCTGGATCGGATCGGGATTATCGGGGAGGCTTCACCAAAGCTTTCGCTTGCGGACGGCCGGCGCCTCGGGCCGACGCGGCTGATATGGACTTGCGGGCCGGCTGTCAATCGGCGGTGCAAACAAAAAAGGCCGGGCTTTCGCCCGGCCTTTCCGTGAAATGGATGCGGTTAGCGCGTGGCTTACATCATGCCGCCCATTCCGCCCATGCCGTCCATGTCGGGCATGCCGCCGCCGCCAGATTCCTTCTTCGGCAGTTCGGCAATCATGGCTTCGGTGGTGATCAGCAGGCCGGCAATCGACGCTGCGTCCTGCAGGGCCGTGCGCACGACCTTGACCGGGTCGACGATGCCCATCTTGATCAGGTCGCCATATTCGCCGGTCTGGGCGTTGAAGCCGAAGGTCAGCGAATCCTGCTCCATGATCTTGCCGACGACGATGGAGGCTTCGGAGCCAGCGTTGGTCGCGATCTGGCGGGCCGGAGCCTGCAGAGCGCGGCGAACGATGTTGATGCCGGCTTCCTGGTCTTCGTTGACGCCCTTGGTCTTCAGGTCCTTGGAGGAGAGAAGCAGGGCGGTGCCGCCGCCCGGAACGATGCCTTCTTCAACGGCTGCGCGGGTCGCGTTCAGCGCGTCGTCGACACGGTCCTTCTTCTCCTTCACTTCGACTTCGGTCGCACCGCCGACGCGGATCACGGCAACGCCGCCAGCGAGCTTGGCGAGGCGTTCCTGCAGCTTCTCGCGGTCGTAATCGGAGGAGGTTTCCTCGATCTGCGCCTTGATCTGGTTGACGCGGCCGTCAATGTCGGACTTGTCGCCAGCGCCGTCGACGATGGTGGTCTCTTCCTTGGTGATGGAGACCTTCTTGGCGGTGCCAAGCATGTCGAGCGTGACGTTTTCGAGCTTGATGCCGAGGTCTTCGGAGATCACCTGACCGCCGGTCAGGATCGCGATGTCCTCGAGCATGGCCTTGCGGCGGTCGCCGAAGCCCGGAGCCTTGACGGCAGCGATCTTCAACCCGCCGCGCAGCTTGTTGACGACGAGCGTGGCCAGAGCCTCGCCTTCGACGTCTTCAGCGATGATCAGCAGCGGACGCGAGGACTGCACGACCGACTCGAGGATCGGCAGCATGGCCTGCAGGTTGGAGAGCTTCTTCTCGTGCAGCAGGATGTACGGATCGTCGAGATCGGCGACCATCTTTTCCGGATTGGTCACGAAGTACGGCGACAGGTAGCCGCGGTCGAACTGCATGCCTTCGACGACTTCGAGCTCGGTCTCGGCGGTCTTGGCTTCCTCGACGGTGATGACACCCTCATTGCCGACCTTCTGCATCGCTTCCGCGATCATGGAGCCGATTTCGGTCTCGCCGTTCGCGGAGATCGTGCCGACCTGGGCGACTTCCTCGGAAGTGTTGATCTTGGTGGCCTTCTTCTGAAGGTCTGCGACGACTTCGGCGACGGCCAGATCGATGCCGCGCTTCAGATCCATCGGGTTCATGCCGGCGGCAACGGCCTTGTGGCCTTCCTGGACGATCGACTGGGCCAGAACCGTGGCGGTGGTGGTGCCGTCACCGGCAATGTCGTTGGTCTTGGATGCGACCTCGCGCAGCATCTGCGCGCCCATGTTCTCGAACTTGTCTTCCAGTTCGATTTCCTTCGCGACGGACACGCCGTCCTTGGTGATGCGCGGAGCGCCGAAGGACTTGTCGATGACGACGTTGCGGCCTTTCGGGCCGAGGGTCACCTTGACCGCATCGGCCAGGATGTTGACGCCGTCGAGCATGCGTTCGCGTGCCGAGCGGCCGAATTTGACTTCTTTGGCTGCCATTATTCAAACTCCCGGGCTGTTCGCCCAATTGTTGTAATCTGGAAAAGGGTGACTGGGGCCGGCTTAGCCGACGATACCCATGATGTCGGATTCCTTCATGATGAGGAGATCCTGGCCGTTCAGCTTGACTTCGGTGCCCGACCATTTGCCGAACAGCACGCGGTCGCCTGCCTTGACATCGAGCGGCTGAACCTTGCCGTTTTCGTCGCGAGCGCCGGGGCCGACCGAAACGACTTCGCCTTCCGACGGCTTTTCCTTGGCGGTATCCGGAATGATGATACCGCCTGCGGTCTTCTCCTCGGATTCGACGCGACGCACGACGACACGGTCATGCAGCGGACGGAAATTCGCATCTGCCATTGATTTGAACCTTTGCAACGTTGGCTTTGAGTGGATTAGCACTCACCTCCGTAGAGTGCTAGCGAGGCGGATGTAGTGATGCGATCTGCGTGAGTCAAGGATTGGACGGTCGGGAAAAGCGGATTGGTTACCGCTATGCTGCCGTATCGTTGCGCACCGTCACCGTGACAGGGCGGTAGAACACTTTCGGCAGGACGATGCCGCCGAATGTCAGCTGCGTCGTCGTCGTCACCCTGGCGGACCAAGCACCATCCGGCAGTTGCCGGAATGTCGGCGGTGACGATGCCTGCCCCTCGGGCAAGTGAAGTCCGGCGGCATAAAGCTCAACAGCGTGGTCCGCGTCAAGGTCGCCGTCGGGAGAAAGGGCGCTGCGGACCGCCGTGAAAAGGGAGGAGGAGGCGCTGCGGGTGGCGTGGTCGATGCGCGAGAAGTCGACGGCAAGCGCCAGACCCATGATGATTGGGACGGCCACAAGGCTCGCCGCCAAAGTAAAATTACCTCTTTCATGCCGCGCGAACCTCGCGACGGCGAAAAACCGCATCGCCTTCATGGCGTCCCTTTCAATACATTCCAGCGTTTGGCTGGCGGGCGGACGCTAGCGCACGAATATTGAGGTCGGCGAAAGAGGCTTGTTCAAATTTTAGCCAAGCGGGATGTTACGATTCCGCTACGTAACTATTTGACGATACGTAACTTTGATAGTTCGGCGCCGATTGTGCCGAAAGCGTTCTCAAGCTCGGTATTGCTGGGCGCGTGGTAGTATTTTCCGGGGTCGGACGCGCAATCCTGGAAGGTCTGCCGGGTTGCGGCACTCGGGCTCGATCCGAAGGTTACCGTATAGACGATGATGTCCTTGTCCTTGGCCTGTGCGCAAAGCGACAGAAGGCGGTCATCGACGATCTCGTTGGCAAGGTTCTTGTTGTTCGTTTCGAAAATCGCATTCGCCTGGCTCTCGCCGAGACGCCCATAGGCCGTGTAGTCGGACTTTCCCGGATGCGCCTCGTTCGGGCCGGCACTGCCGGGCAGGTCGTAGAAGACGTTGTCGCCGTCGGTCATCATCACGATCGCCTTGCGCCAGCGCGGGCTGTCCCAAAGCGTCGCTCCGGTCTTCGGATCGACCTCGGTGCTCTGGTCGAAGGGGACGCCGGGCGACAGCGTGCGAATGCCCCAGGCCATGCCGATATCGCCGAGCGTGCCGCCGCGGTTCCACGCGGTCAGCGCGTCGACGGCGGCGTCCACATCGGAGTAGGATTTCGTCAGCGGCAGGATCGGCGTCGGGCAGCCGATATTCGGACCGGTGATGCCGTTGGAATTGTAGTATCCGCCGGGATGGATCGTGTCCGGATCGTCGAGGTCGTAGTCGTTATCGACCGACGGTTCCCAGAAAAAGGGCGACCATTTGGCGACGTCCGGCCCGGTGTCTGCGATGGAATCCGCACCGGCGCGCTCCATCACGCAGCCCTTCCAGCCGTCGATATCGTCGGTGCGCAAGCCGTAGCTGTGCGTATCGACGATCGTGTCGGCGATCGAGCCGGGATTGACCGTCGCCGCGTAGGGTACGATCGCGACGCGCAGGTCGTCGGGCTCGGTCTCGCCGTCGAAAATGGCGTCGACGAGAATATCGGAGGCGCTGCGCAAGGAACTGATCTTCGACGGACTGCCGCTCCACATCGAACCGGTATTGTCGAGGACGAGGCTGACCAGAAGTCCACCCCCGGCCCGCTTCACCTTCGTGGTGACGGAGACCTGGACCTCGCTTACTTCGAGGATCGACATGAACAGCGTTTTCATCGTGGCGGTGCCGTCCACCGTGATGATGTCGCCGGAGACCGAAGTCGATACCTCGCCGAGCGTCGTTTCCGACAGAGAAAAGTTCTTGGTCACATATTGCGTGGCGATAGCGTCGAGTGTCGACTGGCCCTGATAGATGGTCGCAACCGCCAGGGCGGCCCGGTCCACCGCGGACTGGAGATGATAGCGCGTCAAGAGGAAGCGCGAACCATCGATCGACAGGCCGACGGATGCCAGAAGCGGGATAAGGAGCAGGGCGAAGTTGACCGCCATAGCGCCGCTGCGCTCGTCGCGCAGCGCCTTCAGGCGGCCGAAAAACCCGGTCTTGCCGGCTGCGGGATCGTTTCCTGTTTTTTTCTTCTCGATCGCCATGGCGTTGTTTCCGGTTGGACCCATCACTCGGACGGGATGTTGTCCCATGTCTGGTCGTATTCGGAGACGGCTCCGTCCATTGCGATGGCGCGCGTTTCGCGCGGGCGGAACCATGCGACGGAATCCAGTTTCCGGCTCGTCGACGTCCACACATAATTGAACGGGCTCGAATAATTCATCTTGGCCTCGAAGCGGATCACCGTGTCAGCGGGCAGACCGAGGCCGGCGGCGGCTGTCGCGTCCGGCGTCAGCGACGATCCGCCGGCCGAGCGCGTCCACAGCAGCACCGGCGTGCCGTCATGTTTGAAGCCGATGCTCGATACGTTGATTTCCAGCGTCTTGTTGGCGTCGAAACCGACGATCATCTGGTCCGCGGCGCTGAGCACCGTGGTGATCGACGAGGTCGTCAGCGTCGGCTCGCGCGCCAGCAGGTCGCCCGCCTGCTGGACGTAGCGCACGAACTGGTCCTCTGTTGCATGTTCGACATAGACCTCGGCAAGGCCGAAGGCGAGCACCATCATGATCGGCGAAAACAGGATGACCTCGGTGGCGGCAACCCCCCGCCGGTCCTGCCGGAAGCTGCGGAGGAGGGGGGCGAACTGTCTCGTGATCGCGATCATGGCCACCTCAGAACGGCTCGTTCTTGAAGATGGTGAACCCGACCAGGATTACCGGGTCGCCGTCGGGCTGCAGGATGTCCTTCAGGAAAGGCGTGATGAAATTGTGGATCGCCGAGGCGCGCATGGCGGTGATCTTCGCGGATCCGCCGGGCTGGAAGACGAAATTGGTCGGCTTGCCAGCTGTGTTGAAAGTGGCCGCGGGGAAGTTGACGTCGGCGACTGTGCCGAAATTGCGGACGTCCAGATAGACCTCGGTGCAATCGAAGAAGATCTTTGCGTCGTTGCAGACCTCGGCGTCGAAATCGGCTTTCGGCGTGGCGCTTTTCTGGATCTCGCCGGTCTGGATATGCCGGCCTGCCTGCGACAGGATGAACTTCAGGTGGCTCTGCTTGTAGTAATAAACCGAGGTCTCGACGACCGCGAAGACGAGCAGCAGGAAAACCGGCATGATCAGGCCGAACTCCAGCGCGGTTGCGCCGGACACGCTCCGCCGATACCCGTCGGTGGTCCGGCGAGTGGCTTTCAGAAAGTCGACACGGCGTATCAGGCGTAGTCCATCCATTGTTCACGGCGTCCATCGATGCCGGAATATTTACCATGGGTTAATTTGCGTTGCGTTCATGGCTGCGCCGGCATTTTCGGCGCTTGCTTTACGCGTTGTTAGTCATGAGGCGCTGGCGACGCGCAAAAAGAGCCGTTCCGCATGGCTTTTCTTTACCGCTGAAAGGCTCTAATCCGGCCCTTGCTGCGCGGCGACGCAATCGGGAACGGATCATTTTGGCCATTCGAGTATTAGACAAGCTGGCGGATATCACAGACGCCTATGACGCGGTTTTTTGCGATGTGTGGGGGGTGCTGCACAACGGGGTGCGGTCCTGGCCAGCGGCCTGGAAAGCCCTCGTCGCAGAGCGCGAAGCGGGCAGAGCGGTGGTCCTGATCACCAATGCCCCGCGTCCGAAAGGGCCGGTCACGGAACAGCTTGCCAGCCTGGGCGTTCCGGACGAAGCATATGACGACGTGGTGACCTCCGGCGACGTGACGCGCGCTCTGATCGCGCAGAATGCGCGCATGATCTTCCATATCGGGCCCGACCGCGACATGTCTCTTTATGACGGTCTCGACGTCGAACTCGTCGAGGAGCGCGAGGCTTCCGCCGTCGTCTGCACGGGGTTGTTCGACGACGACACGGAGACGCCCGAAGACTATCGCGAGATGCTGCAGGGCCTGCGCGCCCGCAACCTTCCCTTTATCTGCGCCAATCCGGACATTGTCGTCGAGCGCGGGGACCGGCTTGTGTATTGCGCCGGAGCGCTCGCCCAGGAATTCGGCTTTCTGGGCGGTCGCACGCTGATCGCGGGTAAGCCGCATGCGCCGATATACGACGAGGCGATGGAGCGCGCCACCGCGGTGCTCGGCCGCGACTTTGCGCGCGACCGGGTGCTTGCGATCGGCGACGGCATGACCACCGACGTCAAAGGCGCGATGGATTACGGGCTTGACCTGCTCTTCATCTCCGACGGCATCCATGCGCGTGAGTATGGCGTACCGGGCAATCCCGACCCGCAAAGGCTGGCCGACCATCTCGACGGTTTCGGCGCCCAACCCGTCGCCACCATGACCAAGCTCGGCTGATCTCGATGAAGCGGTTCCGTTTCCAGTCGCTGGAGGACTTGCCGGAGACGCTGCGGGGCTCCGTCGTAGCCATCGGCAATTTCGATGGCGTGCATCGCGGCCATCAGTCGGTGCTGAATACGGCGCTGGGATTTGCCCGCGACCATGACTGCCCGGCCCTTGTGCTGCCCTTCGAGCCGCACCCGCGCCGGCTTTTCCAGCCGGACCTGGCCCTGTTCCGGATCACGCCGGCGCCGATGAAGGCCGACCTGTTGCAGGCGATGGGGTTCGATGGCGTCATCGAACTGCCGTTCACGCGCGATTTCGCCAATCAGACGGCGGACGAATTCGTCGATCGCGTGCTCGTCGGCGGGCTGGGGGCGCGGCAGGTGGTGGCCGGTTTCGACTTCCATTTCGGCAAGAACCGCCAGGGAGGCCCGGCCTTCCTGATGCAGGCGGGCAAGACGCGCGGCTTTCACGTGACGCTGGTCGACGCCTTTCGTGACAGCGCGGCAGAAGTCATCTCGTCGAGCCGCATTCGCGACAGGCTGCATGCCGGCGATCTCGCCGCGGCCAACGACATGCTTGGCTACCGTTACCGCGTCGAGGCGACGGTGACGCGCGGAAAGCAGCTCGGCCGCACGCTCGGCTTTCCAACCGCCAACATGAAGCTCGACGACAACGCCGCGCTGGCGCATGGCATCTACGCGGTACGCTTCATTCGCGCGGACGGGACCATCCATGACGGCGTCGCCAGTTTCGGCCGCCGCCCGACCGTCGACGAAGACGGCGTGGCGCTGCTCGAAACCTTTCTTTTTAATTTCTCTGCCGACCTCTATGGCGAGACCTGCACGGTCGCGGTTTGCGGATTTCTGCGCGGCGAGGAGAAATTCGAGACGCTCGATGCGCTGACGGAGCAGATGCGAAAGGATGAGGCCGAGGCGCGCGCAATGCTGGCCGGCCTCGCGCCGCTCGGCGATCTCGATGCCAATCTCACCTTCGGGGCGGAGACCGGCTAGACGTGGCCAGACGCAGGATCCTCGTCACCGGCGCGACGGATGGTATCGGGCTGGCGCTTGTCCGCCGGCTTGCCTCCCGTCATGACGTGGTCGCGACCGGCCGCCGCGATATCGCTGCGGCGCAGCGGCTGTTGCCGGAAGGCGTCCTATATATCAAGGCGGATCAGTCGCGTCCCGTCGAGGCGGCGAAGGCGGTGGGCCGGGGGCTGCTGGAAATCGGCTGGAGGGAGCTCGATTTCGCGGTGCTCAATGCCGGCACCGGTTGGGCCGGATCGCCCCAGGATGAGGCGGCGAAATCGGTCCGCGAGACGGTCGATGTCAATCTCGCCGGCACGGGGGCGCTCGCCCACATAATGTTTTCCTTCCTGCGGCCCGCTTCCGGCCAGCTGACGCTGATCGGTTCGGTCGCGCGCAGTGGTTCGTCGCAATTCGCGACCTATGCCGCAAGCAAGGCGGGGCTTTACGGACTCTCCCGCGCGCTGGGCCAGGAATGGCGCGGCAAGGTGCGCGTGCAACTGCTCGATCCCGGGCCGACCATGACGGACATGCATGAAAAGGCCGGCCTGAAGACCGGCTGGACGCGGCAGTGGTTCATCCGCCCTGACGACATGGCGGCGATGATCGAGGCGGCGATCCGCGCCGGCACGACGCCTAAGACGCTCTCCTTTCTGCAATATGTCTCCGGCGCGTCGATCTTCGGGAGGACGATCCGATGACGGCGCAAAAGAGAGCGCTCGTCACCGGCGGTCATGCCGGGCTGGGGCTGGCCTTTTGCCGGGCGCTCACCGAGGCGGGCTACGCGGTGACCGCGCTCGACCGCACAGCCCCGAAAAGCGCCGTGCCGTGGACGCACCGGGTCTGTGACCTGCGCGACCGGGCGCATGTCGACGCGGCGGTCCATTATCTGACGGCGGGGGAGCCTTTCGATCTCGTCATCTTCAATGCCGGAGTGTCGGCGACGGGACGCTTCGAGAAGATCCCGCTCGAAGTTCACCAGAGGCTGATCGCCGTCAATGTCGAGGCGCCGATCGTGCTGTGTTCGGAATTGGCGCGGCGCGGCGCGCTGGCCAAGGGCGGCCATGTCGTCTTCATCTCTTCGCTGTCGCACATGACGGGCTATCCCGGGGCAGCAAGCTACGCCGCCGCCAAGGACGCCATCGCCATCTATGCGAAATCGATCAGACGGCCCTTCCGCCGGGATCTCGGCGTGCATGTCGCCTGCGCCTTCCCGGGCCCGATCCGCACCGCGCAGGCCGAACGGCATGCGCCGAAGGGCGCGAAGGCCCAGAGCCGGATCGCGCCGGAGGAAATGGCGCAACGCATCCTCGCCGCGCTCCGCTGGCGCCGCAAGGTGATCGTGCCGGGCACACGCGCGAGAATTTTCGCGCTCACCGGGCGACTGTTCCCGAAACTGACCGCACGCGCCATGCGCCGCATCGTCTTCGACAGGCTCGACCGCGAAGTCTGGTGATCAGCCGAGGAAGCGCGGATCGAGCGGATGCCGCAGGGCGTTTTTGATCGTGATGGAGCCGGCGTCCGGGTGGCGCGGATTGATCAGGTGGTTGAAGGCGTGCGGCATGACCACGCTGGGCGCGGTCATGATCGGGGATTCCGCGGCTTCGCAAAAGCGTTCGAATGCGTCGCGGCTCAATTGCTGGTCGTCGCGCCAGCCATCGGGAAGGTCGGGCGAGACCGGGGCCAGCGTGTCGGGTATCTCGATTTCAAGCAACTGATAGGAGTCCGGCAGGTCTTCTGCGTCGATATTGACCAGGATTTCCAGCATCGCGGTCGATGGATGATCTGTGCAGTATACGATACGTGTGCCGCTATGATTCCACCGGCCGGAGGCGATCTCGCCGCCTCTGCCATTCAGCGTCGCATGGTCCGATATTCGCCAGATGATCAAGAGAACATGCCATGTTCTATACGAACCAGCATTTCTTCCACCACTTGCGCACCGGTTTCAGATTCCAGCAAATCGATCGGGACAGCCTTTTCTAGAGCTCGATTGGGCTTGCGCAGCCAGCGATTGGCTTTCTCCTCCGAGCCGAACACCCGGTTCGCCTCGTTCGAAATACGCTCGAGCCGATGGACGCGGTCGGATTCGGCGAGTGTCAGCAACTCGTTGTTTTTGCGCCGTCGGTCCAGGGTACGCCTCGGGGCGACGATCCGGTATATTTCCTCGCTGGAAAAGCCGAGCTTCGCGAGATCGACGGCGCGTTGCGGCGGGACGCGAAACTGTTCGGCGGCATGACTATGGACGTTCACAACGGTCTCCTTCGCCAGTTGCCACTCAATATATGCGCAACTGGCCAAATTCTCAACCGCGCCGATTTGCCCTTTATTCGCGGGCCCGCCATTGCTAAAAGCCGCGCCATGACGACGATACGCCTCGCGATTACTCGAATTATTCGCCCGGCCTGCCGCTAGAACAGCGCCGCAGGGCCGGGAACACGCGCATATTTTCCGCGCACCCCAAGCGATTTTCCGTTAATGACCGCTCAGCCTCATGCCGAGCCTTGAAACGAATGCAGACGAATGACCGATTCCGCTGAAAAACCGACGCTGGACTATTCCTCCACGCTCTACCTGCCCCAGACCGATTTCCCGATGCGCGCGGGCCTGCCGAAGAAGGAGCCCGAAATCGTGGCCCGCTGGCAGGATATGGACCTCTACAAAAAGCTCCGCGAGGACGCCAGGGACCGCCCCCGCTACGTGCTCCATGACGGGCCGCCCTATGCCAATGGCAACATCCATATCGGCCACGCACTCAACAAGATCCTCAAGGACGTCATCACGCGCTCGTTCCAGATGCGCGGCTATGACTCCAACTACGTGCCCGGCTGGGACTGCCACGGGCTGCCGATCGAGTGGAAGATCGAGGAGCAGTACCGCGCCAAGGGCAAAAACAAGGACGAGGTGCCGGTCAACGAATTCCGAAAGGAATGCCGCGACTTCGCCGATCACTGGATCAAGGTCCAGTCGGAGGAGTTCAAGCGTCTCGGCATCGAGGGCGACTTCGACAATCCCTACACGACCATGAATTTCCATGCGGAGAGTCGCATCGCCGGCGAACTGCTGAAATTCGCCATGTCGGGACAACTCTATCGCGGCTCCAAGCCGGTCATGTGGTCCGTTGTCGAGCGCACGGCACTGGCAGAGGCCGAGGTCGAGTACCAGGACTACGAATCCGACACGATCTGGGTGAAGTTCCCTGTGCTGCAGGGTCCGGACGACCTGATGGGCAATTTTGTCGTCATCTGGACCACAACGCCCTGGACGATCCCGGGTAACCGCGCCATCGCCTATTCGCCGCGCATCGCCTACGGTCTTTACGAGGTGACGGCGGCGGAGAACGATTTCGGGCCGCAGCCGGGCGAGAAGCTGGTCTTTGCCGACGCGCTGGCCGAGGAGAGCTTCGCCAAGTCCAAGCTCGAATACAAGCGTCTGCGCGACGTCAAGGCGGACGAGCTTGCCTCGCTGGTCTGCGCTCACCCCTTGAAAGGCTTCGGCGGCGGTTACGATTTCAATGTCCCGCTGCTTGCCGGCGATCACGTCACCGATGACGCGGGCACCGGCTTTGTGCACACCGCGCCCGGCCACGGCCGCGAGGACTTTGACGCATGGATGGATAATGCCCGCGATCTGGAAGCGCGCGGTATCTCGTCGGCCATCCCCTTCACCGTCGACGACGCCGGCTATTTCACCAAGGACGCGCCGGGCTTCGGGCCCGATCGCGAGGGCGGGCCGGCCCGCGTCATCGACGACAAGGGCAAGAAGGGCGACGCCAACCAGTCCGTCATCGCCGCGCTGATCGCCGCCGAAAGGCTGTTCGCGCGCGGCCGTCTGAAGCACACCTATCCGCATTCCTGGCGCTCCAAGAAGCCGGTCATCTTCCGCAACACGCCGCAATGGTTCGTGCACATGGACATGGATCTCGGCGACGACACGACGCTGCGCTCGCGCGCGCTGAAGGCAATCGACGACACCCGCTTCGTGCCGGCCGCCGGCCAGACGCGCTTGCGCTCCATGATCGAGGACCGGCCGGACTGGGTTCTGTCCCGTCAGCGCGCCTGGGGCGTGCCGATCTGTGTCTTTGCCGACGAGGACGGAAACGTGCTCAAGGACGAGGCGGTCAACGCGCGCATCCTCGAAGCCTTCGAAAAAGA
The DNA here is from genome assembly GCA_002706335.1 of Ahrensia sp. Classification (GTDB taxonomy): domain Bacteria; phylum Pseudomonadota; class Alphaproteobacteria; order Rhizobiales; family Rhizobiaceae; genus Oricola. The sequence goes on from PAKZ01000043.1 coordinate 63,495, forward strand.
GGGCGCCGACGCCTGGTTCGCCGAGGGCGCCAAGGAGCGCTTCCTCGGCAATGAACACGATCCGGCGAAGTGGACGCAGGTGACCGACATTCTCGATGTCTGGTTCGATTCCGGCTCGACCCACGCCTTCACGCTGGAGGACCGTCCGGACCTGAAATGGCCGGCCGATGTCTATCTGGAAGGCTCTGACCAGCATCGCGGCTGGTTCCACTCATCGCTGCTGGAAAGCTGCGGCACGCGCGGCCGCGCGCCCTACGACACCGTCATCACCCATGGTTTCACCATGGCCGAGGACGGCAAGAAGATGTCGAAATCGCTCGGAAACAACGTCACGCCACAGGATGTGATGAAGGATTCCGGCGCCGATATCCTGCGCCTTTGGGTGATGAACACCGATTACTGGGAAGACCAGCGCCTCGGCAAGGCGATCCTGCAGACGAATATCGACGCCTATCGCAAGATGCGCAACACGATCCGCTGGATGCTCGGCACGCTCGCCCATGACGAGGGCGAAAGCGTCGAACTTGCCGACATGCCGGAGTTGGAGAAGTATATTCTGCATCGGCTCTGGGAGCTCGATCACGTCGTCAACAACGGCTACGAGGCCTTCGACTTCAAGAAGATCTCACGCCAGATCCACGACTTCATGGTGCTCGAACTGTCGGCCTTCTATTTCGATGTCCGCAAGGACGCGCTCTATTGCGATGCCCCGTCGAGCAAGCGCCGCAAGGCAGCGCTGCAGGTCGTCCATCACATCTTCGATAGAGTAGTGACCTGGCTTGCGCCGATGCTGCCCTTCACCATGGAAGAGGCCTGGATGTCGCGCTATCCCGACGCCGTTTCGGTACATCTGGAACAGTTCCGCAAATGCCCGGGCGATTGGCGCGACGACGAGTTGGCCGCCAAATGGAAGAAAGTGCGCCAGGTGCGTCGCGTCGTCACCGGCGCGCTGGAGATCGAGCGCAAGGAAAAACGAATCGGCTCCTCGCTGGAGGCCGCGCCCTTCGTTCACGTTACCGACGATGGGCTGCGCGAGGCGATCGAGGGGCTCGACATGGCGGAGATCTGCATCACCTCGGCCATCTCGATCTCGCCGAAGCCTGCGCCGGATGGCGCGTTCACGCTTCCCGAGGTGTCGGGCGTGGCGGTCGTGCCGGAATTGGCGATGGGCACCAAATGCGCTCGATCCTGGCGCGTGACGCAGGATGTCGGCTCGGATCCGGCATTCCCCGACGTTTCGGCGCGAGACGCCGCCGCCCTGCATGAATTGCAGAAACTAGGGCGGTTGTAACCGGACTGCGGCAATGTGTGAGTGGCCCTCAGGCCGCCTGCGCATTGCCGAATCCCGTGTTTTTCGCTAAACCACCATCAATTCGCCGGATTTACCGGTCAGCGCGGGGGCTATCGGATATGACGCCTTCGACCAGGGGAATGGCAAAGCAGTGATGACAGACAGCAAACGTCCGGCGCGGATCGCCACATTCGTCATGCTTGGCGCGGGCGCCTTCGCCCTTACCGGCTGCCTCGGTCCGACCTACGGCACCGACAAGCCGGCGATGACCCAGTTTATGGACGATTTGTCCACGTCGATGTCGCTCGGCCGCAAGGGAGAGCGCACGATCATCGACTACAAGCCGCGTCCTGGCATCGTGGAGCCGGCGGACAAGTCGGTGCTGCCGGCGCCGCAGCAGAATATCGCCGAAGCTTCGCCGGAATGGCCGGAATCGCCGGAAGAACGCCTGAAGCGCATCAAGGGCGAAGTCGATGAAGGCCGTCGTCTGCCCAATCTGGCCGTGACCGATGATCCGGATGTGACAGTCCAGCAGACATCGCGCCAGAACATCGCTTCCATGCAGCGCACCTATCTGACCGATCCGCCGACCGAATACCGCCAGCCCGCGGAAACGGCTGCCTACGGTGACCTCGGCGAGACGGAAGCGACCAAGGAACGCCGCCGCAAAAAGGCCAACAGCGAGGGCAAGGGCGGCTGGCGCCGCTTGGTGCCCTGGCTGTAGGATTTCTGCGCTAACCGCGTTTTTCCACGAAAAAGGATTTCAGCAGGCGCGACGCCTCGCGCTCGCCGATGCCGGGATAGACGTCCGGCGCGTGATGGCATGTCGGGCTCGCAAAAAAGCGGACGCCGGACACCACCGCGCCGCCCTTCGGATCGTCGGCGGCAAAATAGAGACGGCGGATCCGCGCAAACGAGATCGCCGCGGCGCACATGGTGCAAGGCTCAAGCGTGACATAGAGGTCGCAGCCGCCGAGTCGCTCCTGTTCGAGGTTGCCGCAGGCTTCGCGGATCGCCAGAACCTCGGCATGGGCGGTGGGATCGTTGAACTCCCGGGTCCGGTTGCCCGCCGCGCCGACGACCGTCGTGTCATGAACGACCACCGCGCCGATCGGCACCTCGCCGCGTTCGCCCGCCGCGACGGCTTCCTGCAGCGCGAGGTCCATGAAGCTTCGGGATTTGGGCCTGGCCTGGTTCTCTGACACAATTTCTCTCGCATGGCCGGCCCCTGCCTGTTAGGGAGCCGATCAAAGAAGGCAAACAGCAAATGGCAAATGAAGACAAGCCCCGCGGCCGGCCCGGAAAACCGGCGGCCGGCCGCGCAACGCAAGGCAAGGGACCCGGCGGGAAACCGCGCGGCGGCAAGGGCGGCGAACCGCGCTCACGAGGCTTCAAGGACGGACCCGGCGGCGGCCAGGGCGCCAAGGGCGAGATGCGCTCTCGCGGCTTCAAGGGCAGCCCGGCGGGAGCTGCGGGTGAGGGTCGTTCGCGCGGTTACAAGGACCGGCCCGACGGCGGCGCGCCCCTACGCGACGGTGACGGCAAGCCGCGCCCCTATCGCGAGCGCCCGGCACGCGATGGCGACAAACCCCGCACGTTCCGCGAGCGGCCACAGCGCGACGGTGACGAAAGACCGCGCAGCCCCCGTGACGGCGACAGGCCTCGTCCGAACAGGGAACGCCCGCAACGCGAAGGCGGAGACAGGCCGCGCAGCTTCGGTGGAAGGCCGGATCGCGACCGCGCTCCGCGCCCGAACCGCGAGGAGCGGCCGGCCCAGCCCGCAACCCATGATGACGCGCAATCGGAGGTGCCGGTCGAGGCCGAACCTGAGCGCATTTCCAAATATATGGCCCGCGCCGGAATTGCCTCGCGCCGCGACATCGAACGGATGATCGAGGACGGTCGCGTCACGTTGAACGGGCAGAAACTGGAAACGCCGGCCGTCAATGTCACCGCCAGCGACACGATCCTGGTCGATGGCGAGCCGATCCCGGAAATCGAACGGACGCGGCTGTGGCTCTATCACAAGCCCGCCGGCCTCGTGACGACCAATCGCGACCCGGAAGGTCGTCCGACAGTCTTCCAGAAATTGCCCGCCGAGATGCCGCGCGTCCTGTCGGTCGGCCGGCTCGACATTAACACCGAGGGCCTTCTGCTGCTGACCAATGACGGCGGGCTCGCCCGCGTCCTTGAACTGCCGCAGACGGGCTGGTTGCGCCGCTATCGCGTGCGCGCCCACGGTAAGGTCGACCAGAAACGCCTTGATGACCTTAAAAACGGCATCGCCGTCGACGGCGTCTTTTACGGCGCGGTCGAGGCGACGCTGGAGCGCGAGCAGGGATCCAATGTCTGGATCACCGTGGGCTTGCGCGAAGGCAAGAACCGCGAGGTCAAGAACATCCTTGGCGCGCTCGGCCTCGAGGTGAACCGCCTGATCCGCATTTCCTACGGCCCGTTCCAGCTCGGCGAATTGCCGGAAGGCGCGGTGCAGGAAATCCGGGGACGCACCTTGCGCGACCAACTCGGCACGAACCTGATCATCGAAGCGGGCGCCAATTTCGACGCGCCCGTGCGCAAGCCCTTCTCCAACAGGGCGGTTAAGGCGGAAGAAGGCCAGACCCGTCTCGTGCAGGTGAAGAAGCACGGCGACTGGGTGAGCGCATCGCCGCAGGAAAGACCCCGCCGCGGCGGCAAGGGCAACGACCGCGAGGAGTTTCTTGGTCGGCTCGACACTCGCAAGCCGGAACGGCGCGAAAAGACGGCGTCCTCCCCGCGTGGCGAATCCGACAAGCAGCGCCATGGTCGAGCCTCAAATGTCTGGATGGCGCCTGGCGCGCGGCCGCAGGGCAACAAGCCGAAGCCGGCCCCCGACCGCGACCGGTCAGGTCCGCAGGAGGGCGGACGGCCCCCGACCGGTAGGTCCTCGCCCGGAAAAGGCTTTTCGAAAGGGCCTGGCAGGGATTCAAGCAGGAATTCCGGAAAGGGATTCGGCAAAGGTCCGGGCAAGGGCCCGCGAAAGAAGGACTGACCGATGCGTGTCGTCGGCGGATCGTTTCGCGGGCGCACGCTCGCTTCCCCTAAAGCCGGCTCGGACGCCATTCGCCCGACCACTGACCGCACCCGCGAAAGCCTGTTCAACATCCTCGTTCATGCCTGGTCTGACAAGCTTGACGGCACCCGCATGCTCGATCTCTTCGCGGGAACGGGCGCGGTCGGCGTCGAGGCGCTGTCGCGCGGCGCGGCGATGGCCCTGTTCATCGAACAGTCGGCGCAGGGCCGCGGCCTTATCCGCGCCAATATCGAGGCGTTCGCTCTTCAGGGTGTGACGAAACTGTTTCGCCGCGACGCGACGCGGATGGGCGATATAGGCACGATGGAACCGTTCGATTTCGTCTTCGCCGATCCGCCCTATGGCAAGGGCCTGGCTGAACGGGCGCTCGCCTCGCTGCGCGACGGCGGCTGGCTGAAGCCGGGCGCGCTGGTGGTTGTGGAGGAGGCCGCGACAGCCGGATTTGCGCCGCCGCAAGGCTTTCGGCTTGCCGATACGCGCGATTTCGGCGACACCCGTATGTATTTCATGATCGGCGGTGACGATGACCGGGACGCTTGAGAAGAAAGAGAAATCCGTGCCGGCGACCCACAAAGGGCCGACGGTGGCTGTCGCCTTCGGCGGCGGCGGCGCGCGCGGCCTGTCGCATATCCATGTGATCCGGGCCCTCGACGATCTGGGCATCCGCCCGGTGGCGATTTCCGGCGCATCGATCGGCGCGATCATGGGCGCGGCGATGTCGAGCGGCATGGCCGGCGACGAAATCGGCGATTACGCGCTGGGCCTGCTCGGCAACCGCGCCGACATGATCGCCCGGCTGTTTCGGCGTCCGTCCACCGTAGCTGCGACTGTCGATCGGGGCTTTCGCCTCGGCCAGTTCGATGTCCAGCGCATCGTGCAGAACTTCATGCCGGATACGATCCCGCATGAATTCTCGGCGCTTTCCATTCCCCTGTCGGTGATCGCGACCGATTATTACGGTCACCACGAAACTGTCTTTACCGAAGGCGATTTATGGTCCGCGCTGGCGGCTTCGGCCGCGATCCCGGCCCTGTTTCGCCCGGTGCGCCGCGACGGCCGTATCTTCATCGACGGTGGCATCTTCAATCCGGTTCCCTACGACCACATCATCGGCAAGGCCGACATCATTCTGGCCATCGACGTCGTCGGTACGCCGCGCGGCGATCCTCGTCGCATTCCCAAACCGATGGATAGCCTCTACGGCACGTCGCAGCTGATGATGCGCTCGATCCTGAAACTGAAATTGAAATTGCAGCCGCCGGATGTCTTCGTGCAACCGCCGGTCTCCGATTTCCGGGTCATGGATTTCCTCAAGGCCAAGCAGATCATCGAGCAGACCGCGACGGTGCGTGAGGAGGTCAAGCGCAAGCTGGATCAGATCATCGAGGCGCGGATCAAGCAGCCCGCGAGCTAACCCAGCGTCGCCGCCTTTCCGGTGGAGAATGGCGAGTGCGCGGTCGGCGGCGGGCCGGGCAGCCGGTCATGGTCGGACCGGTCGCGTTGCTCGATCGTGGCGATGACGCGGAAGCACAGGAACGCGCCCGCGACCCCGAACACGACGGCCCCCAGCGCCCAGCCTGCGATCACACCCGTCGCGCCGTAATGCTGCGCCCCGAACCACACGAAGGGAATGACCCCGAGTGTAGACCGTCCCCAGTTGAGCGCCGAGGCATGAAAGGCGAAGCCGAGATTGTTGAAGGCGGCGTTGGAGACGAACAATGCGCCGTTGAACAGGAAGCTCGCGCTGGCGAAGGTGCAAAAGAAGATCACCAGGTCGCGCGCTTCGCCCTGCGCACCGAACAGCCCGGCCACTTGACCGGAAAACAGCGCCAGCAGTCCCCAGACGACCAGCACGTATAGCGTCGTGAAGATCAACGCGTCGCGCATCGTCTCGGTCAGGCGGGGGTAGAGCTTCGCGCCATAATTCTGGCCGAGGATCGGGCCGACTGCGCCGGACAGCGCGAAGATCACCGCGAATGCGACCGGCAGGATACGCCCGATGATCGCCCATCCGGCGACCGCGGAGTCGCCGAAGCCGGCGATCTGCGCCGTGACATAGGCATTGCCGACCGGCGTGGCGAGTTGGGTGAGGACGGCCGGTCCCCCGATTGCGAAGAAGGGCCGCATGGCCGCAGCCAGCGCCGCCAAGTCCGGCAGCCTGACGAGGCGATGAACGACGATCGCGCCGTGCAGGCCCACCGCCAGCAGCACGATCCGTGACAAGACGGTCGAGATCGCAGCGCCTTGCAGGCCGAGATCGAAGCCGAAGATGAAAAGCGGGTCGAGCACGGCCGCCGCCGCGCCGCCGGCTAGTGTGACATACATCGACCGCCTGGCGTCGCCGACGCCGCGCAGGATGCCGGTCGTGCACATGCCGACAGCCATGATCGCGATCGAGGGAAAGACGATCCGCAGGAAGCCGTCGGCCAGTTGTTTGGTTTCTCCTTCCGCGCCGATCAGCCCGAGCAGCTGCGGGATCAGCAGCCACGCCACCGTCGAGATCACCCCCATGACGACGCCCATGATCAGCATCGCAGCGCCGCCGCGCCTGGCGGCTTCCTCGCGGTCGCCGGCGCCGAGCGCCCGCGACACCATCGCACCGGTGGCGATGGTCAGGCCGATCGCGACCGAAATGGTGAAGAATATCAGCGTACCCGCGTAGCCGATGGCGGCGGCGAGTTCGGCCTGGCCGAGCAGCGAGATGTAGAACAGGTTCAGCGCATCGACGGCGAAAATGGCGACGAGACCAATCGAGCCGGTCATCGTCATCACGATGACATGGCGCATGGTCGAGCCGGTGGTGAACTTTGCCTTGCCGGCGTCGATCGATGAGGACATGAACCGATCCTAATGCGCGAAAACGGCGTCGAGCGAGGCGAAGCCCTTGAATTCCAGCGTATTGCCGGACGGATCGCGGATGAACAGTGTCGCCTGTTCGCCCGGTTCCCCCTCGAAACGGATCATCGGTTTGTGGAGCCAGTCGATATCGTCGGCCGCTTCGAGCCTGCCGGCCAGCGCCTTCCAGTCATCCATCGTCAGGACGACTCCGAAATGCGGGATCGGCACAGCCTTGCCGTCCACCGCGCCGCTCGATGCGTCGGTGTTGTCGCCGGTCTTGAGATGTGCGGACATCTGGTGGCCGAACAGGCTGAAATCGAACCAGGTTTCCGACGACCGGCCGGGTTCGCAGCCGAGCTTGTCGCAATAGAAACCGCGCGTCGTCTCGAGATCGTCGACGGGAAAAGCCAGGTGAAAGGGTGTCAGGGTCATGGGGTTTGTTTCTCCTCCTCGGCGGCGGGCTCTTCGTCCGTCGCGGTATTGATCACCTTCGCCTCGCGGCGCGGCTTGGTCAGCGGTTCCGGCGTGACCGGGCGGGTGTGCAGCATGTGGCCGCCCGCGAAGATGCCCTCGGCCTGCTGGATGCGCAGCCGCTCGGCGTCGCGTTTTTCCACGTCTTCGGCGATGGCGCGCGCCAGATCCTGCGCGGAACCCAGGGCTTCAAGGGTGCGCTGACCGAATTCGAGGCCGGACTTGAAGGTCTCGCGCATCTCGTAATCGACGCCGCGCGCTCTCAGTTCCAGCGTATGAGCGCGGTCGTAGGATCGCACGAACAGCTTCGCATCGGGATATTCCGACTGGACGAGATCGACGATCTTGTCGGTGATCTCCTTCTTGTGGGTGCAGACGGCGACGATCTTGGCGCGCTTGATACCCGCGGCCTCAAGCACATCCTTGCGGGTGCCATCGCCGAAGTAGATGCGAAAGCCGAAAGTCTGCGCCGAGCGGACCCGGTCGACCGAATGATCAATGATGGTGACATCGGAGCCGCCGGCGAGTAGGATCTGCGAGGCGATCTGGCCGAAGCGCGAGAAGCCGACCATCAGAACGTCGGCGCCCGCGCCGTCAAAGTCCTCGTCCATCTCCTCCTGCGCCTCCTCGCGCACAAGAAACCGCCCGGCCATAACACTGAGCGGTGTCAGGGCCATGGAAAGCGTCACGACGGAGACGAGCAGCGACGCCATGGCGCTGTCGAAGACGCCCAGCGCCACCGCCGCGGAAAACAGGACGAAGCCGAACTCGCCGCCCTGCGGCAGGATCAGCGCGGTGCGTACCGAGACCTCGTGATCCGAGCCGAACAGGCGGCACAGCACATAGATGATCGCCGCCTTGACGGCCATCAGGATCGGTACGGCCACAAGGATCGCCAGCCAGTTGTCGACGATCACCGGCAGGTTGAGCGACATGCCGATCGCCATGAAGAAGAGGCCGAGCAAGAGCCCGCGGAACGGCTCGATATCGGCTTCCAGTTCGTGTCGATAGGAGGATTCAGCCAGCATCACACCGGCGATGAAGGCCCCCATCGCCATCGACAGGCCGGCGACCTGCATCAGCAAGGCAGACCCGATGACCACGAGAAGCGCGGCCGCGATCATCGCCTCGCGCGCGCCGGTGCGGGCGATGATCTGGAACAGCGGATTGAGAGCGTAGCGTCCCGCGATGACCAGCGCCGCCACGGCGACGATAGCGATCATGAAATCTGCAAGAGCGTTACCGCCAACATCGGGTGCGCTCGATGCGACGAAGGGCAACACCGCAAGAAGCGGCACGATGGCGAGATCCTGGAAGAGCAGGATCGCAAATGATTTTCGGCCGTGGCGGCGGTTGATCTCACCGCGTTCTTCCAGAACCTGCAAGGCGAAAGCCGTCGAGGACAGGGCCAGACCGAAGCCGATCACGACGGACGCGCCGAAATCGAAACCCGGTATCGCCATCGCCAGCGCAGTGAGGGCGATGCCGGTCAAAACGACCTGGGTGAGGCCGAGGCCGAATATGTCGCGCCGCAGCTCCCAGAGCCGCGACGGTTTGATTTCGAGTCCGATGACGAAAAGCAGAAAGACAACCCCGAGTTCGGCGACGTTGAGGATCTCCTCACTCTCCGTGATCATCCGCCCGATCGGTCCTATGACGATGCCGGCGGCGAGATAACCGAGAACTGTGCCGAGCCCGATTCGCTTGAACAAAGGCGCTGCGACCACGGCGCCGCCCAGCAGCATCACCGCCTCGACATAAAAATCCGGGGTCGCACCGCCCGCCATCTGTATCTCCCTGAACCGAAACCGGGATCGCGTCTTGATGCCGGACGCCCCGGGCAATACATGAAAGCCGAAAGCCTTACCGGTTTCCTGCCCTTTCTAAGCGCTTTTTGCTGCGCAGCAAACCGGCCAGCCACTCGGAGATTTCATGACAGACCAGACCCAGTCACTGATCGACCGCGCCGCTTCCCTCGTGGAAGCCGCAAAACGGGCAGGGGCCGACGCGGCCGACGCCGTCGTGGTCCGGTCGCGTTCCAAGAGCGTCTCGGTGCGGCTCGGCAAGGTGGAAGGCACGGACGCCTCGGAAAGCGACGACTTCTCGCTGCGCGTCTTTGTCGGATCTAAGGTCGCGAGCGTCTCTGCCAACATAGCCGGCGATGCCGACAATCTCGCCGAGAGAGCCGTCGCCATGGCGAAGGTCTCGCCGGAGGACAAGTTCAACACGCTGGCCCCGGAAGACCGCCTGGCCCGCGATTTCCCCGATCTCGACCTCTATGACGACACCGAGATTTTCGCCGAACAGATGGCTGCGGACGCGCTGGCGATGGAAGAGGCGGCGCGCGCCGTGCCGGGTGTGACGAATTCTTCGGGTGCAGGCGTGTCGGCCGGATCGGGCGGGCTGGTGCTCGTCACCTCGCATGGATTTTCCGGCGCCTATCGCCGTTCCCGCTACTCCCGCTCCGCCAGCGTCATAGCCGGGGAGGGCACGGCCATGGAGCGCGATTACGAATTCTCCTCGAAGCTCTTTTTTGCCGATCTGCGAGCGCCGGAGGAAATCGGCCGTGAGGCCGGAGAGCGTACGGTGCGCCGGGTGAATCCGCGCAAGGCCGCGACGGGCACGGTGACCTGCGTTTTCGATCCGCGCGTTGCGCGCGGCATGCTCGGCCATCTCGGCGGCGCGATCAACGGCGCTTCGGTCGCCCGCAAGACGAGCTTCCTGCGCGACAAGATGGGCCAACAGATCGCCAATCCGGCGATCACGGTCATCGACGAACCGATGCGCCGCCGCGGCCAGGGCTCGCGCCCATTCGACGGCGAGGGCGTTCAGGGCGACACGCTGACCATGGTCGGCGAGGGCGTTCTGAACCACTGGTTCCTGTCCACCTCGATCGCCAACGAACTGGGCCTGCAGACAAATGGGCGCGGCGCGCGCTCCGGCACCTCGGTCTCCGCATCCTCGACCAATCTGTCGCTCGAACCCGGAAACCGGTCGCCCGAGGACATGATCCGCGAGATCGGCGAAGGTTTCTATGTCACCGAAGTGTTCGGACAGGGCGTCAATATGGTGACCGGCGAATATTCGCGCGGCGCATCGGGCTTCTGGATCGAGAATGGCGAAATCGCCTATCCGGTGTCGGAGGTGACGATCGCCTCCAATCTCAAGGACATGTTCATGCGGATGTTGCCGGCCAGTGATATGGACCGTGATTTCGCCACGGCGTCGCCGACGCTTGTCATCGAGGGCATGACCCTCGCCGGGCAATAACAAAACCGTGGCGAACGCACCCGAAACTGCCAGCGGTCGCGCCTCTGTCGCTGAGGACCTCGCCCTGATCCGCGACGCTGCAGAGGAAGCCGGTCGGATCGCGCTCTCCTATTTTCACGGCCACCGGGAAATGGATGTGCGCATGAAGGGCGGCAATTCGCCGGTCAGCGCCGGCGACCTCGCCGCAGACACCTATTTGCGCAAGGTCCTGATGACCGCCCGGCCGGACTATGGGTGGCTGTCCGAGGAAAGCGCCGACATCTCGCAAACCCGCCGGCAGACCGCGCCGCGCAGTTTCATCGTCGATCCGATCGACGGAACCCGCGCCTTCATTGACGGGCGCGATATCTGGTGCGTGTCAATTGGTATTGTCGAGGACGAGAAGCCGATCGCGGGCGTATTGGAATGCCCGGCGCTTCGCGAACGCTACTGGGCGTCGGCGGGCGGCGGTGCGTTCAAGGATGGTCGCCGGCTCTCTGTCACGGGGTCGCGCGCGCAACCCGTCGTCGCCGCGCCGCCCAAGGCGGAACCGCAGCTCGAACGGGCCTTTCCGGGCGGTTACATAAGGCGCGGGCATATCCCGTCGCTGGCCTATCGTATCGCGATGGTCGCAGACGGCGCGCTGGACGCGACACTGGTCAAGCCGAGATCGCATGACTGGGATATCGCGGCCGCTGTCGTGATCCTCAATGAGGCCGGCGCGCGTCTGACCGACATGGAGGGGGCCCGTGTGACGCTGAACGGCGAGGATATCGTCAAGCCGGCCATGATGGCCGGATCACCGCGCACGCTAGAGGCAATGTTCGGTGTTGTGACGGCGCGAGCATTCGGTTAAGCACCCCAAGAACTTGCATGAATCTCACAGTGAGAGGGTATCGCAGCCATGGCTGATCATGAAGAAGACAAGCAACTGTTGCATCTCGTCTTCGGCGGCGAACTGGAGTCGCTCGACAGCACGCGTTTCCGCGATTTGAACGATCTCGACATCGTCGGTGTGTTTCCCAACTACAAGACGGCGGAAGCCGCGTGGAGGGCCAAGGCCCAGCAAACCGTCGATAATGCGCATATGCGCTATTATGTCGTGCATCTCCATCGCCTGCTCGATCCCGAAAAGGACACATAAACGTGATTGACGGAGCGCCGAAGGGTTGCACGCGCGTCTGTCGCGGCGACCTGGCATCGGCCGAACCGGCCCGATAGCAGCCCTATCGATCCGATCCGCGGTAACAGATGACAGGCATCGAGATAACGACGAGAAAAACAATAGGGCGATCGTCCTGGCCGCTTCGAAAGCGCCTTTGGGTCAAGCTGCGCGCGCGGCTGGTGACATCCGATCGCATGATGTCCGTACTTGCGGGACTGGTCGTTGCCTATATCCGCCTCGTCTACAAGAGCAACCGGCTGGTCGAGTTCGACGAGCAGCGCGCCGACAGGCTGCTTGCGGAACATGCGCCGGTGATCGTGACATGCTGGCACGGCCAGCATTTCATCGCGCCGATGTTCACCCGCGGCGGCGAACCGTCCGTCGCCATGGTGTCGCGCAGCAAGGATGCCGAGCTCAATGCGCGCGTGGTCGAGAAGCTGGGCTTCGAGACGGTGCGCGCTTCGGGCGGCCGCGCCTCGGCCCGAATGGCCAACAAGGGCGCCGTTCGCGGCATCCTCGCCTTGCGCGAAAAATTGAGGGCCGGTCACTCCGTTTTTATGATGGCCGATATCCCGCACGGCACGCCCCGCGAGGCGGGTCTCGGCATCGTCTCCATCGCCCGCTTCACCGGGGCTCCGATCGTCCCGATCGCCTATGCGTCCTCGCGCCGCCATGTCTTTCAAAAAGCGTGGGACAAGGCTGTCATGAATCTCCCCTTCGGCCGGGCCGCGCTCTATTTTGGCGATCCGATCCGCGTGCCCCCCGACGCGGATGACGCCAAATTAGAGGAACTCAGGCTGGAACTGCAGAACGCGCTCAACAGCCTGCTCGACAAGGCCCATGCGACCGTGGATGCGCCCGCATGAGCGAGATGTGGGCACGTACCGCGCTACAGACCTATCGCTGGCTGGGTGCCGCGATCTACCCCTTCATGGGCACCTATGTCGCCCTGCGCATGACGCGCGGCAAGGAAGAGCGCGGTCGCCGTCATGAGAGATACGGCTACAGCAAGCTCGAGAGACCCGACGGTCCGCTGATCTGGGTCCACGCTGCCAGCGTCGGCGAGACGGGTGCGGTTTCGAGCCTGATCCAGAAGATCCGCGCGCTCGGCATCAACGTGATCCTGACGACGGGCACGGTTACCTCGGCAAGCTTCGCGCGCGACCGCTTCGGCCCCGACATCCTGCACCAATATGTCCCCCTCGACATGAAGCCGGCCGTCAGCCGTTTCCTCAATCACTGGCAGCCGGATCTGGCGATCTTCGCGGAATCCGAGATCTGGCCGATGACGATCCTGGAACTTGGCGCGAGGCGCATTCCCCAGGTCCTCATCAATGGCCGTATGTCCGACCGCTCCTTCCGGCGTTGGAAGAAACGCATCGCGCTCGCCGAATCGCTGTTCGAGAATCTCTCCCATGTCGCGGCGCAGACCGAACAGGACGGCGAGCGGTTCTCTGCGCTGGGCGCGCGTCCCGTCACCGTGACCGGCAATCTGAAGGCGGATGTTGGCGTGCCACCCGTCGACGAGGTCGATCTTCGGCGTCTGACGTCGGCGATTGGCGACCGGGCGCGCTGGGCAGCGATTTCGACCCATGACGGCGAAGAACTGGCCGCGGCGCGAGTCCACAAGGCGCTGTCCAAGTACCGGCCCGGCTTGTTGACCATCATCGTGCCGCGCCACCCCGACCGAACCCCCGGCTTGAAAAAGGCCCTGGAGGATCGCGGCCTTGGGGTCGCCTGTCGCAGCAGCGGCGATCCCGTGACGCCCGCAACCGACATATTCCTCGGCGACACGATCGGCGAGATGGGCCTCTATCTGCGCCTGACCGACATCGCCTTCGTCGGAAAGTCGCTTATCGGCGAGGGCGGCCAGAACCCGCTCGAACCGGCGATGCTCGGCACGGCGATCCTGAGCGGGCCTAATGTGTCGGCCTTTACCGAGGCTTATGAAAGGCTGACCGAGGCCCGCGGCGCGCGCATCGTCGAAGACGAGGCGACACTCGCCAAGACAGTGCACCACCTTTTGTCGCAACCCAAGGTCTGCGAGGCCATGGCGCGCGCCGGAGCTCGCGTGGTCGACGAGATGGGCGGCGCGCTCAACCGGACCTGGCAGGCGCTTGATCCCTATATCCACCCTTTACGCGTGCAGGCGGCCCTGCGCAGCGACGGCCCCGAATTCCGTCCATCGTCCAGCACGTCGGGCGTCGGACCCGCTCGAAGGAGCGCACTTGGCTGGAAGTGAGGCGCCGCCTTTCTGGTTCCGTGAGAAGGGCTGGGCGGCCTATAGCCTGGCACCCTTGGGCTGGGTATACGGCGCCGCCGCGCGCTGGCGGATGGATAACGCCAAGCCGTTCGAGGTCATGGCGCCGGTCATGTGCATCGGCAATCTCACCGTCGGCGGTTCGGGCAAGACGCCGACGGCCATCGCCATCGCGAAGGCGGTCCGGGAGGAAGGCTATACGCCGGGCTTCCTGACGCGCGGCTATGGCGGCTCGCATCCCGGTCCGCATCTTGTCGACCTGGAACATGACACGGCGAGTGCGGTTGGCGACGAGCCGCTGTTGCTGGCGCGTGTCGCGCCGACAATCGTGTCGCGCAATCGCGCGGCCGGGGCAAGAAAGCTCCTGGAACACGGCGTCGACTTTATCGTCATGGATGACGGCTTCCAGAGCCGGAAGGTCTATTTCGACTATGCGCTGATCGCGCTCGACGCCCGGCGCGGCCTCGGCAATGGCTCGATCATTCCCGCGGGCCCGCTGCGCGCGCCTGTGATCGACCAGATGCGCCATGCCGACGCTCTTCTGAGGATCGGCGACGGCGCCGGGGGCGTCGCGGTCGTGCGGGCGGCGGCGCGGGCGGCAAAGCCCGTGCTGCGCGCCGATCTCGTACCGCACAAGCTGGACGGGCTCGAAAACGCAAAGCTTCTGGCCTTTTCGGGGATTGGCGATCCGACCAAGTTCTTCGACACGCTGGAGGGCGCCGGTTATACGATCGCGTCGCGCCGCTCTTTCGGCGATCATCATGCCTTTACGGATGCCGACGCCGAGGAACTGCTCGACCGCGCGCGTGCCGAGGATCTGGTTCCGGTGACGACGGAAAAGGATGCCGTTCGGCTCAGCCGGCTGAACGGGCCGATCGCGGAACTGAAGAAAATGACCCGGGTGCTGCCGGTCGATCTCGTTTTCGAAAACCAGGTCGCACTGAAAGACCTGATCGCAGATGTGGCCAGGCGCTATCACAAGCGCCGGATCAGCCGTCCGGCGGTCAGTTCCGATCCATGAATTCCAGCTCGCGCTTCAGCGACGTCTCGGCGTCGACATAAGGCTCCTGGCGCTGGACGCTCCAATATTTCAGTTCGTCGAGCGGGATCGGCTTTCCGGTAACCGCGCAGCGCACGAACGTACCCGGCGACAGGACCTGATAGTCCGCATCGAGATAGCGAATTTTCGCTTCGGCTGAATTGGGCATGTCGAAGATGTTCATTGCTCCTTAGCGCCACAAAATCGCGCGGAGGTCAACGCCCGGCGAATCAGCGCCGGCCGAAAAGCCTCTCGATATCCGTCAGTTTCAGTTCGATGAAGGTCGGTCGGCCATGGTTGCAGGTACCCGATCCTGGTGTCGCCTCCATCTGCCGCAGCAAGGCGTTCATCTCCTCGCCGCGCAGTCGCCGTCCCGACCGCACCGAGCCGTGGCAGGCCATGGTGGAAGCGACTTTCTCGATATTGTCGCGTATGCGCAGCGCGCCGTTTTCTTCCGCCAGATCGTCGGCAAGATCGCGGAGCAGGCCCTGGGCGTCGACTTCGCCGAGAATGGACGGCGTCGCCCGCACCGCCACCGCTCCGGGGCCGAACCGCTCTATCTCCAGCCCGAACCTTCCCAGCGTCTCGGCCTCCTCGACCAGCCTTTCGACATCCTCGACTGGCAGGTCAACGATATCGGGCACCAGCAGCATCTGCGAAGGCAGGGCGCGGGCGGCGAGCGCGTTCTTAAGCGCCTCGAAGACGAGACGCTCATGCGCCGCATGCTGGTCGACGATGACGAGACTGTCCGCCGTCTGGGCGACGATATAGTTCTCGTGGATCTGCGCGCGGGCGGCGCCGAGCGGATGATCGTCCATCGGCGTTGCCGGCGCTGCCTGGTCCGCCAGCGCTGCCGACGGCGCGATGCCGGCGAAATCGCGCTGCTCGCGCTCGGAGAGCCCGGATCCGAAATCGAGCGGCTGGTTGACCGAAGGCCCGGATGGCGAAGGCCGCCAGGATTGCGCGGGACGTGTGATTACGCCCGGCCGGAACGCCGCGGTCATCGCCTCGGCGGCGGATGTCGAGGCGCGCACGCCTTCGTCGGCGAGCGCCCGGCGGATCGCCGAAATCATCAGTGCGCGCACGAGGCCCGGATCGCGGAAGCGCACTTCCGCCTTGGCCGGGTGTACATTGACGTCGACGAGGCGCGGATCGACCTCGATGAAGATGGCGCAGACGGCGTGTCGGTCGCGCGGCAGCATGTCGGAATAGGCGCCACGCAGGGCGCCCGTCAGTTGACGGTCTCGCACCGGCCGTCCGTTGACATGGATGAACTGGTGGTTTGCCGCCGCCCGGTTGAAGGAGGGCAGGCCCGCAAAACCGGCCAGCCGCACGCCCTCTTTCTCGGCGGCGAGCTCAACCGAATTATCTCGGAAATCGCGTCCGAGGATCTGCGCGATACGCGCGATCAGCGCCTGCGAATCCGTCCCGGTCGCCGGCAGTTCCAGGGTCGATCGGTCGGAGCCGGCCAGCGTGAAGGAGACGCTCGGCCAGGACATCGCGATGCGTTTGACCGTTTCCGTGATCGCATTGGCCTCGGCGCGATCCGATTTCAGGAACTTCAGCCGCGCCGGAACGGTCCGGAAAAGCCCCGTGACCTCGACCATGGTTCCGGGATTGCCTGCCGCCGGCCTCGGCCCCGACGCTTTGCCGCCGTCGACAACGATTTCGCTGGCCTCACCGCCGTCCCTGGGGCGCGAGCGAATGACGAGCCGCGACACCGAGCCGATGGACGGCAGCGCCTCGCCACGGAAACCGAGCGTTGCAATCGCGTTCAGGTCGCGTTCGATCTTCGAGGTGCAATGACGCGAAATCGCCAGCGGCAATTCGTCGGCGCTCATGCCCGATCCGTTGTCGGTGACGCGCATGAGACTCTTGCCGCCGCTGCCGGTGAGGATCTCAATGCGATCCGCGCCGGCGTCGAGAGCGTTTTCAACAAGTTCCTTGACGACATTGGCCGGTCGCTCGATCCCCTCGCCGGCGGCGATCTGGTCGACGATCGTGTCGTCGAGGCGATGGATTCGAAGCGGATTCATGGCGCGGATTATAGGCAGCGGGGTGTGCCGGCGAAACGGCGCGCGACGACTTTCAACCGATGGATTTTTATGGGCCCGAAAGCCTTTCACCATCTTGATGCCCAGATGCCGGCATCGATATATTAATGCGTCACAGGAGCATTTCGTCAATGAGCACAGTCCAAGCCAAATTACCGGCGGGCATGCGCCAGATCGGTAACGGGGTCTATGTTTCCGGACAGGTCCTTCCGGAAAATATCGCCGCATTGGCCGGCGAAGGCTGCAAAACGCTGATTTGCAATCGTCCCGACAATGAGGGGCCGGACCAGCCATCCGCGGATACGATCAAGGCGGAGGCCGAGAAGCACGGCATCTCCTTCCACTACATTCCGGTTGGTCACGGCGGTATCTCGCGCGACAGTATCGATGCGATGCGCAAGGCGCTGTCGGAGGCCGAGGGCCTCGTGGTGGCGTATTGCCGCTCCGGCGCGCGGTCGACGCATCTCTACGCCTTTTCCCGTCCGTAACGGTAACGGCCTGCCGTTTTACGCTCGCTGCGCAGGTCGCGCTCTGGCGCTACGGGTGCCACGGCTGGTAGAGACCGGACCAATCCGGTTCAACTCATGCTGCGGAAAGAATGCTCGGGATCGATTGGCGAAAGACAGCGATAGCGCTCGCCGCCGGATTCGGCGGTGCGTTGGTCGGGGTCTATGCCGGAGTGCCGGCCGGCAGCCTGCTCGGCAGCACCTTCGCCGTCACGGTGGCCGCATTGATCGGGCTGCGCCCCACCGTTCCGCCCTTTCTGCGCGATTTCGGCTTTTGCGTCATCGCGGTCTCGCTCGGTTCCGGCGTGACGCCGAATATCCTCTCCGAACTCGCCCGCTGGCCGATGAGCCTCGCCATGCTCGCCGTGGCCATGCTGTCGGTGATCTTCATCTGCGGTTGGATCTTGCAGCGGTTGTTCGGCGCGGAAGCGCCGGCGGCTTTGCTCGCGACGTCGCCCGGCGCGCTCTCCTACACGCTGGCGCTCGCTGACGATCGTGGCGCAGATGTACGCTTCGTCATGGTTCTGCAGAGCCTGCGCCTGTTGCTGATAACATTGCTGCTGCCGCCGCTGATCGGTTATGCCGAGGGTGGAGCCGGTGTCGCTCCGCAAGGTGACGCGCCCCATATCGGATATGGCGCCGGCGCGATCCTGCTCGCGGCGACGTTCGTCCTCGGCACGCTGATCACGCGCTTGCGGGTGCCAGCTCCGATAGTGATGGCCGGCCTTGTGCTCAGCGGCATAGCCCACGGCGCCGGCTTTGTTTCCGGGCGGCTCGCCGATCCGGTGACCTTTGTCGGCTTCACTGTCATCGGCGCGGTTATCGGGACCCGTTTCGCGGGCATCAGCCGCGCTGAACTCAAGCGCCTCGGCATGGCGGGCGTCGCGTCGACATCGGTTGCGGTTTCGATCTCGGTCGCGTTCGCCTGGATCGTCTCGCTGCTGCTGTCCCTGCCGTTCGGGCAGGTCTGGGTTTCGTTTGCACCGGGGGGCGTCGAGGGCATGTCGTCGATGGCGCTGGCGCTGGGTTATGACCCCCTCTATGTCGCGGTGCACCACGTTTTCCGCATTCTCCTGCTGATCCTGATCCTCCCTGTCCTGATCAGGTTCGCTGGAAAAAGAATCATATAAAACAGTTATTTAACAGATATTCGTCGTCCGTGTAGCGACGGGCGTTGCTTTCTTGATTTGATCAGGCAATCTTCTCTGTTTCTGCAAGTGGGAGAATGTCATGAAACTATTACTTCGTACGATCGCTGCCGGAGCGCTGGTGTTGGGCGCGCATTCTGCTGTGGCCGAGGAGACGTTCATCACGATCGGCACAGGCGGCCAGACCGGCGTTTACTACGTCGTCGGCCAGTCGATTTGCCGACTGGTGAATCGCGGCACGGCGGAGCACAACATCAAATGCACCGCACCGTCGACCGGCGGTTCCATCGACAACATCAACGCCATCAAGAATGGCGACCGGCAGATGGGCGTCGCCCAGTCGGACTGGCAGTTCCACGCCTATAACGGCTCGTCCCAGTTCGAGGGTGACAAGTTCGACAAGCTGCGCGCGGTCTTCTCCGTGCATGGCGAGCCCTTTACCGTCGTTGCCCGCGCCGATGCCGGCGTGAAGAATTTCGACGATCTCAAGGGAAAGCGCGTCAATATCGGCAATCCGGGGTCGGGCCAGCGCGCGACCATGGACGTCGTCATGAACGCCAAGGGCTGGACGCTTGACGATTTCGCGCTCGCTTCCGAGCTGAAGGCCGCCGAACAGGCCGGCGCGCTCGGCGACAACAAGATCGACGCGATGATCTATACCGTCGGCCATCCGGCAGGCGCGATCCAGGAAGCGACGACAACCACCGACGCGACGCTCGTCGATGTCGACGGTGACGCAATCGCCAAGCTGGTCGAGGACAACCCGTACTACGCCTGGGCGACCATTCCAGGCGGTATGTACAAGGGCAATGATGAAGACACGACGACCTTCGGCGTGAAGGCGACCTTCGTCTCCTCTTCCGATGTGCCCGATGAGGTCATCTACCAGGTCGTCAAGGCGGTCTTCGACAATTTCGACCGCTTCAAGAAGCTTCACCCGGCCTTCGAGAACCTGACCGAAGAGCAGATGATCAAGGACGGCCTGTCCGCGCCGCTGCATGACGGCGCCGTGAAGTACTACAAGGAACGCGGCTGGATGTAATTCGCCGCCGGACCCCGCAGGCTTGCCTGCGGGGTCTTCTTTTCGAGGGGTTGTGCAACTAGGCCGCATGATGCGGCGCGATCGGGGATGAGATGATGGCTGAAACGTCGAGCGCGAAAGAACATGAGGGTCTCAGCCAGGCGGAAATCGACGAACTCGTCGCGCAGGCCGATACCGGCGGCCGTAACGCCGGCCCCTTCATAGGACGCCTCATTGCCGGCATCGCGCTCGTTTGGTCGCTGTTCCAGCTTTGGTTCGCCTCGCCGCTGCCCTTTGCGCTCGGTTTTGGCGTTTTCAACGACACCGAGGCTCGCTCGATCCATCTCGCCTTCGCCATCGTGCTGGCGTTTCTCGCCTTTCCGCCTGCCCGTTCGACCGTGCAGACCGCGCTCGGGGTCGGTGTGCCGCTCGTCCTTGGCGGGCTTCTTGCGCTCTCGGCGGGAGACATCTTCCCCGCCTGGGTCGTTTTGCTGATCACTGTTGTCGTGGCCGGGGCCTGCGCGCTTCCAACCAGCGGCAACCGCGTCGCCATCCAGGAATGGGCCATGGCGATCGTCGGCGGCTTCTGCGCCGCCTATATCTTCCTGTTCTATCGCGATCTCGCGGACCGGGTCGGCCAGCCGATCTTCATCGACTATGTTGTGTCCATTGCCGGGTTGCTGCTGTTGCTCGAGGCAGCGCGGCGTTCGCTCGGCCCGGCCCTCGTCATCGTCGCCTCGGTGTTTCTGCTCTACACCGTGCTTGGGCCGTATATGCCCGAGATCATCGCCCACAAGGGCAACAATCTGCGCGAGATCATCAACCACCACTGGATCACGACCGAGGGCGTGTTCGGCATTGCGCTCGGCGTATCCACCTCCTTCGTCTTCCTGTTCGTCCTGTTCGGCGCGCTCCTGGACAAGGCCGGCGCGGGCAATTATTTCATCCAGGTCGCCTTTTCGCTGATGGGCCACATGAAGGGGGGACCCGCCAAGGCGGCGGTCGTGTCCTCGGCGATGACCGGCCTGATCTCCGGCTCATCCATCGCCAATGTGGTGACGACAGGCACTTTCACCATCCCGTTGATGAAGAAGGTCGGCTTCTCCTCCGAGAAGGCCGGCGCGGTCGAGGTCGCGTCTTCGGTCAACGGTCAGATCATGCCGCCGGTCATGGGCGCCGCAGCTTTCCTGATGGTGGAATATGTCGGCATTCCCTATTTCGACGTGGTCAAGCATGCTTTCCTGCCGGCGGTTATCTCCTATATCGCGCTTGTTTATATCGTCCACCTGGAAGCCGCCAAGGCCGGCATGGAAGGCCTGCCGCGCTCCTATGAGCCGGGCCCGTGGATGCGCCGCATCGTCGGCTTCGTCTTCGGCGTTCTCGTGCTGTGCGTGCTGTCGCTCGCCGTCTATTACGGCATGGGCTGGATCCGGCCGACCTTCGGCGCCGCCTCTCCCTATGTCATCTTCGCCGTGCTGACGGCGGCCTATGTGGGTCTTCTCGCCTTCGGGTCGCGCTATCCCGAGCCGAAGATGGACGATCCCAACGCGCCGGTTACCTCGCTGCCGCTGCCGGGACCGACCATAAAATCCGGCCTGCATTTCATCCTGCCTGTCGTCGTCCTCGTCTGGGCGTTGATGGTGGAGCGGCTGTCGCCGGGCCTGTCGGCCTTCTGGGCGTCGGCCTTCATGATCTTCATCCTGCTGACCCAGCGCCCGCTTCTCGCGATGTTCCGCGGCGAGGGCGAGATGGGCGCGGCGGTCAGGCGCGGCTGGGATGAGCTGATCGATGGCCTGATCTCCGGCGCGCGCAACATGATCGGTATCGGCATCGCAACCGCGACGGCCGGCATCATCGTCGGCGCGGTTTCGCAGACCGGCGTAGGCTCGGCGCTTGCCGATGTCGTAGAGGTTCTGTCCGGCGGCAATTTGCTCGCGATCCTGTTCCTGACGGCGATCCTGTCGCTGATCCTCGGCATGGGCCTGCCGACGACGGCGAACTACATCGTCGTCTCAGCGTTGCTCGCTCCGGTGATCGTGACGCTCGGCCAGGAAAACGGCCTGCTGGTGCCGCTGATCGCGGTCCATCTCTTCGTTTTCTATTTCGGCATCATGGCCGACGTGACCCCGCCGGTCGGCCTCGCCTCGTTTGCGGCGGCGGCCGTTTCCGGCGGCGATCCGATCCGCACCGGCGTCGTCGCCTTCTTCTATTCGCTGCGGACCGCGGCGCTGCCCTTCCTGTTCATCTTCAACACGGATCTGCTGCTGATCGAGGTCGACTGGATCCACGGTCTGTTCGTCTTCATTACCGCGACGGTGGCGATGCTGTTGTTCGCGGCGGGCACGCAGGGCTGGTTCCTGGCCCGCAACCGGATCTGGGAAACGGTTGCGCTGCTTCTGCTCGCCTTCACCTTCTTCCGGCCGGGCTTCTGGATGGACATGATCTATCCGCCTTATGAGGAGGTCGCGCCGGCGGAAATCGCGGCGGCGGCCGGAGACGTTCCCGCCGGTGACAGCCTGCGCATGCGGATATCCGGCATGGACGCCGTCGGTGAGGTTCGTGAATGGGTCGTTCTGCTGCCGCTGCCCGAGGGCGCGACCGGCGAGGAGCGGCTGGAGGCTGCCGGCCTCACGATCGTCGATCGCGACGGCAAGACAATCATCGACGACGTCACCTATGATTCGCCGGCCCAAAAGGTCGGGCTGGACTGGGATCAGGAGGTCATCCGCGTCCTCAAGCCGGCCAATCCGCCGACGAAATATCTCATGTATATTCCGGCGCTCCTGCTGCTTGCCCTCGTCATCTGGGCGCAGCGGCGGCGAGCGGAGAGTGCGCCGGGCCGGCCGCGCGAAGCGGCCGCGTAGGAGGGGAGTAAACGACGATGTACAAAGCGATCATGCTGCCGATTGACCTTGCGCACGAGAGTTCGTGGAAAAAGGCAATCCCCGTGGCCCTGAAGATGGCCGAGGCATTCGGCGCAAAGCTGCACGTCATCACCGTCGTGCAGGACATCCGCGATGGGATGGTGGCGCAGTATTTCCCCGACGACTTCGAAACGAAGATGGTGCGCGAGGCCGCCGAGACGCTCTCCGGCGTCGTCGCACGCGAAATGCCGGGGGTCGACGTCACCGAGCATGTCGCCGCCGGCCAGATCTATCGCGAGATCGTGCGGGCCGCGGAGAAGAACGGCTGCGATCTGATCGTCATGGCGTCGCATCGTCCCGAACTCGCCGATCTTTTGATCGGGCCGAATGCGGACCATGTCGCGCGGCACACGCCGGCCTCGGTCATGATCGTTCGGGAATAGACGCACCGCCCGCATTTGCGCCGCAATCGCGGCGCATGCGCCGCCGCAAATTCGATCAGGCGGAATGAGACGCGGAACTGGTCGAGAGGGATGACTTCATGACTTCGCACATTTTCGGTCGCTCGACCGCGGGATCGTTGCCCGTGGCCGCGAAGGGCGACGGCTGTTACATCGTCGACACCAACGGCAAGCGCTATTTCGACGGGTCGGGCGGCGCGGCGGTCTCCTGCCTCGGCCATTCAGACGCGGATGTGACGGCCGCGATCAAGGAGCAGGTCGACAGGATCGCCTTTGCCCATACCGGCTTCTTCACCTCCGAACCGGCGGAAGATCTGGCGAACCTTCTAGTGGAACATGCGCCGGAGGGCATTGACCGCGTCTATTTCGTGTCCGGCGGTTCCGAGGCGGTCGAGGCGGCGATCAAACTGGCGCGGCAATATTTCCTCGAGATAGGCCAGAATCGTTATCGAGTCATCGCGCGGCGCCAGTCCTATCACGGCAACACGCTGGGTGCGCTGGCCGCCGGCGGCAATGAATGGCGCCGCCGGCAGTTCGCGCCGATGCTTGTCGAGACCTCGCATATTTCTCCCTGCTATGAATATCGCGGCCGCGACGAGGGCGAGAGCGCCTTCGACTACGGCCAGCGCGTCGCCAACGAGCTGGAATCCGAGATCGCGCGGCTGGGTCCGGAAACGGTGCTCGCCTTCATCGCCGAACCGGTCGTCGGCGCAACGGCGGGCGCGGTGCCGCCGGTTGAGGGCTATTTCAGGCGCATCCGCGAGATTTGCGACAAACATGGCATCCTGCTGATCCTCGACGAGGTGATGTGCGGCATGGGCCGAACCGGCACCCTGTTCGCCTGCGAGCAGGAAGGTATTTCGCCCGATATCGTCACGATCGCCAAGGGCCTTGGCGCGGGCTACCAGCCCATAGGCGCGATGCTCTGTACCGCGAAGATTTACGATGCCATCGCCGCGGGGTCGGGCTTCTTCCAGCACGGCCACACCTATATGGGCCATCCCGTCGCCACCGCCGCCTCGCGCGCCGTAATCAACGCCATCCTCGGACGGGGATTGCTGCCGAAAGTGCGCGACCAGGGCGCGCGGCTGAAGGCCGAGTTGCACAATGCCTTCGGCCAGCATCCCAATATAGGCGACATCCGGGGCAGGGGCCTTTTCCTTGGCATGGAATTCGTTGCCGACCGCGAGACGAAGGAACCGTTCGATCCGAAGCGCGGCGTCGCGAAGAACTTCAAGAAACACGCCTTCGAGGCAGGCCTGATCTGCTACCCGATGAGCGGCACGATCGACGGGGCGAGGGGCGACCATGTCCTGCTCGCACCGCCCTTCATCATCGAGGATGCGCAGATCGACGAAGTCGTCGGCAAGCTCGACATGGCGGTAAAGGCGGTTTTCGCGTGAGTTTCCTTGCATTGCCGGAGATCATGGTCGCGCCCAACGGGGCGCGGCGCACTAAAGCCGATCATCCGGCAATGCCGGTGACGATCCCGCAGACGGTCGCCACGGCCAAAGCCTGCTTCGAGGCCGGCGCGGGCGGCATCCACGCCCATGTCCGCGACGCCGACCAGGCGCATGTTCTCGATGCCGGACTCTATCGGGAACTCGTCGCGGAACTCGCCCGCGAACTGCCGGATATGACCGTGCAGATCACCACAGAGGCGGTCGGCCGATACTCGCCAGAAGAACAGCGCGCCGTAGTTCGCGCCGTGATGCCGAAAATGGTATCCGTGGCGTTGCGCGAAATGATTCCAGATCCCGACACAAGCGAAGCCGCGCGATTTTACCAATGGGCGCATGAGGCGCAGATCGCGGTCCAGCACATCCTCTACACGCCAAACGAGGTGTCGAGACTCGAGGAACTGGTCGAAACCGGCGTCATTCCGCGCGACGACCTCCAGTGCCTCTTCGTGCTAGGCCGTTACGCCAAGGATCAGGAAAGCGATCCGCTTGACCTTCTGCCCTTTCTCGACACGCTGAACATGTCGGCGTTGGTCGCCGACTGGGCTGTCTGTGCCTTTGGTCGCGGCGAGACGGCGGCGCTTCAGGCGGCATTTGCCGCCGGCGGCAAGGCGCGGGTGGGCTTCGAGAACAGTCTGTGGAATGCCGACGGCTCGCTCGCCGCCGACAATGCCGAACGGGTTCGGGAGATTTCGGCGCTGCAATCCCGTTGACCCGTCTCCGAGGCTGGTGCAGACCAGCGGCCGGTCCGGCCAAAAGGGGAGTATCGCATGATCCGGTTTCACGGTTATTTCAGGTCGTCGGCGTCCTATCGCTGCCGAATCGGTTTCAACCTGAAAGGGATCGGCTACGAATTCGTGCCCGTCCATCTTCTCAATGAAGGCGGGCAGCAGAAGAAGCCGGACTATCAGGCGCTCAATCCCCAAATGCTGGTCCCGACGCTGGAAGCGGGCGACCTGACGGTCGGCCAGTCGCTGGCTATCCTCGAATGGCTCGACGAAACCCATCCCGAACCGCCGCTCTTGCCGGCCAATGCCGACGATCGCGCCCGCGCGCGCGCCTTTGCGCTGGCGATCGCCTGCGATACGCATCCGTTCCAGAACCTGCGCGTCCTGCAATATCTGCGCGACGATCTGGCGCAGGACAAGGACGGCGTCGATCGCTGGCTTCAACGCTGGCTTGGCGGCGGGCTTGCCGCCTGCGAGCAATTGCTGGCCGCCCGCGAAAACCAGACGACATTCTGCTTCGGCGAAACGCCGGGGCTGGCGGATATCTGCCTCGTGCCGCAGCTTTTTTCGGCGCGCCGCTTCAATATCGACTTGTCGAACATGCCGCGGATTGTCGCGATCGACGAAGCCTGCAACGCGCTATCCGCTTTCGCCGATGCCCATCCTTCGAAGCAGCCGGACGCTGATTGAGAACAGGCCATCGCGACGCCAATTCTTTAGAACAATTAAAAACTAGAGTGTTTGACACAAGTTTTAGGCTGAGGCATAAACCTGAGACCGAAAGTCAGGTTTGTTAATCAGGTAAAGTCGCGAGCCGCGCAGTGTACGAACGTTTCAATTGCCGGAATGGAAATGCCTCCGCCTATTTGGCGCGGCCCGCCGAGCGGCTGGTGCTCGAAGGCTATCGCCATTGGACATGCGGCTTCGCAACGGGCGACGGCATGTCGTGGCGGTCCGCGACGGAACTTTACGAAGACATTCTGGGCGGACACGGTTCCGCGACGGCGGTGCAGGCGCTTTCGGATTTCGTGTCGACGCTCGGCCGTTGCGCGACCTGTCCGCTGAAGACCTTCGCATCCGGTTCGTCGCATATCTGCCGCGACGAGGTTCTGGTGATGGGGCTGATCGCCGGCATCCAGAACGATGACGAGGAAGCGACCGCGCTCTGCCTCTCGGAGTTGTCCTGCGAGACGCGCTGCGACGAGGTGGTGCTGGCGGCGGGGGCCTTCGCTCTGGTTCTGCGCGGCCTCGACAAACACCTGCTTCCGATCCCCGCCTCGGTGCTGCACGACATTCTCGCACGCTCTCATCCCGCATGGCGGGACACGCAATCTAATCGAACTTTACATTAAACAAGACGGAGACGACTTATGATCGCAACGCGAACAGCCAAACTGTTGACGGGTGTCGCACTCGCGACTGCGCTCGCTTCGCCGGCCTTGGCCGCCGATGTGACGCCGGAAGCGGTGGTGAACACCTATGCTGACATCGCGCTCGCCAAATACGAGGATTCGCTGGCCACCGCCAAGGCGCTGGATGCTGCCGTCGACTCTTTCCTCGCAAGCCCCTCCGCCGAAGGTCTGCAGGCCGCCAAGGATGCCTGGCTGGCCGCGCGCGTACCCTATCAGCAGACGGAAGCCTATCGTTTCGGCAACGCTATCGTCGATGACTGGGAAGGCCGCGTGAACGCATGGCCGCTCGACGAAGGTTTGATCGACTATGTCGACGCGTCCTATGGCACCGAAAGCGACGAGAACAACCTCTATACGGCGAACGTCATCGCCAACCCGGAGATCGAAATCAACGGCGAGAAGGTCGACGCCTCCGAGATCACGCCGGAATTTCTGTCGGAAACGCTTCAGGAAGCCGGCGAAATCGAGACCAATGTGGCGACCGGTTATCACGCCATCGAGTTTCTCCTGTGGGGCCAGGATCTGAACGGCACGGACGCCGGCAGCGGAGAGCGGCCCTGGACGGATTTCTCGACTTCGGAATGCACCCATGGGCATTGCGAGCGGCGCGCCCAGTATCTCGCCTCGGCGACGACCCTCCTCGTTTCCGACCTTGAGGAGATGGTGGCAAACTGGGAAGAAGGCGGCGAAGCCCGCAAGGAAGTCACCGCCGATCCGACGGCCGGCCTGTCCGCGATCCTGACCGGCATGGGCTCGCTCTCCTACGGCGAATTGGCCGGCGAGCGGATGAAGCTCGGCCTCCTCCTGCACGATCCGGAAGAAGAGCATGACTGCTTCTCCGACAATACGGACAAGTCGCACCTCTATGACGCGATGGGCATTCAGAACGTCTATCTCGGCAGCTATGAGCGTGTCGACGGCACGACCGTTTCCGGCCCGTCGATCTCCGATCTCGTCGCCGCGAAGGACGCCGATACCGATGTTGAACTGAAGGCCAAGCTCCAGGCGACCATGGATGCGATGCAGGCCATGGCGACGCGCGCCGACACGGTGGAAGCCTATGACCAGATGATCGGGGCGGGCAATGAAGAGGGCAATGCCGTTGTGCAGGCCGCCATCGATGGCCTGATCGACCAGACCCGCTCGATCGAACGCGCGGTCACCTTGCTCGATCTCGACGGGATCGCTATCGAAGGCTCCGACAGCCTCGATAGCCCCGATGCGGTTTTCCAGTAAGATAGGTGCATTAAAGAAGGTCTGACCGGCATGATTGTTTGCAGTTGCAACGTAATCATGAAGAAGGAAATCGAGGAGGTTATCGTCAGCCTCCTCGACGAGGACGCCTGGCAGTTGATTACGCCGGGCGTCGTCTACCATGCCATGAAGAAGCGCGGGCGCTGCTGCGGCTGTTTCCCGAATGTGATCTCGATCATCGTCGATGTAACCGAACGGTATCATCGCGAGATCGAGACGCCGGACGACAAGATCATTCCCTTCATCCAGAAAATCCAGGCCGAGCATCAGCGGTGCGAAACAGTGCGCATGTTGGCTCGACAGGCGAAAATGCGGCGAGCCGCAGCTTGATGGATCGGGCCTACGGGGTTAGGCCTCGTCGGCGACTTTCAGCAGCGAACAGGAGTGGGATCGATGAAGGGCAAGGGCAAGGTAATCGAGCGCCTCAATGAGGCGCTTTTTCTCGAATTGGGGGCCGTCAACCAGTATTGGTTGCACTACCGCCTGCTCGACGACTGGGGCTTCGGCAAGCTGGCCAAGAAGGAGCGCGAGGAATCGATCGAGGAAATGAACCACGCCGACAAGCTGGTCCAGCGCATCATCTTCCTCGAAGGCCACCCGAACCTGCAGAATGTCGCGCCGCTGCGCATAGGCCAGAACGTCAAGGAAGTCCTCGAAGCTGACCTGGCCGGCGAATACGACGCCCGCACCTCCTACAAGCTGTCGCGCGAAATCTGCCGTGAAGAGGAGGATTACGTCACGATGAATCTCTTCGAGGAACTGCTGACGGACGAGGAAGGTCATATCGACTTCCTCGAAACGCAGCTCGATCTTCTGGGGAAGATCGGCGAAGAGAGATATGGACTGTTGAATGCACACAGTGCCGACGAAGCGGACTAGCGCGGCGTCCGATCTGATTGGAGCGATCAGATCGTTAAACTTGCGGTGCCAGCTGAGTTTTTGGACCGGTAATCTAACCGATCATGATTTGTCATGATCGGGAACCGTTCCAGGATCTTCGTCCTCGTGCTGTCGGCAGGCATGGCGGGCGCAGCGCTCGCCGGTGGCCTGCCGGCGCAACGTAACGATCTCGATACGAAGGATCTCGCCCGTGTGCGGGCTGTGATCGCGCTGACAAGGGATTTTTCGAAGGCCGAAGCGTTCGAGGCGATGCCCGGCGGAGCGGCGACGACGAAGAAGACGATCAATCGCGATATCTTCTCCCAATCTTCCGCCAATCTGACCTTTGAACAGGAACGCGACTTCAAGCTCGGTAACGCGCTCTTTCGCAAGCTGTGGGTGTCCTCGCCGTCGTCGACCCAGGCCTCGGACGGGCTCGGGCCCCTTTACAATGCGCGAAGCTGCCAAGCCTGTCACCTGAAGGACGGTCGCGGACATCCGCCGCGAGCCGGCGAGGGCGCATCCTCGATGTTCCTGCGGCTGGCGCGCGCGCCGGAAACTGCGGAGGAACGTGCGGCGGTGGAGGATTACCTGATCCTCAACATGCCCGATCCGGTCTACGGCGAGCAGCTTCAGGAATTCGCCGTGCCGGGGCTGAAGGCCGAAGGGCATCTGCGAATCGCCTATGAGGAAGTCCCGGTGACGCTCTCAGGCGGCGAGGTTGCCTCGCTCAGGAAACCGTCCTACTCGGTCGACGAGCTCGGTTACGGTCCGCTCGATAAGGTGACCACGCTGTCGCCGCGGGTCGCCCCGCCGATGATCGGGCTCGGCCTCATTGAGGCGATCGAACCCGCCGACATCCTCGCCAACGCCGATCCGGACGACGCCGATGGCGACGGGATTTCCGGCCGACCGCAGCTCAGGCGCTTCGAAAGCGGCGCTGCGCCGGTCCTCGGCCGGTTCGGCTGGAAGGCCCAGAACACGACGATCCGCATGCAGAGCGCCCATGCATTCGCCGGCGACATCGGCATCTCCACGCCGGACGTGCCGAAGAGCCATGGCGACTGTACCACCGTCGAGACTGACTGCCTGGCTATGCCCGTCGGCGTGCAGAAACGGCTCGGCGACACCGAGGCGCCCGATCCGGTGCTAGATCTCGTCACCTTCTATTCGCAGAACCTCGCGGTTCCGGCGAGGCGCGATGTGGCCGATCCGCAGGTCCTGCGCGGCAAGGCGCTGTTCTACGATCTCGGCTGCACCGCCTGCCACACGCCGAAATTCGTCACCAGCCGCGATGCGGAGATCAGTCCGCACGCTTTCCAGTTGATCTGGCCCTATTCCGACTTCCTTCTGCATGACATGGGCGAGGGCCTCGCCGACGGGCAGCAGGTCGGGGTCGCGAGTGGAACCGAATGGCGAACCGCGCCGCTTTGGGGCATCGGTTTGACGGAAACGGTCAACGGCCATACGTTCTTTTTGCATGACGGGCGCGCGCGCAATCTGACCGAGGCGATCCTTTGGCATGGCGGCGAAGCGCAACGCGCACGCGACGCCTTTGCCGCCTTGGAAAAGGCCGATCGCGAGGCGCTTATTCACTTTCTGGAGTCGCTTTGATGCGCATTGTCGCCGCTCTTTTTCTTTTTGTCCTGACACTTTCCCCCGCCCGCGCCATCGAATTGACGATTGGGGACGAGGAGGCGATGAAGCCGGTACGCACGCTCGTCGCGGCGTTCATCCAGCCCGGTTTCGAGCGCTTCGCCGAACAGGCTGAACTGGCCGAGATCGCGGTTTCCTCGCTCTGCAAAGAGCCTGGCGATCGATCGCTGGAGGCCGCGCGCAATGCGTTCAAGGACAGCGCGCTGGCGCTGGCGCGGATAGAGTTCCTGCGCACCGGCCCGCTGGCGCAGGAAAACCGGCTTGAACGGCTCCTGTTCTGGCCGGACCGCCGCGGCATCGCATTGCGTCAGGTCCAGGGGGTGATCGCCGAAGGCGACGAGAGCGTCACCGATCCCGCGAACCTGCCGGAAAAAAGCGTGGCGCTGCAGGGATATAACGCACTGGAATATCTGCTGTTCGGAACCGGATCCGATACGCTCGCCGAGCCGGGCGACGCCTTCCGCTGCGGCTTCGCCCATGCGGTCGCGGCCAATATCCATCTGATCGCCGCCCAGCTAAGCGAAGAATGGACTCAGGAAGACGGTTTTGCGGCCGCCTGGACCAGTCCCGGTCCGGAGAACGACTATTTCCGCAACACAGAGGAAGCGATCAGCGAGTTGCTGTCGATCCCTTCGGAAGCTTTCGAGATCATTCGCGACCAGCGCCTTCAGCCGATCGTTCCCGAAGAAGACGGCAAGGCCAATCCGAAGAGCGCGCTGTTCTGGCGCTCGGATCTGACGATGCCGTTCATCCGGGCGAATTTCGATGCGCTGCGCACCTATTTCGAGGTTTCGGAGATGATCTCGATCCTCCCGGAGGATCAGCGCTGGCTCGGCAAGTCCATCGAGTTCGAGTTCAACAATTCGGGGGATATCCTGTCGCGGCTGCAAATGCCGGTCGCGTCCATCCTCAAGGACGAGGATCGCGCCGGCGAACTGGGCTATCTCGTGATCCTTACGCAGAGCCTGCAGCAGCTATTCGGCACGCAAGTGACTTCGGCGCTCGGCCTCTCCGTCGGCTTTTCATCGCTCGACGGAGACTGAACGATGCGCCTCTTCTCACCGACAACCCCGATCGATCGCCGCGCCTTCCTGACCGCCGCCGGTGGCGCGTTTCTCGCCGGCCTCGCGTCGCGCTCGGCGGCTGCGCTGGCGAATACGGACGCGGTCTTCGCCTCGGCCTATCTTGACGGAAACGGGGGCTTCGGTGTCGCGCTGCTGGCCGAGGACGCCACTGTCCTGCATCGCTACGACTTGCCCGAGCGCGGCCATGACGCGGTGTTCGGCCCGGACGGCCGGACGCTGGTGGTTTTCGCGCGGCGTCCCGGCACATTCGCCGCCGTGATCGACATGCGCGGCGAAGACGAACCACTTATCGTCCATGCGCCGGAGGGCCGCCACTATTATGGCCATGGCTGTTTCTCGCCGGACGGAAAGCTGCTCTTCTCGACGGAAAACGATTACGATAATGCCCGCGGCGTCATCGGCGTCTACGACGCCACGGACGGGTTCAGGCGCATCGGCGAGTTCTTCTCCGGCGGTATCGGCCCGCATGACATGACGGTCTTGCCGGACGGACGCACCATGCTGATCGCCAATGGCGGACTGGAAACCCACCCGGATTACGGCCGCGCTGTGCTCAACGTCGCGACCATGAAGCCGAACCTCGCCTTCATCGATCTCGCCGATTACAGCGTGCTCTCCGTCGGCGAGCTGACACCGGACCTGCACAAACTGTCGATCCGCCATCTCGCCATGGCCGAAGACGGCACGACATGGTTCGGAGCCCAGAACCAGGGCGATATCCACGAGGCGTTGCCTCTTGCCGGTTCTATATCGCCCGATGGCGATATCCGTCTGCTCGACCTGCCCGAGGACGAACTGCGATCGATGCGCGGCTATATCGGCTCGGTCGCCTATAATGGCCGATCGGGCTCGGTACTGTTCACGTCGCCGCAGGGCAATGTCGCTGTCGAAGTTGCATGCGACACCGGCGCGATCCGCAATCGCATGGACCTGCCGGATATTTGCGGCGCGGTCGACCGGGGGCCGGGCTACCTGCTGTCAAGCGGCATGGGAGTGCTCGACGGGCGCCATACCGACCTGTCATGGGACAATCACATCGTCCGACGCGCCATCTGATCAGCGCGAATAGGGATCCTTCGGGCCGCGGTCGTCCGACAGGCTGTCGAAGGTCTTCGCGGTCAGTTTCTCGATGGCGTCGGCCAGATGGATGCGGTCGATATGGTGGTCGCCGCGCGCCACGCGGATCTTGTGCGCCTCCAGCATGACCTGTCCGTGAGACACGCCCCAAGGCGGCTCGAACCGGTAGGAGGCGAGTTCGATCAGGAACCCCAGCGGATCCGTGAAATAGATCGAATCCATGAAGCCGCGATCCTTGACGCCGCTATGCTCGATGCCGCGTTCGTCCAGTCGTTCCACCGCCTGCCAGAATGTCGCCTGCGAGATTGAAAGCGCCAGATGATGGACACAGCCGATATCGGTCGGGGTGCGTGTCGGCTCCGGCTTGCGGCTTTCATCCGTGAAGATCGTGATAAGCCGTCCATCGCCCGGGTCGAAATAAAGATGGCTTTCGCTGTCTCGGTCTAGATTGGGCTGCTCGAACACAAAGGGCATGCCGAGCACACCTTCCCAGAAATCGATGGATGTCTGCCGGTCGGCGCCGACCAGCGTGATGTGATGGACCCCTTGGGTTTGCAGTTTTCGCATCGTTCTTCCTCCCGTCTGCCGCTGAGCGTATCCCGGCAAAGCTACATGGTCCGGCCCGTTCTGTCGCGTCGGAGGGTCACATCGAATAGCTGTTGCGAATGCTTCGCAGAAGCGTTAAAGAGTCACGATGGAGTTTTCATGATGATGTCGAAGTTACTGCAATCCCTGGCGCTGGGCGGTTGTCTGTTAATCGCCGCGAGCGGCGCTTCGGTCGCGGCGGAAAAGTTCAAGGCGGTCACCACATTCACCGTCATCGCGGACATGGCGCGCAATGTCGCGGGCGATGCGGCGGTGGTGGAATCGATCACAAAGCCGGGCGCGGAGATTCACGGCTACGAGCCGACACCGCGCGACATATTGCGCGCTCAGGACGCGGATCTTGTTCTGTGGAACGGTCTCAATCTCGAACGCTGGTTCGAGCAGTTCTTCCGCAACCTGCGCGACGTACCCGCGGTAACGCTCTCCGACGGCATCGAGCCGATTTCGATCGACGAGGGAGCATATCAAGGCAAACCCAATCCGCATGCCTGGATGGCCCTGCAGAGCGCACTGGTCTATGTCGACAACATCCGCGATGCGTTTTCCGAACATGATCCGGACAATGCCGAGGCTTATGCGGCCAATGCCGAGCGCTACAAGGCTGAAATTCGCGCTGCGATAGAACCGTTGAAGGCGATGATCGCCACCGTTCCGGAAGAAAAGCGCTGGCTGGTTAGTTGCGAGGGCGCGTTCAGCTATCTCGCCCGCGATTTCGGCCTGAAGGAACTCTATCTCTGGCCGATCAACGCCGACCAGACCGGTACGCCCCAGCAGGTTCGCAAGGTCATCGATGCAGTGAGGGAACACGACATTCCGGTCGTTTTCTGCGAGAGCACGGTCAACAACGATCCGGCCAGGCAGATCGCTCGCGAGACGGGTGCCGAATATGGCGGCATGCTCTATGTCGATTCGCTGACCGAGGTCGACGGTCCGGTCCCGACCTATATCGACCTGCTGCGCGTCACGTCGGAAACGGTCGCGCGCAAACTCGCCTCCGCAGTCAACTGATGCTGCGCGAAGACCAGTCCGCTCAAGCCGCGCCCGCGGATATCGGTTCCGGCATATCCGTCCGCGACATCACCGTGACCTACCGCAACGGTCATACCGCGCTGCATGAAGCATCCTTCGATATCCCGACCGGCACGATTGCCGCCCTTGTCGGCGTCAACGGATCGGGCAAGTCCACCCTGTTCAAGGCCATAATGGGCTTCCTGCCGACCGGTGCGGGCGAGATCAGCGTCCTCGGCCAGACCGTTCGGGACGCGCTGCGAAAAAATCTTGTCGCCTATGTGCCGCAGTCCGAGGAGGTCGACTGGAGCTTTCCGGTCCTCGTCGAGGACGTGGTGATGATGGGCCGTTACGGGCGCATGAATTTCCTGCGCATCCCCACCGGCAAGGACCGCGAGGCCGTCTCGGAAGCGCTCAAGCGCGTCGGCATGTCCGATTTCCGCCATCGCCAGATCGGCGAATTGTCGGGCGGTCAGAAGAAGCGTGTATTCCTCGCCCGGGCGCTCGCCCAGGAAGGCCGGGTGATCCTGCTCGATGAACCCTTCACCGGCGTCGACGTTAAGACCGAGGAGGCGATCATCGCGCTTCTGCGCGATCTGCGTGACGAGGGCCGCGTCATGCTGGTCTCGACGCACAATCTCGGTTCCGTGCCGGAGTTCTGCGACCGCACGGTGCTGATCAAGGGCACGGTTCTCGCCTATGGCCCGACCCAGACCACCTTCACCGCCGACAATCTCGAACGCGCCTTTGGCGGCGTCCTTCGCCATTTCGTGCTCGGCGGTCATGCGCTGCACGACGATGACGACCGGCGCGAGGTCAAGATCCTGACCGACGACGAGCGCCCGCTCGTCATGTATGACGAGAAGACCCAGCGCTCCTGGCCGGCGCAGGGCGCGTCCGCGGAAGAGGACTGACCGTGGCGACGCTGCTGGAACCCTTTGCCTATGGCTATATGACCAACGCCATGTGGGTCAGCGCGCTGGTCGGCGCCGTCTGCGCGTTCCTCTCCGCCTTCCTCATGCTCAAGGGCTGGTCGCTGATCGGCGATGCATTGAGCCATTCCATCGTGCCGGGCGTCGCCGGCGCCTACATGCTGGGCCTGCCCTTCGCGCTCGGCGCCTTCATCGCCGGCGGCCTCGCGGCGGGCTCCATGCTCTTCCTGACGGAGCGCTCGGGCCTCAAGGTCGATACGATCATCGGCCTGATCTTCACCTCCTTCTTCGGCCTCGGCCTGTTCATGGTCTCCGTGTCGCCGACCTCGGTCGATATCAAGACCATCACGCTCGGCAACATTCTCGCGATCACCCCGGAGGACACGCTGCAACTGGTGATCATCGGGGTCGTCTCGCTTGCCGTCCTGCTGCTCAAATGGAAGGACCTTATGGTCACCTTCTTCGACGAGACGCACGCCCGCTCGATCGGCCTGCGCACCGGCGCACTGAAGGTCGTCTTCTTCACGTTGCTGGCGGCGTCCTGCGTTGCCGCGCTGCAGACCGTTGGCGCGTTCCTCGTCATCGCCATGGTCGTGACGCCCGGCGCGACGGCCTATCTCCTGACCGATCGCTTCCCCCGCCTTCTGGTGCTGAGCGTCGCCATCGGCGCGGTCACCAGCTTTTCGGGCGCATATCTGAGCTACTTCCTCGACGGCGCGACCGGCGGTGTCATCATCACCCTGCAGACGCTGATCTTCCTAGCCACCTTCCTCCTCGCCCCGAAACACGGAATGCTGGCGGCCCGCCGCCGAGCCGCCGAGGCGCTGGAGACCGGCCGATGATCGAACAGGCGCTGATGCCTTTCCAGTTCGTCTTCATGCAGAACGCATTCTTCATCGCGCTGATCGTCGCGGTGCCGACGGCGCTGCTATCCTGCTATCTGGTTCTCAAGGGCTGGGCGCTGATGGGCGATGCGATCAGCCATGCGGTGCTGCCCGGTATCGTTATCGCCTATATCGCCAACATCCCGCTCGTCATCGGCGCGTTCGCGGCCGGTATGATTTGCTCGCTCGGCGCGGGGTTCCTGCAGGAAAACAGCCGCGTCAAGCAGGACACCGTCCTCGGCATCGTCTATTCGGGCATGTTCGGCGTCGGCATGGTTCTCTACACCAAGATCAGGACCGACGTGCATCTCGATCACATTCTGTTCGGCAACATGTTGGGCGTCGGGGCGGGCGACCTCTGGACGGCCGGTGTCATTTCACTTGTCGTCTCCGCCGCGATCCTGCTGAAATGGCGCGATCTGCTTCTCCACTCCTTCGATCCGGCGCAGGCGAAGGCGTCCGGCCTGCCGGTGGCGCTGTTCCACTACGGCCTGCTCGCGCTCCTGTCGCTGACTATCGTCGCCACCCTTAAGGCGGTTGGCCTGATCCTCGCCATCGGGCTTCTGATCGCGCCCGGCGCGATCGCGTTCCTCGTCACCCGCTCCTTCGGGCGCATGCTCGGGGTCGCCGTCGCGGTGACGATTCTGGCGACGACCGGCGGCGTCTATGCCAGTTTCTGGCTGGATAGCGCGCCGGCGCCGACTATCATCCTGATCCTGACGGCGGTTTTCATCGTCGCCTTCTCAGCGAAGATGCTGCGTGTCCGCGCGGCGACCGGCCGGGCCGCATGACAAGCTCAATCGCTCTGCCGCATTGCCTCACGACGCCGGAAAACGCATAACGCTATTCGCCGGTCGACAGGAGGAAACAATGGGCAGCGAAATCGAATGCTATCGCGGCGTTGTTCATCCATGGCTTTGCGATTCCATGGGCCACATGACGACGCGCCACTATACGGCGATGTTCGATGACGCATCCTATCATCTGTTTGCCGCGCTCGGTTTCACGCCGGATCATCTCGCCGCCGGCATCGGCCTTGCCGATGTCAAGATGACCACTTCTTTCCTTGCCGAACTCAATGCCGGCGCGCTCGTCATCGTCCATGGCGGCGTCGTCCGCGTCGGCACCAAGTCGATGACCGCGCATTACCGCATGAGCAATCTGCATACCGGCGAGACTGCCGCCGAGCTTGAGTCGGTCACCGCGCAATTCGACCTGAAGGCGCGCAAGGCCGTTCCGCTTCTGCCGGAGATCAGGGCCAATGCGGAACGTCGGCTGGCCGGGGCCGGGTAATTTCGGTGCGAGAGGATATGATGGCTTCCAAGACTGTCGATATCACCGAACTTGCCGACCTGCTGACCGCCCGGTCGAACGGCAGCCGCCTTGTGGCGGCCGTCGCCGGGGCGCCGGGCTCCGGCAAGTCGACGCTTGCCGAAACGCTGGTCGCGGAAATCGAAACGCGCCGTCCCGGCATTGCCGCCATATTGCCGATGGACGGCTATCACTATGACGATGTTCTGCTCGATGAAATGGGCCGCCGGGCCCGCAAGGGCGCGCCCGACACATTCGATGTCGGCGGATACCGCCACATGCTGCAACGGCTGCGCGCCGACAATGAGGCGACGGTTGCGGTGCCGGTCTTCGACCGGGCGATCGAGATCGCCCGCGCCGGCTCGCGATTGATTTCCCGAGAGGCAAGGATCATCGTGACCGAGGGCAATTATCTGCTGTTGCGCGAACCGCCCTGGTCCGAACTCCGGTCCCTTTTCGACGTCACCGTCTTCATCGATGTTCCCGAGGAGGTGCTGCGCGAGCGCCTTGCCGCACGCTGGAATGGATACGGCATGAATGCGGAGGCGATCCGCGCCAAGCTCGAGGAAAACGACCTGCCGAACGGACGCCGCGTCATCGCTGAAAGCATCGAGCCGGATTTCCGCGTCAAGGCGTGACATTACGTCCCCAACGTTGAATATGGCTGGAAATTGTCGCCTTCGGCGAGCACGATCCGCGCAGATGATTGTTGCTGCCCGGCGGAGGGAAGATGGACGACGCGCTATTCGAATTTCTCAGATCGGTCGACACGCCAACCGTCTGCAATGCCATCGAAACGGCGCAGGGAAAGCGCGGATTTTCCGCCTTCACGCGCCGGCCTGTGATCGTCGCGGACCCGGATGCCAGGCCGATCGTCGGTTTTGCCAGCACCGGAAAGGTTGCCAGCAAATTTCCGTCCCCGGAAACGCCGGAATCGGTGCGCGAACGACGGCTCGGCTACTATCGGCACATGGCGACTTCGCCGAAACCCGCCATCGCTGTCATCGAGGATATCGACTATCCCGAGTGTCTCGGGGCCTTCTGGGGCGAGGTCAATGCCACGGTGCATAAAGGACTGGGGCTGAGCGGCGCGATCACCAACGGCCTCGTGCGCGATCTCGGCTCCCTTCCGGCCGATTTCCCGATCCTTGCCGGCTCGGTCGGTCCCAGCCGCGCCTTCGTTCATGTCACGGGATTCGGTATGCCGGTCGAGATCTTCGGCATGCCGGTGAAACAGGGCGACCTGATCCATGCCGACCAGCATGGCGCCTTAGTCATCCCACCCGACGTGGTAAGCGTTCTCCGCGAAGCCGTTCGCACGGTTCTGGAGGCGGAAAAGGTCGTTCTGGAAACCGCGCGCAAGCCTGATTTCGACATCGACATGCTCGTGGATGTCTGGACCCGTTTCGAGGATACGCGCAACGGCTGACGCCGGAAAATTGTGTCGTCTTCGGTGGCGCGAGGAACATAGCGTTCGACGCAATCGGGGGAATGCGCCCTCAGGCATCTTCACAGGGACGTCTGTCTCGTTGCACATTCGCAGGGAGATTCCCCAACGGAGGGCGGGTGCCCATGACGCGATTTGCCGGCGAGCGGAAATTGAAAAGTTCATCAGCGCTTCGCGCCATCGGATTGCTCGCCTTGTTGTCGGCGGGCCCGGCGGCTGCGCAGGAAAGCGCATCTGCTGCTGGCGAGGATGCAGCTGCCCCGGTTGCAGATCTGGCCCCTACCGGCCAGAATGAATGCGTGCGCGGTGCGAGCTGCCTCGTCGACGTAACGATCGAAAACCGCGGCGAGGCGTCCTTCGACGGAGCGGCCGGTATCCGTGGTTCCTTCGATCCGGCCGTGAAAGTGGAATCGGCGCGCGCCGACAACCGCAGCCTGAAATGCAGGGTCACGGACGATAACGTCTACGAATGCGCCGGTTCCGCGCTGAAGGTAAAGCCGGGCGAGGCCTCATATATACAGGTCGTCGTCGATATCCCTTCCGACTTTGCTGCCAAGGAAATCGCCCACTCCCAGGAAATACTCTGGTCCGAAGCGACGACCGGTGACGGCAATGCGGAAAACGACATGCAAGTTTCGACAATCGCCGTCATCGACCCGGCCATGTTGCCCGCTGTCGACCTGGCGCTCGCGGCGGATGAGGAGCAGAAGAACTGCGTTGCTGGCGCCGAGTGCAGCCTCGTCTTCAATGTGACCAATAACGGCCCGGCGGATTTCGACGGCACGATCGAGGTCGAGGCGGTTGCCGACCAGGCGCTGGTCGAGTTCACGGGCGCGTCGCCCTCCGACTGGGCCTGTCTCGGAGCCGGAAGCCGTTTCGTCTGCACATGGAAGAGAGCGGGTATCGAAGCGGAGGTGACGAAACTGCTGACGCTGAACCTGATGACGGGTTCCATGGCGCTGGGCGATCTCGAAACCTGCGCCGAGGTCAGCAGGAATACGCCGGGCCACGTCGCCGACATTCAGCGGGCGCTCAACGAGGCGGGTTTCGATGCCGGGCCGGTCGACGGCGTCGCCGGGCGTCGCACCCGCGCCGCGATCAGCGCCTATCAGGAGGCGAACGGACTTGCCGTCACAGGCGAGATCGGCACCGCGCTGCTGCGGCAACTGCTGGGCATCGCCAAGCTCGAAGACATGGACCCGGACAACGACCGCACCTGCTTAACCGTCGATATCGTTGCGCCAGCAGAATAAGCGCGTCCTGTCACCGAATTGGCTCGGGGCTTTCCTCGGGCATTTGAACGTGCCACTCCCGTGCGCGGAATAGCGATGGGAGTGACTTTGCAATGAGTATTACATTCGACGGGCAGGTGGCGATCGTCACAGGCGCTGGAAACGGATTGGGCCGTTCTCATGCGCTTGCGCTCGCCAAACGCGACGCGAAACTGGTGATCAACGATCCGGCTCGCAATGCCGACGGCAAGAGCGCCGCAGAAGACGTCGCCGCCCTGATCATTGCGGAAGGCGGCGAGGCGATCGCCAACACCGACAGCGTCGCGGATTTTTCTGCCATGGAGGCCATGGCGGCAAAGGCCCTGTCGAAATGGGGCCGTATCGACGTGCTGGTCAACAATGCCGGCCAGCTGCGCGACAAGAGCTTCGCCAATATGGACATGGCCGATTTCCGCACCGTGGTCGACGTGCACCTGATGGGCAGTACCTATTGCACCAAGGCTGTCTGGGCGGCGATGCGCGAACAACGCTACGGGCGCATCGCCATGACGACATCGGCGTCGGGCCTCTATGGCAGCTTCGGTCAGGCCAATTACAGCGCCGCGAAGATGGGGCTGGTCGGCCTGATGAACACGTTGCATCTCGAAGGCGCGAAATACGATATCCGGGTCAACTGCCTCGCCCCGATCGCCTCGACTGCGATGACCGAGCAGATCCTCGACGAATCGCAACGTGTGGCGATGACCACCGAAAGTGTCTCCGCTGCGCTGGTCTATCTGGTGAGCGGGGAGGCGCCTTTTCGCACCGTCCTTTGCGCCGGCGCGGGCAGCTACGCCGCCACGAGGATCTATGAGACGGAAGGCATTTTCCTCGAGCCTCAAGACCAGACGCCGGAAAATGTAGCGGCCGGAATCGAAGCCATCCTCGATCCGGAAGGGCAAAAGGGTCTGGCCGATGGCGGAGAGCAGGCGAGGAAATTTGCCGGAAAATTCCTCGCCGGCACACCGTCAGCCAGTTGACTGAATGCCACGCGCTGCGCTGGCCTATCCCGGCATGGTCCGGAGGATGAAGGGCCAGGGATTGCCCTCGCTTCCCGGCTCGATCTGCACCTCGATAAGGCTGGGCGCGTTGTCGCCCAGCGCGCGTTGCAGTTCCGGACGCAGCCCCTCCGGCGAGCCGACACGCGCGCCGCGCATGCCGAACGATTCTGCAAGCTTGACGAAGTCCGGATTATGCAGGTCGGCGCCGATCACATGGCCGTTGAAGGCCGTGATCTGGTCTCGCCTGACATTGCCGTAGGAGCTGTTGTTGAAGACGATCACCGGCAGGGCGATGTTGTATTGCACCGCTGTCGCCATCTCCTGCACGGCGAACATGAAGCCGCCATCGCCGCAAATCGACACGACCGGGCGATCGGGACAGGCCACCTTCGCCCCGAGCGCCGTACCATAGCCGCTACCGAGCGTGCCCTGATAGCCCGAGGAGATATAGCTCCGCGGCCGATGGACGGGATAGCCGAACCATGAGGCGAAGCCGACCTGTGACAGATCGTCGACCAAAATGCCGTCTTCGCCCAGCAGGTCTCGCATGACATCAAGATATCCGATCTGCGGCTGGACAGCAGCCTCCGCCTCGGCGCGCGCCTCGGCCTTCGCTGCGACGCTGCGCGCGGTACGGCCCGATCCGGAAATCGCGGTGCGTTCGGCCGCGGCGTTCAACTCCGCTGCGCCTTCCGCCGCATCCGCGAGGATGTTGACGTCGCAGGGATAGCGGCGGAACTCGGCCGGATCGATATCGACGCGGATGGTCTTGAGCCCCTCCGGAGCGCCGCTCCAGCGCCACTCGAGGATTTCAAGCCGGGTGCCGAAGGCGATCACGAGGTCGGTCTCGGGCCAGAGCTTGTGGGCGGAAAACAGATTGTGGCCGAGATTGTCGGCCTCGCTGACAATGCCTCGGCCATTGCGCAGCGAGACAACCGGGGCCTCGAGGCGACGCGCCAGCTCGAGAATGCTCTCACCGGCCTCCACTGCGCCGCCGCCGACGAAGATCATCGGCGCGCGCGCATCGGCGATCAGCCGGATGGCGGCCTCGATCGCCTCGGAATCGATCGGCGGGTTTGGCAAGGGCGGCAGCGGATCGGCAAAGGCGACCTCGCCCTTCTCGGTGAACGTGTCCCAGAAGGTTTCGAGCACGGCGGGTCCGCACCGGCCGGATGTCATCTGCTGGAATGCTTCGGCGATGCGCTGTGGCGCTTCCGCCGGATACTCGATCCGCTCCGCCCATTTCGTGAAGCCGGCGACTGTGCCCAGCTGGTCCGGCATCTCGTGGAGATGACCGCGCCCGCGTCCGAAAAAGGCGCGCGGCACCTGACCCGTCAGGGCAAGAACCGGCGCATTGACGCCGAACGCGGTGAGCAGGGCGGCGGATGCGTTGAGAATGCCGGGGCCGGGCACCACCGAACATACGCCGGGCCGGCCGGTCGCGCGCGCATATCCCATCGCCATATAGGCACAGGCCTGTTCGTGGCGCGCGCCGATGACGCGAATACGA
Source organism: Ahrensia sp. (assembly GCA_002706335.1). Lineage (GTDB taxonomy): Bacteria > Pseudomonadota > Alphaproteobacteria > Rhizobiales > Rhizobiaceae > Oricola. The sequence continues at coordinate 106,453 of PAKZ01000043.1, forward strand.
TCCTGTTTTTGATGGAGTGCGTCGAACAATCCGTAGGTCTGGGCTCCAGGCAGTCCGAAGACCGTATCCACCCCATGCCGCAATAGCTGCCCGACAATCGCTTCCCCACCCGTCATCGCGGACATGTCATGCCTCCCCTCTCTCGATATTCATGCATTCCGGTATGCTGACAAAACCGATCCGGAAGGCATTCTGCGGCCCTCTATGCGGCGAGTCCGGAGGCTGCATCAAATGCAAACAAGGGCTCTGTCATTAGAAAAGCGTATGCGGGCAATGTTGCGGAAACGTGCTGTCACGGCGCGCGGGATGCGGGAACGTGTCGCCGAACCGTGGCTGCCGTCAGATATCCACGCCTTCGAGATCGTTGTAGCGCGCTTCATGGCGCTTGAACTCGGGCTGGCCCATCAGTTGCCAGATGTCGTCGATGCTTGCCAGCAGGTCGGGCCTGTGAACGATCTCGCCGCTACCTGTAGACTGCTTGAGAATCGCGAGCGCAGATTCCATCGCCTGGATGGCGGCGGCTGGCAGCATGCGCGGGAAGGTCACACGCTTGACGCCGATTTCCTCAAGAACTTTCAAGGGGATCAAGGGAGTGGTGGGTCTTGTACGAATGCCGAACCCCATATTGACGGAGACCGGAACGTCGATCGCGTCGACCAGCGCCTTTATCTGGTCCTCTCCGCCGATCGCATCGGCGAAAATCATGTCGGCGCCCGCCTTGGCGTAGAGCTGGGCGCGGCGGATCGCGCCTTCAAGCCCCTCGACCGCAATTGCGTCGGTGCGGGCCAGAATGATGAAGTCGTCGTCCTTGCGAGCGTCGCAGGCCGCCTCGATCTTGCGCGCCATCTCGCGCGGATCGACCACATCCTTGCCGTCCATGTGGCCACAGCGCTTGGGGCTCACCTGGTCTTCGATGTTTATCCCGGCGACACCGGCGTCCTCGAAAAGCCTAACCGTATGCAGCATGTTGGCCGGCGTGCCGTATCCGGTGTCCGCATCGGCCATTACGGGGATCGAGACCGACCGGGCGATCATTCGGCACGCCTCGACATTGTCGCTCAGCCCCATGATGCCGACATCCGGTACGCCGAGCCGCGAATTTGAGAGACCGGCCCCGGTAGTGCAGGCGGTCTTGTAGCCCATCTTCTCCACCAGCCGAACGCTGTATCCATCGAACACGCCGGGTGACACGATCAGTTCGTCGGCTGCCATGAGCTCGCGCATGCGCGCGGTCGGTTTCGTCATCGTGTCGCCGCTCATACTGCTTTTCTGCTCCCTGAATCGGATGTCTCGGTCGAGCCGTCGCTGAACAGCAGCTTTTCGAGGGAATTGGTAGCCCTTTGGATGTGCGTCCTCATCAGGGATTCCGCCAGCTCCGCATCGCGCGCCTTCATCGCGCGCAGCATCTGCCAGTGTTCCGCATAGGCATTCTCGCGACGGCCGGGCTTTTCGCCCGAGCGCGCGCGATAGAGCCGCAGCAGGTGATAAAGCTCGTCGCACAGAAGGGTCTGGATACGTACGTTCCCGCATCCCTTGGCGATGCGGACATGGATATCGAGCGCATCGACGGTGTGATCGGTACGAGACCTGGCGAACTCCGAAAGCAGCGTGTCCAGCTCCGCATCCGGCATGTTTTTCGTGGCGAGGCGGATGGACATGCACTCCACTGCCTCGCGAAGCTGGAATATCTCGACCATGTCGGACGGCGACAATTCGACCACGCGGGCCTTCAGATAAGGCTCACGGACGACGAGGCCGCGCCCCTGGAACATCTTGATCGCCTCGCGAACCGGACCTCTGCTGACCGAAAAGCGCTCGGCCAGCGCCGCCTCGTTCAATGTGCCGCCGAGCGGAATCTCGCCTGCGATCAAAAGCGCGAAAATCTTGTCGAAGATCTGGTTCACCAAAGGTGTCTGATCCGGCTCTTGCATCCAACCGTCCTGTCAACACTTTGAGCGGTTACATATCATTTGTTGGCAAGATAGACGACGAAAATGGCCCGTGCAAGCGTCAAATCCAAAAAGAGTTGACAGTTTTGCGGCTGGCTGTAGGCTTTGTCGTATAGTCTGGAGTTCCCGAGAAGCGACATGCCAACAGTCACGCGCGAGCATATCCCGTTCTGCCGGTTCACGCCGCCGGATGGCGATACGTTGAGCGCTGTCGACCTAGCCTCGTTGCTCGCCGATCGCACCGCGCCGCTGCCCTCATGTCTCAAGATCGTCCTCGAAAACGTGTGCCGTCAAGTCGCGACGGGCAGTGCGAAGCCGGCTTTGGCGCGCGAGATCGCCACATGGACAGCCCAATCCTCCAATCTCTCTGTCCCGCTGCTCGTGTCTCGGCTGATCATGCCCGATTCGAGCGGCCTGCCGGTACTGATGGATCTTGCCGCCGCGCGCGACGCGGCCTGCGCCGCCGGGCTAAGCGCCGACGCGGTCGAACCGCGTGTGCCGATATCGCTGGTGATCGACCACTCGCTGATCGTGGACGCCGCCGGAAGAGCTGATGCGCGCGCGCGCAATATCGCCGAGGAATACCGGCGCAATGCCGAGCGCTACAGCTTCTTCAAATGGGCGCAGCAGGCATTCTCCAACCTCCGGGTCGTGCCGCCGGGTGCGGGGATTATCCACCAGGTTCATCTGGAAAAGCTCGCCATGCTGGTCGATATGGTGGACGTGCCGGGCCAGGGCCGCGTCGCCGCGCCTGAGTTCGTTCTGGGGTGCGACAGTCACACGCCGATGGTCAACGGTATGGGTATGTTGGCCTGGGGTGTCGGCGGCATCGAGGGGGAGGCGGCGGCGCTGGGGCAGCGGCACGTGGCGCGCATACCGCGGGTCGTCGGGGTCCGTTTGGCCGGGCGGTTGCCGGCCGGCGCAACGACCACCGATGTGGTGCTTACGATTACCGAGAAGCTTCGCAAGGTCGGCGTCGTCGGCGATTTCGTGGAGTTCTTTGGCGAGGGCGTCGCGGCGATGTCGGTGCCCGAGCGGGCCACCATCGCCAACATGGCCCCTGAATACGGCGCCACGATCGGCTATTTCCCGATCGATGCGAAAGTGATCGACTATATGTGCCAGTCCGGCCGCAGCGAGCCCCATGTGGCCATGGTTGATGCCTATGCCCGGGCGACGGGCCTGTTCGTCGAGGATCACGCGATCGAGGCGGACTATTCCGAGGTGGTCGACATCGATCTGGGAGCGATCGTCGCCTCGGTGGCCGGTCCGAAGCGGCCGCAGGATCGCGTGGCGCTGACCGAAATCAAGCCTTCCTTCGCCGAGGCGCTGGCGGCGCCAGCCGCAGACGGAGGTTTCGATGTGGCGCCCGAAAAGCGCGACATGGCTGTCACGGTCGACGGCATGGATGCGCCCCTGAGGAACGGTTCGATCGTGATTGCGGCTATCACCTCATGCACGAACACCTCCAACCCGGCGGTCATGCTGGCGGCCGGGTTGTTGGCGCGCAACGCGGTGCGCAAGGGGTTGATGACACCCGGCTGGGTCAAGACATCAATGGCACCGGGGTCGCGTCTGGTCGAAGACTATCTTCGCTTCACCGGACTGCTGGAGAGTCTCGAAACGCTCGGCTTCCATGTCGTAGGCTTCGGATGCACGACGTGTTCGGGGAAATCTGGTCCGATTGCGCCGGCGCTCGCCGAAGCGATTGCCGCCAACGATCTTGTCGCCGCGGCCGTTCTTTCAGGCAACCGCAACTTCGAGGGCCGAATCCATCGCTCCTGCCGCGCGAACTATCTCGCCTCCCCGCCACTGGTCGTGGCCTTCGCGCTTGCCGGACGTGTCGACATCGATTTCGAGAAGGAAGCGCTCGGGACGGGTCCGGATGGCCAGCCGGTTTATCTGAAGGACATTTGGCCGGCTCCCGATGAACTGGCTATGCTGATGCGCGAGACCGTAACTCCCGCTCAGTTCCGCCAGAGCTATGCGAGTCTCTTCGACGGCACAGATCTCTGGAAGCAGCTTGAGACGCAGTCCGGACGGCGTTTCAAATGGGATCCGGCGTCGACCTATGTCTGCCGTCCGCCTTTTTTCGATACCGCCGCCGTGCCCCTGCCGGACACTCTTGGCAATGCAAGGGTCCTGCTTAAGACAGGAGATTCGCTCACCACGGACCATATCACGCCGAGCGGCGAGATATCGCCAGCCTCCGTGGCTGGGCGCTATCTGCTCGACCGTGGTGTGAAGGAGCGCGACTTCAACGCAGTGACCCAGCGGCGCGGCAATCATGAATTCATGTCTCGCATTACATTTGCCAATCAGCGCCTGAAGAACTTTCTGACACCGGGAATCGAAGGGGGTGTTACGCGGACTTCGCCCGATGCGGATCCGATCCCGATGTACGAGGCGGCGCAATCGTTCCGGCGAGCGGGTTCGGCGGCCATCGTTCTCGCCGGTCGCGACTACGGCATGGGGTCGAGTCGGGACTGGGCCGCAAAGGGTCCGAAACTGCTGGGGGTGAGGGCCGTGCTCGCGGAGAGCTACGAGCGCATCCACCGCTCCAACCTGATCGGTGTAGGCATCGTTCCGCTGGTTTTCGAGAACGGAGATACGGCCGCATCGCTCGGCTTGACCGGATTCGAGGAATTCCGCTTCGGCAATATCCATGCAGCGGTCCGCGATGGCGAAGCGGTTGCTGTCGAGGCTACGCCCGATAACGGAGCGCCGCGCCGGTTCGAGGCCCGCGTCGACGTCGGCGGGGGCGTGGAACGCGACCTACTCTTTTCCGGCGGCATGTTCGCAGCCTTGCTCGGCAGATTGGAAGAAGCGGCATGACCTACGATCTTGTGCTCAAAGATGGCGAAATCGTCTTTCCCGGCGAAGGGCTGGCCAAAGGCTCTATTGCCGTGAAAGGTGGAAAGATCGCTGCCCTGCTCTCGCCGGGCGAACATGTTGAGGCGCGCCGGGTCATCGACTGCACAGACCGGCTGATCATGCCGGGGCTGATCGACCCTCACACCCATATCGGTTTTGGCGACAAGGAAAACGACTGGCTGACGGAAAGCCGCACCGCCGCGCTCGGCGGGGTGACCGGGCTGTTCAGCTTTTGGCGCAGCGACGATCTCGGCGCGGCAACCGGGCCTTGGCGCAACGCGGCGCTCGAGCGGTCGGCGATCGATTTCGGCTTTCATTTCGGCGTGACGTCGCGACGCCACGTGGCGGAACTGGCGGCGCTGTCGCAGCGTTTCGGCGTTACTTCGGTAAAGGTCTATCTGATGTACAAGGGCGCAGCCGGCGCCGCCAAAGGCTTCGGCGAAGTCGATGACGGACTACTTTTCGCGGCGCTGCAGGCCGGCGCCAAAATTCCGAACGGCGTCGTCGGGGTTCACTGCGAGAACACCGAGGTGATCCCGGTGCTGCGAGAACCGCTGAAAGCGGCGGGTCGCGATGATCTCAAAGTGTGGGACGAACAATCTCCCGGCTTCCTAGAAACGGAAAATGTCTTTCGCGTCAGCTACTTCGGGGAGAAGACCGGCTGCCCCGTCAATATCGTCCACATGTCGGCGGTCGAGAGCCTCGATCTCGTGCGCAGGCTGCGCCACCGCAACCGCCCGCCGATTCATATCGAGACCTGTATCCACTATCTTTCGCTGACGCGCGACGCCGATATCGGCAACATCGGCAAGGTGAACCCGCCATTGCGCTGCCAGACAGATGTCGACGGCCTGTGGGAAGGGGTGCGCACCGGGGAAGTGTCGACCATCGGCTCCGACCATGTGCCGCGCAAGCGGTCGACCAAGGGGCCGGACATCTGGCAGGCGTCGGCCGGCTTTCCGGGAATCGCGCAGATCTTGCCGGTGCTGTTGAGTGAAGGTTGGCGCAAGCGCGGCATTCCGCTCCAAACGCTCGCCGCGGCCACGTCGCGCAATGTCGCCGAACTCTATTCGGTTCCAAACAAGGGGCGTATCGCGCCCGGTTTCGACGCCGATCTGGTGGTGGTGGATCCGGACAAGGAGACGACGGTCGACGCCGCCGACTATCCGTCCCATTCCGACTATTCGCCCTATCAGGGGATGACCTTCACGGGCGCCGTTCAGCACACGATCCTTCGGGGCATGCCGCTGGTCGAAGACGGCGCGCTTACAACCGACATTGAGGCTGGCGGGGCATACCTGCACCGCGCGCCGCAAGGGGAAACGAAATGACCGAACGGATCTGGGACAAATTCCTGACCGACAAGGACAAGGAAATCTATCAGCTCGCCGGCTACGGCAAACGCGGCGGCTTCGGCAAGCGGCCGGCGCTCTTCGTCATCGACGTGCAGTATAATTTTTGCGGCGACGAACCCGGGCTGAGCCATGCGGAAGGGCTGAAGCAATACCGGACCTATTGCGGCGAGGTCGGTTGGAAGGCAGTGCCCCATATCGAGCGGCTCATGCATATCGCGCGGCGGAAGAACCTGCCGATCTTCTACACCCAATCGGAACGCCGGCCCGACATGATCGACAGCGGCGTGCAGACGGGCAAGAACCATCGCGGCCGCGAGAAGACCTCGGTCGAAGGCAGCCATGCGACGCAGACCGTCGCACCGCTCGCGCCGCGGCCGGAGGATATCCTGATCGGCAAGCGCAAGCCTTCCGCATTCTTCGGCACGCTGTTCATGAGCCATCTCAACTTTCTGGATGTCGACACGCTGATCATGACGGGGTGCACGTCGTCTGGATGCCTGCGCGCGACGACTGTCGACGCCTATTCCTTCAACTTCAAGACGATCATACCGGAGGAGACGGCATTCGATCGGTTCGAGGCCAGTCACGCGATCAACCTGTTCGACATCAACTGTAAATATGCCGATGTCATCCCGACTGAGGAGGTCGCGACTTATCTGGAAGGTTTGCCTGTGCGCGGTCCGACGGATTGATCGCGCTATGTGCATAATTAACATGCAGATTGTTGACACTTTGTCATTTTTTGAAGCGGCATATGCGAGTTTCGTGGCTGAAATTTGAGAAAAAGAACGAATTCCGCGCTTCTTCAAAAATAGTGTTGACACTTTTATGAGTGGCGGTAGCATGGGATCATCAGAGGCCGCGAGGTGGGAATGACCGACGCGAATATCGGGAAGATGATTGTTGCAGGGGCCGGGCCGGTGGGTTTGACGCTCGCTCTCATGCTGCGGCGCGCCGGCATCGACGTCACCGTTGTCGAGAAGCGGGCCACGGTAAACCTCCAGTCCAAGGCGTCGACGTTCCATGCGTCGACCATCGATCTTCTCGAAACCTGTGACGTTCTCGATTCCATGTTGGCGAAAGGGACTCGGGTCGACAGCGTTCAGTATCGCGCGCCCGACGGAGTGGTTCTGGCGCAGCTGGATTTCGACCTCCTGAAAGATCGCGTTCGCAACCCGTTCCGGATGCACTACGAGCAGGGCGAACTGACGACCCTGATGCGCGACCTGTTCGTCAAGGAAGGCGGCGACCTGCGGTTCAACGCCGGCGTGTCCGGGGGGGAGCAGGACGACGCGGGCGTGACCGTGACGACCGAGGATGGGCAGACGATTCGCGCCGGCGCTTTGTTTGGCTGCGACGGCGCCCAATCCTTCGTGCGCGAGGCAGTCCGGATCGGCTATGTTGAGAAGCCCTATCCGGGCATGGTCCTGCGGCTTTACGCGCAAACCGATATGCGCCAAATCTTCCCGGGCCTGGGCGGTATCGCCTATTTGCATCTCCGTGACGAGACCTGCAGCCTGTTGGAAATGCCCGATTGCTGGCGCATTGTCGTGCGCGTTCCCGCGGGCGTTTCAGAAACGGAGGCCATGACCGACGAGTGGGTCGTCGACAGGTTGCGCAACCTGCTGTCGATCGAAAAACTGATGCCGAGCGTGAGCGGCCGCGACGTCTATTCGGCGCGCAGCCGGCGGGCTTTCGCGGCGAGTGCCGGTCGCGTTTATCTCGCGGGCGACGCGCTCCATCTGACGAACACCAAGGGTGGAATGAACCTGAACGCCGGATTGCACGACGCTTTCGCCTATTCCCTGGCCGCCGTCGAATCCTTCGCTTGCGGCGATACCGCGCCGCTGGACCGGGCCGCATGGGAGCGCGAGCGAGTCGCCCGCTGCATCCTCTTGCCGCGCACAAGCGAAAACGCCGGCACCGGCAGCGAGCGGGTCAAGCGCATCGCGTCGATCACGACGTCTCCGGAAGGGGCGCGGGAATTCCTGGCCAAGCAGGCCATGCTGGACATGCTGGGCGGCGTTTCCCCGGAACTGGTGGGGACGGGGGCTGTCCATGTCTGACATAAACGCAGCCTGCCGGCTCGGCACGATCGTGCCGCCGGCCAATCCCGCCGTCGAGCCGGAAATGCGTGTGCTCCTGCCTGCCGAGGCGGCGTGCCACTATGCCCGGCTTCCGGTGTTTCCCGACACGACGCTCTATGAGCGCAACGATCTCTATCTCAAAGCCTATCCGGCCGCACTCGAGAGCTTCGGCTCGCTCAGGCCCGATGCGATTTCCATTGCCATGACGGGTTCCTCATACAAGCTGTTGCCGGAGGGCGACATGCGCATGTGCAGGCAGCTGAGCGAACAGGCCGGCGTGCCGGTGGTGACCGCGAGCCTTGCCATTCTGGCTGTCCTGCGGGGGCTGCGGATGACGCGCATCGCGATGGTATCGCCCTATCCCAGCGAACTGACCCGGTTGGCGAAGTCCTACTGGATCTCAGCCGGCATGGACGTCGTCCAGGTTCACTCGATTTCCGATGAATTCCGGGCCTATGAACTGACGCCGGACGATGTCGGCGCGGAAGCCCGCAAAATCGACGCGTCGGCGGTGGACGCCACCGTCATAAGCGGAACGGGAGCCAACACGCTCGCGGCCCTTGCCGGGCTGAACGCGAGCTCGCCCGCGCCCTTCCTGCCATCCAATTTCTGCTCGGCGCTGGTCCTGACCGCGCTTTCCGGATTTCCCGCATCGCCGGCGCTACGCAGCGCGGCGCCGCAATGGGAAGATCGCTGGGACAGCGCTCTTTCCGCGATCCGGGAGCAGATCAGCGACCTCACGGGTTCGACCGGAGGCGGGGAGTAGACCGGACCGCAAGCGGTTCAAGGGCATCAAATCAAGCAGAGGAAGGGCATACGACAATGAAACTAGTCACCACACTCGCCGCATCCGCGGCAATCGCACTCACGGCAACGGCACCCTCGATGGCGCGCGATCTCACGATCGTCGGCTTCGGCGGCGGCTACCAGGACAGCGCCCGGGAAACCCTGTTCAAGGGCTATCAGGACGCGACCGGAACGACGGTCGTCGACGACGTGTATAACGGCGAAATGGCCAAGATCTACGGCATGGTCGAGACTGGCAACGTGACCTATGACGCGATCATGGTTGAAGCGCCGGAACTGGTGCGCGGCTGCGAGGACGGCGTCTTCGCCAAGATCGATTATTCCGTCATCGATCGCGCCAAGTTCATCGACGGCGCAACCACCGAATGCGGCGTTGGCGGTACAGGCTGGGGCGCCGCCCTGTTCTATGACAAGACCGCGCATCCCGACGGGCCGGACACGATTGCCGATTTCTGGGATACCGAAAAGTTCCCCGGCAAGCGCGCCATGCGTACGGGCCCGAAGATGACGCTCGAAGCCGCTCTGATGGCAGATGGCGTGTCCAAGGACGAAGTTTACGATGTTTTATCGACCGATGAGGGTGTCGACCGCGCTTTCGCGAAGCTCGACGAGATCAAGGACGATCTCATCTGGTGGAAGTCCGGCGCTCAGCCGCTCCAGCTTGTCGGCAGCGGTGAGGTGGATTACGCCTTCGCCTATACCGGCCGCGTCATCAACGCGAATGCCGAGGGCGGCAACTACGCGCTCGAATGGGACACGCTGCTGTACTCCATCGACTACTGGGCAGTCGTGGAAGGCTCTCCGAACAAGGAGGAGGCGATGAAGCTGATCGACTTCATCACCAACGCCGATGAGCTTCGCAAGCAGGCGGCGATCTGGCCGATTTCCCCGGCCAACAAGGAAGTCAACGAGGATCCGGCGATCCAGGAGGCAAACCCGGGCATGGTGCTCAATCACAGCGATGAAGGGCTGTTCATCAGCACCGAGTTCTGGATCGAACACGGTGACGAGCTGGAAGCCCGGTTCACCGCCTGGGCCGCGCAGTAAACAGACCATCGGCGCCCGCGTTCTGCGCGGGCGCCACACTCGTGAATCGAACGCCACCATGTCGAAGAAATCACGGATATCCTGGCTTCTCGTCGCGCCCCTCCTGGTGCTGGTGACGGTCGGCTTCCTGCTGCCGATCGGCTACACCATGGTCAAGGCGGTGGAAAATCCCGAGGTAACGGCGGCGCTGCCGCGCACCGCTGCGGTTCTCGACACGTGGGACGGCGAGGGCATGCCGCCCGAAGCTGCCTTTGACGCGCTGGTCGAGGACATACGCAGCAGCCGTAGCGGCCTGGAATTCGGCGCGATGACGCGCCGGCTGAACTTCGAACTGAACGGCAGCCGCTCGGTCATCATGAAAACCCGGCGGACGGTGGATGCCCTCGACGCGCCTTATTCCGAAAGCCTTCCGGTCGAGATCGCCGAATGGGGCGATCCCGAGTTTTGGCGGCTGATCAAGACCAATTCGAACCCCGTCACGGCGAGCTACCTTCTGAGGGCGCTGGACCTTCAGGTGACGCCGGGCGGTTCGATCGAGCGCGTCCCTGCTGATCGCGCGATCTTTCTCGACCTCTTCATGCGCACCTTCTGGATCAGCATTTGGGTGACGGTGATATGCGCATTCCTCGCCTATCCGACGGCGTATTACATCTCGACCCTTTCGGACCGCGCCGCCAGCTACGCGATGCTATTGGTTCTCGTGCCGTTCTGGACCTCTATTCTGGTGCGCACGACCGCCTGGTTCATCCTGCTTCAGACAGAGGGGCCGGTAAACATGGCGCTGGTCTGGTCCAGCATCATCGATGAGCCCATCCAGCTTATTTTCACGCGGTTCGCGGTCTATGTCGCGATGGTCCATGTGCTGTTGCCGTTCCAGATATTGCCCCTCTACAGCGTCATGAAACGGCAGGGGCCGCAATATCTGCGCGCGGCGGCGTCGCTCGGCGCGCCGCCATGGCGGCAGTTCCTGTCCGTCTATCTCCCGCTGACCCTGCCGGGTGTCGCGGCCGGCGCTGCGATGGTGTTCATGCTGTCGGTTGGCTTCTACGTGACGCCGGCTCTCGTCGGCGGCCTGCAGGACCAGATGGTCAGCTACTACATCGCGTTCTTCACCAATCAGTCGATCAATTTCGGCATGGTGGCCGCGCTCTCGCTGCTCCTCCTGGTCTTCACCGGGGCAATAATTCTGATCGCACATCGGCTCATCCCGAATGTCGGCGGCGCGATCCGGGCGTGAGGGGCAGATGACGCGTATCGCGACAAAAGTTTTCGCCTGGATCGTGCTGGCCTTCCTCGTCGCGCCGCTTCTCGCGATTTTTCCGCTATCCTTTTCTTCGGGCACCATCCTGACCCTGCCCGTCCCCGGCTATTCGCTGCAGTGGTACGAGGAGTTCTTCCTCAACGACCGTTGGCTTGATGCGACCCGCAACAGCTTCATTGTCGGTACCGCGACGATGGTCCTCGCGACGCTTCTGGGAACCACTGCGGCCTACGGTTTGAACATGTCGAACTTCCGCGGCAAGCAGATCGTCCTGGTGCTGCTTTCGATGCCGATGGTAGTCCCGCTGATCGTGACGGCGGCGTCCATGTTCCTCGCCTTCTCCGCGGTCGGCCTCGCCAACACGCTGTGGGGCCTTGTCATCGCCCACACGATCATCGCGACCCCATATGTCGTGATCACCGTGCTTGCCTCGCTGCAGACTTTCGATCCCAACCTGATGCGGGGAGCACTTTCGCTGGGCGCCCCGCCGGTTACCGCGTTCCGGGAAGTGGTCCTGCCGATGATCCTGCCGGGCGTCGCCGCGGGCGCAATCTTCGCGTTCGCGACATCCTTCGACGAGCTCGTGATCGCGATCTTCATTACCGGCCCGGGCGAATTCACGCTGCCGCGCCAGATGTTCGCCGGCCTGCGCGAGTTTCTGAGCCCGACGATCGCAGCAGCAGCCGTGATAATGATCCTTCTGTCCTTCGTGCTGCTCTTCGTCAGTGAGGCCGTGCGCCGCCGCGGCGAAAAGCTGGTGGCCAGACGGGCAAATCAATGAGGAACAAGGAAATGTCTTCCCGAACGGAACCGCTGGTCGTTTTCGACTCCGTCGACAAGGTCTACGAGGGAGGCGTCAAGGTCGTGGATAATCTCAACCTTCGCGTTGAGCATGGCGAATTCCTCACGCTCATTGGCCCGTCGGGCTCGGGCAAGACGACGACCCTGATGATGCTGGCGGGTTTCGAGGCGCCGACGAAGGGCATAATCCGTTTCGACGGCGCGCCTCTCAACGATGTTCCGACCTACAAACGCGACTTCGGTATCGTCTTCCAGAACTACGCGCTCTTCCCGCATATGACGGTCGCCGAGAATCTTGCCTTTCCGCTGCGCATGCGGCGCGAGAACAAGGCGGTGATTGCCGAGCGGGTTCGAAACACGCTCGACATGGTGAAGCTCAGTGCTTTGAGCGATCGGATGCCCACGCAGCTCTCGGGCGGACAGCAGCAACGCGTCGCGTTGGCGCGCGCCCTCGTTTTCTCGCCCCGCATGGTGCTGATGGATGAGCCGCTGGGCGCGCTCGACAAGCAGTTGCGCGAACACATGCAGCTTGAGATCAAGCGGCTGCACGAGGATCTGGGCATAGCGATGCTCTATGTGACGCACGATCAGTCCGAAGCCCTAACCATGTCGGATCGCGTGGCGGTGTTCGAACAGGGCAAGATCCAGCAGATCGGTTCGCCGCGCGACGTCTATTCGCGGCCCTCCAACAGGTTCGTCGCCTCATTCATGGGCGAGAACAATCGTCTCGACGCTACGGTTGCCGGGATTTCCGAAGAGTGCGTGACCGCGCACGTAGGCCAGGGCGGTGTGGCCGTGCGAGCGCATGCGGTCGCCGGCGGTCCCGCCGCCGGTGAGCAGGCGACGCTCATGGTGCGTCCGGAGTGCATCCAGCTTTTTCATCGCGACGGTTTTGAAAACAATGTCGAAGGCCGCGTAACCGACGTGATCTATCACGGCGATCATGTCCGGCTTTGCCTGTCTGTCGAGGGCATCGGTGCCCTTGTCGCGAGGCGGCCGGTTGTCACAGGGGAACCGGGGTTCGCGGAAGGCGATGTCCTGCCGGTCAGCTGGTCGGCCAGGGACATGCACGCATTCACCATTGATCCGTCCGAACGCACTGAAGGAAATGCATGATGCCCCCTCTTCCTATTCCGAACGCTGCAAGTCCGCAGGTTCGGCGTACGCCCGAAGGCCCGCAGGGTCGGCTGCAATACGACCTCTACATCGGCGGCGAATTCGTCGCGCCGGCCGGCGGTCGCTACTTCGAGACGACCGACCCCGTGACGGGGGAGGTCTGGGCCGACGTCGCGCGCGGCTCGGAAGCGGATGTTGACGCGGCCTGCCGCGCGGCGCAGGCGGCGTTTGAAGATCCGGCCTGGCGCGGCCTTTCGGCGTCTGCCCGCGGCGCGCTGATGCGCCGGCTCGGCGACCTGATCACCGAGAACGCCGACTGGCTGGCCGCGGTGGAAATGAAGGACAACGGCAAGCTCATCGCCGAACTCGGCAATCAGATGCGCTATATGGCGAACTACTACTATTACTATGGCGGGCTGGCCGACAAGATCGAGGGCTCGACGATCCCGACCGACAAGCCGGGCGTGTTCAACTTCACGCGCTACGAACCCATCGGCGTCGTCGCCTGCATCATGCCGTGGAACTCTCCGCTGCCGCTGACCTCCCTCAAGCTCGCCCCGGCGCTTGCGGCAGGTAACACGGCCGTTCTCAAGCCGTCGGAATTCACTTCCGCCTCGCTGCTGGAATTCGTCAAGCTTATCGAACTGGCGGGGTTCCCCAAGGGCGTGGTGAACGTGGTCACCGGTCTTGGCCACGAGATGGGGAACTCCCTTGTATCTCACCCCCTTGTCGAACGGATTGCGTTCACGGGCGGCCCCGAGGCCGGACGTATCATCAATGAGCAGGCTGCGCGCTCGATGAAACGCGTCACGATGGAACTTGGCGGCAAATCGCCCAACATAGTCTTCGAGGACGCCGATCTCGAGCAGGCGGTCAAGGGAGCCGTGACGGGCATTTTTGCCGCGTCCGGGCAGACCTGCGTGGCCGGTTCGCGGCTGCTGCTGCAGAGGTCGATCCACGATGACTTTATCGGTCGTCTGGTCGACTTCCTGGAGGATATCCGGTTCGGCCATCCGTCCGACCCGCAAACACAGATCGCGCCGATTTCGACCGCGCCGCAACTGGCCAAGATAGAGGACTATGTCCGGATAGCGCAGGAAGAGGGTGCGACGTTGGTGCGTGGGGGCAAGCGCGCAAGTGTCGAGGGATATCCGAATGGCCTTTTCTACGAGCCCACGATCTTCAGCGACGTCACCAACGATATGCGCATCGCCCAGGAAGAAGTGTTCGGCCCGGTCCTCTCGGTCATCCCCTTCGACGACGAAGATGACGCGGTGCGCATCGCCAATGACGTGAATTTCGGTCTCGCCGCAGGCATCTGGACCGAGAATCTGGCGCGCGGAATTCGCATGACCGAGAAGGTCAGGGCCGGCACGATCTGGGTCAACAATTACCGTTCGACCAGCACCACGTCGCCCTTCGGCGGTTTCAAGATGAGCGGAATCGGGCGCGAGGGCGGCATCGCCGGAATCATGGAGTATCTGGAACTCAAGAGTGTGTGGATCTCAACCAATGTCGAAATTCCGAACCCGTTCATACGGCGATGAGGCGGTGGGAGCGAGATGCCCCCGACCACTTCAGCGCATGGCGACGACGCGCATTTCCACCAGCGCGTTGACAGGTATGAACTCGGTAACCCCGATCGCAGACCAGGCGGGATACGGCTCGCCGATATACTGGTCCTTGACCGCGGAGAAGACGTCGATGTGCTTGCGGAGATCGACATGAAAGCTGGTCAGTTCGACGATGTGTTCGAAACCGAGGCCCGCTTCGGAAAGATAGGTGGCGAGCTTGTCGAAGGCCTTGTGGAACTGGGCTTCCGGATCCGTGGGGACAGGCTCGTTGGGGCGCGCGGCGGTGACGCCTGACAGGAATACGAATGCGCCGGTGTCGATGACCGGCGAATAATGGAGGTTCTGGTAATAGTGTTGATACCGTTCAGGAACGAGACTTTTTTTCATCAGGTCTTCCGGGGTTTGGCTGCAGGCGGAGGCATTCCGACTGTTCCAGTGTGCTATCATTGGGCCCTTGCCGGCGCCAGCGTCACATCGACACGGCGGCGCACGCGAACGCATTCGGCACCGGCACGAAACGTGGCCTCGCCGTACGAATTGCCTTTGAATGATGGGCCGGCAAGTTCTACCTTACTGGGTGATGCGGTTCGAACCGTTCGCGCCCCGGCTTCGTCGGATCGGCGCCGAAAGACATCCGTTTTTGGAGATGCCGGCATGCAGGATTTACAAGGCTATTCGATCGACGTGAAATCCGTCGATGTTGAGGAAAGAGAAGATGGCACGGGGCAGATCGTCTTTCGCTATCAGGGCAGGGCGGAAGAAAAGACGACCAGGGCCGACTTCCGCTCGGATTCGCTGCCGGACCTTTTCGACTGTTGCCAGGAAATTGCCCAGAATGTCGTGATGAGCGAATTTCGCCCGAATACCGGCGTCAATTTCAAGTTCGATCTCGTCGGCGAAGACGGCATCTCCATCTGGCATACGACGCCGGACAATTATCTGAAGATGCCCCTGCAAATGAACATCGACTGGACCTGCCAGCATCTGAAGACCAGCTACGATTCCTACACCGCGCTTGGCGTCATACGTATACCTGATCAGATGAAGCTCGTGTCCGGTCGGGTTCCTTCGCAAAAGCTCGCGGAATTGCTGATGAATTCGATGGTTTCGGGGCTGGAGTTCATTGGACAGATGTTCGTCCAGCGCGAACAGATGGGACGGGAGCACAAAGTCTGACAGGCATCCAACCGATCTGACGGCCGATTGGCTGAAGCAGAAACAAGGCGTCGGCTGCAAAGCCCCGCCTGAGTAAACCGCAACTGCAGGACATGTCTTTTGCGTCCCTGTCGGGATGCAGGGATTTGCTGTGCAAAATTTCCTGGCGGGTGATCGCCGGGATGGAGTTTTCCGCGAGGCCGAAAGCCTCCGGCACGACCTATGAATGGATCAGATATGGAACCGGACGCGGACCGCTTCGCAAAGGCAAATGAATATCGCGCGCGCGCGATGAAGACGGTGAGCTTCGGGGTTTCCTCGACGCCGCGCGGCAGGCAGCAGCCGGCGCCGATCGTCGCGGATTTCGCGCGCGGCGCGCATGTATGGGACAATGCGGGAAACCGCTACATCGATTATTCGGCCGGTTACGGTCCGCTCATACTCGGCCATTCGCCCGCCTGCGTCATCGACGCGGTGAAGGCGGAACTGGATCGTGGTTTGCGGACGGCCTCCGTCCATGCCGGCGAAGCGGCGCTTGCCGAACTTGTCTGCGAAACCCTGCCGAGCGCGCAAAAATGCGCCTTCGTCAGTTCCGGTTCCGAGGCCATTCAACTGGCGTTGCGGGTTGCGCGCGCCGCCACCGGGCGCACCAGGATCGTCAAGTTTCGCGGCCACTATCATGGCTGGCTCGATACAATCCACGCCGCGGGATCGGTGGGAAATGACGGTCCGTCGACAATCGGGCAGGATCCGGCCGCGCTGGAGTCGCTGACGATTATTGACTGGGGCGATATAGACGCGCTGCGCACCGCGCTCACGGCGGAGCATGCGGCTGTGATTCTGGAACCGATCGCCGTCAACGGCGGCTGTTTCATGCCGCGTGAAGGTTTCATCGAGGAGGTCCGCCGACTGACGGCCGAACGCGGGATCGCACTGATTTTCGACGAGGTTATCACCGGGTATCGCTTGTCGCTCGGCGGGGCCCAGGCGGTTCTCGGCGTCACGCCGGACATTTCGGTGATCGGGAAGGCGATGGGTGCCGGGCTGCCGATCGGCGCGGTGGTTGGTTCCGATGCCTTCATGGAACCCGTCAGCACCGGCCGTCTGCTTCATCGCGGAACGTTCAACGGCAATCCGCTATCCGTCGCGGCGTCCATCGCCTGCATCTCGCATCTGTCGGACAATGCCGGGGAGATCTATCCGAGGATCGATGCGATGACCGCGCAATTGCAGGAATATGTGCGCCAAAGCGCGGCGCGGCATGGCGTGGCGTGCGCGGTGAACCGAACAGGTTCCGCCATGCAGATCGCGCTCGGGCTGACAGAAATGACGACATTCGCAGACACGGCGAAGGCGGATTTTGCCAGGACCCAGAGATTTGCCGGAAAACTGCTGTCGCGCGGCATCCAGATCATCGGACGCGGCCTATTGTACATGACCGACGCGCATGGCGACGACGACATAGCGGAAACCATGTCCGTTTTCGACGAGGCGTTTGCGCAGGAAGCAGCCGAACAAGGCTGAGAGTCGCGACGTCCTTGAGAGCGGTGTCTCAAATTCGTTATAGCCGTCCGCTTCCTGCCAAGGTCCCCGATTCGGAGGCAGTGCAAGACTGCGTGAGGTGCAATTCACTCTCCGTCCTATGCGTGCGCCTCAATCCTGGCGCGGTTGCAGCTTTTGCCGCATGTTCTCCTTCAATTCCTCCTCCCAGTTTTGCAGGTTTTCCCGGATTAGACGGGAATACTCACTGTCATCTGCATGCGGATCATCGCTGTTGATGAATGCCTCTGCCGTTTCGAGCATCGCCTTGCGATCGAACGCCTCGAACACCCCGACAAGTTGTTCGGCCTTCTCACGGGAATGTCCGAGCGCTTCAAACGCAGAGCGTGCAGCGCGGATCGAGCTGTCATAGGTTTCGCGGATGATGTCGCGGCACCCCGCCGACCAAAGGTCATAGACATGCCAACGATCAATCGCGCGGGCAATGACGTGAACATGTGGATGATGTTCATGCATGTGGCGCGCGAGTTCCGTCGCCGCTTCCTTGTTGTCGATGGCGATCACCAGAATTTTGGCATTCTCGATACCGGCGGCATGGAGAAGATCGGGTCGGGTCGCGTCGCCGTAATAGGCGCTGAGGCCGAACCGGCGCAGCATCTTGAGCTGGTCGCTGCTGTAGTCGACCACCGTCGTCTGGTAATCGGCCGCTTGCAGGGCGCGATTGACAATGCCGCCAAATCGCCCGTGGCCTGCGATGATGATCCCGGAACCGTCGGGAATTTCGTCAGCCTCGCGTTCCTGCTGGCGCGAGTAGCGCGGTGCGATCAGCTTGTCATAAAGAATGAACAGGGCCGGGGTGAGAAGCATCGACATTGCAATGACCAGCAGAAGCAGATCGGCGACCGGCGAGGGAATAACGGCATTGGCGACCGTGAAGGAAACCAGCACGAAACCAAATTCGCCGGCCTGCGCCAGGCCGAGCGCGAACAGCCATTTGTCGCCGCCGGCAAGCTTGAAGACACGGCCGAGCACCAGCATGACGGAGCATTTGAGAAGGATCAGGCCAAGCGTAAGCCCGATAATCAGCGCCAGGTTCTCGCCCATTAGGGCGAAGTCGATGCTGGCGCCAACGGTGATGAAGAACACGCCAAGGAAAATGCCCTTCAAGGGCTCGATGTCGCTTTCCAGTTCGTGCCGATATTCGCTGTTGGCCATGACGACACCGGCGAGGAAGGTGCCGAGAGCGGGCGACAGCCCCACCATCGTCATCAGCAGCGCGATGCCGACAACCATCATTAATGCTGTGCTGACGAAAAGCTCACGCAGCCGCGCGCGTGCGACGTATCGGAAGACCGGGCCCGTCAGATACCGGCCTGCCAGAACGACGAGGGCAATAGCCGCCACCGTAATCAGCGCAGTTTGCCACCCGGGCAATCCCTCGACGAGGTTGAGGTTCAGCGCGGAAGCGGCGTGATCGCCGCCGTGATCATCGCCCTGATGCCGCGCATCGCTGAGTTCCTTCAGCGCCAGCAGCGGGATCAGGGCAAGCATGGGGATGACCGCAATATCCTGAAACAAAAGAACCGCGAAGCTCGCCTGTCCGCCATCGCTGCGCATCAGTCCCTTTTCGTTGAGCGTCTGGGTGACGATAGCCGTCGACGAGAGGGCGAAGATCAGGCCGATTGCGAGTGCAATGGTCCAGGAAAGCCCGAACAACATTGCCGCCGCGGCAACGGCGAGGGCTGTGACGCCAACCTGCAGGCCGCCCATCAGAAAGATCTTCGCCCGCATCGCCCATAGCACTTTGGGCTGCATTTCCAGGCCGATCAGGAAGAGCATCATCACCACGCCGAACTCGGTGAAATGTTGCAAAGCGACAACATCCACACCGGCCCAGTGCAGGATCGGGCCGATGGCAATTCCCGCGATCAGGTAGCCCAGGACCGAACCCAGACCGAAACGCGAGGCAAGCGGAACGGCGATCATCCCGGCCAGGAACAGCGTGAATGTGATGAACATGAACTCAGCGGTCATGGCGTGTTCCCGGTGTTGTCATCAAATGCGGTTCCTTTCGCGAATCTGGCTCGTCTCATGCCGGACGAAGACTGACCCTGGTTCAATCGGCCGAGCTTGGATCTCCGGTCGCCCATGCGACGCCCTGGCCGCGGTCCATCTCCCGGATGGCCGCCATGTCCGTGTCGTCGATTTCAAAACCTTCTAGATCGATATTCTGCTTCATGCGCTGCGGATTGAGGCTCTTGGGCAATACGGCATATCCGTTCTGCACGCCCCAACGAAGCAGAAACTGGGCTTCGGTCACGCCGTATTTCCTTGCCATGTCGGAAAATGCGGCACTGTCCGCCTTCATCTGTTCCGTCTTGGCGCTGGCCTGCCCCTCCTCGGTCCGCCATGTGGAAAGCGGCACAAGGCTGCAATAGGCAATAGGTGCAATACCGTTCTCGGCCATATAGGCAAGAAGCTCCGGCTTCTGGGACCAGGGATGCAGTTCGATCTGGTTCGCGTCGGGTGTCGGCAGTCCTGCGGTTCGGATTTCATCGAGATGGCCCCGGTTGAAATTGCTGACACCGATGGAGCGCGCCTTCCCCGCGGTCTGTAGTTCAACGAGCGCTCGCCACTGGGAAAGGCGCTCCGCTCCGCCATAGGGCGCATGGATCAGGTAGAGGTCCACATAGTCGAGACCGAGCCGTTCGAGGCTTGCATCGCATTCGGCGAGTGTCTGCTCATGGGTCTTTGGCGCATCGCCCCATGCGGAATTGCCCGGCCAGAGCTTTGCGGTCACGAAAATGTCGCTTCGCGAAAGGCCGGTCGATGCCAGACCCGCCTGGATCCCTTCGCCAACGGCCGTCTCGTTCCGGTAGCCCGACGCCGTGTCTATGTGCCGGTAACCGCATTCGATGGCGGTCTGGATGACCTCGGGCGCATCCTCGCTCGAGATCAGGTAAGTGCCAAATCCCACCGCTGGAATGCTGACATTCTCGTTAAGGGCGAAAGTGCGTGTCATGAGGGCCATCATCCACTCCGGTTGCTGCTAAACCGTCTTGCCAGACTATCGGTCTCGAACCGGTCACGCCTGCCGGATGCTTCGAAAATTCTGCCAATTCCTCCAATTCACAGGAGTTATGGATGCAAATTTCCGGTCAGAATGTTACGAAAAGTCCAAACGGGATGATATCATGCAGTTCACAGGCCTGATCGCACCTGCGCTCGCCTGTTCGGCCCGCGACAGGCACAAAGGTGGTGTCGCTTTGAAGGGTCTGACGGTCTTGCAGACCACCGAAGCCAGTGAATTTGACGCGGTCGTCTACCAGCCGGTGGTTTGCCTGGTCCTCCAGGGCGCGAAGGAGACGACGATCGGGGATCAGTTCGTCACCTTGCGCGCCGGCGACGCGCTCATTGTCAGCCACGATCTTCCCGTACAATCGAGAATCGTTTCCGCATCCGCGGACAAGCCCTATCTGGCGCTGATTGTATCCCTGGAGCTCGGCGTGCTCAGGAGCCTTTACGAACAGATCAGTTCCATTTCTGTGGAGATGATGCCGGCCCGCTCGCTCTCCGCAGGTCTGGCGGGTTCTCCGGTGATCGAAACGATCGGCCGGTATCTGTCATTGATGAACAGCGCCGTAGAAGCGGAGGTTCTTGGCCCGTCCATTCTGCGGGAAATCCACTTTCGCCTCCTCATGTCGCCCATCGGAGGCATGTTGCGCAGCCTGTTGTCGATCGACAGCCATGCAAGCCGTATCGCGACGGCAATCATGCATATCAAGAGGGACTTCCGCCAGAACCTGTCAGTCCCGCACCTCGCCCGGTTGGCGGGCATGAGCCAGTCTTCCTTTCACGGCCATTTCAGGCAGGTAACCGGTACAACACCGCTGCAGTACCAGAAGGACTTGCGGATGATTGCCGCGCGTGACCTGCTGAGGTCCGGGCGTCACAGCGTGGCGTCGGCAAGTTTCGAGGTGGGCTACGAAAGCCCCACTCATTTCAGCCGCGACTACCGGCGCAAATTTGGCACCGCTCCAAGCAGGGAGGGCGCCCCGGTCCCCGAACCGGCGTGATCGCCGAGACTGCCGACGTGCCGGAACGATTTACGCGCCAGCGTCACTTTCGCGCCATCACAGTTGCAGGAGATTATCCGAGTTTTCGAGTTCGGGAGCTTCGGCGAGTTGCAGTTGCCGTCAGGTCGATCCGCCGATCTCGATATGCGGATCGATCGCGATCCGAGTCGCCTCGCTTGCAATGCTCTCGTTGCCCAGAAGGCTGATGACGAGCTCCGCGGTGCGCCTGCCGATTTCCTCGGAATGCGGATCGATTGTGGTGATGGTGGGCACCGATACCGCTGATATTTCGAATGCGCCAAATCCGGCGATCGCGATATCTTCGGGAACGCGTACGCCCCGCCGCATGCATTCCGACAGGGCGCCATAGGCGGACAGGTCTGACACACAAACGACGGCCTGTGTATCGGGGCTCTCTTCCAAAAGGCGGCTCATTGCGACTGCGCCCTCCCGCATCGAAATCGGCGGCTGGCCCGCCCCGATCAGTCGAGAGGCATCCATCCTTCTTTTATCGAGAGCACTAACAAAGCCCCGCCGCCGGTCAGCGCCACGGGTGTCGCCATCCGTGTCGCCACCAATGAACGCAATTTTTTCGTATCCATTCGACACAAGGTGGTCGATCAGAATGTCCATGGTCGCCGCGTTGGAAAAACCAACGACGTGACCGATAGGCTCGGACGGCAGATCCCACGTCTCGATAACCGGGATACCGGAATTCTCAAGCAGCCTGCGCGCTTTGTCCGTGTGCCGACCGCCGGTTACGACGATTGCTTCGGGACGGCGTCGAAGAAGCTGCTCGATCAGGCGCTCCTCCTCCAGAATATCGTAGTTTGAATACCCGAGCAGGACTTCGAGACCTGCCTCGTGCAACCCGCGTGACAGCCCGCCCACCGTCTCGGCGAAATTTGCGTTGTTCAGCGATGGAATCGTCATGGCAACGAATCCGCTGCGCTGCGATCGAAGATTGGCAGCGATGCTATCGAATACATATCCCATCTTCTCGGCAGTTGAGAGGATACGCTCGCGCGTTTCTTCGCTCACGGAAGCATGCCGCTTGAACGCTCGTGACACCGTCATGACAGATACGCCGGCTTCGCGGGCAACATCTTTCATGGTTGGCGTTCGGCGCATGGACTTCCCGAATATGTTATCGATACCGTGGTTATCCGCGGAAGATCACCTTTTGCAAGTCAAAGCTCGAAATCATGTGCTTCGGTAATGTGATGGTGGATCCGTCCATCGAAAAACCGGGCGAGGACCGCTTCCGTCGCGGCCTTGCCCTCGGCGCGCGCCGGACTGGCCAACGCGGCGTCGACGGCAGCGCGATCTGTGTAGCTGATCGCCAGGATGAGCGGAAACTCCGGCGCGCCTTCATCGCGCTCGTCGGCAAAGCAGACCCGCACGGCGAGCGCACCGGGAAAAGCTTTCCATTTTGGCAGGATTTCGTCCAGCACGGCGGCGCGGAAGGCGTCGGTCTGCCCATTTCTGACATGTCCTTCGAATAGTGCGTAACGCGTGATCATCGAAACGTCTCCTTGTCGGGTCCCTTGAAGAATTCCATAAGCGCGGCCTGGTCTTCGCCGCCGAGCCCGGCTGCCGTCAGCATCCGGTGGATCTCGGCGCACAGCGCGGTCAGCGGCATGGCTGTGTGGGTACGGCGCGCCAGATCCTGCGCACCGTTCAGGTCTTTGACCATGTTGTCTATGCGGCCGGTGCGACGGTAGTCCTTCGTCGCGAAACGCGGCATGTATTCCTGAAGGATCGCGCTGTCAGCCCGCCCTCCTTTGAGCGCCTGCGGGACCTTTTGCGCATCGACACCGGCATCCAGCGCGAGCTGTGTCGCCTCGGCAACGGCCAGGAAATTGAGGCCGCAAAGGACCTGATTGATAAGCTTGGTCGTCTGGCCGGCGCCGGACGGACCCATATGGGTATAGTTCGAGGCGACGTGCTTCAGGATGGTGTGCGCATCCGCGACGTCTTCCGCTGCCCCGCCCGCCATGAGCGTGAGTTCGCCGATCAGGGCTTTCGGTGCGCCGCCGGACAAGGGGCTGTCGACCCATCGCATTCCCTGTTCGGCCGCCTTTGCGGCAAGAGCCTTGGTTGCGTCCGGATCGATCGATGACATGTCGATGATCAAGGTCCCCGGTTTGGCGCCTTCGGCCACGCCTCGCGGGCCGAACATGGCGATCTCGACGATCTTCGGGGAATTGAGGCTGGTGATAACGTAGCCGGACTCGGATGCAGCCTCCGCCGCTGAACCGGCCGCGCTCGCACCCTTGGCGACAAGCTCGGCCACTTTCTCCTTGTCGAGGTCGAAAACGGTAAGCGCGTTTCCGGTTTCGATCAGCCGGGTTCCGATAGCTCCGCCCATGGCTCCGGCCCCAA
The DNA here is from genome assembly GCA_002706335.1 of Ahrensia sp. Taxonomy (GTDB): domain Bacteria; phylum Pseudomonadota; class Alphaproteobacteria; order Rhizobiales; family Rhizobiaceae; genus Oricola. The sequence continues at coordinate 130,440 of PAKZ01000043.1, forward strand.
TCAATGCAACGCGTTCGCTCATGGTCTCTCCTCTTTCGTCGCCGCCAACAGCGCCGCCACGATAAGATCTGGCTGCTGGTCGATATCCACGGTTATCGCGCTCTCGTCCGGCCCTGGCGGTTCAAGCGCGGCGAACTGGCTGTCGAGCAGGGAAAGCGGCATGAAATGATCCTTTCGCTCAGCCATTCTTCGCGCGATCACGTCGCGCGAACCGGAAAGATGGAGAAACGTCACGGGCGCGCCCACGCCCTCCCTGATCCAGTCGCGATAGCGGCGTTTCAGGGCGGAGCAGCCGATCGCGACCGGTTCTTTGGCTGTGCGTAACTCTCTTGCGATGTCGGAGAGCCAGGGCCGCCGATCATCGTCATCGAGAGCATCCCCGCGGGCCATTTTGGCGACATTCGCCGCCGGATGCAGATCGTCGCCATCAATGAACCCGGCGCCGACCTCTTGTGCGAAAGCGCTCCCGATCGAGGTCTTGCCGCAACCCGACACGCCCATGACGACATAGCGCGACATCAAAGTGACGCCGTTATCCCGCCGTCCACATACACGATGGTGCCATTGACGAAGGAAGATGCATCGGAAGACAGGAAGATGCAGGCGCCGACCAGTTCCTCGACCTTGCCCCAACGTCCCGCGGGCGTGCGCTTTTCCAGCCAGGCGCTGAAATTGGCATCGGCGACCAGAGCGGCGTTCAGCGGCGTATCGAAATATCCGGGCGCAAGGCCGTTGCACTGCAGGCCGTGTCTTGCCCAGTCGGTCGCCATTCCCTTGGTCAGGTTTGCGACCGCACCCTTGGTCATCGTGTAAGGGGCGATTCCCGGTCGCGCCAGCGCGGTTTGAACGGAACAGATGTTGACGATCTTGCCCGCGCCGCGCGCGATCATGTGGCGCGCCACGGCCTGGCCGACATGAAACACGCTCGCGATATTGGTCTGCATCAGCTGTTCGAACTTCTCGACCGGAAAATCCTCCAGCGGCGTGCGGAATTGCATGCCGGCGTTATTGACGAGGATGTCGATCTGTCCGGTTCCCGCCTCGAAACCGTCAATGGCGTCGCGTGCTGCCGTGTGCTCGGTCACATCGAAGGCTAGCGTGTGAACCGCGCCGCCATCGGATCGCAGTGATGCCGCCGCGTCGTCCAGTTTGGCGCGGTCACGGCCGTTTAGCACGATCTCCGCGCCGACCGCCATCAGACCGCGAGCCAGCGCCAGACCGATCCCTTGCGAGGATCCCGTAATCAGCGCTCGCTTGCCCGAAAGATCGAATAATCCCGTGCTCACAATCATGCCTTTTCGTGTCGACTTCCATTCGCGACTGTGTTTATGTTATCGATAACAATTGTTGTCAAGGATGGAATCGCAGATGAGCAAACCGGAGATCCTGCAGGTTGGCCCTTACCCCGAATGGGACCAGGGCCCGCTGGATGCGGCGTTTACCATGCACCGCTATTTCGAGGCCGGGGACAAGGCGGCCTTGCTGGAAGACGTCGGCAGCCGTATCCGCGGCATTGCCACACGGGGGGAACTCGGAGCCAACCGCGCGATGATCGAGGCGTGCCCAAACCTCGAAGTCGTTTCTGTCTACGGCGTCGGGTACGACGCGGTCGATCTGGAGGCCTGCCGAGAGAAGGGAATACGCGTCACGAACACACCGGACGTCTTGACGAATGACGTCGCCGATCTCGGCATCGCTATGATGCTCGTCCAGTCGCGGGGCATGATCGGCGCTGAAGCCTGGGTTCGGGACGGGTCGTGGGCGCAGAGGGGGCTTTATCCGCTGAAGCACCGCGTCTGGGGCAAGAAGGCGGGTGTGCTCGGCCTTGGCCGCATCGGCTACGAAGTTGCAAAGCGCCTTTCGGGTTTCGATCTCGACATCGCCTATTCCGATGTCGCCGAAAAGGACTACGCCAGGGATTGGACTTTCATCGGGGATCCGGTCGAACTGGCCCGCCACGCTGATTTCTTCTTCGTCACGCTCGCCGCGTCTGCGGCGACACGGCATATCGTCTCGCGCGATGTGATCGAGGCGGTCGGCCCGGACGGCATGATCATCAATATCAGCCGCGCGTCCAACATCGATGAAGATGCGCTGCTGGACGCATTGGAAAACCGGACGCTGGGGGCCGCGGCGCTCGATGTCTTCGAGGGCGAACCGTCGCTAAATCCGAGGTTCCTGAAACTCGACAACGTGCTCCTGCAGCCGCATCACGCCTCGGGAACTTTCGAAACCCGAAAAGCGATGGGCAAGCTGGTCCGCGACAACCTGGAAGCCCATTTCGCCGGCGAAGCGCTGCCGACACCGGTCTTGTGAGGAAATCAATGAAAGCCATCGTCATACAGGCCGCAAAGGACCTGCGCATCGAGGAACGCCCGATATCGGAACCGGGCACCGGTGAAGTCGAGATCGCGATCGCGACGGGAGGGATATGCGGCTCCGACCTGCACTACTACAATCATGGCGGGTTCGGGGCCGTTCGGCTGAAGGAGCCGATGATTCTCGGACATGAGGTTGCCGGACACATCACCAGGCTCGGCACCGACGTATCGGGACTGACTGTCGGACAACTGGTCGCGGTTTCACCGTCCAGGCCCTGTCACGCTTGCCGCTATTGCGAGGAGGGCAAGCATAACCATTGCCTGAACATGCGGTTCTACGGCTCGGCGATGCCGTTTCCGCATATCCAGGGCGCATTCCGGCAGATACTCGTCGCCGATCAGCGTCAATGCGCGCCGGCCGACGGTTTGACGGCAGGTGAGGCCGCGATGGCCGAGCCGCTTGCTGTCTGTCTCCATGCCACGCGCAGAGCCGGCGAGCTGTTCGGAAAGCGCGTTCTGGTCACCGGATGCGGGCCGATCGGCCTTCTCTCGATTCTCGCGGCTCGGCGCGCCGGCGCGTCCGAGATCGTGGCCACCGACCTTTCGGACTTCACGTTGAAAATGGCCCGCGAGAACGGCGCGGACCGGACAATCAACATGGCAAGCGAGCCGGAGAGTCTAACCTCATACGAAGTAAACAAGGGCACGTTCGATGTGTTGTACGAGTGCACCGGCGAGGCGCCCGCGCTGGCCGGCGGCATCGCGACGCTTCGTCCCGGCGGCGTGATCGTTCAGCTTGGCCTTGGCGGCGATATGCAGGTTCCGGTGCAGACGATTACCGCAAAGGAATTGCAGTTGCGCGGTTCGTTTCGTTTCCACGAGGAGTTCTTCATCGGCGTCGAGCTGATGCGCAAGGGCTTGATAGACGTGAAGCCACTCATCACCCACACTTTGGGGATCGATGACGCGGTCGCGGCGTTCGAAATAGCCGGAGATCGCTCGCAGGCAATGAAGGCGCAGATCGCCTTTACATAGAGCTCTATACCGGGTCTGCGCCGACTGCCGCCAGCGCCGCGGCCGCAACGGCCATATCCTGCTCGCCGGTTCCCGAACCGATCCCGATACCGCCAACGCATTCGCCGTCAAAACAGATCGGCAGTCCGCCCGGAAGGCCGGTCACCGTCCCTTTGGTGGCCGCGGCGATTGCCGGCCGGACCGCCTCCGGAACGGAGTCGCTGCGCGCGGCGATTGAGGCCGCCGTTTGTGCCTTGGCGCGCGCGGACGCTAGAGACAGGACCTTTGCGCCCGCCATGCGGAATACCGCCAAATCGACCGCGCTCGCATCGACGATCACAATGCATTGCGGTTGTCCGGATTCGGTCGCGGCCCGCCGCGCGGCGTCGATCATCGCGGCGACCGCTTCATCCGTCAGGGATCGGACTTGTCTCAGATAGGTCATTGATGCCTCTTTGCGTTGACGCATCCGATTGTTATCGATAACAAATTCATAAGCAAGATCGTGATGCGCTGAAGGAGGAGGCCATGTCGTTTTATTCATCCGAGAATCCGCGCTTCGACCGCTTCGTTCTCGGCAATGCGCCGGTCAAGCAGATCGCGACGGGGTTCGACTGGGTCGAGGGGCCTGTCTGGTTCGGGGATGCCAATTGCCTGCTGTTCTCGGACATCCCCAACAACCGGATCATGCGCTGGATACCGGGCGAGGGAGATTCGACGTTCCGCCAGCCTTCGAACTACGCCAACGGCCATACCCGGGACCAGCAGGGGCGGCTGATCAGTTGCGAGCACGGCACCCGCCGCGTCACACGCACCGAGCATGACGGCTCGATCACGGTTATCGCGGACAGCTATGGCGGCAAGCCGCTCAACTCCCCAAACGATGTCGTGGTGAAATCCGACGGTACCGTTTGGTTCAGCGATCCCCATTACGGGATCAAGACCGACTATGAGGGGTATCGGGCGGAACAGGAAAACCCCTGCGTCGTCTACCGCGTCTTGCCGGAAACCGGCGCCATCGAAGTCATGGTCGACGACATGAACTGCCCCAACGGGCTCGCCTTTTCCCCGGACGAAACGAAACTTTACGTCGCCGATACCGGTCGTATGTTCTCGAACGACGAACAGCATATCCGGGTTTACGATTGCGACAACGAAGGCATGCTCTCCAACAGCCGGGTCTTTCACAAGATCGACCGGGGCTGCTCCGACGGCTTCCGCATAGATGCCGATGGCAACCTCTGGTCGTCCGCCGCCGATGGCGTGCATTGTATTTCGCCCGAGGGCGATCGGCTGGGTAGAATTCTCGTGCCGGAGGTCGTATCCAATGTCTGCTTCGGCGGGCGGGCGAAGCATCAGCTCTTCATCACGGCCACGACAAGTGTTTATATGATTACCTTGAACAGGACAGGCGTACAGGCACCATGAAAGAAGCCGAAATTGGCCTGATCGGCCTTGGCACCATGGGTGCCGCCCTTGCGCTCAATATAGCCGACAACGGCTTCGACATCGCCGTCTGGAACCGGACGACCGCCCGTACGCGCGAGTTTCATGCTGGCGCAGGCGATCTCGCGCCGCGGATCATTCCGACGGAAAGCCTGAAAGAACTTGTGGAGAGCATAAGGCAGCCACGCGCCATCATACTGATGGTTCCCGCCGGCGACGCCGTCGACGAACAGATCGCGGCGCTACGCCCGCTTCTTGGACCGCAAGACCTGATCATCGACGCGGGCAACGCCAATTTCCGCGACACCAATCGCCGCGCAAGCGAAGCCGCCGGGCCGTTCCTCGGCATCGGCGTTTCCGGTGGCGAGACCGGTGCGCGCTACGGTCCCTCGATCATGGGTGGCGGCGAAAAGGAGCATTGGGATCGCGTTTATCCGATCCTCGCAGCCATATCGGCCAAATACGAAGGCACTCCCTGCGCCACCTGGATGGGGGAGGCCGGAGCCGGACATTTCGTAAAGGCGGTCCATAACGGTATCGAATATGCCGATATGCAGATGATCGCCGAAATATACGGCATCATGCGCGATGGCATGGGCATGACGGCGTCCGCCATTGGAGAAATCTTTGATCGCTGGAACGAAGGCGCCCTCCAATCCTATCTGATCGAGATTTCCGGCAAGGTGGCCGGAACTGAGGATGCGGCCACGGGCAAGCCGCTGCTCGACGTGATCGTCGATGCCGCCGGACAGAAGGGAACCGGCCGGTGGACCGTCATCGAGGCACAGCATCTGGGCACGCCCGTTCCGGCGATCGACGCCGCTGTCACCGCGCGCAACTTGTCGTCGCGGCGCGACGAACGCGCCGCCGGACAGGCATTGTTTGGCGCGGAATCCGGTGCGATGGCGCTGGGAGCGCTCGATATAGACAAGTTGGAGAACGCCCTGATCGCCGGCAAGATCATGTGCTACGCGCAGGGCTTTTCGATGATCGCGGCAGCTTCCGAACATTTCGGCTGGGCCCTACCGTTGCCGGAGATCGCCAAGGTCTGGCGAGAAGGGTGCATCATTCGCTCGGCGATGCTGAACGACATGGCGTCCGCACTGGAAGACGATCCGACGCGTAATCTGTTATTTGCGCCGTCCTTTGCCGAACGGGTCAAGGCTGCACAGGAGGACCTGCGATTGACCGTGATTGAGAGCGCGCGCGCTGGCCTTGCCGCTCCCGCGCTCTCCTCGTCGCTCGCATGGTTCGACACGATGCGCCGGGCGCGCGGCACCGCGAACATGATCCAGGGCCAGCGCGATTTCTTCGGATTGCATGGATTTGCGCGTCTCGACACCGGGGCGACCGGCCAACACGGCCCTTGGGCGGAATAGGGCTCAGACCGTTTCGCCCGGCACGAGCCTGGTTGGGATCATCGTGACGTCCTGAACCGGATCGCCGCGCATTCGCCCGACCAGCAGTTCGGCAGCGGTTTTTCCGATCAGGGCCGTCGGTACGACAGTCGTGGTCAGCCGGCGTGGCTGGATCGATGCGGCCTCCATGCCGCCCCAGCCGGCAATACCGATATCGTCGGGAACGCGAATGCCGCGCGACGCCAACCACGCCATCCCGCCAATCGCCATCTCATCGTCATGGTAATAGATCCCGTCGAGTTTCGGTTCGCGGCTGATCAGCAGTTCGGTACCATAATAGCCCGCGTAGAAGCCCGGGTGATCCTCCAGTGTTTCGCTTGCGGCGAGCGAGATGCCGCCCTCGCGAAGCGCCGCCTCGAACCCGTCCCGACGGTTTCGGCCCGTCGTGACCCGGTTGGCCATCGCACCGACATAACCGTACCGCCGGCGACCCCGCAACATGAGAAACCGTCCCATCGTATAGCCGTCGTCGAAATGGGAGAACCCGACCGAGACATCGATCGGCTGGGTGTTCAGGTCCCACATCTCCACGATCGGAACAGTGAGGTCGCGCAGCAATGACAACGTTTCCGGCGTATGCCGGCGCGCAGCGAGAATGATGCCGGCCGGCCGCCAGGATGCCAGCCCCTTGAGCCAGATTTCTTCCTCCTCCGGCAACTGGTCGTGGCTGCCAATCATCGATTGGTATCCGAGCCGCATCAGCGAGGTGTTGATAGACTCCAGCGTCGAACCGAAAAGCGAGGACGCGAAACGCGGCACACACACCCCGACAAGCGTCGATGTTCCACCGGAACCGAACGCAGCGGCAATGCGGTTCGGCAAATAGCCGAGCCGCTCGACTTCGGACATGACCCGGGCACGCGTTTCTTCCGAAAACCCCGACGATCCGCGAAGCACCCGGCTTACCGTCATTTTCGACACCCCCGCCGCGCGGGCGATGTCTTCCAGTCCTGCCTTGGCGTTGCGGCTCATTGAACCTTTCCCGATCGAGTCATCCTACCGAAAACCCGAAATGTTATCGATAACTTTTTTCTTGACTCACCCAAGCGTTTAAGTCGATGATTGCTACGTTACCGGTAACTCATGCAGTCCGGCAACAGGGAGGAATTCGCATGGATCCGGCCGAGGGCCTGTTTTTCGACAGTATCGTCAAGAGCTTTGGCGGCACCCACGCATTGTCCGGTGTTTCGCTGAAGGTTCGGCGCGGCGAGATCGTCGCATTACTTGGCGAAAACGGCGCCGGCAAGTCAACGCTTATCAAGGTGCTGGGAGGCATCCACACTCCCGACAGCGGCCAGGTCACAGTGGATGGCATTCCCTACAAACATGTTGCGGGTCACGTGAACGAGCGGCAGGCGGTCGCCTTCATTCACCAGGATCTGGGCCTCATAGAGTGGATGAGCGTTGCCGAGAATATTGCGCTGGCCGTCGGCTATGCTCGCAAGGGCGGACGCATCGACTGGCCGGCATGCGAGGAGGTCGCGAAACGTGCGCTGGCCCTGGTCGACGCCGATTTCGCGCCCACGACACGCGTCTCCAATCTTTCGCGTACCGAGAAGTCGCTGGTTGCGATCGCCCGCGCGCTTATCGTCGAATGCGATTTCCTGGTCCTGGACGAGCCGACCGCCAGCCTGCCGGCCGACGAAGTCGAGCGGTTGTTCACCGCGTTGCGTCCCCTGCGGGACAAGGGCGTGGGGATGATCTATGTGTCGCACCGGCTAGACGAGATATTCCGGATTGCGGATCGGGTTGCCGTGTTGCGCGACGGCAAAATGGTAGGCATGCGCGACATCGCTCACACCAATCCGGAAGACCTTGTCAGCCTGATTGTCGGACGCAAGGCGCGAGAAATCAGCCGTCCGGAAGCTCAGGAAGGCCCGGAAGTCCTCTCCGTGAGCGGCCTGTCCACCGAGAACGCCGGCCCTGTCGGTTTTTCCGTTCAGCGCGGCGAAATGCTAGGGCTCGTCGGCTTGCGCGGTGCCGGTCACGAGGAAGTCGGCCGGGCTCTTTATGGCCTGACGGCTTCCGAAGGCGAGGTCCTGCTCAACGGAAAGCGGCCGAACCTGGACACGCCGCGTAGCGCGATGCGATCCGGCATCGGTTTCATCGCCGGCGACCGCGTCGTCGAATCCATCGCGCCCGCCCTGTCTATTCGCGAGAACGCGTTCATCAATCCCGAAGCGACGGGCCGCGGGCTGTTCGCCTTCATGTCGACATCCGCCGAGGAAAAGCAAACGTCCAAGCTCGGCAAGCGGGTCGGCCTGTCCCCCAACGATCCGACCCTGGCGATCGAAGCGCTCTCTGGCGGAAATCAGCAAAAGGTCGTGGTCGGGCGCTGGCTGGATACCAATCGCCAGTTCCTGATCGCGGAGGATCCGACCGCCGGCGTCGATGTCGGCGCCAAGGCCGAAATCTATCACCTGCTTTATGAAGCGATGGCTTCCGGCATGGGCGTGCTGGTCGTGTCCACCGATTTCGAGGAAGTGGCCAATATCTGTCACCGGGCAATTGTCTTCAGCCGGGGCCAGAAGGTGGCCGAACTCACCGGCGTCATGCTGTCAACGGAATCCCTGATCCAGGCCGCTTCGGCCGGAGAAGCCGCATAATCGAGGATCACCCATGAATTCGATCGAATCCAACGCGCTCGAGCCGACCAAAGACGAGCTGGCCAAACTCGGACTGGCCGCCCGGCTGGTTCGCATGGCTCCTGTCTACGGGCTCGTGATTCTGATGGTGGCGCTGATCGCCCTCTTTTCCATATTGCTGCCGAATACGTTCCCGACCGCCCTCAACCTGCGCGCCATCATCTCCGACAAATCGATCATCGCGCTTCTTTCGCTGGCGGCAATGATACCGATGGTCGCCGGCCGCATCGATCTGACTGTCGGCTACGGTATCGTGCTCTGGCATATTCTCGCGATCTCTCTGCAGGTCTGGTACGGATTGCCCTGGCCGATCGCCGTCCTGATCGTGCTCCTGATCGGAGCCCTGGTCGGTTTCATGAACGGCATTCTGGTTGAAATCGCCAAGATCGATGCGTTTATCGCGACGCTCGGCACGGGAACCGTGCTCTATGCGCTCGCACTCTGGCATACCGGCGGTCGCCAGGTCGTCGGCGTACTGCCACAGGGCTTCTACGCCGTGAACGGAACCTTTGTCTTCGGCCTGCCGATCACGGGTTTTTACATTCTCGGCATCACTATCGCTCTGTGGCTTATCCTCGAATACACGCCGGTCGGCCGGTATCTCTATGCCATCGGCGCCAACCAGACTGCAGCCGCGCTGAACGGCATTCCAACGCGAAGATTCGTGGTCGGCGCATTCGTGACATCGGGCGTCATGACGGCGCTCGCCGGCGTTCTTCTGGCGTCCAAGCTACGGATCGGCCAGGCGAGTGTCGGGCTTGAGTTCCTGCTGCCGGCGCTGGTCGGAGCCTTCCTCGGTTCGACAACCATAAAGCCGGGCCGGGTCAATGTGTGGGGGACGATTGTCGGTGTCGCGATCCTCGCGGTCGGTATTTCCGGGATCCAGCAATTCGGTGGCTCGTTCTGGGTCGAACCCATGTTCAACGGACTGACCCTGCTCGTTGCCATCGGCATCGCAGGCTACGCGCAGCGCAAGAAGGGCGCGGCGAAGAAGTGAATTCACTATCGGCACCAAGGGAGGAAACCATGCTGAAACGTACATTCGTAAAAACCTTGCTGGCAGGAACCGTGATAGCGGGCCTGGGTCTGCAGGCGGCACAGGCTGAAATGGCCTGGGACGGGCCGACGACAGGCCCCGTGGCAGCCGAAGGAAAAACCATTGTTGTGCTCGCCGCGGACCTTAAAAACGGCGGTATCCTCGGGGTAACCAATGGTGTCGAGGAAGCCGCGGACAAGATCGGTTGGGCTGTGCGCGTCCTCGATGGCGGCGGTTCCGTTCAGGGCCGCACAGCCGCGTTTGGCCAGGCGCTGGCGCTTCAGCCTGACGGGATCATCATCAACGGGTTCGATGCTGTCGAACAACAGGCGGCCCTTGAGGATGTCGCCAAGGCCGGGATCCCGATGGTATCCTGGCATTCGGGCCCGAAGATCGGCTGCGATGCGCCCGGCGGCATTTTTGCCAATGTCTCCACGGACGCGATGACCGTTTCCGAAGAAGCGGCAAAGTGGGCGGTCGAGGATGCCGGCGGCAAGCCTGGAGCCGTCATCTTCACCGATTCCACCTACCAGATCGCGATCGACAAGGCCGACCGCATCAAGGAAACGATCGAAAGCATGGGCGGAACGGTCCTCGAATATGTCGACACGCCGATCGCCGACACCTCGAACCGCATGGGTCCGCTGACCACGAGCCTGCTGCAGAAATACGGTGACTCGTGGACGCACGCTTTGGCGATCAACGACATCTACTTCGACTTCATGGGCCCTGCGCTTGCCGCGGCCGGCATTCCCGGTGACGGTTCGCCGAAGGCCGTGGCCGCCGGTGACGGATCGGAATCCGCCTTCCAGCGCATCCGTACCGGACAATACCAGGCGATCACGGTCGCGGAGCCACTCAATCTTCAGGGCTGGCAGTTGGTCGACGAACTGAACCGCGCCGTTTCCGGCGAAGCCTGCTCGGGTTACGTCACGGCCCCCGCAGTGGTGACAAAAGAAGGTCTCGAAAAAATGGGTGACAGCAATCAGTTCGATCCCGACAGCGGATATCGCGATGCCTATGCCGGGATCTGGGGCAAGAAGTAAGGGCGTCCGATTGATCGGCGCCTGCTGATGCTGAAATAGTGTCTTGAAAAGGCGCCGCACCCTCGGGTGCGGCGCTTTTGTATTCGATCAAATTCATCCGAAAGCTCTGCGCCCGGCATCGCGACCCGTCGCGACGAGACAGGAACCTGGCAGGATCTTTGGTCGACTTCCGACCCGCTGGCCAGTCGGCCTTCGCTTCCGGGGACCGTTCTCTGGCCTCATTCGGCCTGCTTTCGCTTTGGAGTGTAGAACTTCTCGATGCAGTCGAACACATATTGGCTGGCTTCGACGCGGGTCTTGCAGGCCCGCCGCCGTATTCGCTCGCGCCTCAAGAGATTGAAGAAGCTCTCGGCAACCGGATGATCTGTGGCTGCTTGGTCCGCACCGGCTCCTATGTGGGGATGCGCGCTCTGTCGAGGACGTAACCGGATTGTGCGACATTGCATTCAGCGATGGCTGAATGTCCAATATCGGGCTGTGAGCGGACAATCAGTAGTCTAGTATATAAGCGTCCGCTTCGTGCCGTTTTCAGATGACTGGCCACCGCTGTTCGATCGTCACAATCGCGATGTAGATTCCGGACTTCAAAGAGCGATTACCCAAGAAAAAATTTTATTTCCGGCGCTGATCAATCGATGATCGCTTTCAATATTGAGATCAACTACACAGGCCAAAGAGGTGCCCACCGGGACTGTCTCGGCGCGATTTCCACCATTTAGATGAACTTCTTGACCGTATCTGCGCAACAATTCATTGAACAGACTCTCCGCGGAATCGCGGTCGCATTGCCCTATGCGATCGTCGACTATCCCAACTATGCCAATCCGGGCGATGCAGCGATTTGGTCCGGTGCGCGCACGGCGCTGGAAACCGTCACGGGCTGCCCTCCTGCATATGTATCCACGCTACGATATTTTGACGCCCGGCGTTGTCGCGACTTGGTTTCCGGCGGCACAATCTTCTTTCTGGGGGGCGGGAACTTTGGATCACTATACGAAAAACACCACCGGGCGCGTTTGCGCGTCATGCGAGAGATCGCGGACCAGAAAATCGTTCTGCTACCGCTAAGCGTGGCTGAGAATTCGAACCATCCCCCAGGTCCGGCGCAGGTTGAAGACACCCGCAGAACCTTAGGGGAATGCGCGGACTTGCAAGTTCTTTCCAGAGAGCAAAAAAGCAGGCGGCTCCTACGAGAAATCTACGGCGTCGAATCTATACTTTGTCCCGATACCGCTCATTTCTTTACAACACCCGCAGTTACGCCTGCGATAGATGCGGTCCGCCTGTACCGGCGCGATACCGAAGCATCTCGAAATGCGAACTTCTCCGATTTGCCACAACAAACGACATTCGACTGGTCGGATGACAAGTCGCTCATTCGCACAAATCGCATAGGTAAACTCTCCAACTTGCTCCTCTCACCTCGCCTCCGACTGATCGCTTTCGATCACGTTGCCCGCAAGAAGGCCGAAATAGCATCCCGGATCCTAGGGAGAGGTCGATATATCTATACCGACCGGTTGCATGGGGTGATCCTCGGCACAGTGATGGAACGCTATGTGATCGCGTCGGACAACACGACGGGCAAGGTAGGCTCGTACGTCCGGACTTGGTCCGAACAACTCCCCGATGTTTCGCTTGTCGACACAGGCTTATGAAGTTGCTTACGAGAGCCTGATTATTCGTGGAAAATCCGCCGAATAAACCCTGCGCATTTTTGCGATGTGAAACTGAAAGCGGAGATTTCTTGTGAAGCGCTCCACCGAGCCTCTTCGGCTGTTTTGTTCGCACTGCGCATCCAGCGCGCTCGCATAAGATGCGTCCCGTCGACGCTCGCATAGAGACGGGTGAACGCGACCACTAACGGTCCCCGCGATAGAGGTGTCTGCAATGATTGCACATATAGAGCCTGCCACATCGCGACACATAGCAAGAGATTGGCTTCTCATATTCAAGCACGACCCGCTCGAGATGATCAGCTCCCGATGCCTTGATGTAGATGAGATCATCTTGGCGCAACGTCTGCTTCAGGAACGCCATTAGCGCATCGAATTCCTCGAAAGAGAAAAGCCGGCCGGGGTATTCCGATTTCAGTCGTCGCGGCCGTTCTGCGTGACACCCATAAAATATCACGAGATCCGCTACGTCGAGTGCAGCTCTTGCCGCGGTCGTGTACCTCTTCCTCGCCGCGCCACGGTAGTCCGAGAGCGTGCCGAACAAGAACAATTTGCGCGGGGCCTTCGCTGCGGCCACAATGTCGATGCTTGATTCCACCGTCCAATAAGGTGCCTTGTAGGTATCTGCGATGAATGTCACGCCCGAATAGACGTAAACGTCATCCTTGAACCGTTCAGGTTCGACCCTCCCAATCATTTCGGCCGCTTCTTCGGGAGCGACGCCCAGAGCAATTGCAGTCGCGAACGCCGCCATAACGCTTGTAATCCAGCGTTCGCCCAGGAAACGCGTCGTGATGTCTACGGCTTGGTCGCCGGCGCGAATTCGCAAGACCAGCCTTTCAGGATAACCGCTGGACCAGGAAACAAGCCGGATATCGGCATCCGGTCCGGAACCAAATCTAACGACTTTTGCCTTGGTCTTATCTGCCATCGAAGCGACAAGGGGATCGTCGGCATTGAGGATAGCGAAGCCGTCTTCGGGTAGCGCTTCGACGAGTTGGCCCTTTGCTTCTGCGATGGCCTCCGGCGAGCGGTAATAGGATATGTGGTCCATCCCGATCCGGGTAACGACGCCAACAGTGGGTCGCACGAAGGAAAGCGCGGCCTTCATGGCTTCACTCTCATGCCCGCTGATTTCCTGAATCCATATCCGCGCATTCCGCGGCTTTTTCAGAAACCTCTTGCAGATTCCATTCGGCGTATTAATGCCGGCACCCACATGCGAAACATTTCTTGAAGCCAGTATCGCATGGATAAGGCGGGTGGTCGTTGACTTTCCGGCGCTACCGGTAACTCCAATGATTTCGTCAAATTTGGCATGCCGGCGTAGCATTCTCGCCAGCGGGATTTTCCAATCGCGCCGCACTGCCCGAATTCCGCTTCGGAGTTTCCCGTCGCGCGGATTTATCGATCTCAGGAAACTGGCAAGATTGTCAAATTTTAATTTGGCGTCGGTCAAGTGGATGCCGAGACTAATTGCCGTCAACGGATTTGAAGATTGGGGTCGTCGCGGAGTCCCCGACAAATCCAAGTATATCGGCGAGCTTCAGACGCTGGATTTTTCCGGTCGGCCCTTTTGGAATCTCCTTCAGAAATATGACTGTTCGCGGCACTTTGTGGGGGGCGAGATTCGAGGCGAGCTGCGATCTGATATCGTCAACTGTGAGGTCCTGCTCCTCAGCCGGTACAACCGCGACGGCGATGTCCTCACCAAGAGACTTGTGCGGGATCGCAAAGGCAATCGCTTCCGCAATCCGGCCGTCGCGCGCGAGAATGTTGTCGACCTCGAGAGGCGCTATCTTCTCGCCACCGCGGTTTATGATTTCCTTGGTTCGCCCCGTGATCGTCAAAGATCCATCTGAATCCGAGAACCCGCGATCACCCGTGTTAAACCAACCATCGCGAAACGATTCAGCATTTGCCACGGGTGAATGCAGGTAACCTGTGTGAACGTTGGGGCCCTTGATGATGATGTTCCCATCCGTCTGCTCCGCTACATCCTGCCAGTCGTCATTTACGACACGAACGTCAGTTCCTATCTTCCAGCCAACGGAGCCCGGCCGGCGGTTCACCGCGTTATTGCTTGTGATCTGGTGGGTCGCTTCAGTCATGCCGTAAGCCTCAATGACCGGACACCGAAACGTCTGTTCGAGACCTTCGAGCGTCGCTGGAGCGAGAGCAGCGGACGATGACCTCACGAATTTCAATCTTGCGTTGGCCACTGAATCAGAATTTCGTTTAGCCCGCTGCAAAATGGCTTGATGCATGGAAGGAACAGCCGAATACCAGCTGGGAGTGAACTCATCGATCCAGCGGAAGAACTTCATCGCGTCAAAGCCGGATGTGCAGACGACCGCACCGGACGCGGATAGCGGTGCACATAACGTCGCGATCAATCCATGGATGTGAAAAAGCGGAAGGATCGACAGACAGGTATCATCTGCACCAAGCCCGAGGGTCATGACGATATTTCTTATCGATGCCTCAATATTGGCTCGGGTCAAACCGACAAGTTTCGGCCTTGCTGTCGTTCCTGAGGTGTGAAGAAGCAAGGCAATGTCATCAGGATTGTTTGTGCGTAGTATGCCCGATGCCGCGGTCGGCGCCATCGGCATGTTGAGCAGGAATTCGTCGAAATGGACTTCGCGTGCAAGATCCACTTCGACTACGGGAATCTGCTTGGTCACCGCCACCTTTCTGGCCGCGTCAGAACCGACTTTCGGGCAAATGAGGAGTTTTGCCTCCAAATCGTCGAGGTAAAACTCCAGTTCCGCTTCTCGGTAAGCCGGATTTAGTGGTGCAGCGCCCGCGACCGTGGAAACCGCCAAAAATAGAATTGCCATTTCCGGACCATTGGGCATCGATATGGCGACGGTGTCGCCCGGACCGATTCCGGCGGCAACTAATTGCCTTGCTGTGCGCGCCACCATGGCGGCGAGCTGATCATGGGAATAGGGCAGGCGCCCCGGAGCCAGCAGCGCGGGTCTATCTCCGGCAGCGGAAGAAGATGAAGGTAGGAACGGACAATGCAAGCTATCCATTATTCCATCTGTTTGGGCCAACGAAATTCGAGCGCCTTTTGGTGGTATCGTACCGCGTAGCCTAGCGGAAGCCCAAACAGCACTCCAAGCCCTCGTCGAGACACGGATCCATGGCTGAAGACTTCTTCACATATGAACTGATCGAGGAAATTACATTCGGCACAGGCGAACGACCGGTCCGTTTCTACAAGAGGACGCCGATCAAAGAGGCAAAAGAGCGCCGCTTTTCAGAGAAGGATATCGCCGAGCTATTGGCGATTGGAGCTGCGGCGGCAATTTCCGTTCTACCGTCTCGCTACTGGCCGTCCTACCCGCGCCTGGCGACGGCTTTACGTTACCGCCGTGAGTATAGGAAAGGTTTCGCCGGCTTCGCGGAATCAATGAAGACTGTGCTTGGAATTGACGATGAAAGCCAATGCGAAGCCTTGTTCAAGGCGCATCTCGAAAATTCTCGGCGGCGGCGCATGATGTTTGCCATCGACGAGGTCGCCAGAAGAAGAAATCCCAGAATAGATCTCATTGGAGCCGATATGCTCCGGGAAGCACTCGGCCGGAAACAGGGCGCCATCGTGTGGGCCTCCCAATTCGCCTTCCAAACCCTCGCCGGAAAGCGTGCCCTCTGGGAAGCGGGTTTCGAGCCGATCCAGATCAGCGTCCACAGTCACGGATTCTCGGATACCGCATTTGGCAATGTCACCATCAATCCGATGCTGCGCAGAGCTGAAAACCGCTATCTGAAGGATCGGATTGTATTTGAGCGCGCTAGCGGAAGCAGCGTGACCCGAAAGATCCTCAGCCTTCTCGACCAAGGCGAACTCATCATCCTGACGAATAATGTCTATGCGGGGAACATGTTTGTGGAACTGGGGTTCGGCGAGCGGGGTTATGTCAGCATGCCGACGTCGCCGCTTTCGATCGTCGCGCGCCGCGGAACGCCTTTCTTTTCTCTTGCAACGCTGGAGACTGGGCCGTTGTCGCGGTTGGAAGCCAAAATCGACCCGATCAATTCGCCCGATGCAAGAAATCCTGCAGATTACTCAGGCGGTCGAAACTACGCGGTCATGGCAGATTTGGCACTTGTCGCGCGGGATATGCTTTTCCCCCATTATTGTCGCGCTCCCGACCAATATCTGCTCCCGGCCAGCCTCTCACGATCCTGGCTCGATCCTTCTTAAGGGCAGCCGTTTCCGACCCAACCTGCCTACCAAGGGCTTAGGTCAACACGACTTTTGAAAACAGACCTGGACCTATCCGACAACCGATCTTTCCAGGCGCCATGTCCAATCATGAAATCGATAGCCTTTGCCTTGCGCCCGATGGAAAATTTCACGGCTTCAAGGATCAGGAGCCAACCGGGCGAGTACCGGCTCCATGCAGGATTGTGGGCGATCTTGGACAGGAATATCGTTCCATCACGTTCAAGAAGCAACAGAATGCCTATCTGCTCAGAGTCAGAAGCGAAGCGAAGAAGATGCGTCTTGTTCGCGGTGTCATCCATCTTGACAAGGCGCTGGAACCATTTTTCCGTTTCCTCTGGCACGATCCAGTCAAGCAGGTCGTCCCGTTCGCTTACCCAAGATCTTTTCTGCGCAAAAAGAGCGGAAATTTCATTTCGGCGCTCGTTCTGCCCTGTCACAATTTCGACGGATCCCGATCCCGCTTTCTGTAGTCGGCGGCTAAAGAGCCGATATTGCTGACGGCGGTTCGCCGAATGTTGCGTCAAATAATCATCCCAGGTTTCATATCGCGAGATGTCCAGCGAGGGCGCAACAGTTCTGAATTCAAACGGCATACCAGCGGCACCAAGCACGCGGTGGAGGTCGGATCCTTCGAGCACAAAACCGATCTTCAGCACCCGACCTGTCCACGATGACTTCAGTACTTCCGAAAAAGTACGCGCAACGGAAGCGATGTCGGTGTCGGAATCGAGCAAAACATCGTCATAAAGAGGCGTCTTCGAATCCAGCCATTGCAAAGTGTGCGTCAACAGGAGGTCGTGTCGCTTGAACATCGGAGCCGCGAAAACCAACTTGCCGTGCTTCCGAATTACGATCACATGCAGCGATGTTCGCGGATCATCTCGGTAGCGAGCCCAGTTTTCCTTCACGACTTCGAAACGGGTGAAAAACCCAGCAGGGCCGCATTTGGCGTTGAGTGCCATCCAATCCGGGGCAAGCCTGTCGAGATTGGATTCGTCAACAACCGTTTCCACGGTAAGTTCGGTCGTTGTCTTCACCGGATAAGTCCTATCAGAACAGGGCCAGAATGTTTTGGCGGATCGTATCCCAGCGGGTCGGCATCCGAAAAAATTCTATGCCGCACGCAGCGAGGCTCCTCTCTCGCTCATGCAAGGCTTTTCGGCTATCTCCGACAATGACGACCCGTAGTCGCGCCGGTCCGGGATCGAGGCCTCCATATTCGGGATCAAAGGTCGCGAGGGGTATAAGCCATCCCTCATCGAATCCCTTTCTGCAACGCCGAATTGTTTCCTCCAGAGACGCATCCGCCTTGCAAAAAGCAAGCCTGGCGAACTGCGACGACTTTGTCCGCATTTTCCTTCGCTGCATTTCCAAGACAAATGCCGCGCTGGAAACAGGCCGGAAGTTCAGGTCAATCACGTAGGGTTTGCCGCGATAATCAGTCAGGATATCGAACCCGCACAGACCGCGGAATCCCAGCCTACTTCCTGCCTCGGCAACAGAGCGGGCGAGGCGCATTACCTCGGAAGAAGGCCTCTCGTCGGCAAGAAGATTTCCGCTATGAATGCCGTTTCTCATGCATATTTGCTGCGATGATCCGATTTCTCGCGAAGTACCATCCGGTAACACCGCGAATTGTACGCACCAATTATGTGTTGCCTCTATGAACTGCTCTGCGATCAGCGTCTCCACTTCGGCAAAACGCTTAAGTGCGCGGGTCAGTTGTCTTCGTTTTCGACAGACTGCCACATCGAGACCTCCTGCATTTGGCTCGTCCGTGGCGATTTTCAGTACGATTGGAGTCTTTATCGACGGGCGGTCGGCTGAATTGACAAGGTCGATAAGTTGCTGATGCGGCACGTTATCGGCACCAGCCAATTGGGCAATGTTGCTCTTGTTGTTGAGAAACTCCAGGCAGTTAGACTCGACCTGCAAACCTTCGCCGGGCTCATTCACCGCCGGGAACACCAATATTGCCTTTTCGCCGTCTAAATGGCGGCGCTTGAATGCCGCATCATAGCCGTCAGGCGTTTCGTAAACCTCGATCGCGCTACCGATATCGACGCCACAACGGTCCATGATATCCAGACCCTTGGGGGACATCGCCGCCTTGTGAACCAGCATCGGGTAATTACCGGCACATGCGATCAAGTTTGCGGTCATGAACTCGACTGAATGCGTATCCGAAGGCGCCCAACGGGCATTCTTATGAGCGAGGCGCGGGGCGAGGAAAGTGTCTCGCGGATAGATTTCGTCGAGCGTCTGATACATCATTCGATCGATTGATTCATTTGCCGCCTGAAACGTATTTGCCGTTTTAACCTCTTATAGCGGCGCGCGATTTCGTCGACAGGCACAAAATGTTGGAACCTCTTCTTGGTCGAATAGCGCCGCAATGCATCATCGATCGCGTTGACCAGCTCTTCTTGTCGACCGCCTGCAATTGCGGCAAGCCGCATTTTCGTCAGATCGGAGAGAGACCCTTCTCCGGTCACACGAAGGCGATATCGTCCCATCTTCAGATGGCTGTAAGTGGGTGCCTTGTCTCGTATTCCCAAAATGTCGAGTGCCGCGAGCATGAACTGGCAACTGTGACATACTCCGCAATGATCGAAAGAGCGGTTGCATACACGCAATTGCTGCATAAGAATTGGTTCGCGACTAATACGCTCGATTTTCGCCAGCCGATGCTCCAGCCCATGGTGCTCAATCCGGGCGCCTGCTGTCCCCCACAGCCTGTCGAGGCCCGGGTGCGATCCCCAGCGGCGGGTCCAAGAGGCTTCATCTGCTGAGGACGCGATCAGTTGATTTTCGAACTCATTCGCCAGCATGTGTCGCACCGCTGCGAGAACGGCGCCGTGATATTCAACCCAGCCAATCATTCGGTCTGAGACTTTTCTGATATCCGTTCGTACGAAAATCTGCTTCAGACCAAACTGACCGGCGACGTTTGATGCTATTGCCTCAAGACGCTCCACCCTGCGCGTGTCGAGAGGATCGACGTCGGCCCCGATAATCGTCACGAGCCCGGTAAGCCTGTCGTGCGCTGAGGCCAGCGAATAGCTGGAGTCGACGCCGCCCGAGTAGAACAGCCCGGTCCCGCGCCGCTCAGGGTATTTCCGTTTCGTTACGCCGGCTCGAATAGAGATCGGCCGATAACCGGGATACCAGGAACAAAGTAGAGACTGAATTTGGTCCGCGTTGGCCAACAAGTCTTCGTCCACATGGGCGTTGATCTCCAGGTCGAGACCAAGCTCCATTGCCGGAACGAGGCCGAGACACAGGAGAGCATCTCCTGAGGCGATCAGTTTCGCCGATGTGCTCTCAAAATGAATGAGCCGTTCATAGCCACCGGCGGAAAAGCGGATCCTGAGTTCGTTTATCCCGCCATGCTGCCCAGTCTCGGGATTGAGGAAAGACACGGAAAAATGGCTCGTTTTCTTCATTCGGTCTCGTCAGCGTCTTGTCCCCGGAACCTGGCTTCGGATGTTCACTTAGAGCATCGCCGGGTAAAGACCAATTGATCGTTGGCACTGGTTATGATCATGATCAAGTATGGGATTAAGTTCGCGTTTCCATTCGTTTTCAGAACTTGTGTCAGAGGAACTCGCTCAAACAGTCCCTAGCCCCATCTGGCGTATTCGGGCAATTTTATCGGGGCATCCTTCAAGATCGATGGCCTTGCTGCCTCCGGATATACGAAGTTCAGGCGCCTTTCTGCGCCTTACGCTGTTTCAGCGAAGACGCAGGTTCTACAATCGAATGCTGTATTCTGCGCTGCACAACAAGATTTCGCAGAAACTGTGGCTCGATAAAATCTGTCCTGAAGCTGCCCCGCCCATGACGCACTATGTGTCGGGAAACCGGCTCATTCGCATTGGCGGCAAGGGCAAGCCTGTCGGAACAAGGTCAGAAGTTTCTGACCTGGTTCGATCGGATAATCCGATTTTCATAAAACCCGCTGATGCGGGACGAGGGGTTGGTGCTTACCAAGTATCTTCTGGGAAAGAAGGTGTCCTGATTAATGGAAATTTCCTCGGAAACGCGGCTTTCCAGCAATGGATAAGAGAACTTCCACTCTCTTTCACCATTTCCAACGTAATAGAACAATCCAAAGAGACTCGCAGCTTCTTTCCGGGTGCACTCAACACCGTCCGCATCATGACCGCGACCTCCTTTCTGGATTATCGTGCGGTCGTCCTTGGAGCGGTTTTGAAATGCGCCACGAGCCGATCAATTCCGACCGACAACTTCAAGAGCGGAGCGGGCGGGACAGTCTCCTCCATTGATTTGGAAACCGGCGTTCTCGGACCGTGCGTGGGATTTGACGAAGCAAGATTCGAAAGGACGCTCTCGGATACCCATCCTGAGACGGGGGCAGTCGTGGCAGGCGAGATTTTGCCTCACTGGCAGGAACTGCATGAAAAGATAAGCTGGTTAGCCAGCATTCTTCCAAGACCGGGGGTTGTTGGTTGGGATGTCGCGGTAAGGGACAACGGCATTACCGTTGTCGAAATCAATACGCTCCCGGGCATTGACGCCGTTCAGAGCGGCGTATCGCTTCTGGATACCGAAGCAAAGCGCCGAATTCTTTCTGAAATGAGAATGATTTGATGTGGGACTATCGGGAATAGGATCTCATGTGCGGGATTGTTGGAATCTGGAGGTTCGCGGGCCTGGCGGACGACCGCGACAGCGCTGACGCGCATGCGATGCTCAATGCCATCATGCATCGCGGCCCTGATGGCCAGGGCTATTGGTCCAACAACCGGCTTACACTGGGGCATTGTCGCCTGGCGATTCTCGACCCGTCGGAGCGCGGTCTGCAGCCGGCAATAACCCCGGATCAGGACGCTGTCCTTGCATACAATGGCGAAGTCTACAATTTTCGCGAGCTGCGCCAGGAACTGGAGAATTGCGGCATCCGCTTCCTGAGCGAAAGCGATACAGAAGTGGTTCTTTGGGCGCTCTATCATTGGGGCGTTGATGAGGCGGTTCAGCGTTTTTCCGGTATGTTCGCTTTCGCCTATTTTGACAGGCGGAAGAACGCCCTATGGCTCTGCCGCGATCGCCTCGGCATAAAGGCGCTTTCAGTTGCCAAATCCGGCGATCGGCTGATATTTGCGTCAGAAGACAAGGCGTTGCTCAGGGCCTCCGGCTTCGAAACCAGGGTGGATCCTCGCGCCCTGACACTTTCGCTCGCCCTACAGGATATTGACTCCCACCTTTCATCATTTGCGGGCATCCGACGGCTCCCGCCAGGCGCATGCTGGCGCGTTGATGATGAAGGGATTCACGAAAACCGGTTCTGGCATGCCTTGACCGCCGTTGAACTGCCTCGACTCAAAAATCGCGACCTGAATGTCCAAGATGCCAGGAATGCGCTTGAAGAACTGGTAAGAAGAAGTATTCGCCTTCATTGCGTCGCAGACGTAGAACTGGCGACTGCCTGCTCAAGCGGAGTGGATTCCGGTCTCGTTACCGCCATGAGCGGCGATTATGTCAGCCCGCTCCACGCATATGTCGTCGCTCCGGACACCGGGGTTAGCGAGGTCGAGGGCGCTCGGCGAACATGTGCCAAGGCCGACGTGCCGCTCCGCGAAGTAAAGATAGACCGGGCGTCGTACCTGCGGGATTTCGCCACGAGTATCTATCATATTGAGAACGGCAATCCCGCCAATTCGACTGCCGCGCTCCTGGCCATGACAAGGCAGTGCAGGAAGGATGGAGTAAAGGTTCTTCTAACCGGCGAAGGGTCCGATGAGCTTTTTGGCGGGTACCGATGGCAAGCGCTCTCCGCGAAACGCGCACGCCTGGCATATATCCTTGCCGCGCTAGGTCCGACAGGGAAAGCACGCGAGCGTCGGCTGGATCGCTTCAGAAGGTCAGCGTTCGCAAACGCGGTTTTGACGGGCGGTCGTGTCGAGCACACGATTTTTTCGACATCGCTCTTTGCTCAGCAAAATTTCTTTACGGAAGAGATCCTGGAAACGTTGGAACCGGTATCGCCGGCATCCGCTCGGGTATTCGCCGGCAACGGTATCTTCGATCTCTACGGCCACATGCAAAACATCATCCACAGGCATGATCGGATATCGATGGCATCTTCGGTCGAATTGCGCGTTCCGTTTCTCGAAAACGGGGTGATCGACTTCGCGCTGAATCTGCATCCGGATTTCAAGTATCGCCGCAAGCAGGGCAAATGGCTGTTGAAAGAAGTCGCCTCGGACTATCTGCCCCGGGAAAACATAATGGCGCGCAAGAAGGGGTTTCCGATTACCGGCTCTTATCTTGAAGGAACCGAGACACTACTGAAGAGAGGCGCGCTTCAGGACATCCTCGGCTGGAGTGTGCGAGATACCGAACGGATTTGCAAAATCTGCGACGCCAACGAGACTCTTCGCACGCGTTTGGTGGCGCATGAGGTATTCTCAAGGATCTTCGCTTTCGGCACGTCACCTGAGGAGATGGGCGAGAAGCTAATATCCTCAAGTACACTATAGACGAGAATATCAAACCACTTATGAAGATTCCAATGCCACCCTCTGTGATTTGAAGTTGGTGGGTGCGAAAAGAAACTCGACCGGTTTTCGGAAATTGGAAATGTCCGCTTGGGGGCAAGGAAGTCATTCGAATTGCCGCCCGTCCGCATGCGCCGCTGACGGCGGGGATGTTGAGCTTCGCCTATGACGCCAACGGTAACACCACGACCGACGGCAGCCGTACACTTGCCTGGAACGAGGCCGACCGTCTGGAAAGCGTGACCCTGCCGTCGCTGGCAAAGGTCGTCTTCGGCTACGACGCCGATGGGTGAGGCGCGGTTTGGCGCAAGCCAAATGAAAAGCCAACGATTTGGCTTTTCGCGGAACGAACGCCCGGAGCGATAGCGCAGGGCAGAGTGCACAAGGCCGGCGCAGGGGGGAGACGCTCTATCCCTCCGCCGACGCTGAGATCGACGCCACCGTGCCGCTCGATCCGCCCGCCGGCGACGGCACGGATGTCTATGCCGCGAGCGCCTACACCCGCTATCCGTGGATGGACATCAAGATCGTCGGCTCATCGCCACAGGTCCTGCATCGCGATCATCTGGCCTCGGTGCGCATGGTCACTGACGCGTCGGGCAACATCGTCGATGCCACCGGCTACGCCCCCTTTGGCGAACCGACCAACCAGGCGATGACCACGCAGAAGTCCTATATCGGCGAGCGCCACGACGCCGAGACCGGCCTCCTCTACCTCAACGCACGATACATGGACCCGGTGCTCGGCAGGTTCATCTCGCCCGATGATTGGGATCCGACACAAGCGGGCGTGGGGACGAACCGGTACTCGTACGCGATGAACGATCCGGCGAATAAGAGTGATCCGAACGGGCATGCTTATACAAGCAACGGAGATGAATCTCCGGAAGAAGTAGATGAATCCGATTTGGAACAGCTTAAAGAGTGGGCTAAGAAAGTTGCGGAAGATGAGTTTGAAAAGGGACTGTTCGATCCATTCAAAATTTTCCTCGACAATGGAACTCAAGTTGGCACCGCTGTGCACGCCCCGTTTGGTCCGGGGATAGCTTCGCCGAAGCAAGTTGTGGTGTGGGATCCGAACAAGAGCCTTATGGGCCGAGAACTGGATCATCTGTTTGCCTCATACAAGAATCCCAGCGCGTGGGCGCAGGGCGCAATGAATGCCCTCATCTTTGAAGGATTGCGGGGAACTTTAGGTGGCGCGAATAGAACCTCAGATAATATAAGAAAGTATGAGAGCGGACGAACGAATACAAAACGTGGTGCAAATACGTATGTTAGTGGCGGAGGTAGAAGGGCAGCGCGAATGGAATTCCAGCGACTAACAGGCAAGCCCCCGGGTAACGGTACCACAATGGAAAGAAACTCAATTGGTCAGCGGGTGGTCTATCGGAAGTCGGGAGAAAATTACGTTATTGAAATCCAGACCTCTGGTGGTTCCTTTGTAAGAAAGACTACTTTTGTTCCTTAAGGAAGCTAAAATGGCCGATATCTCGGGTATAATTGACTCAATGGACCACATTCGCCCCGACCTTATTAGAAGCCGGGAACTTAGGACCATTCTTGTGTATGATATATTCCGTAGAATAGAGGCAGAGTGGCTATCAAAGGCGATTACAACGGCCCCACCTTATTACGGCGAAGCCATCGTTGCTATTGCTTATGACAAGGGTAGGATTCTTGACGAAAAATACATTAGCCCGACAAGAGATGCGATCCTTGAATATGTCCTTGATAAGAACCTTCAGCACACGATTTTGACAGATCGCGACAATAGCTTCATAATATACTTCTCTCAGTTCAGAGACTTCTTCCTTTACTGCGGCTCAACCGAATTCCTCAAAATAGCATTTCCGGTATCTTCGGAAACGATAAAATATCAATATTTTGAAAACTTGGACTTAGAGGCGCAGAGGGCGCCGATTGAGAAGGATACGTTTATCGGGGTCTGGGAGAAATACTCCGGAACAGCTTTGTAGGAAAAAATACGGAGAAGCCCGCAAATAGCTGATGAACCGTACGGAAGCGGTATTCACTTGGCATCGCCGCGTTTTGGGGCGGGCGTCAGGTCCGCGGGTTTCGGTTTTCATTGAAGACTTTTTCGAACTGGTCGTCCGCATTACCCCGTTCGGTTTCTGGTCCGGTTTAGTGGCGGGGTATTCTGGCCGCCGGCCTCGTAGGCGAGGCTGATGGCCAGACGAAGGGGATCCGTTACGCCAACGGCGTGGTCACCCGCTTCACCTTTTCTCCCGAGCGGCGCTGGCTGACGCGCATCGAGACGATCGCCCCCGACGGGGTGACCGCGCTGATGGACTACGCTTACACCCGCGACGCGGCCGGGCGCATCACCCGCATCGACGGGCTGACACCCTCCGAGAGCTGGATCTACAGCCATGACGATCTCGACCAGCTTCTGACCGCCGACAATCTCGGCGACGACAACCGCGACGAGACCTTCACCTACAATGACGGCGGCAACATGCTGTCGCGCTCCTCGGTCGGCGCATACGCCTATCCGACCGGGCTGTTTGCCGCCCGTCCGCATGCGCCGCTGACGGCGGGGATGTTCCGCTTCGCCTATGACGCCAACGGCAACGCCACGACCGACGGCAGCCGTACACTTGCCTGGGACGAGGCCAACCGTCTGGAAAGCGTCACCCTGCCGTCGCTGGCCAAGGTCGTCTTCGGTTACGACGCCGACGGCGCGCGCGTGCGCAAGGCCGGGGCAGGGGGTGAGACGCTCTATCCCTCCGCCGACGCCGAGATCGATGCCACGGGGCCGCTCGATCCGCCCGCCGGCGACGGCACGGATGTCTATGCGGCGAGCGCCTATACCCGTTATCCCTGGATGGACATCAAGTTCGCCGGCTCATCGCCACAGGTCCTGCACCGCGATCATCTGGCCTCGGTGCGCATGGTCACCGACGCGTCGGGCAACATCGTCGAGGCCACCG
The DNA here is from genome assembly GCA_002706335.1 of Ahrensia sp. Lineage (GTDB taxonomy): Bacteria > Pseudomonadota > Alphaproteobacteria > Rhizobiales > Rhizobiaceae > Oricola. The sequence goes on from PAKZ01000043.1 coordinate 156,757, forward strand.
GCTACGCCCCCTATGGCGAGCCGACCAACCAGGCGATGACCACGCAGAAGTCCTTCATCGGCGAACGCCACGACGCCGAGACCGGCCTGCTCTTCCTCAACGCAAGATACATGGACCCCGTCCTCGGCAGGTTCATCTCGCCGGATGACTGGGATCCAATAATGCCGGGCGTGGGCACCAATCGCTACGCCTATGCCGGAAACGATCCGGTGAACAAGAGTGATTCGAACGGTCACGCTTCTAGTGGAACACTGCTCGCTCAATATGCCATGTGGCGGCAGGATCCGATCGGTGATCTGCTCGACGCTCTGGAGCTGGCAGCCGGGCTAGCGGAGTTTGTTGGAGAAGGAATCAACGGCTGTGGATGCGTTTTTAGCGGTACTGGTAAGCCAGCCGCTCGCGGTGGGCACTTCTGAAATCTTTGGCCAGAGCGGCCAAAGTTGAGCCTGCCCTAGCCAAGGCTAACAAGTTGGAGGCCACTTAAGGATGGTACGTTTCATGATTGGTTCCGGGGCGCGGACGCTCTCGTTAGTCAGGCGGAAAGACAAATAGAGGCAGCAGGGGGGCGCAATAGAATGGTAACAAAAGACAAGAAGACAGCGGATGCAATCAAGGCTCTTTTTAAAGAGAGAAATATAGATGAAATTATAGTTAAATCCGATGAAGAAATGTCTAAAATTCTAAACCTGTAAAATAGATAGTAGGATGCTATGAGATACGTCTTATCCTCATTTAAGGGAGAAAGAAAAAGAGGGTTAGAGGGGTGTATGGAAGACGCCATATACATGTTTCGGAGCCTTTATATATTAAATAAAGAAATCTTTAATTGGAAAAAACGAGGGCAAAGCAGATCGAAAGCTAAAGAAAATAATTTTATAGATTGGGAGGATAGGGGGAACGTGAGGGCGCTGTTGCTTTCTGGTGTAAACAAAAAGGACTCTGATAAATCAGAAATACCTCAGCTTGGCTTCAGAATCGGCCTCTGGAATGGTTTATCGCAAGAGGACAAAAGTGCGTCGTTATCATTCCTAAATGGATGTTATTCTCCCCGGATATCTAATTCGTTTGTTTTAAAGTTTTCAGATTCGGAAAGTTTTATTTTAGATCGTGAATTAAAGATAAATCTAATTAATATCGCTGTAAATTTCATGGAGGCGGATGTGGCTTTATTACATGAAGAAGCGGCAAATATAGAGAATTATCCATTTCTTGATATAGCAATATACTTAAATGATAAATTCGATGTAGATAAAAAAAGGCTTGATAAAATACAAAAGGAAAGCCAAGAAACGATTAGATGTGATAGTGGAAAAATATACCTAGCTTAGAAAATTTGAGAGCTGTTTCTTGATGGGTGGTTTTGATAAATTTGGAGGAATCCAATATAGAAATCTAGCGATTGTATTTTTTGCGATTGCAAGTACAGCAGTATCAGCAAGTGTGCTGACGTTGATGTGTGGGCCGGCTTCTTCAATGTCGGCCAGCTGACGACCTCGGTGAACGGCGCGGTCACCCGCACCCGCGACTATGACGCCACCGGCGGGATCGCCCGCGACGACGCGCTGATCGGGAACGCCCGCCATGTCACGGCAACGCTGCGCAACGAAGGCAATCAGGTGGCGGCGCTGACCTATGAGCCGCACACGCTTGCGGTCGGCACGGCGCTCGACCCGTGGAGCTACAACGCCGCCGGGATGCTCTACGCCATGCCGGGCCTGGTGACGTCGATCGACTATGAGGCGGACGGCCAGACGAAGGAGATCGCCTATGCCAACGGCGTGGTCACACGCTTCACCTATTCGCCGGAGCGGCGCAGGCTGACGCACATCGGGACGATCGCCCCCGATGGGGTGACCGCGCTGATGGATTACGCCTACACCCGCGACGCGGCCGGGCGCATGACCCGCATTGACGGGCTGACACCCTCCGAGAGCTGGATCTACAGCCATGACGATCTCGACCAGCTTCTGACCGCCGGCAATCTCGGCGAGACCTTCACCTGTCCCGGCGCCGGCTTCGCCCGTCCGTATGCGCCGTTGAATGTGGGTAAGAGCTCCGCGAGACATCTCGATGAGTCCTGTTATGCGCCATCGGAACCGGCGATGGCTGGATTTCCAATATCGAGCCGTGAGCGGACGGACGCCTCTCATTTCAATGGTCTTATGGCCGACATGCGTGGAGCATTCGGGAGGCCTGCTGCGAGTAATCGAGTGCCGAGTCCGACACTTCGACCCACCGCTTTGGAGTCGGCGGACAAAATATTGCGGTGCTCCCGCAAAACGAATTGCCCGGCGTCCACGCTCGATTGTCACGTGGTCCACTCATGCTGTTCGATCCGGAATTTCTCTATGCGCGAATAGACTGTCGTCGGTCTCATGCCGAGAAGGCCTGCGGCGCCTTCCTTGCCGGCGACGCGCCCGTTCGTTTCGCGTAGCGCGGCGACGAGGTTGGCTCGTATCTCCTGCTGCATCTCACGCTCGGTGCGCACCGTTCTGCCGGTATCGCCTGCCGATCGCTCGCCCCCGATTTCAACGATGAGCTTGCTGCCGGTCGAGACGATCGCCGCGCGTTCGATGACGTTTCGCAATTCCCTGACATTTCCCGGCCAATGATAGTCCATGAGGGCGTTCATGGTGCGCTCGGTGATGATCGGCGGCCTGCGGTTCAGGCGCTCGCAGGCGATAGCGAGGATATGCGCGGCGAGGTCCGGTATGTCCTCGCGGCGGTCGCGTAGCGGCGTGCAATTTATCGGAAAGACGCTGAGAAACAGCAGCAGGTCTTCCCGAAAATGCCCGACCGCCACTTCCTTCTCGATATCTTTCGCCGATGACGCGATCACGCGGACATTCAGGTTGCGGTAATGGGTGTCGCCGATGCGCTTGAATTTCCGGTCCTGCAGCGCCCGTAAAAGATCGCCCTGGAGATCGAGGGGCAACTCGCACACATCTTCGAGAAACAGGGTTCCGCCATGCGCCAATTCCAGCGCTCCGGAGTTATCGCCGGTTCCGTCCGTGCCGCCAAGCTGACCGAACAGTTCCGCCTCGATCGAGCGCCGGCTGATGGAGCCGCAGCGGAACTGAATCAGCGGGCGTCGCTTGCGGCTGCTGTCCTTGTGGATCGCGCTGGCGACGATCGCCTTGCCCGCGCCGGCCTCGCCGGTGATGAAGACCGGCGCATCCGTCGGCGCGACGAGCTCGATCTTGGCCAGCAATTGCCGGATCGCAGGTGACCGGCCGATGATGTCGTGATGGGCTCGCTCGTTGGTGATCGCTTCCTGCAGATAGGCGTTTTCCTGCTCCAGCCGGTCCCGCAGTTCGGCAACCTCATTCAGCGCGTCATGTAGCTTGCCTTCGCTCAGCTTGCGCTCGGTGACATCTCGAAAGATGACAACTGCACCTGCCAGGACCTTCTGGTTGTAGATTGGGGTCGAGACATATTCGACCTGGATCGGCTTCCCGTCCTTGCGCCAGAACAACTCGTCCTCGACGCGCGCAACCTGCTCAAACCGGAAGGACCGGTAAATTGGACAGTCATGGGCATGGTAGGCGCTGCCGTCCGCATGATGATGGTGGATAATATGATGGATCGGCTTGCCCAGCAGGTCGTCCGTATCCCATCCGAGCATTTCTTGGGCTGCACGATTAACGAAGGTCGCTTGCCCCTTCGTGTTGACGCCATAAATGCCTTCGCCCGCCGCGTTCAAAATCAGCTGGTTCTGGAACTCCAGCTCGGAAAAGAACTCCTGGGCGCGCCGCCATCCCATGAGTCCTTCGCGCTGCAACTGCTCCGCTTCCATCGTGCGTTCGTGGCGGCGCAGCTCTTCCAGGTTCAGGAACAACAGCAGGACGAGGCTGGAGTCCGGTCCGAGCCGCCGTCCTCTGATCTCGACGCTGACCGTTTCGCCGTTCTGTCGTTTGATGGCGACTTTGCGGGTCCATGCTTCGCCGCGATAGGCGACCTCGTCGAGGAAGACGATGAAGTCCGCGAGATCGGTCTCGACATATTCGGAGAACCGGCCGCCATCGGTCGCGCTTCCGGCCAGCAGATGCCGCGCCTTCGGATTGGAATGGACGATCCGGTCGTCAAACGTCTCGATGACGATGGCAGCCTCCGGAAGCAGCGCGAGCGCCGTTGCGTCCACCGCGTTCCGCGACGCAGACAGGGGACGTATCTCGTTCATGCCGCGACCCTCACTTGTTCCCAATGCCGATATTACGAGATTTCATGAATTATGAAATATCGTAATTTGTGCATCGCGGAAAATATGGCCAAGTCATTGAAAAACATGCGGAAATAATTCTGAATCTTTTTGCGCTGTGCTTTTCTTGTGGTCGGAACTCCTGGGCTACGCTCCTTGGCGAACCTGCCGAACACATCACCGCTGAGGGGAGCACATGACCAAAAGCCTCGGAAATCCTTTTTCACACGAGACCGATCTGCGCCATGGCGCCGGATGCGGTTGCGACACCTGTTCGACTGGCCAGGGCTATCGCGCCGATGGCGGTCAATCCATGTCCTCGGACGACATGATGGAGCGCGTCGTCGAGAACGCCATCGTCCGCTCGATGTTCGGGCAGAACGATATCTCGCGGCGTTCCTTCATGGGCCTTGTCGGTGGCGGCACCTTCGCCGCGGCGCTCGCATCGGTCTTCCCGATCGACAAGGCCAAGGCGGCGATTCTCGATACGCTCGGCAAACCGGAGAAGACCGATCTCAACATCGGCTTCGTGCCGATCACCTGCGCAACGCCGATCATCATGGCGCAGCCGATGGGTTTTTATGAAAAGCACGGACTGAACGCGCAGGTCATCAAGACGGCCGGCTGGGCGGTGGCTCGCGACAAGTCGCTCAATGGCGAATACGACGCCTCGCACATGCTGACCCCGATGCCTCTCGCCATGACGCTCGGCGCCGGCAGCGTTGCCGAACCCTACATCATGCCTGCCGTCGAGAACATCAACGGTCAGGCGATCGTGCTGTCCAACGAACACAAGGACAAGCGCGATCCGAAGGACTGGAAGGGCTTCACCTTCGGCGTTCCTTTCGAATATTCGATGCACAATTTCCTGTTGCGATATTACGTGGCCGAGCACGGCCTCGATCCCGACACCGACATCCAGATCCGCGTCGTTCCGCCGCCGGAGATGGTCGCGAACCTGCGCGCCGGGAACCTCGACGGTTATCTGTCGCCCGATCCGTTCAACCAGCGCGCGGTTTGGGAAGGCATTGGCTTCATCCACCTGCTGACCAAGGAGATCTGGGAAGGACATCCATGCTGCGCTTTCGCATGCCCGTTGTCCTTCGCCGAAGAGCTTCCGAACACCTACGGTGCCCTTCTGAAGTCGATTGTCGATGCGACGCAATACGCCTCCAATCCCGAGAACCGCAAGGAGATCTCCGAGGCGATCGCGCCCACCAACTATCTGAACCAGCCTGTTCCCGTGATCGAGCAGGTCCTGACCGGCACCTATGCGGACGGCCTGGGCGAAGTAAAGCAGGTTCCGGATCGCATCGATTTCGACCCGTTCCCGTGGCATTCGATGGGTGTGTGGATCCTCACGCAGATGAAGCGTTGGGGCTATATCGAGGGCGACGTCGACTACAAGACCGTGGCCGAGCAGGTCTATCTCGCCGCCGACTGCGCGAAGATCATGCAGGATCTTGGCTACGAGGCGCCCGACGTCACCTACGAGAGCTACACGATCATGGGCAAGACCTTCGATCCGGCGGAGCCGGAAGCCTATGTCGACTCTTTCGCCATCAAGCGGGCGTGACGGATGGACCGTTTGTCGACGAACCAGCGGGCCGTCATCCTGTCCTTCGTCCTGCTGATTGGCGGCCTCCTGGTTTGGGAGGCCGCGATCCCGGCCCAGAAGGCGGCGTCAGAACTGACCGAATATGAACGCCTGACCGGCGGCGGTGCGCCAAAGGCGGGCGTTCCGCCCCCGAGCCAGGTTATCGAAAAAGCGTGGGAAGAACTTTCCAATCCGTTCTACGACGCAGGCCCGAACGACAAGGGCATTGGCATCCAGATCGCCTATTCTCTTTATAGGGTTTTATCGGGCTATTTCCTTGCCGCGCTGGTCGCTATTCCCATCGGCTTCCTCATTGGCATGAGTCCGGTCGCCTACAAAGCGCTCAATCCCTTCATCCAGGTGCTCAGGCCGATTTCGCCGCTCGCATGGATGCCGCTTGCCCTGTTCATCATCCAGGATTCAAACGCCTCGGCGATCTTCGTGATTTTCATCTGCTCGATCTGGCCGATGCTGATCAACACCGCCTTCGGCGTCGCCGGTGTCCGCTCGGATTGGGTGAATGTTGCCCGAACGCACGAACTGGGGCCGATCAAGACCGCGCTGACGGTGATCCTGCCGGCGGCCGCGCCGACCATCGTCACCGGCATGCGGATTTCGATCGGCATCGCCTGGCTTGTCATCGTGGCCGCCGAGATGCTCGTCGGAGGAACCGGGATCGGATATTACGTCTGGAACGAGTGGAACAATCTCGATCTCACCTCAGTCATTTTCTCGATCCTGATGATCGGCGTGGTCGGCATGGCGCTCGACGCCGCCTTCGGCCGGCTGCAGCGCGCCGTCGCCTACGCCGAATAGGAGAAGCCAGTGTCCAACGCATTCCTTTCGATCGAAAACCTGACCCAGCGCTTTCCTTCCGGCAAGGGCGAGCACATGACCGTCTTCGAGAATGCCAGTTTCGGCATCGAGAAGGGCGAATTCGTCTGCATCCTCGGCCATTCCGGCTGCGGCAAGTCGACGATCATGAACATTCTCGCCGGGCTCGCCGAGCCCACCTTCGGCGCGGTGCTGATGGACGGCAAGGAGGTCTCGGGTCCGAGCCTGGACCGCGGCGTGGTTTTCCAAAACTACTCGCTGTTGCCCTGGCTGTCAGCGCTCAAGAACGTCACCTTTGGCGTCGCCGCCCGCTATCCGGAGTGGTCGAAGGCCAAAGTCATCGAACATTCGACCCAATATCTCGCCATGGTGGGCCTTGAAGGCGATTCCATCCACCGCAAGCCGTCGCAATTGTCGGGCGGCATGCGTCAGCGCGTCTCGATCGCGCGCGCTTTCGCCAATCATCCCAAGCTATTGCTTCTGGACGAGCCGTTCGGCGCGCTCGATGCCCTGACCCGCGGCACCATCCAGGACGAGCTTCTCAAGATCTGGAGCGGTACGTCACAGACCGTCTTCATGATCACCCACGATATAGACGAGGCGATCCTGCTGGCCGACCGGATTCTGCTGATGACCAATGGCCCGTTCGCACGGGTCGCCGAATCGGTGGAAATCACGATCCCGCGTCCGCGCAAGCGCGACCAGATCATCGATCATCCGAACTACTACGCGATCCGCAATCATCTGGTCCATTTCCTGGCGACGCGCTCCAAGGAACTGGCGGGCCGGCAGAACGGCAGCGAGAGCAACACGCCACAGACCGTGCGCATAGACCTCCTGGGGGACGCGAAGGGCGAAGACAGCGACGATCCGCGACCGGCATCGCATCTGCGCGCCGTGAACGAATAAGCAGAAAGAGGAACCAAACTGCCATGACTATCGAAATTCCGCAGATGCTGACCAAGGACGACGTCGCCCTGATCATTCTGGCGGCCAAGAAGAAATCCGGAATGACCTGGGAGGAAATCGCCGACAAGATCAGCATGTCGGCCGTCTGGACCCATTCCGCCTGTGTCGGCATGAACGCCATGCCGAAGGAAAAGGCGCAGGCTCTGGTTCAGGTGCTCGGCCTGCCGCAGGATGTCGTCGAGGTGCTCACCGAAAGCCCGACAAAGGTCTGGGAGCAGGCGGTGCCGACCGATCCCTGCATCTATCGCTTCTACGAAATCGTCGGCGTCTACGGCCCGACGCTGAAGGCGCTGATCCACGAGGAATTCGGCGACGGCATCATGTCGGCCATCGATTTCGACATGAACGTCACGCGCGTGCCGAACCCGAAGGGTGACCGAGTGAAGGTCGAGATGTCCGGGAAGTATCTGAGCTACAACAGCTGGTGAGGCCGGACGAATCCTCCACTGTCAAAGGCCGCGCAGCCCGTTGCGCGGCCTTCTTTTCGGGATTTTCCATTGGGAGATGCAGAGATGACCCGCGCCCCCGTACCGCCATTCTCGTGGGATGACGCAGTGACCAAGGTCCGTATGGCCGAGAACGCCTGGAACACCAGAGAGCCGGCCAAGGTGGCGCTCGCCTATACGCCGGAAACGAAATGGCGCAACCGCTCCGAATTCATCAGCGGCCGCGTCGAGGTCGAGGCTTTCCTTGTCCGCAAATGGGCGAAGGAACGAAACTACCGGCTGATCAAGGAAATCTGGGCCCATGGCGAGGATCGGATCGCCGTGCGCTTCGCCTATGAATGGCACGACGCGGACGGTAACTGGTTCCGCTCATACGGAAACGAGAACTGGAAGTTCGACACCCAAGGCTACATGGCCGAGCGTCATGCTTCGATAAACGATGTGCCGATCTCGGAGACGGAGCGGCTGTTCCGCTGGCCCTCAGGTCCGCGCCCGGACGGCCACCCCGGACTGACGGACCTCGGACTATGAGCCAGCCGGCCATGACATTCGGAAGAATTGCGAGTGGCGTCCATTGTGGGGAATGGATGTTGCAGGCACAGATGTCGGCTTGGCGCGCGCATCGCTGACAGGTAGTTTTGGGGCCGTAAGGAGACTGTTGGGTCGAGGGTGCCAGGCATCTAGAGTCTGACATAGGCGCGAAGAGTGCGTGGGCCAGAAGAGAGCAACGAGCTTGCGGCAAAGACAACCGTGTCGAGTCCGCCTGTTGAGATGTGCTAAAGGCGAACGCCCGCGAAGTCTGACCCTGAGCTGGTTGCCTCGACCGGAGAAGTGGTCGAGCTAGCGGTTTCCTTCCAGAGACCCGCAATAGGTGCGGGGGCCGGAGATCCCGGCGGCGCCATCCGTCCCCCAGCGATAATGTTGCGACAGCTCGTCGAGCAGCGGGTCGAACCGGCTGAGGTCCTGATAATGGAACTGGCGATGCTCGCCTTGTACTAAGGCAGCGGCAATCTCCGGCTTCTCGCCTCGGTAGAACAGGAAGCCGCTGGCGCAGACTTGCGTGATCTCGTTCAGCTTCCCGACTTCGTCCGCGCTGAGCCGCATTCTTCGACCTTCATAGCCGTTCGCCCTCGGTAGTCCTTGGAAACACGCGCAGCGGAACGGTAAGCGGACCGTATTCGGGCCAGCGGGTCATTTCAACTTCACCAGTGAGTTCCAGGCGGCTGGTGCGGGTCACGATCCGCTGCAAGGTGACAGCCAGGAGAAGCCGGGCCAAAGGCGCTCCGGGGCACATATGCGGCCCGCGACCGAATGTCAGCAGATCGGGTTTCTTCCGGTCCAGGCGGAAGGTGTCCGGATCGGGGAAAAGCTCGGCGTCGCGGTTGCCCGATGTGAATACGACCGCGAGGGCCTCTCCCTTTCGAATCATTCGTCCGCCCAGTTCGACATCCTCCCGTGCCGTTCGCGCGAAACCGCGGTAGGGCGTATAAAGCCGCAGCAGTTCCTCGAGCGCTATGTCAATCCTGTCGGGCGAGGAGGCGATTTCGCCATGATGTTCCGGATGGCGCGCCAGATGTACTGCCATTGAGCCTATAAAGGTGGTCGGGGCGATGATCCCGACCAGCAGGAATTGGCGCAGTGCGCCAAGGATAAGGGCATCGGGCAACGCTTCCCCGTCGACGCGCACGGCCAGCAGGCTGGCCGTCGGATCGCTGTTAGGGTCTCTGGGATTGAGCTTTCGATCCTCGATCAGTCCGGCCGCGATGGAATAGAGTTCGTCGCTGCGGGCCCGGAGGGTTTCGAGGTCCTGCCTCTGCAGCGCCATGTTGAACTCGGCGCCGACGGTGCGGATACGCTCGGCTTCCTCGCCATCCAGGCCGAAAAACTCGGCAAGCAGCGCGATCGGCAACACGAATGAGAATTCGGCGCAGATGTCGCCGCCGCCTTTGGCGACGAATGGGTCTAGGAAGCGGTCGACCATTTTCTCGATTCGTGGCCGCCATGCCTCGATGCGCTTCGGCGTCAGGAAGCGCAGGATTGCATTGCGGTATGGAATGTTGCCCGGCGGATCTAGATGCAGCGGCGGCCGCCGCTGGGTCGTGGCGACCGGCGGCACCACATTCTGCACGGTTGTCGTGAACGTCTGCCAATCGGTGAGGACGCGGCAAATGTCCTCGTGCCGTGTAACCGCCCAGAACCCGCCCAGATCATCGGAATAGGCGACGGGGCAGCGTGATCGGAGATCGGAGAACAACCGGTGCGGGCTGTCGAAATCCTCGACTTCCGGGACAGCGAAATCCGATTTGCGCTTGCTGCTCGTCATACCGGTTTCCCGGCGTCGAGCGTCAGATCCAGCTTCGTCACGCCAAACTCCGTCCACCGCGCCCAGGCCGGCTCGCCCGTCATCCGGAAACTGCGCGTCATCGAAACCAGGGTCTCCAGGGCAATACGCGCCTGCAGGCGGGCAACAGACATGCCGATGCAGATATGAGGACCCATACCGAAGGCGATATGGCGGTTGGGGCTGCGTTCGGGATCGAAGCGATCGGGGTCGGTAAAAACCTCCTCATCGCGATTCGCGGAAAGGAAGTTCAGGGCCACCGGGCAATCTTCCGGAATATGCCGGCCACCGATTTCGACCTCCCGCGTAGTCCGGCGCACGAGCGCCTGATTAGGGGAATAGCAGCGCAGCAATTCCTCGATCAAAGGGCGCATGAGCGCCGGCTCGGTTCGGAGCCTTTGCTGCAGGGCGTGGTCATTAGCCAGGTGCCATGCCGCCGAACACAGGAAATTTCGCGGCACGACATGACCGCCGATCAGCATCAGGCGGATCATCCCGGCGAGTTCGGTATCGTCATATGCGCCGTCCTCCGGCTGGATGCGCATAAGGCCTGTCACCATGTCCGTTTCAGGATCGCGCGGTTCCGCCTTGCGGCCTGCGACGATATCGATCGCAAAACCGTCTATACGGCGGCTCAGTTCGCCGGCCGATGACAGATCGGCCGATTGTACCGCCTGAACATAGGCATGGCTGAGTTCGCCGAGGAGTTCGCCTTCGCCGCGATCGAGGCCAACCATGTCGCAGATCGTCCACAGTGTGAACGGGCCGGCAAAGCCCGTGCCGTATTCTGCCGGCATGCGACCGGACAACATTGTCTTCATCAGGTCGATTGCGGTCTCGCGCAGCCGCGCTTCCATCGATCGGACCCGCTTTTCCTTGAAGAAGAAATTCAGCCCAGAACGGTATCGCCCGTGCTCCGGTGGATCCTTCTGCAATGGCAATCGTGGCAATCCCTTGCGTGGCGATGCGGGAATGACCGTCTGTTTCGTCGCGGTGAACGTTTCCGTGTCCCGGCTCGCCGCGACGACATCCGCGTATCGTGTCAGCGTGTAGAAGCCGTCCCAACGGTCGGAATAGGCCACGGGGCATTCGGCGCGCAGCCGCGCATGCATCGCAAAGGGGTCGGCAAGCGCCTCTGGCGAGTGGGGATCCCAATCGCTTTCAAGTGTCAGGGGCCGTAGATCGCGTTCGGTAGCCATAATGCTATTCCCGGGACATAGGTGACCAGCAGCAGGAACGCCGCCATCAGCAGGGTGAAAGGCCAGATGCCGCGAACCGCCTCGGACAACGGCGCGCGGGAAATGGAGGAGAGGACGAAGAGGTTGAGCCCGATCGGAGGGGTCAGGAAGGCGATCTCCATATTGACGATCAGGACAATGCCGAAATGGATCGGATCGATGCCGAGTGTTCCCAGCACGGGCAGCACGATCGGCGTAACGATCAGGAGTACGGCGACCGCATCCAGGAACATACCCATGACCAGCATGATGATGTTCAACGCTAGCAGGAACTGCCAGGCGCTGAGATCGAGCGAAACGGCCAGATCGACGAGGGCGGTGGGAACACCGGATCCGGTGATCCAGTGGGCGAAAAGCAGCGCGAAGATGACGATGAAGGTGACTGCGGACGCCGACTTCATCGCTTCCGTTGCCATCGGGAATACGTCCCGCAGGCCGATTTCCTTGTAGACAAACAAGGCGACGAGCACGGATGTCACAGCGGCGACGCCGGCTGATTCCGTGACCGTCGCGAAACCGGAATAGATCCCCGCGAAGACCGATACCGGAATAGCGATCGCCGGCAAAGCGCGCAGGTTCTTGGAGATGAATTCCCGACGGCTCACCCGGGATCCGGATGCGAAACCACGCCGCCGCGAGTAGAAAATCACCCAGCTTGCCAAAAGTGTCGCCTGGATGAGACCGGGGACGACGCCGGCCAGGAAAAGTCGGGGCACGGATTGCTCCGCGATCAGGCCAAAAAGGATCATGGAAAGGCTCGGTGGAATCAGGATACCCAGCGTTCCCGATGCGCCTACGACCCCGAGCGCAAACGGCCGGTCATAGTTGCGGGCAACCATGGCCGGAATCAGGAAGGTGCCCATCGCCATGGCGGTCACGACGGACGATCCCGATATCGCCGCGAAGAGGGTTGTCGCGAGTACGCAAACAAGCGCCAGGCCGCCGCGCATGTGGCCGACCCAACATTCGGTCGCCTCTATGATAATTCGGGCGATACCGCCGCGCTGCATGAACGTTGCCGCCATCACGAAGAAAGGCACGGCGAGAAACGTCGTCGAATTGATTCCGGAAATCGATGTCGCAGCCGCATCGAGCAGCGGTCGGCCTTCAAGGCCCAACATCACCATGGCCGCGACACCAAGGGCGACGAAGATCGGAGCCCCAAGCGCCATCAGCGCCAGCATTCCAGCCAGTCCCGCGATTGCTTCCATCAGGATTCAGCTTTCGTCGTCTTGCCGGCTTCGCTTGTCTGGACGATGCCCCGGCGCAGAAGCATGAGTAGAAGGATACGCCCGATAATCAGGGCCATTCCCACCGGCAGCGCGAGAAACACCGCATAGGCCTGCGGCACCCTCAACGTGGATGCAGATCGTTCGTCGAGCAAAAGCGCGAACTCGAAGGCGCGCCAGCCATAGACCATCATCACAACGCAAAATCCGAGGGTAAGCAGGATCATCAGCACGGGCAGGACGCGCCGCATGATTTCGGGCATCCCCATGACAAACACATCCGTGTTGATGTGCCGTCCTTCCGCCGCGAGCACGCTTCCGCTAATAACCGTTGCCCAGATGATGAGGTAGATGGAGATCTCTTCCGCCCAGTCCACCGCGTGAGCCGGCCACACAGCGCGAACAATTGCTCCCCCCAGAAAACAGGCAAGCGAACACATCGTCAGCGCACCAATCAGCGCCATTTCGACGGCGGACCAGATTTTCAGGATTTTCTCGATCATGGAATGGCCGGAAAAGGCCGCCACGACGTGCGCCGTGGCGGCCGCCTTCATTATTTTGCCGACAACGTGTCCGCGACGCGTTTGACGAAGTCCGCGTCCATGCCCGAGTCCTTAACGATCTGGTCCTGTACGCCGATCATTTTTTCGCGCATTGCCGCGATCTCGTCCGTGCTCGGGTCATGATAGGCGACGCCGTTCTGTTCATTGATAGCCCGCGCATCGGCCAGTTCGTTTGCGGAATAGTCACGCGCCCATCCAACGACCTTGTCCCATGAATCGAGAACGATCTTGCGGTCCGCCTCGCTCAGCTTGTCGAGCGTCGCCTTGCTGACGAGCGGGATGTAGACACCCCAGCCGGCATTGTCGGCAAAGGCATTGGCAATGCCCACTTCCCAGAGCTTGCCGCCCTTGATCGTCAGGTCGGTGACCGAGCCCAGGCCATCGATCTGGCCTTGTGTGAGTTGCAGGACTATCTCGGACCTCGGAGTTGCCACGGGGCTGGCACCCATTTCCTTGAGAATGCTGACGACGACCGGGCTCGGCGGCGTCGCAAGCTTGACGCCCGACAGGTCGCCGTAGCTCTCGACGACCTTTTTCGTTGTATAGGCGGAGTTGTTCGGAGCGAACTCGAAATGCCCTCCCGGCGGCACGACAATGCCCTTCTTCTCGACCATTCCCCAAAGCTCGCGACCGAGGGAGCCATCGAGGATTTTCCGCACATCATCGCGGCTCGATCCGAAAAAGATCGGCAGCGTGATGACGGAAAGGTTCGGCTCGAACTGGCTGAGGGTTGGGCTGGCCTGAATGCTCAGATCCAGTGCCCCGGACGCCAGCGCGCGAACCGCGTCGGCGGACTTGTAAAGCTGCGCCCCCGGGAAAATGGAAACGGTGATAGAGCCGTTTGACTCCTTCTGGATTTCTTCGGCCCAGCGCTCCGCTGCCTGATTGCGGACATGGCCCGGCGGCGTCTCGACCGACAGGCGCAACTCGGTTGCGTTGGCCGCACCGGCCATGAGCAGGCTCAAGGCCAGCGCTGACAAGATCTTACTGCACTTCATATCGACTTCCTCCCGTGATTGCCGATTATCTGTTCATGACGATCATCCGGTTCTGCGGCTTTGCGCCGATGAACCTATTTCGACGTGATTGCCCAATGTCGGGGCCGCCCGTTTCACACCCGGTCCGCCGGTTGCGAAGCGATATCCGGCGTTGAGGATCCTCTGTTCACCGCCAGCATCGTCTTTCAGGTCCATGAAGAGGTCCCGGTCGGACAGGTGAGGCATGTCCAGTGCGTCCTGCACCTCCTGCACACGCGCGGCCGGGACGCCTTGCCCGTGGAGCAGCGTCTCCCATTCCTTTGCCGGTCTCGCAGCCAGCGCCTCGGCTATCTTGCAATAAAGCGCATCTGCATTCGCGGCGCGCGATATGCGATCCGAGAACTCGGCCTCTTGGAGCAGATGCGACAGGCCTATAATCGACATCAAGGCGTCAACTTGCTTGTCCTCGACGGCGCCGATGGTGATCTCGCCTTCTGCGGTCGCGAAAGTGTCCGACGTCGGCGCGCGGCTGAAACCGCGATTGCCGGTTCGTTGAGGCGTCTCCCCGTTCATCAGGAGCGGATTGACGACCGAGAGCATCATAACGAGCGTCGCATCCAGCATGGCAACGTCGATCAGCTGTCCTTCTGCCAGACCCCGTTCCCTTTGAACGAGAGCGGTCTGGATCGCGAAGGCGGCGAGAAGGCCGGAGAATGTATCGACGATCGGAAATCCGACCCGCATCGCCGGATCGCCCGGCAGCCCCGAGATCTTCATCAGGCCGGACAGGCTCTGTATGATCTGATCCATCGCCGGAATGCCACGCAGCGCATTATCGCGTCCGAAACCGGATACGGAACAGTAGATGACACGCGGGTTCAGGTCGCGGATGCTGTCATAACCGAGGCCTAGGCGGTCCATGACCCCCGGCCGGAAATTCTCCACGATGATGTCTGCTTCCGCAGCGAGCGACTTGGCCCTCTGCAGGTCGGACGAGGATTTGAGGTTTAAAACGAGCGAGTCCTTGCCGGCATTGATGCCGGCAAAGGCCGGCGCCATTCCACGCTGGCTCGGATCGAGCGTGTAGTTGCGGAGCGGATCACCTGCCGGCGGCTCGATTTTCGTGACTTCGGCACCGTTCAGCGCAAGGAAATGCGTTGCCAAAGGTCCAGCGACCACATGGCTGAAATCCAGCACCTTTATGCCCTGAAGAGCCTGGGCCATGTTCCTCCCGCAAATTAGTTAATAGAATGAACTATTATGTTCTACTGTCAATCGGATTCTTCGATGCCACCAGGCGTTTCAGACCATCCTCCACCAGAGACTTCGCTGCCGCAGCATCCCATTGGCGTGCGTCCACCATGTCGGCGTTCAGCTCGACGACCTCGACGCCGGCTTGTTCCATTGCGCGGCGGATAAAACCGGTGCCATATCCCGAAGGCCGGTCATTCTGCGGTACGATCATCACCGCCATGTCGATGCGATACTTCTTGGCCTGGTCGGCAAGCCATGCCCCGGCCCAGGGCGGCTGGTGCAGTTGCTCGTTCATGCTGACCACGCGCGCGGCCAGTGCCCGCACCGGATCTCCCTTGTCGGGCCGGATATATCCGTCGGCTGCGAACGGCAGATACATCGACCAGGCAAAGACGGCGTCGAACGCTTCCTCGAAGGCGGCGTAGAACCGCGTATCGAACCAGAGGCCGGCTCCGATCCACATCATTCGGACCTTTTCGTTGCGCTTTATGGCGACGTCCCCGGCGATGCGTTTTGCGATCTCCTCACGCACTTTCCGCGCATGATCGAGGGCCCAATCGGACCCGCGATGCCATTGCGGGATCATGACGTTCGGAATCATTTCCGCTATTCGGACGGGGCAGCGCGGTGCCGCGGCGATCATGTCGGAGACCTCTTCGAAGACCCGTTCCTGCTCTTCGATGCGAGCCATGTACTTGGCAAAATCCACCTGGTCGAAGCGCCGTCCGGTCTTGTCCTCGACGAGGGTGATGAGGCGCTCGATTTGCGCCTGCAAAAGGTCCAGCCGACGTGATCCGTAGAATGTTTCCCAGTCGTCCCGCGCCCTGCGCCACCAGTCTGCCGCAGGCTGGTCAATGGCGGGCGCGGAAAGGAGCGCAAGAGGTGCCCCCGAAAGTCGAGCCCAATGGCCGAAAATGTGCTGATGGTCGTCGGCGCTTTGCCGTGCGCAAAGCAAGGACGGCGCAGGCAAGCCGCCCCATGGCTGATGTTCCGGGTCGCCATCCAGCGCTGCAAACAACGGCAGCGCAGAGTATTTCGCCAGGCGGGTGTGAAATCCCATCTGCTCCGATCGGTCGAGGTGGAAAGCGGCCAGTTGCTTGGCGGCGATCATCGAAGACCACCACTGGTTGACCACAACCGGCATGCCCAGCGCATGAAAAATCTCGTGCGGGGTGTCGGCGTTGACGAAGGCATAGCCTTCGCCCGCTGCCAGTCGGGCGCGCAGGCTTTTGGCCCAAATGCGCTGATAGGCGGTTGCATCAGCAGTCGCCTGCAACGGTGCGTATTCTGCGGTCATGACATGGCGCCTCGCAGCCGACGACGCGCTTCGCCAAGGCAGACCTCATCAGGCCAGGCCTGGATAAAACCGAGGTCGATGAATCCGATTTCCATCCTGTCGCACAGGTCACGCATATTCGGCATGTGCCAGCCCCAAAGGTCGTCCGTCGGATCAACCTGCCAGAGAACTGTTTCGATGCGATGCTTCGCCAATAGTGGTTCGAGCGCCTCGATAAAGGCGTTCGGTCGCGCCTGACGCGGCGACAATGAGGCTTCGCTGAATTGCAGGACCGCCTGTTGCAGGTCTTTTGGCGGCGTTGGCGCGGGGAGACCGGACTGCAGGTCGAGCGCCAGAGTCCCGAATTCCTCGACAACGCGATGCAATCCTCCACCAGCGAGCGGGGATCCCAACAATGCGAACCGAAGGTCCGGGGCCGGCGGTTTGCGCAGGTCTCTGCCCCGCAATTGGTTCAAGACTTCGATCGAGCGCGCCAGCGGCATATGCATCGCCGCATTGCGCGTATTGAACGCCGCGGTGCCACTGAGGCGTCCCCCTGATTGGGCTTGCGCGATCTGGCCCAGAAGACTTGCCCGCAGTGATACGCGTTCAAGAGTCTCCCTGACTGACCCGGCGCGCCGCGGCTGGATCTCCCTCAAGAAGCTTTCCAGGCGGGCAAGTTCAGCCGCGTTGAAGACCGAGACCTCCTCGTCGGGGGACAGCAGGAGGTTGAAGATGAATAGCGCCGGTCCATCCTCGGGGAGAAGACCCAGCCGACGAAGCTCAAGCGCATATTGATAAGCATGAAGCGCGCCCGGCGATTCACGTAGGAAAATCACCGCCGGATTTCGATCGAAAGCTCCCTGTTCCAGGCGAAGCAGAAAACTGCGCACATACGGATCGAGAAAAGGCTCCAGGAGCGCCGAGATCCGGGATCCGTCGCGGAGGGTGACTGGCGCATCCGGACGTGTTTCATCGACCGCCTCATACCCCGCAAGCCACAGAATTTCCCTCGGAAAACCGTGTCCGTAGACCACGACAGAACGGTCCGCTTCCTCCCCCATAAATACTCTGGCTTTCCAAAACCGATAATAATAGTTAATTTAGTGAACTATGTGCTTTGCCCTTGTCAATCCCGCCTCCAGCATCTTGCATTGAATCAACGCTGCGGGCAGGTTCGGCCAATGACCGATCGATCTGTCGATAAGATGCCGGGGGGGCAACTCCCTGCGTCCGGAAATGCCCTGGAACTCGGCCCCCTACGTCAGGACCTGCCGTTTCTTTCGCGCAATCTCCGGGCGCTTTTGCGAACCGAGGGCACAATGCTTCGCGAGAGGCTCGGAATCGAGTCCGGGATGATCGGCGTTCTCAATATTGTTTGGCTGAACCCCGGGATATCCCAGAACGATCTGGCCGGATCCGTCGCCTTGAAGAAATCCGCCGTAACCAAGGTCGTCCAGTTGCTGGAAGCCAACAAGCTTCTGGCGCGACAAAGGACTCAGAGCGACAGGCGGTACAAGGCTCTCAAACTGACCCCCGCGGGCGAAGAACTGGTTCGCAACATACGGCTCGAAACCGACAGGCTTCATGCCGAGTGGTTCGAAGGCGTCAAACAGGATGATCGCGACATCTTTTTTGATGTCCTGATACGCATTCTCGCCAACCTGGGACGTAAATACGGTGGAGCATTGGACGCAGAGGAAAGCTGACGGTCCGAGGAAACACGCGCCAAGCTTCGCGTACTGTCGGGGATATGATTTCCGATTTGCCTCAAACAGTGGAATTCAGTTTCGGGACCGGAGAAATATTCTCTATTTCGGGTCAGAAGCGGATTTCCCACCTGGACATCCCGATCTGCGTTCTCGATGCGCATTCGGACGGGTTCTGTCACGTTAACGCGCTGGCGCTCGGGGTGCCGCTGCTACGCCCGCCATCGCTTTCCGTCCAAGGTAATCCAGCATTCGGTGTGGCAGTACTACCAGTTTGCGATCAGTCTGCGTGATGTTGAGGATAGCCTAGGATCTGCACCGCCTGAGAACCGGGGGTGTTCACGGATCTAATTTTCTTGTTGGCCTATTCAAACGGCCCCATCAGTTCCAGAAGCGCTGCTCTCAGTTCCTCGGGCGATTTGCGGAACGGCGAGTCCGGAGCCAGCGTGCCGGGTGCGTACGTCACGGAATGCAGCAGACCCGTATAGGCGAAGCAGCCGTGCTGCGCGCGGATCTCGCGGCTGACGGGCGACCGTCGGTCGATGCCGACATCGATTCCCTGGAACGGGCTCATGCCCCAGAACAGTTCGAAATCGTGGCCAGATGCGGTCGTCGCGCTATCGATCGACAGGCTGACTGTCGATGCGCCGCCTGCCGTTGCGGCGACGTCGAGCGTGATGGTGCTCGCCCCTTCGGGCACTGCGCCTCCGTCGAGATAGCGCGTCTGGTTCGCAAAGGTGTGAGCATAGCAAAGGCGCCCGTTCTCAACGAACATCATGTAGCCGCCGCCCTGGTCGCCGTGGGCAACGAGCACACCCTGATCGCCCGGCCGATACCCTTCGAGCTGTGCCGTGACCGTGTAGGAACGCAGCTGGATCAGCAACCGTGACCGGAAGCGCGAAAGCGTTGGCGTGCCCGCATAGATCGTCACCGGCTTGTCGAGGGCATCCTGCTCCGGACTGTGCCATATGCGCTTCAGCCCGCTGCCATCGTCGAGCGGGAAGACGCCGTATTCTTCTGCCAATTCCTCCCAAGCATCCGTCAACGCCTGCAAGCGCGCCGGCTCGGAACCGGCGAGGTCGTGCGTTTCTGTTGGGTCGTCACGCAGATTGTAGAGTTCCCACCGGTCGGCATCGTAATGCGGGCCGCGCTGGTGGCGCGCGACGGCCTCCCAGCCGTCGCGGTAGATGCCGCGATTGCCTTCCAGTTCATAGTGTTGCTGAAGTCGGGTCTCGGGCGCATCGCTGTCGGAAATGCTTCCGGCGAAGCTCTTGCCCACGACCCTATCGTGCAGCGTCACCTCCGGCGCGCCACTTCCGCGCGCGAGATCCAGCAATGTCGGCAAGAGATCGGACACATGGGCGTAGTGCCGCCGGATCCCGCCGTGATCGCGGATACCCTCGGGCCAGGAGATGATGAACGGAACCTGATGCCCGCCGGCATGGGTGAATTTCTTGAACAGCCTGAAAGGCGTGTTGGAAACGCGCGCCCAACCGCGCGGATAATGGGGCATGGTGTGTCTGCCGCCGATCTCCGACAGGTCGATCCTGTCGGGCGTCAATGCGGCGAGCTTCTTCGCACCGACGGGTTCTCCGTCGAGCTTTGTGTAGAGGAAGGACACCGCGCCGAGATAGCAGGGCGAGCCCGTCGGGCCGCCTTCGCCGCTCGCGCCGTTGTCGGACATGAACACGAAGATCGTGTTGTCGAGTTCTCCCATCCGCCGCAGCGTTTCGCACATCCGGCCGACATTGTCGTCGACGCTGGTGATCATCGCGGCATAGGTTTCCATGTATCGCGCGTAAAGCCGGCGCTGGTCCTCGCTGAGCGTGTTCCAGTGCGGGATCTCGTAGCCCGTTTCCTCGGCCTCGGAACAGGTCACATCCGGCGCGACGATGCCGAGATCCTTCTGGCGCCGAAGCCGCTCCGCCCGCGCCTCGTCCCAACCCACGTCGTAGCGACCGTGATGCCGTTCGATATCCTCGGCCTTCGCATGGAGCGGGGCGTGGACGGCGGCATGGGAAAAATAGAGGAAGAAAGGCTTCGCCGGATTGGCGGCTTTCGTTTCCTTGATCATGCGAATCGCACGGTCATTGAGATCGTCCGTCAGGTAGTAGCCCGGAGGAAAGCTGTCGATGGAAAGGATCGAGTTGCCTTCGATCAATTCGTGCGGCTCGTGCAGATTGGTGAAGCCGTCGAGGAAGCCATAGAACTGGTCGAAGCCGCATTGCAGCGGCCATGAGCGGCGCGGGCTGGCGGCCGAGGTGTAAAGTTCCTTCGCAAGATGCCACTTGCCGACCATGAAGGTCGAATATCCGCAACGGCGGAAATATTCGGGCAGGGTCGGAACATCGGTCGGCATTTCATAGCGGGAGTGCGGAAAGCCGGAATCATAGTGAACGACATCCGAATAGCCGACCGAATGATGGTTCATACCGGTCATCATTGACGCGCGCGTCGGCGAACATTTCGGCGCAACGTGGAAGTTCGTGTATTTCAGCCCGCGCTCGGCGAGCCGGTCGATGTTTGGCGTCGGGATCTCGCTTCCGAAGCAGCCGACATCGGAATAGCCCATGTCGTCGAGCAGCATAACGATGACGTTCGGCACCCTGGGACCGGGAGAGGGTGTTGGCGGCCAGGACGGTTCGGATCGCGCGTAAATGCGTCCGACATGCCCGTCGGTCTTTCCGTTCTTCGCGTCTTTGGTCATCTCGTCTCTCGCGCGGTCATTGTCCGGTGGCGGCCCGCCCGACAGTGCTGCCGGGCAGGCCGTGAATTTACTTGAGCAGACGCGTCAGCTCTTCGCGGGCAGCGTTCTGCATGCCGGCGCGTTCGGTGAGCACCGGCAGTTCCACGATGTTAGGCACTTTGCTGAGCGGCGGAAGTCCTTCCGGCGTGCCGAGATCGCCTTCATGTGTGCCGTAGAAGCCGGCGGCGCCGATCAGCGCCTGGGCTTCGGGCGTGAAGACCCACGAGGCGAGCAGCTTTGCGGCAGCCATGTCCGGCGCGTTCTTGATGATTGCGAAACCGATGGGCAGCAGCACGTTGGCGTCGTCGAGCGGGAAGTTGTACTTCAGCGGAGCGCCCTTCTGGATGGCTGTGTTGACCATGCCGTAAACCGGGCCGACACCGACGGCGCGCTGACCGGTGAGAACTGTCTGGACCAGCGGCGCCCAGTCGGCGTCGATCTTGGTGTCGTTGGCCTTTAGCTTGCCGAGGTAGTCATCGGTCATCACGCCCCCATACATGAGCGTCGTGAACAGTTCGGCTGTTCCTCCCGGATTGGTGGGATCGGAAATCCCGACCTTGCCGGTCCAATCGGGCCCGACCAGTTCGCCCCAGGAGGTGGGCCTGTCCGCGTCGGACACGAGGTCTGTGTTGTAGAAATAGCCCGACACGTTGAGCGACGAGAAGACGAAGGCATTGTCCGGTCCGACCCAGTATGGATCCACCTTGGCGATTTCCGGGGCATAGGGCTCGATCTGGTCCGCGTTCAGCAGCGGGACCATGGCGGTCGCGCCGACATGGACGATATCCGCGACGTGCTGGCCGCTGGTGAACTCCTGGCCGATGCGGCCGAACAGGGCGGCGCCGAACACGATCTGCGTCTGGACCTCGATCTCGGGGTAGCGCGCCTGGAAGGCGTCGAAGACGCCCTTATACGCCTTGGCGAGCCCGCCATAAACGACGACCTTGTTCTCGCCGTTCGAAATCGCCTGCTGATAGAGGGCGTCGAGCGATGCGGCGGCTTCCGGGCCGCCGAGCGCATCGGCGTCGGATTGCGCCATGGCGTTGCCGATCATCATCATGCCCGCAATGCCGGCGCCGGCGATGAAGGCGGCTCGTCTGGTGATTTTCGTCTTGTGCATGCCATTGGTCCTTTTGCTTGGGGGAGGTTCGGGCGGCCGCCTAGATGGCGGTCACGACAACTTCTTCGGGTGAGAGATGCACGACCGCGCTGTCGCCGGGCCTGGCCCCGGCCAGCCCGGCCCGGCCCAGATCGGCCACGGGCACGGTCGCGATGACTGTTTGACCGAGACACGAGAGATCGAATTGCTGGGTGTCGCCCAGGAAGGCGGCGGCTTCGATCGTCGCATCGAAATCGTTGACCGAGCGATCGGCGGATGCGGTCGCCGTCAGTCCGACGCGGTTGGCTCGCAGCGCGACGCAGACGGTTTCACCGGTCGGGCGCGTGCCGCAATTCCCGGCCCTGAGAACCTCACCGCTCTGCATCCGGATGGCGCAGCCTTCCGGTCCGGTCTCCCCCACGGTTCCCGTCAGGAGGTTCTCGAAGCCGACGAAGTCGGCGACGAACCGGTTGTTGGGCTGCCGGAAGATATCCTCGGGCGTGCCGATTTGCATGACCTCGCCCTTGTTCATGACCAGCACGCGGTCCGACATGGCCAGAGCCTCGAGCTGGTCGTGGGTGACATAGACCGCCGTGATCCCCAGCCGCTGTTGCAGCGTGCGGAGTTCGGTCCGCATACTGGCGCGCAGCTTGGCGTCGAGGTTGGATAGCGGCTCGTCGAACAATAAAAGCCCGGGATGGGCGGAGACCGCCCGCGCCACGGAGACGCGCTGCTGCTGTCCGCCGCTGAGCATCGAAACAGACCGGTCGGCATAATCGGAAAGTCCGACCAGGCGCAGCGCATCCTGAACGCGTTCGGCGATATCCCGCCTTGCGGTGCGGCGCATGCGCAGGGGATAGGCGACATTGTCGAACACGGTCATGTGCGGCCACAGCGCGTAGCTCTGGAACACCATGCCGAGGTTGCGCGCCTCCGGCGCGACGAAAATATTCCGTTCCGGCGAGGCGACGACGCGGTCGCCGAAGCTGATGCTCCCGCCGCTCGGCTTTTCGAGTCCCGCGATCATGCGCAAGGTAGTGGTCTTGCCGCAGCCGCTGGGGCCGAGAAGGGTCAGGAACTCGCCCTCGGCCACGTCGAGGTCGAGGCTTTCGATGATCGACTTCGACCCATAGCTTTTCGCTAGGCTGCGGAGATGGATATCAGTCATTGCGGCCTCCGGTCGGGGAGTCGGTGAGCATGGGGGCAAGGTCGGCGGCGGCCTTGCGGCGGGCGTTCAGTCCGGCGAGCGCGCGGATCAGCCCGACGGCGATCAGGACGACCATTATGGCGCCAAGCTGGATGCAGAAGATCGCGGAGGTCTGGCTGACCTCTCCGGCGATGTAGAGATCATAGGCCTGGACCGGCACGGTCTGGCTGGTTGCGGACGACAGCATGACCGGAATGGCCAGATTGCCGGAAATCATGATGCCGGCGACGGTCCATCCGGCGATGAAGCTGGGCGCGATGAGCGGCAGGACAATGCGAAAGAGGGTGGAGATCCTGCCGCCGCCTGCCACGCGCGACGATTCCTCGAGTTCCGCACCGATCTGGGCGAGGGCGGCGTCGGAAACGCGCGAGACCACCGGTATGACGGCCACCACCAGCCCGATCATAAGAATCCAGATCGTCGAATAAAGCAGTTTCAGGCCGGGCAGGGAGATGTAGGCCCAGAGCATGGCGAGGCCCAGGACGACTCCCGGCAGTGTCCAGGGGAGCCATGTGGTGAATTCCAGCGCGTGACGCACCGTGCGTCCGGAATGTCGCCCGACATAGCCGATGAACACGGCGAGCGTCATCGCGAGGAAACCGCCGACGACCGCCACGATGGCCGTGTTGATCAGCGACCGGACAATCTGCGAATCGTCCAGCACGGTCAGGTAGTTGTCGAGCGTGAATCCGCGATAGAGGCCGAAAACCGGTTGCAGCGATCCGACCAGCATCTGCACCAGCGGCAGAACCACGGCGAGGAGGGCGTAGAGGAGGATCAGCCCGCTCGCCACGAAGCGCCAGCCTCCGATGTCGGCCGGTTCGGTCTTGTGTCCCTTGCCCGAGATCACCGCGTAGCTCCGTCCGGCCATGATGCGGGCGCGGATCAGGACCAGCGCCATGACTGTAAACGTGAGCAGCAGCGACAAGGTGCCGGCGGCGGCGTAGTTCGGCGGCAAGGTCTTGTTCACCGCGTCGAAAATCTGCGTCGCAAACACGCCGATCCCGGCTGGCACGCCAAGCAGTAGAGGGATGTCGAAGGATTCGAGGCCGTTCGTGAAGATGAGGATTGCCACGCCGGCAACCGCCGGCGTCAGGACGGGAATGGTGACGCGGAAGAAGGTAGAGACGGCGCTGGCGCCCGAGGTCCGGGATGCCTCTTCCAGCGTACGGTCCATGGAGCCGAAGGGGCCGATCATCAAAAGGTAGCCGAAGGCTGTGACCTTCAACGTCAGGACAAAGATGATCCCGAACCAGGATTCGACGTTGAAGGGGCTCCAGGACGTGCCGGTCACGGTACGGATCGTGTAGTTGATCAGGCCGGCGTTCTCGTTGCCGAGCATGGCCCAGCTGAGGCCGAAAAAGAGCTGCGGCGTGGCGAGCACGACGACCATCATTGGCGTCACCAGCCAGCGAAGCGGCGTGTTGGTTCTCGCGACAACCCAGGAAAAGAAAACCGCGAGGAGCGTCACGAAGACCGTCAGGAAACACGAGAGGAAAAGCGTGTCGTAGGCGCCGGCGGCGATGCCCGGATTGGTCACGAGATTGCGGAGGCCGTCCAGCGTCCAGTCTCCGGCCGCGCCGGGGGGCGAGGTGCGGAAGCTACCGATGGCGAGCATGAAGACCGGCCAGACGAAGAGGACAAACATGCACAGCGCGAAGACAAGCCAGATGGCCCGTTCCAGCGCGCGCCACACCATGGTCCCGTTATCGGTTTTCACGTCGATCATGTAGCCCTCGAAAGGGTCGCGGGTTTCAGGGCGGTCAGGCATCGGCAAGCCCGTCGAGTTCGCTGTAGGAAGGGAGCGGTGCGGCGATCGGCGTTCCGTCGCGCACGACGATACGGCCGCTTTCGGACCGCGACAGGATTTCCGACCAGGACCGTCCTTCGAAAAGGATGAAATCGGCGCCGGAACCGGCGTGCAGCACACCTGCATCGTCCATTCGCATGGCGCGCGCCGGATTGGCGGTTGCCGTCACGATCCAATCGTTGGCCGGATGATCGAGATGGCCGACGCGGGTCCCCAGACGGAAAGCGTCGAGCATGTCGAGATCGCCATAGGCGTGGAAGGCATCGCGGATGTTGTCGGACGCAAGCGAGACTTGAATCCCGCGATCGTGCATTTCGTGAAGCAGCGTCACGCCTCGCCAGCGCGGCGTCGTTGCATCGGTGCGTCGATCCTGCAGATAGAGGTTGCAGGCCGGCAGGGCGACGACCGACAGACTGGCCTCTGCCACCTTGTCCAGCGTCTCGTCAGCCGTTGCCGCGTCCTGCAGTGCGAGCGAGCAGCAATGGCCGACCAGCACATGCCCCTCGTGGTCCGACCGCAGCACAGCTTCGGCGATATGGCGCAGGCAGTCCGACGACGGATCCGCCGTCTCGTCTGCATGGAAGTCCAGATCGAGCCCGTGGCGCGTGGCGGTCTCGATGATCGTGCGCAGAAGGCCATCGAGATCCGGATCGGGATAGACTCCGGCGCCGAGCACCCCGTCGGCGGCCTTCACGTGACCGACGATCCGGTCCAGGAAGTCGGGATCTCGGACCATCGGGAGCGGAAACAGGCTGGACCCCTGGATATCGATGCGGCCCCGCCATTCCTCCCTGACGCGCGATAACACCGGCCAGGAAATGCGGTCTTGCGGCGGGTGAGAGTCGATGTGCGTCCGAAGCGCGCGCGTGCCGTGATGGAAGGCGCACCGGAGCGCGAAGTCCATCCTTCTCGCAACGTCTTCCGCCGTCCAGTGCGCTGCACGGTCGGCGCGCATCGACGCCGCCGCGCCGGCGAAGGTGCCGTCCGAGGGTGCCGCGCGCTGGAGGACATGGCCCTTGTCGATATGCGTATGGCAATCGACGAAATTCGGAATCAGTACCCGGGATCCGGCTTCGACGGCGGCTAACCCCGTGTCGCTCGCCATGGACCCGGCGGGGGCGATCGCATCGATCCGTCCGCTCGCGATCGCCACATCCGCGCGGAAGAAGCCATCGGTCGCATCGGGCTTGAAGTCGGGGACGGTCACGGCCTGCTGCAGGCGAACATTGCGAAGGATGAACCCCTTGTCGGATGTCGCTTGCAACGCACCGCGCAATTCCGACTGGGTGAGGACGGGATTCGGGGACGGCGGGACGGTCACGGGAGCTGCCTCGTCGCCATCGTCGTCATCCCTGCCGCGCGGGAATGCGCACAGTCAGGCCGTCGAGATCGTCCGAGATCTCGATCTGGCAGGACAGGCGGCTCAAGGCGGGATCGGGTTCATGCGCGAGTTCGAGAATGTCCTCTTCCATCGGCAGCTTCGCGGGGAGCCTGTCGATCCATGCCGGGTCGACATAGACGTGGCAGGTCGAACAGGAACAGCTGCCGCCGCATTCGGCTTCGATGCCGGCGACGTTGTTGACGCGGGCGCCTTCCATCACGCTGAGGCCGGCCGCTACGTCCGCCTCGATCCTGTTGCCTGAATATTCGATGTAGACGACGCGGGTCATCCGACGCTCCGTCGCCCGTCACCCGGCAAGAGATGCCGGTGAAAGTGCAGCTCGCCCGTCCGGCGTCCGCTCGACCGGGAGGTGGCTTCGAAACCGCCTCTCGATCGGCGGGAGAAATCGGGTGCTGCGAACATCATCATCTCTCTCACGGGCACGATGCGCGGCTTTCCCGCGTGCCGCCCGTCCCCCGACACCTTGTTTTTCATGCGTTTCAACGAGTGCGTAAAAAAACCTACCAAATGATCAGAGCAAATGCTATGAAAAAATTCAAGGCCTGATTTGGAGGTGTTTGGATGGCGGGTGCCGTGTCGTCGGCGACGGGTTTGCCGAAGCGGAACTGGGTGGATTATTCCGCGCGCGAATTTGCTGCGCTGAAACGTGGCGAGATCGTCGCGGTTCTTCCGCTGGGCGCGACCGAGCAGCACGGGCCGCATCTGCCTTTGTCCGTCGATGCCTGTATCGTTGACGGTGTTGTGGACCGTCTAGCCTCCCGGCTTCCCGCGGAGAGCCCGGCGTTGTTCCTGCCAACACAGGCCGTCACAAAGAGCGTCGAGCACGCGGATTGGCCGGGCACGCTTTATCTGTCTTCGGAGACGGTCATGCGCGTCTGGGTGGAGATCGGCGCCTGTGTCGCGCGCGCGGGTGTGCGGAAGCTCGTGCTGCTGAATGCGCATGGCGGCAATATCGCGGCGATGGACGTCGCCGCGCGGGAGCTTCGCTTCCGCGAAAACATGTCTGTCTTCTGCCTCAACTGGTTTGGCGTCGGGATGCCGGATGGCGTCTTCTCGGAACGGGAGCAGGCTCACGGCATCCATGCGGGCGACATGGAGACATCGGTGATGCTCGCCCTGGACCCGGCCAATGTCGACATGGCGTTCGCCAGTGATTTCCGGTCCGAGGCCGAGGGCTTCGCATCCGCATATCCGGGGGTCGGACTGGCGGGACCGGCGAAACCGGCCTGGCTGATGCAGGACATGAACGCAGCGGGAGCCTGCGGGGAAGCTCACCTCGCCACCGCCGAAAAGGGGCGAAAAACGCTCGACCATGCGGTCGATCGGCTCGTTGAAATTCTCCGTTCGATCGAGCGGTTTCCGGTTCCGCCTCCTGGCGCCGCGCCGCTACGATCGGACCGCACCGATGCCCTCGCGGGCGAACGGGAAAGAGGGTGATCATGACCACATCGAGCCCATCGTCACTGGACGCGTTCAAGGCCGAAATTGACGGAATTCGCTGGTATGACGACCCGCGTTCCCTCGAACTGCGCTCGCGTGATTATTACTGGTACAGCCCTGTCCTGAAGGGGCAGCTCGACGACATGCGCGCCGATATCGTCGTCCTGCCGACCACCGAGGAGGAGATAAAGCGGGTTGCGGCCGCCGCGGTGAAGTGCAGATTGCCCCTGACGCTGCGGGGCGGTGGCACCGGGAATTACGGGCAATGCATTCCGCTGAAAGGCGGCGTCGTGATGGACCTGACCCGCCTCGACAGAGTGATCGCGATAGAGGACGGGCTTGTGCGCGTTCAGGCCGGCGCGCGGATCGCGCGTCTCGACGACGCGGTGCGCGAAACCGGCCAGGAATTGCTGATGTATCCCTCCACGCGCACCATCGCGACGATTGGCGGCTTCGTCGCCGGGGGATCGGGCGGCATCGGGTCGCTACGGCACGGCATGCTTCGGGATGCCGGCAACATGGATTACGTGAAGGTTGTCACCGTCGAGGATGAGCCGCAGGTGATCGAGTTGCGGGGCGATGAGGTCCAGAAGGTCCAGCACGCCTATGGCACGAATGGCATCATCGTGGAGATCGGCCTTGCGCTCACGAAGGCGACGGACTGGATCCACACGGCGGCATTGTTCGACGGCTACGAACAGGCGCTGCGTTTCTGCATGGAAACGCAGGAGAACCGGCTGGATCTCTATCTTCTGACCTGCGTCGAGCGGCGTTTCTCGCCCTATTATCGGAAATTCGGCGACCGGTTTCCCGCCGACAGGGACGCCGTTTTCGCCATGGTCGCGCCGGACGACATGGCGCGTTTCTGCGAGAAGGTGGAGGAGCGGGGCGGGTCCGTGTCGTTCTCGCTGCGCAAGGACGAGATCGCGGGTTGCGGCCTGCAGCCCGCCTATGAATGCGGCTGGAACCACACCACGCTGCAGGCGCTGAAGGTCGACAAGAGCTGGACCTATCTGCAGGTCGCCTATCCCTATCCCTTCGATCCAGCCCTCGCGATGCGCCAAATGAACCGCTACGGTGCCGAGATGTTCTGGCACCATGAGGTTGCGATGATGGGTGGGCGCATCCAGATCTTCGCGCTGCCTCTGGTAAAGTGGCATGGCAAGGATCGCATCGATGAACTGATGGCCGAGATCGAGCGGGACGGCTGCACCGTTTTCAACCCGCATGTCGTGACCATCGAGGAGGGGGGCATGAAGCAGATCGACACGGCGCAGATCGAGTTCAAGCGCCAGGCGGACCCGTACGGCCTTATGAATCCGGGTAAAACGCTCGGCTGGACCGACGCCATGGCGCGGAGCTAAGAAAATGAGTTGCGTATCCGGCTCAGCGTCGCGACGTGCGTCTCGTAATTCGGCCAACGACCGAAAAGTGATGCGCCCATGACGACCAACCATACCAGTCCCGCTGCGGAGCGGCCGGAAGCCGGCAGCGTGGTCAAGCGGAAACGTTTGGCGATGTTCAGGACTATCCGTGAGGCGGCCATCCGGGAGGTCGGCAAGAACGGCCTCTCGGGCACGTCGACGCAGGCTCTCGCCGATGCCGCAGGCATCACCAAGGCCCAGTTCCACTATTACATCACATCGAAAGAAGACCTTTATCGGGAGGTGTTGAACTACATCATCGCCGAATGGTCCGACATGTTCTTCGCCTCCGCGCACGCCAACGATCCGGCGGCGATCATTTCCGATTATCTGCGCATGAAAATCCGGCACTCGGTCGAACATCCGGACATGACGCGTCTGTTCTCGCTGGAGATGGCACGCGGCGGGATCGACCTGACCGATCACTGGGGAGACATCCTCGGTAGCGCCGGCAAGGCGATCAAGATGATCGGCGGATGGTGTGAAGCCGGCCTCATGAAGCAGGTCGATCCCGTCCTGTTCCTTATGAACATGTGGGCGGTCAGTCAGTACTACGCGGAATACGAGATCCAGGCACGAGGTCTCCTTGGCGTTGCCGAAGGCGAGCCGCTGGATGCGGAGCGGATAAGCCGGGAAGCGATCGAACTCTTTCTCGCGCGCGCCGGCCTGAGCCAGTCAGACAGCGAACAACATAGATAAGCGAGGGCGCTTCGTCGAAATGACCGAACCCGAGGAGACCGCCGACTGGACGTCGCGCCGTTACTATCGCCGAGCGGTTGAAGCCGCTCTGTGGGGCATGCCCATGGTCTCGACCCAAGCCATGCTCGCAGCATTTCGCGGCGTCGACGGGCAGTTTGGCGACATTGTCTATTTCTCGCGCCTTCCGGATTGGCGCTGGCAGATCACCACGCCCAACGCGACCACCTTCTATGCCTATTCGGCGATACGGCTCGACGCGGCGCCGGTGCTGTTGACCCTGCCGCCGACGCAGGGTTCGGGGCTTTACGGAAGCATCTTCGACTGCTGGCAGAACGCGCTGGCCGATGTCGGGCCGGCCGGCGTGGATGGCGGCAACGGCGGAACCTATGCCATCCTGCCACCCGGTTACGCGGACGATATTCCGGATGGCGCGACGGCCGTCCCGTGCCCAACCCGCAACGCCTACATCCTGTTTCGCGCCATCCCCGAGGACTATGGCGACGCCGGTGTCGCGCTCGCGCAGCAGCACATTCGCGGCCTTAAGATCCGCGAAGCCGGCACGTCCGGGAACCAGCGCTTCATCGACATCGCCGGACGGGATTTCGACGCCTTTCCGGAAATGGACGACAGCTACTTCGATTGTCTGGCGGCGATCGTGCGGGACGAGCCGGTCAGGCAGATGGACCTTGTCGCGATGGGCATGCTGATGTCGCTCGGCATCGCGCCGGACCGACCGTTTGCGCCCGATCCCGAACAGCGTGCCATTCTCGCCCGCGCCGCTCGTGAGGCGCAGGACCAGCTTGTCGCAGAAAACCTGGAGATCAATCCTTTGTGGCCGGATCGCCGCTGGGGGTCGCCGACCTATATCCAGCACGCACAGACCGCCAGGCCGATCATGACGGCGGAGCGTCTCGACTACGACCGGCGCGCCGCTCTTGCCTACCGGATGTGCGGCGTGCCGAAGACTGCCGGCGCGGCACGGTTCTTCCATGTCGTCAGCGACGCGGCGGGGGAGCCGTTACGGGGCGGCGAAACCTATCGCCTGTCGGTTCCCGGGCCCGTTCCGGCGCGGCAGTTCTGGGCGCTGGCCGTCTATGATGCAGTTACATTCCGGTTCATTCGCGGGGCCGAAACCGTTGAGTTCAACTCGCTGGAGCTGTCGAAGAACGACAGCGGCAAACCTGTCGAAATCGTCTTCGCACCGGAACGCCCTGATGGTGTCGAGATCTGGATGGAGACGGCGCCCGGCCGGAATTGGGCGGCGATCTTTCGGATCTACGGGCCTGATGTCGCGGCGCTCGATGCCGGCTGGAAACCCGATGACATCGTCAGGGTCGAACCGGGGTCGGAGGCCGGGCAGTGATTGCAGTAAACCCCACTGACGTGCCGTCGCCCTTCGGAGATTACAGCCACGCGGTCCTGGCTGGGTCGCTTTTGGTCACCTCCGGCCAGTTGGCGGTCACCGAAGGAGAGCCAGTGCCCAACGATGTCGGGCGGCAAGCCGAAATCTGCTTTGAGCATATTCGCAGGATTCTGTATGCGGTGGACATGGGCTTCGAGCATGTGATCCGCTTCAATGCTTATGTCACCAGACGCGAGCACATGCCGCTTTATATGGAGGCCAGAGACCGGGTTCTTTCGCACCTCACGGTGAAGCCGGCATCGACACTCATGATAGTTTCGGGCTTTACCAGGGCGGAGTTCCTGGTCGAGGTGGAAGCAATGGCGCTGCGCGGCATTTCGACCGATTCGCAATCCCGATCCTGACCCTGTCCGGCTCTACACTCGTTTCGTGACGCCTCGCTGAAGCTACAGGTCAGCCGCCACGCGAAATCCGCAATTGCCGGCCGAGCTGTCCGGATCGTTCTGCGTTCGCGAATGGACATGATACCGGTCGCAATAACTTACGTGGCAAAGATAGGAGCCGCCCCGCTGGACGCGGGCATAGCCATCTTCGGGACCGGCGGGGTCCTGCGCGGGCAAAAGGCCGGCCACCGGCAGCGCGCCGAAATAATCCTGCACCCATTCCCAGACATTGCCTGTCATGTTGTAAAGACCGTAACCATTGGGCGCGAAGGCGTCCGCCGGGGCGGTGCCAATCCACCCGTCGTCGCCGGAGTTTCGGTGGGGAAAGGCACCTTGGAACGTGTTCATTGCATATCGGCCGCCCGGCATTAGTTCATCACCCCAAGGGAACTTCTTGTTCTTCAGGCCGCCTCGTGCCGCGAACTCCCATTCCGCCTCTCGAGGCAGGCGCAATCCGGACCAGCGGGCGTAGGCAAGCGCATCGTACCAGGTCACGTGAACGACAGGATGATCCGGGCGCGAGACAACATCACTCCCCGGCCCCTCAGGCGCTGACCAGCTTGCGCCGTGGACCTTGCGCCACCAAGGGAGGTCTGGAGGACTGTCGGGCCATCTACCCAGTTCGGCGCCGAGCAGCAGATGGAACACGAAGCTCCACCCCTCCCGTTCGGCGACCGTCCGATAGCCCGTCTCCCTCGTGAAGCGGTCGAACTGGCTGTTCGTTACCGTCGTTGGCGCGAGAAGGAAGGGCGAGACCCTCACCTTGCGACGCGGACTGTCCAGATCTGACGGAAAAGAGGAGCGCCGCGCACCCATTTCAAACACGCCGCCCGGAATTTCCATCATCTCCGCACGCAGATTCTCGGTCAGCGCCTCGCCAGCTGGAGTAACCGCCAGGGATTGGGCGATGTGCAGCTGATGAGCGGCGGCCGGGTCGTACGTACCCGATTGCTCCGAAGTCTTCAGGTCAAGGGTGCAACAGTCTTTGGTGATGTTCTTTACCCCATATGTCGCGAGTCCTCCAAGTATTAGCGGCTGCCGCCAGTGCGTTCCAGAGTGCACCTTTGTGCGACATCGCATTTGACCGTGGCGGAATGTCCAATTCGTGGCAGCAAGCGGAATGACCGATACTGACGGTTGCAGGAAAAAACGGACATCCGGCATCCGAAACAATCTCACTCATCGCTTGGATTGGGACATCTTCCCGGTGGCAGATGGTTCGCAATGGGCGGTAGTCACGCCAAGCGAAGTTATCGCGGATGAAGGCCTGAGGTGGGAAGCGGTCGAGATGACTAGCCGTGCTCTGTTGCCGGCAAGCGAATGACCAGGCTTTCAGCTTTTTCTGAAGGACTGACAATGCCGACAGTGCGGGATTCAAAAGCCGCATAAATGCGACATTAACAGTCGTAGCGACGGATTTGTGCGGCCGCGGCTTCACGTTTGTCGCGTAGACCCGGCACAGGGTCGACTTTTTGACATTGCAGCCCGATGCAGCCGAGGCCATTTTCGAATGAGAGGCATAGTCGATGTCCGCGTAAACAGAACGGTGAAGATGGCAGGACGGCTTGAGAACAGAAAAGCCCTCGTCACTGGCGGGAGTCGCGGCATCGGTGCGGCTATTGCGATTGCTTTCGCATCTGAGGGTGCGGACGTGGCCTTCTGCCACGACGACGACGCGGAGGGGGCTGCCGAAGTTGTGTCAGCGATCGAGGGATGCGGGCGCAATGCGATGGCCATTCAGTGCGATGTGGCGGATGACGCCGATGTTCAGGCGTTCTGGGCCGAAAGCGCGCGCGCGCTCGGTCCGATCGACATTCTGGTCAACAATGCCGGCATTGGCGCTGAACGGAGTTTCGACGCGATCGATCTGAACGAATTTGACCGCATGATCGCCGTCAATTTGCGGGCCGTTTTTCATTTCGCGAAACTGGCCTCACCGGGCATGCAGAGCATGCACTGGGGAAGGATAATCAACATCGCCTCCCAGCTTGCCTATAAAGGCGCGCCGGGGCTTGCGCATTACTGCGCCGCAAAGGCCGGTGTGATTGGCCTGACGCGTGCCCTGGCTGTTGAGCTTGCCGGGAGCGGCATACTCGTCAACGCAATTGCGCCGGGCATGGTGGAGACTCGGCTAAATGACGGGCTGACCGCGGAATGGAAAGACCGCAAGCTCAGCGAGTTGCCGATTCATCGGTTCGGCAATCCAGCCGAGATTGCCCCGACAGCCGTTTTGCTGGCCTCGTCCGACGGCGATTTCTATGTCGGCCAAACACTGTCTCCGAACGGTGGAGATGTATTCCTGTGATCGCGCCCAATCTCGAAATCAGGGGATTTGAATGACCTCAGGTCGTGTGCTCATCACGGGCGCCTATGGTCTGATAGGCCATGAAACCGTTCTTGCGCTCCAGTCGGCTGGCTTCGACGTGGTGCCGACCGATATCTTGCCTGAACCGCCAAGCGATGCGGCTTTCGAGGCTGTGCCCCTTGCAATTACCGGCGTCGCGCCAATCCTGCGAGTTCTCGAGGAGCACGGGATTGAATCGATCGTTCATACCGCAGGCGTCTCCGGTCCCATGCTCGGTAAGAGCCAGCCGCATTCGGTGCTGTCGACTAATGTTGGCGGCGCGCTCGACCTCTATGAGGCGGCGCGACTGGCTTCGGTGCAAAGGATTGTTCTGACATCAAGCGCCGGTGCATATGGCGACACCGGAGATGTGCTCGTTGATGAGGGCGTACCGCTCGCCGCCACCAGCGCCTATGGTGTCTCCAAGCTTTGTTCGGAGCGGATTGCGCAGGCTTATGCGCATCACAATGTCGAAAGCGTCATCCTGCGCCCCTCATGGGTTTATGGACATCGTCGTCGAACAGATTGCGTGATCAAGACGATGATCACAGACGCGCTCGCTAATGCGCCGACGCATTTTCCCTATGGCGCCGGGTTTTCGCGTCAGTTCGTACATGTCTCTGATGTGGCCGCTTCCGTCAACAAGGCTTTGACGACCACCAAAGGGGTGCAGAGGGCCTATAATATCTCTGAAGGAATACGCTATCCCCTGGACGATGTGGCAAGGCTTGTACGCGAGCGGCTGCCTACCGCGCAAATCGATATGGCTGA
This sequence comes from Ahrensia sp., assembly GCA_002706335.1. Taxonomy (GTDB): domain Bacteria; phylum Pseudomonadota; class Alphaproteobacteria; order Rhizobiales; family Rhizobiaceae; genus Oricola. The sequence goes on from PAKZ01000043.1 coordinate 192,136, forward strand.
CGGGCCCGATCCCGACGATATTCTATGCGGTCAACTGGATATTTCCGCCGCCAGAGCCAATCTCGACTGGGAGCCCAAGATCGACCTGCCAACCGGCATTGATAAGATGATTCTTGCGCTCTCAGGTCGACAGTGAAGGCCTGAAAAGCCGCCCGCCACCCTGTCATCCTTGTTTACTGGGAGAATTCGCTTGGCTCCTCGACGAACAGGTTCTTGAGCGCGCCGCCGGAAATCGAATTCACCACCAGGGGGATGCCGATCTGCCGCTTTTGCTTGAGATCGCGGTCGCCCCAATAGGTGAGGCGCGAGGAGCGGCTCATCATCGGGTTTTCGATCGAAAAATCCGGGATCATGGCCTGGAAACTGCGGATGTCACTGAGCGCGCGCTCGCCCGCCATCTGAAGCGTCGCCAAGATCAATTCCAGCGCATGAACTTTTGTCCCCGCCTCGTCGTTCCACTGACCTGCCAGCCGGGTAAAGCGGACCATGAAATCCTGCATCCGTTCGCTGCGCGAATCGATCGGGCTGGCGCCTCCGACCATGACTATCCCGTCAGCGAGACTGCCAATCGCACTGACCAGAAAATCCGCGTCTTGCGCAGCTTCGGTGGTGATCGGTCCCGAAAAACCCATGTCTCTGGCACGCGCGATCAAGCGCACAGAATCCTGCGGAGCGAGATTGGGGAGGGCCAGAACATCGGGCATCATTTCCAGCGCCGGGACAAGTGCGCGTTCGATATCATCGCCGCCCGAGCGGCAAATGCCAGAGCCCGATATCATTCGCAGGCCAATGCTTTTCGCGATCCTGATGAGTTCGGATCGCTGCTGCAAGCCTTCCGGGGTGGACGGCGAAACAATACTCAAGGTTTGAACACCTTCGCTTTGCATCAGATACTGATAAATCCTCGGTGCGGCCTGATAGTTCGCAACTTGGCAAAGCACGGCATTTTCATGCGGCGGTCTGTATAGCGACCGGGTGAATGAATAGGGGAACAGCATCGCCCGGTTGCGTTCTACCACTGGCGTGGCCGCCGCAATCGTCTGCTCGACATTGGGGCCGATAATATAGCGAACCCCTTCGGTTTCTGTCAGGAAACGTGCGCCTTCGGCGGCGCGGCTGGGCTGCATTCCGTCGTCAAATGACACGATCTGGACACGGTAGCGTTCTCCGGAAATTTCCACGCCGCCCGCGTCATTATACATCTCCGCAGTAACTTCTGCGCAGTGTTTGCTCACAAGTCCCCATGCCGCCGCCGGGCCGCTCATCGTGCCAAGAACGCCGATTTTCAGGTCGAGGTCGGAACTGCGTACTGTCGTTGCAAGCCTGCGTGGATGTCGCACGCTGGTCGCGCCGTCGCGGCGTATACGCGAACGTTTGGGGAGCCGAGCGATGTCGAGCGCCTGCCCCTCTGTATCATGCGTCGGATCTGCCAGGTCGCTGAAGGGCAGACCTAAGCCAAGCACATGAACCGCCGTCGCATAAAGACCGACCGACACGCCAAGATCGCCGGCTTCAAGTCGGGAGTAAGTGGTGCGATGCACGCCGAGCGATTTGGCCACTTCTTCGGCTGTCAAGCCGCGCCGAAGCCGGGCGATGCGAATGTCCGCTGCAAACTTTTTAAGCGAATCTGCCACTGCATGAGGCACTTCTGCTTGAAGAATACGCTTCATTTCCCTGCCTTTCGCGCGGCGAGAGCATGTTAGCGGTTTCCAGCAAGTTTCGTGCCACGTGGCGGTCTGTTGGGTACACGCGGGACGCGTTGTGACGCATATTTACGACATTAGGGCCTGCGCTGTCGCGAATTTGCGACCCAAGCGCGTTCCCGGTCGTTTCAAGCGCATTTTCCGCTGATTCTTTGATGTTGTGGCGCGAGCGAAACGACATCTAGTCTCAGCATATTGGCAACAATGGCCGTGTCGCGGGCCCGAAAACAAACACATGCGACACATCCGCCAGACCCAGAAATGCGCTGCACATCGTCAGCGTGATGTGAGTGCAAGACTGCCTTTGAATGCTGACACCTAGCGAGATGCAAAAAGGAAAGGAAGAGAAAAGATATGATGCATGCTTTTCAACCAAACTTCAGGGTCGCGATGAAACGTGCGGGCGCCGCAGCGCTCGTGACGGCTATCGCGGGTATGGGTCTTGTGGTGCCTGCACAGACAACACTGGCACAGGAACCGGAAGTCACGAAGCTGGACTTCTGGGCGGTTCGTGATGCCCAGATGTCCGGGCAGATTGCGTTAGCTTCCGAAATGGGGTTCTTCAAGGACGAGGGGCTGGATGTCACCGTCAAGTGGATCGTGAGCGGCACGGATGTACCCAGCCTCGCTGCCAGCGGCGAGATACTCATGACCGGTGAGTCTGTCTACATCTCTGCGATGCTGCAGGAAAAAGGCGTCGACATGCGCTACATGATGCCGATGTCCGATGTCGGCGGGTCTCAGCAGGTTGTTTTGGGACCTAACGTCGACGTGAGCTCGCCAAAGGATCTTGAAGGCAAGAAAATCGGCATGGCGGCTGGTGCGGGTGTCGGCATGGCGATTACCGCCATGTGCGAGGAATATGGCGTCGATTGCGCGAAAATCACTCTCGTCAACCTGCAGCCACCGGATCAGATTCCCGCGCTTGTACGTGGCGACATCGACGCCATGGCGATCTGGAATCCTTACGCCCTCGAAGGCGTGAAGGTGGGCGGTCGCCTCTATTTCTCCGGCAACAAGTCATACATTGACGGCGAGGAGAAGGAGGTCAACTACATGTACCTGGATGGCGGCCTCATCGTGAACGGCGAATTCGCCGATGAGAATCCGGAGACCGTGAAGGCAGTGATGCGGGCTCTGATAACGGCTACAGAGTACTTCAACTCCCATTCCGTCGAGGAGACCGCGAGCATTCTGACCGGGACGCTCGATATCCCCGAAGAAGACCTCCAGAAGATCCTGAGCATGAATATCTACACCAACAAGATCGATGAGGCGACGGTGGACAAGGCTACGACGCTCCTCGAATATGGCGGGCGCCCGGACATCGCCTGGGTAAACGAGGTCTATGCTCCCAAAGACCTCTATTATCTCGACCTGCTCAAGGAAGTCGCGCCGGATTTGGTCACGGCCGAAGGGTTCTAGGAAGAGCACTGCCATGATCAACTTGCCAGGCGGCGCTCGCGGCCGGCTGGCAAGCTTCTTGCTTGCACTGTGTAATTCCTCATCGGATTCAGGGCCAATCACTTGGACACGACGCCTAAGCTCCGTTTCGACCGGATTGACATGGTCTTTTCTCGACCAAAGCAGCCGCCGGTGCAGATTCTCAAATCCGTAAGCTTCAATGTTGGCGAAGGGGAATTCGTTTGCCTGCTGGGACCCTCGGGGTGCGGCAAGTCGACCTTGCTCAATATCGCGGCCGGTTTGCTCAAGCCCAGCGCGGGAACGGTGAGTGTCGATTCAAAAATCGTCACAGGACCGGGGCGAGACCGCGGCGTGGTATTTCAGGAATACGCCCTCTTCCCATGGCTGACTGTGCGCCAGAATGTGATTCTGGGCGCCAAATCGGCCGACGGAAAATTCGACGGCGACAAGGTCGATCACTTCCTGATCGTGACGGGTATGTATGACCACCGCGACAAGTTGCCCAAAGAGCTTTCGGGCGGGATGAAGCAGCGCGCTGCCATAGCGCGCACTCTTGCCAATGATCCCGAAATCATCCTGATGGACGAGCCGTTCGGTGCGCTCGATCCCTATACGCGCGAGGCGCTGCAGGATCAGCTCATCGAGCTGTGGAGCGGCTCCAAGAAAACCATTCTGTTCGTGACCCATAGCGTCGAGGAGGCCGCCTATCTGGCGGGGACCGTGATCCTGCTCAAGGCGCATCCGGGTGAACTGAAGGCCACAATCAGCAATGAGGTTGCCTGGCCCCGCGAACGTGCGTCGGAAGATCTAATCGGCATTGAAAGGACGATACGCAGTGTCGAAAGAACGTAGTACCCGGCTTGATACGCTGGAGAACCAGCTTGATACGTTGGAGAAGAAACGTTTCGCGGATTTCAGCCTCCAGAACCAGAACGCCATGCGGGTTTACAAGCTCATAAGTCTGGTTGCCTTTATTGCCGCATGGCAGTTGCTAGATTTGGTCAACGGCCACTTCAATTTTTACAATCCGCTGCTCTTTCCGTCGCCGCTTGATATCGCCACAAGAGCGGCGGCGCTTTGGTCGACTGGTGTGCTGCAGAACCATATTGTCGCATCGGTGTCCCGCGTCTTTATTGGCACGCTCATAGCGTTTCCGCTTGCTGTCGTGCTGGGTATTGGCATCGCTCGGTCGAGATTGTTCGAGGTAGTCTTCGAGCCGGTCGTCGAACTCATTCGGCCGATCCCGCCGCTGGCGGTCCTGCCATTGTTCATTCTTTGGTTCGGCATAGGCGAGTTGTCCAAATTGATGTTCATCGCCTTTGCGGCCTTCTACATCATCCTGACAAACGTCATGCTGAGCGCGGTGAACATCGACGTGGTGCTGGTTCGTGCCGCCAGAACTCTTGGTATCAATGGCTGGCGCTTCTACCGGGAGATCGTCTTTCCGGCGATCTCTCCGGATCTGTTCATAGGGGTCCGGTTGGGATTGTCTGCGGGCTTCGTCATGATTGTCGCAGCGGAGTTCATCGCGGCGGATGTCGGACTGGGCTATATGATCAATTACGCGCGCGCTTTCTTCCGCGTTTCAGACATGTTTGTCGGCGCGCTGACAATCGGTTTTATAGGGTTCGCCGTGAACATGGTGTTGGTTAGAATCGAGCGACAGATTTTCAGCTGGCGCGTCATTGATGAACGCTGATGCCGCGCAAATCGTTCGACTGTCCTGGCGGTTGGCCCCATGGCGGGAGGTTGCCGCGCGATGTCGATGAAGGCCTGATCGATCAGATCGGCGTCTGAAAGATCGACCGTTTGACGCTGAACGTCTTTCTGTCCTTGGCCCGGTTCGAACGCGAGGTCACGGCAGAACGCATCCGCGACAAGATCGCCGCGTCGAACAAGAGGGGCACTGGGTGGCTGGCAATGTGCCACACGGCTACGAGCCGGTTGGGCGCACGCAGAAGATCGTCGAGCAGGAAGCAAAGACCGCAAGACCCTTGTTCGGCCTTTATCGCGAACACGGATCGGTCAAGGCCGTCAAACGTCACGCGGGCCCGATGGGGGCATCTCCGCTCACGGTCCACCTACATCGGATACGATGATCGCGACCAGGCTGGATCACAGGTCCAGCAATGCGCGGGCCTCCATAGGCGTCAAAGGGGGGTGTCCGAGGTCTTCCATCATTCGCCTGGCCTTGGCGACCATCGCAGCGTTTGATGGCGCGAGCGTCTCGGCGTCGAGCCTGACGGCATCCTCCAGGCCGATGCGCACGTGGCCGCCTGCCAGAAGCGACTGCGCCAGCATGGGAAAGGCAAAACGCCCTGTGGCGAAAGCTGTCCATTTCGCCCCCGGCGGCAATAGTCCGCGCGCATACAGCACGGTTTCCGGCCCGGGCGCAAAGCCGTAAGGCACGCCCATGACGATGGAACACAAGGGCGCCTCGGGGAGGCTGCCTTCTTTTTGCAGTGCCTTTAAAAGCGCAATGTCACCGGAATCGAACAACTCGATTTCCGGGCGCGACCCTGCTGCAAGGATCAGCTCTCCCATACGCCGAACAGAGGATGGTGGATTGATCACCACTTCTCCGCCAAATACCATCGTATTCAGGTCCAACGTTGCGATATCCGGTTTGATTTCCTGAATATGACGCACTCGGTCGTCGGGCGGCAAAAGGTTGGTGCGTGGCCCCGGCAACACAGGGTTGCCATCTGTCGGATGAAAGCGCCCGCCATTCCCGGTCGTGAGGTTGATAATCAAGTCGTCGCTGATATCGCGGATTCGGGAGACGACTTCAGCGTAGAGCGCGACCTCCATCGAGGGGAGTTCGGTCGCGGGATCGCGTACATGGATGTGTACGATTGACGCCCCTTCTTCAGCAGCGGCAAGACAGTCGTCGGCGATCTCTGCTGGCGTAATCGGCAAGGCAGGGTTCAGGGAGCGCGTTGTAAAGTTGCCCAGTACCGCGCAAGTAAGCAGCCGTTTGCTCATGATTTCGTCTCCTTGACTGCATCAGGCTATTCCACGTCCGCCGCGGTATGCATATTGCGATCTGCCTACTCGTCCGCCAGATGAACACGCTTCCTGTGCTGGCACGTCAAAGTGTCGAACTGAACCCCGGGCAGAAATACGGGAGAACGCTGTGGTCCGAGAAGTCTCGGACTCGAAGGCACTGAAACGGCCGTCTTCGCGGTTGCCGAGTGCCTGTCTGCCAAGGGTGTCTTGTTTCGCGTTCCTTGACGCAAGCGGGCTCGCCTCGATTATTCACCGGATTCGAAGGTAGCCGGCTATCCCCGTTGACATTGCAACGCAGAGCTTGACCCTAATTGACAGCATTATGAAAAATAGCATACTGTCAAATATCTTGGGAGGATGTCATGGAGCGATCGGTCGTCGCGGCTGGAAGCGGAATCTCGTCGCTTCGCGCATCGCTCGCACTTGCGATCGACATCTTCATAAGGGGCCAGGAGATGCATGCCCGTGACGAGGAAGCCGCCGCGATGATGACCAGTTTTGTCCCCCGCGATCCTGCCAATACACGCTGAAGCTCGAGGAGAATGCCCATGTCTGCCACAACGCAACTGCCCAACGACCTGAAGGCGCAGCGCGACGCGTTCCATGAGGAACTCAAGGCCATGAGCATCACGCCACTATGGCTGAACCTGGCCACGGCAGCTCAGAACGAGCCGAAAGTGGATGCGGTGCCGCACATTTGGCGCTGGCGAGACATTAAGCCGATGATGCTGCGTGGCGGCGATCTGATCTCCCCTCAGGAAGCTGAGCGACGTGTGCTTATGCTGATCAATCCCTCTTTCGAGGCCAAGAGCGCGCGAACCGTCGGCATGATCTTCGGCGGAATCCAGTTCCTGATGCCGGGCGAAATCGCCGACAGCCATCGCCACAGCCCTAATGCTCAACGGTTCATTATTGAGGGCGAGGGTTCTTATACTGCGGTGGAAGGAGAGCGCACGATCATGAAGAAGGGCGATTTCGTCACGACGCCCGCATGGAGGTGGCACGATCACGGCAATGAATCCGATCAGCCAATGGCCTGGCTGGATGGCCTCGATCTGCCGTTTGCCAACCTGCTGGATGCCAATTTCTTCGAGGACTACGTGGAAGGTGACGGCCAGATGCAGCCCATATACCGGCAAGAGGGAGACAGCATCCATCGTTGGGGCCGCGGCATGCGCCCGGCTTGGCAAGAGCCGATCGAACCACGTCAATCCCCGGTTCTGAATTATCGATGGACCGATTGCCGCGATAACCTCCACGCTTTGCGTGAGGAGGAGGGCAGCCCGTTTGACGGGATCATCATGGCCTATGTGAACCCGCTCAATGGGGGCCCGACGCTCCCGACGATATCCGCCTATCTGCAACTCCTGCGCAAGGGTGAGCACACACGGTCGCATCGCCATACTTCAAGCACGATTTATCATGTCGCCGAAGGCGGCGGGGGTACGCTTGTCGGCGACACAGAGTATCTCTGGGAAGAAGGCGACACCTTCGTCATTCCCTCTTGGGTCGAGCACGAGCACTGGAGCGACGGCGGCGAAGCCGTCCTCTTCTCCTATACGGATCGGCCGATTTTGAATGCGTTCGGCTTCTATCGTGAAGCCGCCGGCGATCGGAGGGCATGAACCGGTGTCAAACGTGCAAACGGATGAAATTCATACGGCGGTCGTGATCGTCGGCGGCGGTCCCGTGGGCTTGTGTCTGGCAAACGAGCTTGGCTATCAGGGTGTCGACTACATCCTGCTCGAGCAGGGCGAGGGCAGGGTCTATTTCCCAGCGGGAGAGAATTTCTTCTCACGCACGATGGAGCATCTGCGTCGCTGGGGCATTGCAGACGATTTCCGTCGCGGGAATGAGTTTCCGTCGGAAATGCCGCGCAACATTGGATTCTGTACGCATATTGGCGGTAAACCCCTTGCGTTTTTTAGTGGCACTTCGAACGCGGGGGCGCCCAGGGAAGATCCTTATTCCCCGGAAGGTGGCTTCTTCTATCCGAAAAAGGGTTTCGATCCCGCGCTCAGGCAGGCAGCTGAGGCAAAAGGGGGTGATCTTCGTTATCGGACCCGGCTCTTGTCGTTTAGCGAGGACGAAGTGACCGGAACAATAACCTGTGTCGTCGAGGACGCCAGCAAGGGGCAGTACCAGATACGGTGCCGCTGGTTGGCTGGCTGCGACGGCGCCCGAAGCGGTGTGCGCAAAGCGCTCGATATTCACTATAACGGTACGTTCGGCGACGGTTTCAATTTCGCCGTCTATCTGAAATGCCCGGGTCTGGGAAACATCCTTAACGAGATGTTCGAGCATCCTATGGCCCAGGTCCACACGCTGTTCGACGAGCGCCGCGCCTATCTGACATCCGTGGACGGACGGGATGAATGGCGTTTGTCCATCTATACCGAGAAAATAGATGATCAGGTGCCTGAAGATGTGGTGCGCTCGGTCATCGGCGACGATCTAGCATTCGAAGTACTGCAGGCTCAGCCTTGGGCGGGTCACCGTGTCGTCGCAGAGCATTACCGGAAGGGACGGGTGTTCCTTGCCGGCGATGCGGTGCATCTGCGCTGGCCCAAGGGTGGATTTGGTGCGAACACCGGTATCGGCGATGCAGTCGATCTGGGCTGGAAAATCGCCGCGGTCGAGAACGGCTGGGCGCCGGTGAGGCTCTTGGACACCTATGAAACCGAACGCCGACCGATCGCCATCCGCAACACCAATGAGGCAGCCAACAACCGGGTGCTCGACCATATGATTCAACCCGACCCGGTGCTTGACGAGGACACGCCGGCAGGCGAGGCCGCCCGCCTGTCCATGAACGAGCGGCTTTTTGCGCTGCGGCTGCGGGAATTTGTGACGCCGGGCATCCAACTCGGCTACCGCTACAGGAACTCGCCGATCATAGTGCCCGACGGCACGCTGGAAGGACCGGACGATCACATGGTCTATATCCCGACAACGCGGCCCGGCGCCCGCGCTCCTCACGTGGACCTCGGCGGTGGGACATCCATCCTCGACGATTTCGGTTCGGGCTATACGTTGGTTGTCACAGATCCTGAGATTGAAACAGAATCCTTTTTGGAAGCCGGGCGAACCTTGGGCATTCCGGTGACTGAGAAGCGGTTCGCCGATGACTCCGTGCGTCGAGGCTATGAGATCGCCCTTGTCCTGGTTCGCCCGGATGGACACGTATGCTGGCGAGGTGAAGCGCCGCCGGAAGATGCTGATGCGGTTTGGGAAGTTGTTTCCGGCAGGAGGCTTCAATAGCTGAAGAGATTAGGTCTGTCGTAGCAGACGAAGGGGGAGCCCCTTTTCTCACGCTGGAAGTCTGGCAATACTTGCTTCTGTCGCTTAGCCGTCGTCCATAGTGTCGGCTGATCGCGCGACCTTGCTCGCGTGGTTGTCAAGCACGCGCAATATTCGCAGAAACTCGCTTTTCTCAGGCTCACTCAAGGGTGCAAGCACAGTATCAGACACTTGCTGCACCCGCGGGCCGATTTCTTCCAGCAGCTCTGAACCTTTCACCGTAATTTGCAGCTCTTTGGTCCGCTTATCCAGGCTGCCTTCCGTCCTGACGATAAGCCCTTTTTGCTCGAGGCGTCCGATTACGTGGCCAATGGTAGTTCGGTCAAAGCGGATGGCTTCCGCTAATCGAGTGGCATCAATTCCCGGTTTGTCGCGGATCGCAAGCAAGGACGCGAACTGAACGGCCGTGATGTCACAATCGGAATTCACGGCGCTGAATGTTGCTGTCGCAATTTGATGCATGCGCCGAAGCAGGTACCCTGGCTGAACATACATGTCTTTTGCTCTCACTGCTTTTCCCTCATCCCGGTTCGTTCACCCTTCTATATACCGAAAAAACAAATTCGACAGTACACTGCGTGATGGGCGATCGCATGTGAGGCCATTACCGGGCTCGCCTGGGAAACCTGCATGGGACAATAGAGGCCGTGCCGAAGGATATGAGCGCCTTGCTCTGGCGTATCTCAGCCGCGGCGACTCGCGGCAAAATCGGCGAACCAATCGAGCGCACCCGGATTCTTCATCGCATCTTTCGACGCAACTTCTTCCATAGGCAACCCCAACAACAGCTTGCGTACCGGCACTTCCATCTTCTTGCCGGTCAGGGTTGTCGGAATCTCCGGCGCTTCGACAATCACGTCCGGAATGTGGCGCGGGCTGCGTTCGGTGCGTAGACGGCGCGCAATCTCTTTTTGCAACTCGTCGGTCAAGGCCTGACCTTCGGCCATCTGCACGAACATCGGCATGTAGAAAGTGCCGCCTTGCTCCTCGATGCAGATGATCAGGCTGTCGGCGATCTCCGGGAAGGTTTCGATCGTGCGATATATTTCGGCCGATCCGATGCGAACACCGTGTCGGTTCAGAGTCGCATCCGACCGGCCCAGCACGTAGGCCCCGCCATGTTCATTGAATCGAACCCTGTCGCCGTGCCGCCAAATACCGGGATACATGTCAAAATAGCTGTCGGTGTAGCGGGCAAAATCAGTGTCGCCCCAGAAATAGAGTGGCATCGACGGCATCGGTGTGCGGATCACCAACTCTCCAACCTCGCCCACCACCGGCTGCCCATCCGCATCAAAAGCGCAGGCGTCGCAGCCCAGCGCGGGGGCTTGTATTTCCCCGGCGCGCGTAGGCAGGATTGATGAGCCCGCCAGAATGCCCGAACAAATCTCGGTTCCACCCGATTGCGTGGTGACGTAGCAATCCTTCTTAACGGCCTCATGGACCCATGCCATGATTTCGGGGGTAGAAGGCGAACCGGTCATGAAAATGGATTTCAAGGTACTGAGGTCGAATTCTTGTGCTGGCCGAATCCCGTTCGCACGCACGATTCCCATGAAGCCGGGCGAAACGCCGAAGTTTGTGACCCCTGTCTTCTCGATGATCCGCCAGAGTTCACGGGCATCCGGCCATGCTGGATGTCCGTCGTAAAGCGTGACCTTGCCGCCCAGCATGGGGCCGGTCATTAAAGTATTCCAGACCATCCAACCGGTTGTTGAATAGCAGAAAAACGTGCTGTCCGCATCCATGTCGAGGTGGAACGCACCCGACTTCAGCTCTTCCAGAATGATGCCATGGTGCCCGTGCACAATCGGTTTCGGCAAGCCGGTGGTTCCCGACGAGAACAGTGTCCAAAGCGGGTGATCGGAGGCCACGCGAGTATAGGTGAAGTCGCCGGGCGCGATATCGGGCCCGTCGAGCAGGTCGTTCCAACCGTGGGTCGTGCCTGCAAAGTCGGGCTTTCCGGCATCCGGCAAATAATCGAGCATCACCAGGTGTTTCGCCGTCGGCAGAGCGCTCAGGATCTGGGTCAGGTCATCGGAGCGGTCGAAATCCTTGCCCCCATATCGATAGCCGTTGACAGCGAAAATAACTGTCGGCTCGATCTGGCCAAACCTGTCGATCACTGTCTGTGGTCCGAATTCGGGCGCGGCGGCTGCCCATGTCGCGCCGATGGCGGTCGAAGCGAGCATGGCAATAACGGTTTCCGGAATGTTCGGCATATAGGCGACGATACGGTCACCGGGCTTTATGCCCATCGCGCGAAGCCGGGTTGCCAATTTGCGCACTGTCGTACCCATCTCGGCGCGGGTCATCGAGGCCAGCGGGCGCAGTTCGGAACAATGGTGGAGAAACAGCGCTTCGGGATCGCCCAGCACTTCATGCTTGAGGACATTCTCGGCGAAATTCAACTTCGTACCGGTGAACCAACGGGTGCGAGGCATCGGGTCATCGGTCATGACCTGCTGCACATCGCCTTCCATTATGACGCCGAAATAATCGCGCAGGGACAACCAGAACGTCGCCGGATCGGTAACGGACCATTCCCACAAAGCCTGATAGTCGTGGAAATCATGCCCAAGCTGGTTCAGCCACCGCATGAAGCGAGAGATATTCGCTCCTTCTATCCGTTCGGGGCTGGCCTGCCAAAGAAGATCGCCTTCGTGAATCATGTCGGTCCTCGATTGAAATGGGTGTTGTCGGGAATTCAGCGAGTGACGGCTGCGCGACAAGAATGCTCGTTCCCGGGGATGCTGTAGGATATCGCGGCTTCGCGGGCAACGTCATGATAATAAAGGAAATTCGCGAACTGAATAGCAAAATTCCCGATTATTCTCGTTATGCGGGTTGCCAGCAATCGACGGCAAACTTCAAAGTGTCGAATGGAGATCCTCTTGCTGTGTGGTTACCTGCGCGGATTGCTTTCGTCGGTGCCGAACGGTTCGGATTTCGGTGAGCCAAGCCTTACACTAGGCGGTCCTTGCAAGGCCTGATTTCACCCGACGCAACGGGATAGACGACTCTATTGAGGCGACTCCCCGCACTTTGGTGAGGCGACCCACGAGAAAGCGTTCGAATTCCTGAAGATCCACGGTCACGATGCGTAACAGGTAGTCGCGGTTGCCTGTCATCAGCCAACAATCCACGACTTCCGGAAATTTCTCAATCGACGTTTCGAAGGCATCAAGCGCGTCATCGACCTGTTTGTCGAGTTTCACTGAAACGAAGACGGACACACCAAAACCCAGTTCGGCTTCGTCGATCAAAGCGGCGTAGCCCCTGATTACCCCGGCGTCCTCGAGGCGCCGAACGCGCCGCGCAACGGGCGTCGGGCTGAGACCGACTGCCTCGCTCAACTCTAGCGTTGTGATCCGCCCGTTACGGCTGAGCTCTTGGATAATTCGTCTATCAGGATCATCAAGAGTAGGCATTTACACATCTCGGATCGAAAAAATTGGTGAAAGTAATTAAATAACTCGCAGAAAGCAGCGTATGAAGCAAGGTTTCGCTCTTGTGACGCGGCTATCCTCCTGGGAAACGCGGAGAGGAAAAGATGTCCACGAAACACCTGAAGACTGTCGAGCAGCGTCTCCTGTGGCTGTCGCACTGGATGATCCACAACGCCAACCACATCCGGCCGAAAGCCGACGGTATCAAGATTGGCGGACATCAGGCCTCATCGGCATCCATGGTATCGATCATGGCGGCGCTATATTTTTCCGCATTGCGCCCGGAAGACCGCGTCGCCGTCAAACCTCACGCATCGCCGGTTTTTCACGCGATGCAGTATCTCATGGGCAACCAGACGCTTGAGAAGCTGAAGGATTTCCGCGCATTTGGCGGCGCGCAATCCTATCCGAGCCGGACAAAGGATGTTGATGATGTCGACTTCTCGACGGGGTCGGTCGGGCTCGGCATTGCCATTACTTCTTTCGCATCGATGATTCAGGATTATGTCACCGTAAAGGGCTGGCGTCCGGGTGCGCAGGAAGGGCGCATGATCGCTCTCGCAGGTGACGCTGAACTTGATGAGGGCAACGTCTATGAATGCCTTCAGGAAGGCTGGAAGCACAATCTGCGTAATTGCTGGTGGATCATCGACTACAACCGTCAATCGCTCGACGGCATCGTCCGCGAAGGCCTGTGGCAACGACTTGAGAAGATATTCGAAGCGTTCGGCTGGGACATCGTGCGAGTCAAATACGGCGCCTTGCAGCGCAAGGCGTTCGAGGAACCCGGCGGTAAAAAGCTGCGCGAATGGATCGATAACTGTCCGAACCAGGACTATTCCGCGCTGACCTTTCAGGGCGGAGCGATCTGGCGGGAGCGGTTGATGAATGACCTCGGCGATCAGGGCGACGTCACGGCATTGATTGACGCCCGCAGCGACGCCGAACTGGCCGCGTTGATGGAAAACCTCGGCGGCAATTGCGTGGAGTCGATGGCCGACGCTTTTGCCAGCGTCGACAGTGATCGGCCCACCTGTTTCCTGGCCTATACGATCAAGGGCTGGGGAACCCCGATAGCCGGACACAAGGACAACCACGGCGGTTTGATGACGACCGCGCAATTGGCGCAATGGCAACAACACATGGGTGTCCCGGACGGTGAGGAATGGGAGCCTTTCGCAACCGTGGAAGATGTCGAAGCGTTCAGGGATTACCTCACTAACGTCCCGTTTTTCGCTAAGGGGCCTCGCCGCTTCAATGATGCCAGGCTCGCCGTCCCCTCCATCGATCTGGGCGAGGAGCGCGAGACGTCGACACAGGCGGCGTTCGGAAAGATCCTTGGCGAATTGGCGAAGAGTGACGCGCCATTGGTCGATCGGATAGTGACCACTTCGCCGGATGTCACCGGAACAACCAGCCTTGGCCCTTGGGTCAATCGGCGGAAGCTGTTCGCGCGCGAAGCGCTCGAAGATGTCTTCCGGGCGCAGAAAATTCCTTCGACGGCCAAATGGGATTTCGCACCTGAAGGCCAGCATATCGAACTCGGCATTGCCGAGATGAACCTGTTTCTGCTTCTCGCGTCGGCGGGGCTCTCCCACTCTCTGTTTGGCAAGCGGTTGATTCCGATAGGCACCGTTTACGATCCGTTTGTCGCCCGGGGCCTGGATGCGCTGAATTACGCTTGCTACCAGGACGCGCGTTTCATGATTGTCGGCACACCCTCCGGCATCACGCTGGCACCCGAGGGCGGCGCCCATCAATCGATCGGTTCGCCCCTCATTGGCATGAGCCAGGACGGCCTTGCCGCGTTCGAACCCGCTTTTTCAGACGAACTGGCCGTTATCATGGAATGGGCGTTCGATTATCTGCAGCGCGACGGTGAGGGAAGCCCGGACGAGCGGACATGGTTGCGTGACGAAGTCGGCGGTTCCGTGTATTTGCGCCTCAGCACGAACCCGATAGAACAGGCCGCCCGACGGGAGGATCATGCGTTCAGGCAAGGCACGATAGACGGCGCCTATTGGATGCGTGAACCGGGCCCCAATTGCGAGATCGTGCTGGCTTATCAGGGAGTGGTCGCGCCAGAAGTCATCAAGGCAGCGGGGATGATCGGGGAAGGACGTCGGGACATCGCCGTCCTCAGCGTAACGTCTGCTGACCGGCTGAATGCTGGCTGGACGGCCGCGCAGCGTGCCCGTTCGCGCGGCAACCCGGCTGCGGTGAGCCACATTGAAAGGTTGCTCGGCGATGTTCCGCGACACGCCAAGCTGATAACGGCGATAGACGGCCACCCGGCCACTCTCGCGTGGTTGGGGTCTGTGCAAGGCCATCAGACGGTACCGCTCGGCGTCGAACATTTCGGGCAGACCGGAACAATCGGGGACCTCTATCGTCATTTCGGGATTGATGCCCATTCGATCGTTGAGAAAGTCAATGGACTGACCGCCGGCAAAAAGATCCACGGTCTGTAGGAGTGCGATCCAAATCGAACTTGATCGCGGTTCACTGCCGTCTGCGTCACGTGCCGATATGCGAGCTTTCCTGTGACGCCGCAGGTCGACGCGCGCTCCGTTTCGCGCTTTCCAAAGGCCCGGAAAACAAGGGAATCGGCGTCGGATTCTCAACAGGCGGACAGAATCGTGTTTTGAGTTGTCCAGTCGACCCGGCCTTGTATCGTTTTTTGAGGGGATGGGTGATCGCTGCATTGACGTCGGGTCGAAACAGGCCTGCACGGTGTATCGAGGCATCCGAGGAGCCCTGCTGAAATAAGGGAGGAATATCTTGTTTCTTGATCACAAGCTTAAGAAAGCCGTTATGGCCGGTTTGTCGGCACTGTTTGTTGCAGCCGGGAGCGGTACAGGTGCGAACGCGCAGGAAGAGCTGCGTTTTGTAACCAGCGTTCCAGCACAGTCCTTTATTTATGCGGACATTCTCGACGTCTGGGCCAAGCGTGTCGTTGAAGACTCGAAGGGCACGTTGAATATCCGCTTGTTTCCGGTCGGCACTTTGGGCCGTGATCCCGCTACTCATCTTGACATGGTTCGCCAGGGAATCGCGGATATCGCCTATTTCATACCCGGATACACACCGGGCGCCATGGGCGAAGCGACGATAATGGAGTTACCCGGCCTCATTCCGAGTTCGGTGGCCGGCTCTAAGGCTGGGACCGAGATGGTGGAAGAAGGCCTCTGGCGCGGCCAGGGCATGGAAAGCGTGAAGATCCTCGGGATGTTCTCAACCGCGCCGGCGCTGCTGACTACAAAGGAAAAGGTTGAAACTCTTGAAGACATCAAGGGCAAGAAACTGAGGGGCGCCGGTCCAGTCTTGCTGTCGACCATCGAAGCCATCGGCGCGACACCCGTGGGGGGAATTACCTCCCCGCAGATCGCCGAAGCGCTGTCTCGCGGGCTGGTGGACGGAACGGTAAATGAATGGGTTGCACTGACAATTTTCGGCGTCGCCGATGCTGCCAAGTACCACCTGAACATCAATCTCGGCACTTCGCCGCTGATGGTCGCCATAAACCGCGCAAAATATGACAGCCTTCCGGAGGAAGCGCGGGCTGCGATCGACAAGCACTCGGGCGAAGAGTTTGCCGAACTTTGGGGTAAGGAATTCGATAAACGGATCGAAGCTTTCAGGTCGAAAGCGATGCAGGAGTCCGACCGCACGTTCACCGATCTTTCAGCGGAAGAAAAGGCTCGCTGGGATGAACGTCTTCAGACCGTGATCGATGCCTGGATTGCCAATACTCCCAACGGGCAGGAACTGTACGACCGCTTTACTCAAGCGTTGGAGACCTCTTCGAACTGAGAATGCCAGTTCCTAATGCCGCGGCCGGCTCGTGACTGGTCGGCCTAGGCTTCAATACATTTTTAGGGGCGCCAGTGTTCTGGCCCCCTTTTTTTATCGCCCAAGTCTAGCTCCCCACCTGACTGACTGCCGTTCGGGAGAATAGCGGAGAATGCCGCGCGCCGGGCCGAACCGCAGAGCTGGTATCGGCGCACGAGCGCGATAACGTTCCCGCAGGTCGGCCGAACCGGAATCCCGTTTGAGATCTTCGTCAATGGGCGCAGTTCTTTTGCCGCCGGAGCAATATCGTCGATTTCGCGCCGAAATGCCCGGCAACCTTCGTAAGTTAACCCGGCAGAAATTCCGCGAATGGTCGGCTAGTGTTAACTGCAAAGAGGAGCGCCGTTGCGATGCGTCGCGGTAACAAAGACGGAATTTGCACTCTTCTCGCCACGTTCTACCCTGTCAGCTCAAGGACGGATGAACAAAGGCATGAAATTCAGCACGCAAAACGCCAGATCATTCGTGCGCGCGTGATACGCTCAAGTGCCGGCTGCGGATTGACCTCAATTTGATCAGCCGATGATGCTCGGAAGCCAAAGGGTCACCTGCGGAAAAAGTGCCAGGATTGCTATCCGAACGCAGTCTCCAAGAAAGAACCCGAAAATTCCTCGGTAGATAGTCATCAGCGAAATATCCGCCCGCATCGAATTCAATAGCATCACATTCATACCGATCGGTGGTGTCAGCATTCCGACGCCAATCAATGCAACGTTCAGAATTCCCCACCAGACGGGATCGTAGCCGAGAGACAGGATTACCGGCAGGACGAATGGAAGCGTCACAACCACTGCGGCAACCTCGTCGAAGAAGGCCCCAAGGATTATGTAGACTAATACAAGCGCGAAAATCACGCCAAGTGGCGGGAGGCCCAGTTTTTGAATGGCGCCGATAACCCCCTCACTCGCACCGCTGAGGCTCACGAAATAAGAGAAAATCGATGCTCCAAACACAATGAAATATATCATTATCGTAGCAACGCTGGCCTCTGACAGGACATTGACAAAGGTCTGGCGGTTAAGCTTTCCCCGTCCGAGTGCGAAGAAGAATGTAAAAACGACACCGACCGCAGCGGCTTCGTTGACCGTGAATACTCCGGAATAGATTCCGCCCATGACGATAATCGCCAGCAGAATCGCCCCCCAGGACTTTCCGATCGCAAGGATGCGGTCGCGGGCAGGCAGTTTCTTGCTGCCTGGCATCGCGGCGGGATTGCGCTTCGCGATAATCACGATCGCTGCCAGATAAAGCATTACCGACAAGATTGCCGGAATGATTGCCGCCGAAAACAAGTCCAGCACCGATTCCTCTGCGAGCACCGCATACAGGATCATGATGCTCGAAGGAGGCACGATAATTCCCAGGGTCCCGCCGGCGGCGACCGTTCCGGCGGATATCCCCGGAGCATATTTGCGCGAAATCATCTCGGGGAGTGCTACGCGGCCAAAAGTTGCGGTGGTTGCAACGGAAGATCCGCAAACTGCGCCGAACCCTGCGCTTGCAACGATGGTCGTGGCGGCAAGTCCTCCTGGATGGTGGCCGACAAGCGCCTCGGAGGTTTCGTAGAGGTCTCTGGCCAGGCCGCCTGCCGCTGCAAGGCTCCCCATAAGCATGAACAAGGGAATGACCGCGAGGTCGAGGTTCGCCATCGTCGATGCCGGCTCAGAAGCAAGCAACGACAACGCTGGTCCCCATCCGGCAATGGAAGCAAAGCCGACAATGCCAACGACGCCCATCGCCACGCCGATGGGCACGTGCAGCACGATCAGAACAAACATGCTTACAAACCCGACAAGGGCGATAGTTTCGGGGCCCATTAAAAAGGTTCCTCAGTTGCAGTAGGCTCAATTGCTGTTGTTTCGTCGACTACGCGTAGAGGGCTAAGAAGCGAGCGGATATCCCGCGCGACATTTACCGCCTGGACCAAGGCGGCGAATGCCAGGAATACGGTCGCGACACTCCACCAGGGCCAGATTGGCCAAGCCAGCACCCAGGTTTGGCGACCGCTCTCGAAAATGACTTTCGTATAGGGTACAAATTCCCACGCCATGAGGCTTACAAAAACGAGCACGACAATGCTCGCAAACAGCCTCAAGACCCGATCGACGCGGGGGCCGAATGCCGCGCCCAGGACTTCTACGGTGATATTCTTGCGGCCGGATAGATTCGCCGGGATACAGCTCGCGATCACGACAGCCATTACAACGGCGCTTACGTCATTCACGCCATGTATCGGGGCGGAGAAAAAAGATCTCATCAGCGCATCAAGCGTGGACATTATGGCAAGGAGAAACAGCCCCACAAAACCGACTAGGGACAGCCAATGCGTGCTGCGGCGTATGATTTCGCTCAACCTGTCCAAAGGCTGTTCCTCCCTGAAATTTAGTTTTTTTGCTCGGAGTACAGGCGTTCGTGCGCCATTGTAACGTTGTTCTCGACTCTGTCCGCTAGGCGGACAGTCCCGAGATCATCGCGCCTGGCACACAGGAGGGACGTGACTTTTTGTGGCTCTGAGCTCTTCGACAATTCGCGCGAAATGGCGTCCGCGGTTTCAAATAGTTTGTCGCGATATAGTTCGATCGCGCGTTCCAGCTGAAGCGCCTTGGTTGACCATACGACCGTTACGCAGGCGAGTATCCTTTGATTGTGCCAGATCGGCGCTGAAATGCTTCCGGTCTCTGGAGTGAAGTCGATCTTGCGGAAGCCAACGCCCAGTTCGCGGACGCGTTCGAGAATCACGGCAAGTTCTCCGTCTCGCATCAGGAAGGGGGGTAACCGCCCGGTCACCTCGCTCAGTAGGGCAAGCAAGGCGTCTCTCTCCTCTTCGGGCATGAACGCCAGCATGGCTCGTCCGCTTGCTGTTTCCATGACAGGCATTTCCTGGCCAACAATTCCGCTGTGAACGGAATAGGGACTGATCTGGTGGGTCGACTCTCGAACCTCCATGCGATTGTTCCGAAATGTTACGAGGTCCACGGGCCAGAGTACCTGCCGGCCAAGTTCGAGAATATGTGGAACGGCGTTTTGGCAAACCCAGTCTTCTTCCCGGAACCCGGAACTGAGTGACCTGACGTTCGCTGTAGGCCGCCACTTGTTGGTAAAATGATCCCTGTAGACCATTCTCATTTCTTCGAGCGTCTCGAGTAATCGATAAATGGAAGCGCGCGGAATGCCGGTTGCATCGGCGATATCCGCAGGCCTCGCGCCGTTCAGTTTATTCACAGCCTGCAGTACAGAAACGCCTCTTTGAAGCGCGCGTATTGTCGACGCAGTCATGGCCTTTCCTCCCGTAGCGCGGCGGCAAACGCATGGCCGCGCTCCGTCCACTACAGCATTTAAACAGTATGCTGTCAAAATTTACGAAACATGGCTTGCGTCGCTTCGAAGAGGTGCAGGGTCTGCCCGGCCGTCAGAGTCTGCCCGGATGGCCCGGCGCGAGAGTCCGCCTGTCCATTGCTCGGACAGTTGGCAAGTTTGGGCAGAAATAGCCGCCTTGAAGCGGCTATGGTTGGGTGAAGAACCCGATCATGATGCTCTGTTCAGGCTAGGTCTGCACAAGCCTTGCGTCGGTCAGTCGCGGACAGGAGGACGCACATGGCAATCACCTCACTTGGATATATTGGCATCAATTCAAAGAAGCTGAGTGACTGGGAAGGCTTCGCCACGGATCTACTTGGGATGCAGAAGGTCGACCAGGGCGGGGCCATGCGCCTTTTCAGAATGGATGATCGTAAGCAAAGACTGATCGTGACAGGCGAGGGAGAAGAAGACCTCGCTTTCATTGGGTGGGAAGTTGGGTCTCCGAGCGATCTTGATGCGCTCGCCTCCAAGCTCGAGAACGCCGGTGTCGCGGTTGAATGGCATGGCGCATCCTTGGCTGACCAGCGTCATGTGGCCCGGCTCATTTCCTTCCATGATCCCGACGGGAACCGTCTGGAAGCTTTCTGCGGTCCTGAGATTGCAAGCGATCCTTTTTTATCAGGTCGCCCGATTTCCGGGTTCAAGACCGGTTCGTTGGGCATGGGGCATGCAGTCTTGCATGTGGCCGACGTCGACGGAATCTTGCATTTCTATCGAGATCTGCTGGGCTTCGAAGTGACAGATTACGGTCTGACACCGTACCCGCTGTATTTTTTCCACGTCAACGGACGTCATCACAGCTTCGCGATGGTCGGTTCCGGGCGCAAGGGCGTCCATCATTTCATGGTGGAGCTGATGTCTCTCGATGATGTGGGGCAGGGCTATGATATCGCGCAGCAAAGGGATGAGGGCATCGCCTATACGCTGGGCCGGCATTCCAACGACCAGATGCTCAGCTTTTACACGAATACACCGTCGAATTTTTTCGTGGAATACGGCTGGGGCTGCATGATCCTCGATACCGAAAAGTGGAAGCCCTATGAAACCCATGGCGGACCGTCGACATGGGGTCACGAACGGCTCTATTTGCCGGAAGACGACGCAAATCGGATCAAGCTGCGTGAAATGCGGCACAAGCTCGCCCGCGACGGCGTTCGGGCTCCGGATTCGCAGCTTGCCCCTCAGCCGAACTGCCCCTGGCTCGACACTGTCGTTCGTAACGAATAGCCGGCAGTCGCCGCGCTACCGATCAAATCAAAATTAGAACCAAGGAGTTGAAATCTTGAGGATTTCTTCGTTCATTCTACGCGATGGCACCACGACATATGGCGCCGTTTCTGGAGATGGCCTGATAGTCGCCGATGACGCGCTGCGTAGCCGCTACCCGGATCTCAAAGCCCTAATCGCAGCAGGCGCAATCCATGAGCTGGCGGACGCGACCGGTGATACCGTGGCGTTGACCGAAGTCGAAATGCTGCCCCCGATTGCGAAGCCCGACAAAATCATCTGTATCGGGCTGAACTATCTCGGCCATATCAAGGAGACGGGCCGCGATCGACCCGAATATCCTTCGATCTTCACGCGATTTCCCGCCTCTCTCGTCGGCCATGACCAGCCCATGATCCGGCCTGCCGTATCGGACATGTTCGATTACGAAGGCGAGTTCGCGATCGTGATTGGCAAGCCCGGGCGAGCGATTGCGAAAGGGAAAGCGTTCGATCACGTCGCAGGCTACACGTGCTTCAACGACGGTTCGATCCGTGATTTCCAGCGGCATACCAGCCAGTTCTGGGGCGGCAAGAATTTCGATCGCTCCGGCTCGATGGGTCCATGGCTGGTGACGCCCGATGAACTGGGCGACCCGACCAAACCGACGATGGTTACCCGCCTCAACGGTGAGGTCATGCAGGAGACGTCGGTTGGGGATCTGGCGTTCCAGATTCCGGATCTGATTTCATATATCTCGACCATCACCGAACTTGTCCCGGGCGACATTATCGCAACCGGCACACCCGGCGGCGTCGGGCTCTTCCGCGATCCCAAGGTTTTCATGAAGCCAGGCGATCGTATCGAAGTCGAAATCTCGGGAATCGGTACTCTGAGAAACGTGATCGCCGAAGAACACTGAGAGCATTGCGCCGGGGAGGCATGTGGGGAGAGTTATGATTAGTTCATTTACAGATGTTGCGATTATCGGCGGTGGGCCGGTTGGCCTGACCTCGGCGGCTTTGTTGGGACGGCTTGGTATTGACTGCACATTGTTCGAGCAGCACGAGACGACCGCCTTTCATCCAAAAGGTCACGTGGTGAATACGCGTACAATGGAAATCTTCCGCATGATGGGGATGTCCGACGGCGTCGATCGAGAAGCGCTTCCGCTCGAACGACATGCAGGCATCGGATTTGTCACCAGCCTTGCCGGAGACGAGATCGGCGCAATCGAAACCCGTAGCAACCCGGAATGGGCCCGTATCGAACGCAGCCAAAGTCCGATGCTCAAGAGGTCTTGCCCGCAAGACAGGCTGGAACCTGTTATCCGCGAACATGCGGAGGGATTTGAGAGCGCGTCCCTGAATTTCGGCTGCAAAGTGACCCGGATCGGTCAGACTGCCGAGGGTGTTTTGCTGGATTGGGAAGCCGCGGACGGAACTACCGGTACGACGCAGGCCAAATACGTCATAGCTGCCGATGGAACCCGAAGCGAAGCTCGCGATGCGGTCGGTGTGGCGCTGAGCGGCGAGTCCATGGGGCAACAGATCGGTATCTATTTCCATGCCGACTTGTGGGACTTTGTGAAAGACCGCCCCTATTTGCTCATGTGGATTTACAACGCCAAAACGTCAGGAGTTCTCATAGCCCTCGATGGGCGTAATCGGTGGACTTACAATTTTGGCTATGCCGACAGTGAAACTCGTCATGACTTCACGGAAGAGCGCTGTCTTGAGCTGCTGCGCGCGGTAATCGGCTCCAGCGAAGTTGATATCGAAATTAAGAACATCATGCCATGGCGAATGCAGGCTCGGATCGTCGATTCAATGTCGGTCGGGCGCATTTTTTTTGCCGGGGATGCGGCGCACCCGTTACCACCGACCGGAGGTCAGGGCGTTAACACCGGTGTCGCCGATGTGCACAACCTTATCTGGAAACTCAATATGGTTCTCCGGGGTCTCGCGCCGGAGTCGCTGCTCGAAACCTACAATGAGGAACGCCGCCCGGTTGCGAAGTTCAACGTAGAACAAAGCGCCCGCAATGCTCTGGCTATGGAAAAAAAGGGCCTGTCGGGCATGCTTTTCAACGATAGCAAGTTTCTTTCCAATATCGAGGGACCGGAAGGCGCGGAGAACCGTGCAAAACTGGCCGAGGGGATACCGGAGCAGCGCGGCCATTTCGACTATCCCGGCCAGACCTTCGGTTTCTTCTACGAGTCGGATCTGATCACCGGCGACGGAACGCCCGCGCCGCCTGTTAAAATTGAGACCTACACGCCAACTGCGCGGCCGGGTCACAGGGCGCCGCATATTCCGGTGTCATACCGGGGTCGCGATATCTCGATTATCGATCTTTTTGATTTTGGCGCCTTCACACTTTTAATCGGACCGAATGGGAAGGCTTGGAAAGAAGCCGTCGAGGCCGCAAATGACAAGTCTCTTCCGCGGGTCGACATATATGCCGTTGGGCATGGCTGCGATGTCGAGACCGACACCCGGGCTTGGATGAGTTTGTATGGAGTAACCGAGGAGGGAGCGGTTCTGGTCCGTCCTGACGGACACGTGGCCTGGCGCTCGGCAGGTTCCGGGGCAGGGGCTGCTTTGATTGACGCAATTCACCGGTCGCTCGGCCAGCAAGCCGGAACTCTACCGGGCAATGGTAATTCCATCTCAGCCAAAGGAGAGTTCGATGCCGCATCCTGAGAGCCAAACGGCAATTGTCATCAAGGGGCCCGGAGGTCCGGACGTTCTGGTCCCCGAGCGGGTTTCGGTCCAAAGCCCCGGCGCAAATCAGGTCCTTATCCGGGTGTCCGCCGCCGGGGTAAATCGGCACGATGTGCATCAAAGGGCTGCGGGCAGACATAGCGATGGCCAGCCCGTTCCGGGCCTAGAAGTCTGCGGGACAGTCATAGAGCGAGGCGAGGGCGTCACAGAATTCGAATTGGGGGATCGCGTCATTGCGCTCGTCCAGGGTGGCGGATACGGGCAATACGTCGTTGCCAATGCGGTACTCGTGATGCCTGCGCCGGACTCTCTGTCCGATTTGGAGGCCGCAGGAATCCCGGAAGCCGTATTCACGACATGGTGGAACTTCTTCAATCTCATGTCACTGGAAAAGGGGCAGTTTGCGCTTTTCCATGGCGGCACCAGCGGCGTTGGTCACATAGCGCTTCAGGCGCTTTCAGCCCTCGGCTACGAGATTATCGCGACCAGCGGGAGCGAGGAAAAAGTCTCGGCATCCTTGGGCTTTGGCGCCAAGCATGCATTTCTCTATTCAGACCCCGATCTTGCGGACAAGGTTCTCGAATGCACCGGTAATCGGGGGATTTCTGCACTCCTGGACGTTTCGGCGGGCGCCCATCTGGCGCAGGATTTGAAGATGATGGCCCCCGATGGAACCATCGCCCATGTGTCGGGTGGTGGGGGCGCGTCCGTCGAAGTGCCTTTGCGCGACATAATGGCCAGGCGGATTCGAATTACCGGTTCACTTCTTCGACCACTTCCGCTTGAGCGCAAGGCGGTGGTCGCTGAAATGATCCGCAAGGATGTATGGCCGTTGCTCGGAAGTCGTGTGCGGCCCGCAATCGCCGAGCAGTTCGATTTCAGAAATGCAGCTGATGCCCATCGCGTCATGGAACAGAACAGGCATGTCGGAAAAATCATGCTGAACGTTTCGCATGACTAGGCGATAGTCAGGCCTGAGTGCTTGCTGGATTGGCGCAAGTCAATCGCGCAGGCGACTGCTGCTCCGACATTTGTGTAACCGGTGATTTCGGTGAAGGTTTCAGGCCCAAACTCAGTGAGCACATCACGGAGATCGCTGGCTCCCCCCGTGAATTCAACAATGTAGCCGCGACTAGAGTGTCGCGGCGTTCACTTTCAGGCCTTCGCGTTCGACTGCGGCAATTTCCCGAGCCAGCGTTCGCTCGAAAGAAGGGCGCGCGCGGACCTTTTTGGCGTGTTCTGCCAATGCGGGAAATTCCGAGAGCGAAAATTCCCCTTTCGCGGCGGTGCTGTAGACCCAGTAGATATAGACGTCCAGGATCGACCAGTCGGCACCATACCACCATTCCGATTTTGAAAGACGGTCGTTTATGAAGGAGCATTCTTTGGAGAGCTTCTCGATGCCGTCATTGCGGATGCCCTCCAGCTCTGCACCATGCGTCCATTTTTGCGGATTACGAATTTGCCTCACCATGGGATGGAGCATGCCGCTGCACCATGCAAGGTCGCTCACATAACGGGCAGACTCGAAAACCGAACTGCTGGCCGGCAGGATTTGGGCGTCCGGATAGGCCAGGTGCAGATAATTGAGAATGGCCGCGTTTTCGGTCAACGGTGTTCCATCCACGATCAGCGTGGGAACTTTCGCCTTGCGGTTTAGTGAAAGGTAATCCGAGTCGTACTGCTTCTTGTTGGAGATATCGATCCAGCGCACGTCAAATTCTGTCCCGATTTCCTCGAGAGCCGAAATTGTCACGCGCGAGCATGCGCCCGGATAAGCAAATATCGTAATCTCTGCAGTCACGAAGAGTCCTCCCGTAGATGTGATTTTCTCAGGACAAGAGAACCCGGATTCATCCCGGTTTCAGGAAATCTCGAGGCCGGTCCGTTTATCAGTCTAGTTTGACAGTGCTATGATTGGTGGTATGCTGTCAATATAAGTTTCGAGTCTCCTGGATAAAGCAGCTCCGACCGCGCCAAACCGATTTTGCTCATGCGAACGGTGTCTCGGGCCTCTGATATGCAAGTCGTCAGGTGCACGCATCCAAATCCGGAAACAGACTACTTGCTGAGTTCAAATTGAGGGGAATGCAATGAAACTTGTTAGCTTCATGGCAGATGGCCGTGCGGGGATAGGTCGTGTGGAAGGCCGCAATGTCATTGATTTGACAGGAGAGGTCGAGGGGGCAACAGACTTGTCGGAATTGCTTGCAGTATCCTCCTGGGTTGAAAAGGCCGCGAAGGCGGGCGGGTCGACACATGCGCTGGAAGACATCAGGTATCTTCCTGTCAACGCGAGCGGCACGGTGAAAGTGCTCGCGCTCGGCTGGGCTTATCAGGACCATGCGGCCGAGACCAACCATGCCGCGACTGAATTTCCCATGTTCTTCAGCAAGTTTCCGCAGACCTTGGCCGGGCACGAACAGCCGCTGAAACGCCCCGATGTTTCAGACAAGTTCGACTTTGAAGGCGAAATCGCTGTTGTCATCGGGCGGCCCGCTCACCGCGTTTCCGAAGCGGAGGCGCTAGATCACATTGCCGGTTACACAATCCTGATGGATGGCTCGATCAGGGATTGGCAGAAGCACAGCGTGACTGCAGGCAAGAACTTTGCGGGACTGACGCCGGTCGGCCCTTATCTCGTGACTCCTGATGAAGCAGGACCTCACGACCGGCTTCGGCTTCAAACGCGCCTCAATGGCCAGGTGATGCAGAACGCCATCACCAGCGATCTTATCTGGTCGATCCCGTATCTGATCAGCTATTGCTCCACATTTTGCCGTCTGGAGCCTGGCGATATCATTTCCACGGGAACTCCCGGTGGCGTAGGTGCTAAGCGAGATCCGCAGGTTTTCATGCGGCCGGGGGACCGTATCGAAGTCGAGGTTTCGGGTATCGGCGTCCTGTCCAATCCGGTCGTCGCGGAATGAGCATTTCGCCTTGGGAACAGGCAATCGTGAAGCGATAGCACCGAGTTTGTATTATTGCGGGATCATGATTTCCCGACCGCCATATCTTCGGTCGCGGAGGTGTCGTCCCCGCAAATTCCATCCATCTTTTGCGCCGCGTCCATTCCGCGGACATCCCGTGTTCGGTCGTTGCGGCTGCGGCGTGAATGGTCGAGTCTCTGCATCAGTGAACTGTGCATGGAATGTCATTTTCGAGGACGGGCGGCATTCGGAGAGGAGAAGCAGTGGCGCTGGTTCTGTATCATCACAACTTGTCCGTTTGCTCCGAAAAAGTCCGGATGGCGCTGAACGAAAAGGGCATCGGCAACTGGCAAAGCAGGGAAGTGGACATTCTGGGCGGAGAGCAATTCAGCCCGGAATATATGAAGCTGAACCCTAAAGCGGTCGTGCCGACCCTGGTTCATGATGGCCATGCCGTGACGGAGTCGACATTGATTTCGGAATATGTCGATGAAGCATTTGACGGCCCGGCTCTTCAGCCTGAATCCGCTTTCGAACGTGCCGAAATGCGGCTTTATTCGAAAGCGTGCGATGAGGGCCTGCATCAAGGCGTTGGAGTGATGAGCTTCGCAGCCTCTTTCATGGATCGTATGCGTGACGCGGTCGAGCAAGACGTCGACAAGCATCTTGAGAGGATCGTTGATCTCGATCGCAGGGATCGAATGAAGTCCGTTCTTCAGCTTGGTGAGGACTCGTCTTACGTCTATCGCGGTACGGTCGCGTACGAGAAGATTTTCCAGAAGATCGACAAGGTGCTCTCGGATGGGAGGGAGTGGCTTTCGGGTGACCGTTTTACGTTGGCCGAAATCAATCTGGCGCCCTATCTCGCCCGCCTCGAATATCTGGACCTGATCGATGTTTGGACATTTTCGCGTCCGCGCGTAACCGCATGGTTTGAACGCCTGAAGGCGCGGCCGTCATTTCAGACAGAGGTCGTCAGCTGGATCCGTGACGACGAGCTGCAAGCGATGAAGCAAGGCGGATTGCGCATCAAATCAAAGATCACGGACCACCGTTCCACCTACCTCGAGACCGACTTCGGCGCGAATATCTTCTAGCTGCCGCGGATTTGCGGAATATTGCTGTTCCGCAAATGACCCGGAATATCTGGAATTATAGGCGCTCCGGCTCTCAAGCGCATACGCTGAAAGCAAAAGCTGCGTCGGCGCCGTTCTGCTGGACCCCGTGATCAGGTCTGTTCATGTCGACCTGGCAAATGTCCTGTCCTTGACGGAGAATTGCATCTCCGGTGGCGCGCGAAGATCCTGTCGTCAGGTAGTTTGCAGGCTTTCATCGCCCTGATCGCTGATACTTTCGGAAATTCTCTCCGCAAGCCGCAGCAACGGATCGCGGTACAGCTTGATCGCCTCGTCGAAATCCAGGGCGCTCCGCAGCCATATGATTGTAATGCATGCGAGAACGTTCTCGCCGGTCATGATCGGCGCTGCAATGCTCATGGTGTTTACGCGGAAGCCGCGCTTCCTGAAGCCGACGCCAAGCTCCCGGCACTGGTCAAGAACCTGATCCAGCGAACCGTCAGGCGTCATGAGTGGTGCATTCGAACCGGACCTGGCCTTCAGTCGCTCCAGAACGTCATCGCGCTGCTTGTCGGGCGAAAAGAGCAGATAGGCCCTCCCGCTCGCGGTATCCTGCAGGGGCAACTGCGTCCCCACCATCCCGCGATCAAGCGAATAGGGACTCAGGTAGTACGTGGACTCGCGAATCTCCATGTGGTCGTTTTGAAATACCATGAGGTCCACGGGCCAAAGTATCCGCTTTCCAAAACTCACCATCTCGGGAATAGCGACCTGGCAGACCCAATCGGCATCCCTGAATCCGGAACTCAGTGATTTCGCGTGCAAAGCGACGCGCCATTTGTTGGTTAGCTGATCCCGGACCACGAACCGCAACTGCTCCATCGTTTCCAGAAGGCGGTAGACCGTTGGCCGGGGAATTTCGGTTGCTTGGGCAATTTCGCTCGGGCTCACGCCGTCGCGGGTGTTCACGATCTGGAGCACACGAAAGGCTCGTTCAACCGCGCGTACATTCGATTGATTTGTTATCTCTTGTTCTCTCTTTCCTTGCTCAATCTATGCCGTTCAGTATCCGCCTGGCAACGTCAGGAGGTGGCGGAAACAACGGTAGGCTCCGGACGCCGAGCCGTGGTTCCTGCGGTCGTTCACGCAACGCGTTGCGCGCGCGGGCTCTCGTCCATCACGGCCATCATTTCTCTCACAAGGCGCTCTGATAACTGTCCGCGCGTGTCTGCATATTCTGGGTCGTCCCACAAGTTGCGAGTTTCCTCCGGGTCGGTTTCACGGTCATAAAGCTCGCCCCACTCCACGTTCTTGTAGATTGTAAGGCGCCATTTCCTTGTCAGCAGGGTACGTATCCGTGCCGGCTCATCGAGATCGTATCGCGCGCCTCCGTCATGATGCTCTATAAGCAGGGCGTCGCGTGTCTCTGCGGCGCCGGACACAGCCGGAAGGAGGCTTTTGCCTTGCATGCCCCAATATGGGTTGACGCCTGCACGGTCGAGAATCGTTGCCGAAACATCGACCGTCGAAGCAAGTCCATCACACCTGTCAGGTTGAGCGGGATTTGATGGATCGCTCCAGATGAAGGGCACCCGGGTAAGTCCCCGCAACTGCAGCATGCCTTTCAGCAGGAGATTGAAGTCGCCCATATAGTCGCCGTGATCCGAATTGAAGATTACAACCGTGTTGTCGGCGTGGCCGGACTCTTCCAGCGCCTGCATGATTTTCCCCACCTGATCGTCGATCATCGTGATCATGCCTGCCGTCAGAGCCATCGCCTCGCGAAGTTCCTGATCGTCAGCATAAAATGCCGTTTGCATGAGAGGCGAGCTTTCGCCGTTTTCCCACATCTCCTTGATGCGTCGCATGATCGGATTTGGGTTTTGATGCGCCGAGTAAGGCAGACTTACCTCGAAGTCGCTTGGATCATACATCGACCAGTACTTGCCCGGCGGGTTGAAGGGATGGTGCGGATCCGGAAACGAAACGAAGGCAAAAAACGGCGTATCGTCGCCGTTGCGGGACCGCAGCCAATCCGCGGTCCGGTCGCCGATCCAGGCGGTCGGATAGCTCTCTTCCGGAACCGGGGTGCGATAGGCCTGAGGGCATGTGTAGTTGTGCGCAAGTTCGTTGGCCGGATCGTGGAGTTCCCGCCAGTCGGGATGCGTCCGGCGAAACCACTGTCCGTAGTGGCCGCCGCAGCGATCGCCATGGCCCGTCACCATTTCAATGTGCCGGTAACCGTAATAGGGCGTTGTAATCTTGTATAGCGCGTCACTTTGATAGCTGTCCGGGGCTTCTTCATTGTAGCTCCCCGGTTCCGGCTTCCATGCCTCGGCGATAGGGCCAGTCTCGAAGGGCTTTCGGCCGACAGGCTTGCTGTCAGTGAACGATTGCAAATGGCTTTTTCCGATCGCTGCGGTGTCGTATCCGGAGGCAGCCAGCACGTCGACAAACGTATTCGCGCGTTCTGACAGGTTGCAGCCATTGTGGCGAAGCCCGTGGGCCGAAGGGTAACGGCCAGTTATAAGAGACGCCCTGTTTGGCATGCACACGGGCAGGGCGACGTGAAAGTCGTCAAACCGGGTGCCATTCTTTGCGATACGGTCGATGTTGGGCGTTTTTACCACCGGGTGCCCGTAGCAACCCAACCAGTCGGCACGTTGCTGGTCCGTGATGAGATAGAGGAAATTCGGCTTCCTTGAGACGGCCATCGTCGCTCCTGCCCTAGATCGTGTCCGCTTTGTCACCCATCGCTTTCGACAGGCTGTGGAGGTTTCGAAAGATAAGTTCAGCCTTGGCCAGTGGCACCAGTGCGTGTTCGCGCATTGCGAACTCGGCACGTGTTCCTTCCTGGTTGCGAATGGTTTCAAGAATTCGCTTGTGGTCGAATTGAGAAATCGCAAAGGCCTCGACGGCCTCTTGGTCGTTGAATACTTCGAAAAGGGGAGATGCCCGGAAAGGGTCCCGATCGAGACGGCGTATCAAAACCGAATTTCCGCCCATCGCCGAGATCGCCACATGGAAGCGCAGGTTTGTTTCAATAAACCGTTGCCGAGAGGCTTCGCTGCCATCCTTTTTTGCTATCAGTTCGTCGACGATGTCGATGCATTGCGTCAGTTCGTCTTGATAATCCTCGAACTTGCCGCTCTCCGCTGCCAACCGGGCTGCCATTCCCTCAAGCGTCGCGCGAACCGCGATCATTTCGCGCATCTCTTCGATCGTGAAGCGCCTGACGCGGAAACCGCGATGCGGCTCTCCTTCTACGAGATCTTCCTGCTCAAGGCGGGTCAGCGCGAGGCGAATCGGAGTCCTCGAGACCTGGAGTCGCTCGGCCAGTCCGATCTCCGTCAGCCTTTCACCTGGGGCCAGGCTGCCCGTCATTATCAAATGGCGCAGGCGCTTGGTTACATCCTCCATGCTGCTGCGCGATGACCCTGATTGCATGCAATACTTTCCTTACTTTCTAGCTGATATGCTCAAAAATGCAGCAATTACCGCAACAAATCAACCAGATCGGTAACGCGAAGCCTTTGCTCTCTCTTGCATTGCATGCAATTATATGTCAACTGGTTGGTGCGAGCGCGATCGAGGCGAGCGACGTAATGTGTTGGCTCTGGCGGGGCCGGCGAGGTTTCGCACCCGCAGGGGAGCAGGCTCTGATCGAGTGGTAATCGCCGATCGTTTGGAAGGCGATGCAGCGCACAGCAAAAGCCAAGGGAGGAAGGCGTATGCAATACAGGATACTCTCGTCGGCGGTGGCCGCCGTGCTCATGGCGGCGGTTTCGGCGCGCGCCGAGACGACAGTCGTGTTCAACAACTATCTGTCCGAACAAAATGAAATTATGCGCAACGTCATTCGGCCGTGGGCGGATGCGGTGGAGCAGGCCTCCAATGCTGAGGTCAAGATTGATTTTACGGCATCATCCATGGCGCCGCCGCCGCGGCAGCTCGAAATGATCAGGTCAGGCGTGGCCGATGCGGCGATGAACATTTCCTCCTTCACCGCCTCGCAATGGATCGCGCCGATCATCGCCGAGCTTCCGGTCTTGTTCGAGGCCGACAGCGCAGAGCAGCATTCGGTCGCGCTGTGGCGCACTTACGAAAAATACTTCCGCGAAGCGGAGAATATCGAGGGTGTTCACGTGGTGGCGTTGTTTGCTCTGTCGGGCAACCATGTGTGGAACAACAAACGCCCCATCAAGGAACTCGCCGACGCGCACGGCATCAAGCTTCGGGTCAATCCGAATGGCACCGCGGTCGTCGAGGCCATGGGCGGTGTGGTCATATCTCGGCCTGCGGTCGAGAGTTTCGAGATCATAACCCGCGGTGTTGCCGACGGCACCGTGTTACCCATCTCGTCGGTCGAGGGCCTTGGTGTGCTCAAGGAACTCAAATGCGCGACGCTCTACCCGGGCAGCCTGTATCGTTCGACCGGATCGATTGTTTTCAACCGGGGTTTCTGGGATTCAATCCCGGATGCCGAAAAGACCGCAATCGAGAAGGTCAGCGGAGAAGCGTTGGCGCGCCTCGGCGGAGCCAATCTTGACAGGGCAACCGAAGAAACCCGTGCCAAGCTGCAGGATGCCGGTGTCGACGTGTTTGAAGCCGACATGGGGCAGATCGAAGCTTTGCGCGAAAGCAAGCCGGTCGTTGCGGCAATCGAGGAGTGGAAGGCGCGCGCAGCGGATTTGGGCCTCGATGCCGACGAGGTGATCGAGTTCTATCGCGAACAGTTGCAGCAAGCGCAGAACTGATTTGTCCGGATGAGGCACCCCATGGCAGATCGGCTCACCGCCTTCTTCAGTGTCGCGCTAAAGGTGGCTGTAACGGCGACATTGCTTTGCATCGTCGTCATCACATTCTTTGACGTGGTGGGCCGATACATCTTCAACGCCCCCTTGCCGGGGGCATTCGAGATCCAGGAATTCGGTATGGGCATTCTCTTTTTCTCGGGATTGCCCCTGATTACCTTGGAGCGGGGCCATATTTCGGTCTCGCTTGTCGAAAGCCTGTTCAAGAAAAATGCCGTCCTGCGTCGTGCGCAGGTAGCGATATTCAATCTGGTCAGCGCCGCGATCGTTGCGCTTCTGACATATTGCCTTTGGGTTCAGGCGGTGAACTCCGAGCGATGGGGAACCTCGTCGGCTTTTCTGAGGCTGCCGCATTACCCGGTCATGTATTTCATGACCGTCATGGCTTCGGTGACCTGTCTGGTCCTGCTTGCACAGGCCTTTCTGGGCTTGCGAGGCGATAGCCTCAATCCGGAGGAAGCCGAAGCGGGAAAGGGTTCCAGCCTGTGATTATGGGTCTCATGGGCATGCTTGCCCTTCTGTTTCTGGCGTTCATCGGTGTGCCTTTGGGATTCACGATGATGCTGGTCGGATTCGTGGGGTTTGCTGTCGTGCGCGGCGGCACTGCGGCCGTCGCGATGCTCGGTCAGACGATTACGTCGAACAGCATTTCCTATACGTTCATTGTTGTTCCGCTGTTCGTGCTGATGGGTAACTTCATTTACCGGGCCGAACTCGCTTCTGACATCTACCGGGCTTCCTACGCCTGGCTCGGTCGTTTCCGTGGCGGTCTGGCAATGTCCACCATCGTCGCTTGCGGGGGCTTTTCGGCGGTTAGCGGGTCGTCTGTGGCAACTGCGGCCACGATGAGCAGAGTAGCCTATCCGGAAATGACAAAATATGGCTACAGTCCGTCATTGTCGGCCGGAACGATCGCTGCGGGCGGTACGCTCGGCATTCTCATCCCCCCGTCGGTAATCCTCGTTCTTTACGGCATCATTACCGAAGCCGATATCGGCGCCTTGTTTATCGCGGGGATCATTCCGGGAATTCTCTCGATCGTCAGCTACCTCTTGGTGATCGTCGGTCTGACTGCAATTGTTCCGGGGGCTGGTCCCAAGGGGGAGGTGTTTGGCTGGCGGCAGCGCTGGGCATCCTTGCGCGGCGTCTGGCCGGTCATGGCATTGTTCCTCTTCGTTATCGGCGGGATCTATTTCGGCATGTTCACGCCCACCGAGGCGGGTGGGATTGGCGCCGTAGGGGCGCTCGGCTTCTGCTTGTTGCGCAAGCGGATGACCATGTCGGTATTTCTCGACTCGATTTTCGAGGCCGGCAAAATGACGGCAATGGTGTTCACGGTTGCTCTAGGCGCGCTTGTGTTCTCGAACTTTATCGAGATCGCCCGGATGCCGGCGGAGTTGAAGGCGTGGGTCGAAACCTTGTCGCTGTCTCCTATGCAGGTCATGTGGCTTATTCTCGGAATATACCTGCTGCTGGGCTGCGTGTTTGAAGGGGCAGGCATGGTCTTGCTGACCGTTCCGTTGTTTGCCCCTCTTGTGTCGCTTCTCGGTTTCGACCTCATCTGGTTTGGAATTGTGGTCGTCGTCGTTACCGAAATATCGCTGGTGACACCCCCGATCGGGATGAACGCATTCGTTATGAAAGCGGTCATCCCGGAGCTTTCCCTCAGCTCGATTTTCAGGGGAATTGCGCCGTTCTGGGTCGCCGATATTTTTCGTTTGGCGCTGATCGTTCTCTATCCCCCCATTGCGCTCTATCTGCCGTCAATAATGGGCTGAGTGGTATGCATTTCCGGCGCGAGTTAGCCTCCCAGAGGTGGTTTGACGCGAACACCGCTAATGATCTGAAGAGCTTGTATTGGCGAGCAAGTGCGATCAGGTTCCTGGGCCGCCGTTCCTCTTTCCGGTTCGGATCCTGCGGGCCGAATTGCGTGGCGATGGCGGTCAACGCGAACCCGGCGGACCTTTATTGCGGGATGCGCCGAGCGTCCCGAGGCACAAGAAAGCATGTGAAAGGATTATCATGGCTGATGTCACGGCACCGGAACTCGGTTCGTTTTCCTGGGAGGATCCGTTCCTTCTGGAGAACCAGCTGAGCGAGGAGGAACGGCTGATCCGCGATATGGCGGCAGCCTACGCGCAGGAGAAGCTGCAACCGCGCATCATCGAGGCCTTTGCGCAGGAGAAGGTCGACCCCTCGGTCTTCGCCGAGATGGGCGAGACGGGCCTGCTCGGCATCACCGTGCCCGAGCAGTATGGCGGCGCGGGCGCGTCCTATGTCTCCTACGGCCTCGTCGCCCGCGAGGTCGAACGGGTCGATTCCGGTTACCGCTCGATGATGAGCGTGCAGTCC
>PAKZ01000044.1 GCA_002706335.1 Ahrensia sp.
GAAGGGCCATCGCTCAACGGATAAAAGGTACGCCGGGGATAACAGGCTGATGACCCCCAAGAGTCCATATCGACGGGGTTGTTTGGCACCTCGATGTCGACTCATCGCATCCTGGGGCTGGAGCAGGTCCCAAGGGTATGGCTGTTCGCCATTTAAAGCGGTACGTGAGTTGGGTTCAGAACGTCGTGAGACAGTTCGGTCCCTATCTGCCGTGGGTGTAGGAATATTGAGAGGATCTGTCCCTAGTACGAGAGGACCGGGATGGACGTATCACTGGTGGACCTGTTGTCGTGCCAACGGCATAGCAGGGTAGCTATATACGGAACGGATAACCGCTGAAGGCATCTAAGCGGGAAACCGACCTCGAAACGAGTATTCCCTGAGAGTCGTGGAAGACGACCACGTTGATAGGCCGGGTGTGGAAGCGCAGCAATGTGTGAAGCTTACCGGTACTAATAGCTCGATCGGCTTGATTGTTCTCATTGCTTATGTCCATGGCGCATGCCGTGGCTGCAAATCCAGCTTCTCATATGTTTGTGCTTCGCCGACCTGGTGGTTATGGCGGGGTGGCTGCACCCGATCCCATTCCGAACTCGGCCGTGAAACACCCCAGCGCCGATGGTACTTCGTCTTAAGACGCGGGAGAGTAGGTCGCTGCCAGGTCTGCCGAGCACAAGCATCATCTTCTCTCTTCGAACCCTTTCTCGACCGTCCGCACAGGCGGTTTTTTCAACGGCCGAGTAAAATAATGGCGCGGGGTGGAGCAGCCCGGTAGCTCGTCAGGCTCATAACCTGAAGGTCGCAGGTTCAAATCCTGCCCCCGCAACCAAAGAACGACCCGTTCATCGCAAGATGAGCGGGTTTTTTTGTGCCTTGATTCGGGGGCACTACCCTTTTGTCCCATATCTGCAGGAATGGCAGGCCGAACGCGCCGCTGTCCGTTCGATTTGGTTCGTCGCACGGCCTCCGTCAGATAAGCCCGGAAGTCCGAATTCCGTCGTCGCGAGCCGCCTTATATCCTTCAGTTACCCAAAACGGATTGTAAATTTGCGATTGTTTATATGCATAAATAGGAATATATAATCTGGCAGCGATACAGGCTCTCCGGTCGCGTTATATTTATGTGTAAGCGAGCACCGATCGCAGGAGAGCCGCTGTTTGAACCGGGATGGAAGCCGTGCAGAAGGAAAACTTGGAGATCGACAGGCTGGAGAATTTTCCGGTCACATTCTTTGCGGTCGTCATGGGCATGCTCGGCCTCACCCTGGCGGCCCACGCCACAGAAACGGCATTGGGCGCGTCCCCGATCGTTTCCGTCATCGTCTTGGTGGTGTCGGTGATGATCATGATCGCTGTGTCGGCGTTCTATGCCGCCAAGGCTTTTATGCGACGCGGGGCAGTCGCCGAGGAATGGGCGCATCCGGTCAAGATCGCCTTCTTTCCGGCGATCTCGATTTCGATCCTTTTGCTGTCGATTGCCGTCGTGCCGCATCATCGAGGGATCGCGACGGCGCTTTGGATCCTCGGCGTTGTCGGACAGGGGGCGCTTACGCTGAGCGTTGTCGCCAACTGGATCGGGCACCGTACGTTCCAGACGATTCATATCGGGCCGGCATGGTTCATTCCGGCGGTCGGCAATGTCGTCGTTCCGGTCGCGGGCGCGCAGTTGGGTTTCTTCGAGATCTCGTGGCTGTTCTTTTCGGCCGGGCTCGTTTTCTGGATCGTCCTGCTGACCCTGGTGATGAACCGGCTGATCTTCCATGATCCGCTGCCGGCGCGGTTGCTGCCGACGCTGGTCATCCTGATCGCTCCGCCGGCGGTCGCATTTCTCGCCTATACGCGCCTGACCGGCGATATCGACGCATTCGCGCGCATCCTGCTCAATTCGGGCTATGTCTTTTCGGCGATCGTGGCGACGCAGATCGCCAAATTCACCCGGCTGCCCTTCGCGCTGTCCTGGTGGGCGCTGTCCTTCCCCGTCGCCGCGCTGACCATCGCCTCGCTTTCCTACGCGCAGCTGACCGGTTCACTTGCGCACCAGTTCATCGCCGGCATTCTCATGACCGCCCTTGTGGTGATTGTTGTGGTGCTGCTCTATAAAACCACAACCGCCATCACCGCGCGGAATATATGCCGGCCCGAATGATTGTCGGCGGCTAAGGGAGGAACAACATGGCGACGCCGAACGCGCATCCGGTCTGTCGTTTTCCTGTGCCGAAACTTGAGGATTTGCCGGCGGATATTCGCGAGCAGATCGAGGCCGTCGAGGAGAAGTCGGGTTTCATCCCGAATGTGTTTATCGCGCTGGCGCGTAGGCCTGACGAGTTTCGCGCTTTCTTCGCCTACCACGACGCGCTTATGGAGAAGCCGGGAAACCTTACGAAGGCGGAGCGCGAGATGATTGTGGTTGCGACCTCGGCCGCAAACCAGTGCCAGTATTGCGTCATCGCGCATGGGGCGATCCTGCGAATCCGGGCGAAGAACCCGCTGATCGCGGAACAGATCGCAGCGAATTATCGCAAGGCCGATATTACGCCGCGCCAGCGGTCCATGCTGGATTTCGCCATGAAGGTGGCACAGAAATCCTATGAAATTGGCGAAGGTGACTTCGCCGAACTCGGCAAGCATGGGCTAGCGGAGGAGGATGCCTGGGATATTGCGGCAATCTCGGCCTTTTTCGGCATGTCGAACCGCATGGCGAATGTGATGAGCATGCGTACCAACGACGAATTCTACATGCTCGGGCGCTGATCCATCGGGCTCGCACCGGCGGAACCACGCAGCTTCGGATGCTTTCGTTACCAGTTCGCCATTCGTCGCTGTTGATCAAGTAACAATTTTAGGATTGACTGTTCCCATCCGGCGAATGGGCGTTGAGGAGCGCATACTGTTCGCGGGGTTGTTTCGGAAGCGCAGGAGGGCGTGGCCGAAACAAGGGAGGAAAAGAACATAATGCCGTCAACGGTGCAGGCCGGGGCGCGAGCTCTGGACACCTTCCCGCAATATCTGCTGTGGAACGCGGAACGGTTCAGTACGCGAACCGCGATGCGGCACAAGGACCATAGCATCTGGAAAAGCTGGAACTGGGCGGAACTCGCCGCCGAGATCCGGGCTTTTTCGCTCGGTCTCCGGGCGATCGGGCTGCAGTCCGGGGACAAGGTGGCGATCGTCGGTCACAACCGTCCGCGGCTTTACTGGACCTTCGCGGCGGTACAGGCGCTGGGTGGCGTGCCGGTGCCGGTCTATGCAGATTCGGTCGCGGAGGAGATGGTCTATGTGCTGAACCATGCCGGCGTCCGTTTCGCGGTCTGCCAGGACCAGGAGCAGGTCGACAAGGTTCTTTCGATGGCGGACGAACTAAAGGACCTGCACAAGATTGTTTATGATGAGGGGCGGGGGTTGCACGACTACAATCACAACAACCTCCATTCCATCGATGCGATCGAGCGGGCGGGGCGGGAGATATTTGCGCGGGAGGGGGATGCGGCGTGGAAGGCCGGGATTGCGGCGGGCAAGGGGGGGGACCTCGCCGTCATGCTCTATACGTCGGGGACGACCGGCAAGCCGAAGGGCGTCATGCTGTCTTTCGACAATCTGGTCATCTCGGCGCGCAACGGGAACGCGTTCGACAATCTGAGCGAATCGGATTCGGTGTTGTCCTACCTGCCGCTCGCCTGGGTCGGCGACCATGTGTTCTCTTATGCCCAGGCCTATGTGGGCGGCTATTGCGTCTGCTGCCCGGAAAGCCCGGAAACCGTCGACAGCGACCGCCGCGAGATCGCGCCATCCTATTTCTTCGCGCCGCCGCGCGTCTTCGAGAACCTGCTGACCGCGGTGATGGTACGCATGGAGGATGCCGGGCCAACGAAGAAGCGTATGTTCGACTATTTCATGGCGCATGCGCGCCGGGTCGGCGAACCGATCCTGAATGGCGAGACGGTCGGCTTTTTCGACCGGCTCAAATACCGGCTCGGCGAATTCCTGGTCTACGGGCCGCTGAAGAACCGCATGGGTTTCCTGCGGATGCGGGTCGGTTACACGGCGGGTGAGGCGATCGGGCCGGAGATTTTCCGCTTCTACCGGTCGCTGGGTCTCAATCTGAAGCAGCTCTACGGACAGACCGAGGCTTCGGTCTATATCTCGGCACAGCCGGACGGCGAAATCCGCGCCGACACAGTCGGCCGGCCGTCGCCGGATGTGGAGATCCGTATCGAGGAAAATGGCGAGGTCCTATACCGCTCGCCTGGCGTCTTCGTCGGTTATTACAAGAATGAAGAGGCGACGCGCGAGACCAAGACCAGCGACAACTGGGTGCATACGGGTGATGCCGGCTTCTTCGACCATGAAGGCCATTTGCGGATCATCGACCGCGCCAAGGATGTCGGCAAGCTGAATGACGGTTCCCTGTTCGCGCCGAAGTATATCGAGAACAAGCTCAAATTCTTCCCGAACATCAAGGAGGCGGTGGCTTTCGGAGATGGCCGCGACGTCTGCACGGTGTTCCTGAATATCGACCTTACGGCGGTCGGCAATTGGGCCGAGCGCAACAACATCTCCTATGCCTCCTATCAGGAACTGGCGCAGCACCCGCGGGTCTATGCGATGATGGAGGAGCATGTGGCGCAGGTAAACCGCGACCTCGCCAGCGAGGACACGATGGCGGGGTCGCAGATCGCCCGGTTCCTCGTCCTGCACAAGGAACTGGACGCCGATGACGGCGAACTGACCCGCACGCAGAAAGTGCGCCGCTCCTTCATCGCCGAGCGCTACGCACCGCTGATCGAGGCGCTCTATGACGGCTCGACCGAGAAATATGTCGAGACGGAAGTCACTTTCGAGGACGGCCGGAAAGGCAAGATTGTCGCGACTGTGGAGATACGGGAGATGGAGCGGAAGCCTGCGGCGCCTGCGCAAAAGGAGGCGGCGGAATGAACGTGCATCTT
The DNA here is from genome assembly GCA_002706335.1 of Ahrensia sp. Classification (GTDB taxonomy): domain Bacteria; phylum Pseudomonadota; class Alphaproteobacteria; order Rhizobiales; family Rhizobiaceae; genus Oricola. The sequence goes on from PAKZ01000044.1 coordinate 4,944, forward strand.
CAGGAGGATCTGTCGAAGCACACATTGCGCGCCGATGACGGCATCGCCAAGGGGGCTGATCTGCTGAAGGTGGAGAATATCTCGCTGTCCTTCGGCGGGGTGAAGGCGATCACCGACATCTCCTTCGATATCAAGAAGGGCGAGATCCGCGCGATCATCGGACCGAATGGCGCCGGCAAGACGTCGATGCTCAACGTCATCAACGGTTTCTACTTCCCGCAGCAGGGTACGATCACCTTTCGCGGCGAAAAACGCCGCCGAGCACGGGCGTCGGAGACCGCCCGCGACGGCATCGCGCGTACTTTCCAGAACATCGCGCTGTTCAAGGGCATGTCGACGCTCGACAACATCATGACCGGCCGCATCACTCTGCAAAAACGCAGTTTGTTGTGGCACGCGCTGTGGAAAGGGCCGGCCGAGCGCGAGGAGATCGAACATCGCGAGGCGGTGGAACGGATCATCGACTTTCTCGAGATCGAGCATATCCGCAAGACGCCGGTCGGGCGGTTGCCCTACGGGCTGCAAAAGCGGGTCGAACTGGGCCGCGCGCTCGCGGCGGACCCGGCGCTGTTGCTGCTCGACGAGCCGATGGCGGGCATGAACCTGGAGGAGAAGGCGGATATGAGCCGCTTCATCCTCGACGTGAACCAGCAATACGGCACCACCATCGCCCTGATCGAACACGACATGGGTGTGGTGATGGATCTTTCGGACCGGGTGGTGGTGCTGGATTACGGCAAGAAGATCGGAGACGGCACGCCGGACGAGGTGCGCAACAATCCGGACGTGATCGACGCCTATCTGGGCGTCCCGCATTGAGGAGAACGAGACATTGCTGAGCGAAATCTTCGTCGAACCCTTCGCGGACATGGTCGCGGCACCGGACTTCCTGATGCAGGTGCTTTGGGAAGGGCTGGTTTCCGGAATCCTCTATGCGCTGATCGCTCTCGGCTTCGTGCTGATCTACCGCTCGTCGCGCATCTTCAATTTCGCGCAGGGCATCATGGTCGTATTCGCCGCGCTGACGCTGGTGGGCCTGCACGAGGCAGGCGTGCCGGCATGGGTGTCGGTCGTGCTGACGCTGGGCGTCATGTTCGTCCTGGCGGTCGTCGTCGAGCGCGTCGTGTTGCGACCGCTGGTCGGCCAGCCCGACATCATCCTTTTCATGGCGACAATCGGCATCACGCTGTTCCTGATCGGCTTCGGGGAAATCATCTTCGGCGGCGAGAACAAGGTCATGATCACGCAGGAACTCGGCATTCCGACGGATTCGGTGGTGTTCGAACCGTTCGGCGGATTGTTGATCCTGGAGCAGAAGGACATCACGGCCGCAGGCATCGCGGCGCTGCTGGTGATCGGTTTGCTGTTGTTCCTCAACAAGACTCGGATGGGCCGCGCGATCCGGGCGCTTGGCGACGACCACCAGGCGGCGATGTCCGTCGGGATATCGCTGCAGACGATCTGGGTGCTGGTCTGGTTCATTGCCGGCATCATCGCGCTGGTGACGGGCATCGCATGGGGTGCGCGCGCCGGCGTCAGTTTTGCTCTGGAGGTTATCGCCTACAAGGCGCTGCCGGTGCTGATGCTCGGCGGACTGGAATCGATCAGCGGCGCCATCGTCGGCGGACTGATGATCGGGATGCTGGAGAAGCTGTTCGAGATCTATTGGGGCCAGCCTCTGCTTGGCGGCAACACCGAAACCTGGTTCGCCTTCATGCTGGCGCTGGTCGTCCTGCTGTTCAGGCCGCAGGGCCTGTTCGGCGAACGCATCATCGAGCGGGTATGAGCGGGATGGTGATCAAGCAAACGATGGCAAGAACCGACGTTTCAGCCGCGCGTGACGGGGAGGCCGGCTGATGTTTTACCGTACGGCGGGCCAGTTCAAGACAAGCTATTCGGCTGACCAGGCGCTCTTCCCGGTCCGACAGGACGCGGTACTGCTCATTGTCATTCTGGCGTTTGCGTGGATCATCTTCCCGCTAACGGCCAGCGAGTTCACCTTCCAGACGCTCCTGATTCCGATCCTGATCTATTCGCTCGCGGCGCTCGGTTTGAATATCCTCACCGGCTATGCCGGCCAGCTGAGCCTCGGCACTGGGGCGTTCATGGGCGTCGGCGCCTATGCCTGCTACAAGATGGTCACGCTGATGCCGTGGATGAACCCGATCGTGGCGATCCTGCTGTCGGGCGTTTTCAGCGCGGGGATCGGCGTCGTGTTCGGTATCCCGAGCCTGCGTATCAAGGGCTTCTATCTCGCCATTGCGACGCTCGCCGCGCAATTCTTCCTGGTCTGGTTGTTCGAGAAATGGGCGTGGCTCTACAATTATAATGCGTCCGGCGCGATCCAGGTGCCGAACCTGGATATGTTCGGCGTCTATGTCGCGGGGCCGCAGGCCACCTCCTTCACGCAATATTATGTCGTGCTCGCGATCGTGTCGCTGTTGACCTGGGTCTGCATCAACCTGACCCGCGGACGGCCGGGGCGGACCTGGAAGGCGACGCGGGACATGGACATTGCCGCGGAGCTGATCGGCATCGACCTGATGCGCTCGAAGCTGACCGCGTTCGCGGTCTCGAGCTACATCGTCGGGGTGGCCGGCGCCCTGTTCGTCTTCATGTGGCGCGGTGCGGCGGAGCCGAACCTGTTCGATATCCCGCTGAGTTTCCGCATCCTGTTCATCGCCATCATCGGCGGCCTCGGTTCGGTTCTCGGCAATTACCTCGGCGCGATCCTGATCGTCGGATTGCCGGTGGTCCTGGGCATTGTCCCGGAAGCGCTCGGGCTGGAAATCACATCGGCCACCGTCGAGCATCTCAATGTGATGATCGTTGGCGGGCTCATCATCTTCTTTCTGATCATCGAGCCGCACGGCCTTGCGCAGCTGTGGCGTCTCATTCGCGAGAAACTCATCATCTGGCCGTTCCCGCACTAGGGCCCGGCCAACAACCGACGAAACTTCGTCATGATATCAATGGGAGGATCTATGATGAGAATGACTGCCAAACTGCTTGCCGCCGCTGTGGTGGCGGCCGTCGCGGGTAGCACCGCGTCGGCGGAGAGCATCTACGCCCCGAACCTCAGCTACCGGACCGGTCCGTTCGCGGCCACCGGCATTCCGCTGATGAATGGCCAGAAAGACTACATCGACATGCTCAACGCCCGCGATGGAGGAATCGGCGGCGTGACGGTCGATTTCGACGAGTGCGAAACCGGCTATTCCACCGAGAAGGGCGTCGAGTGCTATGAGAAAACCAAGGGTAAGGCGATCGTTACGCAGCCTTGGTCCACCGGTATCACCCTGCAGGTGCTTCCGAAAACGAATGTCGACGAGATTCCGATCCTCGCTCCGGGCTATGGCTTCTCGCCGATGGCCGACGGCAAGGTGTTCAAGTGGGCCTTCAACGCTCCGTCGAGCTACTGGGACGGCGCCTCGATGATCCTGCAGTATATCGACAGCCAGGATGGCCTGAAGGGAAAGAAGATCGCGTTCCTGCATCTCGACCATCCTTTCGGCAAGGAGCCGTTGCCCTTCCTTGAAAAGAAGGCGGCCGAGCAGGGCTTCGAACTTGTGCCGATCCCGGTCGGTCTCAAGGAGATGCAGAACCAGTCAGCCCAGTGGCTGCAGATCCGCCGCGAGCGTCCGGACTATGTCGTGATGTGGGGCTGGGGCGCTATGAACGCCGGCGCCATCACCGAAGCGGTGAAGACCAAGTTCCCGATGGATCATTTCATCGGCGTGTGGTGGTCCGGTCATGACGCCGATCTCGACCTCGTCGGCGAGGAAGGCAAGGGCTACAAGTCGATCAGCTGGTCCTTCCCGGAACTGGATGCGCCGGTCATGGCCGATATCAAGAAATATGTCGTCGACCCCGGCAATTCCCAGTCGAACGAGAAGGAAATGCAGGGCGTGTTCTATGGCCGCGGCCTCGTGATCTCGATGATCCTCGCGGAGGGCATCAAGGCGGCCCAGGACCATTTCGGCACTGCGGCGATCGACGCCACCCAGCTGCGCTGGGGGCTTGAGAACCTCGACGTCACCGAGGAGCGCCTCGCCGAACTCGGAATGACCGGCATGGTGCCGCCCTTCAAGACGTCCTGCTCCGACCACACCGGGCATTCCGGCGGCTGGATGCTGGAATGGGACGGCGCGAAATTCGTCAAGGTTTCCGATCTGCTGAAGCCGGAAACGGACGCGATCGCCGCGCTTGAGGTCGAAAAGGCCAAGGAATATGCCGACGCCAACGCGCCGTGGCCGATGAACGACGACTGCAACTAAGACAGTCGAATCCGACCCCGCCGGCGGCGCATGTCGCCGCCGGCAATCGCCTTGCCGTCGCACATGTAGAGAAGAGCCGATGCTGGATACCGCAACGAACCGGGACACGCTTCTGGCGGTCAACAATATCGAGGTGATCTACAATCACGTGATCCTGGTCCTGAAGGGCGTGTCGCTGACCGTGCCACGCGGGGGTATCGTCGCCATTCTGGGCGCGAACGGCGCGGGCAAGACGACGACGTTGAAGGCGATTTCGAACTTGCTGCGCTCCGAGCGCGGCGAGGTGACCAAGGGCACGATCAGCTTCAAGGGCGAGCAGATCCAGCATCTCACGCCGTCCGAACTGGTGAAGCGAGGCTGCATCCAGGTGATGGAGGGCCGACACTGTTTCGGCCATCTGACGATCGAGGAAAACCTGATGACCGGCGCGTATACGCGCGGCGACGGCCGGGCCAAGATCGCCGAGGATCTCGACCTGGTCTACAGCTATTTTCCGCGACTCAAGGAGCGGCGCAAGAGCCAGGCCGGATATACGTCCGGAGGCGAACAACAGATGTGCGCCATCGGGCGAGCGCTGATGTCGCGGCCGACGACGATCCTGCTCGACGAACCCTCTATGGGGCTGGCGCCGCAACTGGTGGAAGAGATTTTCGAGATCGTACGCGACCTCAACGAAAGGGAAGGGGTGACTTTCCTTCTGGCGGAGCAGAACACCAATATTGCGCTCCGCTACGCCACCTATGGCTACATCCTCGAATCCGGCCGCGTCGTGATGGACGGCGACGCGAAGGAATTGCGCGAGAACGAGGATGTGAAGGAGTTCTATCTCGGCATTGGCGGCGAGGGACGCAAATCTTTCCGCGACGTGAAACATTACAAGCGGCGCAAACGCTGGCTGGCCTGACGGTCCACCAGGAAGAGGCGACATGAGCGAGCATTTCGACGATCTGGAAACACGCGATCCGCACGAGCGCGATGAGACGCTGTTCGCCCGCCTGCCGAGTTTCATCGAACGGGCGATCAAGGTCGCGCCCGGATGGAAGACGCGTCTGGCGGATGTCGATCCGCATACGATCACCTCGCGCGAGGCGCTTGCGGGATTGCCCGTTTTGCGGAAGCCGGAGCTGATGGAGGCGCAGGCGGCGGAACCGCCTTTCGGGGGCTTCGCCGATGAGGCGAGCCTGGATGGAAGCCGCATCTTCATGTCGCCCGGCCCGGTGTGGGAGCCGCAGGCGCCCGGCCCCGACCCGTGGCTTGCGGCGCGCGCCTTCCATGCGGCAGGGATTCGCAGGGGCGACCTCGTCCACAATGCGATGTCCTATCACATGACGCCGGGCGGCTTCATTCTCGACGAGGGGGTTCGGGCGCTCGGGGCGCGGGTCTTTCCGGGCGGTGTCGGCAATACGGAGGCCCAGGTCGAGGCGGCCTCCGTGCTGAGGCCGGACGCCTATGCCGGCACGCCGGATTTCCTGAAGGTGATGCTGGACAAGGCGGCCGAGATGGGCCGCGACCTCACGTCGATCCGCAAGGCGCTGGTTTCCGGCGGCGCGCTGTTCCCGTCGATGCGGGCGGAATACCGGGAGCGCGGCGTCGCCGTCATGCAGGCCTATGCGACTGCGGATCTCGGCGTCATCGCCTATGAGAGCGCGGTCGACGACGAGCCGCTTGCGGGCATGGTCGTCAACGAGACGCTGATCGTCGAGATCGTGCGGCCGGGCACCGACGATCCGGTGCCGGCGGGCGAGGTCGGCGAGCTGGTGGTCACCAGTTTCCACCCCTCCTATCCGCTGATCCGCTTCGGCACGGGCGACCTGTCCGCCGTGCTCGACGAGCCATCGCCTTGCGGGCGCACCAACATGCGCATCAAGGGCTGGATGGGCCGGGCCGACCAGCGCACCAAGGTCAAGGGCATGTTCGTCGATCCGAAGCAGGTGGATGCGGTGGTGAAGTCGGTCTCGGGCGTGGCGCGGGCGCGGCTGGTCGTGGATCGCGATGGCGATGCCGATGCGATGACGCTGCTGGTCGAGCCGGTTGCCGGCGCCGCGCCGGACCTTTCGTCGCTCGCCACGGCGTTGGCCGCGCAGACGAAGCTGAAAGGTTCCGTCGAGCTCGCCTCCGATCTGCCGAATGACGGCAAGATCATCGACGACCGGCGCGATTATTCGAAATAGGCTTCAGGCGAAGTCGCAGGAAACCGTGCCGAACGGGCCGAAATCCGCATGAATGCGGCTGCCCGAGGGGCATTCGACCGGGCGGATGAAGGATCCGGACAGGATGATCTGACCGGGCTCGATCTTCTGTCCGTAGATCGCCATGCGCCGGGCCAGCCAGACGATGCCGGTCACGGGGTCGTTGAGGACGCCCGCGCCGAGGCCGGTTTCCTCCACTTCGCCATTGCGCGAGACGATGGCGCCGATCCAGCGCAGGTCGCATGCATCGATGGCGTGGCGTTCCTCGCCGAGGACGATGCCGGCATTGGCGGCGTTGTCGGAGATCGTGTCGCCGATCTTGCGGGTCTTGCCCGTCTCGGGGTCGGCGCGAAGGATGCGGGTGTCCAGGATTTCGAGCGACGGGGCGACGTAGTCCGTCGCGGCGATGACATCCTCGCGGGTGACGTTCTCGCCGGCGAGCGGCGCCTTCATGACGAAGGCGATTTCCGCCTCGATGCGGGGCTGGATGAAACGGCCGGGCGGGACGGTCGCGCCGTTGTCGAACGCCATGTCGTCGAGCAGGACGCCGCTGTCGGGGATGTCGATATTGAGGGCGGATTGCATCGCCTTCGAGGTCAGGCCGATCTTCCAGCCGATGACCTTGCGGCCGGCCGCGAGCTTGCGGCGGACGAGCGCGGCCTGCACGGCGTAAGCGTCATCCAGCGTCATGTCCGGATGGCGGATGGTCAGGAGGCCGATCTGTCTCCTGTTCTCGTCGGCGGAAAACAGGTCCGCCGCCGCCCGTTCGATTTCTTCTTCGCTCAGGGTCATTTTTCGTCCGCGACGCCGTTTTTCAGGATGCCGATGCCTTCCGCTTCCACCTCGATCTCGTCCCCGGGCTTCAGGTATTTCGGCGGGTCGAAACGGGCGCCGGCGCCGGAGGGTGTGCCGGTGACGATGATGTCGCCGGGTACGAGCGTCGTGAAGGTCGAGATATAGGCGATCTGTCGGGCGACAGGAAACAGCATTCGGCCGGTGCGGTCGTCCTGCCGGACCTCGCCATTGACACGGGTGGTCAGGTGGACATCGACGATCTGCGCATGATCGCGGAACGGCACCAGCCATGGGCCCATCGCGCCGGACTTGTCGAAATTCTTGCCCTGGGTGACGTTGAACTTCGCGTGGCGGACCCAGTCGCGCAGCGTGCCCTCGTTGCAGAGCGTCAGCGCGGCGATGTGATCGAGCGCCTCGGCATCCGGTATATGCCGGCCGCCCTTGCCGATGACCGCCGCGATCTCGCCCTCATAGTCGAGCTTGTCGGAAACTTCGGGCCGGATCAGCGGCCGGCCGTGGCCGGTGAAGGACCGCGGGAACCGGATAAAGAGCGACATGTTCTGCGGCGCGTCCTGACCGTCCTTGTATTCGGCATTGCGGTCAGGGAAGTTGACGCCGACGCAGATGATTTTTTCCGGGGCGGGGATTGGGATTTCCCACTGGAAGCTGTCGTCGGGATGGGTGATCGCGCGGCCCTTTGCGGCTTCGACGAGTTTCTCCAGCGAACCTGCCTCGATCACTTCGCGCAGCGTCGGCCATTGGGGAAAGTCGGGCGACAGGGCGATAACGCCGCCATCTGCGACGACGCCGTAAAATGTCTCGCCATTTGCCGAGAAGGTTGCGATGCGGTCAGGCACTCGGTGTCTCCATGTTGCGGGCGATTTCGACAATGACGTCGCCGGCGATTTTCACATCATCTTCAGTTGCGCTGAAGGCGCCCGCCGTGAAGCGGATGACCAGATCTCCGTCGACGCGTGTCTGGGTGAGGTAGATGCGACCGTCATTGTTGATGGCCGTCACCAATGCGAGATTGAGCGTGTCCGGATCGGCGCTGTCACGCCGATAGCGGAAGCTGAAAAGCGACAGGACCGGATCGGTGACGATCTCGAAATCCGGTTCGGCGCGGAGCCGCTCGGCAAGCGCCCCGGACCATTTCACATGATCGCGGATCATGGAGCGCAGGCCGTCGAGGCCATAGGTGCGGATCAGGAACCAGATCTTCAGAGCGCGGAAGCGCCGACCGAGCGGGATGGACCATTCCGAATAGTTGATGATGCCTTCGGCGCCGTGGGTTTTCAGATATTCCGGCTGGATGGCGAGCGTGCGAACCAGATCGTCGGGCGAACGGATGAAATGCGCCGAGCAGTCGAATTGCGCACCGAGCCATTTGTGCGGGTTGAAGACAACGGAATCCGCCTTATCGATGCCCTTCCAATAATGCCGGAATTCCGGGCAGATCATTGCCGCGCCGGCCCATGCGGCATCGACATGGACGTAGAGCCCGTGTTCGCGCGCGACCGGCATGACCGCCGTCAGATCGTCCATCGCACCGACTCCGGTGCCGCCGATACAGGCGATAATGCCGGCAGGCTTGTAACCGGCGGCTATATCTTCACGGATGGCGGCGGCGAGCGCCGCGGCGTCCATGCCGCGGTTTTCGCCGGTCACCGGAATGCGGCGGAGGTTGTCTTCACCGATCCCGGCGATCCAGATGGCGCGGTCGATGGATGTATGGACTTCGCGCGAGCAATAGATGCGCAGCGGTTTCTGGCCGGCGAGGCCGGATTTGTTGCCGTCCCAGGAAAGCGCCTTTTCACGCATGGTCAGCACGGCGGCGAGCGTCGCCGAGGAAGCCGAATCCTGGATCACGCCAGCGAAGCCTTCAGGCAGGCCGACCGACTGGCGCAACCAGTCGAGCATCACCGTTTCCATCTCGGTCGCGGCGGGCGAGGTCTGCCACAGCATGCATTGCGGCGCTATGGTGGAGACGAGATATTCCGCCAGAACCGATGCGGGCGCGGCGTTTGCCGGGAAATAGGCGAAAAAGCGCGGATGCTGCCAGTGGGTGATACCGGGCATCACGATGGTTTCGAAATCGGCGAAGATCGCGTCCATCGGTTCGGCGGCGTCGGGCGGCGAGGCCGGCAAAGCGGCGGCGACCTCGCCGGGTTTTGTCTGCGCGCGCACGGGGCTGTCCCGCAGGCCCTCATGATAGGTGACCGCCCAGTCGGAGACCTTGCGGCCCCATTCTGCGAAATCGCTCCAGCGCATGGAAACTCCTAAGGCGCGACGATCGGCTGTGCGGCGAGGCTTGGCTCCAGCACGTCGGTCCCTGCGAACACACTGCCTTCCTCGAACCAGGACCGTGGCGCGGGCGCGCCCCACAGGGTCTGGCGCTGCGGATCCTTCAGGTCCCACTTGATCGGCTCAAGGTCGGGATCGACCGTCTGGTAGTCGGAGCAGTAGATCTCGATGCGGTGGCCGTCGGGATCGCGGATATAGAGGAAGAATGCGTTTGAGATGCCATGCCGTCCGGGGCCGCGCTCTATGTTGGAAACCCAGCCGGTCGTCGCCATCACGTCGAGGAGGTCGATGATGTTGAGCGGAGTCGGCACCCAGAAGGCGGTATGGTGGAGACGCGGGCCGCGGCCATTGGTGAACGCCATGTCGTGAACGCCACCTTTGCGATGCGTCCATGCAGCCCAGAGCCGACCGGTCTCGGCGTCCTCGGTATATTCGGTCACCCGGAAGCCGATCTCGTTGTAGAAGGCAACGGATTCATCGACATTCGGGGTGAAGCAATTGAAGTGGTCGATGCGCAGCGGCTTGACGCCCTTGTAGAGCTTGTATTGCTGATGGATCGGCGGCAAGCGATCCATGCGGGAATAGAATTCCAGCGGGATACCGTGCGGATCGCGGGTCCGGAAGGTGCGGGACTGATAAGGCCGCTCGACCCATTCGACCGGTAGTTCCTTCGCCTTGAAGAAATGCTCCGCCTTGTCGAGGTCTTCTTCGTCGAAAACCTTGAAGCCCAGATCATGGGCAGCGGCCGTCTCGCCCTTGCGCAACACGATGCAGTGATGACCGCGTTCTTCCATGGCGCGCAGATAGATCGCCTCCGATGTCTCGTCGGTGACCTGCAGACCGAGCGTGTCGACATAGAAGGCACGGCTTCTCGCCAGATCGGTCACCGTCAGTTCCACATGGGACAAGCGAATGATGTTGAAGGGCGGGTAGAGGATGGGTGCGGGTATCGGCATTTTCTTTAACTCTTCTCGGTTTAGCTTCCGTCAGGGAACGGGGAAGATCACGTTGACCTGGCCGGTGCCGGAGCTTGGAAAGTAATCGGTTACGATTTCACATTGCTCCGTATAGCTGTCCCAGCCGAGCGCACCATAGAGCATGGCTGTGTCGTGCATCGAGCCTTCGCCGGAGCAATGGTTGGCATAGTCACCGAGTATTTTCAGGAAAGTGGCGTGATCGCCGCGCTTCCACATGTCCAGAACCATCAGATCGACCTGGCGGTTGAACTCGGACGAGATGGTGAATGTGCCATTGTTGGGCGCATATTCCTTGTTCGACCAGATCTTGTGGGAGAGCGAGCCGGAAGCGAGCAGCAATACTTTGGAGTCGGAGGCGTCAACCGCGGCGCGGATCGCCTCTCCGATTACGCGGCTCTCGTCGTGATCGTGAACGGTACAGAAAGCAGCCACGGAAACGACCTTCATGTCGTGTTCGCGGCTCATGAAATGCATCGGAACGAGCGTACCGTATTCGAGGTCGAGCGAATCGAGGTGGTGGGCGAGCGTATAGACGCCGAGTTCGGTCGCTTTCTCGGCGATGGCGCTGCCCAGTTCGGGATTGCCCTGGTGATCATAGGGCAAATCGCGAATGAACTGCGGGAACTCGCTGGAGGTCAGCAGGCCCTTGAAGCGGCTGTTCGCATTGATGTGGAAGCCCGCATTCACCAGCCAGTGCGTGTCGCAGATCACCACCGTATCCGCGCCGAGCGCCTTGGCGCGTCGAGCGATTTCCAGATGGCCGTCGATGGCAGCCTGGCGCTTGCCCTTGATCGGGCCTTCCTGTTCCGACATCTGCAATGTGGGCACATGCGTGATCTTGGCTGCCAGTACGATTTCACCCATTTTCTGTCCCCTCCTCGACACGTCGTTGCGTGCCTCTTTGCTTACGGAATAAGCTACTTGCCGAGTATTCTACTTGCCGAGCAATCTATTTGCCGAGCTGCGGAATGTGATGCTGGCCGGTTGCGAAGCCGACGTGCTTCTGCTCCATGTAGAACTCGAAAGACCAGTCGCCGCCGTCGCGGCCGATGCCGCTGGCCTTGACGCCGCCGAACGGTGTCGGCAAGTGGCGGACATTCTCCGAATTCACCCAGATCATGCCGGCTTCGAGCTTGTTGGTGAAGCGAAGCGCACGCGTCAGGTCGTTGGTCCAGACATAACCCGTCAGCCCGTAGTCAACGCCATTGGCGATTTCGAGCGCTTCGTCCTCATCCTTGAATGTGATGGCGGTCAGGACCGGGCCGAAGATCTCCTCCTGGGCGATACGCATGGAAGGCTTCGCGCCGGTGAACAGCGTCGGCTTGACGAAATGCCCCTTGCCTTCAACGGCCTCGCCACCGGCGGCAATCGTCGCGCCATCGGCCTTGGCGATATCGAAATAGGAGGTTACCTTGTCGAGATGGGTCTTGTGGATCAGCGGGCCAATCTCGGTCGACGGATCGAGCGGATGGCCGACCTTGATGCGATTGACGCGCTCGACCAGCTTCTTCTGGAATTCCTCGGCGATATTTTCCTGCACGAGCAGGCGCGAGGATGAAGTGCACCGCTCGCCATTGAGCGAATAGATCATGAAGATCGCCGCATCGAGGGCGCGGTCGAGATCGGCGTCGTCGAAGACGACGACCGGATTCTTGCCGCCCAGCTCGAAATGGACGCGCTTCAGAGTGTCGGCGCCCTGTTTCATGATCATCGAGCCGGTTCTGGACTCGCCGACAAAGGCGATTGCCTTGATGTCTGGATGTTCGGTCAGCGCCTTGCCGGCGTCCTCGCCAAAGCCGTTGACGAGGTTCCAGACACCCGCCGGCAGGCCGGCCTCCTCCGCTATATCCATCAGGATGCGCGCGGTCACTGGCGAGAACTCCGCCGGCTTGTGGACGACCGTGCAGCCAGCGGCGAGCGCCGGAGCGATCTTCCAGGTCGACAGCATGAAGGGCGTGTTCCACGGGGTGATGACGCCGACCGGGCCGATCGGCACGCGGGTGGTGACATTCATAAGCGTCGCGGAGGGAAGAACCTGGCCGTCGCGCGCCGACGGCGCCTTGTCGGCAAAGAACCGGAAGTTCTCCGCGCCGCGCAGCGCCGCCTTGGACATGAAGCGATGCGCCTGGCCCGTGTCCCAGCACTCGGCGAGCGCGATCTCGTCGGCGCGCGCGACAATACGGTCGGCGATGCGGTGAAGGATCTTCTTGCGGCTGACCGGATCGATGTCCCGCCATGCCGGAAACGCCTCCTTCGCGGCCTTTGCGGCGGCGTCGATATCTTCCGCGCCGCTTTTCGCGACCTTGCAGATAAAGCTCTCGTCAACGGGCGACTGATTGTCGAAAGTCGCACCTGACATGGCGGGGCGGGCCTCGTCGCCGATCTGGTTGAGAATCCCGTGTTCGCGAACATGGGTGAGATAGGTCTCGAGCTTTTCGAGGTTCTGTTCAAGCGTGGTCAAGGGGTCAGCCTTCCTTCAGAAAATCGCGTATCGTGTTCAGCTTCGGGCTCAGTTCCGGATCGATATCGCGCATTTCCATCGACAGGGCGAAGGGATGCGTCGTCATGATCGGCTGGAGGAATTGCCTGGCCGCGGCGAAGAGCGCTTCCGTCGCCATCTTCTTCGCCTCGAAAGTCCGTCCTCCGCGCAGCCGGATCGAGATGTCGATATAGCCATGGCGCGGATCTCCGTCGGCGATGGCGACATGATCGGCCTTGAAGGCGCGAACGCGAATCCCGGCCATCGGGAAAACGCCGGTTTCGATGCCGGTCTTGCGGAGCAATTCGCACAATGCCGCAATGTCCGTCGCCTGCTCCATATTGGCGGAATAGTCGATCATGATATGCGGCATCGGCGCTTCCTCCTCTGCCCGATATAATTAACTTGTTAAAGGTATTTGGTGTATGAGTCAAGCTGCGGATTGTCGGGTCCGCATATTGCCTTGGTAGAATATGCCGGGCAAAAGTCACTCATGACAAAACGGGAAAACACGCGCGACTCCCCAATCGGTCACGCCACCACGCGTTCGCTGCCTATCGCGCTGCTGCGTGCCCGCGAGAATGTGATGGGGCCAATCCGGGCGATGTTGGCGGATGCCGGCGTGACGGAACAGCAATGGCGCGTGCTGCGCGTGATCGAAGAGCACGATGCCCTCGATCCGACCGAGATCGCCGAACGGGCCTGCCTTTTGCTGCCGAGCCTGACTCGGATCCTGCAAACGCTCGTCGACAAGGGCTATATCTACCGGACGCCGCATCCCACCGACGGGCGCCGGCTGCAGATCACCATCACCCGGGAAGGGCGCGATTTCCTTGCATCCAACATGGCCGAGAGCGAGCGCATCATGGCGCGGTTCCAGGAGCATCTGGGAAATGAGCGGCTGGAAAGCCTGCTCGATCTCCTGAACCAGCTCGATGATGTGAAATTCTAGCGCAACATTTCCGCTGAACTGGAAATATCCGGCGGTACTGTATATTCAGAGCCAGTTCTAAAATATCCGGGATTGAGACATGGCCGGCCAGACCGAGACGGTGATCGAGGCGATCCTCGTCGCTATCGACAAGGGCGAGATCGGCCCGGGCGAGTCGATCGACGAACAGGCGCTGATTGCCGAGCATGGTGTGTCGCGCACGCCTGTGCGCGAGGCGATCATCCGGCTGGAGACGGCCGGGCTGGTGCAGCGGCATGCGCGCAAGGGCGCGGTGCTGTTCAAGCCGACGCTGGAGGAATTTCTCGGCATACTCGAAGTGCATGCGCGGCTCGAGGCGCAGGCGGCCGGGCTCGCCGCGCGGCGCCTGACGCCGGAACTGGCGAGCGAGCTGGAGGAGATCGTCGCGGCCTGCGAGGCCCATGCCGCCGAGTTCGGCTCGAGCCGGCCGAATGACTATTACCAGCTCAATCTGCGCTTTCACGAGGTGATCGCGCGCGCCTCGGGCAATCCGTTCCTGATCGACATGGTGAAGATGAATGCGCGCAAGCTGATGGCCTATTATCGGGCGCGCTATCGCTATCCCGGTTCGGTGGAAGCGTCTGCGAAGGAGCATCGCGCCATCGCCACGCTGATCGCCGCGCACAGGCGCGAGGAGGCGGAGGCCGCTATGGAGGCGCATTTCAACTACGACCGGGGAACGGTCATGGACCTGCTGGCCGCCGTCGGCTAGGCGGCGGGTCCGGCGTCCGCCTGTTCGAAGAAGCGGGCAACGGTCTCCGCGAATTCCTCGTAGTCGGCCCTGGCGGAGAGGGAGGCGCGGGCCTGCCCGACAACTTCTTCCGGCAGCTTGCCAGCATATTCCTCGATGAGCGCGGCGGCGAAATCCGCAGACATTTCGGGATGGTTCTGGGTCGTGTAGACGCGGCCGCCGATCGCGAAGCCGCCGACAGGGCAAGCCGCGGATCCGATCAGAATGCGCGCGCCCGCCGGCGGTTCGGTGACCTGCTCGATATGGGCGCCATATTGCGCGAGCTGCGGTCCGAGCGGCGTCATCCAAGGCGCGGGATCGACGACATCGGCCCTGGTCAGGCCGAAAATCCAGCCGCCGGGATTCGTCTCAACCTTCCCGCCCAGAGCCATCGCGATTGCCTGGTGGCCGAAGCATGCCCCGAAGAGCGGCACCCCGGTCGCCACGATCTCGCGGATCAGGTCGAGAAGCCGGCCGATCCATGGCTCGTCATCATGCACGGACGCGGGACTGCCGGTGACCATGACGCCATCGAAGGCCGCGAGGTCGTCGGGGAAGACGCCGTCTTTCACGGCAAAGACATCGCAGCTCCAGTCCGGGCGCACGGCGTGGATCAGAGCGGCGAATTTCTCGCCGTCCTTTGGATGGGCTTGCGCGAAGGCGCTCTCATCCGTGTTCGTCATCAGGATAGCCAGGTGCATGGCGGGGCCGCAGATTCTTGTTTACATATTTATGAGCTCGCATAATATACATAAAATCGCAACCGGAAAGGATGCTTCATGACAGTCTGGGTTCCGACCGATGACGGCCACGCCGATCTCGCCAGTCATGACGCCTTCACCGACGGGCCGCCCCACAATACCTTCGCGCGCATGCGCAAGGAGGATCCGCTGAGCTGGGTCGAGTGGGACGGCGGCATGGGGTTCTGGGCGGTGACCCGGCACGAGGACATCCTCGCCATGAACGGCAACAGCCAAGTGTTCTCGTCGGCGCGCGGCATCCGGATGGAGGACCAGTCCTACGAGGAATATCTGGCCCGGCGTACCTTCCAGGAGACCGACGCGCCGGACCACATGAAAACGCGTATCAAGGTCGCCAAGGCGTTTTCCAAACCGGTGATCGCCGGCTTCGAGGAAGATATCCGCGTCTTGTGCGACGAGATACTCGACGCAGCGCTGCCGCTCGGAACCTTCGATGCGACGAAGGAGATCGCCCGCCAATTGCCGATGCGCATGCTCGGTCGCATCATCGGCACGCCGGACGCGGATTTGCCGTGGCTGGTGGAGAAGGGCGACGCACTGATCGCCAATACCGATCCGGATTTCACCGACCATGTCCTCGACAAGCTGGACACCGACGAATACCGGATGATGCCGTTCAACTCGCCCGCCGGGGCGGAGCTCTACGCCTATGCCAAGGAACTGATGGCGAAAAAGGCGGCGGCCGGCGATACCGAAGGCGTGCTGCATCTGATCCTGCAGCCGGGCCGCGACGGCGAGACGATCTCAGAGACCGAGTTTCGAAATTTCTTCTGCCTTCTGGTCGCCGCCGGCAACGACACGACGCGCTATTCCATAGCCGCTGGTATCCAGGCTTTATGTCACCAGCCGGAATTGCTCGGGCAGATGCAGACGGACGAGACGGTCTGGGAGACTGCGCCGGACGAGATCATCCGCTGGGCCACGCCGGCGCTCTATTTCCGCCGCACCGCGACGCAGGATTACGAGATGCATGGCAAGACGATCCGCGAGGGCGACAAGGTGCTGTTGTGGTTCGCTTCGGGCAATCGCGACGAGACAGTCTTCGAGGATCCATTCCGGGTGAATCTCGGCCGCACGCCAAACCGGCACATGTCGTTCGGGCAGGGCGGGCCGCATGTCTGCCTCGGAATGTGGCTGGCGCGGCTCGAGGGGCGCGTTCTGTTCCAGGAATTGGCGCGGAGGATCAAATCCATCGAGCCGGCGGGACCGCACAAATTTCTTCGCTCCAATTTCGTGGGTGGTATCAAGAGCCTGCCCGTTACCGTGGAAATGGCCTGAGGATCATCCAATGAGAACCAGACTGCGCGCCGTCTATTGCGATCACCTGAGCATCATGCGGGGTAAATATCTGCCCGGCTCGAAAATCGGCGATGCGTCGACCCGGTTCTGCCGCTCGACCTTCGGCGTGCATTACGACCGCGACCTGCTCGACGCGCCAGGGGCGATGATGATGCAGGGCCTGCCCGACATGGAGCTGAAATGGCGCCATGACGATATCCGCGACTCATGGGACGGCGATACCAGGATCGTCATCGGCGACCTCTATGACGACGCCGGCGAACCGCTGGAACTCTGCCCGCGCGGGGCACTGAAACGCGCTGTCGCCGATTGGCAAAAAAGGGGACTGACACCGAAAGTCGGCATAGAACTGGAAGCCTATGCGCTGGTCGCCGACGAGAATGGCAGCCTGATGCCCTATGACAGTCCGGGGGGCGTGGTCTACGGCACGGGGCCCTTCGCCGATCCGCTGCGCTTCAACGACCGGATCTGGGAAGTGGCCGACGAGCTGGGTTTCTCGATCGAGATGATCACGGCGGAGTATGACTCGCCGCAATTCGAATACACGCTGACCTTCGACGATGCAGTCAAGGCCGTCGATGACATCGTGTTGTTCCGGCTGATGGCGCGCGAGATCGCGCTGGAATACGGGATTATCCTGACCTTCATGCCGAAGCCGATCGCCGAATGCGGCGGATCGGGCATGCATATCAATTTCTCCTTCGTCGACGAGACCGGCGGCAACGCATTGTCGACCGGCGAGAAGGGCGGGCCGGATCACATGAACGACCTGGCGCGGGGCTGCGTCGCCGGCTTGATGCACCATCACAAGGGACTGGCCGGGCTGATCGCGCCGACGGCGAATTCCTATCAGCGGCTGCAACCCGGATCGCTGTCAGGCTTCTGGCGCAACTGGGGTGGCGACCACCGCAATGTGACGATGCGCGTTTCCGCTGAAGGCGGGCCGAAGGCGCGGCTGGAGCATCGCACGGCGGACGCCACGGCCAATCCGTATACCGCGGTCGCCGCCGTGTTGCAGGCGGCGCGGCTGGGCCTTGAGAACGGGTATGCATTGCCGCCGATGGAGACCGGTGACGGTTTTGACAATACCGACGCCAAGGAAGGCACGGCCATCGACCTGAAGGGCGCGACGGCCGATCTGAAGGCCGACACCGTCCTCGCGGAGGCAGTCGGGGCCGGCCTCGTCGCCAACCACGTCTTCATGAAGGAAAAGGAAGTCAAGAAAACGCGCGACCTCGAAGGCGACGCGCTGCGCGACTTCTACGTCTATTTCGTATGAGGCAGGATTGATGAAGGTAGCTTTGAAATGAAGGTCACCTGGAGATTGGCCGACGGCCGCGAGATCACCGGCGAGGTCGCGAACGGCCTGAACATGATGGAAGCCGCCGTCGCCAACAATGTGCCGCATGTGATCGGCGAATGCGGCGGCAATCTTTCCTGCGCCCCCTGCCATGTCTATGTCGACGAGGCCTGGCGCGAGAAGACCGGCGAAGTCGGAGATTTCGAGGACGACATGCTGGATGTCGCGGAAGCCGAGCGGCTGCCGCAAAGCCGGCTGTCCTGCCAGATTACCGCGTCGCCCGAACTCGATGGCCTCGTCCTGATCGTTCCGGAACCCTGACGGGCCGCAGGGTCAACCGTTGCGTTCTTCGCCGATCCGCGCGATCAGCTCTTCCGATTTTACCACCTCTGCGTATTCGCCGCCCAGGATCGCCAGCGTTAGGTCCTGTACAGCCGCGGCGTCCCAGATCCTCCCGTCCGGCGTTCGCACCGGGACGGCGGTGGTGGCGTCAGACGGCAGGAGGATGCGGTATCCGAGCGCCTTGCCGGCGCGCACCGTGGCGTCCATGCTGTTGTGGATGACCACGCCGGTCAGGACCAGCGCGTCGGCGCCCATCCTCTTCAGAACCGCGTCGAGCTCGGTGCCGATAAAGGCGCAGTTCTGCTGCTTGGCGATTACCGGTTCCCCGGCGATCGGGGCCACCTCCTGCTTGATCGCGTTCCACGGGCCGTGGGTGTGGTAGCTTGATGTGGGCGTCGGTTCGTCATGCTTGACGTGGATGACCGGCCAGCCCTTCTCGCGCCAATGCGCCAGCAAGCGCTGGATAACCGCGAGATAGCCGGGATTGTTTTTTCCGTCCCAGACCGGGCGGTCGATGGCGTCCTGAACGTCGAGGACGATCAGCGGAAGGGGGCTCTGTTTCGGGCTCATGGTACAGGCGATCCTGGCCGGCGGCGAACCCGCCGACCCTGTTGCCCGCGACTGTGATCGATCCGCGGCCGCTCTGCAATCCGGGTTCTGACCCGGACAAGCGGTTAGGCGGCGGCCAACCCCGCATCCAGCGCATCGACGATCTGCTGCACGTCCTCGGACGTCAGGACCAGCGGCGGGGACATGATGATGTTCGGGCCGGAGACGCGGACCATGACGCCGGCGTCATAGGTCGCCTCGAAGATCTTTCCGATGGTCGCCTTGTCGATCGGCGTCTTGGCGGCGCGGTCGGAAACCAGCTCCAGCGCGCACATCAGGCCGTGGCCGCCGCGCACATCGCCGATCAGTTCGTGCTTTTCGGCAAGGCCCTTCAGGCCTTCGTAAAGCTCCGCGCCGCGCGCGCCGGCATTGGCGGCGACGTTGAGCTTCTCGGTTTCCTTCAGACAGGCAATCGCCGCCGCGGCGCCGACCGGGTGTCCGGAATAGGTGTAGCCGTGGCCGATCGCGGCGCGGCCGGTCTCGTCCTTCTCGAAGACCTCGGCGACCTTGTCGTTGATCATCACTGCGCCGAAGGGGAAGTAGCCATTGGTGATCGCCTTGGCGGTGGACATCATATCCGGCTGGACGCCCCAGAGGCGCGACCCCGACCACGCTCCGGTGCGGCCAAAGGCGGTGATCACCTCGTCGGCGATCAGCAGGATGCCGTGCTTGTCGCAGATCTCGCGGATCATCGGCATGAAGCTCTCATGCGGCGGGATGACGCCGCCGGCACCGAGCACCGGCTCCATGATGAAGGCGGCGATGGTGCCGGCGCCCTGGAAGGCGATCTCGTCTTCGAGCGCGGAGGCGCAGAGCTGCGCCAGTTTTGCCGGGTCGGTCTCGTTGAACGGGTTGCGGTAGGTATAGGGCGCGGGCACGTGGTAGCAGCCCGGCAGAAGCGGCTCGGACTGGGTGCGGAAGTTCGCGTTGCCGTTGACGCTGGCGCCGCCGAAATGGGTACCGTGATAGCCCTTCTTCAGGCTCAGATATTTCACACGTCCCGGCTCGCCGCGCACCTTGTGATACTGGCGGGCGAGGCGTAGCGCTGTCTCGACGCTGTCGGAGCCGCCGGAGGTGAAGAAGGCGCGGGTCAGGCCGTCGGGCGCGAAGAACTCGCGCAGCATATAGCTCAGTTCGATGGCGGCGTCGTTGGAGGTGCCGCGGAAGGTCGAGTAGTAGGGCAGGGCCTCGAGCTGGGCGGCGATGGCCTCCTTCACCGGCTTGCAGGAAAAACCCAGATTGACGTTCCACAGCCCGCCGACGGCGTCGAGCGTCTGTTTGCCGTCGACATCGGTGATCCGCACGCCTTCCCCGCCGACGATGATCTTGGGCGGGTTAGCGAGGCTGTCGGCGGGATGCGCCATCGGGTGCCACATGTGGCGGGCGTTGTTTTCCTTCAGAAAGTTGGAATCCTTCATGGCGTGCTCCCTTCGGCGATTCCCAGCAACTCAAGCGCGGCGGCGTAGCTTTCACGCGGCTGGCGGACATTGAAATGGACGGTTTGAAGACCGACGGCCTGCGCGCCCTCGATGTTGCGCAGCTGGTCGTCGACGAAGACGCAGTCGCCGGCAGGCAGGCCGAGTTCGTCGAGACAGGCGCGGTAAGCGCGCGGATCGGGCTTCAGGATGTTGGTGTAAGTGGCGTCGACGATGACATCGAAATCGGCCAGGAAGGGCAGCTTGTCGCGGAAATCCGCGCCATAGAAAAGGTCGAGCTCGTTCGACAGGATGGCGAGGCGGACACCGGCGGCCCTGGCGGCGGCAACGGCCTCGCGAAACTCGGGCCGTATCACCGCATCCGGATCGCCGCCGCGCGCTGCGCGCACGAAGTCCGCCATCTTGGTCCAGTCCTTGCCGACCAGCGCGCCGACCTCGCGGGTGCGCTTCATCCAGTAGTCGCGTTCGGAAATGCGGTCTGCCTGCATGTCGCGCCACAGCGGATCGTTGTCCGGGTCGAAAGGGCCGCGCCAGATGAGCGTGCCCGGGGCGAGACCAAGCGCGGCCTCCGACAGATCATGCGTCTCGAAGAGGGTGCGGGTGACGACGCCGCCGAAATCGAGGATCAGGGCCTTGCTCATGCCGCGCCCGCCTGCGGGAAGCTTTCGGGCGCGACGCCGCCAATGGCGCGGGTGAGTTCCATCGCGCCGGTCAGCACGGCATGTTTGATCACCGGCGCTCGGTCGGCGGTGACGCGCGAAACCGGGGCAGCGACGGCGAGCGCGCCGATCGCAAGGCCGTTTGTATCGAAGACCGGGGCGGCGTGGGAATGAACATCCGCCTCGAAACCGCCCACGGATTCGGCGATGCCCGTCTCGCGGATCGGGCCAAGCAGGGCGCGAAGGGCGGCGGGGTCGGTCACGGTATCCGGGGTATGCTTCTTGAGCGGCAGGGCCAGCACCGCTTCGACGAATTCATCGGGAGAAAAGGCAAGCACGGCGAGGCCCGAACCGGTGCCGTGCAGCGACAGCCGTTCCGCATCCTCCATCATCACGCGGGTGGCGTGGCGCGTGGAATAGGCGTGGGCGAGCGCGTTGAGTTCAGTGCCGCGCAGCACGCTGACATGGGCCGTCTCGTGGGTCTCGGCGGCGAGCCTGTCGAGGATGGCGCGCGAGGCAGTGGTAATCGGAACGGCGGCCTCGCGTACGCGTGCGAGGCGCAAAATTTCCGGCCCGAGACGCCAGGTCTTGTCCGCTCCCGTCTGTTCGACGAAGCCGCCGGCCTGCAATTCGCTCAGAAGCCGATAGGCCGTCGCCTTGTTGACGCCAGCCAGCCGCGCAATCTCGCTCAGCCCGATCTCGGTGCGGGACTGATTGAAATTCGTCAGCAAAGACAACGCTTTGGACACGGTTCCCATGGCTGGGCGTTCCTGTTCCCGTCTATGAAGTGGCGCTGCCGCGGTTTTGCCCGCGGTCGTTTTCCTAAATTTTATTGACAGGGGAAGAAATCGAATGTCAATCTATTTTAGAACCGTCGGTTTACTATTTGAACCACTACCAGGGAGGCTGCTGTGTTCAAATCCACTCTTCTGAAAGGCGTTCTGGCGGGCGCCATGATCCTGATGGGAGGCGCCGCCTATGCGGAGTATCCCGAGAAGCCGGTGAACTTCATCGTGCCGTGGCCTCCGGGCGACCTCGAAGACGTTCTGACCCGCATGATCGCCGAGGATTTCCAGGCCGCGTATGACGTGCCCGCGGCCGTGGTGAACAAGCCGGGCGGCGGCGGCGGCCCGTTCCCGGGTGCGATCGAGGTCGCGACATCGCCGGCCGACGGCTACACGATCGGCTCCTTCGTCATCGGCGTTCCGGTGGTCGGCCACCAGATCGACATTCCGGAGCTGACGCCGGAGAAGTTCGATCCGCTCGGCATCTTCCTGACCTACCCCTTCGTGATCGCCACCAGCGGCGACGCGCCTTATTCCTCGATGGAGGAACTGGCGGCCTATGCGAAGGACCATGACGTCGCGCTCGGCCATTTCGGCGACGTGCTGACGCCGACGCAGGTGACCAAGGCCTATGCCAAGAATGCCGGCTTCGAATGGGGCTCGGACGCCGCCTTCGACGCGCTGGACTGCAACACCCTGGCTTCGGGCGATGCGGATGTGATCAACACGACGCTGCAGCTGATCCTGCCGTGCCTCGACAAGGTGAAGGTCCTGACCGCGATCACCGACGAGCGCATTCCGCTGGTTCCGGACGCGCCGACCATCGGCGAGCTCGATCCGTCGCTGAACATCGCGCTGTGGAATGGGCTTTTCGTGGTGAAGGACACGCCGCAGGACGTGCGCGACAAGATCATCGCCGTCGCCAGGAAGACCGTGATGAGCGATCGCGCCCAGGCGGTGGCAAAGGAGACCGGCGCGCTGATCTACTGGCAGGATGCCGACGAGAGCTCGGCGCGTATCGCCAAGGACATCGATACGGTCGCCCGTATCGGCGAAATCCTCGAGCAGTAAACTCCCCTGCGGGCCCGGATCATCCGGGCCCGTTTTGCATCATCATTCGAGAAAGCGACAGTGCAGAGCGAACGCGAGCGCCGATTTCCGGGACCGAGGCGAGGGCAACTCCTCTTCGCCGTCGCATTGCTTTTCTTCTCCGTCCTGCTGTTGTCGCAGATCCCCGGCCAGACGCGCTGGGTCGCGAGGACGGATTTCTTCGCCCAGCCACGCTTCTGGCCGGCGGTCGGCCTGATCGCGATGACCGTGTTCGGCGGCCTGCATCTTTATCTGCTGCCCTGGCGCCGTTTTCGCCACGCCGACGGGACCGAGGCGCGCAAGTGGGCCACAGTGGTCGAATATGCGGCCTGGTTCATGGGCTACGTCTTCGCCGTGCCGGTGATCGGTTATCTTCCGTCGACCCTTATCTTCGTGCCGCTCCTGGCGCGCCGTCTCGGCTATCGCAGCGGCCGGATGATGCTGGCGAGCGTGCTGTTCGGGCTGGCGACCGTGGTCCTGTTCAAGGGCTTTCTGTCGGTCAAGATCCCCGGCGGCATGGTCTATGACTATCTGCCGGGCGCGATCCGCAGTTTCTTCATCCTGAACTTCTGAAGGCGCCATGGACACTCTGCTGTCGAGTCTGGAAATTCTGGCGCGCTGGGACGTGATCCTGGCGCTCGTCGTCGGCTCGGTCGGCGGCGTGCTGATCGGCGCTATTCCGGGCGTCGGTCCGGCGGTCGCCATCGCGATCCTGCTGCCGGCGACCTTCTCGATGGACCCGATCGTCGGCCTGACCGTGCTGCTCGGCATCTATGGGTCATCGATGTATGGCGGGGCTATCCCGGCCGTGCTGATCAACACGCCGGGCACGGCCGTCAACGCGCTGACCACCTATGACGGTTTTCCGATGACCGCGCGCGGCGAGCCGCGCCGGGCGCTGTCGCTTGCCTATTCCTCGTCCTTCTTCGGCGGCATCTTCTCGGTGATCTGCCTGATGCTGTTAGCGCCGGTGCTGGCGAAGGTCGCGCCGCTTTTCGGCAGCCGTGAGATCTTTCTCGCGGCGCTGCTCGGCATCATCCTTGTCATCGTGGCGCATCGCGGCCAGAGCCTGATCGCCGGCGCGCTGGCCGGTTTCGGCATATTCATCCAGACGATCGGGCTGGAGCCGGTGAAATATTCCAAGCGCTTCACCTTCGATCAGGCGTTCCTGTCGAGCGGCATCGACCTGATCGTTGTGGTGCTCGGCCTGTTCGCGCTGAGCCAGGCCTTCCTGCTTTTGACCAGCGACGACGAGAAGATCCGCACGATGAAGCTGCGCGGCGGGCTGTTCCAGGGGTTTCGTGAGTTGATGCGCCATCCGCGCGTCGCCGGTGTGTCGGCGTCGTTCGGCGTCATGATGGGCATGATCCCCGGCGTCGGCGAGTTCACGGCGCAGTTTCTCTCCTACACCTATGCGCAGAAGACATCGAAACGGCCGCAGGATTTCGGGCATGGGTCTTCGGAGGGCCTGATCGCGGCGGAGACCTCGAACAACGCCGTGCCGGCCGCGGCGATGGTGCCGCTGCTCGCGCTCGGCATTCCGGGCGAGGCGCTCACCGCGATGATGCTCTCGGTGTTCTATGTCCACAATGTCGTGCCGGGGCCGGGCCTGTTCCAGAACTCGATGGACTTCATCATGGCGCTCTATCTGGCGCTGCTGATCCTGAACGTGCTGGTGGTCGTGTTCCTGCTGGTCGCGACAAGGCCGCTGATCCAGGTCGTGAAGATCCCCAACCGCTTCCTCGGGATCTGCGTCCTGACGCTGTCCTTTGTCGGGGTCTATTCGCTGCGCAATTCCGCGACCGACTGCGTCATCGCCGCCGTCTTCGGCATCATCGGATACATCCTCAAGCGGCTGTCGCTGCCGATCGTGCCGATCATTCTCGGCATGGTGCTCGGCAATATCATGGAGGTGAAGCTGCGCGCGGGGATGGCGCGGGTGAAGGAGCCGTTCGACTTCATCGACCGGCCCGTGGCGATGATCCTGTTCCTCGCGATCCTCGCCGTGCTCGCGATCCATTTTCGCCACGTGCTTCAGGACCGCAAATCGCTCAAGGAGGCCGAATGGCAGAGCAAGCACAGATCGACGCGCTTCGGCGCACTCCTGTTTTGCCGCAAGGGCTCCTTGTCGCGGGCGCGCGGCAGGAAGGTGAAAGCGCGCCACTCGACGTCATATCGCCGATCGACGGAACGCGACTGACAACAATCGCCGACGCCACGCCGGCCGAAGTCGACCGGGCAGTCGCCGCCGCGCGCGCGGCTTTCGAAGACCGGCGCTGGGCCGGACAGCCACCGGCGTCCCGCAAAAAGGTCATGCTCAAATGGGCCGAGCTGATCGAGCGCGAGGCGCTGGCGCTGACCGTTCTCGGCGTGCGCGACAACGGCACCGAATTCGCCATGGCGTTCAAGGCGGAGGCCGGGTCGGCGGCTGGGACGATCCGCTACTATGCGGAGGCGCTGGACAAGATCTATGGCGAGATCGCGCCGACGGCGGAGACGCATCTCGGCATGATCCTGCGCGAACCGGTGGGCGTGGTCGGAGCGATCGTGCCGTGGAATTTCCCGTTGATGATTGGCGCGTGGAAACTCGGGCCGGCCATCGCGGCCGGCAATTCGGTTGTGCTGAAGCCGGCGGAGACCGCGTCGCTGACGCTCATCCGGATCGCCGAACTGGCACTGGAAGCCGGCTTGCCGGAGGGCGTGCTCAATGTCGTCACCGGCCGCGGCGCGGTGGCGGGAGAGGCGCTGGCGCTGTCGATGGATGTCGACGTGCTCGTGTTCACGGGATCGGGCCCGGTCGGGCGGCGGCTTCTGGAATACTCCGCGCAATCGAACCTTAAGCGGGTCTACCTGGAACTCGGCGGCAAGTCGCCGTCGATCGTCTTCGACGATGTGAAGGATATCGCGCAGGCCGCCAAGGTCACGGCCAATGGGATGTTCCGCAATTCGGGGCAGGTCTGCGTCGCCTGTTCGCGGCTGGTGGTGCAGCGCGGCATCCATGACGAGTTCGTCGCCGAACTGGCGAAAGCGGCCGGGTCGCTGAAGGTCGGGGATCCGCTGGACATGACAACGCAAGTCGGCGCGATCAACTCTGAACGGCAGTTGCTGCAGAGCCTCGGCTTTGTAGAAAAGGCGACGCAAGAGGGCGGTTCGATCCACACAGGCGGTCGGCGCATCCTGCAGGAGACCGGCGGTTATTACATGGAACCGACCATCGTGACGGATGTCGGTATCGGCGACACGCTGGCGCAGAAGGAGGTGTTCGGGCCGGTTCTGGCGGTGAGCGCATTCGACACGGAGGAGGAGGCCGTCGCGATGGCGAACGGCACGGAATACGGGCTGTCCTCCGGCGTCTGGACCAGCGACCTGTCGCGGGCGCACCGGATGATCCGTTCAGTGCGGGCCGGGGTCGTCCACGTCAACACCTATGGCGGATCGGACATGACGGTGCCCCTTGGCGGCGTGAAGCAGTCGGGCAACGGGCATGACAAGTCGCTGCACGCCTTCGACAAATATGTCGACCTGAAGACCGCTTGGATCCAGCTTTGAGGGAGGGGGAATGACCGACAAGACCATTCTCGTCGTCGGCACCTACGACACCAAGAACGACGAGCTGTCCTACATGGCCGAGCGTATCCGCGCCCAGGGCGGTGGGGTCGTGACGATGGATGTCAGCGTTCTCGGCGATCCGGCGGAACCGGCGGACTGGTCCAAGCATGACGTGGCGGCCGAAGGCGGAAGCTCGATAGAGGCGGCAATTGATTGCGGCGACGAGAACCTGGCGATGCAGATCATGGCGACCGGCGCGGCGGCGCTGGCGGCACGGCTTCATCGAGAGGGCAAGGTCGACGGCGTAATCGTTCTCGGCGGCACGATGGGAACAGACCTCGCGCTCGACGTCTGCGCCGCGCTGCCGCTTGGTGTGCCGAAATTCGTGGTCTCGACGGTCTCCTTCTCGCCGCTGTTGCCCGCCGAGAGGCTTGCGCCGGATATCCAGATGATCCTGTGGGCCGGCGGTCTCTACGGGCTCAACTCGGTGTGCAAATCCTCGCTCAGCCAGGCGGCCGGCGCCGTTCTGGGCGCGGCGCGCGCGGTCGAGGCGCCGGTGCGCGACAGGCCGCTGATCGGCATGACATCGTTCGGAAAGTCGGTGCTGACCTATATGGTGACGCTGAAGCCGGAACTGGAAAAGCGCGGCTACGAGGTTGCGGTTTTCCACGCGACCGGAATGGGCGGGCGCGCCTTCGAGGCGCTGGCCGCAGAGGGCGCCTTCGCGGCGGTGTTCGATTTCGCCACGCAGGAGGTCGGCAACCACATGATGGGCGGGCTTTCGGCCGGCAGCGACCGGCTGACCAATGCCGGCAAGGCCGGTATTCCGCAACTGGTCGCGCCGGGATGTATCGACCTGATCGATTTCGTCGGGTGGCAACCACTGCCCGAGCGCTTCAAGGACACGCCGTCGCATGCGCATAACAGGCTGCTGACTTCCATCGTGCTGGAGCCGGAGCAGCGGCGCGAGGTGGCGCGCGAGTTGTGCAGCCACATGGCGACGGCGAGCGGGCCGACGACATTCCTTCTGCCTAAAGCCGGCTGCCACGAATGGGATCGGCCCGGTGCCGATCTCAACGACCCGGACGGGCTGGCGGCGTTCTGCGACAAGATGGAAAAGGCCTGCCCGGAGAATGTCGAGCTGAGGGCGCTAGACTGCCATATCAATGATGCGGAGTTTTGCGCGACCGCGCTAGCGATCTTCGACGAATGGGTCGCCAAGGGCATGGTGAAAAAGCCGGGCGAAGAATGACCCCGCCCGGTCAGTAAAAACTTACGCCTTGTTCAGTTCCTTTGCGTGCAGCCAGTCGGCGTGCTGCGGTGCGCGTCTGGTCTTCGACCATTCCTCAAGCATGTCCCATTTGACCGCGGTGAGGCGCTCCAATAGGGCGTCCTCTTCCGGGTCCGGGCAAGCCAGTTCGACGCGATGGCCGTTCGGATCGAAGAAATAGATCGAATGGAAGATCGAGTGGTCGGTGACGCCGAGCACCTCGACGCCGCTCTTTTCCAGATGATCCTTGAATTCGAGCAGGGTGGGGCGGTCCTTCACCTTGAAGGCGATGTGCTGCACCCAGATCGGCGTGTTCGGATCGCGGCCCATTTCGGGCTTGGTCGGCAGTTCGAAGAAGGCCAGTACGTTGCCGTCGCCCGCATCGAGGAAGACGTGCATGTAGGGATCGGGCTCATGCGTGGACGGGACATGGTTCTCGGCAATCGCCAGAACGAAGTCCATCTTGAGCATCTTGCCGTACCATTCCACGGTCTCCTTCGCGTCCTTGCAGCGGTAGGCGACGTGGTGGATCTTGTCGAGCTTCAGCGTCATGGCCGGTCCTCACCTCAGTTCCGGGCTTGCGCGGCGGCCAGCGCCTCGGCGAGCGTCTCGCGGTCGCCGACATGGTTGGCCAGGATGAGTATGAGCCGGGCGTTGAGCGCGTCGCTCTCCTCCTTCGACAGGCCGTCGTGAATGGCGAGAAGATCGGCGTAAAAATCGTCGGGCGCGGCGATGTTGGGCTTCGTGTTGAGCTTCGCCATGGTCATGCCCTCCCGGTCGCGGTGCGCAAAGCGGCCTTGACCGCAGCCTCGTCGTAGCTCGGCCAGCGCGCCGCGACATGCTGGTCCGGCCGGAGCAGGTAAACGGCCGATTTTGCGGCGCCGAGATAGCGCGCGGCGAGATCGCCGGACGGGTCGTCGGCAGCGGAGATGCGGAGTGCTTCGGCCACGATGCCGCCGTCCTCGATGCGGTCCGGGACCTCCGCGTCGATGGCGAGCAGCTGGAATTTTCCGCCGAGACGGCCGAGCAGGAAGCCTTCGCCAAGCGGCGCATCCGGACAAGGCGCGCCGGGCCTTGTGCGGGCCGGGGCATCGGTCAGCAGGTCCGGACCGTTGAGCGGCGAACCGTCATAGACGCAGGGCACCGACAGCCGGCCGGAATTGACCAGCGGACGGGCGAAGTCATAGCGCTCCGACAGATCGAGCGCCGCGTCGCGGAAGATCCGGGAAATTTCGGATTTCGGCGTGATGAAGTCGGTCGAGCGCGACGAGTTCATGATGTTCTCGTCGGCGCCGTGGATCCGCTCGACATCGTAGCTTTCGAGCAGGCTGTCGGGTGCGAGCCCGTCCATCACCAGCTTCAGTTTCCAGCACAGGTTGTCGGTGTCCTGCACGCCGGAATTGGCGCCGCGCGCACCGAAGGGCGAAACCTGATGGGCCGCGTCACCGGCGAAGATCACATGGCCATGGCGGAACTTTTCCATGCGCCGGCACTGGAAGGTGTAGATCGACACCCATTCGAGCTCGAACTTCACGTCGTCGCCGAGCATCGCCTTCAAACGCGGAATGACGTTTTCCGGCTGCTTTTCCTTTTCCTTGTCGATGTTCCAGCCGAGCTGGAGATCGATGCGCCAGACGCCGTCCGGCTGCTTGTGCAAAAGGGCAGACTGACCGCGATTGAAGGGCGGGTCGAACCAGAACCAGCGCTCTGTGGGGAAGTCCGCGTCCATGACGACGTCGGCGATCAGGAAGTTGTCCTCGAAGACGCGGCCGACGAAATCGAGCCCCATCATGGCGCGGACCGGAGAGCCGGCGCCGTCGCAGGCGATCAGCCAGTCGCAGTCCATCCGGTAGGGCCCGTCCGGCGTATCGATGGAGAGATTGACGCCGTTATCCTTCTCCTTGACCGAGACGAGCTTGTTGCCGCCGCGCAATTCGATCGGCTTGCCCTGTCGCTGCAAGTCGAAAACGCGCTCGACCAGATAGAGCTCGAAATAATATTGCTGCAGGTTGATGAAGGCGGGGCGCTTGTGGCCCTTCTCGGGCAGCAGGTTGAAATCATAGACCTGCCGATCGTCGAAGAAGACCTTGCCGACATTCCAGACGACGCCCTTGTCCACCATCGGGTCGCCGCAGCCGAGCCGGTCGAGGATTTCCAGCGGGCGCTTGGCGAAGCAGATGGCTCGCGAGCCCCAGGAGACCTTGTCGTTCTCGTCGAGGACGACCACCGGTATGTCCATCTGGGCGAGATCGATCGCCGCAGCCAGGCCGATCGGGCCGGCGCCGATGATGACGACGGGATGATGCACCTTGGCGTCCGGCTTCTGATCAGGCGATTGCCTGTAGGGATAAAGCGGCGTCTCGAAGATCTTCTTGCCGCCGGTTTCGACCGGTTTGTCCAACATGCCTCATCCTCCCATGGTCTTGTGCCCGGCGGATAAACCGGGCGGTGGCTCAGCCCTGCAGTGCGTCCCACATCTTGCGATCGCGCTCGGCGGTCCAGATGCGCGGCGTGTCGATGTCGAGCGCTTCGTCATAGGCGCGCGCCACGTTGAACGGCAGGCAGTGCTCATAGATCGCGTAATCGGAAAACTTCGGATCGCATTCGGCGCGGCAGGCGTCCCACGCCTCTTTCAGCGAGCCGCCCCTGACAGCGACCTTGGCCACCGGATCGTATGTCGAGTTGACGAAATCGGTCGTCTTGTCGAGCGCCGCGTTGACCATTTCCTTGCCGACGAGCGCATCGCCGCGGCCCGGCGCGATGGCGTCGACATCGAAGGCGCGAATATTCTCGATGGTTTCCGGCCAGTCGTTGAAATGGCCGTCGCCGCAATAGCAGGCGGAGTGGTATTCGACGATGTCGCCCGTGAACATGACGTTTTCGTCGGGCACATGGATGACGATATCGCCGGCAGTGTGGGCGCGGCCGACGAACATCAGGTCGACGCGGCGCTTGCCGAGATAGACGCTCATGCGATCGGTGAAGGTCGTGGTCGGCCAGGTCAGCGGCGGGATCTTTTCGACGTCGTCATAGCCGGCGAACAGGCGCGGGAAGCGCATGAACTCGGATTCACGGTCTTCCGCGCCGCGTTCGACCACCATGGAGCGGGCCTTTTCGCTCATGATGACGGTCGGTGCGTTGTAGGCGGCTGCGCCGAGCACGCGCACGGCGTGATAATGGGTCAGCGACAGATGGGTGATCGGCTTGTCGGTGACCGAACGGACCTTCTCGATGACCTTGTTGGCAAGCTCCGGCGTCGCCTGCGCCTCGACGATCATGACGCTATCGTCACCGATGATGACGCCGGTGTTGGGATCGCCCTCGGCGGTGAAGGCCCAGAGGTCGCGGCCGATCTCGGTGAAGGAAATCTTCTTTTCGGCGAGATCGCCGGCGGAGGCGAATTGCTTGGCCATCAGGCGGCTCCTTCGTATTTTTCCACGGTCTGTTCGATGGCGCCGAAGATCGAGTGACCCTCGGCGTCTTTCATTTCGATGCGCACGGTGTCACCGAAATGCATGAAGGGCGTCTTGGCGCTGCCTTCGAGGATGGTCTCGATCATGCGTACCTCAGCGAGGCAGGAATAGCCGAGGCCGCCGTCCGCGACGGGTTTGCCCGGGCTGCCGTCCGCGTCCTTGTTTGAGACGGTGCCGGAGCCGACGATGGCGCCGGCGCCGAGCGGGCGGGTCTTCGCGGCATGGGCGACGATATCGGGGAACTCGAACGTCATGTCGACGCCGGCATTGGCGCGACCAAGCGGCTTGCCGTTCAGATCGACGCACAATGGCAGGGTTACCTTGCCGCCGTCCCAGGCGTCGCCCAGCTCGTCCGGCGTGACGGCGACCGGCGAAAAGGCGGAGGAGGGTTTCGAATGGAAAAAGCCGAAGCCCTTCGCGAGCTCGCCGGGGATCAGGCCGCGCAACTAAACGTCGTTGACCAGCATGACGAGCCGGATCGCGTCCTTTGCCTGCGCGGGCGTCGCGCCCATCGGAACGTCACCGGTGATCACGGCAACCGCGCCTTCCATGTCGATGCCCCAGGCCTCGTCTGCCATGACGATCGGTGCGCGGGGCGCGAGGAACGCGTCGGAGCCGCCCTGATACATCAGCGGGTCGGTCCAGAAGCTTTCGGGCAGTTCGGCGCCGCGGGCCTTTCGGACCAGTTCGACGTGATTGACATAAGCCGAGCCGTCCGCCCACTGATAGGCGCGGGGCAGCGGCGACAGCGCGTCGTGCTCATGGAAGCGCTCGGTCGGCACGGCGTCGTGCGACAGGCTTTCGGCCAGCGTCTCCAGCTTCGGAGCCACATGATCCCAATCGTCGAGGGCGGCCTGCAGCGTCGGGGCGATGGCGGTGGCGTCGGTGCAGCGCGTCAGGTCGCGGGAGACCACAACGAGCCTGCCGTCGCGGGTTCCATTATCGAGGGTCGCAAGCTTCATTCATTCGTCCTTCAATTCGGCGGATCGGTCGGGGAGTTCGAGATCGGGCGTGGCCATGAAGGCGCTGCGCGTCCTGCCGCTCCTCCCGGACGGTCCGCATCGCGATATCAAGCCGTTCGTAATGGTTGCGGATGTAACTAACAACCGGTTTTTGCAGAAAGCGGCGGGGAAGGCGTCAGGCGATGCGGACGATGTGCGACGGCGGGGCGTCGTGGGGACCGCCGGCCCGTTCGACGCGATTGCGGCCTTTGTGCTTCGCCGAATACAGGGCCTTGTCGGCGGCTGCGACCATATCATTCAGATTCATTTGCGGGTCCGCGGTCGCCACTCCGGCGCTGACCGTCGCCCGGACCGGCTGTCCGTCGACGAATTCATGGCTGTCGGCGAAGACGCGACGGACGCGCTCGGCTATGGCGCAGGCCGTCTCGATGGACGCGCCCGGCAGGATGACGATGAATCCCTCGCCGCCATACCGTCCGAACTGATCCCTCGGACGTATGGATTGCCGGACGGTTTCTGCGAATTCCTGCAGGACACGGTCGCCGAACTGATGGCCGTAAGTATCGTTGATGGCCTTGAACCGATCGAGATCGAACATGATCAGCGAGCAGGGGGCGGCAGCCTGCCTGTCCCGCTCCAGCAGGCGTTCGGCCGTTTCGAAGAAGGCGCCGCGGTTGCTGGAACCGGTCAGGGGGTCGCAGCGGGACGCCTGGACGTAGCGTCGTTCTTTCCGCTCGTGGCAGATAAGGATCATCATCAACGCCGTGCCCATCGAGAACAGGATCGACTCGAAGTGGACGACGCCGAATGCACTGCCCAGGGTCGGCACCTTGTCATAGGCGAATTCGCCCTTCGCGATCTCATTGAGCGCCAGAATGAAGACGAAACTGTGCACCATGAGCAGGCCTGACAGAATCCAGCGGGCCGGAAGAGGCTCAGTGCGGTTTACTACAAGCACGTAGGTCGCGGCGGTCAGGAAGACCGGCCACATGGCAAGTCCGAACGTGCCAAACCATGCCTGGGTGTCGATTCCCACCGGTATCAGGGCGGTCATCGACAGTAACGCCGGCGCGCCTGTGATTACCGGCCAGCGCATCGGCAAACCGAAGAAGCTTCGCGCGCCCGCCCAGACAAAGACGGGCGCCGAGCACATCATCGTTCCACCAAGCGGAATTTTGGAGGGATCGGCCGTCGCGAACGCCGCGAGCATCATGGCGAGGCCGACAGTGTACGCCCCATGGGCCGCCCCCCACCAGATCAATGCGGTCGCATCGCGAAAGCGCAGCCAAGCGCCGAACACGAAGACGCTCGAAATCGCCGAGGCGATCACTTCGGGAACCATCAAAGTCAGGGGGTCAAGATGCATGTGGTGGAGATTTTCTCCTTCCGCAAGGGAATAGCCCTCCGTTTTGCGGGGCAAGGCCTTGCCAAGCCGTTAACAGAGTTGCGGATTCCGGGCAGCAGGCGATCCGCATCATGGCGTCTTGCGGGAGGGCGTCGCCTGGGCCTGCCTAAAGGCTCCAAACTTTCGGCATCGACCTTTCGCCCAGGAATAGCGCGATGACCGGCAGCAAATGGCGGCGCAGAACGTAGCTGGACGGTGCGGCGAGGCGAACAACGATCTTCGCGTCGGCGCCGCTGCCGATGCGGCTGACGCCGCCGGCTGTCCCCGCGAGGCGCGTTCTGCATGCGGCGACCGCGAGGTCGAGGCTTTCCGCGTCTTCCGGAAGGAGGGCAACGAGGGTGGCGACGACGCGGTTCGGGCCGAGGATCGCCGGGTCCACGATATCGCCAGGGGTGGAAAGGTCGAAACGAAGATCGTCGGCATGGACGAGCCGGCCGTCGCGACGGATGCGCCAGCGATCATGGAAAAAGCCGCGCGCCACGGTTTCGCCCATCGCCTCGCGGCCGAAGACAAGGCTTTCGAGGCCGATAAATCTTGCATCACGGGCGAGATCCACCTGAAGCTCGCGATGGAGACGGCCGCCGTCGAACAGGATTGTCTCCTGCGGCAGCCAGAACAGGCTCGCGCCGTCTTCGACAATTGCCGTGGTGGTCTGGCGGCCGGTGTCGCCCGTCGACTTGTAGATCCGTTCACAAGCCTGCGTGGTGACGACCGCCTGGGTGCCGGAGCCCGCATGGAGCGTCCAGTCGAGCGTGTCGCCACCGGTGATGCCGCCCGACGTGTTGATCAGAACCGCCTCCAGCGCAGCACCATAGGTTTTCGGGACGCGGATCTTGGCGTTGCCGGACTGGTGCAGCCGGTCGATGCGGGTCGCGCCGGCGGATGTCTTGACCGCGAGGGCGCCCGTACCGTGCGAACGCTGCATGGCGGGTGCGGCGAGCGGAAGCGTCATCCGCCTAGATGTTTCTCGCCGCGCTTCTTCGCCAGCGCGATCTGGCGCTGCCGTTCGGCGAAACGGGCGCGGTCTTCCCCGGAGCGGGCTTCGAAGCAATGCGGGCAGGAGACACCCTCGACGTACTGCTCCGATCGCGTTTCCTGCGGCGTCAGCGGATGGCGGCAGGCGCGACAGAGCGTGTAGTCCCCCGGTTCGAGACCGTGGCCGACGGCGACGCGCTCGTCGAAGACGAAACAGTCGCCATGCCAAAGGCTTTCGTCGGCCGGCACGTCCTCCAGATATTTCAGGATGCCGCCCTTGAGATGATAGACCTCGTCGATACCGAGATTCTTGACGAAAGCGGTCGCTTTTTCGCAACGTATGCCGCCGGTGCAGAACATGGCGACCTTCTTGCCCTTCAATTCATTTTGGTGGCGGCGCACCCATTCCGGGAATTCGCGGAAGCTGGAGGTCTCCGGATCGATGGCGTTCTCGAAGGTGCCGATGGCGTATTCGTAGTCGTTGCGGGTATCGACCACGATCGTCCCGGGATCGGAAATCAGGGCATTCCAGTCGGAGGGCGCGACATAGGTGCCGACGATCTGTTTCGGATCGGTGCCCGGCACGCCCATGGTGACGATTTCCTTCTTGAGGCGCACCTTCATGCGCAGGAAGGGCTCCTTCTCAGCCCAGCTTTCCTTGTATTCGAGCTCCGCGAATTCGGGCTGGGCATGCAGGAAGGCGATCAGCCGATCGATGCCGGCACGCGAGCCCGCGACCGTGCCATTGATACCCTCGGAGGCGAGCAGGAGCGTGCCTTTCAGCCCGGCTTCCGTGCATATGGCCTCGAGTTCGGGCTTGAAGGCCTCGTAACGGCCGAAATCCGCGAAATGGTAGAGCGCGGCGACGATATAGGGCGGGGTTTCCTGCATGGCTTCCGGTTACTGCCGTTGCAGGACGGAGGCAAGGGGGAAGAGCGGCGGCAAAGCGCCCCTGCGGCAGGCCCGGTGGATGGAATTTTCGCGGCGCGGTTTCTCCGATGCCTGTTCTCCGGGTATTCGAGGCGCCGGCACCTCATCGTTTGTCCACCGTCGCGGCTTTGCCCGCATGCTTTTCACTATAGGTTCCAACACGGGAAATGCGATGTTTTCAGCCGAGGTGAAAAGAGAGATCGAAGCGGTGGCTCGGGAGACCGGGCTGGAACCGGCGGCGCTGCTGGCGATCGCGGAGGTCGAGTCGGGCGGGCGGGCCTTCGCGGTTATCGCGGGCAAGAAAGAGCCGCTGATCCGTTTCGAGGGGCACTATTTCGACCGCCTCGTTGATGATGGCAAGCGGGTGAAGGCGCGAGCGGAGGGACTGGCCTCGCCCTCCGTGGGCACGGTGAAGAACCCGGCGTCGCAGGCGGCGCGCTGGACAATACTGGACAAGGCGATGGCGATAGACCGGTCGGCGGCGCTGCAGTCAGTCTCCTGGGGTATCGGGCAGGTGATGGGGTCGCATTGGAAAGCGCTTGGGTATGGCTCCGTGGAGGACCTCGCTACCGAAGCGCGTTCCGGCGTTGCCGGGCAGGTGCGGCTGATGCTGCGCTTTCTGGAGGCAAACGGGCTGATCGGGACGATCCGCAGGCATGACTGGGCGGCGTTCGCGCGGGCCTATAACGGGCCGCGTTACAAGGTGCATCGTTATGACAGCCGCATCGCCGCGGCCCATGCGAAACACAAGCGCGGCGGCGCGCCCGCAGCAGCCGGCGACATGCTGAGACGCGGGGATCAGGGCGAAGCGGTGAAGGACTTGCAGCGGGCGCTGACCGCGGCCGGCTATCCGATAGCGCAGGACGGCGTTTTCGGTCCGGCGACGGCGGGCGCGGTCGAACGGTTTCAGGCGGCCCGCGGTCTTGGCGCAGACGGCATCGCCGGGCCGGCGACCTTCGACGCCCTTGCTAAAACGCATGGCGGCGCATCTGCGCCGGGCCGAATTGCATGGCTGCTCGGCATGATCCGGCATATGCTGCCGCTGGTCGTCCGCATGGCCGGGTTCCGGACTGGACGGAAGGCTTAAACCGATTTAACAATCCGAAAACCAAACAACGAGGATCGTTCCATGCCGCAGAATACCGATGCGCTGCTGCCCATCATGACCGGCCAGTCCGTCATTCCGGTAATCGTGCTGGACGACGCGAAGGATGCCGTGCCGCTGGCGAAGGCGCTGGTGGCGGGCGGCCTGCCGGCAATCGAGATCACGCTGCGCACGGATGCGGCGCTGGAGTCGATCCGGCGGGGGGCCGCCGAAGTACCCGAGGCGCTGGTCGGGGCCGGCACGATCCTCAATGCGGCGCAGTTCGACGAGGCCGTGGCGGCGGGGTCTAAATTCATCGTCAGCCCCGGCCTGACGCCGGAACTGGTCGAGGCCGCCAATGGAAGCCCCGTGCCGCTGTTGCCAGGCGCGGTGACGTCGAGCGAGATCATGGCGGCGCTGGAGGACGGCTATTCGCTGCTGAAATTCTTCCCCGCCGAACAGGCGGGCGGCGCGGCCTACCTAAAATCCCTTTCCTCGCCTTTCGGGGCTGTGAGGTTCTGCCCGACAGGCGGCGTCTCGGCAAAGAACGCGCCGGACTATCTGTCGCTTCCGAACGTTCTATGCGTCGGGGGCTCATGGGTCGCGCCGAAAGACGCGGTTTCGGGCGGCGACTGGGACAGGATTACGGCCTTGGCGAAGGAAGCAGCGCAGGCCGACTGATCTTCGCGCCTGAAGGCGGCCCGTTGCGGCAAACATCCGAAAAGAAAAAGCCCGGGATGGCGGACCATCCCGGGCTTTCGCATTCCTGTGCCTGAAGGCTTACAGCTTGCCGGCGCGCTGCTGCAGCATCATGAAGGTGTCGAAATTGTACTCCGACAGCTGGAACCACAGGTAATCTTCCTTGCGGTAGGCCATGTAGCTGTCGAAGACCTTCTTGAAGGCCGGGTTCTTCGCAGTTTCCTCGGCATAGACCTCGTTGGCCGCGTCGAAGCAGGCCTCGAGGATCGGCTGGCTGAACGGACGCAGCTGCGTGCCGCTGGCGGCCAGTTCCTTCAGCGCGGTCGGGTTCAGCGTGTCGTAACGCGCCATCATGACCGAGTTCGCCAGAGCGGATGCGTTCTTGACGATCTGCTGGTAGCTCGCCGGCAGTTCGTTCCACTTATCCAGGTTGATCATGTTCTGGAGGCAGACGCCGCCTTCCCACCAGCCCGGATAGTAGTAGTACTGGGCGACCTTGTTGAAGCCGAGCTTCTGGTCGTCATAGGGGCCGACGAACTCGGCGCCGTCGATGGCGCCCTTCTCCAGAGCCGCGTAGATGTCGCCGCCGGGGATCCCCTGCGGAACCACGCCGACCTTGGCAATGATCCGGCCGCCCCAGCCGCCGATGCGGAACTTCAGGCCCTGCAGGTCCTCGACCGTGTTGATTTCCTTGCGGAACCAGCCGCCCATCTGCGCGCCCGTGTTGCCGGCGGGGAACGCGATCATGTTCTGCGTGGCGTAGAACTCGTTGAGGAGGTCGATGCCGCCGCCCTCATACATCCAGCCATTGGTCATGCGGGCGTTGAGGCCGAAGGGGATACCGGTGCCGAGCGCGTAGGTCGGGTCGATACCGGAATAGTAGTAGGACGCCGTGTGCGCCATTTCGACGGTGCCGCTCTTGACCGCGTCGGCGGCTTCCAGCGTGCCGACGATCTCGCCGGCGGCGAAGACCTGAATGTTGAAGTTGCCGTCGGTGGCTCCATTAACGGCTTCAGCGAAGACTTCCGCAGCGCCGTAGATGGTGTCGAGCGCCTTCGGGAAACCCGATGTGCAGCGCCATGTGATTTTCGGCATGGATTGCGCGATGGCGGGTGCGGCCAAAGCGGTTGCGGCTGCCGCGCCGGCACCAACAGCGCCGGTTTTCTTGATGAAAGAACGACGATCCATAAGATCCTCCCAAATGATTTTCGTTCGAGACCGCCCCGTCCTCCCCGATAATCGGGCCCTTTCACGGCGAACTCGCGGCGTACCTTACAGTTTTGCCCTCCCCTGTCCAGCGTCCGGGGTGTGGTGAAAATACGATATTGGTAAATTTATTTGTCCAGTTGGAGCGCCAATCGCGGTTCCCGCCGAAATTGCCCAAATTCGAGGCAAAACAAGAGCGTTGCATCGCACTGCCGCTCGCATACATATAGCCGTCCAGCCAGGAGCCAGATCATGCAGCCAATCGTCGCCGTCGTTGCCGATGTCCGGGATTTCGACAATTACCGCTGGCACGCGTCGCCGCAATTCTATCTCGAAGCCGCGATGGGCGTGGCCGGCGTGCTGCCGATGATTCTACCCGCCTTTGGCGAGCGCATCGATTACGAGGCGCTGGTCGGCCGCATCGACGGGGTGCTGCTGTCCGGCTCTAAATCCAATGTGCATCCAAGTCTCTACGGCGCCGAGGCGACGTCCGAACACGAGCCCTTCGACGAGGCGCGTGACGCGACGGCGCTGCCGCTCATCCGCGCGGCGATCGATGCCGGTGTGCCGCTGTTCGCCATCTGCCGGGGCGTGCAGGAGCTGAACGTGGCGCTCGGCGGTTCGATCGCGCACGAGATCCAGACGCGCGAGGGCATCGCCGACCACCGCGCGCCGGCGAGCGCCGACCAGGACGTGCGCTTCGGCCTGACGCATGGCGTGGCGGTGAAGCCCGGAAGCTGCCTGGCGGGGATCGTCGGAGCCGATCGGGTCGAGGTCAATTCGCTGCACAGGCAGGCGATCGACACGCTGTCGCCGCGCCTGCAGATCGAGGCGACGGCCGATGACGGGACGGTGGAGGCCGTCTCGGTAATCGATGCGAAGGGCTTTGCCGTCGGCGTTCAGTGGCATCCCGAATACTGGGCGAAGACCGACGAGACATCGGGGCGGCTGTTTCGTGCATTCGGCGATGCGGTGCGGGCGCGTGCGGCGGGCTGAGAGAAGTTTTTTCGGCCGGCGGGAATAATTCGGTGTCCCGCGGTGTCTTACTTATCGAAATCGGCCGGTTTCGTATCGCAAAGACACCAATCAGGGAGTTACATGATGAAAACCGCCATCACCGCCGCCACGGCCTTCTTTCTTCTTTCAGGCGCCGCCTTCGCTGCGCCCGTGACCACCGTCTCGACCGAAAAGGGCGACGTGCTCGCCGGTGAGAACGGCATGACGCTTTATACTTTCAAGAATGACGAGGAAGGCGTTTCCAACTGCAATGGCGGCTGCGCCGCCAACTGGCCGCCGCTGATGGCCGGCGACGGCGACACCGCCGAGGGCGCCTACAGCATCGTTACCCGCGCCGATGGCTCGAAGCAGTGGGCCAAGGACGGCATGCCGCTCTATTTCTGGGTCAAGGACACGAAAGAGGGCGACATTACCGGCGACGGCGTAAACGGCGTGTGGGACCTTGCGCGTCCCTGATCCTCTGACACGCCGGCAGGCGGGCGGAAACGCCCGTCCGCGCGCCTCCCTCATCCCCTCGACGGGGGGCGCGCGATGAAGAGTTTCGAGACGGACATGCTCGCCATTCTGCCGCGGCTGAAGCGCTATGCGCGCAGCCTTTCGGCGAGCCATGCCGATGCCGACGATCTGGTGCAGGACTGCCTGGAAAAGGCGTTCGCCCGGCGGGAGACCTGGCGCGGTGAGAATCTGCAGGGCTGGCTGATGACGATCCTGACCAATCTCAACCGCAACCGGCTGCGCCAGGCTATCGCGACGCCGCATATGGTCGATTACGACGCGGCGGGCGCGGTCGCGGCGGAGCATGCCGAGAGCGACCCGCTGGCGCGCGACAGGATCGCGGCGGCGCTGGACCGGCTGCATCCCGACCAACGGGCGGTGCTGATGCTGGTTGTCGTCGAAGGCTACGCCTATGGCGAGGTCGCGACGATGCTGGAAATACCCGCCGGCACGGTGATGAGCCGGCTTTCGCGCGCACGGCGCACGCTGGCGGCGATCCTTGAGGGTGGAAATATCGTGGAATTCCGGAGAAATACATGAATACGGCCCCGGACAGTTTCAGCGAGAACGAGCTTCACGCCTATGTCGACGGCAAGCTGACGCCGGAGCGTCGCGCCGAGGCGGAGGCCTTTCTTGCGAACCATCCCGAAGCGGCTGCCGAGGTCGCGGCATGGCAGGCGCAGAACAAGGCGATCCGCGCGGCTTTCGGCGCGGAGCCCGTTCTCGGCGCGCGGGACCGAGCGCTGGTTGCCGGTCTTTCGAGGGGCGGGCGCGGCCACACAAGGCGTTTCGCGCTCGCGGCCGGCTTCGCGCTGTTCTTCCTCGCCGGCGGCGGCGCGGGCGCGCTGCTGACCGCGGCCTTGCAGCAGGACGCGCCGGTGCAGATAGCGCAAATGTTGCCGGAGGCCTCGAAGGCCAACTACCTGATCTATGCCGGCGAAAGGCGCCATCCCGTCGAGGTGGCGGCGAGCGAGGAGGAGCATCTGGTCCGCTGGCTCGGCAATCGCATCGGCAGGACGCTGCACGCACCCGACCCGTCGGAGAAGGGCTTCAGCCTTGTCGGCGGGCGGCTGGTTCCGTTCGCGGAAAAGCCCGGCGCGATGCTGATGTACGAGAACGGGTCGGGCGATCGGGTGACGGTGCTGATCGGCGTGAATTCAGGGCATGAAGGCACATCGTTCCGCTTCAACGAGACGGACGGCGTTTCAACCTTCTACTGGGCGGACAACGGATTCGGCTACGCCTTGTCGGGTGCGGTCGGCCGCGAGACGCTGCTCGGTCTCGCCCATATCGTCTACGCGCAGTATTGAGGCTCAGAAAGCCTCGAAAGTGAGTTTGAGGTTTGTCGGCTCGACGACGTTCCAGCCGTAGCGGTCGTCGGCTGCCAGACGCATAAGCACCTTGCCGGTGTGATCGGTAATGCGGACCTTGTTGCGCTCAGTGTCCTGCCAGGTGCGGGCGGCGGCGACGCGCGGCATGTCGGCGCAATTGCCGGGTTCGACGCGATGGACGTCGTAGCCCTCGTCGCGGTGCAGGGCGACGATGCAGGTGCGGTTGCGTGCATGATCGACGACCATGAAATGGTCGGCCTTCCGGAGTTCGATGGAGGCTGTGGTCATCGTGTCGATGCCGGGATCTGCAACGCCGTAACCGACGGCGAACATGGCGGCGACGCCCATGACGGCAGCCCCGTTGATCCAAAATGCATAAGTCTTCATCATTACCCGAACTCCCCGACAATTCGGCGGATCATGGGCATGTCATGGTTAAGGGCGCCCTAACAGGGTCGATCTAACGGGGGTCGATCCGCCAGCGGCCGCCCGTCATCCGCGGTATCGAAGCGTTTCGACGAAGCGGGCGAAGGCCGGCGAGGCATGCCGGCGGTTGGGGTAATAAAGGTGATATCCCTGAATAGTCGGACACCAGTCCTCCAGAACCGTGCGCAATTGACCCGCCTGTATAAAGGGGCGTGCGAGATCTTCCGGCACGAAGGCCAGCCCGTGTCCGTCGACGGCGGCATGCAGCACCATCATGATGGAGTTGCAGGTCAGCTGGCCGCCGACCCGGACATCGAGCTCGCGCCCGTTTTTCTCGAACTCCCAGGCATAGAGACCGCCGGCGGAGGCGAGGCGTAGATTGATGCATTGGTGATTGGTCAGTTCGCCCGGATGCGCCGGTGCCGAGCGCCGGCCGAAATAGCCGGGCTTGGCGACAACGAGGAACCGCCAGTCCGGACCGATCCGAACCGCGATCATGTCCTTGCTAACGGATTCGCCCAGCCGGACGCCGGCATCGAACCGTTCCCCGACGATATCGACGAAACCGTCGTCAATGGAAATCTCGACATTGACGTCCGGGTAGTCCGGCAGAAACTTCGCAAGATGCGGACGCAGGATCGTCTCCGCGGCGTGTACGCCCGAAGAGATGCGGAGCGTGCCCGTCGGTTTGTCGCGCAATTCGCTCAATGCGTCGATTTCCGAGCGGATCTGTTCGAAATGCGGGACAAGCGCGTGAAACAGCCTCTCGCCAGCCTCGGTCGTCGAAACGCTGCGCGTCGTCCGCGTCAAGAGACGCAGGCCGAGGCTTTCCTCGAGACCCCGGATGGTGTGGCTCAACGCCGAAGCGGAAACCCCCAGCTTCGCCGCCGCCCTGGTGAAGCTGTGTTCCTCGGCAACGGCGATGAAGGCCTTCAGGTCGCCCAGTTCGTCTCGTGCCATTACTGAATCTTTTTCAATAGTTCATGCGAATTATGCCCGCTAATCGGATAGCGGTTTTCGACCTATCTGGCCAGTACAGGCAAGAAAGAGAGAAAGGATATTGGCGATGGAAATCATCCGCGCAGAAAACCATCCGGGCGGCCCCGGGCCGACCGACTGGTTCACCGGTTCGGTTCAGATCGAGATGCTGTTCAACGCGTTCGACAAGGAGCGCGTTCAGGGAGCGAATGTGAGTTTCGAGCCGGGCGCCCGCACCGCATGGCACACCCCCCCGCTCGGGCAGACCCTCGTCGTCACGTCCGGCGTCGGCCGCGTGCAACGTTGGGGCGGACCGATCGAGGAGATCCGACCGGGCGATGTCGTCTGGTCCCCGGCCGGTGAAAAGCACTGGCACGGCGCGGCCCCGGACGAGGCCATGACCCACATGGCCATCCAGGAAGTTCAGGACGGCAAGGCCGTCGACTGGATGGAAAAGGTCTCCGACGAACAATACGGCGCCTGATCGCGCCTCGCACACAAACTCTGAAAGCTATTCAAATGATCAAGGACAAGGTTGTCATCATAACAGGCGCATCGTCGGGTATCGGCGAGGCGACCGCAAAACTGCTCGCGTCCAAGGGCGCCAAGGTCGTGCTCGGCGCACGTCGCGCGACAAAGCTCAAGCAGATCGCCGACGCCATCAAGGCGGAAGGCGGCGAAGCCGTCTGGCAGGAACTGGACGTGACTAAGCCTGCCGAGAACGACGCAATCGTCAAGCTGGCCAAGGACACGTTCGGCGGCGTCGACGCCATCTTCCTGAATGCCGGCCTGATGCCGTCGAGCCCGGTGTCAGCGCTGAAGACCGATGAATGGAACCAGATGGTCGACGTCAACATCAAGGGCGTGCTGAACGGCGTCGCCTCAGTCATGCCGACCTTCACCGAACAGAAGTCCGGCTATGTGCTGGCAGTCTCGTCGGTGGCGGGCTTGAAGAACTATCCGGGTGCGTCTGTCTATGGCGGCACCAAGTGGTTCGTGCGCAACTTCATGGAAGTCCTGCGCATGGAAGCGGCGATGGAAGGCAGTAACATCCGCACGTCGACGCTCTATCCGGCCGCGATCAGCACGGAGCTGCTGGACACGATAACCGACCAGCAGACAGCGACCGGCATGCAGGGCCTCTATGACGCGATGGCGATTACGCCGGACCGGATTGCCGATGTCGTTGCCTTTGCGCTCGATCTGCCC
The DNA here is from genome assembly GCA_002706335.1 of Ahrensia sp. Classification (GTDB taxonomy): domain Bacteria; phylum Pseudomonadota; class Alphaproteobacteria; order Rhizobiales; family Rhizobiaceae; genus Oricola. Next base: position 48,954 of record PAKZ01000044.1, read on the forward strand.
GAAGACACGACCGTGAGCGAATTCACCGTAGGACCGGCCAGGCAGCCCTGGTAAGCGCGGCGAACCGCAAGAAACAATTCCGGCGGACTCGTGTCCGCCGGAAACGGCTGTGCAGGAGAAACGGAATGCCGCATGTCATCGTCAAGATCTGGCCCGGGAAGACGGAGGCGCAGAAGCAGGAGCTCGCGGAAGCCGTCACGAAAAACGTTATGGAGATCCTCGGCAATAGCGAGGAATCCGTTTCGGTGGCGGTCGAAGAGGTCGCTTCGGAGCGCTGGCGCGAAGAGGTCTATCTCCCGGAGATCGCCGCTCAGCAGGATCGTCTCTACAAGAAACCGGGATACACGATGTAAGGCGTCGACAGCTTATCCCAGAATATAGCTGCTGACCCAGCCGATGCCTTTCAGTTCGTGGTGGCGCTTCTCCGCGTTTTCCACATCGTATCCGATCGCTTTCACATAGTCCTCGGAGGCGTGGATCCTGCCTTCCTGGCCGCTCGCCTCGAGGCGGCTGGCGAAGTTCACCGTATCGCCCCAGACATCGTAGACGAAGCGTTTGCGGCCGATCAGGCCGGCGATGACCGGGCCGGAATGGATGCCTATCCGAAGCTTCAGGCGGGGTCCGGACCGTGGCGTCGAGGTGAGGAGTTCGCGGGCGAAGCCGAGTGCCGCCTGGGCATGATCGGGGCGGTGATGCGGAATGCCGGCGGCGGCCATGTAGGCGTCGCCGATGGTCTTGATCTTCTCGACGCCATGGCGGTCGGCGATATCGTCGAAATCCTCGAACAGGGCGGCGAGCGTCCGCACCAGCTCGGTCGGCTCGGTACGCGCCACCATCGGGGTGAAGCCGACGATATCGGCGAAGACGATGCTGACGGCATCGAACCGGTCCGCGATGTGGCGTTCGCCACCATTCAACCGGTGGATGATCGGAGCTGGCAATATGGCGCTCAACAGGGCGTCGGCACGCTCCTTTTCGCGTTCGATCTCGGCCAGATAGGCGCGCTCGCGCTCGCGCCAGCGGGTGCGTTCGAGACAGGCTTCGACGCGGGCATGCAGGACTACCGGATCGACGGGTTTCTGCAGATAGTCGTCCGCCCCGGCGGTGATGCAGGCCGCGACGGCCGAAGTGTCGCCGAGACCGGAGATCATCAGCACGGAGAGGTGGCGCCAGCGCATGTCTGCCTTGAGACGGGTCAGCAGTTCTATCCCGTTGGTGCCGGGCATCAGGATGTCGATCAACGCCAGGTCGAACATGTCGGCCTCCAGAAGCGCGACGGCGGCCTCGGCGGAGCCGGCGGCGCGGACGCGGTGGCCTCGTCGGGTCAACTGGCGATCGAGCACGTCGAGATTGGCGGCATCGTCGTCGACGATCAGGATTCGCCCGGTCTCCACCCGTGGTGCGGCCCCGCCGGCGGCGGAAATCGCGGTTTCGAGCCGCGCCGCGATGGCGGCATCCTCGCCGCCGTCTTCATGGCTGTCGGCATCGAGGGTTTCGACCTCGATCAGGAGCTGGCGCGCGGCTTCGACGACAGAGTCGCAATCGGCCTTCACCCCGGGCGGCAGGACATCGGCGAAATCCTCCAGAACCAGTTCCGAGTAGCCGATGATGGCGTTGATGGGCGTGCGCAGGTCGTGGCGCAACCGCGCCGCCGATTTTTCGTCTTCGCCGAGTTCGATGTCGCCGCGCCGCAACGAATTTACGAAACCGACCAGCCGCCGGGCGGCCGTGAGGACATTTTCGAGATCCTCGACCGCTTCCTGCGGGCCGAACTGTCGGATCTCGTCCAGAACCAGTCGCTGTGTCGAGACCAGCGCCTCGGCGGGCCCGGCCAGCCGCCGGGCGATGCGCGCCGCGCGCAGGAGCCGGCTGGTCTCGCCCGCCGTCACCCGCTCAGTTCCCAAGCAAAGCGTCGATCTTTTCCAGCAGGCCCGGAAGCTCGATCGGCTTGGTGTAGTAATCGTCGCATCCCGAGGCCAGGGCCTTCTCGCGATCGCTGGCCATGGCATGGGCGGTCAGGGCGATGACGGGAATGGCTGCGGTCTCGCCGGCGGCTTTCAGCGCCTTCGTCGCCTCCCAGCCGTCCATCACCGGCAGGCTCATGTCCATCAGGATCAGGTCGGGCAGCTCCTGCTTCGCCATGTCGACGCCGGTCGCGCCGTCTCGCGCGGAAACGATCTCGAAGCCACGCCGGGACAGTCGCCGCGACAGCATGTCGAGGTTCATGTCGTTGTCTTCCACAATCAGGATCTTCGCCATGGGGTCAGCTTTCTTCGGCGGGTTTGGCCGCGATGTGGCGGCGAATGGCAGAAATCAGTTCGGCGCGGCCGGAGGCGCCCTTGCGAACCACGGTTGCGGCGTTCTCCTTCAGCCAGGCCAGTTCGTCGCGGCTCAAATCCTTCGACGTCACGACGATGACCGGCATCGAGCGCAACTCTTCGTGTTTCTGTAGCTCGCTCAGCACCTCGAAACCATCGAGATTGGGCATCATCAGGTCGAGGAGCATGAGGGTCGGCCTGTGGGTGGCGAGGTGTTTCATGGCCTGCGCACCATCGACGGCCTCGGTGACGCGCCAGCCCTCGCGCGCGAGGATACGCCGGAACAGTTGCCGCGAGGCGGTATCGTCGTCGACGATCATCACGTCGCGGGCTTGCGAGCCGACGACATCGTTCAGCACGGCGATCAGCCGGTCCTGGGCGACGGGCTTGGTCAGATGGTCGACGGCTCCGAAGGCGAGGCCCATTTCGCGGTCCGTCACCTGGGTCACCAGGATGACAGGCGTCGTGGAGAGAACCGGATCGGCCTTCATCTCGCGCAGGACCGACCAGCCGTCACGCTCCGGCATCAGCACGTCTAGGACCACGGCCATGGGCGGTTCCGTGCGCGCCATCCTGAGGCCCTCGTCGGCGTTCGATGCAAGGGCCGGGCGGAAGCCTTCGTCGCGCAGCATGGCGGCCAGCGTTTCGCGGGCGCGGGCCTCGTCGTCGATGACGAGAATGCGAGGCAGGTCGCCGGCCTCCGCCTCCACGGCGTTGCCGGACTGGCTGTCTTCGGGTTCGGGTTTCAGGCGGGAGGGAAGCGTGAAGAAGAAGGTCGACCCCTTGCCGGGTGCCGTTTCGACCTCGATCCGGCCGCCCATCATGCGGATGAATTCCTGGGTGATGGCGAGACCCAGTCCGGTGCCGCCATAGTTGCGGGTGGTCGAGGAATCGGCCTGCATGAAGGCCTGGAACAGACGCGATTTCTGCTCTTGCGTCATGCCAATGCCTTCGTCGCGGACGCTGAAGGCGAAGCCGCCATCTTCCGTGCGGTGGACGGCCAGTTCGATTGTCCCATCCTTTGTGAACTTGGCGGCGTTGGACAGGAGGTTGAACAGGTTCTGGCGAAGCTTGGTCTTGTCGGTCTCGATTTCGGCGTCGCCGAGATCGGTGGTGACAACAAGACGGTTGGCGTTCTTTTCGATAAGCGGCGCGACCGTCGCGGAGACGTCCTCGATCAGCGGGGCAAGCGCGAAGCTCTCGACATAGAGCTCCATCTTGCCGGCTTCGATCTTCGACAGGTCGAGCACGTCGTTGATCAGCGACAGGAGGTGGCGGCCGGACGACAGGATCTTTTCCAGATCGGAGATGGCGCTGTCGAAGCCAAGATCCTCGGCTTCCTCGGTCAGCATCTCGGAGTAGCCGATGATGGCGTTGAGCGGCGTACGCAATTCGTGGCTCATCGAGGCGAGGAACTGGCTCTTGGCGCTGGTCGCCGCCTCGGCGTCCTGTCGGGCCTGATCCAGCTCCTGCTGTTTCTCGATCATGTCGTTGATATCGCTGTAGACGGCGACGACACCGCCATCGGACGTCTTGCGTTTCGCCAAGCGGACCCATCCGCCGTTGATCATGACGGTCTCGTTCTCGCCATGGGCCTGGCGGTGCCGCTCCAGCCTTTCGCGGACCCAGTCCTCGTCTCTCGTGTCGCCGGAGATCCCGTCTCCGGTGTTCATCTGGGCGCGCAGGAAATCCTCGCAGCTCATGCCGATCCGAAGCGTCTCGCCGATCGACGCGAAGATGTCGCGGAATTTCCGGTTGAACATGACCAGCTTCTCATCCGGACCGAACAGGGCAAAACCGTCGGGGATGGTCTCGATGGCGGTTAGTAGCGTGTCGTGTTTCTCGCGGGTCTCGCGTTCGAGCTGCCGGCGCTTGTCCTGGCTTTCCTTCAATGCCCGCACGGTCTGCCCCATGCGGCCGAATTCGTCGGGGCCCTCGGGCGGCAGTTCCTCGGTATCCTCGCCCCGGTTGAGCGCCGAGATTGCCCGGTTGACCGCGCCGAGCGGCACGAGAATCCGGCGCAGGACCCAAAGCGTAAGGATTGTTCCGATGATGACGGAAACGATGCTTGCGGTTACGGCGCGGGTCACCGCGGCATCCGCCTCCTCGCTGGCGAGGCGGTTTGTGCGGTCGGCCTCGGCGGCGAGATCGGCGACAAGCTTCTGCAATGCCGCGCTGACCGCGTCGGAATCCGTGCGCGCCTGCGCCAGAAAGGTGTTGCCGAGCACTCGGTTGCCGTCGGTGTAGGCGTCCGCCGCCTGGAACGCCTTTTCGACGTAGGCCTCGGTGCCGGTGCGGATGTCCTCGACGGTCGCCGGGGCGAAGGAAGCCAGCTGTTCGAGATTGGCCTCCAGCCTCTCCTGCGCCTCGGCGGCGCGCCGTTCCGAAAGCGTCAGCAGCGATACCGACAGGTCGGTCAGCCAGTAGCGCATCTCGGAGAAGTTCTGCTCGGCCTCGGCGGCAGTGCGCAGGCGGTGGAATTCTGTGTTGGCGTCCTCGACGCGCGACTGGTTTCGCGACAGGTCGTAGACCATGAAGGCGGTGCCGATCGCGACGGCGCATAGCAGCACCGCCGACAGCGCGCCGACGCGAAAGGGGATCGTGTTTCCGGCGAACCAGTCCCGCAGGCTGCCGCGGCTCATCTGCGCAGCGTCACGCTGATCGCGCCTGCCAGTTCGCCGGCCTCGCCCCCTTCCTTCGGAAACCCGGTAACGTCCATTTCGCCCTTGGGCGAACCGTGACAGCTAAGGCAGGATTCGGAATAATATTCGGGGATCAGCATCCGGAAGACGCTGACGCCATTGTCGTCGACTTCCTCGAAGAAGGGCTTGCCCTTTTCCCAGTCGGCCTGCCGCAGATAATCCTTGATCGCTTCAGCCTCCCAAGCGTCGGGCCGGGCCTTGCGGTTGCGGACGAGATCGAGCGGCGCGGTGACCTTGACCTTGGCGGTCGCGCCCATCGCCTCGGCGAAATGCTCGTTGGTGAGACGGGCGAAGACGGCGGGGATGAACCCCTTGAAGCCGACGCCGGGCGAATTGATTACCGACTGATTGTCCGCGATGACCTGTCTCATCGCCGCCAGCTGCGCCTCCGCCAGCTCTCGTTCGAGGGGGCTGAGCGTATCAGACAGGATCGCTTTGCCGGTCTGCTTTTCGAAGCGTTCATTGACCTGTTCCAGGAACACCTCGGGGGTGAGACCCTTGTCGCCGATCTCGGGATCGTTGATCAGGTCCTGATTGGCGGAAACGACGCTGCGTCCGGTGCGCAGCACCGCGGCCAGGCGCTCGCTGATCTGGACATTGGCATCGGAGGCCGGGGCGTCCTGCGCCAAGGCCGCGACGGGCATGAGCGCAAGCATGGGGACGATAAGACAGCTGGCTTTCAAAAGGGCATCCTCCGCGTGACCTGGGCAGCGGCCCTGAACATCCTCAAGACGATCGAATGGTGGCCCTTGTCTGTTCTATCGGCCTATAGCACAGTTGAGCAAATCGCGCCGGATTTCCCAAGCCTATATTTTAGACATCTGGGGAAGTTTGGCGGTTATTGGTTGTTTTCTGGCGGTTTCAGGGCCTCTTCGCCAGCCCCTTTTTCTTCGCCTCCGGCACGGGCGTGACGGCTTCGCCCTTCTCGAACCAGGATACGAGATTGTCCGCGACGAGGTCTCCCATGGCGGCCCGGGTATGAGCCGAGCCGGAGCCGATATGCGGTGTCAGGAAGGTGTTTTCCATTTCCATCAGGTCGGCCGGGACATACGGCTCGTCCTCGAAGACGTCGAGGCCGGCGGCCGCGATCGTACCGTTTCGAAGCGCTGCGATCAGCGCTTTTTCGTCGACCACCGAACCGCGGGCGACATTGACCAGCACGCCGTCGGGGCCGAGCGCTTCCAGCACCCCGGCATTGACCGCGTGGCGCGTTTCCGGCGTGCCGGGGACGATGCAGATCAGCGTATCGACGGCCTCGGTCAGGCCGGTGAGGGTCGGGTGGTATTCATAGGGCACATCCTCGACGCGGCGGCGCGCATGATAATGAACCGGCAGGCCGAAGCCCTCGATGCGCCGGGCGATCGCCTTACCGATGCGGCCTAGGCCGAACAGACCGACGGTCCTGCCCCGCAGGGTGAGTGGCGAGGGCGTGAAATTGCCGACTGTCTCCCATTTGCCGTCGCGCACCCACTGGCCCGCCTGGTCGAACCGGCGCAACGTGTTGAGCAGAACGCCGATGGCCGTGTCCGCGACTTCCTCGTTGAGGACATCCGGCGTATGGGTGACGCAGATGCCCTTTCCGATCGCGTGCAGCGATGGCACCGGGTGATAGCCGACGCCGAAATTGGAAATGATTTCCAGCGACGGAAGGGCTTCGATAACGGGCACCCAGTCCGGATTGAGAAGCGCCGCCATGCCGGTGATGGTCTCGCGCTTGTCGGCGGGGATTAGGGCCGGGTCAGGCCGGTCGATCAGAACGGCGTCGAAGGCGTCGAGGATGCGCTCGGCGGCGCGGTCGTAAAACCGCGCCGGCATCAGAACGCTGACGGATTTCAGGTCTTTCATGTCAGGCCCGTTCCTTCACCGGAGAAGTCGATTGGCGAATGTGCAGCTCGGGGCGGATCAGCTCGAGCGCGCCCGCATTGTCCTTGACCGCGTCGATGCGGTCGAGCAGGGCGCGGGCGGCACGGCGGCCGACTTCGGGCTGGCCGTTCCAGACGGTGGTCAGCGCCGGGGTGGCGATGGCGGCCTCCTCCAGATCATCATAGCCGGTGACCGAGATGTCGACGCCCGGCACGAGGCCGGCGCGCGCGATGCCGTTCATCAGGCCGATGGCGACGAGATCGTTCCAGCATACGGCGGCGGTCGGCTTGTCGGGCAAGGCGAGGAACTCGCCGGTGGCCTCGAACCCGGCCTGCTTGGTACGGGGGCCCGGAATGCGCCATTCCGGCTTGGCCGCCAGTTCCGCCTTCTGCATGGCGGCGAGATAGCCCTGATAGCGATCGCGGCCGGTCGAGGTTTCGTCCGTGCCGCCGATGAACGCGATGCGCTTGTGGCCGAGCGAGATCAGATGCTTGGTGGCGAGCCCGGTGCCGAAGGCGTCGTCGCCGCGAAAGACAGGAAGGCTGGCGCGCGGGATCGAGCGGGCGATCAGCACGACCGGCAGGCCGTTGCGGAGGATCAGGTCAACATCGTCGAGCGGCGTGCCGATGGCTGGCGACATGATGACGCCGTCGGCGCCGAGCTGCATCAGCGTGTCCAGGAAATCGCGCTGCTTTTCGACATTGTCATAGTGGTTGGAAAGAAGGAAAGTGTGGCGCGAGCGGTCGAGCTCTGTCTCGATCGATTTCAGGATTTCGCCGTAGAAGGGGTTCATGATGTCGTGGACTACGACGCCGATGATGCCGGACTTCGAGGTGCGCAGGCTGGCGGCGCGTCGATTGTAGATATAGCCCATCTGGCGCGCATGGGCCTTGATCTTCTCTTTCGTTGCCTCGGCGACCAGCGGGCTGTCGCGCAGCGCAAGCGACACGGTCGCGGTCGAAACACCAAGGGCTTCGCCGATGGTGGACAATTTGATTTTTTGCGCCACGAAATCCCCCGTCTTTAAACTTTTTAAAATAGTTAAAGCCACTGCGCAAGGCAACTGCAAAGGGTCGCGGGCACAGACTTGCCGTCGGGACGGGGCCGGGCGTCAGGAGGCTTCGGGCGAGGGGTCGGCCTTTTTCTTCTTTTTCTTGGCTGAGGGCTTCTTCTTTTTTTCGGTCACCGGTTCGCCGAGATTGGATTCGATCTTCGCGAGGATCCTTGCGAGTTGCTTGCGTTCTTTCTTCTTCACACCGTCCAGCGCACGCATTTCCGCGTCGCGAATGGCGCGCTGCATCTGCTCGAGGACGGCGCGGCCTTCCTCGGTGAGCCAGACATGGATCTGGCGAGCATCCGTTTCGGAGGGGCGGCGTTCGACGAAGCCCTGTTCGGCGAGGCGGGTGACGGGCTTGGTGACGGTGGGCGGCTTGACGCCAAGCGCCGAAGCGAGCTGACCGAGCGTCTGGCCGTCCTTTGCCGCCAAGAGTTCCATGACACTTTCCTGGCCGGCATAGAGACCGGTGGTCTGCAGGAGCCTGGCCATGTGGGTGCGGCCGACGCGGGCCGCGTTCTGCAGGCTGGCAAGGAGTTTCGTGACCTCCTCGGCTTCCTTTTCGATGTAATAGCGATTCATGACGAACCATTAAGCCGACGAAAGAAACCGGGTCAAGCAAACCGCTGATTTTCCGGCGATCCGGCCCTAGAGAGGCGGGAAAAATTGCTGCCCGAATAGATAGAAGGCCAGCGGCACCGGCGAGACGGCCAGCGCGACGGCGACGAGGAAGCCCGCCGCCGAAAACAGCCGCGACGATCCGGCGAGGAGCGCGATGCCGCCGCCGCCTCCGATGACCGAATTGCCGGGAATATTAAGCGCCAGGGCGAGGGCGATATGACGGTGACGCAGAAGAAACGGGATAGCCCGGTTGGGCGCCTTTTCCATCAGCCGCGCCAGCCTTTCCTCGCGATCCATCGCGTCGATACCGTCGATGAAGAGGGCGACGCGCTCGAGACGCAGGAAGCGTGCGAACCGGGCGGTGGCGGAAAGGGGAACCAGGCGGCCCGCGAGAAAGGCGATCGACAGACCGATCACCGTGCAAAGATAGACCAGCAGCGCGATCGAGGTGCCGTGGATGGCCATCAGCATCATACCCATTTCGACACCGGGCACGAAGGGAATGGCAAGCAGGATGCAATAGGCGATGGCAAGCGCCACTGTGCCCCAGCGGGCGATCACCCCGCTATCCTTCAGTCCCGCGCCGAACAGGTCCGCGAAGTAATTGCCGGCGAGGTTCGCGGCGACGAGCAGTAAAATCAGAAGGACGATCCGCCGGGCGGTCTTCCAGGTGAGCATGGGCAGGCTTCCGGTTTGTCGCCGGACGCGCCGGCAGACTGGACGCCGTCATAGCACGGCCGGCGGGAATGTGCGCGGCAAGGCACAGGTTCCGCAGTTGCCGATTCTGCCCTTGTCGGGTTTGTACTTGCCGGTTCTGCACTTGGCAGACACGCTCGCGATCTTCTAGGAATGAAGCTTCCGGTTCTCAGGTACCTTCATGACACCTTCAAAGCCACTCTGGATCAAGTCGCCCCTGGCCATTCTCGCCGACGGGGACGCGTCGGGAGGGATTGTCGTGTCAGGCGGGAAAGTCGTCGAGCTGGTGCCGGCAGGCGGGTCGCCAACGCTCGAATGCACGGCGTTCGACGCGTCCCGCCATGTGGTTCTGCCGGGGCTGATCAACACGCATCACCATTTCTACCAGACGCTGACGCGGGCGCATCCGGCCGCGATCAACAAGGAATTGTTCGACTGGCTGACGGCGCTCTACCCGATCTGGGCGAAGCTCGGGCCGGACGGGCTACGGCTGGCGACGCGGCTGGCGCTGGTCGAACTTATGCTGTCCGGCGTCACGTGTTCTTCGGACCATCATTATGTCTTTCCCGGCGGGCTGGAGGACGCGCTCGACATACAGGCGGAGGAGGCGAGCGCACTCGGCATCCGCATGGTGCTCAATCGCGGCTCGATGAACCTGTCGAAGAAGGATGGCGGGCTGCCGCCGGATTCGGTCGTGCAGGACCACGACACGATCCTCGCCGATTGCGAGCGGGTGATCGGCAAGTATCACGACGCTGGCGAAGGGGCGATGCTGCAGGTAGCGCTGGCGCCGTGCTCGCCCTTTTCGGTGACGCGGGAACTTATGCGCGACACGGCGACGCTTGCCTCCAAATGCGGCTGCGCGCTGCATACGCATCTGGGCGAGACGCATGACGAGGACGAATTCTGCGTCTCGATGTTCGGCTGCCGGCCGGTCGATTATCTGGAGGATTGCGGCTGGCTCGGTGACAAGACATGGCTTGCGCATGGCATCCATTTCGGTGACGACGAGATCGGCCGGCTGGGCGGAGCGGGCGGCGGCGTCTCGCATTGCCCGACGTCGAATGCCGTGCTCGCTTCCGGTTTCTGCCGGACGCGTGATCTCGAAGCTGCCGGCGTCAAGGTGGGGCTCGGCGTCGACGGGTCGGCCTCGAACGACTCGTCCAACCTGATGGAAGGCGCGCGCCATGCGCTGATGCTGAACCGGCTGCGCTACGATGCGACCGTGACGCATTTCGACGTGCTGCGCTGGGCGACCGCCGGTTCGGCGGCCTGTCTCGGGCGCAGCGACATCGGCACGATCGCGGAGGGCAAGCAGGCGGATCTCGCGCTGTTCACGCTGGACGAATTGCGCTTCTCGGGCGCGCACGATCCGCTGGCGGCTCTGATTCTGTGCGGTGCGCATCGCGCCGACCGGGTGATGATCGCGGGCAAATGGACCGTCGAGGATGGCATGCCGGTGGGGATCGACATCGGGAAATTGCGGCATGAGCATGGTGCGGTGGCGAAGCTGTTTGCGGAGGCGACATGACGGCCGACGGAGGGGCGAAGCCGAAACGTCTGCGGCGGCGCGTCGAGACGCTGGCGGAGAGCGCGCCGGCCGATGCGGCGAAGTGGATCGCGGGGCTGCCGCTGGGCGCGACCGAGCAGCACGGGCCGCATCTGCCCTTCGAGACCGACAGCCTGATCGCGGAAGCGGTTGTGGAGCGTCTGATCGAGCGGCTGCCGGATGCAGCGCCGGTTGTGTTCCTTCCGGTCGAAGACGTTGGCTACTCGCCCGAGCACATGCATGTGGCGGGCACGAAGTCGCTGGAATGGGACCAGGCCGTGCGGCGCTGGATCCGGGTCGGCGAGCAGGCGCATCGTTCGGGCATCCGCAAGCTGGTGATGCTGAACGCCCATGGAGGCAATTCGCCCTTGATGACAATCGTGGCGACGGAATTGCGCACCCGCTTCAACATGCTGGCGGTGGCGACGAGCTGGACGCGGTTCGGCCTGCCGGACGGCGTGATGAGCGCGGAGGAAAAGCACCTCGACATCCATGGCGGGCTGATCGAGACCTCGGTGATGCTGGCGATCCACCCCGAAATGGTGGCGATGGACAGGGCGGCGGCGTTTCCGTCGCGCCAGGACGACTTCATCCGCGATTATTCTCATCTGCGCGCCTATGGTCCGCATGCCTTCGGCTGGACGATGGAGGACCTCTCGGCGATCGGCGCGGTGGGTAACGCGGCCGGCGCGTCGGCGGAGATCGGCGAGGCGATTCTCGATCACGCGGTCGGCGGCCTGCTGGATCTGCTGAAGGATGTGGAGAAGCATCCGGGCTTCGCCGGCTGAACGTTTTGCGAGGAAAATTCCCACAGAGTGAGAATATCTTGCGGTCCTGTTGACGCTTGCCGATCCGCGGTTATCATCCGCTCGTCGGGGCCGCGCGCCCTGATTTTTTTCGGGAGGAACAGATGGCAGTATCGGTGCAGGTGATCTATCCGATCACGGAGGGGACCACCTTCGATTACGATTATTACGCCGACAAGCACATGAAGCTCGTCGACCAGACAATGGGACCGCATCTCCAGTCGATGGTGGTGACGAAGGGTCTGGCGGGCGGACCGGACACGCCGCCTGATTTCTTCGCGGTCGCGACCTTTGTCTTTGCCGACGAGGCAGCGATGAACGCGGCCATGGCGAATAGCGGCGCGCTCGGCGAGGATCTCGCCAACTTCACCAATGTGGCGCCGAAATTTCTCATCGGCGAGGTGATCGCCTGACGCGCAGCCGCGTCAGGCATTTTCCTGTCTGATCCGTTTCAGCCGGCCGGGTTCACCGCGACGACGGTGAAGGTGTGCATCTTGCCATCATGGCCGGAGATGGAGACGTATTCGCCCTTGTTGAACGAATGTTCGCCGAGGCGGAAGCCGGACTCTTCGTCCTCGTCATCGTCGAAATCATAGTCGAAGACCCACTGGCCCATTTTGTGGCGCTCGAGATAGCCGAGTTCGGCGCGCTCGCCGTCCCAGAAACGTTCGACCGTGCAGGCTTCGGGCTGCTTCTTCCATTCCGCGCCGTCGATCTTCATGTCGTCTCCCAGCGGCAGAACGAGGTTGTAGCCACGGTTCTTGTTGCCTTCGGGGAAACCCGGTTCGCGGGCCATTTCAAGGCGGACATTGTAAAGCGGCATGGATGATCTCCCGTTTTGTTTGTTCTGGTGTCGTGCAAAAGCGCTAGCCGCGCCTTGACGCCGATCAAACACGGGGAAGCGCGCGAATTGCCGTGACGCGGCAATCCCTTAGATAAGCAGCGATGGGACGACCCTCAAGGAGCTTCGAATGACCCATCATGTCGCCATCATCGGCGCGGGACTGGCGGGCGCATCGTCGGCGCGGGCGTTATCGCGAGCCGGCGCGCGCGCGACGGTGTTCGAGAAGTCCGGCGGCACGGGCGGACGGCTTTCGACCCGGCGCACGGATCACGGATCGTTCGACCATGGCGCGCAGTACCTTACGGCGCACAGTGTCGGGTTTGGGGAAACGCTCGGCGAACTGACCAGAGCAGGCGCCGCGGGCGAGTGGGCTCCGGCGGGGAAGGATCGGGAGACGGCGTGGCATGTGGGTGTGCCGGGGATGAGCGGGCTGGTGAAGCCGCTTCTTCACGGAATCGAGGTTCGGCCGCGCTGCCGGATCCGGGCGATCCGGGTGGAGCGGGATGGCGTCCGGCTGATCGCCGAGGGCGGCCCGGTGGGCGTGTTCGACCGCGTTATCGTGACCGCGCCGGCGCCGCAGGCGCTCGATCTCGTTGGCGAACTCGATCCCGGTTTCGGCGCGATTTCGGAGGCTGTCATGGCTCCCTGCTGGGCCGCGATGTTCGCCTATCGGAAGAGGATCGGCGCGTTGCCGGACATGGTTCGCGGAGACGACGCGTCGCCGCTCGGCTGGATGGCGCGCAACGGCTCCAAGCCCGGCCGGTATGGCGCAGAGACCGTGGTGGTCCATGCGGGTGCCGCGTGGAGCGCCGATCACCTGGCGGAGGAAGCGGATGCGGTGCGTGGCCTGCTGACGACCGCGATGGCGGAGAGATTCGGCGACGATGCGGGCGATCCCGAATTCGGCGTCGCACATCGCTGGCGATATGCGCGTGTCGACCGGCCGGCAGGCCTGCCGTTTTTCAGCGGTTGCGACGGCCTGGTCCTGGCCTGCGGCGACTGGTGTCTCGGCGGGCGCGCCGAGGCGGCGTTCGACAGCGGGCAGGCCGCAGCGCAGCGTCTCATCGAGGAATTGGCATAGGCCGGTTCGATCGCCTATATGCGCACAAGAAACCCATTGCCCTCGAGAGGCCTCCCATGAGCGAACAATCCATCCCCGTCACCGTGCTGACCGGCTATCTCGGCTCCGGCAAGACGACGCTTCTCAACCGCATCCTCACCGAGGATCACGGCAAGCGCTATGCGGTGATCGTCAACGAGTTCGGCGAGATCGGCATCGACAACGATTTGATCGTCGAGTCCGACGAGGAAATCTACGAGATGAACAATGGCTGCGTGTGCTGCACGGTGCGCGGTGACCTCGTTCGCGTGGTCGAGGGGCTGATGCGCCGGCCGGGCCGTTTCGACGCCATCGTAGTGGAGACGACCGGGCTAGCCGACCCGGCGCCGGTGGCGCAGACCTTCTTCATGGATGACGATGTGCGCCAGAAGACAAGGCTCGACGCCGTGGTTGCGCTGGTCGACGCCAAGCATCTGCCGCTCAGGCTGAAGGACTCTAGAGAGGCGGAAGACCAGATCGCCTTTGCCGACGTGGTGCTGCTGAACAAGACGGATCTTGTTTCCGAAGAGGAACTGCACGACCTCGAACACACCATTCGGGCGATCAATCCGCATGCGCGCATTCACCGGACCGAGCGGTCGAATGTCGCGCTGAGAGATATCCTCGACCGCGGCGCCTTCGACCTGCAGCGGGCGCTCGCCAACGATCCGCACTTCCTCGATCACGACGATCCGGACCATGTGTGCGGGCCGGCCTGCGATCATGATCATGAACACGGGCACCATCATCACGGCCATGACCATCACCATCATGGGCATGATCATCATCACGACCATGGCGACGGCATTCACGGGACGACGATCCAGTCGGTTTCGCTGCGCGGCGGCGAGGTGGATCCGAAGAAATTCATGCCGTGGATCCAGAAGATCACCCAGCTCGACGGGCCGAACATCCTGCGGCTGAAGGGCATCATTGCTTTTCCGGACGATCCGCAGCGCTATGTCGTCCAGGGCGTGCACATGATCATCGAGGGTGACCACGAGCGCGACTGGAAACAGGATGAAAAGCGCGAGAGCCGCATCGTCTTCATCGGCCGCGAACTCGACCGCGAGAAGCTGGAGCGGACCTTCGCGGCCTGTGCGGCGTAAGCGCAGAGCCGGGCGCTACCGTCCCCCTGTTTCGAGATCGCATTAATGGGCAGTCTTGTCGCTCGGCAGCTCGGTGTCCTCATCGAGCTGATCGCGCACCCACAGCATCTTGACGAGCACGAATATGACGACGGTCGCCGGCGCACCGAGGATCGCGCCGGACAGACCGAACAATGAGGCGAAGGCGAGGACGGCGAAGATCGTCACCACCGGCGGCAGGCTCACGGTGCGTTTCTGGATCAGCGGAATGAGGAAGATGCTCTCTGCCTGCTGGATGGCGAAATAGAGAAGCGCGACCCAGAGCGCCAGCCACGGGTCTTCGGAAAAGGCAACGGCGATCGCCGGAGCAGCGCTGGATATCGGGCCGACATAGGGGATGAATTCCATCAGACCGGCGAGCACGCCAAGGCCGAAAGGGCTTGGCACGCCGAGCACATAAAGCCCGGCGGAGGTGATCACGGCGACGCAGACCATGGCGATCATCTGGCCGATGATCCAGAATCGCAACGCCGTCGCGAGCTCGGTCATCACTTCGCGTCCCTCCTCGCGGCGATCCGGCGGGATAAGCTTGAGAAAGCCGTTGCGATAGAGTCCGGGATTGGCGGCCATGAACACGCCGCCCGAAAGAACCAGAAACAGGCCGATGACGCTGGATACGACGATCGAGGACGCGCCGGTCAGATTGCTGAAAAGCGATCCGCTGGACAGCAGTTGCGCGCCGCGGTCCGACAGCCATGCCTCGATGCCGGAAAGACCGAAGGTCTTCTCGATGTTGTCGAGAACGGCAGGCATACGGTCGGCGAGGTTCATCGCCTCCGCGACGAGCCGCGTGCCCATCAGCGCGAAAAAGGCGGATATGACCAGGATCGATGTCAAGACGACGATCGTGAGCGAAACGGTATCGCCCAGGCCGGTCCACTTGCAGACGAAGCGCTTCGCCGAGGCAAGGACGAGCGACAGGAGGATCGCTCCGAACACAAGGAACAGGAAGCGCTGAAGGTGCCATGCCGCGAGCGCCAGAACGGCCACCCCCAGTACTATGAGCAGGGGTTTGACGCGATCGGTCCAGTGTCTGGTCGGCATGCGATCTCCAGGGCGCTTGATTTTTCCGGTGGACCCGGCGCGGGCCTCTACTGAAGGGACAAGTCCCCGGCATGCGCAAAGGTTCCTCTTGACGCGCCCGCCCGGAGGGGCGAGTTGTCCCGCGCCGCCGGCGGATGCGCCGCGCGCCTGCATCTGGACAAGGACTCGCGCATGCCCACAGTCGCTCCCCTCGATCTCGACGGCTATTGCCTGTTTGCCGGGTTCCTCGGCGAGACGCCGGTCTTCGCGCTGGCCGACGGAACCGTGCACCGCCTAGACAACGGCCATCA
Source organism: Ahrensia sp. (assembly GCA_002706335.1). Taxonomy (GTDB): domain Bacteria; phylum Pseudomonadota; class Alphaproteobacteria; order Rhizobiales; family Rhizobiaceae; genus Oricola. The sequence continues at coordinate 64,988 of PAKZ01000044.1, forward strand.
GTCGGATCAGGTCCATGACGGGCTGACCTGCGCCGTCGTTTCGCTCGACGAAAAGGCGCTGATCACCGGGGGCGAGGACGGGCTGATCAAGCGGACGGACGGCGCAGGCGCGAGCGAGGAGATCGGCTCGGTCGGACGCAAATGGGTGACGACGCTCGCGGCGGGGCCGCAGGGCGCGGTCGCCTGGGCGGCGGGCAAGCAGGCATTCGTGCGGCTCGCTGACGGTACCGTGAAGGACTTTACCGAGGAACGTTCGGTAGAGGGGCTCGCATTCGCGCCGAAGGGGCTGCGGTTGGCGACGGCGCGCTACAATGGCGGGACGCTTTTCTGGGTGATGACCGCCGGTAAGCCGATCGACCTCGAATGGAAGGGCGCGCATACCGCCGTGATGTACTCGCCCGACGGGAAATTCCTCGTCACGACCATGCAGGAAAATGCGCTGCATGGCTGGCGGCTCGACGACATGAAGCACATGCGCATGTCCGGCTATCCGGCGAAGGTGAAGAGCTGGTCATGGTCAGCCAAGGGCAAGTGGCTGGCGACATCCGGCGCGCCGGCAGCGATCGTCTGGCCATTCCAGGGCAAGGACGGGCCGATGGGCAAAGCGCCGCTGGAACTCGGCACGCGCGGCGACCAGATGGTGACCGCCGTCGCCTGCCATCCGGAGGAGGATATCGTCGCCATCGGCTATTCGGACGGCATGGTGATGGCGGTGCGCTTCGCCGATTCCAAGGAGGTGCTGCTGCGTCGCGGCGGCAAGGGGCCGATCTCCTCCATGGCCTGGGACCGGGAAGGCTACCGGGTCGTCTTCGGCTCCGAGGAAGGCGACTGCGGCGTCATCGATATCAGGGGATAGAAAATGCAGGCGGCCGGAGATAACCGATCACCGCCCTGAGCACTCTTTCACGGATCCGGGTCGGATCCGTCTCGCCGGCCAACGCGGCGGTGTTGACGATCGCCCTGCATATGGCCACGACGTCGCGCGCCGTTGCCGCATCGGCCTGCGGATCGAGGCGGCGCAGGATGTTTCCGATCGCGGTCTCGATCGCGGCGGCCAGCGCGATTTCCTCGTTATCCATCGCAAGCCCAGTTTCCACGCGTTCGAGCTCCATCGCCATGGCGGGGCGCGCGAACTGGTGCCGCAGGGCGGCATCCACAAGGGCTCCGACGGCGGCAAACGGATCGCCGCCACCATCGGACGCGGCCCTGACATCGTCGAGCAGCGCCGCCCGCTCGCGGCGCAGCAACTGGGCGATCACGGACCGCTTGTCGGGAAAATACTGGTAAAGCGAGCCAATGCTCACGCCGGCTCGCTCGGCAATTCGATTGGTGGTCAACGCCGATGCGCCATCCGCCTCCAGTATGCGAGCCGCCGCCTCCACTATGGCTTCCTGGGTGGCGCGGGCGCGGGCCTGGCGGGCGTGTTTTCTGGGCTGATGCGGCTTTGACACGGGCGAATCCGGAATGCGAGTTGCGAATGTGAGTAATTGCTCACATTTTTCGCTTGTACTCAACCGGGAGAAACCCTGATGAAACTGACTGTCTTCATGCTGCTCCACGCGCTGCCCGAATGGCTCTCGCTCGAACGGGCGGAGCGGAACGCCATCGCCGAGGAGGCGCTGGCCCATGCGTTCTCCGACGAGGCGGTACGCCTTCGTTTTTTCGATGCTGAGAGTTTCGACGCGGAGGTGAGCGATGTCGCAATGATCGAAGCAGAGACGGCTGAAGCGCATTATTTCGCCATGGAGCGGCTGCGCGACACGCCGCTTCTGGCCAAGCCCTATTTTCGGGTGGTGCGCATCATACCTGCCTATGAGGAGGGATATCGCCAGTTCGAGGCGGCGGCTTGAAAAAAGACGAGCAGGACTGCCGCGTTCCCGGCGAATCATGGCTGGGCGGCGGTCCATTAACCCTCAAGGCACGGAGACGGCTGCGCGAGTTGACGATCACGCCTCAATCACGAATATGTGATCGGTGGCCTCGTGGCGGAATGGCTACGCGGGGGACGTGCAAAATCCTTCCAACCCTGGTTCGAATCCTGGGCGAGGCCTCCATCTCTTTCCGACCATATAGCCGCGGCGGCGGTTCGTCGGTCATCGCCGGCACCGAGCGCACCTTCCAATGGAAAACGAAGGCGGCGCGGGAGCCGAATTCCCCCCGAAATTCAGCTCAACCGCGCCGCAAGGAGCCCTTCTTTCAGGGCGCACGCGCTTTCGCGCGGATGGTTCGCCGGCAGGCGCCGACAAGCCGTCATGGGTAGGCGGCGCGGGAGCTTCCTCCCGCGCTAAATCCGCGCCGCCATCGGCCCCCGCCGATAACTTTTGCGCTTATGCCACGAGGCGCAGCTTGCGCGGTTTGGATACCTTCGCACCGGTCGCCACGATCATGCCGGCGGCGCCGTCGAGCCAGCCTTCGGCCAGTTCGATGGCGAGGAAACGGTCGCGTTCGACCGGGCCGGGCAGGGCCAACGCCGCGGTCTTTTCGGCGGTGAAGCCGAAGCGGGCGTAATAGGGCGCGTCGCCGACGAGCAGCACCGCGCCATGACCAAGCCTGGCGGCTTCGGACAATGCGTGGCGCATCAGCAGCGAGCCGGTGCCCTTGCTTTTGGCGTCCGGATCGACGGCGAGCGGGCCGAGCAGCAGCGCGGAAATCGGGCGGCCGACCGCGTCGATGCCGGCCTGGATGTTCCAGAGCCGCCCCGTGCCGACGATCTCGCCGCGATTGTCGCGGGCGACGAAGGCGAGGCCTTCGGCCGGCTTGCGGCCGGCACGAAGTTTCCCGGAGGTTTTCTTCTTCCAGTTGGGCGCCATCGACCTGTCGAGCAGGACATCGCGCGCGGCGATGTCCGCCCGGGATTCGAGCGCAATGGTGACGGCGTCGCCGTCATGAACCAGCGAGTTCATTGTGGTAGTCCCGAAAAGCTTGCCGCGGTCAGATGACGTAGGAACGCAGCGGTTCGAAGCCGTTGAACGCGACGGCCGAATAGGTCGTCGTGTAGGCGCCCGTGCCCTCGATCAGAACTTCGTCGCCGATGGTCAGCGAGAGCGGCAGCGCATAGGGCTTCTTCTCATAGAGCACGTCAGCCGAGTCGCAGGTCGGGCCGGCAAGCACGCAGGGCTCGGCGGCGTCGCCGTCGCGCGGGGTGACGATGTTGTAGCGGATCGCCTCGTCCATCGTTTCGGCGAGACCGCCGAACTTGCCGATGTCGAGATAGACCCAGCGCACGTCGTCTTCCTCGGACTTCTTCGAGATCAGAACGATTTCCGACTTGATGACGCCGGCATTGCCGACCATGCCGCGGCCCGGCTCGATGATGGTTTCCGGGATGCGGTTGCCGAAATGCTTGCGCAGTGCGTCGAAGATCGCCTGGCCGTAAGCCTTCGCGGACGGCACGTCCTTGAGGTAACGGGTCGGGAAGCCGCCGCCCATATTGACCATTTTCAGCGTGATGCCCTTTTCGGACATGCGCTCGAACACCCAGCGGGCGTCGGCCAGCGCCTTGTCCCATGCCTTGAGGTCGGTCATCTGCGAGCCGACATGGAAGGAGACGCCATAGGCGTCGAGGCCGAGGCGGGCGGCATGGGCCAGTACGTCGACAGCCATTTTCGGTGCGCAGCCGAATTTGCGCGACAGCGGCCATTCGGCGCCTTCGCCGTCGGTCAATACGCGGCAGAACACGCGGGCGCGGGGCGCAGCGCGGGCGATCTTTTCGACTTCCTCGACGCAGTCGACGGCGAACAGGTTAATGCCGAGCTCATGAGCGCGCGCGATGTCGCGCTCCTTCTTGATCGTGTTGCCGAAGGAAATGCGTTCCGGGGTCGCGCCGGCGTCAAGCGCCATTTCGATTTCGGGAACCGAAGCGGTGTCGAAATTGGAGCCGAGCGAGGCGAGGAGCTTGAGGATCTCGGGCGCCGGGTTTGCCTTGACTGCGTAGAAGATGCGGCTGTCCGGGAGCGCCTTGGTGAAGGCGCAATAGTTGTCGCGCACCACGTCGAGGTCGACGACGAGGCAGGGGGAAGCCGGGCGGCGGGTGGCGAGGAAGTCCTGGATGCGAGCGGTCGTCATGTCTTTTCCCAATCACGAAGTTTGGGCAGCGGGGGCTGCGTCAACATTTGCGGCTCCGAGAACGGAAGGTGCAGAAGCACCGTCCCGAAACTGGAACCCGGCGAAAAATCCCAGACCGGAAAAGACCGGCCTTGATTTGCCAATGATTGGTGGGGGACCCGACCGCACGGTTGGCAAGGATGGTAGTGTCTCTCGCTATTCCGACGTGTGGACCGTCAGACGAGTGGAAGACCCGACCGTCGTTGCTTCAAGATGTCCTCGCTTGTCCGGTTGGCCGGGAAGCGACCGGAGGGGTTAGCTCCGGGTACCTTGCCTTTCCTCTCACCGAATCGAGAGGTAGGCGGACACCCACAGGCACATGCGACTTGGGGTAAGGCGCATTTAATCCCGCAGTCGTTGCTTTTCAATAAATAATTCGGGGTTGCCGAATCTTTTTTTGCGTGCAGGATTTCGAACAATCCGGCCGAGGAGTTCGATAGTAATGAACGATGGAATTCGCCGCTCCGTTCAGCCAAGGGAGCGCATGCCATGGACACGCTGACACGCATGCGTGCCTTTATCGCCGTGGTTGAAAACGAGGGCTTTTCGGCCGCCGCCCGCAAGATCGGCCGGTCGAAGGCGTTGTTGTCGAAATATGTGCGCGAACTCGAAGACGAGCTGGGCGCGTTGCTGCTCAACCGCACGACGCGGCAGTTCTCGCTGACCGAACTCGGCCACACCTATTACAAGCGGGCGGTGGAGATCGTGCGCGAGATCGACACGCTGCAGGACATGGTGCGAGACAGCCGTGAGGGTGTGCGCGGGCGCATCAAGGTCTCCGCGCCGCGATCCTTCGCTGACGCCTCGCTCGACCAGGCGCTGATCGATTTCGTCGCCGCCAATCCGGAAATCGGTCTCGACATCCATCTGGACGACCGTTTCGTCGACCTCGTCGAGGAAGGCTTCGACCTTGCGATCCGGGTGACGACGCTGGAGGATTCCGGCCTGATCGCGCGGCGGCTGGCGCCGTTCCGGCTGATGATCACGGCGACACCGGAAACGATCGCGAAATACGGGATGCCGGAAAAGCCGGAGGATATGGCGAAGCGGCCCTGCATCGTCGACACCAATGCGAGACGGCGCAACAACTGGGTGCTGAAATCGGCGGACGGTGCGCCCGTGGCGGTGACAGTGAACGGGCCGATCGAGGTCAACAGTCCGCTGTCGGCGCGACTGGCGGTTCTGGCCAATCTGGGGTTCGGGATGAGCCCCGACTTCGTCGTGCGCGAGGATTTGAAAGAAGGCCGGCTGGTGCAGGTGCTACCCGACGCGATGCTGACCGAGGCCGGAATCTACGCCGTTTATCCGCATCGACGCTATTTGCCGGCAAAGGTGCGCGCATTCGTCGACTTCCTCGCCGACTGGTTCAAGGCTTATGAACAGCGTTCGTCATAATACCGCCCGCATTTTCGGTTTTGGCTTCGCCAGATTTTCAGGGATGGCCCAGCACCAATGATTCGGATCGCCACCTTCGCGATTTCATGCGTCGCAGGCTTTTTGTGCCTCGCGGCATCGGCGCTTGCGCATCCCCATGTGTTTGCCGATGCGCGGCTGGAAGTCGATGTCGCGCCGGACGGCAATGTCACGGTGATGCGGCATGTCTGGCGGTTCGACGAGGTGTTTTCGTCGACCGTGATGCTGGAATTCGATTCCGACACCGACAACAAGATGGAAGTTCCGGAACTGGAGCAGGTGGCCTCGGTCGTCACCGAATCGCTTGCCGAGTTCAACTATTTCCAGACCATCCTCGTCAGCGGCGAAAGCATCGACGTTAAGCCGGTCGACGACATGAAAGCGCTGTTCGAAGACGGGCAGCTGATCATTTTCTTCACGACGCATCCCGTGACGCCGGTAAACGTCAACTCGTCGCCTTCTTTCGGCGTCTACGATCCAACTTTCTATACAGCGATCGACTTTCCGGATGACAGCCAGATGGTGCTGGAAGGCGCTCCGTCCAGCTGTTCGCACAAGATGGTCGTGCCCGATCCGGACGAGGCGCTGGCGCAGAACCAGGCGACGCTGACGGACGCTTTCTTCAACGATCCGCAGGGCACCAACTGGTCGAAACTGCTGGCGACGCGCATGGAGATTTCCTGCAAATGAAACGCCACGGTGCTGCACGCATCGCGCTTGTCGCTGCCGGCCTGATTCTCGTTGCGGCGGGCGCGGCTTCGGCGCAGTCATCGCTGGGCATCGGTTCCAACGAGGTATCGATCGAGCCGACCGGCGGCGTGTTTGCGCACTTCTTCCTCTGGGTTTCAGAGATGCAGCGGTCCTTCTACCGGGAGATGACCGGGGCGCTGAAGGCGATGCGCGATGACGGTTCGGCGGTGTGGCTTCTGGTCGGGCTCTCCTTCGCCTACGGCATATTTCACGCGGCGGGGCCGGGCCACGGCAAGGCGGTGATCTCCTCCTACATGCTGGCGAACGAGACGCTGCTGCGGCGCGGCGTCATCCTCTCTTTCATCTCCGCGATGCTGCAGGCGGTGTCGGCGATCGTGCTGGTCAGCGTCGCCTTCCTCGTGCTGCGTGGCACGGCGATCAAGATGACCGACGCGACATGGTTCATGGAAACGGCGAGCTATGCCTTGATCGCGCTATTCGGCTTCTGGCTGCTGGTGACGAAGCTCATGCCACGCCGGCAGGCCGTCTCGCTGTCGTCCGCAGCGGTTCACGACCATGGTCATGCGCACAGCCGTGACCATCATCACGGGCATGACCATCACCATCATGGCGATGGCGAGGTTTGCTCGACCTGCGGCCACGCGCATGCGCCGGATCCGAAAATGCTGGCCGGGCCGATGAACTGGCGCTCGGCCTGGGCGGCTGTCGCCGCTGTCGGTCTTCGGCCCTGTTCGGGTGCACTAATCGTGCTGACCTTCGCATTGCTGAACGGGCTCGTTGCCGGCGGCGTGCTGTCGGTGTTCGCGATGGCGGTCGGTACGGCGATCACCGTCTCGGTGCTGGCGACGATTGCCGTGACGGCGAAGAACGCGGCGCTCAAATTCTCGGGCTCCGGCGCGATGTCGACGCGGCTGCATCGCGGCATCGAGATCGGCGGCGCGGCGCTGGTGATGGTGCTCGGGATAATCCTGCTCGGCGGGGCGCTGGCGGCTTACTGAAGCGATCCGCCCAACTCATCCTCGATATGAATGCGAATGATGTCGTCGAAAGAGGTTTCGGCGGTGAAGCCCAGTCTGCTCGCGCGGTTGGCCTCGAAACGTTGCGGCCAGAATTCGACGATGGCTGAAATCGCCGGATCATGTTGCTCCCGGATAAGCGCAACCGCCTTGTCGCCGGCGATGCGGCGCAGAGCCTCGATCTGTTCGCTGACCGAGACGGCGACGCCGGGCAGCGTGATGGCGCGGCGCGGGCCGATTTCTTCCGAGGGCAGCCCGGCGGCGTGCAGAAGGAAGCCGACCGCCGAGCGCGGGCTCGCATGGGTGTGCACCACGTCGCGCGACACCGGCAGGACGGCTTCCTTGCCGGCCAGCGGCTCGCGGATGATCGAAGAGAAGAAGCCGGACGCGGCGAGGTTGGGCTTGCCGGGCCGTACGCAAATGGTCGGCAGCCGCAGCGCGACGCCGTCCATGAAGCCGCGGCGGGGATAGTCGGTCAGGATCAGTTCGCCGATCTGCTTCTGGGCGCCGTAAGAGGTCAGCGGCACTTGCTGGAAATCGTCGCCGATCGCCGGCGGGAAGGGCGCGCCGAAAACGGCGATGGAGGAGGAATAGACGACGCGGGGAGCGTAACCTTCCCGCAGCCGGATCGCGTCGAAGAGGAAGCGTGTGCCGTCGAGATTGGCGCGGTAACCCTTGTCGAAATTCGCCTCTGCTTCGCCGGAAACGACACCGGCGAGATGGAAGACCATGTCGGCATCGCGGGCGGCGAGAGCTTCGGCCACGCCCGGGTCGGCGAGATCGCTGGTCTCGGCGGTGATGTCGAACGAAGCCTGCGGCGGCTCGAAGGGCACGATGTCCTGCAGATGCAGGCTTTCGATGGCCGCGCCGTTCAGCGTACCGTCGGCGATCAGGCGTTCGGTCAGCTTGCGGCCGACCATGCCGGCGGCGCCGGTGATCGCGATCCTCATTTGTTTCTCCGGGCGCGGCCGCGCAGCCAAAGCCCGACGAACGGGAGGACAAGCACGGCGGCGACCACGACGGCGGCGAGGACAGGGCTTTGCGTCCCGATCGCCATCATGATCGAGGGCAGGAAATAGAGGATCAGCGCGAAGCCGAGGAAAAGGATCGCGGCGCTGATCAGCGTCTTGCGGTCATAATTGCCGTCACGGTTTTCGGACATCAGAGCGTCCAGCCTCCGTCGATGGGGATTGCGGTTCCGGTGGTAAAGGCGGCGGCGTCGCTGGCCAGATAGACGGCGAGGGCGGCGACCTCCTCCGGCCTGCCGACGCGGCCCATAGGCTGGCGCTCGACGAACATGGCGAGCGCCTTGTCGGCGCCGCCGACCGACTTGCCGAGTTCCTCGACGCGGCCATGCCACGAGGGCGATTCGATCGTCCCGGGGCAGATGGCGTTGCAGCGGATGCCCTGGCGGATGAAGTCCTGCGCGACCGACTTGGTCAGGCCGATGACAGCGGCTTTTGTCGCGCCATAGGCATAGCGGTTGGGAGCGCCCTTCAAGGATGAGGCACCCGACGACATGATGACGATCGATCCGGAGGTTTCATTGGCAGCAGCGCGGGTCAACATTTCCGGCAGGAAGGCACGGATCATGCGGTGCATCGACTTGACGTTGAGGTCGAAGGAGAAATCCCAGTCGTCCTCGGAGCATTCCAGCACCGTGCCGTGATGCACAAAGCCGGCGACATTGGCCAGAATGTCGATTCCGCCGACGGCGCCGGCATAGGCCTCGACTGCCTCCGTATCGGTGACGTCGAGGCGGGCCTTGGCGGCGTTGAGGCCGTCGAGCTTGTCGATATCACGATCGGAGGCGTGCACCGTCGCGCCCTCGGCGGCAAAGGCTTCCGCGATGGCGCGGCCGATTCCCTGACCCGCCGCCGTCACCACGGCAATCTTTCCCTCAAGCTGTCCGGCCATGTTACCTCCCGTCTTTCGGTCAGGCGACTGTCGCGACCATGTGCACCGCGATGCGGTCGCCGCCCATATTCTCTTCGCGGTCTAGCACGAAGCCAAGGCGCTTGTACCACCCCAGGGCGGGATTGCGCGCATTCGTCATCAGCCTGATTTCCGGCAGGCCGAGCGCGCGGGCGCGATCGAAGGTTGCCTGCATCATCGCCTTGCCGAGGCCGCTGGCGGCGACCGCAGGCAGCGTGGCGATCGATTCCAGATACAGATAACCGGCCGCGCGGCGCAGGATCAGCAGTCCATGGCTGTTCGGGGCGAGCCAGGCCTCGCACTCGGCTAGAACCGAAGCATAGTCCCAGCGCAACGGCATCGGTTCGCCGCCGGTGGCGTCGCGGGTGCGGGCATAGGCCTGGGCCTGGATCGCCTCGACAATCTCGCGATGCTCGGGGCCGATGCGTTCCAGCACGACGCCATTCGCCTCCAGGCGACGCGCGGTGAGCGCGGACAGGGCGACGCGCTGCCGGCCTTCTTCATCGAAATTCTCCGGCGCGAGCCAGGTCTCGAAGGCGGCCTTTGCCTGCGGCCATTCGCGGTCGAGGAGCGAGAACCAGGTAGTGTCGCGATTTTCGCCCTTGACCACGGCCGCCTGTCGAAAGGTTCCTTCGCAGGTCATTGCAAACCGCTTCGCCGCGCGTTTCGACGGCTCGTTGCGGTCGTTGCATTTCCATTCGAAACGGCGGTAGCCGAGATCGTCGAAGACGTGGGCGGCGAAGAGGTAGAAGGCCTCGGTCGCCGCCGGGGTCTGCGCCATGATGGACGACCATAGGATGTGACCGATCTCGATGACGCCGTTCGCGGTGTCGATGCGCAGGAAGGTCTGCCGGCCGGCGACCTTGCCCGAGGCCTTGTCGATGACGGCGTAATAGAGCGGATCGGTGCTGGTTTCCGCCTTGTCCAGCCATGGCTGGTAAGCCTCGCGGCTTGCCGGCGGCAATTCCGGCAGCCAACGGAAGCGTGAATCCGCATCATGCATGGTCGAGGCGGCAAAGAGCGCATCCCCGTGACGGGCGGCCGAAAGGCGCTCCAGTCGCACGAAGCGGCCTTCCAGAACGTCGACATTCGGAGCGGAGCGTGGTGTCCAGTTCGACAGGTCTTGCATGGCAATTGTCCCGATCGGTGAGAATTGCGTTTCCTTAAGCGAAATGCCAGAGAGCTTCACGCCGGAAATTGTCAGGGAAACAAGATGCTGCACACAGTCGCCGCCTATGATTGTATCGGGGAAGAAAACGCCTTTGCCGTGCTGGCGCGGGCGACGAAGCTGGCCGCGGACGGTCGCGACATCATCAATCTCGGCATCGGCCAGCCGGATTTCAAAACGCCGGATCACATCGTCGAGGCGGCGATCAAGGCGCTGCGCGACGGCCATCACGGCTATACGCCGGCCAATGGCATCCTGCCGGCGCGCGAGGCGGTGGCGCGGCGCACGCTGACCATGACAGGTATCGAAATCTCGCCGGAGAGCGTGATGATCATGCCGGGCGGAAAACCCACCATGTATGCGGCGATCACGCTGTTCGGCGAGCCGGGCGCGGAGATCCTCTACCCGGATCCGGGCTTTCCGATCTACCGCTCGATGATCGAGTTCACGGGTGCGACGCCGGTACCGGTGCCGGTCCGCGAGGAAAACGGGTTTGCCTTCTCGGCGGAGGAGACGTTGTCGTTAATCACGCCGAATACGCGGCTGCTGATCCTCAATTCGCCGGCCAACCCGACCGGCGGCGTGACGCCCAAATCGGAGATCGATGCGCTGGTGAAGGGACTGGCGGACTTTCCGGATGTGGCGATCCTATCGGATGAGATCTACGACATCATGACCTACGACGGCGAAACGCATACGTCGCTGCTGACTTACCCGGAGATCCGCGACCGGCTGATCGTGCTGAACGGCTGGTCGAAGACCTGGGCGATGACCGGCTGGCGGCTCGGCTGGTCGATCTGGCCGGACGGGCTGATCGACAAGGTGCGCAAGCTCGCCGTCAATTGCTGGTCCTGCGTCAACGCGCCGTCGCAGTTCGCCGGCATCGCGGCGATCGACGGGCCGCAGGACGCGGTCGGGGAGATGATGGCCGCCTTCGACAAGCGCCGGCATATCGTCGTCGAGAAGATGAATGCGCTGCCGGGTGTGAGTTGCGCGACGCCGAAAGGTGCGTTCTACGCCTTCCCGAATGTCTCCGAGACCGGCTGGAAGGCGAAGAAGCTTGCCTCGGCGCTTCTGGAGGATGCCGGCGTGGCGCTGATCGGCGGGCCGGATTTCGGCATTCTCGGCGAGGGCTATATAAGGCTCTCCTTTGCCAACTCGGCGGAGAATATCGAAAAGGCGATCGAACGGATCGGCGATTTCCTTCAGCGATAGGTCCGACTATCCCAGGACGGGCAGGAAAGGCCTGCCCGGGAGCGGCGAACGCGATAAATCGGGGCGGCACCGGGCCGGACCTCGACGAACAGCTTCAAGATTTTCGGAAGTCCAGACGCAAAGCGGGCGATCTTTTGAGAAAGATCGCCCGGCTTCTTTAGACCGCAGAGGGAGGAGCTGTCGGCCTAATATGCCACCACTGTTTCAGGATGACACGAATCAGTAACCAAATGGTTAGCGATCCGGCGAATACATGCAATTCCGTGCAGTAACAGAGGAGCGTCTATTTGCGTTCACTGAGACATTTTCGCCACAGGACGGCAAAGTTCAGGCAAGTTTGACGACTACTTGCGCGTGTGTCTTCGAAATATAGGCAAGATCTTGCCTACCTTTAGGGAAGGAACGGGGTCCGGCGCCATGTGCGCCGGACCGTATCTGCTCAGCGGGTGACGATCTCCGGTCCCATCAGCGCATAGGGCAGGGCGGTCGACAGGATCGGCACATAGGTAACCAGCACCAGGAAGACGAGCAGGACGGCCACGAAGGGCGCGGCGGCGCGCACGACCTGTATGAGGCTCATGCCGGTGATGCCGGATGTGACGAAGAGGTTCAGCCCGATCGGCGGGGGGATCATGCCGATCTCCATGTTGACCACCATAATGATGCCGAGGTGGATCGGGTCGACGCCGAGTTCCATGGCGATCGGGAAGACGACCGGGGCAACAATCAACAGCAGGCCTGACGGCTCCATGAACTGGCCGCCGAGGAGCAACAGCAGATTGACCGCGATCAGGAAGGTGAACCAGGTGAAGCCGGCGTCGACCATCAGGCCGGTGATCGCCTGCGGAATGCGCTCCGCTGTCAGCACATGGGCGAAGAGCAGCGCGTTCACGATGATGAACATCAGCATGATGATCGTCTTGGAAGAATCGATCATCACCTTGCGCGTGTCGGCGTGGAAAAAGGCGCTGACGAAATACCGGCTCATCATCGCAAGGTTGCGGCCCCAGACCGGCAGGCCGGCGGCGATGAAGCGCGGAATGTTCGCCGGGTTCGAAGCGGGGTCGCGCCACACCGAATAGGCGACAAGCACGGCCAGCGACAGGGCGAGGCCGACCCAGGCGCGCCCGGCGGCGGTGACATTCTCCCAGTCGGCGGTGGCGAAGAAGGAAAGCACCATCCAGACGAAGAAGAAGGCGAGCGCATAGACCGTGGCGGAAAAGCCGACATAGGCCGGCGTGCCGCGCACATCCTCCTCGCGTAGCCAGCGTCGGCCAGCCATCGGGCCCATGTCGCGATAGACGAAGGTGGCGATAAAGAAGGCATAGACCGCGGCGACTGCGGCCGCTTCGGTGGGGGTGAAGACGCCGCCATAGATGCCGCCGATGATGATGATGATCAGGAAAAGGCCCCAGCCGGCTTCCTTGCCGCCATTCATCAGCTCGCCGAAGCCCTTCCATTCTTCCGCGGGAAGATTGCGGCGGCGCGCTATGATGTAGATCGCGGTCATCAGCATCAGGCCCGCGAGCAGGCCGGGGATGACGCCCGCCAGGAACATGCGGCCGACGGAGACGTTGGTGGCCGCCGCATAAACGACCATGACGATGGAGGGCGGGATCAGGATCCCAAGCGTGCCGGCATTGGCGATGACGCCGGCCGCGAATTCCTTGGTGTAGCCGACCTGGCGCATTCCGGCGATGGCAATGGTGCCGATGGCGACGACAGTGGCCGGCGAGGAGCCGGAGAGCGCCGCGAACATCATGCAGGCAAGCACCGAAGCCATGGCGAGGCCGCCGCGGAAATGGCCAACCGTGGCGATGGAGAAGCGGATGATGCGCTTGGCCACACTGCCGGTCGACATGAAGGACGAGGCGAGCACGAAGAAGGGGATCGCCAGCAGCGTGTAGTTCTGAGACGCGGTGAAGAGCTGTTGCGCCACCGACGACATGGAGTCGTTGGAAAAGAAGGCGATGACGATGATGGAGGACAGGCCCAGCGAGACAGCGACGGGAACGCCGAGGAACAGCAGGCCGAGAACGAGGACGAAGAGAATTCCGGTTTCCATGGCCTCAATCCTTCAGGAGGTCTTTGTTCTCGGCGACGAGGTCTTCCGCCTCGTGTCCGGCGATGATCAGTTCGCGTTCGCCGCGCGCGATGGCGACGATCGCCTGGAGGCTGCGGAAGGCGAGAAGGCCAAGCCCGATCGGCAGCATCAGATAGGCAACCCAACGCTGGACGCGTTCCTGCAGGCCGAAGCTCTCCTGCACCCAGACTGGATAGCGCAGATCGTCGAGGCCGATGCCGGTGTTGAACATCAGGGTCCAATAGCCGAGCGCGCCGGCCTGGCGGTAGGAGGTAACTTCCTTGCCGCCGAAGAAGGCGAGCCAGCCGGCGTGCAGCAGCATCAGCGCATAGAGAAGGCAGCAGACGGCGCCGAAGAAGGCGGCGGCGTGGAACAGGGGTTTCGGGAAAGTGCGGATCAGAGCGTCAACGCCCAGATGCATGCCCTTCTTCACGCCGTATGACATGCCGAACAGGATCAGCCATGCAAACAGGATGCGCGTCAGCTCCAGCGCGCCGCTCCAGCCGGTGTGGAAGCCATAGCGGGCGACGACCTGCGAGAACGAGATGATGGTGATCGCGGCGAGAAGGATCGCGATGATGTTTTCTTCGATCCTGTCGACGGCGTCCGCATTCCAGCGCTCGGCAAGGAACAGCACCACGATCAGGACGACAAGCAGGACGGATGGCCAGAACAGTTCCATGATTACCTCCCCCAAACAGAAAGCACCGCGGCGGATGGGCCGCGGGTGAAGGACCGGCGGGCTGGCCGCCGGTCCGATTTCAGGCGTTTACGAGCCGTTCGAGGAGACGGCGGCGTCGATCAGATCCTTGCCGATATCGCCTTCGAACTGCTCCCAGACGGGCTTCATGACAGCAACCCACTCGGCGCGCTGCTCGGGCGTCAGCTCGCGCACGGTTGCGCCGGCGTCGATGATGTTCTGACGGTTCGCGGCTTCCTTGTCTGCGACCTGGGCGTTGGCCGTCTTGGTCACGTCATCGACGATTGCGAGGAACTGGTCGCGCACCGCCGGATCGAGGCCGTTCAGCCAGTCGGTCGACGTGACGAGCAGATAGGCGAGCAGCTGGGGGTTGGTCTCGGTGCTGCCATCCTGCACCTCGAAGAACTTCTGGGTGTAGATGTTCGACCAGGAGTTTTCCTGTCCGTCGACAACACCGGTCTGCAGCGCGCCGTAGACTTCCTTGAAGGCGAGCTTCTGGGCCGAGCCGCCCATCGCCTCGATCATCGCTTCGGCGACGTCGGAGGTCTGTACGCGGAACTTGAGGCCCTCGGCGTCGGACGGCACGAGCAGCGGCTTGTTGGCCGAGAACTGCTTCAGGCCGGAGGACCAATAGCCAAGGCCGGTGTAGCCGTTCGGCTCGGTGACCTTCAGCAGATCGCGACCGGCGTCGGAATCGGCGAAGGTCGCAACGGCATCCAGCGAAGCGAACAGGAAGGGCAGGTCGAAGAGGCGGTATTTCTTGGTGTAGGCCTCGAATTTCGACAGCGACGGAGCGGCAAGCTGGACGTCGCCGAGCAGCAGCGCTTCCATGACCTTGTCATCGTCATAGAGCGTGGAGTTCGCGAAGACCTCCATGCAGGCGGTGCCGTTCATCTCGTTGTTGACGCGCTCGGCCAGCATGGTCGCGGCATCACCTTTCGGGTGACCGGTCGCGGCGACGACATGGCTGAACTTGATGACCATTTCGCCGTCGTCGCAGGCGTTCTGCGCGAACGCCTGGCCAGTGGCAAAGGTGATGGCGAGCGCCGAGACGGCGCCGAGAAGTTTTTTCATGAGATTTACCTCCACTTAGGGGACCATTCCCCGGTTCTCACGTCACAGGGAGGCGTTGGCTCAAGGCCTGCTTTCGCCGCGGTATCCGCGCTCCTCCCTCAAAAGGCGTCAAAACCTTTCGCAATAAAGGTAGCACGCACCGTGCCAGTTTAGAGAATCGCGGAATTGCGGGCTTTATGCGGATGGATTGCCGCAGAATGGGTAGTTTTCTACCCATTCCCTCACGGCGATGTCACCGATACTACCCCTCGGCGTCGGAGGCGATGCCGAGCTTGCGCATCTTGTCGTAGAGGCCCTTGCGGGAAATGCCGAGCGCTTCATGGACATCCTTCAGCTTGCCGCCGGCCTTGCGGATCTCGGCCTCGATAACGGCGCGCTCGAAAGCCGCCATGCGGTCGGACAGCGGTCCGCCGAAATCCTCTCCCGCGGACGCCGCGCCGTTGCCGAACCCGTTCCACAAGCCAAGCACCCAGCGGTCCGCGACATTGCGCAATTCGCGTACGTTGCCGGGCCATTCATGCGCGAGGAGCTGGCGTTCCAGCTCCGGGGTGAAATCGGGAATTTCGCGGCGGTAACGGGCGCGGGCCAGGCGGGCGAGCCGCTCGAACAGGAGCGGGATGTCCTCGCGCCGGTCGCGCAGCGGCGGAATGGAAAGCGAGACCACATTGAGACGGTAGAACAGGTCGGCACGAAAGCGGCCGGCCTTGGCCTCCTCCGACAGGTCCGACTTGGTGGCGGCGATGAAGCGAACGTCCAGGGGGATGCGCTTGTTGGAGCCGAGGCGCTCGATGGCGCGTTCCTCGATTGCGCGCAGGAGTTTTGCCTGCAGGTCGAGCGGCATGGTTTCGATTTCGTCGAGGAAAACCGTTCCGCCGTCAGCGTGTTCGAGCTTGCCTATGCGCTGTTTCGATGCGCCGGTGAATGCGCCGGCCTCATGGCCGAAGAGTTCGGATTCGAAGATGTCGGGCGGAAGGGCGGCGCAGTTGAGCGCAACGAAGCTCGATGTCGCGCGGGGCGAGAAATCATGCAGGGCGCGCGCGACGACCTCCTTGCCGGCGCCCGTCTCGCCGATGACGATGACATCCGCGCCAGTGTCGGCGACCAATTCGATCTCGTCGCGCAGCGCGGCGATCGCGGGCGAGCGACCGACGATGCGTTCGGCAATGCCGCTGACCGCATCTAGTTCGGAGCGCAGGATGCGGTTTTCCAGGACGAGGCGGCGCTTTTCCAGCGCGCGGCGGGTGACCGCGCCGAGGTCCTGAACGCGAAAGGGTTTAGGGATGAAGTCGTAAGCGCCCTCGCGCATCGCATCGACGGCGATCTGGATGTCGCCATGGCCGGTGACAAGAATGACGGGGATCGCCGGGTCCAACTCCAGAACCCTCGCCATGAACTGCATGCCATCCATCTCGGGCATGCGGATGTCGGAGACGACGGCGCCCGTGAAGTCTCGGTGGATCGCCTCCAGCGCGTCGGAAGGGCGCTTGAAGTCGACGACATCGAGATCGTCGAGTTCGAGGCCCTGCCTGAGTGCGTGGCGCAGATCGTCATCGTCGTCGACGAGGAGGATATCCGGTCCGGATTGGGTCAAGGGTGTCTGGTCCTCTCGAACGGCATCATTCCGCCGCCTGTGCCTGTCGGTCGTCCGCCGGAATATCGATGATGAAGCAGGCCCCGGTTTCTCCCTCGCGGTCAACCAGCCGGACGGAGCCTTCAAGGTCGCGCACGACGCTGTCGACGATGGAAAGCCCCAGTCCGAGACCGGAACCGACCGGCTTGGTGGTGAAGAAGGGTTCGAAGACCTTGCCGCGCAAATCCGCGCCGATGCCGGGGCCGTTGTCGGCGATGCGGATCATGACACGATCGTTCTCGGTCCAGGCGACGATGTCGATGCGCGCGCCGGCCGGGGCAAGGCCGTCCTCACCCGCCAGCGCGTCGACGGCGTTACCGACCAGATTGACGACGATCTGGGAGAGGCGGATGGGCCCGGTGCGGGCGGTCAGGCCGGCGGGAATGTCGGTGGTGATCCTGACGCCGGCCTTCTTCGCCTTCTGGCCGACCAGCAGCAGCGCTTCGGACGCGACGCTGCCGATCGTGGCGGGGACGAGCGCCGTGCCGGGCTTTCGCGAGAATGCAAGCAATGTCTTCGACAGCTGGCTCATGCGGTCGACCATCTGACCGATGCGGGTGAGCACATCCGGTACCGCGGCGGTCTTGCCGCGTTGGATCATCTTCGCGGCATTGTCGGCATAGGTCTTAATGGCGGCCAGCGGCTGGTTGTATTCATGGCTGAGCGTGGCCGACATCTGGCCGATGACGGCGAGCTTGGCTGCGTGAACCAGTTCGCCCTGGGTCTCGCGCAACTGTTCCTCGGTGAGGCGGCGCGCCTCGTTTTCCTGGCGCAGCGCCGCATTGACCTCGGAGAGTTCGGCGGTGCGGTCCCGGACAATCCTTTCGAGGCGCATGTTCTGCGCCTTCTCCCGGCGCATGCGTGTGACCGCCATTTCCTGGCGCCAGACGAGAAGCAGCGTCGACAGGCCGATCAGGAGTACCGCCAGTCCGGTGATCCAGGACGCGTTGCGCCGGGCGATGGCGACCGGTCCGGCATCGACCAGCACATGCATCGTCCAGCCGAGAATGGGGATGGACCTTTCGGCCTCGACGAAAAGCGCATTGCCTGCATCCGGCACACGAGTGAACTCGCCGGTGGCGAATGCAAGCGGCCCGATGCCGGGCGCGGCCTCGGATGCTGCCCAGGGCTCGCTCACCCATTGCGGGCGATTTGACAGGAAGACGAATTCGCGCGCGTCGGTGACGAAGATCGGATGGCTCGACAGCGACCAGTTGGCCTCGATCGCCCCGAAAGGAACGGCGACGATGATCATGCCGGCATCCTGTCCGGGACGAGGCCCTGGAATGTGAGAGGCGAAGGCATAGGCGCGCGATCCGTCGGCCAGCCGCAATGCACTGCGGCCCAGCCGGCGCTGGGCGACCGTCTCCGGAAGGTTGGACCCGATAATGTTGCGGCTGCGGATCAGGCCGTTCGCCGACGCGAGAATTTCACCGTCGATCGTGGCGACGGCGATATCGCGCGCGCCGGAGGCCGCGGCGACGCTCGGCAGCAGCGGCTGCATGGAGTAGGCCTGCTCGCGTGGCGACCCGCCGAGGAAGAGATTGCGGACATCGGCACGCCGCGACAGGAGCGGCGGAATGAGCCGGTATTTCTCCATCACGCCGGACAGCGCCTCGATCTGCAAGGCGAGCGTCTCCTCGGCGGTGGAGGCGAGGGAGGTGCGGGCACGTTCGCCCGCCCAGTCGCGGGCGATCCAGACCGACAGGCCGAGGCACAGAAGCGTCAGGCCTATCACCGCACGGGTGACTACCCGATAACGTTTCTTCAATTGTGCGCCGCTTGCCGTCATGACCGGCTGTTTTACCGGTCAGTCGTGTTCCTGCACAAGCCGACGTTCGAAGGAGAGTGTCTTGATCAGCGCATAGACCGTATTGCCCGGGCGCAAACCGAGATCCTCTACCGTGCGGCGGGTGACGCGCGCCTTGACAAGTTGCAGGCCGACAATGCCGCGGATTTCCACAGAGGCGCGGCCGTCTCCGATGATTTCCTCGATGACCATGGGAAGCTGATTGCGCACCGAGATGTCGCTGCGCGGAACCAACGATAGCGCGACATCGCTGGAATCGACGCGCAGGCGCAAGGCTGTTCCCGGCGCGGGCATGTCTTCGCGGTTCCGCGGCCCGAGAAGGTAGACCGTGTAACCTTCCAGATCGAGCTCCATCATGTCGTGGTCTTCGTCGTAATGACGGAAAATCGCGCGCAGAAGCACGCTGGCGGACCCCTGACCGAGATGTTCGCCCAAATCGGAGCGGGCGAAAAGCGCTGTGGCGTCGCCGGAGGCGACGACGCGGCCTTGCGAGACGATCACCAGCGTGTCGGCGAGCCGGGCGATCTCGTCGATCTCGTGGCTGACATAGAGAATCGGGATGCGCGTTTCGGAGCGGATGAGCTCCAGATAGGGCATGATCCGCGCGCGCCGGGCATGGTCGAGCGAGGCGAGCGGTTCGTCCATCAACAGGATCTGCGGGTTCGACATCAAGGCCCGGGCAATGGCGACACGCTTGCGTTCGCCGCCGGACAGGGTTTCCGGCATGCGCTCGATCAGGGTATCTATGCCGAGCATGGCGACGATCTGGTCGAAGTGCGGCTGGCCTGGCCGCGCCGCGTTGCGGGCGGCGCCATAGGCGATGTTGCGTCGGACGGTCATATGCGGGAACAGGCGGTCGTCCTGGAAGACGTAGCCGACCTTGCGGCGATGGGCGGCGACATCGATACCCTTGTTCGTGTCGTGCACGACGCGACCGCCATATTCGATGCGGGCGCGGTCCGGCCGGGTCAGCCCGGCGACGGATCGCAACAGTGTGGACTTGCCGGCGCCCGACTGGCCGAAGATCGCGGTGATGCCGTGTCCCGCCTCGAAGGCTGCCTCGAGCGTGAACGTGCCGGCCCTGACGCCGATATCTATGGCGAGCTCAGCCATTGCGGGCCTTCCTCACCGAGGGCAGGCGGGCGGCGACCCATTCGGAGGCGAGGATCGCGCCGACAGCGAGAAACACGGAGAATCCGATCAGCCGCAGCGCGGCGGCGTCGCCTGTAGGGCTTTGCAGGAGCGAGTAGATCGCCAGCGACAGCGTCTGGGTCTGGCCCGGAATGTTCGAGACGAAGGTGATGGTCGCGCCGAATTCGCCCAGCGCCTTGGCGAAGCCGAGGATGATCCCGGCGAGGATGCCGGGAAAGGCGAGCGGCAGGACGATGGTGACGAGGATGCGCAGGCGGCCGGCGCCCAGGGTCTTCGCGGCTTCCTCGAGGCCCGGATCGATCGCTTCAAGCGACAGGCGGATCGGGCGGACGAGCAGCGGAAAGCCCATGACCGCGGCGGCGAGCGCGGCGCCGGTCCAGCGGAAGGCGAATTCGAGGCCGGTCATTTCGCGCAGCAGCCAGCCGAGGGGGCCGTTCGCGCCGAACCAGACGAGCAGCGCGTAACCGGTGACAACAGGCGGCAGGACAAGGGGCAGGGTCGTGACCGCCTGAAGCAGGCCGCGACCGCGGAAGCGCCAGCGGGCGAGCGCCCAGGCCACGAGAAAGGCGAAGGGGAGCGCCGCGACCATGGCGACGGTCGCGACTTTCAGCGACAGCGCGATGATTGCAAGCTCGCCCCCCGTCAGCATGTCATCCCTGTCCGGCTTCGCCACCGGCAAGGAAGCCGAACCTGGCGAGAATTGCCTGCCCCTGCGGGGCGATCAGCCGGTCGAGAAAGGTCTGGCCGACCTCGCCGCCGCCGGAAAGCAGGACAGCCTCATAGGCGATTTCAGGATGGCTCGCCGGATCGAAGCGATAGGCGATGGCGAGGTCCGGCTGCATGCGCGCATCGGTGGAATAGACGATGGCCGCGCCGACCTCGCCGCGCGCGGCCATGGCGAGCGCGACACGGACATTCTCCGCAAAGGCGGCGTTGGCGGACACTGCGTCCCAGATGCCGAGCGTTTCGAGCGCTGCCTTCGCATAGATGCCTGCCGGCACATTGGTCGGATCGCCCATCGCAAAGCGGGAAGAGAGGAGGTCGGCGATATCTGTCGCGCCGGTCGATATCGACGCGACGACGAGGCCGTTGTGCGCGATCACCACCGGATTGCCGTCCAGACGCTCCGGAGCGTTTTCGCCAAGCCATTTCACCCAGTCGCGGTTGGCGGAGATGTAGACCCCGGCCGGCGCGCCTTCGGCGACTTGGCGGGCGAGTGTGGAGGAACTCGCGACCGAAACGGAGACGGCGCAGCCCGTGTTGGACGTGAAGGCATCGGCGAATTCGCCGACGGCGTCGGTCATGGAGGCGGCGGCGAAGACGATCAGCGGGCCATCGCCGCAATCGAGGTCGGCGGCTCGTGCGGTGGCGGCAGACAGGGTCAGGGCGGCGAAGGTGGCGAGCGCCACCCGGCGCAACGCGGTCAGCGAAGTCATGGCGGTTCTCCGATGTGTTCTACGAAACATATCGGGATTCCGCATCCTGTCAATTGTCCTTCGCATCGGACGCGGCATCAGGCGAGAGCATGGATTTCAGCGTGTCGATTTCCGGCGCGGCGGCCTTGCCGGCCTTGTCCATCATGCGGCGATAGGTGGCCAGTACTTCCTCGCCGGTTGCGGTGAGGCGCGCGCCGCCGCGCGCGCTGCCTCCGCGCTCTGTTTCGACGACGGGTTCGCGGAAGGCGGCGTTCATCGCCTCGACCAGTGACCAGGCGCGCTTGTAGCTCATCTTCATGCGCCGGCCGGCGGCGGCGATGGAGCCGGTGTCACGAATGCCTTCGAGCAAATCCGCCTTGCCGGGGCCGATCGCGAAATCTCCGACTAGCGCGATCCGCAGATGCAGCGGTCTCGCCGGGTTGTTGGTCATGATGCGTCACTTTCCTCATGAGCGCGGAGGCTGGAAGGAAAAGGTAGCATCCACACCGGCTTCACTTGAAGCGGAAACGCTTCAGGCCGGTGCGCCTTCGGCGGTCGCGCCGCGGATCGTCGCCTCGACATGGTCGACCAGCGCATCGGGAAGGCCGAGCCGGCCGGCCAGCAGGTCGAGATAGCCGCGTTCGGCGCGGCTGTCGGGGCTGATGGTCAGGCGCGAGGCCGTGTAAAGCTCCACTTTCTGGGCGTCGGTCTTGGCGGCGGCGATGATCGTGTCGAGGTCAAGCGGCGTCGCGAGTTCGCGCTTGATGAATTCGGCGGCGTCCTCGTCGACGCCGGACAGAGCAAGCTTGCCGGCGATCTGTTCGCGCTCCTCGTCGTCGACATGGCCATCGGCGCGGGCGGCGGCGATCATCGCGCGGATAAGTGCGAGCGCGAATTCATCCTCGCCCTGCGGCGCGGCGGCGGGATCGAATGCCGTGTCGGCGGGGGGCGGGAGCAAGTCCTGTTCGCCCGCTGCGTCCTGGCGGGTCTGCTCGGGCGACTTGCCGTCCTGGTAGTTCTGCCAGGCCTTCCAGGCAAGGCCGGCGACGGCGGCGGCCCCGCCGAGCTTGAGCGCCGACCCGGTGATCGAACGTCCGGTCGAGGTGCCGAGCAGGATCGCGGCGATGGCGCCGGTGGCCAGAGGGTTGTCCTTGGCCAACTGGCCGACCTGCCCGGCCTTGTCGCGCACGGAGCCTTGCGTGCCGGGAACGTTGCTGTCGAGAAGATCGGTCAGAAGCTTTTTCGGGTCGAACATCGGCTGGTCCTCTTGTCGGGAAGCGCGGCGCGCCGTGCGCTGCGCAGGCCTCACGTGGTGTTTCTACAAAGCCAATGCAACAGAGCGATGATCGCGAAGGGTGCGACGAAAAACCCCCGCTGGAGGGCGGGGGTTCTATGCCGGCCTACTGGATGGAAGGAGGATGGCCGAGGTCAGGCTGTGGGGCCGGTGCCGGTTCACCGGTTGGCGGCGGCGCGGCGTTCAGGTTGAGGCCGCCCGGAAGACCCGGCAGGCCCATAGACGGTTGGGCGGGCTGCTGACTGCCGCCGGACTGGTCGCCCAGGCCCGAAGGCGCGCCGTTGAGATTGAGACCGCCGGGCAGGCCGAGCCCGCCGCCGCCATCCTGACCGGGCAGGCCCGGCAGGCCGCTCGGCGCCCCGGGCGCAGTCGGTGCTCCCATACCCGGCAGCTGTATCTGAACGTCCTCGAGATTCACCGGCTTTTCATCATCCTTGTAGTGGGTGACGAGGCGCGGATAGAAGATCACGATCATGATCGCCAGGAACTGGATAACGATATACGGCAATGCGCCCTTGTAGATCTCGGTGGTGCGGATGCCCTCGATAAACTTGCCTGTCACCACATCGTTCCAAGCCTTCGCCGGCGAGATGGAACGCAGGTAGAAGAGCGCGAAGCCGAAGGGCGGCGTCAGGAAGGACGTCTGCAGGTTGATGCCGAGGATAATGCCGAGCCAGATCAGGTCGATGCCAAGTTTCTCGGCCGGGCCGACCAGCAGCGGCACCACGATGAAGGCGATTTCGAAGAAATCGAGGAAGCAGCCGAGAATGAAGACGATGATCGTGACGACGACAAGGAAGCCGTGCTCGCCGCCAGGCAGCGAGAGCAGCAGTTCTTCGATCCACAGATGGCCGTTGATGCCATAGAAGGTCAGGCCGAAGACGCGTGCGCCGATCAGGATGAACATCACGAAGGATGTCAGCTTGGTGGTCGAATCGAGCGCTTCCTTCAGCGACGTCATGTTGAGGCGGCGCTTGATGAAGGCGAGGATCAGCGCACCCGTCGCGCCCATGGCACCGCCTTCCGTCGGCGTGGCGATGCCGAGGAAGATCGTGCCGAGCACGAGGAAGATCAGCGCCAGCGGCGGGATCAGCACGATGATGACCTGTTCGGCAAGGCGCGAAATGATGCCGAGCTTCAGATAGCGGTTGGCGAGGCTGACGACGAGCGCGGTGGCGGTCGCCAGCGTCGCCGACCAGACGAAGCGCGTCTCGTAGCGCAGGCCGTCGAAGACGAAATGATAGAGCAGGTAATGCAGGCCGACTGTAAGGCCGATCATCACGAGAAGCGAAAGGACGCCGCCGCCCAGTGTGCGGAATTCCGCCGGAAGGGCGGGCGCGGCTTTCGGCCGGATGAGCGTGACGACGAAGATGTAGGCACAGTAGAGAGTGACGATCATCACCGCCGGGAGTAGCGCGCCGACATACATGTCGCCGACCGAGCGGCCCAGCTGGTCCGACATCACGATCAGGACGAGCGACGGCGGCACGATCTGCGCCAGCGTGCCGGAGGCGGCGATGGTGCCGGTGGCGAGCGAACGGTCATAGCCGTAGCGCATCATGATCGGCAGCGAGATCAACCCCATGGCGATGACCGAAGCGGCGACGACACCGGTGGTCGCGCCGAGCAGCGCGCCCACGAAGATAACCGCATAGGCAAGGCCGCCGCGGATCGGGCCGAAGAGCTGGCCGATCGTGTCCAGCAAGTCCTCGGCCATGCGCGATCGTTCGAGGATCAGCCCCATGAAGGTGAAGAAGGGGATCGCCAGCAACGTGTCGTTGCGCATGACGTCGAATATTCGGTTGGCGTTGGCCTGAAGCAGATTGGGAAACAGGCGAATCTGGTCGGGAGCGAAGATCGACAGTTCGACGCCGAGGAAGAAAAAGACGAGGCCGCCGGCAGCGAGCGTGAAGGCGACCGGGTAACCGAGGAGGAGAAGCGCCATCACCGACGTGAACATGATCGGCGCGAGGTTGTGGGCGATAAGCTCGATCATGCTTTAGGCCCTTCTTCGGAGAGATGCGCGGGCGTTTCCATCTCGCGGACTGCGGGTGGCAGATCGCTCTCCTCGTTCGGGTCCTCGATGACACCCGCGATCACGGCGATCCGCTTGATGATCTCCGAAAATGCCTGGGCGAGCAGAAGCAGGAAGCCGAGGAAGACCATGGCCTTGGCCGGCCATAGCGTCAGGCCGCCGGCATTGACCGAAATTTCGCCGGAGCGGATCGCGTTCATCATGAAGGGGTAGCCGAGCCAGACCATGATGCCGCAAAAGGGCAGCAGGAAGAAAATATGGCCGAGCAGGTCGATCCAGTCGCGAACCTTTTTGGAAAAGTTCGACACGACGATGTCGATGCGGACATGCTCGTTGCGTTGCAGCGTATAGGCGGCGGCGAGCATGAAGACCGTGCCGTACAAATACCACTGCAGTTCTAGCCAGGCGTTCGACGACGTGTCGAACACCTTGCGGATCGTCGCATTGCCGGCGCTGACCAGCACGGCGACCAGGATCAGCCATGACACCGACCGGCCGATAAAGGCGGTCACGGCGTCAATGGCGCGTGACAGTTTCAACAATGGAGCCATCTCTCTCCCCACATGCGGGCTATGTGAAGGGAATGTCCGGGCAACGACCCCTCCCGCGGTCGTCATCCTCGTCCCCTTGCAGCAGCGTCCGATACGTCAGACGCACATGAAAAGCCCCGCCGGTCAAGGCGAAGTGCGCGGCTTGCTAGCATTCCGCTCGGGAATTCACAATCGAGTGGTCAGGATTTTTGACCACTATTCCGCCGTTCGCGAGGCGCCGGCTACATAAAACCGTCTAACGACTGTGCAAGCTTGGTCGATTGAGGGGTATGATGCGCTCAGGGCGCGTAAAGACTTGCCCTGACGACGGAAATTATATTTGATTGATGAGTCAAACAAAAAGGGAGAGTTTCAATGAGCAAATCTCATGATTTGAGATTTCCAGTTGGCGGTTCGGCGACCAGGCGCCATTTTCTGCAGGCGGGCGCCGCGACCGGCCTTGCCGTTGCGGGCTTTTCCGCCGGTATGGCGCCACGACCGGCCTTTGCGCAGCCCAAGAGGGGCGGGACCATTCGCCACGCCAAGGGCCATGGCAATACGAGCGACACGCTCGATCCGGCAACATGGACGAACGGTTTCACGGTCGCGCTGCCCTTCGGCATGCATGGCTTCCTGACGGTGGTCGCGCCGGACGGTTCGCTGGAGGCCTCGCTGGCAGAAAGCTGGGAGGCGACGCCGGACGCAAAGGTCTGGCGCTTCAAGATCCGCAAGGGCGTGACCTTCCATTCCGGCAAGCCCCTGACGCTCGACGACGTTGTCGACTCGGTCAATTACCACCGCGGCGAGAACTCGACCTCGGTCGCCAAGCCGATCGTCGCTTCGATCCAGAATATCTCCACGGAAGGCGGAGACACGGTCGTATTCGAGCTTGAAGCCGGCAGCGCCGACTTTCCGTTCGTTTTCACCGACTACCACATGGCGATCTGTCCGTCCGACGGCAATGGCGGTATCGACTGGCGGTCCGGCGACGGCTGCGGCCCCTACAAGCTGATGAATTTCGATCCGGGCGTCATCGCTCAACTGGAACGGTTCACCGATGACTGGAACCAGAATCGCGGCTGGTTCGACGCCATCGAGATGCTCTCAGTGGTCGACCTGAACGCACGCACGACGGCGCTCGTTTCGGGCGATGTCGACATGATCGACAAGCTCGACCTGAAAACCGTCGGTCTGCTCGGCCGCAAGCCGGGCGTCGAGATCAACTCGATCGCGGGACCGCAATATTATTCCTTCGCGGCGCGATGCGACACGGCGCCCTTCAATGACGTGAATGTGCGCCTTGCCCTCAAGCATGCCATCAACCGGCAGGAACTCGTCGACAAGATCCTGTTTGGCCACGGCACGGTCGGCAACGACCAGCCGATCGGTCCGAGCTACCGCTTCTACGACGGCGACATCCCGCAGACTACATACGATCCCGACAAGGCCAAATTCTATATGAAAGAGGCCGGGCTCGACAGCCTCGAGGTTGCTCTTTCGGCCGCCGACGCGGCCTTCCCGGGCGCGGTCGATTCTGCTGTTCTCTACCAGGACGCAGCCGCCAAGGCCGGCATCAAGGTGACGGTCAATCGCGTGCCGAATGACGGCTACTGGTCAGATGTCTGGCTGAAGGCGCCATTCTGTGCAGTCTATTGGGGCGGACGGCCGACAGAGGACCAGATCTTCACCACGGCCTATGCGTCGGGTGCTGCCTGGAACGACAGCTACTGGGACAACGCCAAGTTCAACGAACTTCTGGTGGCGGCTCGCGCCGAGCTAGACGAGCCGAAACGGGCTGCGA
Organism: Ahrensia sp.; assembly: GCA_002706335.1. GTDB lineage: Bacteria > Pseudomonadota > Alphaproteobacteria > Rhizobiales > Rhizobiaceae > Oricola. The sequence goes on from PAKZ01000044.1 coordinate 92,074, forward strand.
TGTACTCCGAAATGCAGCAGCTGGTCTCGCAGGATGGCGGCACCGTGCTGCCGATGTTCGCAAACTTCGTCTTCGCCACGAACGACAAGATCGCTCATGGCGACATGGCGTCGAACTTCGACTGCGACGGCGAGCGCTGGATGGAGCGCTGGTGGTTCGCCTGATCTGAATAGCCAGCCGCGCGGACGCGATCAGGGTCCGCGCGGCTGCAATCTCGCGACGGCGGCGAATGCCGCGCGGTTTCCGGAAGTTGCGCATTTCTTTTGCATCAATCCCGTTTGTTGCACCGGAAGTTTCTGATTTTTCTCAATCTTTCTGTTTCGCTTCGCTAAAGCGAATTCATTTGACGTATTCGCCGCGAAGACCAAGACTGTGTCCCGGGTAGAACGAGTCCTCGTGGAGAACCACATGCAGCTCAACCCGGTCACGCTTGACGACAAGTACGACCTGACCTGCGACAGAATTTACGTTACCGGTTCGCAAGCCATCGTGCGCATGCTGCTCATGCAGCGCGAGCGCGACCGCCTTTCGGGGCTGGATACGGCCGGTTTCGTCTCTGGCTATCGCGGGTCGCCGATCAGCGGGCTCGATCAGCAATTGTGGTCGGCCGAGCGCCAACTCGAACAATCCCGCATCACCTTTCAGCCCGGCCTCAACGAGGAACTGGCGGCGACAGCCTGCTGGGGCACCCAACAGGCTGAGATCGGCGGGCAGGGCCGTTACGATGGCGTCTTTGCGCTCTGGTACGCAAAGGGACCGGGCGTTGACCGCAGCGGCGATGTTTTCCGCCACGCCAATCTTGCCGGGACGTCAAAACATGGCGGCGTGCTCGCGCTGATGGGCGACGATCATACGGCGGAGTCCTCGACGAATGCCCACCAGAGCGAATTCGCCTTTGTCGACACCTCGATCCCGATCTTCAATCCCGCCGGCGTGCAGGAGATCATCGATTACGGTCTGCACGCCTATGCGATGAGCCGCTTCGCGGGCACCTGGGCGGCGATGAAATGCGTCAAGGACAACATCGAATCGACCGCATCTGTCCATGCCGGAATGGATCGCGTCGTCCCGCGCATGCCGAATTTCGAGATGCCGCCGGGCGGGCTCAATATCCGCCCGATGAGCGTCGACTTCCTCGGCCAGGAAGATCGGCTGCATCGCTACAAGCGCGAGGCGGCGATCGCTTATTGCAGGGCAAACGGCATCGACCGTGTCGTGTGGAGCGGCGGGGCGAGACCAAAGCTCGGGCTGGTCGCGTCAGGCAAGAACTATCTCGATCTGCGCGAGGCGATGGCCGATCTGGGCATCGACGAAGCCGCCGCCGAGAGACTCGGCATCCGGCTCTACAAGATCGGCATGACCTGGCCGCTCGACCCGGAAGACCTCAAGCAGTTCGCTAACGGGTTGCACACGATCTTCGTCGTCGAGGAAAAGCGCGGCCTGATCGAGGTGCAGATCAAGGAAGAGCTCTACGGGCTCGCCAACCGGCCTTTGGTGATCGGCAAGCGCGACGAGGAAAATCGCGACCTCTTCCCGATCATGGGAGCACTCGACCCGAACGACATCGCCATCGCGGTTGGCGAACGCGTGCTGTCGATATGCGGCGAAAGCGAGGAAATCCGGCAGCGCATCGCGCATTTGAAATCGATCCAGGACGCCTATGCCGGCAAACAGCATGTCGCCGCGCGGTTGCCGACCTTCTGCCCCGGCTGCCCGCACAACACCTCGACGCGGGTGCCGGAAGGCGCGCGCGCCTCGGCGGGGATCGGTTGTCATTTCATGGCGGTCTGGATGGAACGCGACACCGAAGGCTTTACCCAGATGGGCGGCGAGGGCGCCAACTGGGTCGGCGAGGCGCCTTTCTCGAAGCGTGATCATATCTTCCAGAATCTCGGCGACGGCACCTATAACCATTCCGGTTCTCTGGCGCTGCGTTTCGCACTCGCCGCGAACGTCAACATCACCTACAAGATCCTCTTCAACGACGCCGTTGCGATGACCGGCGGGCAGCATGTCGAGGGTAATCTGACCGTCGACGAAATCGCCCGGCAGGTACGCGCGGAAGGTGTCGAGCGTATTGCCGTCGTCTCCGACGAGCCGGGCAAGTATGCCGGCCATGCGACCTTTCCCGGCAACACGACGATCCATCACCGCGACGATCTCGACACCGTGCAGCGCGAATTGCAGACCCTGCCCGGCGTATCGGTTCTGCTCTACGACCAGACCTGCGCGGCGGAAAAGCCCCGGCGCAGGAAGCGCGGAACGTTCCCCGATCCCGATAAGCGGGTGCTGATCAACGAACTGGTCTGCGAAGGCTGCGGCGATTGCGGCGTGCAGTCGAACTGCGTGGCGATCCAGCCCGTGGAGACCGAGTTCGGCCGCAAGCGCCGGATCGACCAGTCGAGCTGCAACAAGGATTTCTCCTGTGTGAAGGGTTTCTGTCCGTCCTTCGTGACCGTACACGGCGCGAAGATGCGGAAACCGAAACCGGCCGAGCGCAAGATCGATCCGCTGGATGGCGTTCCCGAGGCACCTGTTTTCGCGCTTCATGACGATCGCGAGGAGTGGGCCGCCATCATCGACGGGATTGGCGGTACGGGCGTGGTGACGATCGGCGCGATCATCGGCATGGCTGCGCATCTGGAAGGCAAGGGCATCGGCGCCATCGACATGGCGGGGCTGGCGCAGAAGGGCGGCGCGGTCTTCACCAATATGCGCATCGGTCGGTCGCCCGAGGCCGTTTCGACCATCCGCGTCTCGCCGGGCAAAGCTGATCTCGTGCTCGGCTGCGACATCGTCGTGACCGGCAACCGCAAGGTGCTCGGCGCGATGCGCAAGGACGAGACGGTCGTCATCGTCAACAAGGCCGAGGTGATGCCCGGCGATTTCGCCCGTCACCGCGACTTCAAACTTCCGACAGACAGGCTGGTCACCGCCATTCGCGAAGCTGCCGGCGAGACGAGGCCGCTTTTCGTCGATGCGGCACGCATCGCCGAAGTCCTGTTCGCCAATTCCATCGCCGCCAACATGTTCATGCTGGGGATCGCCGCGCAGCAGGGCGGCCTGCCCGTCTCCACGCAGGCGATCGAACAGGCCATCCGGCTGAACGGGCAGGCTGTCGATATGAATGTCGCCGCGTTCCGCTGGGGCCGGCGCATGGCGCATGATCCCGGGGCGGTAACGGATATGATGGACACGCGCGGCCGTGGCTCGGACCGCAAAATCGCGCAGACGCTCGACGAAATCATCTCGGTTCGCGAGGATTTTCTCGCTGTTTACCATAACCGCTCTTATGCGAAGCGCTTCCGTGACCGGATTGATGCGATCGCGGCGCGCGAAAGCGCGGTGACCAAGGGGCCGGGCGTGCTGACGGAAACCGCGGTGCGGCAATTGTTCAAGCTGATGGCGATCAAGGACGAATTCGAGGTTGCGCGGCTCTACACTGCGCCGGAATTCGGCCGGCAACTGGCCGGCGAGTTCGACAGTTGGCAAAAGCTCGAATTCCATCTCGCGCCGCCGATCCTGGGCCGCAAGGACAGCAATGGCCGGCCGAAAAAGTCGGTGTTCGGGCCGCGGATGATGACGGTGTTTGCCCTGCTTAGCCGATTGAAACCGCTTCGCTTTTCGCCGCTGAATCCGTTTGCCCGACATCCCGATCGACGTATGGAGCTGGAGACGCTGGCGCTCTATGAGGCTGATCTCGACCGCATCGCGGCAAATGCCGGCGAAGACAATATCGCCGACGCTGCGCGGTTTGCCGCCTGGCCGGACCGTATCGCCGGCTACGGCCCCGTACGCGTCAAGAGCATTGAGGAGGCGATGGCGCACCGCTCCGATTTCAATCCGGTTTTCAAAGCCAAGATCTGAGCAACCTCGCCGCCGCAGAATTTGTCCGCCCTGGCGGCCACGGATCGCGGGTCTCATATCGAGACGCCTAAACCCTTCCTTAAGCGCGCGCTGCTAGCGTCTGCGCAAACATTTGGGGGGCGTGTCGAGGCGATTTTGAAGCAGACCACGTCAAAACAGGTCACAGCCGAGGTGTACACGTCGTTCGTGGACACTTTCTTCGCGGATTCGCGCTCGCTTGCGGTGGGCGCGGGTTTGCAGGCTGTTATTGTCGGTTCGGCTTGGCTCGACACGGGCCACCGGATCTACATTCTGCTCGTCATCGCCATGCTGGGGACGGCGCTCCTCCGGCTGCGCCAGGCGGAATCCTATCACCGCGACCGCGAAACCACTACGCATCTCGATCTCGATGCGCGCGTGCGCTGGGCCACGATGTGGGAAAACCGCTACATGTGGTTGACCGGCGCCGCGACGACGCAGATCGGGCTTTACGCCTTCTGCGCGTTGCAGATCGCGCCAAGCGAATATTCGATCATTTCCTCGGTGATCATGGTCTTCGGCACGCTCCCGACCGTCGTCGGGCGTATCTACGGTTCGGACAGGCTGGCGGCCGTCATCGTGGTCTCGCTGCTGCTGCCGACGGCTTTCGGTACGATTTTGCGCGGCGATGCGGCGCATGTCCTGATCGCTTTCCTGACGCTGCCCTACCTTCTGCTGGTGCGCACACTCGTGCAGGATGTGCGCTCGGCGGTGCTCGACGCGATCCAGGGACGATGGAAGAACCAGGAAATCGCCGAACGGTTCGATATCGCGCTGAACAACATGTCGCACGGGCTGATCATGTTCGATGGTGATCTGAGCGTCCTCGTCGCGAACAAGACCGCGCGGACTTTGTTCGATCTTCCCGAGCACATCAGTCTGGAAGGCAGGCATTTCGACTCCATCCTCCGATACGGGCGAATTCGAAAGGTCCTGTCGGCTCGGCAGGTCGAGAAGCTCAGGCGGCAGCTGGTTCCGATGATCCTGGAAGGCGGCGCCGCGAAGCGTTTCGTCATGAATGATGGCCGGCATGTCGAATTCCGTTCCAACCCGCGCGCCTTTTCCGGCGCTGTGTTGACGTTCGAGGACATTACCGAACGCATCAATGCCGAAAAGCTGATGATCAATATGGCGCGTTACGATGCGCTGACCGGGCTTCCCAACCGCAGCTATTTCGCCACTTTGATCGCCGAGCGACTAAAGCAGAAGACGGAAGGCGGCGCCTGCATGCTCGTCATGCTCGATGTCGACGACTTCAAGCATGTCAATGACACGCTGGGCCATTCGCAGGGCGACGCCTTGTTGCGGGCGGTCGCGAACCGGCTGAAGGATTTCCACCTGCGCGATATCCTGATCTCGCGTCAGGGCGGCGACGAGTTCATGGTCTTCATTCCGGAACAACCCGCCGACGAGGCGCCGGACGAGGTCGCCAATCTCCTGCACACCAAGCTGACCGGTGTCTACGAACTGTCCGGCGAGCAGGTGCATGTAACCGTGAGCATCGGGCTGGCCGTTTCCGACCACAGTTCCTTCGACCTGACGCGAATGATGGTGAAGGCGGATCTGGCGCTGTATCGCTCTAAGGCGCTCGGCAAGGGCGCATGGTCGGTCTTCGAAGACTCCATGGACGCCGAATACAAGCGCCGCCAGATGGTCAAGAACGAATTGGCCAAAGCGCTGGACAATGAAAGCCTTAATGTCCGCTACCAGCCGATCGTCGACGCGAAGAGCGGCAAGATCGTGGCCTGCGAGGCGCTTTCGCGCTGGAACCACGCCAAGCTGGGCGACATTTCCCCCGCCGAATATATTCCGCTGGCCGAGGAAATGGGCATGATCGGCAAGGTCAGCCGTTCGGTGCTGAACCGGGCCACGCTCGATTGCGCGTCCTGGCCGGAAGAGGTCAATATCTCCGTCAATCTGTCGGCCATCGATTTCCGCCGATCGCGCCTGCTCGATGAGATCGATTTCGCCCTGAAGCAATCCGGAATCTCTCCGAATCGCCTCGAAATCGAGGTTACCGAAACCGCAGTCATCGCCAACGAGACGGAGATGCTGACAGTGCTGCAGCAGATCCGCGACCGAGGCATCAAGGTATCGCTGGACGATTTCGGAACAGGTTATTCATCGCTCAGCTATCTTCACAGATTGCCGTTGGACAAGGTCAAAATCGACCGGTCCTTCGTGGAAGGAATCGAGAGCGGTCAGACGCCAATCGCACTGCTGCGCGGCGTCACCACGCTTTGCCGCACGCTCGGACTGCAGGTGACGATCGAGGGCGTTTCTTCCGACGACCAGCTCAATCTGGTCCTCGCTACAGACGGGGTTAGCCGCATACAGGGATTCGCCCTGGGTCCGGCGCTGCCGTCATCTTCGATCCTGGAACTCGCCCGCCATACGCTTCTACCGGTATCGCCGGTGCGGCATATCGCCAAGAAGGCCGCGGCCGTATCCTGAGCCGCAGTTTTCTTTCCTCCGCGGACCCGCGAAAACTCGCCCCTGAAAGCACGCAATTACCCAGCGGTATTTACTCAAATTTTAACCATGTTTGAAATTAATCATGGTTAACAGGGACTTAATGAAATCTTGCTATTTACAACTTTAAGGTCTCGTTTACGCTGATCCTTGCAATGGGGACATCATCGTGAACGCACCAGTTGGACATGTCAGCAAGGTAGACGGCGCAAACAGCCTGAATGACCGCATATTCGAGGTGATGGAAAACATCGAATATCGCCGCATCGTGACTCCGGAAGATTTCGAATCCATCGGGCGCTTGCGCGCCAGCGCCTTCGACGCGCGCGTGGTCTATGCGAAGAAGCTGGGCAACAATGCAGTCGACGAGATGGACCGGGCCGATAACGCTTTTGTCTTCGGCATGTATTATTACGGAGAGCTGGTTGCGACGGTGCGGTTGCATGTCGTTTCTCGCGAACACCCGGACTCCTATTCCGTCCGCATGTTTCCGAACATCATGAAACCGCTGATCGACCAGGGCATGTCGTTCATCGATCCGACCCGCTTCGCCATTGACGAGACCGTCTCGCACGAAGTGCCAGGCTTACCGATGCTGATGTTGCGGGTCCCGTTCATGGCGACCGTCTTCTACGGGGCGGATGCCTGTCTCGCGCTGGTCAAGGAGGCGCATGCGCCGTTCTACCGCCGCGTTTTCCGCTCGACCATGCTTGCCGGACCGCGGAAATTCGATGATTTCGCGGTTCCGCTGGTTCTGTTCGCCAGCCCGCGCCAATATGAGCAGGACGTTTACAGGCGTTACCCGTTGTTCGCCTCGACCGCCGGGGAGCGGCGCATGATGTTCGGGTCGGACGCGATCAGTGCTCCCCTCACTGTGCTTCCGACAGCGAAATATGTCGCCGAAGCGGCTTGATGCCGCATTCGGGCAAAGAGGGCATTGAAGTCGCGGCGGCTTTTCGCTAATCGCAAAGCCTGAAAACACTGCCCAGCGGAGCGAAAGCCATGGCCGACAACCACCCTACAGGACCTGCCGAGACCGGCGCCGAGATGGATTACGCGGAACACGAGCGCACCTATGCGATGTTCCTGTCGATGAGCAAATGGCTCGTCATCGTTTGCGTTGCGCTGCTGATCTCGATGGCCTTCGGCTTCTTCGCCGGCGGCGGCCTGTTCGGCGGCATCGTCGCCTTCATCGCGCTGACGGTCCTCGCCTTTTTCCTGGCCTGACCCCGGAAGCCCGGGCCTACCGAAGCATTAGGGCAGGCTAAGGGCCCGGCGACGAAATCAAGAAAACCGGTGCGATCGTTGATCGCGCCGGTTTCTTTATTTGCGGAAATCCTGACTGAATGGCTCTATCCGCCGACGCGGGCGAGGCCGCTGCGCGCCGGTTCGTACTGGCCGTCCAGTTGCAGTGCGCGTTGATAGGATTTCTTCGCCTTGGCCAACTCGCCTTGCTTTTCATAGACGAGCGCCTGGTTCGCCCAGCTTTCGGCCAGGTTTTCATCGAGCCGCAGGGCGTAGTTGAAATCGTCGAAGGCGTTGTCGAGCTGGTTCAGCGCGACATAGGAGAGGCCGCGGCCGTTATAGGGCTCCGGTGCGCTGGGCTGAAGCGAGATAGCTGTCGAGAAATCATCGATGGCGAAGTCGTGCTGGCCACGGGTCTGGTAAATGAGACCGCGGCGGAAATAGGCGCGAGGATCCGTCGTGTCGAGCTGGATCGCCTTCTGGAAATCGTTGAAGGCCTCGTTGCTGCGGCCAGCGCGACGGTAAAGTTCGCCGCGGCCGATATAGGCCGTGTCGTAGCTCGGATTGAGTTTGATCGCCTGGTTGTAGTCTTCCGCGGCGCGGCCGAGATCGCCGAGATTGCGATGGATCAGCGCCCGGTTGGCATAGGCTTCGAAAAAGCGTGGATTGAGTTCGATCGCCTTGTCGAAATCGCGTAACGCGTCCTGATAGCGACCCGCCCGGCCAAAGGCCGAGCCACGCACATTATAGGCGCTCGGGTCGGTCGGATTGGAGCGGATGACATTGGTCAGCGATGCGATGTTTTCCTCGCTACCCTGATCGGCGTCGATGGTCGTCGCAAAACGGGTGTCGACGCTCGAGGTCTCGCAGCCAGCAAGACCCATTGCCAGAAGCGCAGCGGCGCAAGCCAAACCGGCGCGCCGCAAGGCGGGATGTCTGGCGCGGGCCGAACACTCCGTCGACCGCTTCTCGCCGCCTGTCATTTCCATGGAAGTGGTTCCCTCATCCTCGCGTCGCCACAGATACAAAAAAGGCGGCGCGCTTTTTAAAGCATCGCCACCTTTTCAGATCAAAAAGAGACGAAATCGCGACAGCGCGCCTTAACGGCTGCGTCCGCCCAGAAGACCCTCGCGCTGAGCGCGCTTGCGGGCGAGCTTGCGTGTGCGGCGCACAGCCTCAGCCTTTTCGCGGGCGCGTTTCTCGGAAGGCTTTTCATAATGTCCGCGCATCTTCATTTCGCGGAAAATGCCTTCGCGCTGCATCTTTTTCTTCAGGGCGCGCAGCGCCTGGTCAACATTATTGTCGCGTACGAGAACTTGCACGTGTATCCCAACTTTCTTCACAGGTTGATGAATTCTCCGGGATACAACCATCCCGTCCCGCGATGGTGCCACCGCAGATTCGACGGTGCCATTATCAAAATGCTCCCGATTTGTCCACTGTTTTAAGGGTTTTTGCGGCGCATTTTGAGATTTCGGCACTGCAGAGTTCTGTCGCTCACGAATTCGTGAACCGAATCAAAGGGCAAATCGTTTTCCCATGCGCTCGAATTCGCTGTATTACGTAAGGAGAGTTTTACCAGTGAAATCTGCCTCCCGATAAATGGCGGAGGCGACGCTGGCAGCAAACAGATTCGGAATAGGTAGCCATCTTTCTTTTTCGAAAGGCTGCCTGGAAGGCACGGGATACGCCCCATCCCCGTGCCTTCCTTTTTTGTGGCGGGACACCCTTGCCGAGCGCGCCATGCCGAGTCGCAAAAAGGGCAGGGTATCGGCAGGCGCGGCGATAATGCTACATTCCGGCAGCGTCCGGCGTAAGGATCGCGACGCGCCCAGAGACGACCTACAGGGTGGATTGCGATGCGGAAATATTCCGGATTTGCCGTGGCGCGCGAGGCGATGCGCGGTCACAAGGGCTGGGGCCAGCAGTGGGCTTCGCCGGAGCCGCGCAAAGAGTATGACGTCATCATCATCGGCGCGGGCGGACATGGGCTGGCGACCGCCTATTACCTCGCCAAGGAGCACGGCATTACCAATGTCGCCGTGCTTGAAAAGGGGTGGCTCGGCGGCGGCAATACCGGCCGCAACACGACGATCATCCGCTCCAACTATCTCTATGACGAATCTGCGGGTCTCTACGATCACGCCGTGAAGCTGTGGGAGAATCTGAGCCAGGATCTCAATTACAACGTCATGTATTCGGCACGCGGGGTGATGATGCTGGCGCACAACGTGCACGACGTGCAGGTGTTCAAGCGCCATATCCACGCCAACCGGTTGAACGGCGTCGACAATGAGTGGCTGACGCCCGAGCAGGCGAAGGAGTATTGCCCGCCGCTCAACATCTCCGCCTCGGCGCGCTCCCCTGTGATGGGCGCGGCGCTGCAACGGCGCGGCGGCACGGCGCGGCACGATGCGGTCGCCTGGGGCTATGCGCGCGGCGCTTCGGACCGCGGCGTGCACATCATCCAGAATTGCGAAGTGACCGGGATCCGCCGCAGCGGCAACGGCCAGGTGACGGGCGTCGAGACCTCGCGTGGCTTCATCGGCGCCAAGAAGGTCGGCGTGGTGGCTGCCGGCAACACCTCGGTCGTCATGCAGATGGCCGATGTGCGCATGCCGCTCGAAAGCTTCCCGCTGCAGGCGCTGGTTTCCGAGCCGGTCAAGCCGTGCTTTCCCTGCGTCGTCATGTCGAACACGGTGCATGCCTACATCTCCCAGTCCGACAAGGGCGAACTGGTGATCGGCGCGGGCACCGACCAGTATACTTCCTATTCGCAGACTGGCGGGCTGCACATTATCCAGCACACGCTGGACGCGATCTGCGAAATGTTTCCGATCTTCACGCGCATGCGGATGCTGCGATCCTGGGGCGGCATCGTCGACGTGACGCCGGATCGTTCGCCGATCATCGCGAAGACGCCGGTTTCCGGGCTCTATGTCAATTGCGGCTGGGGCACGGGCGGCTTCAAGGCTACACCTGGATCGGGCCATGTCTTCGCCCACACGATCGCCAACGACAACCCGCACCCGATCAATGCCGGTTACACGATGGAACGGTTCACGACGGGCCGTCTGATCGACGAGGCGGCCGCCGCGGCGGTGGCGCACTGATGTCCGCGGTTCCGGCGCTTCTGTCTGCCACGATGGCGGCGGTGCTGGCGGCGCCGGCGGGCTGGATGGATGTGGACAGCCAATATGGCGGTATCCTGCCGGAAATGACGATCCGAGCGGCCGAGAGCGCGCATGATTGGCCGTTTTCGGTGGAAAAGGGAACGCTCACCTGTGTCGAGATGGGCAGGCAGAAGGTTGTGCTCTTCAGCGAGCCCTGGCGCAAAGACGTTCCGCAGGAATATGGCGACATGACGCTGCCGCGCAGCGTCGTCGTCTCGACCAATCCGATTGCGCTGCTCGCCTCGATCGAGGACCGGGCGCTCTACCGGCCATTCGACAGCCTCGAAACGCTGATCGTCCGGCTCGCCCCGTTCGAGGAAATGGGACGCGCTCTATGCGATGGCGACGCCGAGGCCGAACGCGAAATCTGAGGACCAAGACAGCATGCTTCTCATTCATTGCCCCTATTGCGAAGAAAAGCGTCCGGAGCTGGAATTCCGGCATGCTGGTGAGGCGCATGTCGCGCGGCCGGCGGATATCGCAAATATCTCCGATGCGGAGTTCGCGCATTATTTCTTCTACCGCGACAATCCGAAGGGAGTCGCCTACGAGCGCTGGCGCCATATCCATGGCTGCGGACGCTTCTTCAACGCCGCGCGCGACACGATATCCGACAAGTTCCTGACGACCTACAAGGCCGGCGAACCGAAACCGGAGCTGGTCGAGGCTGCGAACGAGAACAAGGCCGAAGCGCAGAAAGGAAACAGCGCGAAATGAGTGCCGCGGGAGCCAATCGCATTGCAGGCGCGGGCCGGCTGACGCCGGCCAACACCGTGCGCTTCACCTTTGACGGACGCGATTATACGGGCCTGGAAGGCGATACGCTCGCCTCGGCGCTGATCGCCAATGACGTTCATCTGGTGGGGCGGTCGTTCAAATATCACCGCCCGCGCGGCATCCAGACGGCGGGGCCGGAAGAGCCGAGCGCGCTGGTCGGCATTCGCCGCGACGCCGCGCGCCACGTGCCGAATATTCGCGCGACGGTGCAGGAAATCCATGACGGGCTGGCCGCGGTCAGCCAGAACCGCTGGCCGTCGCTGGCCTTCGATATCGGCGCGGTCAACGATATCGGCTCGCCGTTGTTTTCGGCGGGGGTCTACTACAAGACCTTCATGTGGCCGAAAGCCGCGTGGAAACATGTCTATGAGCCGGTGATCCGCAACGCGGCCGGTCTTGGCGTCGCGCCGGACCAGCCGGATCCGGACCGTTACGCTTCGCGCTATGTACATTGCGACGTGCTGGTGATCGGCGGCGGCGTCGCCGGGCTCGCCGCCGCGCTTTCGGCGGCCGAATCCGGCGCGCAGGTGATCCTGTGCGACGAGAACGCCAATATGGGCGGCGCGCTTCGTTTCGAGGGCGAGGCGAAGCTCGACGGGCTTGAGGGCTATGAATGGGCACAACAGGCCGTCGACCGGCTGTCGGTGATGGACAATGTCCGGGTTCTGCAGCGTACAACCGCTTTCGGTTATTACGCGCAGAACTTCGTCGGCCTCGTCGAACGGGTGACCGATCATCTGCCGGCTCCGGATCCGGATACGCCGCGCGAGCGATTGTGGCAGGTGCGCGCGAAACGCGTGATCATCGCCGCCGGCGCGATCGAACGGCACATGGTTTTCGCCAACAACGACCGGCCGGGCATCATGCTGGCGTCGGCGGCGCGCATGTATCTCAATCATTACGGCGTGGCGGTCGGCCGGAAGGTCGGCGTCTATACCGCCAATGACAGCGCCTATGCGGCGGCGATCGACCTGAAGAAGGCCGGCGTGGACATCCCGGCGATCGTCGATCTGAGAACCGATCCCGACAGCGGGCTGGTCGAGGAGGCGAAAGGGCTTGGCATCCGCGTACTGACCGGTCACGCGGTGACAGGCGCGGGGGGCAAGTTGCGTGTCGCCTCGATGACGGTGGAACCGGCCAATGGCGGGTCCAAGGCCGAGATCATTCCCGTCGACGCGATCGTCATGAGCGCGGGCTGGACGCCGTCGGTTCATATGTATTCGCAGTCGCGCGGCAAGGTGGTCTGGAACGAGGAAAGCCAGCGCTTCCTGCCCGGCGAGTATCCGCAGGACGCGGTCTCGGTCGGCGCATGCAACGGCACGGACGGATTGCAGGCGAGCGTGACGGAAGCGCTTGCCGCGGGCGAGACCGCAGCAAAAGAAACCTGCCCGAAAGCGAAAAAGTCGGGCGTGAAAATCACGGTCGACGGCGAGGGCAAATGGGCCGGCAACATGGTCGGCGCCGGTCCCGGCGCTGGTGCCGGCAAGGTCATGAAGGCCTTTGTCGACTTCCAGAACGATGTGACCGCGAAGGATATCCGTCTTGCCGTTCAGGAGGGCATGCATTCCATCGAACACGTCAAGCGCTTCACCACCAACGGCATGGCGACCGACCAGGGCAAGTTGTCGAACCTGCACGGGCTCGCCATCGCGGCCGAGGCGCTGGGACGGCCGATCCCGAAAGTCGGCCTGACGACCTTCCGGCCGCCCTATACGCCGACGACGTTCGGCGCGATCGTGGGCCATGCGCGCGGCAAGCTGTTCGACCCGACCCGCAAAACGCCGATGCATGTGGCCGAGGAAGCCGCGGGCGCGGTGTTCGAGGATGTCGGCCAATGGAAACGCGCCTGGTATTATCCGCGCGCCGGCGAGGACATGCACGCCGCTGTCAATCGCGAGTGCCGGACCGTGCGCGAGGTCGCCGGCATGTTCGATGCCACGACGCTCGGCAAGATCGAAGTGGTCGGGCCGGACGCGGCGCAGTTCCTGGACCTGCTCTATACCAACCCGTTCATGAAGCTCGGCGTCGGAAAGCTGCGCTACGGCATCATGTGCCGCGAGGATGGCTTCATCTATGACGACGGCGTGGTGGCGCGGGTGGCCGAGGATCGATTCCACGTCACGACGACGACCGGCGGCGCGCCGCGCGTGCTGCATCACATGGAGGACTATCTCCAGACCGAGTTCCCGCATCTGAAAGTGTGGCTGACCTCGACCTCCGAACAGTGGGCGGTTATCGCCGTGCAGGGGCCAAAGGCGCGCGAGATCATCGAACCCTTCGTCGAGGGCATCGATCTGTCAAACGAGACTTTCCCGCACATGTCCTACGCCGAGGGAAAAGTTTGCGGCGTGCCTGCACGGGTCTTCCGGATGTCGTTTACCGGCGAGGCGGGGTACGAGATCAACGTACCGGCCGATTTCGGCCGGCAGGTCTGGGACGCGATTTACGAGCGCGGTGCGCCGATGGGCATGTGCCTCTACGGCACCGAAACCATGCATGTGCTGCGCGCAGAAAAGGGCTACATCATCGTCGGGCAGGACACGGACGGCACCGTGACGCCGCATGATGCCGGGCTTTCCTGGGCGGTCGGCAAGAAGAAGACGGATTTCGTCGGAATTCGCGGATTGAACCGCCCCGACCTCACCGCTCCGGGCCGGCGCCAGCTGGTCGGTCTGAAGGTCAAGGACGGCAAGACGGTGCTGGAGGAAGGCGCGCAGATCGTCGCCAACCACAATCAGAGCCCTCCGATGAACATCATCGGCTGGGTGTCGTCCTCCTACTGGTCGGAAAATTGCGGTCATCCGATTGCCATGGCGCTGGTGGAGGACGGGTTCAACCTTATGGGCAAGACGCTTTACGTGCCGATGCCGGACCGGGTGATCGAGGTCGAGGTCCGCGACACGGTGTTCTTCGACAAGGAAGGAGGCTGGATCCATGGCTGACATGCAGTTTTCGCGTGAGTTGCCGTTAGCCGGGATGATGCATGGCGGGCCGGGCGTGTCGATATCCGCCGCCCCGGAGGCCAATCGTATCAATCTGCGCGCCGGGGACGATGCGCTTGCCGGCCTGTCGAAGGGTCTCGGCATCACCTTGCCGAAGAAACCAAAGACATCGGCTTCGAATGGCAGCCGCCATGCGTTGTGGATCGGGCCGGACGAGTGGCTGGTGATCGACGAGGAAGGCGATCCGGCGGCCGATTGCGCCAAGGTGAAGGCCGCGCACAGCGCAGTCGACGTTTCGCACCGGAACACGGCGATCCTGGTGAGCGGGCCTTTCGCCGCCGACGTGATCAATGCAGGGTGCCCGCAGGATCTGTCGCTGGAGATATTTCCGGTCGGCGCCTGCTCGCGCACCGTATTCGGCAAGATCGAAGTGGTGCTCTACCGGACGGCGGAAGACGCGTTCCGGGTGGAATGCTGGCGCTCGTTTTCCGACTATGCGTTCGAGTTCCTGAAGGACGCGGCAAGAGGCGCCTGAGGGGGCTGTCCGCTAAACCCGGTCTTAAGCCGCCTGTGTTCCAATGAACGCTGGCGGCAAGACCGGGAATCTCGATGCTGGAATCCATTGTAGGACAACTGGAAAAGGCCGAGGGCATTGCCCAAGTCGAAGATTTCGGCTCTGTCCATTCCGGCCGGCTCGGTTATGCGGATTGCGAGACGCGGCTTGCGCTGGAGACGTGGAAGAACGTCTACTTCGTCCGAGTGACGGTCATACAGACCAAAGGCCGGGGTATGAAAAAGACCCGGGTTGTCAAATGGCCCTATTCAAAAGACAGCCCGAAAGCGCTCGGCGCGGTGGTCGAAGACCTGGATACCTTTGTCAACGGACTGACAAATGGATGTCTTCACGATAACCGGACGGCTTTCGGCCGTTTCTTCGATGCTCTGACCCGAACCGACCATCTCGGCCGATACGAGTTCCTATCGCCTATCGGCGAGCCGTTCGAAATCAAGGTTACGGGCCAAATCGTCCGATATGGCGAGCACATCGAGGCGACCCTTACGGAACGCCGGCCCGGTCACGGGTTCATCTTAGCCCAGACACCGCTTGAGGCAGTCGATACGATCGCCTCGATCCTGAGGAACTACGCAGCAGCTTAAATTTCTTACTGTCTTATGTAGCGCAGATCGGTACCGGCCGACTGAAGCGCTCCGTGCCGGATCAGTTCCGTTCCAGGATGGAAAGTGTCTTCCAGACCGCGGTCAGTGCCGGCTTCAGGCTGTTTTCGATTTCCAGCTTCACATCGTAGGTGGCCAGGATGCGGCCGGACGGGCGGATATCGGCATCGGAAAGGATAAAGATGGCGCGGATGCGCGCACCGGTTTTTACCGGCGCCATGAATCGGATCTGCTCGAACCCGTAATTGATGCCCATCACGGAGCCCTCGACGGTCGGCAGCGCCTCGAAGGCGAAGGTCGAGAGCATCGACAGTGTCAGGAAGCCGTGGGCGATGGTGCCGCCATAAGGCGTTTCGGCCGCGGCGCGCTCCGGATCGAGATGGATCCACTGATGGTCGTCCGTCGCGTCGGCAAAGCTGTTGATCATCTCCTGGGTGATTGCACGCCATTCGGAGCGACCGATCTCGCTGCCGACCATGGCGGGGATTTGCTCGACCGTGATTGTGTTCATGTTCGTTTCCGTGAGGGCCCTTATGCCTGACCGGGCAGCCTTAAGCATCGCGGAAAGCGCAATCAACCCCGGAGGCCCGGCCGTTCACAGTCAGGCGCGCTTGAGAACCTTGACGATCACCAGCAGAATCACGGCGCCGATGGTGGCCGACAGGATCGCCCCGAGCAGACCGCCGCCCAACATGAAACCGATGCGCGGCAGCAGAAAGCTGGAGATCACGGCACCGAGTATGCCGACGACAATGTTGCCGCCCAGGCCGAAGCCGCCGCCGCGTACGATCAGCCCGGCGAGCCAGCCGGCTATACCGCCGACGATCACCACGACGATAATGACGAACAAAAGTCCCATTCCGAATGCTTGTCCCATAGTATCTTACCGTCCCCGATTCGTTGAGCGCCGCTATCCTACGCCGAAAACACGTCACTGTAATCGCGCCCGTTGCCGCAGGGACATGGCGCAAATGTCTGCCCCAATGACGTTAGGCCGCAGGCGCGGGACCCGCCTCTCGGGCAAGCTCTTGCCGAATTACGCCTTCACTGCCGAAAGGACCATCCATGCCGCTTTCCGTGAACCGTGAGGTTTTCATTACGTGCGCCGTGACCGGATCGGGCGGAACGCAGGATCGTAGTCCACATGTCCCGCGCTCGCCGAAACAGATCGCCGACAGCGCTATTGAGGCCGCGAAAGCCGGCGCGGCGATCGTGCATTGCCATGTGCGCGATCCGGAAACCGGCGCTCCGTCGCGCAATCCGGCGCTTTATCGCGAGGTGACGGAGCGGATCCGCGAGGCGGAAACCGACGTGGCGCTCAACCTGACCGCCGGGATGGGCGGGGACATGGTGTTCGGCTCGACCGAAGCGCCGCTGCCGCTGAAAAACCGGGGCACAGACATGATCGGCGCGGCGGAGCGCGTCGTGCATGTCGCGGAGTGCCGGCCGGAAATCTGCACGCTCGATTGCGGCACGATGAATTTCGCGGAAGCGGACTACGTGATGACCAATACGCCCGGCATGCTGCGAGCGATGGGCGCGATGATGACCGAAATGGGCGTAAAGCCGGAGATCGAGGCCTTCGACACCGGCCATCTCTGGTTCGCCAAGCAGCTTGTGGAGGAGGGCGTTCTGGCGGGGCCGGCGCTGGTTCAGCTTTGCATGGGCGTTCCGTGGGGCGCGCCGAACGACCTCAACACCTTCATGGCGATGGTCAACAATGTGCCGGCCGACTGGCACTGGTCGGCCTTTTCGCTCGGCCGCGACCAGATGCCCTATGTCGCAGCTGCGGTGCTGGCCGGCGGCAATGTGCGTGTCGGGCTGGAAGATAATCTGTTCCTCGACAAAGGCGTCCTGGCGACCAATGCGCAACTGGTCGACCGCGCCGCCGGCATTATAGAGCGAATGGGCGCGCGTATCATCGGGCCGGATGCTGTGCGCGCGAAGCTCGGGCTGACCAAGCGGGCGCCGCAATGACGGCGCGGAGAAAGGCCGCGATTCTCGGCGGCGGGGTGATCGGCGGAGGCTGGCTGGCGCGCTTCCTGCTCAATGGCTGGGATGTGGCGGTTTACGACCCCGATCCGCAGGCGGAACGCAAGATCGGGGAGGTGCTGGTGAATGCGCGCCGGGCGCTTCCGATGCTTTACGAGGTGCGTTTGCCCGAAGAAGGGAGGCTGCTCTTCTGCGACACGCTCGCCGAAGCGGTTGCCGACGCGGACTGGATCCAGGAAAGCGCGCCCGAGCGGCTCGACCTGAAGCATACGATCCTTGCGGATATCGGGCGGCATGCGCCGGAAACAGCAATCGTCGGATCGTCGACTTCCGGCTTCATGCCGTCGCAATTGCAGGAGGGTCTGGACCGTCCGGGTGCGGTGCTGGTCGCGCATCCGTTCAACCCGGTCTATCTGCTGCCGCTTGTCGAAGTCGTGCCGTCGACCAGGAATTCCGCTGGAAGCGTGGAGCGGGCCGTGGAGATGCTGCGGTCGATCGGCATGTTCCCGCTCGTCATCGGCAAGGAGATCGACGCGCATATCGCGGACCGGCTGCTGGAGGCCGTGTGGCGCGAGGCGCTTTGGCTGGTGAAGGACGGAATGGCCACGACCGGCGAGATCGACGATGCGATCCGTTACGGTTTCGGACTGCGCTGGGCGCAGATGGGCCTGTTCGAGACCTACCGCATCGCAGGAGGCGAAGCCGGGATGAAGCATTTCCTGGCGCAGTTCGGCCCGGCGCTGCAATGGCCCTGGACGAAGCTGATGGACGTACCGGATCTGACCGCGGAACTGGTCGACACGATCGCTGCGCAGTCGGACGCCCAGTCGGGTCACATGACGATCCGCGAGCTGGAGCGGCTGCGCGACGACAATCTGGTCGCGGAGATGCGGGCGCTGAAAGGGCGCAATGCGGCGGTGGGCGTGCTGTTGGACGCGCATGAAAAGACGATCGCGCAGCGCGGTGCGCCGCAGGCCGGCGAGCCGCTGGAAACGATCGCGCGCATCGTCCCGGTCGACTGGACCGACTATAACGGTCACATGAACGAGAGCCGCTACGGACAGGTGTTTTCCGATGCGGCGGACGCCGTTCTGGCGCTGATCGGGGCGGGCGAGGACTATGTCGCGGCGGGGTTCAGTTTCTTCACTGTCGAGACGTCGATCAAATATCTCGCCGAATTGCATGCCGGGGCGCTGATCCGGGTCGAGACAGTGGTGACCGAGGGCGCGGGAAAGAAGCTGCGACTTTCCCATCGACTGCTTGGCGCGGACGGTACGGTGCATGCAACGGGCGACCAGTTGCTGATCCATGTCAGCCTCGAAACACGGCGTGCCTGCGAGCCGTCTGGGGCAGTGCGCGACGCGCTGGAAACGCTGGCGACGTCGCATTCCATCTTGCGGCCATACGATCCCGGTCGATAGTAATGGCGAAAGGGCGACCGGGAGACGGCATATTTCGAACAGGGTGGATGCGACCGGTGGCCTGGAGGCGTGGATAAGAGGTCCGCGCCTGCTGCTGTTGCTTGCGGGCTTTGCTCTCCTGATACGACTGCCGTTCTTTTTTCCCGCCGTCATAGACTGGGACGAGAGCACGTTCATCCTGATGGGGCAGGACCTGCTGGACGGCCATCTGCCCTACACGCATCTCTGGGACAACAAGCCGCCGCTCCTGTTCGGCGCGTTCGCGATGATGATCGCGGCATTCGATTCGATACCTGGCATTCGCGCCTGCGGTTGGTTGCTGGTTGCAGGCACCGGCTATCTGATCTTCCGTCTCGCCAGTGGCATCAGCGGCTGGTCGGCGGGGCTGGCGGCTGCACTGATCGGCATGTTCTTCATGACCGTGACGGGCGGTCAGGCCGTGATGAGCGAGTTGCTCGCCGCGCCGCCGATAATGGGCGGGCTCCTGTTGCTAAGCCGACCCGGTGGTGCGGGACGATACTTCGCTGCCGGATTGTGCTTCATGCTGGCGGCGCTGTTCCGCACCAATCTGGCGATCGTCGTCGTTGCTCTTTGCGTTTATGCGTTCGTCACTACGCGGTCATGGCGCTATCGCGATAGGTTCATATGGTTCGCAGCCTTGGCTGCCGGCATGATATTGCCGCTGGCGCTGCTGACGATTCCCTATCTGGCGACGGGGCAGGCCGATTTGCTGTTCCGGTCCGTCGTTCTCGCGCCGCTGAGCGACACCGGGGAAAGGCCGGGAATCGGGGCCACCCTGTGGGGCTTTCTGCGCGGCGGCATAAGCGGCCAGAGCGGGCTGTGGTTTCTCGCGGCGATCGGCGCCGCCCTGGCGATCCGGGGATGGAAACGCGGCCCGGATGCGGGCGTGGCAGGCTATGTCGGCGTCATGGCCGTTGCCTCGACGCTTTCTGTGCTGGCGACGCGCGCGGCGCACGGGCATTATCTGATCCAGGTGGTTCCGCCGCTTGCCGTCTTCGCGGGGATCGCATGGCAGGAAACAGCACGGCGTTCGTTCCGCCTCGTATTCCTCCTGCTGATTCTTGTGACGTCGGTCATGCCTCTCGGCGACATCGCGCGGGAATATGGAAATCTGATTGCGCGCGCGGCAAACGGCGAGCGGCTGGCAAGCGGTCGCGCTTACCAGATCGCCGCGTTGCTCGAGGCGGAGAATGCGCGCGACAAGCGGGTCTACCTGATGACGGACCATATCGTTTACTGGATGCTTGGGACGGAGCCGCTGGCGCCCATCGCGACACACCCCTCCAATATCGCGAAGGAGGGGCTTCTAATCTTCGTGGAAGGGCGCGGCGCGACCACGGAGACGGTTCTGGCGACGTTGCTGGCGACGAGGCCCGACTATATCGTCAAGGAGGCCGAAACGACGTGGCTGGAGGACAAACCGGCCGCAGCCTCGCTGCTGGCCGGGCGTCTGGCGGAAGACTACGAACGGATCGCAATAATCGGGAAAGCCGAAGTCTTCCGGCTTGTTGACGCGTCCGGGTGATCGCTTACGATGACCGCTGTTTCAGCTGACAGGTCGTGATCGGGCCGGCGACATGGCTTATCTTGCCGCGTAGATCTGGTAGTTCCGTGCTGAATCAGGCGCCTCGGCGAGTGCATGGAAGCGCATTTTGTCGCTACCGGCCTTCAGTGCCTCGGCCAGTGCCTTTTCCGATTGTCCTATGAGGTCGCCGGCGCTTGTCGCCGTCGAAGCCAGCGCAATGCCGAAAGACATAGTGAGTTTCTCGTTTGCCATGTTCTTGCGGGTGACAAGCAGCCGCTTGGCGGCCAATGCGTTGCGGATGCCCGTGATGAAGCCGGTGATACGATCCGGATTCTCCGTGTTGAGCACGAAGGCGAAACGGCCCTTTTCCATATTCGCGATGAATTGCCGGGTCGGATTGCCGCCTTTCAGCGCGGCGCCGATTTCCTGCAGCGTCCTGTTGGACCAGGGGGACTGACCGCTCGCATTGAAGTTCTGGTAATCGTCGATCTCGGCGATGGCGAGCCCACAGGCCGACGGTTTGTTGGGATTGGCGTAGATGCCGACCACCGTCTTGTTGAAGGAACGGCGGTTGGCGAGGCCGGTAACCGGGTCGGTCCATTTGCGGGCCTCGATCGCGTCCATTTCCTTCTTGAGATCGCTGATCGCCGCATTTTGCGCCGCTGCCGCGTCGCTCAGCGTCTTGTTGGTCCGGGCCTGTTGTTCAGTCGCCTTCGACAGCCGGTCGATCGACTTGGCGATCGCCGCGCGGTCGATTTCGGTATCGGAACTCATCGCGCGGCTGGCTTCGCTCACCGCCTTCTCGAATTCCGCAAGGGATGAGGCCTCGTTCTGGATCAGCTTGAGGAACTCGAACATCTGGCTCTGCATGGTGTCGTTGGCCTTGGCCAGAACGCCTTCCTCATGCTGGTGGGGGAGATACTTCCTGCCGATCTCGTCGAGAACGCCCTGGGTCTTCGGGCCTTCGATGGCCATGAACTCCCGCGTCAGCTCTGGATTCGAACCTGAATAGGCGTCGTAGATGAGTTCGTAATTGCGCGGAAGGCTCTCGACCCGTTCGCGATCCATCAGGGTCGCGATACGAAGGGCGACGGAAGGTGTCTGTTTCCCGTTGTTCATGACAGGCAGTCTCGATGTTCTTGTTGTTCTTTAGTGTTCGGGCCGCTCGGGGTCGCGCCGGCGCGCAAAGGACGAAGACCGCCATCAACGCGGATCGGAATTTTCTGTTTGATCAGAATTACATGCCGCCCCAAGAACCGGTTTCCCCGTGTCGTTTATCACACCCATACTACCCGCCATTGTTTAATCAAGAATTGCGAACTCTGATGACGCAGAGGAAGTGCATTAACATCCTTCTTATCGTTTACACCTGGTTATCACCGATGCGAGTTTTGCATCGAAACGGACCCGAAAAGACTTCCATCTTTTTTCCCGGGCGGTGTGTCTTGTTGACCTACCAGGCACGGCCGCCTGCGCCGGTCCGGCGTTGATCGGGAGCCAATCGCAGACCCGTCGCTCGGAAGGACGCGCCGGCTTTGATGATAATGCTCGGTTCGAGGGGCTTCTCGCATTCTGACGGGTGACAAGGAGTTTGCGCGCCGCTATTTCGGTCCCAGCGAAACTTTCGTCGGCGCGGAGCATAACACCAGCCTACGCGCGGGCGGCGCTCGCCATGCAAATTACTGTCGGGATCCGGCGTCCCCGGGACGGGGCCACGTATGATCCTGCTTCAACGAAAAGGTTCGTCACATGCTTTCGCTCAAAGATGAGAAACTTCTCGAAACACGCGCCTATGTGAATGGCGAGTGGGTCAGCGCGGACAAGACGTTTCCGGTTGAAAACCCGTCCACAGGCGAGGTTATTGCCGAGGTTGCCGATCTGGGCGCCGATATAGAGCCGGCGATCGACGCAGCCTATGCGGCGCGGAAGGGATGGGCCGGGAAATCCGGCAAGGAACGTGCGGGCATTCTGCACCGGCTCTATGAACTCATGGCCGAGAACGCCGATGATCTTGCCTCGATCCTGACCGCCGAGATGGGCAAACCCTGGGCGGAAGCGCGCGGCGAGATTCTCTATGGCGCGTCCTATGTCGAATGGTTCTCCGAAGAAGCCAAGCGCGTTTATGGCGATGTCATTCCGGGACCGACTTCCGACAAGCGTTTTGTCGTCGTCAAGCAGCCAGTGGGCGTCGTGGGCGCGATCACGCCGTGGAACTTTCCCAACGCCATGCTGTCGCGCAAGATGGCGCCCGCGCTCGCCGCGGGTTGCACCATGGTCGCTCGGCCTGCCGAACTGACGCCGCTTTCGGCTATTGCGATCGCCGTTCTGGCGGAGCGGGCGGGCGTGCCGGCCGGCGTGTTCAACGTGATCCCGTCTTCGCAGTCCGCGAAGGTCGGTGAAATTCTCTGCGCCTCCGAGAAGGTGGCCAAGCTTACCTTCACTGGTTCGACCCGGGTCGGTAAGATCCTGATGCGGCAGGGTGCCGAAACCATCAAGAAGCTGTCGCTGGAGTTGGGCGGCAACGCGCCGTTCATCGTCTTCGACGATGCCGATGTCGATGCGGCCGTCGAGGGCGCAATGATCGCCAAGTTCCGCAACAACGGACAGACCTGCGTTTGCGCCAACCGTATTTATGTGCAGGCCGGCATCTACGACACATTTGCCGAGAAACTCGCTGCCGCGATGGACGGGCTGACGCTGGGAGACGGTTTTGCCGATGGCGTGACCACGGGGCCGCTGATCAACAAAGCGGCTCTCGGCAAGGTCGAGGAGCATATCGACGACGCCCTGTCGAAGGGGGCGACCCTGATGAAGGGCGGCCAGCGCTCTAATCTCGGCGGAACGTTCTACCAGCCGACTCTTCTAAGCGGCGTGACACAGACCATGAAGGTCGCCCGCGACGAAACCTTCGGGCCACTCGCGCCGTTGGTGAAATTCGAGCATGAGGACGAGGCGATCGCCTGGTCCAACGATACGGAATTCGGTCTTGCCTCCTATTTCTACACCCGCGATCTGGCCCGGGCCTGGCGCGTCGGCGAAGCGCTGGAAACCGGTATGGTCGGCATCAATACGGGCGCCATTTCGACCGAGCTTGCCCCCTTTGGAGGAGTCAAGCAGTCTGGCATTGGGCGCGAAGGGTCGAAATACGGGATCGACGACTATCTCGAGATCAAGAGCATGTGCTTCAGCGGCATTTGAGGGCTCGGCGGGGAGCGTCTCGGGACGTCTGCAGGTAGAGCAAATTCTTTCGTAACGCGGGTGCTGCGTCCAGAGACTGCCATGCATGTTAAGCTGTATGGTCCCGTCTTGACCTCGCAGCATTTCTTTCCCGGAAGCCCGGTGTCCCGATAGCGGCTAACGAGATCCGCGAGTGTGATCGATTTGAGCGCCTTGCTGTCCGGGGCTAGTTATCCTGAACTTCGATGTTGCGGTCTTTTCCAGAATCCTGGGCGCACCGTGGGTCGAGTTTTGCAGGGAGATCTTCGACGGCCGCGTTAGTCTGCGATCCATGAAAGCAAAGCTCAGCTTACGCTTCCGCCTCCGTCTACCAGTATCACGCTCCCTGTCATGAACCCGTTCAGCATGATGTGAACTATCTGACCGGCGATCTCGTCGGCGCCCCCGACGCGGTTCACCGGCAATCGCGCTGCCGTGGCGTCGAGCAATGCGCGCTTCTGGTCTTCCGGCAAGCGATCCCACCATGGTGTATCGAGCCGGCCGGGGGAAACACAGTTCACGCGCGCCGGGGCCATCTCGGTCGCGAGCGCTTTCGCCAACGTGTCGAGCGCCGCATTGATGACGCTCAGCACCGTTGCGCCGCCAGAGGGGCGCACGCCCAGCATGCCCGATACGAGGGTCAGGCTGCCACCATCGCGGATATTCGCGGCATGGGCGACATGAAGCGCGCCCCAAAGCTTGCTGTCCATCGCTTCCCTCGCCTCGACTAGAGGTCGCGACCTTAAAGGGGAGGTCTGCAGATCCGCGGCTGACACGACGACATGATCAAAGGCCTCGCGTTCCTCGAAAATACACGCGACCGCTACCGCATCCCGAATATCGACCGCGATGGTCTCGACCGCGCCCAGTTGGGCGGCGGCCGCATCGAGGCGTTTTCGGGTTCTGGAGGCGATCGTGACCTGCGCTCCGCGGGCAAGGCACTGTTCGGCAACCGCGAGGCCGACGCCGGATGAACCGCCGAAAACAATGACGCGCTCGCCGTCCATCCGGTCGGAGATCATTTGCCCGGCTCGTCCTTTGCGCCGGGTGCCAGTTCGCTTCCCGCCAGCATCTCGCTGAAGCGGGCGACCGCCGTGTGATCCTGACCCGGGCCCATCCATTTCTGCGCGCCGGACCAGAGGTCGCGGCACAGGCCCGACAGCGGCGCGGCTGTGTCGGTCGCGCGTGCGACACCCATGGCAATGCCGAGATCCTTGACCATCAGGTCGAGCCCGAAACCGGCATCAAATTGCCGCGACAGGACGAACTGTTTGAACTTCTTTTGTGTCGAGTTGTTCATGCCCGTGGAGGCGTTGAGAACGTCGACCATCAATTCGGGATCGAGGCCGAAACGCGAGCCGATCAAAAGCGCCTCTATGCCGATCAGGAAGCCCCCGGCGCTGACGAGATTGTTCAGCGCCTTCATGGCATGCGCGCTGCCGACCGGGCCGGTGCGGATGACCTTGCCCATGGCGGCGAGCACCGCTTCGGATTTGGCAAAGGCTTCGTCCGGTCCGCCGACCATGATTGCGAGTTCGCCGGTCTTGGCGCGGGACACGCCGCCGGACACCGGTGCATCGAGAAGCGTGACGCCATTTTCTGCGGCCTGGGTCGCGAGTTCGCGCGTCACGTCCGGCACACCGCTCGACATTTCCAGGATCACGCCGCCGTCGCGAAAACCCGCGAGCACGCCACTCTCGCCGCCGAGCACCTGGCCGACGATGGCGCTGTTCGGCAGCATGGTGACCACGATGTCCGCCTGTCGCGCCAGATCGGCTGCCGATTCGGCCGCTGTGGCCGAAAGCTCGCTCGCGACGCTGGCGGTGCGGCCGGCATCGGCGTCCAGAACGGTCAGCGCGAAGCCGGCCCGTGAAATGCAGGCCGCCATCGGATGTCCCATCGCTCCGAGGCCGATCAGGCCAACTCTGCGCTTGTCTTCATGCATGGTCAGGCGAGGCTCCTTGTGTGATCAGTTTGCGAACATCTGCTGCGGCAGCCACAGCGAAAGTTGCGGGAAGGCGATGAGCAGTATCAGTACGATCGCCTCGATGACGATGAACGGGAATATGCCGCGATAGATGTCGCTGAGCGACACCTTGCCCTCCGATGCGCCGATGACGGCAAAAAGGTTCATCCCCACCGGCGGCGACAGCACCGCAAGTTCGACCAGCTTCACCATGATGACGCCGAACCAGACTCCGTCGTAACCGAGGGACGTCACCATCGGGTAGACGAAGGGCAATGTCATCACCTGCATGGCGAGCGGGTCCATGAACATGCCCAGCACCATGAAGACGACCACCAGAAGCATGATGAAGACGACGGGCGACAGCTCGAAGGATTGCAGCAGATCGGTTGCCGACGTCACGGTTCCCGCCACGAGGAAGAAGCGCGTGAACATAAGACCGCCGATTATCACGATGAACAGCGCGGCGGTGACGCCGGCGCTGGATCGCAGGCAATCCGCCAGTTCAGCCCGCGAGAGCCGGCGGCGGGTGAGGGCGATCAGCAATGCGCCGATCGCGCCCAACGCACCCGCGCCGGACGGCGTTGTGAAACCGAGATAAATACCGCCAATGACCAGCGCGGCGAGCAGGAAAGTGGCCCACAGCCCTTTCGCGCTTATGCCGATCTCGCGCAGTGTGGCGCGCGGCTGCGGTTCCGGCGCGAGATCCTTGCGGACGCGCACGAGGAAGCTCGTGCCGATCATGTAGCCGGCGGCCGTCAGGACGCCCGGCACGACACCGGCGATCAGCAGCTCGGCAACGGATTCCCCTGTCAGCAGTCCGTAAATGACGAAACTGATCGACGGCGGGATGAGCGCCGCAATGGTGCCGGCGGCGGCGATGCAGCCGGCGGAATAAGCGCGGTCGTAGCCGAGGCGCAACATCTCCGACAGCGCGATCCGGGTGAACAGGGCAGCGTTGACGAGAGTGGAACCCGAGATTGCGGCGAAACCGGCGGAAGCAAGGATCGTAGCTTGGTAGAGCGCGCCGCGGGTTGAGCGCAAGATGAGGTTCGAGAAGCCGAACAGTTCCTGCGTGATCCCCGAACTCGACGCGATTGCGCCCATCAGAACGAACATCGGGATGACCACGAAGGAGTAATCGGAGGCGGTCGCGAAAGGCAGGTTCGTCAGGACGTTCAGCGCAAAGGCTGGACCGCCGGTGATCCAGAGACCGACAACGGCGACAGCGCCCATGGCCATGCCGACAGGGACGCCGGCGATCGAAAGCGCCAGCATCGCTACGATGGCAATCAGGCCAATGTAAAGGGGATCAATCATCGGTCCGGTGCTCCGGCATTTCGAGGCCGACAATGCGGTAGACAAGCTGCCGGGCAAACTCCGCGACAGCCAGCCATGCGCCGAAGCAGGCGACCGTCTTGAACGGTGCGACGGGGAAGGCGAGGGCGCCCAGAGCGGTTTCGTTGAAGTGCCACGACGTGCCGGCGAGCTTGGTCGCCTTCCAGGCGATCAGGCCCATGAAGATCGTTCCGATTGCCAGCGAGAAGATCGCGCTCACGCGCTTGGCCGTCGGCTTCAGATGCTGCGTCGCGATGTCGATCACGATGTTCGATCCTCGCGCCTGCGCCTCGGCAAGACCGAGAAACACGATGACGGCGAGCAGTGCGCCCGAGAGCTCGACCATGCCGGGAATGGGCTTCAGGAAGAGGTTGGTCGATACGACATCCGCCGCACCGATGAGGCCAACGATCAGCAGCAAGGCCGAGGCGGCGAGAAATCCGAGATAGGATATCCTGCGCAAGAGCAGGTCAAGACGACTGAAAATCCACATTCGAGTACCGCTATGACAGATGAGCAGGCGGCGATGCAGTCATGCACCGCCGCCCGTCGGGAGATTTCCTGGATATTAGCGATTTTCGCGGATGTAGTCCGCGACTTCCTTCGCCTCGGCTTCCTTGCCGGTGGTCTCTGCCATCTGCTTGACCCACAGGTCGAGCATGTCCGGAATGTCGGCCTTCAGCTTGTCCATTTCCTCGAAGGGCACAATTTCCATGCCGGAGGCCTCGAGTTCGGAAATTGCCTTGGCTTCGTCAGCGGCGATCAGTTCGTTACCGAACTTCTCGGCATCGGCTGCGGTCTCTTCGAAGAGGGTCCGCACGTCTTGCGGCCAGGATTCCCACTTCTCCTTTGAGATGAAGAGGGTGTGAGCGCTGATGACGCCGAAGCTGATATCGGTGCCGTAATCGGCGACCTGATCGACCTTGAAGGCCTTGACCGCGGAATTGAACATGTAAGTGCAATCCATCGCGCCGGACTGCATCGCCTGGATCATGTCGACCGGCGGGATGTTGACCGGAACCGCGCCGAGCGCCTCGAACATCTTCGGAACGAAGGAGCCGTAGGAACGGATCTTCCGATTCTTGAAGTCTTCCATCGTCTTGACCGGATCGTTGCAGTAGATGCGGTAGTCCGGTAGATAGCGATAGATCAGCGGATGCAGGTTCGCCGCATCGAGCTCGGCTTTGATCGTCTCGTTGCTGGTGAAGAGATCGCGAGTGATCTTGTTGACCGTCGGGCCGTCGGTAAAGGTGGCCGGCAGGGCGTTGGTGACAGCGGCGAACGGCATACGCGCCTGCTGGTTACCCATGACGATCAGGCCGAGATCGATTGCGCCGGAGCCGACGAGATCGACGATTTCGGCTTCGCCGCCGAGCGTGTTCGCCCAGAAATGCTGGATCTTGATATTGCCGCCCGAACGCTTCTCGATTTCCGACGAGAAATAGGTGTCGATCTTGGAGGTGTTGACGACCTCCGGAATGTTCGACGAGTAGCGGAGCGTCATTTTCGGATAATCTTGCGCCTGGGCGGGCGAAATGGCGAAAGCCACCGCCGCGACGGCTGTCATCATATGGAGCAGTTTCATGGTGATCCTCCCTGAACGAGTGTTTGTTTTGCGCTCTCCGGCGCTGATCCCTAAGGATATCCCTGCCACAAAGACAGTTTGTCATACAACATGACGGTATGATAATTCAAGCCGGAGTTTGATCCGAGCGGAGTGAAACATGATGCCGAACTATGAAGTGCTCGCTCTTCGATACGCGACGACGGACCCGCTTCGTCCGCGAAGCGAGAATTTCCTTCCGGGGATGGACCTTCATGATGGTCCCATGCCGCTCGACTATTATATCTGGGTCATTCGGGGAGGCGGCCGCACCTTCGTGGTCGACACCGGCTTTGGCGCGGATGCGGCGAAAGAGCGCGGCCGCAATCTGTTGCACGAGCCTGCCGCGATTCTTGCCGATGCCGGTGTCGACCCGGCCACCGTCGCCGACGTTATCCTCACCCATCTGCATTACGACCACGCGGGCTCGCTCGATGCGTTCCCGGCGGCGACATTCCATCTGCAGGACGACGAGATGCGCTACGCGACCGGGCGTCACATGTGTCACGGCTGCCTGAGCGCGCCATTCAATGTGCGAGACGTCATGGAGGCGGTCGGGCTGGTGCATGCCGGGCGCGTGCGGTTTCACGACGGGACCTCGGAGTTGGCGCCGGGCATCACGCTTCATCGGGTTGGCGGTCATTCGGGCGGATTGCAGGTGGTGCGCGTCGCGACGGAACGCGGTCCGCTGGTGCTTGCCTCCGACGCCTTTCATTTCACAGAGAACAGAAAGCGCCGTGCCCCGTTTCCGCTGGTCTTCCATGTTGGCGAAATGATGGAGGGATTTTTGCGCTGCGAGGCGCTCGCCGACGGGCGCGAGGATCTGCTCATACCCGGCCACGATCCGGAGGTCCGGCAGCGCTGGCCGGCACCCGATCCGGCTCATCCCGATATTCTGCGTCTCGACCTTGCGCCGCTCTCTTGAACCGACAATAATGTTGACGTACTGTCATACAATCTGATACTCACCATCGAAAACAGAGACCTTCGGGAGGAACGATGCAGTTCGACAAGACGGTGTCCGCGCGCGGGCACGAATTCCATTTGCAAGGTTCATATGACGAGGCGTTCGCGGGCATCGCTGAAGCCTTCGCCGAGAACTATGTTTTCGAAGAAGAAATCGGTTCCGCGACCGCGGTCTATGTCGATGGAAAGAAGGTCGTTGATCTCTGGGGCGGCTACCGCGATCCCGACTACTCGCAGCCGTGGAACGAGGACACAATTGTCTGCATGATGTCGGTCGCCAAGGGCATCGCCGGCATGTCGTTCAATATCCTGATCGACCGCGGTATTGTCGACCCCGACAAACCGGTAGCCGAATACTGGCCGGAATTCGCGCAGAACGGCAAGGAAGGCGTGCTCGTGCGCCACGTGCTGGATCACACCGCTGGCCTACCCGTGGTGATGGAGCCGATGTGGCGTGGCGCGATCTTCGACTGCGACGCGACCGTCGCCGCACTGGAAAAACAGGCGCCGCTCTGGGAGCCCGGCACGGTTGCCGCCTACCACATCCACACTCAGGGCAACATCCTCGGCGAGATCGTTCGCCGCGTCACCGGCAAGCGCTTCCCGGCCTTCATCAAGGATGAGGTGACCGGCCCGCTCGGCATGGACTATCAGTACGGCAATCTGTCGGACGCCGACCTTGCCCGCTGCGCCACGCTGGTTCCGACCGTCGAGGGCACGCTGCTGGCGCGCCGCGACACCGATCCGGATGCGCTGATCTCCAAGGGCTTCACGCAGTTTCCCGATGCGCCGATGCCGGATATCCTGAATTCGACGGAATGGCGTCGTGCCGAGATCACCAGCGCCAGCGGGCACGGCAATGCTCGCGCCGTGTCTCGCGTCTACGCGGCGATCGCGCGCGGTGGCGAACTCGACGGCGTCAAGCTGATGAAGCCCGAAACCATCCGCGACATGCTGACGGAACAGCACAACCAGACCGAGCGCATGCAGGAGCGTCCGTATCATCAAGGACGCGGCGTCCTGCTCAATACGCCGGTCTCGGTGTGGATGGGTCCGAACCCGCACGCCTTCGGTCATCACGGCTTCGGCGGCTCGATCGGCATGGGCGACTCCGACGCAAAAATCGGCTTCTCCTACAGCTGTAACAAGATGCATGCCCGCGGCGACAACGGGCCGCGCGCTCGCCGCATCATCGAAGCGCTCTACGAGGCGATCTGATCGTGGCCGAAACGACGCAAGCGCCGGTCGCGGCGGTTACCGGCGGCGCCGGCGGCATCGGCGAGGCGACCGTCAAGCGGCTTCGGGACCAGGGTTGGCAGGTGGCGGTTCTCGATCTGAACGCCGACCTCGCCAGGGAAGTGGCGGAGCGGCATGGCGCCGTCGCCCGCGAGACGGATCTGGGCGATGCCCGCAGTATCGAGGACGCCGCGCGCTGGGTCGAGAGCGAACTCGGCCCTTGCCAGGGTCTCGCCGCCGTCGCGGCGCATCTTGAAAATCCGCACATGCCCGAGGCGCAGGATTACGACGAGTGGGAAGCGATCCTTCGGGTTAACCTCACCGGCACGTTCCGTTCGATGACCGAATTCGGCCGCGGCATGCTGGAACGCGGTTCCGGTTCGATCGTGACGATCGGCTCGATCACGGCCTTCAATTCCAGCCCGTTGCAGGCCTATGGCCCGACCAAGGCCGCGATCCTCAACATGACCCGCAACTTCGCGGTCGCGTGGGGACGTCGCGGCGTTCGCGTCAATTGCGTCTGCCCCGGCCCGACAAGGACGCCGGCGGTCGAGGCGAGCTATGCGCGCGGCGAGCGTGATCCTCAGACCATGATCGATCAGACCGCGCTCGGACGGCTCGTCAAGCCGGGCCAGGTAGCCAGTGCAATCGCCTTCCTGCTGTCGGAAGACGCCGGCGCGATCACCGGAGTCGAACTGCCGGTCGACGCTGGCACCAGCGCAACCGGACTTTGGGGCATGTATGGCGGCGTCGCCAAGCTGCCGACAGCATGAAGAACGGAAATTCGAGGGAGAAGTCGATGTCATCCAGTGTTGAAGGCCAGGTGGTCCTGGTGACCGGCGCGGGCCGCGGAATAGGCGCGGCCGCCGCGCGCATTCTCGCCGAACGTGGCGCCGCAGTGGGCGTTCTCGACATCTCGTCGGAACTGGCCGGTGAGACCGCCGGGTCGATCGAAAAAGCCGGTGGCAAGGCGATGGCGATCACTGCCGACGTATCCGACCGCCAGGCGATGCTGGATGCAGCCGCAGTGCTGCACGAGAAATTCGGCCCGCTGACCGCAGTAGTAAACGACGCGATCTGGATTCGTTACGAGCCGGTAGAGAGCGTCACCGAAGAGACCCTCGATCGCATGCTGGCCGTCGGCCTCAAAGGGACGTTCTGGGGTGTGCAGGCGCTGCTGGCGCATCGTGGCGACAAACCCGCAAGTATCGTCAATATCGCCTCTCCGGTCGCCGATCTCGGCACGGCCAACACGGCGTCCTACACCTCCATCAAGGGGGCGATCGCCGCGCTGACGCGCCAGCTCGCCGTCGAACTCGGCCCGCAGGGCATCCGCGTCAATGCGGTCACACCCGGCGCGGTCCCGACGCCCGGGGCGCGTGCCATCGTCGACGAGGCCGGATATGCAAAGCGCCGCGCGCAAACTCCGCTCGGCCGGCTTGGCGCTGAAGAGGAAATCGCGGCAGGCATCGCCTTCCTGATCGGCGGAGACGCCTCGTTCATCACCGGCGAAATCCTGCATGTCGACGGCGGCATTACCGTCAAGTCGATGTAACGGCCGAAACCGATGTCATCCGCCCCTTCAGTCCTTGCGAGTCGATATCGTCTTCAGCGCAGCCTCCGCCGCTGCCTCGACATGAGCCACGCAAAGTTTGAAGGCCAGTTCCTCGTCGCGCGCCTCGAGGGCCGACAGGAATTCCCGCAGTTCGCGGATCGATTCCCGAGCCCGTTCCTCGCTGCCGAGCGAGACGACGCGAAGCTGCGAGACGCGGGTGTGGATGCGCCGAAGCATGTCGGCCGCGACCTCGTTGCCGGAGCCTTCGCACAGGATGTCGTAGAACCGGGTCTTGGCGGCGATGAAGGTCTCGGCGGAAAAATCCTCATAGACCTCAGCGAGGCGGTCGACGCTCTCGCGCAGCTGTTTCATCTGCACGGGCGTCGCGTTGCGGGCGAAAAGACGCGCGGCCAGGCTTTCCAGCACGACGCGGACCTCGTAGATCGACCGGGCCGTCTTCTCGCTGACGACGCTGACGCTCATGCCTCTGTTCGGCTGCAGCGTGATAAGGCCGTCGGCCTGCAGTTCACGCAGCGCTTCGCGCAGCGACGTGCGCGACACGCCCATCATCTCGCAGAGCTCGCGCTCGATCAGGCGGGTCCCGGCCGGAAAGCGCCCGGTGGCGATCGCCATGCGCAGCCGTTCCGCGACCTGCTCGCGAAGGCCCGGCAACGTCTGCACGCGCATGGAAAGGTCGTCAGTGGCGGTCATTCTTCAGGCTCCTCGATCGCAATCGGCGGCGCCGTATTCGCTTTGGCCCGCGGTCGTACCATGAATCGGCACGGATTGCCGCCATATTGTAATTTTGTATGTCAAAGAACAAGAGGACTAACATGACCGACAAGGACAAAACCGTATCGACTCTCTTCGAGGAAGGTCTGAGCCTGCGTCGGCAGGTTCTCGGCGCCGAGTATGTGGACCGGTCCATGAGCTCCGCCAACGAGTTCATGACCGCATTCCAGCATATCACCACCGAATGGTGCTGGGGCTATGCCTGGGGACGCGACACGCTCGACCTGAAGACCCGCAGCATGCTGAATCTCGTCATGCTGACGGCGCTGAACCGCTCCGCCGAGGTCAAGCTGCATGTTCGCGGCGCGATCAATAACGGCGTAACGGTCGAGGAAATCCGCGAGATCCTTCTGCATGCGACGGTCTATTGCGGTATTCCTGCCGGTCTCGATGCATTCAAGGCCGCCAACGAAGTTCTCTCCGAGATGAAGCCCGAAGGCTGGAGCTGATCGCACTGTCCGCTGGTTCGGCAAAAATCGGGGCGATTGGCGAAGACCCGGCGCACCTGGCGGAGCTGAAGCGGGCCGGCTGGGCCGTGCGCAGCGATCGCGGGGTCGAGGTCGTACGCCACCGGCAGGGCATCGCGGTGCTGGATCGCCGCGTGCTGGAAAAGGGTACATCTTTCCAGCGGCGGCTGGACGAGATCGGGATCACCGAAGGCACCGAAGCGCGCTCCTGGTGGAACCAAATGCTGGTCACCACAGAAGGCGACCGCCGGCGCGCGCTTCGCAAGCTCTTCGCTGTGCTGTTGCGCGACCCGCATACTCGAGTGAGCCGGTTGTCCCGATAGTCGGCGAAGTCCTGTAATTTCAAATGACCCAATCTTAACTCCGCTATCGGATCCCTGAGAAAGGCATCGACGATGATGGTTTCTATGCGGCCGCCGCGTTTGGTCGGAATAATCTCCTTGCGATAGCGTATAAGAATGTCCGCGAGCCTTGTGGTTTCCAATTGCCGAAAGTCGTGAGGCAAGAGGTTCGCATCGAGTTCAGCTTCCATGTGCCGTGCCCAACGCTGGGCATCGGCCTCGGATAGGAAGCTGCGAGATATGGTGGGCTGCCTGATCCTGCGGATCTGGACTTGCCAGCGGTTACAGCGCTTTCTGAAAGTGGCCATCGAAAAGAACCTTGCTGTGACACAGTTGTGACAGAAGGATTTTGCGAGGAAATTTTGGAACTTGCCTGATCCTGAAAAGTCTTTGTTTTCAGGTTCTTGGAATGGTGGGCGGTACTGGGATTGAACCAGTGACCCCTACGATGTCAACGTAGTGCTCTCCCGCTGAGCTAACCGCCCGGATCCGGATATTGTGGCGAAGGCGGGTGAAAAACCGGTCGGGTTTTTCGGCAGTCGTCACAGAGCCGCGCATACACCACAAGAGCGGCGGCCGGTCAATAGTGTGGATGTCACAAATATGGCGTTACGATCGAAGCGCGCAAATCGCCTCGATCAGGCCGCCTTGATCATCTTGTCGACTTCCGAAACCAGCTCGCGCAGATGGAAGGGGTTCGACAGCACTTTGGCGTCCTTGGGAGCATTGGAATCCGGGTTTAGCGCGACGGCGGCGAAGCCGGTGATGAACATCACCTTCAAGTCGGGATCGAGCTCGGTCGCACGGCGCGCGAGTTCGATGCCGTCCATCTCCGGCATGACGATGTCGGTGAGCAGCAGCGAGAAAGGTTCCTCACGCAGCCTTTCGTAGGCGCTGGCGCCGTTGTCGTAGTCGGTGACCTGATAGCCGGCCCGTTCCAGCGCCTTGACGAGAAAGGCGCGCATATCGTTGTCGTCTTCTGCGAGAAGAATTCGATTCATGACTGATCCGTTCGCTGCGCCGCACGGCCGGCGGCATGGCATTCCCAATACCCCAGTCATGCCCGGGGGACGGTAAATATCGCGTTTACTTCACGCCGAAACGCCCCATCTTGGCAAGGGGTTTCGCCTTGTCGAGGCGCCGCAAAGGCTGGACAGGCTGCAAGCCACCTGTCAACAATTCCGGAAACAGACACGGGAATCAGCGAATCGAGCCGGCAGCCATCATGAATTGCGATCCCGATTTTTCGGAGCATCCGGCCTTCGAAGTTCGTCAACCGGCCGAACAGCGCGTCCCGTTCGTCTTCAACTCACCGCATAGCGGCCGTTACTACCCGCCCCGTTTCCTGGCAATGAGCCGCCTCGACGCCGTTTCGATAAGGCGATCGGAGGACTATTTCGTCGACGAGCTGTTCTCCGGCGCCGTGCCGCTCGGTGCGCCAATGCTGATGGCGCATTTCCCGCGAGCCTATCTCGACGTGAACCGCGAACCCTACGAGCTCGATCCGCGCATGTTCGGCGAAAGACTGCCGCCCTATGCCAACTCGCGCTCGATCCGGGTTGCCGGGGGACTCGGCACCGTGCCGCGCGTGGTCTCGGAAGGCGTCGAAATCTACCGCAACCGCATTCCGGTTGCCGAGGCGCAGAGCCGCATCGCCAATATCTACAAGCCCTATCACCAGACGCTTCGCGAATTGCTAGCCCAGACGCATCGCGAATTCGGCTTCGCGGTGCTGATAGACTGCCACTCCATGCCGGCCTCGGTGCGCTACGGCCCGGAAGGCGTGCGTCCGGATTTCATTGTGGGGGACCGGTTCGGGACCAGCGCCAGCCGCGACCTCTCCCAAGCGGCGATCGAAATCCTGTCCGGCATGGGCTATCTGGTCACGGCCAACAAGCCCTATGCCGGCGGCTTCATCACCGAGCATTACGGCCGCCCGCTCAAGGGGTTGCACGCGCTCCAGATCGAGGTCAATCGCGGCCTCTACATGGACGAGCGGACAATTATCCGGAAGCCGTCCTTCCCGCTGCTGCAGGACGATATCGCGCGCTTCGTCTCTCAACTGATGTCGCTGCCCGACAGCTGTTTCTTCGACTATTCGATCGCCGCGGAATAGCGTTTTCGCGTCAGGCCGCAAAAAAAGGCCGCATCAAAAAAGCGATGCGGCCAAAGTCTAGGGAGGAAACGCCCAAGGAGGGCGTGGCAGCGAACTGCCGGGCTCCAGATTATGCTGCATCGCAAAAATGTCAATGTGCAATGCAGCATTCGGCGGAGATTTCACTTGTCTCCGCACAGGATTTTGACCACAAAGCGCGGATGACCCGCGAGATTCTCCCCGATGTCACCTTTATGCAACGCCTCGCAGCAGCGGCGGCCGCGGAGACGCTGCCTTTGTTTCGCTCAAGCGCTTTCGTGGAGAACAAGCAGGACGGGGGGTTCGACCCGGTCACCGCGGCCGATCGCGACGCCGAAGCGGCCATTCGGGCGTTGATCGAGGAGACCTATCCCGACCACGGCATCATCGGCGAGGAGCATGGCGCGGTGCGCGAGACCGCATCGCATGTGTGGATCATCGACCCGATCGACGGAACGCGCGCCTTCATCTCCGGTCTGCCAGTCTGGGGCACGCTTGTCGGTCTTCGGGTCGACGGTATTGCGACTGCTGGCTTTATGTCTCAGCCCTTTACCGGCGAGTTCTTCGTTGCCGATGGCGAGAAGAGCATGCTGCTCCGTGGCGACGACGCGGCAGTACGGCTGTCGACACGCAAACATCAATCGATTTCCGACGCGACGATCTTCACGACAACGCCGGCCCTGTTCGGAACGGGCGCGAAGCGGGACGCCTGGAACCGGCTGGAAAACGAGGCGAAACTCGCCCGCTATGGCTGCGACTGCTATGCCTTTGCGATGGTGGCGGCGGGATTTGTGGATATCGTGATCGATCCCGGACTGAACGCCTATGACATCGCGGCGCTGATTCCCCTGATCGAGCAGGCGGGCGGCGTCGTGACGACCCTCGATGGCGGCAACGCGGTTGGCGGCGGCGATATTATCGCGGCGGCGACGCCGGCCCTGCATGAGGCCGCGCTCGACATTTTCAATCGCTGAGTGCTTCCAGGACCACTTGTCCGGTGCCTGGCACGAAGGCGTTGAAGGCGGCGAAGAACTGCTCGCGAAAGATATCCTTTTCCTGAAGGATCTCGTGGCGCGCGCCATCGATGGTCAGGACCGACGCCGACCGCAGATTGTCCGTGAGAAGACGCGTCGCATCGTTTGAAACGACACGGTCGTCGCCGGCCATGAAGACAAGGGTCGGAATGACCGTTCTGGCCAGATGGGCGGGATCGCTGACGGTCTCAATAGCGTCTGTGACCGCGGCCATCCAGGCGGCAGACGGGCCTCCGAGCGCGAGTTCGGGAAAGCGGATCGGGATGGAGATGTTGCGCGCGTAGCGGTGTGCATCCGATGTCAGGCGGTTGGTCTCGAAGGGCCGCCGCATCCGGTCGGCCGGACCGCCGGCGACATAGACATTACCGAGACCGAGAAAACTCATGGAACGCGACACCACGCGGGTCGTCCACTGGTAGAAAGGCGAGGCCGGGAGGCCGAGGAAAGGCGCGAGCAGAACCATGCGCTGGACGCGGTTGACCATGGCAGGCGCCGCATAGAGGGCGGCGAGCGCTCCGGTCGAATGGGCGACGATGAAGTAGGGCGGGCGGCAATCCGGAAGAGCCACCTCACTAAAGACGGTCTCCAGATCGGTCGCGTATTGCTGGAAACCTTCCACGTAGCCCGCATCGCCGCGCTGGAAGAACCGGGTGGAGCGGCCCTGGCCGCGCCAGTCGAATGTCGCGACATCGAAGCCTTCGCGAACGAAATCGCCGATCGATTCGAAATATTTCTCGATCGTCTCGTTGCGGCCCTGCAGCAGGAACACGGTGCCCTTGGCGCGATGTTCGGCGGTCTTGAACACCGCGTAGCGGATCGCGAATCCGTCCGGCGTGCGCACAAAGCCGTCGGAGGGGATTTTTGAATTGGGATTGTGCTCGAAGAGCCGGAGTTCTGTCATGGATGGCGGGCGGCGCTTGCGGACCCGGATTGCGCATTTTCCGGCCCGCCTTATCGTTCGGCGACGATTGTTAGGAGGCGGCCGGCAAAAGGTCAAAGAAAAACCGGGAGTGCCTTGCAGCACTCCCGGCTTCGTGACCGGACCGGAAGGGACGATGCAGCCCGGCCAACCGTAATTCCTCAGCGAATGCCGAAGGAATATGTGAAGTTGCCGTTGCCACCGTGGAGGCTGAACCCGGGGCGATGGCCCTGATGTCCGCGATTAAGCACCTGGCGCGACAGGATCCGGCCGGTCTGGCCGTCCACAACAAGCCTGACTGGGCCGCGATAGCCGCGAGCACGCATCACGTAATCGCCGCGCACGAGGCGCACATTGTGAATGTTGCGATAGCCACGCTGATGGAGCGAACGAATCACCACGCGCTGCGGCAGGATGCGGCGATGCCCGCGCCAGTCCTTATGATGGTGGGCATTATTCTTGCCCTTGTAGTGGACCTGATCGATGGTCTGGCCGGCCATCGCCTGCGGGGCGGGAAAAGCCGGTGCAGCCGACGCGGACGACAGGGCGCCTGCGGAAAGCAGAGCGGCGAGGGCGGCGGTTATCATTGTCTTTTTCATAATCTGTCTCCTGGTTCCCGGCGCCAATCAAACAGTCGACGCCTCCGTATGCTGGACACACAATGCCAGCGCCCACATGAACCGGGACGGAAGACGTCGTTCATCTGGCGTTCAGGAAACAAATCGGGCGGATTTGGCGGCTCTTGAACCGGTAATAGGCAATTCCCAAATAACTGAAGCGGACGCCGGAAACGGGTTCGCTGGTGTCAGTGACCGTGCCACTTTCGGGCGGTCGGGAACGCCAAACGCAAACATAGTCGCTCACAAATGGAGGACACATCATGCGTCACGTCGACTATTCCCCGCTGTTCCGTTCCACCGTCGGTTTCGACCGTCTTTTCTCGATGCTGGACACGCTTGCCCAGCCGGAAAACAACGGCCAGACCTATCCGCCCTATAATATCGAGCGGACTGGTGAGAACGCCTATCGCATCACAATGGCCGTCGCCGGTTTCTCCGAAGACGACCTGACCATCGAAGCCCGTTCCAACGTTCTGACGGTTGCCGGCGCGAAGCCGGAGGAAAATACCGAACAGCAGCGGGAATTCCTGCATCGCGGCATTGCTTCGCGCGCTTTCGAGCGCCGCTTCCAGCTTGCCGATTATGTGGAAGTGAAGGCCGCTGAACTGAAGAACGGCCTGCTGCATATCGATCTCGAGCGCGAAATCCCCGAGGCTATGAAGCCGCGCAAGATCGAGATCAGCAACGGCAAGGACGACGCCAAGCAGATCGAGGCCAAATCGGTCAACTAAGCCGATACCGGTCGAAAGACCGAGCATCGATTTCGCCAACACGTCCGCGCGCCGGGTTCCCCTCCCTACCGGTGCGCCCGACGC
This sequence comes from Ahrensia sp., assembly GCA_002706335.1. Taxonomy (GTDB): domain Bacteria; phylum Pseudomonadota; class Alphaproteobacteria; order Rhizobiales; family Rhizobiaceae; genus Oricola. Next base: position 131,705 of record PAKZ01000044.1, read on the forward strand.
GGAAAGGCGGGGGAGACCCCGCCTTTTTTCATGTACGCTTTTTCGGGATTTCAGCCAAAGCGTCGGCGAAGCAAATAGTCGAACGACAGCTTGCCCGGCCCGTTGACGACGATTATCAGCAGAACGAAAATCCAGAGCAAGCGCTGATCGAAAATAATGGCGTCGGGGAAGCGGTCGAACATGGCGCCGAGATATTTCCCCGTGACCTCGAAATACATGACGTCCACATAGCTCTGGACGACCACGAAGACGATCATGCCAATCGCGGCGATCCGGCTGAACAAGCCGATCACCACAAGGATCGGCAACACCAGTTCGCCGAGCGTTCCGACGATGACGATCAGGTCCCAGGGAAAAAAGGGCACGTTTTCGACCGAGTTTCCATAGCTGTCGAAGACCGGCGGTATGATCGAGGCATAGGCCCCGATGGAAGGATGAAGGAAGCCCAGCGACCCGTCACCCAGCTTGTTCGTGGCGGAATTCAGATAATAGACAAGCAGTACGCTGGCGAAGGCAAAGCGGGCCGCAAAGCCGTTGAACCATCCGGCAAGCGCCGCCTCGATCGTTGAAAAGACCTCGCGATGGAGGCGGACAAGAGACCCGACCGGCCCTGACATCTCGTTTGCGAAATCGTGTTTCATATCTGCAGTGTCGGCCATCGCGGTCCCCCCGTCGTTTTAGTTAGCCGCCTGCGCGGCGATAAACGCGCCGGTGGACAGAATGCCGCCGATCGCGTCGTTGATGTCGAATGTGCCGGCGGCTTCCATTCCCGCCTGTGCCGCTTCGCCGAGCGTCCCGCCAGAGAGAAGCGTTTCGAAGAAGGCTTCATGGCCGTCCGGCAGCGCGATGACGGTCACCTCCGTGCCGGGCCGGGTGACGAGAACGTTCTGCGGCCGAGAGGCGTCGATCTTCCCGACAGGGTCGCTGGTGCGGTTGGCGTCGAAAATGTCGAAGGCGGCATAGGACGAGCGCACCAGCGCGGTCGCCGGATGCGTTGTGAATGTGGCATCGCCCAAATGCTCGGGATCTATCGCCGCGAGCGCTTGCGGGGCGAGCGGTTCCAGATCGGCGGCGTGATAGGCCGTCAGCCAGGCCCGCTCCACGCGCGCGACATCGGCCAGATAGGGCATGCGCGCGGCGTGTTCGAACGTCTCGATGAAGGTCGGGAATTCGTGGCCATAAAGGAACAACAGCGGCGACGACGGCGGATGGGCGCGGACGAATTCACGCGCCATGTCACGAAACAATGTCGGGCCTGCGATACGCCCTACCGCCGGGAAAATGTCAACCAGCGCTTCGATCAGGCTGACGGTGACATTGTTGCGATAAACGTTGAAGCGCTTCACCGCCTGTTTGCCGCGCGGCCCTGCGACGGTTGGCGGATTGGCGCGCGACGGATCGAGGATCGCGGCGCGGATACTGACGGCGTCGAGATCCTGTGTGTCAGGAGCCGACGGCATGACCGGTTCTCCCGTGGCTCTTGCCCATCATGAAAGAATGCGCGGCCTCGTCGAGGATACGGTCGGCTGCTGCTGCTTCCGAGCGCAGGACCGGCCAGTCGGGCAGGTCGGAATCCCATTCGATCAGGGTCGGGATCGGTCCCGCCTGTTTTACGACGATGGCGTAGAGATCCCAGACCGCGTTGGCGACGGGGGCGTCGTGACTGTCGATCAGCAGCGGCTCGCCCTCGTCGTCTTCCTGGACCGAATGACCCGCGAGGTGGATCTCGCCGACATGCTCCATCGGATAGTCCATCAGGTAGGACATCGGCGAGTAGCCGTGATTGGTGGCCGAAACGAAGACATTGTTGACGTCGAGCAGCAGGCCGCAGCCGGTGCGGCACACGATTTCGCGGATGAAATCGGTCTCACTCATCGTCGAGTTCTCGAAAACGACATAGGTCGACGGGTTTTCGAGCAGCATCTGCCGGCCGATGACGTCCTGCATGCGGTCGATATGCTCGCAGACATGGTCGAGCGTCGCCTCGGTGTAAGGCAACGGCAGGAGGTCGTTCATGAAGACCTCGTCATGGGTCGACCATGCCAAGTGCTCGGATATGAGCGCAGGTTCGTAGCGGTCCACAAGCGACTTGAAGCGCGACAGGTGGTCGGCGCTCAGCGGCTGCGGCCCGCCGATCGACATGCAGACGCCGTGCAGGGAGAGGGGGAAATCTTGGCGAACGCGCTCCAGCGCGCGATGGGGAAACCCGCCGTCGCCCATGTAGTTCTCGGCGTGGACTTCAAGAAAGCCCACCGGATCGCGATCGGCGAGGATCGCGTCCAGGTGCGTATGCTTGAATCCGACCCCGGCCGAAGCCGGGATGCGGGCAGTGCGCGCTGCAAAACGGGACGGTGCCGGTGTGGCCGGAGCCGCTTGCGGGGGATGCGAAAGAACGGTCCTGCCCATGGCGTTGTTTCCGTTTTGCAGCATTTGTGGAATGCGATCAGGCCGGCATGTCGCGCTCGAGCGGCTCAAGCGAGCCCATACGGCCGCCGGGAAGTTCCATCGACGTGCAGGTGCCTTCCTCGACATATTTCCAGGAGTTGCCCTGATAATCGACTTTCGAGGTGCCCTGGCAGGTCGTGCCCGGGCCAGCGGCGCAATCGTTCTGACCGGCCATGGCGACGCCGTAGCATTTAACGTTGGCGGCGGCCGCGTCGGTCGCGGTGACGAGCTGGGCGCCGGAAATGGCGGCGGCGACAGCGCCGGCGAGAACGGCACCGCTGAAGACAGTCTTGGTTGCTTTGGACATAGATAACTCCTCTGAAGATCCGTGCCGGGTCTTGCAGTTGCCCGGCGAGGTGAGGAGTCGCAAACGCGCCGGTAAATAGGAAATCAACGCGGCGTTATCCGCTGTCACTTCCGTGTGAGAACAAGTTGATGGAGATTATTGCCGATTCAGGAGAGTAAATCGGCGAAACGGTCGATGTCCGATGTTTCGGTCGCGAAGCTGGTGACGAGGCGGACAATGATCTCGCCTTCCGCCAATGTTACGCCGTCGCCGGCGGTCTTCGGCCACGGATGGAACCGCGCGCCTGCCGCGGTCAGTCTGTCGAATTCCGATTCCGGCATGACGGCGAAGACCTCGTTAGCTTCGACCTGCCAGGCGAGCCGCGTTTTCGATCCCGCTTCGACGGCGGCGGCGAGGCGCGTCGCCATGGCGTTGGCGTGACGTGCAAGGTCCAGCCAAAGGTCGTTGTCGAAATAGGCCAGGAACTGTGCTGCGACAAAGCGCGACTTCGAGAAGAGATGGCCGGACCGTTTGCGCAACTGCGGCATGTCGCGGGCCATTTCGGGTTGGAAGAAGACGAGCGCTTCGGCGCACCAGCAGCCGTTCTTGGTGCCGCCGAAGGAGAGGATGTCGACTCCGCGCTTCCAGGTCATGTCGGCCGGCGCGCAGCCGAGCGTGACGAGCGCATTGGCGAAACGCGCGCCGTCCATGTGCAGCGGCAGGTCGAATTCCCGACAGATGCCCGAAATGGCATCGATCTCGCCGGGTGAATAAATCGTGCCGATTTCACTCGCCTGGGTGATCGACACGCCGAGCGCGCGCCCTCGATTGACCGTGCCGGGAGAGAAGGGCTTGATCGTCGCGTGCAAGTTCGCCGGATCGATCTTGCCGTTGTTTCCGGGGACGGGTCGGACACGGACGCCGCTTGCCAGGAATTCGGGCGCGCCACCCTCGTCCTCGCGGATATGCGCTTCGGGATGCGCGAAGGCGACCCCGCCGACGCGGTTGACCGCGGCAAGGGCCAGCGAGTTGCATGCGGTGCCGGTCGGCAGGAACCAGACCGAGACCTCATGGTCGAAGATCTCGGCGAAGCGCGCCTCGACCCGGTGATCCAGTGCCCCGGCGCCGTAAGCAACGTCAAAACCGCCGGCATGAGCCTTCAAGGCGTCTGCGATCTGAGGATGGGCCCCCGCCCAATTGTCTGAGGCAAAAAACATTCGGCTTTCCTTCGCGTGGCGCGATGCGTGTGTGTCCGCTACCAATGGCCCGACCGCATGCGATAGTTCAAGGTTCAAACAGGACATCGCGCGAAGGAGATCGGGATGAGTGCATCGTTTGACGAGATCGGGATGATACCGATCGGGCGCGTAGCGGGCGGACGCGCGGAGCCGACCAAGGATCATTGGGGCGCCAATCGCCCGACAATCGTGTTGCGCGACGACCTCCTGGGGCCGGATGCGCTGAAAGGCCTCGCAGCGCATTCCCACATCGAGGTCGTGTTCTATTTCCATTTGCACTCCGATGAGCCGGTCGAGGCCGGGGCAAGACATCCGCGCGGCCGGACCGATTGGCCGGCCGTAGGCATCTATGCCCAACACGGACGGATGCGGATCAACCGGATCGGCGTCAGCGTTTGCCGGCTGCTCGGGGTCGATGGCTTGAGCGTCGAAGTCGAGGGTCTGGACGCTGTCGACGGCACGCCGGTGCTCGACATCAAGCCGGTCTGGTCAGGTTACCAGCCGCGCGGCGCGTTGCGGGAACCGGACTGGGCACGCGAACTCATGGCCAATTACTGGGATTGAAGCCTGATGCATGCGAAAGGATATGACCGGGATCCCGCCCGCAGCGACATTTTCGACCAAACGCCGTCGGATTTTTTTGCATTTGCATCTTGAGAAAAGTTTCTCGATCTGGCATAAGAATAGGGCAGCATTGCTGTCCTATTTTGCATTTCGGGTCGCACGGCAAGAAAAAATCCGTACGATCCTCAGACGCGTCTGCAGGCGCAGAGGCCCGATCAGATCCTCGCGAGCAGTAATTGGTGCCCACTGGCGCGATGCCGGTGCGGGACCGAAACGCAGGATGGGCGGACGGGTGTCAGCATGGACCCGAAATGCTAGATAGGAATTTGCAAGCGCGCGTGAGCTCCGAGACGGAGGTTTGAGCGATGAAGAGGATCACTGTATCCGAACCCGCCGGTATGGGCGGTGAGGCCGTTACCAAGGCCGCTGGATCGCATAAGACATCGTCCGGTTACCCGGAGGCCCGCGGCCTTTACGATCCGCGCAACGAGCATGACGCCTGCGGTGTCGGCTTCATTGCCTACATGAAGGGCGAGAAGTCTCACAAGATCATTTCCGATGGCCTTGCCATGCTGGAGAACCTTACCCATCGCGGCGCGGTCGGCGCAGACCCGCTGATGGGTGACGGCGCCGGCATGCTGGTGCAGATTCCCGACGCGCTGTTCCGCGCCGAATGGGCGGAAAAAGGCGTCGAGCTGCCGCCGGTCGGCGACTATGCCGTCGGGCATTTCTTCCTGCCGCAGGAAGAAGAACTGCGCACCCATATCGAGGGCATCATCGCACAGGTGATTGCCGAGGAAGGCAAGGAACTGATCGGTTTCCGTGACGTCCCGGTCGACAACTCCTCGCTGTCCAAGGCGCCGCAGATCGTGGCGACCGAGCCGGTGCATCGCCAGGTGTTCATCGCCAAGGCGGACGACAAGGAGGGCGGCGACGCGTTCGAGCGGCGCCTGTTCATCCTGCGCAAGGTCATTTCCGGTCGGATCCATACGGAAACCGATGGCCGGGACAACGGATTCTATCCTGTTTCCATGTCCTCGCGCACGATCGTCTACAAGGGCATGTTCCTCGCCTATCAGGTCGGCGCATATTACAAGGACCTCCTCGACGAGCGTTTCGTGTCGGCGCTGGCGCTTGTCCATCAGCGGTTTTCAACCAACACCTTCCCGTCCTGGAAGTTGTCGCACCCGTATCGCATGGTCGCCCACAATGGCGAGATCAACACGCTGCGCGGCAACGTCAACTGGATGGCGGCGCGGCAGGCGTCGGTGCAGTCCGAGCTTTTCGGAGACGAGATCGAGAAGCTGTGGCCGATTTCCTATGAGGGACAGTCGGACACGGCCTGCTTCGACAATGCTCTCGAATTCCTGTTCCAGGGTGGCTACAGCCTGGCACACGCCGTCATGATGCTGATCCCGGAAGCCTGGGCCGGCAACAAGCTGATGGATGACCAGCGCAAGGCGTTTTATGAATATCACGCGGCACTGATGGAGCCGTGGGACGGCCCGGCGGCGGTGGCGTTCACCGATGGCCGCCAGATCGGCGCGACGCTTGACCGGAACGGACTGCGTCCGGCGCGTTACATCGTCACCGATGACGATCTCGTCATCATGGCTTCGGAAGCCGGTGTCATCACCGTGCCGGACGAGAAGATCGTCACCAAGTGGCGACTGCAGCCCGGCAAGATGCTGCTGATCGACATGGAAGAGGGCCGCATCGTCTCCGATGAGGAGATCAAGCGCCAGATGGCGGATATGCACCCCTATGAAGAGTGGCTCGACAACACGCAGCTGATCCTCGAGGACCTGAAGCCCGTGGCTCCGCGCGCGGTGCGCGAGGATGTCAGCCTGCTCGACCGTCAGCAGGCCTTCGGCTACAGTCAGGAGGATACGCGTATCCTGATGGCGCCCATGGCGACGACCGGGCAGGAAGCGATTGGCTCGATGGGAACCGACACGCCGATCTCGGCGATGTCGAACAAGTCGAAGCTGCTCTACACCTATTTCAAGCAGAACTTCGCGCAGGTCACCAATCCGCCGATCGACCCGATCCGCGAGGAACTGGTGATGAGCCTCGTGTCGTTCATCGGTCCGCGGCCGAACATCTTCGATCTTGAAGGCGCCTCGAAGCGCAAGCGGCTCGAAGTGCGTCAGCCGATCCTGACCAATGGCGATCTCGAAAAAATTCGATCCATCGGTCACACCGAGGATCTTTTCGACCCCAAGACGCTGGACACGACCTATGACAGCGACGAGAGCGCCGACGGCATGGCCGTCGCGGTTGAGCGCCTGTGCAAGCGCGCCGAGCAGGCCGTGCATGCGGGCTACAACATCATCGTCCTGTCGGACCGTCAGATGGGGCCGGATCGGATCGCCATCCCCGCGTTGCTGGCGACGGCGGCCGTCCACCATCACCTGATCCGCAAGGGGTTGCGCACCTCGGTCGGTCTCGTCGTGGAATCCGGCGAGCCGCGCGAAGTGCATCATTTCTGCTGCCTTGCCGGCTACGGCGCGGAGGCGATCAACCCCTATCTCGCCTTCGACACGCTGCTCGACATGCATTCGAAGGGCGAGTTCCCGCCGGAAGTCGACCGCTACGAGGTTGTCCATCGCTACATCAAGTCGATTGGCAAGGGCATTCTGAAGGTCATGTCCAAAATGGGCATTTCGACCTACCAGTCCTATTGTGGCGCGCAGATCTTCGACGCGGTCGGCCTGTCGACCGAATTCGTGAACAAATATTTCACCGGCACCGCGACGACGATCGAGGGAATCGGCCTGACCGAGGTCGCAGAGGAGACGTCGCGGCGTCATCGCTCCGCGTTCTCCAATGACCCAGTGCTTATCAACGCGCTCGATGTGGGTGGCGAGTATATGTATCGCGTGCGCGGCGAAGAGCACGTGTGGACTCCCGACGCGGTGGCGACGCTGCAGCATTCCGTGCGGCGAGGCATGCCCGACAAGTTCCGCGAGTTTTCCGCGCAGGTGAACGCGGATGCGCGGCATGCCAAATCGATCCGCGGCCTGTTCCATATCAGGACCGCCGAGGAAACCGGCCGGAAGGCCGTTTCGATCGACGAGGTCGAACCGGCATCCGAGATCGTCAAGCGGTTCTCGACGGGCGCGATGAGCTTCGGCTCGATCAGCCGCGAGGCCCATACGACCCTGGCCCGCGCGATGAACCGCATCGGCGGCAAGTCCAACACCGGCGAGGGCGGCGAGGAGCCGGACCGTTTCCTTCCGTTGCCGGACGGAACGTCCAATCCCGAGCGTTCGGCAATCAAGCAGGTCGCATCGGGCCGGTTCGGCGTCACGACGGAATATCTCGTCAACTCCGACATGATACAGATCAAGGTTGCGCAGGGCGCGAAGCCGGGCGAGGGCGGGCAATTGCCCGGCCACAAAGTGGATGCGACGATCGCCAAGACGCGTCACTCCACGCCAGGTGTGGGGCTGATTTCGCCGCCGCCGCACCATGATATCTACTCGATCGAGGATCTGGCGCAGCTGATCTACGATCTGAAGAACGTCAATCCGGCGGCCGATGTTTCGGTCAAGCTGGTGTCGGAAGTCGGCGTCGGGACGGTCGCGGCGGGCGTCGCCAAGGCGCGCGCCGACCATATCACGATATCCGGCTATGACGGCGGCACCGGCGCGTCGCCGCTGACCTCGCTCAAGCATGCGGGCAGCCCGTGGGAAATGGGTCTTGCCGAGACCCATCAGACGCTGGTGCTGAACGGCCTTCGTTCACGTGTGGCGCTGCAGGTCGATGGCGGTTTGCGTACGGGCCGCGACGTCATTGTCGGGGCGCTGCTCGGCGCCGACGAATTCGGCTTCTCGACAGCGCCGCTGATCGCGGCCGGCTGTATCATGATGCGCAAATGCCATCTGAACACATGTCCGGTCGGCGTTGCGACGCAGGATCCGGTTCTGCGCAAGCGCTTCAAGGGTACGCCAGAACACGTGGTCAATTACTTCTTCTATCTGGCGGAAGAAGTCCGTGAGTTCCTGGCGGCGATGGGTTTCCGGACCATCGACGAAATCATCGGCGAGACCGATCTTTTGTCGCAGGAAGAGTTGATCGACCATTGGAAGGCGCGGGGACTGGATTTCAGCCGCGTGTTCCACAAGCCCGAAGCCGAGAAGACCGAGATCTACTGGACCGAGCGCCAGAAGCATCCGATCGACGACATTCTCGCCCGCAAGCTGATCGCGGAAGCGGAGCCGGCGCTGGAGCGCAGGGAGGCCGTGCGTATCGAGACGCCGATCCACAATACGGACCGGTCGGCGGGCGCCATGCTGTCGGGCGAACTTGCAAAGCGGTACGGCCACAAGGGCCTCCCGGACGAGACGATCCGCGTGACCCTGCGCGGCACGGCCGGCCAGTCCTTCGGCGCGTTTCTTGCCAACGGTATCACCTTCGACCTTATCGGCGACGGTAACGACTATGTCGGCAAGGGCCTGTGCGGCGGGCGGCTGATTGTGCGGCCGCCGGATAACAGCCGGATCGTGCCCGAGGAGTCTATCATCGTCGGCAATACGGTGCTTTACGGCGCGATCATGGGCGAGGCCTATTTCCGCGGCGTTGCCGGCGAGCGTTTCGCCGTGCGCAACTCCGGTGCGGCGGCTGTCGTCGAGGGGGTGGGCGACCATGGCTGCGAATACATGACCGGCGGCGTGGTCGTCGTGCTCGGCAAGACGGGCCGTAACTTCGCGGCCGGCATGTCGGGCGGCGTGGCCTATGTTCTCGACGAGGACGAGACCTTCGAGACCCGCTGCAACATGGCCATGGTCGAACTTGAGCCTGTGCCCGAGGAAGACGATATTCTCGAGAAGCTGCACCATCATGGCGGCGACCTCATGCACAAGGGGCGTGTCGACGTCTCCGACGACATGACACGTCACGACGAGGAGCGGCTGTTGCAGCTGATCTCCAACCACCGTCACCTGACCGGGTCGACGCGGGCGGCGCATATCCTGGAGAACTGGGAGATCTATCGTCCGAAATTCCGCAAGGTGATGCCGGTCGAATATCGCCGCGCGCTCGAGGAAATGGAGCGTATGCGCATGAACGTGGCGGCGGAGTGATGCGATGATCATTGCGACGACGAACACGATCGAGGGACACCGGGTCGTGGATTACAGGGGTGTGGTCACGGGCGAGGCTATCCTCGGCGCCAACATCTTCCGCGACTTCTTCGCCGGGATCCGCGACATTGTCGGCGGGCGGTCGGGCGCCTACGAGAAATCGCTGCGCGAAGCGCGGAGCATCGCACTTGCGGAAATGGAAGACGAGGCGCGGCGCCTCGGCGGCAATGCCGTCATCGGCGTCGACCTCGATTATGAGAACATTGCGGCCGGCAGCGGCTCGATGCTGATGGTATCGGCATCGGGCACGGCGGTCGTCATCGAGTAGTTTCAGGATCAGTCATGGGCAAGGTTACGGGTTTTCTCGAGATCGACCGGCATACGCCGAAATACCAGCCGGCGTCGGACCGCATCCGCCATTTCAAGGAATTCACGCTTCCGCTTGAAGACGGCGAAGTCGTCAAGCAGGCGGCGCGCTGCATGGATTGCGGTATTCCGTTCTGTCACGGGCCGACGGGCTGTCCGGTGAACAACCAGATCCCGGACTGGAACGACCTGATCTATAATGGCGATTGGGAATCGGCGATCCGCAATCTGCATTCGACCAATAATTTTCCGGAAATCACCGGCCGTATCTGCCCGGCGCCGTGCGAGGAAGCTTGCACGCTGAATCTGGAAGATATCCCGGTCGCCATCAAGACGGTGGAACAGGCGATCGCCGACAAGGCCTATGCGAGCGGCTTCGTGACGCCGCAGCCGCCGGTCTCCAAGACCGGCAAGAAGGTCGCTGTCATCGGCTCCGGCCCGGCCGGCATGGCTGCCGCCCAGCAGCTCGGCCGCGCCGGCCATAAGGTCGACGTTTTCGAGCGCGAGAGCCGCATCGGCGGGCTGATGCGCTACGGCATTCCCGACTTCAAGATGGAAAAGCACTATATCGACGCGCGCGCCAAGCAGATGGAGGGTGAGGGTGTCACTTTCCACACGGGCGTCAATATCGGTGTCGACAAGCCCGTCTCGGAACTCTTCGCGGAGTTCGATGCGGTGCTCTATTGCGGCGGTTCAGAGAAGCCGCGCGATGCCGATATTCCCGGTGAGGATCTCGGCGGCGTGCATCCCGCGATGAACTTCCTCGTGCAGCAGAACAAACGCGTCGCCGGCGAGAACATCGCTTCCGTCGCGTGGAATTCGGAACCGATCCTGGCGGGCGGCAAGCATGTCGTGGTGGTCGGCGGTGGCGACACCGCATCCGACTGCGTGGGCACGGCGTTTCGGCAGGGCGCGGTGCGGGTTACCCAGCTCGACATCCGGCCTCAGCCCCCCGAGAAGGAAGACAAGCTTTCGGTCTGGCCTTACTGGGCGACCAAGATGCGCACTTCCTCTTCGCAGGCGGAAGGCGCAGAGCGCGAATTCCAGGTGGCGACGCTCGAGTTCATCGGTGAGAACGGCATGCTGACGCATGTGAAATGCTGCGAGGTGGACGAAGCAAGAAAGCCGATCGCCGGCAGCGAATTCTTCATCCGCGCGGACCTCGCCTTCATCGCAATCGGTTTTTCCGGACCAGCCGAAGCGGGTGTAATCGACGAGTTGGGCGGCAGCCTGAAGATCGATGTCGACCGTCGCGGCGGAACCTCGGTCCATGCTGACGATCTCGACTACAGGTCGACCGTGGACAAATTCTTCGCGGCCGGTGACGCCAGGCGCGGCCAGTCTTTGGTGGTCTGGGCAATCCGCGAGGGCCGACAGGCGGCGCGCTCCATCGACGAATTCCTGATGGGCGAGACGACGCTTCCGCGATAACGCATTTCGGGGCTGCGGGGACATCATTTCGTCATCCACTTTGATCACGGTCAAGGCGAGAGGCATCTTTCGGATTCACATTCTCTTTATGGAATGTGAATCCGGGGGATCTCGTCATGTTCGCACTATTTCTCGCAGCCTACCTTCTCACAGCGCCGACGCTGATGGGGATCATTGTCATTGCGCTGATGACGATCGATATGATTTCGGCGCAATACATGATCTATGCCGCTGTCGGCGGCGCGGTCATCGCGCTACCAGTGGCTTGGCTGCTCGGTCGCAAGCTCGAACATATCTTCGACGGCAAACGCGCCTGACGGCTTTCCCGAAGCAGTTGTGAACGGTGTCGCCGCGCGGTTGATTTTGCCGCGCGGATACGGCAACGGTTGGCCATCTTTCAGCGCATCCGGCATCCGGTCTTTCGCTCTTCGGTAAGCAGGGCAACGGGTCTGCCTGTTGGCTGCGCCAGCATAGCCAACCACTCAACAATTCGAGGTTTTCATGAGCGATCCCGCAAGCGAAGTCACTGTAGCAGCAGCCGAATTGCGGCAATTGGTCGAGCGGGTCGAGCGACTCGAAGAAGAAAAGGCCACGATCCAGAACGACATCAAGGAAGTGATGGCCGAGGCCAAGGGGCGCGGCTACGACACAAAGGCGCTGCGCGCGATCATTCGTTTGCGCAAGAAGGACCCCAACGAGATCCAGGAAGAGGAAGCGGTCCTCGACCTCTACAAGAACGCGCTTGGCATGGTCTGAGCACAGTCATTGGTCGGAAATCGAAAAAGCCCGGCGGTGCGCACCGCCGGGCTTTTTGCTGTCGGTAACACCATCTGGTCGGATCAATTGTCGACGACCGACTGGAACCCCTCGAACTGCGGATGGCCGGCATACATGCCCTTGTTCGTTCCGGCATTCTTGTGAGCGTCGCGGAAATTCTGGGATTTCGTCCAGTCGACGAAGTTGTCATGGCTCTCCCAGATCGTGTGCGAGGCATAGAGCGTCGTTTTCGACTCCTCGTCGAAAGAGCCTTTCAGCAGGTGGAACGACCGGAAGCCCGCCATGTCGGCGAGGCTTGAATTGCGGTTGCGCCAGACATTCTCGAACGCCTCTTCGTGACCTTCGTTGACCCGGAAACGGTTCATCGCGACATACATTTTCTAACTTCCCTTTCTTTGTTTGATTGTTTTACCGCATCGGGGGCGGGCGCGTCAGCGCCTGACTTCGACGGGAATGACGAATTGCCGCTGCGCGCCCGCGGGCGGCGGCGGAAACGGCGCGGAGCGGCGGATATGATCGATCGCCGCGCTGTCGACGACGCCTGAGCCCGAGCTCGATGCGAGGCGGATGCTGGCCAGCCCGCCGCTCGACGAGATCGAGAAACGGATCTGTGCGACGCCCCGGCCGCCGGCCCGTTTCTGGCGCGTTCGGCGGATTTTCGCATAGACCTTGCCGGGATAATTCGAGGCGCTCGCGTTGCCGGCCTTCGATGCCTTGCCGCCGCTCTGGCCGCCGCCTGTCTTGGCCTTGGAGGTCTCGCGACCTGAGATATCGCCGGCACGGGCATTGCGGTCGGCATTTCCGCGCGCGACATTGGCGACCTGCTGCTTTTTCTCAGGTTCCTTTTTCTTCGCGGGTTGCCTTTCGCGGGCCTCCGCCCGGTTGCGTTCGTCCTGCGGCTGCGGCGGACGGGCGATCGGGACCGGGATCGGGCTTTCTTCCGGTTCGGCCTCGATGGTTTCGGCGGCTTGAGCCGGCGTAAGCGCGGCGGTTTCGATGGGCTCGGCGGGTGTGGCTTCGGCCTGCTGCTCGGCGGGCGCGATTTCGGACACGACAGCGGCTGAATCGGCTTGAGGTGCATGCGCAGGCGGCGTGGTGGTCGCTTGCTGCGTCTCCGGCTCGGCAGCCATGTCCGTGCTTTCACTGATCGTTGCGGCCGAGGCGGCGGTCTGCGGCAGCGTTGGTGCGGTCTCGGACGCCGTGGATTGGGGGATGGAGACGGATTGCGGCGTCGCGGGCGGTGTTTCAGCGCGTGCTTCCGGCACCTTGCCCGGCGACACTTGTGACGGTTTCGCCTGCGAAACCTCGGTGGGCCGTGCCGGCGATTCCGCCGGGCGTTGCGAAGGTGTTGGCGTCACGTCGGCACGGGCGATCTCGACCGGTTTCGATGCCTTCGGCGCATCGACGGGCTTGGCGGCAGTCGCCTTCTCCGGTTGGGCTTTGGCGCTTCTGTCCGGTTTCACCGGCTTTGCAAGCGGTTCGGTGACCGGCTCCGCGGTTTCGGTGGGCATCACTTCGGCCGGCTGGGCGGCGCTGCTCCCCGCAAGCAGGTCCTCGAAGGAAGAGCCGAGCGCGGCGATCTCCGCGGTGGCACCGCCCTCGATTTCGACCTTCGGCCCGGTTGGCGCCATTGCCGTCGCCGCGGCGAAATGCACGCCTAGCGAGGCGGCGATCGCGACCGAAATCCTGAGATTGCGACGCGACGCCATCAATCCAGCCCCCGCTCTGTCACGATGAATATTCGTTTCGCCCCATTGCGCCGGAGATCGTCGGCGATTTCCAGCAGCTTCTTTGCAGGCAGATCCCGGTCGGGGACGAGACGCATGGCGTTGTCGGTATCGGCTTCCCCGGCATGGCTTCGGGCGACCGCTTCGGCCGGGCCGATCGGCTGGCCGCGCCACGTCGTGCTTCCGTCCGCATGGACGACCAGCGCATCCGGCGGCTCGCGGCCTTCCAACCCGGCCGTGCGGACGAGCGTCAGGTCCTTGTCGAGGGGCGGGGCGAGCGTGCCGGCGATGAGGAAGAAGATCAGCATCAGGAAGACGATGTTGATGAGTGCGATCGCCGGTTCCGGCTTTTTCGCGGGAGGGGAAATGGCCGTGAGATGCATGGCGTATCCGTCAGCGAATGACCGTTACCGCGATGCCCGGCATGGCGCGTAGCGCGGAATAGACATCGATGAAGCGCTGCGAGACAGTCCGGTCGTCGAGCGACACCAGGATCGTGTCGGCGCCGGTCTGCTTTTGGCGGTCGAGTGCGGCGGGCAGGCCGGCAAATGTCAGTTCCTCGCCATTGAGGACGATCCGGTCACCCTGGAGGCGCAGATAGACCGGCATCACCGGCCCGCCCGCCATGCCGCCGCCCGAGGTCAGCTCGATCTCGCCGAACCGAGTGAAAGTCGATGACAGCATGAATAAGAGCAGCAGCAGGAAGATGACATCGATCAGCGAGGTCATCGACAGGGCATTGCGCCGCCGCTCCGCACCGTCAAGCCGCATGGACCTGCTTTCCCTGGTGTTCTTGCCTCGACGCTCCGCCCGGCGCCTGTCCGGACCGGACGAGCGGTGCGGGATTGAGGACAACGGTCAGGGCGCGTTCGAGCAATTCGCTTTCGCGCGCGACGCGGCTTTCGAACCATGTCAGGAGCAGCGAGGTCGGCATGGCGACCGCAAGGCCGACGGCCGTGGTCAGCAACGCCACCCAAATGCCGCCGGCGAGCAGGGACGGGTCGACGCTGTTGCCGGCTTCCTGCAGCTTCTGGAAAGCCTGGATCATGCCGAGAACAGTACCGAAGAGCCCGATCAGCGGGGAGATTTGAGCGATGGCGTCGAGGGCGCGAAAGCCGGAGCGCAGCTTCGCCAGATAGGCGGTCGCGTCGACCCGCAGTCGTTCGGAAATGGCGTCGCTATCGCGCGGCGACGCGTTGATGACAGTGGCCATGGCCTGCCAGACAATGCGTGCTGCACCATTGCGCCGCTCGGCCAGATCGTTGAGCGCGACACGCTGCCGGCCGGCGGTCCAATGGGCGAGCGCCTTTTCGATAGTGCGGTGGCGGCCGACTCGCGCGACGAGAAGCTGCCAGATCTTCAGGATCACCAGAGTCAGCGAGGTGACTGACACCACGAGGAGGATAGTGACGACCGGTCCGCCAAGCGTCAGGAAGTCGAGAATGCGCCGAAGTGTATCTTCGATCATAAAAGTCATCCGGCGATCTCCGCCTTCGTACGGCTCGCAAGGGTCAGCCTGTCGATACATTCCGGTCCGGCGAGGCCTTCGCCGTCGCAGGCGGCGACGCCGTTGATCAGGATGCGACCGATGGAATCGCATCGGGTGTTGTCCAGGTCGAATTGGCGCACTCGTGTGCGGCCCTCGGGCAGCGATTGAAAGTCGAACAGCGTCAGCCGGTCGACGATCCCGTCCGTGTTTATCAGCACGGTTTCAAAGGACAGCGCCGAGAGGTCGGCGCCCAGCCGATTTTCGGCGAGGAAGACAATGCGGCACGCATCGTTCTGCTGTTGCAATGCATTGAGTTCGAGGGAAAGTGACGGGGCCGGCGCTTCGTCCTGCGCGTAGGCCGGTCCCGCCGCCAGGGCAAGGACGCACGACAGGGTTCTCGCGGCCCTGATAATCCTGTCGTGGGAGTGTCGTCCTGCCTGTTCCATGATTTTCCTCAGAAGTTGAACGTTTTCGCCACGGAGACCTTGAACGTGCGGCCTTTCGACGGGCCGGAGGTGATCAGGTACTCCTGGTATTCCTTGTCGAAGAGGTTATCGACGCGCCCGATCACTTCGAAGCCGGCCAACGCGCCGTCCTCGGGCTTCCAGGACGCGAAGATGTCGTGAACGTTGAACGGGTCCGACGGGGGCGTGGCGCCAGACGCCGTGGAGACGCGTGTCTGTGCAGCGACGAAGCGGGCATCCCAGCCGAACCGCAGATAATGATCCGGGATCTTTCCGCCGATGGTCAAAGCGATTTCGTCGGGAGCAATATTGTTCAAGGGCTCGCCGGAATCGGCGTCCTCGCCGCGGATGACGGAAGCGGCGAGGCCGGCAAAGGCGTATTCCACCTCATAGGAGCCTTCCAATTCGACGCCCCAAAGATTGGCGGACGCCACGTTCTCGAAATCGCCACCTGCGTTGCGCACGATGAGATCCGTGACGTGGTTGCGGAACGCGGTGACCTTGTAGGCCAGCGCGTCATTGCCGGTGAGTACATCCTGAAGATCCTGCCCGAAGCCGATTTCGACAGAGTGGGCGCGTTCCTTTTTCAGGTGGTTCTGGATCAGGTCGCCGCGATAATCGAATTCCTCGTCGCCCGACGGAAGACGCTCGGTATAGGCGTAGGATCCGAAAACAGAGAGGCTGTCTGTCAGATCGTAGAGCGCGGCGATCTTCGGCGCGTAGGCGACACCCGATGTTGCTTCGAATTCGGGATGCGCTTCTGCCAGAGTTCCCGACGGCGTCAGTGTCGACCAGTCGATGCGCATGCCCGAGATCAGGGTCAGGCGGTCCTGCCAGACGAACTCGTTCTGTGCGTAGACGCCTCCGCCGTGCTGGTTGTATTCCGGGTGGCTGGAGGATGCCGCATTGTTGCGGCGACGTTTATGGTACTTGCCCTGAAGGCCCACCGTGAGGAAGTTCTCGAACTTCTCGCCGGTCCATTCGGCCGTGTTCTCGAGCTTGCCCTCGTAATAGGCGTAGCTCATGTCCGCGACCACGAATGCACCTTGGTCGTTGCGCTGCTTCGAATAGGAAAGCGTCGCCTTGAGATCGAGCCATGGATTGTCCGACGCCGAGTCCTCGTAGGACAGGACAGCGGTTTCGTCGAAGAACTCCCTTTCCGCCAGCCTCGGCGTATTGGTTGGGGTGGCATACGGAAAACAGGGAAATACGAAGCTTTCGCAAACCGGGCCGCCGCCGACCGAAACTGCGGAGAAGCTGTCGCCCTGGGTGCGGTTGTATGATGCGCGAAGCACCTTCTCGTGTTCTTCGTCGAGATAAAGGGTGCCCTTGATCAGGCCGGAGGGCAGTTCCGTTCCGGTGCCCAGAAGCTCATGATCGTCGCCGGTGATGATGTTCTTGAAATCGGTGTAGTTGCCAGCGGCAATGAACTCAGCGTGCTCGCCGAGACGCGATGCGAAGATCGCCGAGGCTTTGTAGCCTTCCTGATTGCTGTCGCCGTTGAATTTCAGCCGTAGCACGGCGGTCTGGCCGTCTTCGAGGAAGTCTGACGCGTCTTTCGTCGTGAAATTGATCACGCCGCCGAGTACGCCCGAGCCATAGAGCGTGCCGGCCGCCGGTCCGCGCAGGACCTCGACCCGCTTGTAGAGCTCCATATCCGAGAACAGGCCGCCCATACGGTAGGATTCGTAATATTTGGTCGCGCCGTCGACATTGACCTGGACGCGGCCTTCCTGGCTCGATCCGACCGTTTCCGGCCCGAAGCCGCGGATGTTGAAGTTCTGGCCGAGTACGTTGGACTCGCTGCCCGCGGCATTGACGCCGGGAATCTTCGTCGTGAGCTCGGCGGCGGTATCGGGAATTTCCTGGTCGATGTCGTCCTGTTCGATAACCGTGACCGCGGTCGGCGTGTCGGTCGCTACCTTCGGACGGCCGAAGCCGAGGATCAGGCGCTGCAGAAGCGTCGGCTGGCCAGCCGTTTCCGTCTCCTGTGCCATTGCCGGCCCCGAGGCCGCACACAAGGCGCAGACAGCGGCACTTGCCGCAAGCAAAGCAAAATTACGTCCCACCAGCCCCATTTCATTCTCCTGTTCTTATGGGAAAGCGGCTGGCTGGCGGTTGGCTTGCTGGCCTTATGTCGAGAGCGAAGAGCCTTTTATAACTTGACACATTCACTCATGTATTGCATCCGATAGAAAACATGACCACGAGAGTCAAGTTTGAAAATGACTCTCGTTTTGCCAAGCCAGCAGCCAGCCAGCCAGGCGTTCACCGTTGAAAACAGATTGACGATGACGAAAGAGCAGGAAAACCAGATGACTGGCGCAAGCGTGATGAAGGCGGGAGAAAACACTGCAAAGGTCGGCGGACCCACCGTCTATGAGAGCTCCGATCTGTTTCGGGGCGCCAGCGAAATCGGCATCGAGCATGACGGGGCGATCTATCGATTGAAGATCACCCGCCAGGGCAAACTTATCCTCAACAAGTGAGACCGAAGCCGATGACCATCTCAAATCCCCTGACGCCCGAAGACATCAAGTCGGCCCGTGCGGCCAATTCGAAACTCCGCGAACGCGATCTCGCGCGCAGCCTCGGCATTTCCGAGGGCGAGTTTCTCGCCGCGTGGGAAGGTGAAGGCGTGCGCCGCATCCGGCCCGACATGGATACGCTGTTTTCACGCCTGGCCGAGGTCGGCGAGGTGATGGCGCTGACCCGCAACGAGAATGCGGTGCACGAGAAGATCGGCGTCTATGAGGGCTATATCCCGCGCGAGCGCGTCGCGATGTTCCTCGGCGAGGGGATCAATCTGCGTCTGTTCCGCGCCCATTGGGTGCATGGTTTCGCCGTGGAGAAGGGCGAAGGCGACGATGTGAAGAGAAGCCTGCAATTCTTCGACGCGCATGGCGATGCTGTGCACAAGATCCATGCCCGCCCGGCCACCGACATCGCGGCCTGGAACGCTCTGGTAGACACGTTGGCGATGCGGTCGGACGCCTCCGTTCCCGCGTTCACGCCGCCGGTCGTCAAGGCCGAGGTCGGGGATCCGAACGAAGATCAGGTCGCGCAGTTGCGCGAGCGCTGGGCTTCGCTGGAAGACACGCATGATTTCCAGGGTCTTATCGCCCGGCTCGGCTTCAAGCGTCTGCAGGCGGTTCGCGCTGTCGGTCCCGAATTCACCTGGCGTCTCGCCGATGACGCGATCGACGCGGTCTTCAACACGGCGGCCGAGGACGGAACCGTGATCATGGTCTTCGTTCGCAATCCGGGTTGCCTTCAGATCCACGCCGGAACGGTATCCAACATCAAACGTACCGGCGACTGGCTGAACGTCATGGATCCGGATTTCCACATGCATCTGAAAACCAGCGCGATTTCCGAGTGCTGGCTGATCAGCCGGCCGAGCAAGGACGGAGAGGTCGTCTCGGTCGAGGCCTATGACGAAAAGGGCGATCGCATCATCCTCATCAACGGGTTCTGGAAGGAGGGTGAAGCGAACGCGCCCGACTGGCAGACGCTGGTGAAGAGCTTGCCGCGCCACACAATTGCTCCGGCGGCTTAGGAGTTTCCCATGATTGCAATTACCAAGATCGGCCGCGGCGCATCGCGGCTTGCAGCGATCGCGCTTGTCTCGCTTGTCGGGACTGCCCATCCCGTTATCGCGCAGGACAAGGCGGAGCGCGTGCTCTCGATTGGTGGCGCCGTGACCGAGATCGTCTATGCGCTTGGAGAGGAAGGCCGTCTGATCGGTCGGGACTCGACGAGTTCCTATCCGCAAGCCGCCACGGCGTTGCCCGATGTGGGCTATATGCGGGCGTTGGCGCCGGAAGGCGTGCTGTCGATCGAGCCTGACCTGATCCTGGCGCGCGAGGGCAGCGGACCGCCGGAAGCGATCGAGGTTCTCCGTTCGGCGGGCATTCCCTTTGTCGACGTGCCAGAGGATTTCACTGCCGAGGGCATCGGCGATGCGATCGATGTCGTCGCCGATGCCTTGGGCGTCGAAGAGAAGGGCGCGGCGCTGCATGCCGAGATTTCGGCGCAGATGAAGCAACTCGCCGAAACGATGTCCGGAATCGGGGAGAAAAAGCGTGTCCTGTTTATCCTCTCTATGCAGGACGGCCGCATAATGGCCTCCGGCACGGGCACGGCGGCGAACGGCATCATCGAACTTGCAGGGGCCGAAAATGCCATTGTCGATTTCGAGGGCTACAAACAGGTGACGGACGAGGCGATCATCACGGTCGATCCGGACGCGATCCTGATGATGGATCGTGTTGGCGATCACGGAACAGATCCTGATACGCTGTTCGCCCATCCCGCCATCGCGACGACACAGGCCGCGAAGGACAAGGCGTTGGTCCGGATGGACGGACTGTATCTGCTCGGCTTCGGACCGCGCACCGCATCAGCGGCGCTCGATCTCGCCAAGGCGCTTTACGGCGATGACTTTCACTGAGGTTTGGTCCGTGGTCCGGCCGAAAACCGCCGATGACGGCGATCGGTCGGCGCTCGCGCGCGCGACCATCGTCGTTCTGGCAGCCGCACTGGTCCTGACCTTTTTCTTCAGCCTCGCCTCTGGCGCTTCCGACGCGTCGGCATGGCGGGTGTTCCTCGAGACGCTCGGCTTCACCTCCGGCGCTCTGGAGGGTGCAGACCGGATTGTCGTCTATGGCATCCGTTTTCCGCGTGCTGTGCTGGGCATGCTGATCGGCGGGGCGCTGGCCGTATCAGGCGCGATTATGCAGGGACTGTTCCGCAATCCGCTTGCCGATCCGGGCATTGTCGGCGTTTCCGCCGGAGCCGGGCTCGGCGCGGTGAGCTTCATTGTGCTGCAGGGCGGCGCATTGGCCCCGGCCGCCGCGATCTTCGGCATTTACTCGATACCGTTCGCTGCCTTTCTAGGCGGGCTGATCTCGACACTGGTGCTCTATAGGATCTCGACGCGGCAAGGCCGCACTTCGGTCGCCACCATGCTGCTTGCAGGCATCGCGCTCGGAGCGCTGGCGGGGGCGGTTACCGGTGTTCTCGTCTTCCGGGCGGACGACCGGCAGTTGCGCGACCTCACCTTCTGGGGGCTTGGTTCTCTGGCCGGCGCGACTTGGACAAAGAACCTGATGGCCGCACCGCTGATACTGCCCGTTATCCTCGCCCTGCCGCTGATGGCGCGTGGTTTGAACGCGCTGGCGCTCGGCGAGGCTGCGGCGGGACATCTGGGCGTCGAGGTCCAACGCTTCAAGAATATCGCGATCCTGTGCGTCGCTGCGGCGACGGGGGCTTCGGTTGCCGTTTCAGGCGGCATCGGCTTTGTGGGTATTGTCGTTCCGCATCTCCTGCGCCTCTTGATCGGGCCGGATCACCGGTTCCTGCTACCAGCCTCGGCGCTGCTCGGCGCGATCCTGCTTCTGTTCGCCGATGCGATCGCCCGACAGATCGTGGCGCCGGCGGAACTGCCGATCGGCATTGTCACCGCGATTGCGGGCGCGCCGTTCTTTCTTTGGATCCTGCTGCGTCGTCGCGGCATTCTGGACTTGTAGGTTGCCATGCTCACCGCTGAAGACATCCGCGTGACACTCGGGCGCAAGCCGGTCCTGCACGGCGTCGATATCGCCGCCGAACCTGGTAAGATGACAATCGTCATCGGTCCGACCGGCTCGGGCAAGACGACGCTGCTCCGGGCCTTGTCGGGTGACGTGCCCTTTTTGGGCGCCGCGCGGTTGCACGGGCTTGATATCGCCACCGTGAAACCCCGGAAACTGGCACCCTGGCGCGGCGTGCTGCCACAAGCTTCCAGCCTCTCCTTTCCCTTCACGGTGCGCGAGATTGTCCGCCTCGGCATCCGCGAGGGGCTTCCGAGCGGTGAGAGCGGCATCGTCACGGCGGCGCTGGCGCGGGTCGATCTCGCCGGCTTCGAAGGGCGCATGTATCAGGAACTTTCGGGCGGCGAGCAGCAGCGGGTGCAGCTGGCGCGCGTGCTTTGCCAGGTCTGGACCCCGGTACTCGAGGGCAGGGCGCGCTACCTGTTTCTCGACGAGCCGGTCTCCAGCCTCGACATCCGCCACCAGATCCAGATCATGGATGTGGCGCGAAATTTCGCCCGTTCCGGCGGGGGGGTGCTCGCCATTCTGCATGACCTCAACCTGACAGCCATGTATGCCGATCATGTGATCCTGCTCAAAAGCGGGCATGTGCATGCCAGCGGCGCGCCGCGGGACGTGCTGACGAACGACAACCTTTCGTCTGTCTATGATTATGCGCTCGCGGTGAATCGCGCTCCGGGTGGCGAGGCCGTCTTCGTGCTGCCGCACGGCGCGGCGACGGATCACGCGGCCTGACAACAATCGCAGCCGGCAAATTGCCGTTGGGCCCGCTTGCCGATAATCTCCGTTGAGGAATCACGGAGACGGATTTGGAAGAGGTTCATCACGGCGTGCCGCTGGTCGACATGGCGATCGTTATTGCGATCGCGGTGCTGGCCGGACTTGGGCTGATGCGCTTGAAGCAGCCGCCGCTGGTCGGCTTCATCCTTGCGGGCATGATCATGGGGCCGACCGGTTTTGGCCTGATCAGTTCGAATGACAACGTCACCACGCTCGCGGAAATGGGCGTCCTGATGCTGCTCTTCTTCATCGGCACGGAACTGTCCGTGAAGGCTTTCGTCGCGACGCTCAGACCGGCGGTTACGGTCGCGGCCGGGCAACTCATCGCTGCAATGCTGCTCGGGGCGGGAATAGCCTGGCTCACTTCCTCTTCCCTGGCGGAGGCGATTATCCTCGGCTTCATCATCGCGTTGTCGAGCACTGTGGTGGCAATGAAGATGCTTGAAGACGCGGGTGCGCTGCGCCGCATGCCAGGACGGATAACCGTTGGCGTGATGATCGCGCAGGACATCGCGGTGGTGCCGATGCTGATCATCGTCACGTCACTTGGCGGAGCCGGGGCGAACGCCGCCTCAATCGTTTTCAAGATCGCCGTTGCTGTCGGCCTTCTCGGCGCGTTGTTGTGGTGGCTCGGGCGCAGCCCAAAGCTCAAGGTGCCGTTCGACGAGGAGGTCGGAGAGAATGTGGAGCTGTTGGCGCTCGGCTCGCTCGCGGTCTGTTTCGGGGCTGCGGCGTTATCTGGCACGATCGGCCTGTCGCCCGCCTATGGCGCTTTCATAGCCGGGCTGGTGATCGGACAGTCGACGCTGCGAAACAAGGTCATTCCCATCATCGAGCCGATCCAGAGTGTGCTGCTCGTCGTCTTCTTCCTGTCCATCGGCCTGCTGATCGACCTCGAGTATATTCGAGCGCATCTCGGTGTTGTCCTGGCGGCGGCGCTGTTCGTCATTGCCGCCAAGACGGTGCTTAATGTGTTCCTGTTGCGTATCGCCGGTTTCGACCGCGAGACGGCGCTGGTCGGCGGATTGTCGATGGCGCAAATCGGAGAATTTTCCTTCGTTCTCGCCGCGGCCGGATTTGCGACCGGGGCGCTGGGCGGCGATATCTATCGCCTTTCGATCGCGGTGACCGCCATCACATTGCTGTTCTCGCCGGCTTGGATGAGCGTGATGCATCGCCTCGAGGCGATAGCGATGGAGAATTTCTCATCCTACCGCGAGGCGCTCTCGGAGGCCTATTCGGGGGAGATCGAGAATGTCGAGGAGGGGCTTTGGTGGGTCAAGGTGCGCTACCGGGCCGGCCGGATCGCGCGGCGAAGGCGCCGTGAGCAAAAGCTCGGCCAGGTTGATAGACCGGCCGTACCCCTTCCGGATGCTGAGCCGGTGGGCCCGCTGGCTGACGCGGAGAAACCCGTCAGTTCGTGATTGGAAGCTGCAGCGTGAGCGGCTGCCCGTCTCCGCCCTTTCCACCGGCGAATTTCGCCACGGTCAGGAAGGTGATCGCCTTGCCCGAAAAACGGCGCGGATCCGGCATTTCGGATTTCGCGAAGCCCTGCGTATAGACGGCGGTGGGCGCTTCGCGCAGCGCGTTCTGTACAAATACCGGGCGTTCGGTCAGGCCACCATGGTCGGTGACGGACAGCTTGGTGGTCGTCCAACTACCGAAACGTGACGGATCGATCTCCTCGGCCGGAACAAGTTCCACGGCAGGCGCCGGAGATGTCGACGCGGTGTGGATGCTTGGGCGGGGCGCCTTGTCGGTCGTCTCGACGCCGGTGTCGTAATTGGGAGCGACACGAGCGCTTGGCCGATCGCGTTTTTCGGGCTCGGGGACTGCGCTGGCGAGCGTCGTAGGTGTATCCGTCATCACGTCCTCGCGCGCCGTATCGGGTACCGGAAGGGACGCAATCTCGATTTTCGGGCCGGCGAGGCGTTCCGGGCGGGGCGCGGATGTCGGCAGCGGGATTTGCAGGCCGCGCAGATCGATATCGGACTCACGCGCCGACGCGATAATCTTCTCAACCTGATCGTCCGGCGCGCGTTTCGTGCGCGTAGCGCCATTGAGCGCTGCCTCGATCTCCGAAGCGGTGCGGCGCGTCGGATCGGGTTCCGGGCTGGCGCTGGCCAGAACGATTTCCGGGCGTGGCCGCGGCAGCGGCATGTCCGGTGCGGGTTCAGCGCCAACGGGCCGTGGCGGCGTTGGCGCGGCCTCTGACTGCAAGACGGTATCGACGGTCGGTTCCGGCGAAGCGAGCGGCACAGCCGCCGACGGACGCGGTGCGAATTGCGGCAATGGCGTTTCGCGCGGCACCAGCGCGGCCATCAGCGTGCCCGGCGTTTCCGGCCTGCGAACCGGTTCCGCGCGCTGCGGTTCGGCGCGAACGACACTGGCCTGCCGGGTGACCGGCGCCACGGCCTCGACATTGTCCTCTTCCTCGTCTGCGCCGCCGAAGAGCCCGGCCAGCAAGCCGCCGCCGCGGCTCGATCCGCTATTGCCGCCGCCGATGTCGAGCGCGGTGGCGTCACCCTTGGCCTTGCGCGATTTGTAAGCCGCCAGCGCCTGCTGATAACCGGGCAGGGGCTTGCCGTCCGGGGGCAGATGTAGCGTGCCCCCTCTAGGGAAGACGCGCTGCAGTTCGGCGCGGCTCATGCGCGGCCAGGCGCGCACGCTGCCGGTGTCGAAATGCACGAAGGGCGAACCCGATTTCGGATAATAGCCGACGCCGCCGCCCTGGAGCTTGAAGCCAATCTCGCGCAGCTTGGAGAGCTTGACGCCTGGAATGTAGAAATCCATCGCCTTGCCGAGCATGTGCTGGCTTTTCTTGGCCTGGCCGCCACGGGTCCGGCGCAGCATTTCATTGGTGGCCGGCGAGCGATAGGCGGAGACGACGTGGATGTAATCGCGGGCGCCGGACATCTGGTAGGCTTCCCAGATGATGTCGAACAGCTGCGGGTCCATCTTGGTCGGCTCGTTGCGCCGCCAGTCGCGCAGGAAGCGGTTCAGCTTGTTGAGCCCGCTCTGAACGTATCGTCCATTCTTCTTGAAAGTGATCTCGGCGCGTTCGCCAGTGTGCATGAAGTAGAGCTTCAGCGTACGCGTCTCAGCTTCGGCGGGGGCTGCGAGTGCAAAAGGCACAAGCAGGCAAACAAGGACAATCGCGCGCGAAACCGCACGAAACATATGACGGCTCTTGCAAGCCGTATCGATTGTCTTCCGGAACCTCAAAACTCACCAACCTGCAAGAACAGTACCGCCCCGGAGGCTAGCGGAAACATGGTTAACCGCTTGTTAGCGCGGTGATCGCACCGATGGCCGGTAAAATCCAGTTGGAAATCGCGCGAATGGCCGATCTGCACCAAATATCCCCGATCTTCCCCATTTGGCATCTCCTGATGATGACGAAATGCGGTGATACGATGGCAGGCGGATCGCGGCGGTCAGGCGTAAATATGCTTGGTTACCAAATGCATAAGGGTATCGGCGGTGTTGGCAAGCGCCCGCGGAACAGGTCTGTCGAGGCGGATTATTCGGCCGCGATCCCGGCATGGCCGAGATCATATTCCTTAAGTTTGCGATAGAGCGTCGAGCGCCCGATGCCGAGGCGACGGGCGACTTCGCTCATTTGGCCGCCATAATGTTCTATGGCAAAAGCGATGGCTTCAGCCTCTATCTCGACCAGCGGGCGGACATTGCCGCTGGTGTCGAGGAGCTTCAGCGCGTCGGGTTCGGCCAGCAGTTTCTGGCCGCGCACCCCGGTCTCGACCGGGAAATCGTTGCGGACCGGATCGCGGGGGCGTTCGGGCGGGCCGGACAATTCCTTCGGATCGATGCCGTGTACCTGAGCCTGAATCTGCGGGAAGTCGGCTTCCTCCAAGACGTCGCCGTCGCACAACACCATTGCGCGGAAAATCGCATTCTGAAGCTGGCGGATATTGCCGGGCCAGTCGTGCGACTGGAGAAGCGCCAATGCGCGCGGCGAAATCCCGCGCGCCCGGAAGCTGCGCTCTTCACGATGATACATGTCGATGAAATGGCGCACGAGCACCGGTATGTCGGTATCGCGCTGGCGTAGCGGCGGAACGAGGATAGGAAAGACGTTGAGACGGTAGAACAGATCCTCGCGGAACCGGCCTGCCTTGATCCCCTCGATCAGGTCGCGATTGGTCGCCGAGATGAAGCGGATATCGACTTTCCTGATCGTGCGGGAGCCGACTGGCTCGATCTCGCCCTCCTGGATGGCGCGCAGCAGTTTCACCTGGGCTTCCACCGGTAGTTCGCCGATCTCGTCGAGAAACAGCGTACCGCCGTCCGCCTCGACGAACTTGCCAGTGTGCTTTTCCGTCGCACCGGTGAAGGCGCCCTTTTCGTGGCCGAAAAGAATGCTTTCGATCAGATTTTCGGGAATGGCGCCGCAGTTGACCACGACGAAGGGCTTCTTCCTGCGCGCGCTTTCGGCCTGAATCGCACGGGCGATAAGTTCCTTGCCGGTGCCGGATTCGCCCTCGATCAGGACAGGGATATCGCTGGCGGCCGCCTTGCGCATCAGTCCGCGGACGCGATCCATAGACTCGCTGCCCGCAACCATGGTGCGGGCTGCGATTGCCGGGTCATAGGCCGATGTGGTGGCGACGCCGGTCTGCCGGGATGTGACCTTGACGGCGGATTGGAGCGCGGTTTTCAACCGTTCCGGCGCGACCGGTTTGACCAGGAAATCGAAGGCCCCGGCGCGCATGGCGGAGATGACGACCTCGATTCCCCCCTGGGCAGTGAGCACGATCACGGGCGTTTCGATATCGCGCTCGCGCATGGCGTGCATGACTTCGAGGCCGTCGATGTCGGGCATGACCAGATCGAGCAGGATGGCGTCGAAAGGTGCTGCCTCCGAGCTCATGGCCTCGAGCGCGGCCTCGCCGCCGTCGCACAATTGCGCGGAGTATCCAAGGCGGTTCGCAGCGCCCTCAAGCAGGCGGCGTTGCACAGGATCGTCATCGACTATGAGGATTTGTGCACTCATCGCTTGAACGGGACCGAACCTTTTGTATGTTTTCCGGGTAGAATGCCGGGGCATAACCGTATGAGCCAAGTTGGCACATAATCATCAAGAGCGGCCTAAATCCGTCATTCAAACTTTAACGGTCGGCTGGCGCGCAATCGTCGGCGAACAGGCGAGACAACTTCATGATCCCTTTTTCGACCCTCCGCGCCGGCTGTGCCGCTATGCGCACCGCGAGTGAGCCGGCTGCCGCCGGGACATCGCCATTCGGCGACTTGCCGGAGTGGAATCTCGGCGACCTTTATCCGGCGATCGACGCGCCGGAACTCAAGCGCGATCTCGAAACGGCGGAAAACGAGGCAAAACGTTTCGCCGAGGAATGGAAGGGGAAGCTCTCGATCCTCGCGGCGAACAACCAGCTCGGCGAGGCGATCCGGCAATATGAGGTGCTGGAGGAAATCCTCGGCCGCATCATGTCCTTTGCGAGCCTGACCTATGCCGGAGAGACGGCTAACCCCACCAAGGCGAAGTTCTATGGCGATATGCAGCAGAAGCTGACGGACCTGAGTTCGCACCTTCTGTTCTTTGCGCTCGAATTCAACCGTCTGGAGGACGAGGAGCTGGAGCGCGCCATGTCCGGCGACGCGCTGTTGGCGCACTACCGGCCCTGGATCGAGGACCTGCGCAAGGAAAAGCCCTTCCAGCTCGAAGACCGGATTGAGCAGCTGTTCCACGAAAAATCATTGACCGGACGGGCGGCGTTCAACCGGTTGTTCGATGAAACCATGACCGCCATGCGGTTCACGGTGGACGGCGAGGATTTGCCGATCGAGCCGACGCTAAACCTGTTGCAGGATCATGACCGGTCGAAGCGAGAAAAGGGATTTCATGCTCTTGCGAAGACTTTCGGGTCGCATCTTTCTACCTTCACGCTGATCACGAACACGTTGGCCAAGGACAAGGAGATTTCCGATCGCTGGCGGGGGTTCGAGGATATCGCCGACAGCCGTCACCTCGCCAATCGTGTCGAGCGCGAGGTTGTCGACGCCCTGACGGAAGCGGTTCGGGATTCCTATCCGCGCATCTCGCACCGCTATTACGCCATGAAGGCAAAATGGCTGGGCCTCGATCATCTGAAGCCTTGGGACCGCAACGCGCCGCTTCCCGATACGCCGCAGGCGGTGATCGGCTGGGAGGAGGCGTGCGAAACGGTGATTTCGGCCTATCGCGGTTTTTCGCCGGATATGGCTGAGATCGCTCAGCGCTTCTTCGACCGCTCGTGGATTGACGTGCCGGCGCGGCCCGGCAAGGCACCCGGCGCTTTCGCGCATCCGACGGTGCCGTCGGCGCATCCCTATGTGCTGCTCAACTACATGGGCAAACCACGCGACGTCATGACACTTGCGCATGAACTCGGCCACGGAGTGCATCAGGTTCTGGCCAGCGAACAGGGCATGCTGATGGCGCAGACGCCGCTGACGCTGGCCGAGACGGCCTCGGTGTTTGGCGAGATGCTGACGTTCCGGTCAATGCTGGAGGGCACCCAAGACCGGCGCGAGCGCAAGGCGATGCTGGCCCAGAAGGCGGAGGACATGATCAACACGGTGGTCCGCCAGATCGCTTTTTATACATTCGAGCGCAAGATCCACACGGAACGTCGCAACGGCGAACTTACGTCGGAGCAGATCGGCGAATTGTGGATGAGCGTCCAGGGCGAAAGCCTTGGCCCCGCGATCGAGTTCGCCGACGGCTACGAGACCTTCTGGACATATATTCCGCACTTCATCCATTCGCCGTTCTACGTCTATGCCTACGCTTTCGGCGACTGCCTGGTGAATTCGCTTTATGCCGTCTACCAGGATGCCGAATCCGGTTTCCAGGCGAAATATTTCGAGATGTTGCGGGCCGGCGGCACCAAGCATCACACCGAGTTGCTGGCGCCATTCGGCCTCGACGCGTCGGACCCAACCTTCTGGCAGAAGGGGCTGAGCGTGATCGAGGGGATAATCGACGAACTCGAGGCGATGGAATAGGCCGATAGAATGACACGACCGGCTCGCACGCCCTACGATGGTTCGTCAACGCCGTTCACGATCGGTCTGAAGCCTTTCGATCCGGACAACTGGATCGAACTCGACGGCGACCTGGAGCCCTATCTGGCCGAGAAGGACCGCCTGTTTGGAACTGTGCCCGAACAAGTGTTCATGGCGCGTTCCGATACGGTCGATGCGCAGCGCGAGGTTCTGGATGCTCTTGCCGGTTATCTCCCGGAAAGGTTTCCGGAAATCTACCGGCGCGAGGGCGATACGATGGCTGTCGGCGCGTGCGGGCGGTGCGTGACCATTTCCCCGAACGAACCGGCGCCGCTGAAGACCGCCGCCAAGCTGGTGCCGGAAGATCTGGTTCTCATGCGAAAATGCGCCGATGGCTGGCGGCTCGTCGCGGCCTCGCTTTGTTTTCCGTCTTCATGGTCACTGGCGGAGAAATTCGATCGCCCGATGGAGGTCATCCATACCACGGTGCCGGCTTTCGGGCCGGGCACACGCATGGCGGCGATGATCGCGCGCATCTTCGACAATCTGAAAGTCGGCGTGCCGGCGGAGCGGATGAACTGGTCGCTACAGGAAAACGCCGAGCTTTATCATCCGCGCTCGAAGAAGGAGCGCGACACGCAAGCGGACGCGGGAGGCGGTTTCCTTGCCGGCCTCGATCCGCAGAACATTCATATTCGCGTGGAACGCCAGACGCTTACCAGAATGCCGGTCTCCGGCGACATTCTTTTTACGATCCGCATCTATGTCGATCCGGTCTTGAGGCTGACCGGAAACGATGCCGGGCCGGATTTGGCGCGTGGACTGGAAAAGCAGCTTGGCGACCTCAATGCAGATCAGCTTGCCTATAAGGGACTGACCGAAGGCCGCGATCGGCTGACCGCCTGGCTGAACGAACAGGCGTCCAAACGACAAAAAACGCCGGCCCTCTAAGGCCGGCGTCTTGTATCGTCGTCCACGCGACTGCCCTTATTCGGGCAGTATGCGCACCGCGCCCTTGTCGGCCGAGGCCGCGAAAGCCGCATAGGCTTTCAGCGCCGTTGTTACATTGCGCTTGCGCGGCTTGGAGGGTTTCCAGCCGGCCGCATCCTGCTCGTGGCGACGCGCAGCCATTTCCGCGTCGTCGATGGCGAGATTGATCGTCCGGTTCGGGATGTCGATCTCGATCGTGTCACCTTCGCGCACCAGCCCGATCGCGCCGCCATTGGCCGCTTCGGGTGAGGCGTGGCCGATGGAGAGACCTGAAGTCCCGCCGGAGAAGCGGCCGTCGGTAATGAGCGCGCAAGCCTTGCCCAGGCCTTTCGACTTAAGGTAGCTCGTCGGATAGAGCATTTCCTGCATGCCGGGACCGCCTTTCGGCCCTTCATAAGTGATTACCACGACATCGCCGGCGACGATTTCGTTCGAAAGGATCGCCTTTACGGCGGCATCCTGACTTTCGAAAACGCGGGCCGGTCCGGTAAATTTCAGGATCGATTCATCGACGCCGGCCGTCTTCACGATGCAACCGTCCAGCGCGATGTTGCCGTAAAGAACGGCCAGGCCACCATCCTTGGAAAAGGGGTGATCCACCGATCTTATGACGCCGGTCTCGCCGTCCGTGTCGAGATCGTGCCAACGCGACGACTGGCTGAAGGCGACCTGGCTCGGGACGCCGCCAGGGGCGGCCATGAAGAATTCGCGGACGCTTTCCGAATTGGTGCGTGTGATGTCCCACCGGTCGATGGCGTCGCCGAGCGTGGCGGCATGAACCGTCGGGCAGTCACGGTGGATCAGGCCGCCGCGATCAAGTTCACCGAGAATGCGCATGATGCCGCCGGCGCGGTGGACATCTTCCATATGCACGTCGTTCTTGGCGGGCGCGACCTTGGAAAGGCACGGGACCTTGCGCGACAGCCGATCGATGTCTTCCATCGTGAAATCGATCCCGCCCTCATAGGCGGCCGCGAGGATGTGCAGAACCGTATTCGTCGATCCGCCCATCGCGATGTCGAGAGACATCGCATTCTCGAAGGCCTGCTTCGACGCGATGCTCCGCGGCAGGACGCTCTCGTCCTCCTGTTCGTAATAACGGCGCGCAAGATCGACGATCTGGTGACCGGCTTCTACGAACAGGCGCTTGCGGTCGGAATGGGTGGCGAGCGTCGAGCCGTTGCCGGGAAGCGACAGGCCGAGCGCCTCGGTCAGGCAGTTCATCGAGTTAGCGGTAAACATGCCGGAGCAGGAGCCGCATGTCGGACAGGCCGAGCGCTCGATCGCCTGCACTTCGGCGTCGGTGACCTTGTCGTCGGCCGCAGCGACCATCGCGTCGATCAGGTCCAGTGCCTGGGTCTTGCCATTCAGGACCACCTTGCCGGCTTCCATCGGACCGCCGGAGACAAAGACGACCGGGATATTGAGGCGCATGGCGGCATTGAGCATGCCGGGCGTGATCTTGTCGCAGTTGGAGATGCAGACCATGGCGTCGGCGCAATGGGCGTTGACCATGTATTCGACGCTGTCGGCGATGATTTCGCGTGACGGCAGCGAATACAGCATGCCGTCATGGCCCATGGCGATGCCGTCATCAACCGCGATCGTGTTGAATTCCTTGGCGACGCCGCCGGCCGCCTCGATTTCGCGGGCGACGAGCTGGCCCAGATCCTTCAGATGGACATGGCCTGGCACGAACTGCGTGAACGAGTTCACCACCGCGATGATCGGTTTGCCGAAATCGCCGTCCTTCATGCCCGTGGCGCGCCAAAGGCCGCGGGCCCCGGCCATGTTGCGGCCATGCGTGGTGGTTCTTGAACGATAGGCGGGCATGATACTGTCCTGCTTCTGGCGTTTCCTCTAGGCTCGGCAAATAGCGCGCCTTGGGCCAAACGAAAACCCGTTTGTCTCGGAATTCGGTGCCGCAATGGCGCGGGAACGGGTCGCCTGCACGAGCATTTGTCCTTTATTGTGACATTGGCATGTGATTAAGCGACGGCGGTCGCGCCTTCGTCGACCGCAAGGAGAGTGCCCTAAATGGCGAACGAGAACTGGCCGGTCTACGGCAAAATCACCGGCCCGATCGTGATGATCGGTTTCGGGTCGATCGGCCGGGGCACATTGCCGCTGATCGAGCGGCATTTCGAGCTGGACAAGAACCGCTTTGTCGTCATCGAGCCGCGCCCAGACGCGCAACTGCACGAAATGATGGAAAAGCACGGCGTGCGGCATTTGCAGGAAGCGCTGACGGAGAAGAATTTCAGGGACGTGCTGAAACCGCTCCTGACCGAAGGCGAGGGGCAGGGATTCTGCGTCAACCTCTCCGTCGATACTTCTTCGCTCGACATCATGAAATATTGCCGGGAACTGGGCGTTCTCTATATCGACACGGTCGTCGAGCCGTGGCTCGGCTTCTATT
This sequence comes from Ahrensia sp., assembly GCA_002706335.1. GTDB lineage: Bacteria > Pseudomonadota > Alphaproteobacteria > Rhizobiales > Rhizobiaceae > Oricola. The sequence continues at coordinate 164,388 of PAKZ01000044.1, forward strand.
TCGACGAAGGGGCCGACAATTCCACTCGCACCAATTACGCGCTGCGCGAAACGGTCCGCAAGGAGAAGAAGAAGCATCCTGGTGGTACGACGGCGGTCTCGTGCTGCGGCGCCAATCCGGGCATGGTCTCCTGGTTCGTCAAGCAGGCGCTCGTCAATCTCGCGTCCGAACTTGGGTTGAAGTTCACCGAGCCGAAACCGGATGACCGGGCGGGCTGGGCGAAGCTGATGAAGAAGGCCGGTGTCAAGGGTGTGCATATCGCCGAACGCGACACGCAGCGCTCCAAGACGCCGAAGGAACCGGACGTCTTCTCCAACACGTGGTCCGTCGAGGGCTTCATCGCCGAGGGATTGCAGCCGGCCGAACTCGGCTGGGGGACGCATGAGACGTGGAAGCCGAAGAACGCCTACAGGCACAAGAAGGGCTGCAAGGCTGCGATATGGATCGACCAGCCCGGTGCGGCGACCCGCGTGCGCACATGGTGTCCGACGCCGGGCGCGCAATATGGGTTCCTCGTCACCCACAATGAGGCGATTTCCATTGCCGACTTCTTCACGGCCTACGACAGGAAGGGCAAGGTAACGTTCAGGCCGACTTGCCACTACGCCTATCACCCCTGCAACAATGCGGTGCTGTCGCTGCATGAGATGTTCGGCCAGGCGGGCAAGCCGCAATCGAGTTTCGAAGTGATGGACGAGAACCAGCTCTTCGACGGGATCGACGAGTTGGGCGTGCTGCTCTACGGTCACAAGAAGAACGCCTACTGGTACGGATCGCAGCTGTCGGTAGAGGAAACCCGCGATCTTGCCCCCTATCAGAACGCCACTGGCCTACAGGTCACCTCGGCGGTTCTGGCTGGCATGGTCTGGGCCCTGGAAAACCCGCAGGCAGGTATCGTCGAGGCCGACGAGATGGATTTCCGGCGCTGCCTGGACGTGCAGATGCCTTATCTGGGGCCGGTGCAGGGTTATTACACGGACTGGACACCGCTTACGGATCGGCCGGGCCTGTTCCCCGAGGATATCGATACCGCCGATCCGTGGCAGTTCCGAAACGTCCTTGTGCATTGATACCGCAAGTAACCGTTCCCGTCGAAACTTCCGATGACTTCATAGCGTAACAAATATGTCGTATGATCCGACTCACTCCTGTTCCAGCCGAGGTGCCCGCATGACTATCCGCCAACCAATCAGAACCGGCGCGATCGCCGCTACATTCATGGCGTTCACGGTGTTGAGCGGCTGCGTGATGGATGCGCCCGCACCGGGTGGACGATTCGCCCGGTCCGGCGCCGCGGAAGGCAATTGGGCCGATACCGGCGGCGTCGCCACGTCGAGCTTCAATGGCGGCGTCTTCGTTACCGTGGCCAATGACACGGGCAACCGACTTGCGCAGGGCACTTATCGCTATGTCGGCGCCAGCAATGTCGAGATCAATTTCACTTCGTTGGTGCGCGGGCAGCAGGTTCGTGCGAACTGCCTGATCGTCAATCCCAGCCAGATGAATTGCACCAACGATTCCGGGTCGCAATTCTCGCTGGTGCGTCGCGGCAATTTCAGCTGACGTTCGGCCCTCCGGGGCCAACTACGGGCATATGTTCGTGACCGGTCACGTTTCGCAACGGAATCGGCTTGCCAAGCGCCGCGCGCGATGAAAACATTGCCGCGATGGCTGGGTTCGTCCAATCGTTACACAACGATGCAATGGATCGGCCGACCGGTGCAGCATCCGCCATGCGCCGTATGACGAGGGAGTAAATAATGAAGCGTTTCATCAAACTTGCCGCCTTGAGCGCGTCCGCATTGACAATTGGCACGGTGACGGCCAGCGCGGACTATTCGCTCGAGATTCTGCATATCAATGACCTGCATTCGCGCATCGAGTCGATCAACAAATACGATTCGACCTGCTCTGCCGAAGACGAAACCGAAGGTAAGTGTTTCGGCGGTGTCGCACGTCTCGTCACGGCCGCCGCCGCGGCCCGCGAAAAAGCCGGTGACGGCAACATCATTTTCCTCAATGCCGGCGACAACTTCCAGGGTTCGCTGTTCTACACCACTTACAAGGGCGAGGCGGAAGCCGAGTTCCTCAACAAAATGGGCACGGATGTTGCGACGGTCGGCAACCACGAATTCGACGACGGTGAGGACGGTCTCGCAGGCTTCCTGGCGAAGGTCGAATTTCCGGTCATTTCCGCCAATGTGGTCGCCGACAATGCTTCGGCGCTCGCCGAGAAGATCCCGGCCTATGTGATCCTCGAGAAAGGCGGCGAGAAGATCGGCGTCGTCGGCGCGGTCGCCAATGACACGAACGAATTGTCCTCGCCGGGCGAGCATGTGATGATCGCCGAGGATGTCGAGAAGATCACCGCCGCGGTCAAGGAACTGACCGACCAGGGCGTCAACAAGGTGATCGCACTGACCCATGTCGGCTATCCGCGCGACCTCGCGGCTATCGCCAAGATCCCGGGTGTCGACGTCGTTGTCGGCGGCCACACCAACACCTTCCTGTCGAACACGGATGACGGCGCCGCCGGCCCGTACCCGACCTGGGTCGACAATCCGGACGGCTACAAGGTCCCGGTCGTGCAGGCCTATGCCTATTCAAAATATCTCGGCGACCTGAACGTCACATTCGACGACAATGGCGTGGTGACTGAAGCGACCGGCGAGCCGATCGTGATGGACGCCTCAGTGACGCCTGACCAGGCGTCGCTCGACCGCATTGCGGAACTCGGCGCTCCGATCGAGGAATTGAAGGCGAAAGTCATCGGCGACACGTCCGAAGCGATTGAGGGCAACCGCGACGTCTGCCGGGCGATGGAGTGCTCGATGGGCAACCTCGTCGCCGACGCCATGCTTGCACGCTCGAAGGATCAGGGTATCCAGATGGCGATCACGAATGGCGGCGGTTTGCGCGCTTCCATCGATGCCGGCGAAGTAACGATGGGCGAGGTTCTCACCGTATTGCCGTTCCAGAACACGCTGGCCACGTTCCAGTTGAAAGGCGCAGACGTCGTCGCGGCGCTGGAGAATGGCGTCAGCCAGATCGAGGACGGCGCCGGACGCTTCCCGCAGGTCTCCGGCCTGAAATACACCTTCGACGTCTCGAAAGAGCCGGGTTCGCGGGTTTCCGACGTGATGGTCGCGGATGCAAGCGGTTCCTTCGCGCCAATCGATCCGGAGGCTACCTACGGCGTTGCGTCCAACAACTTCATGCGCGCGGGCGGCGATGGCTACAAGATCTTCGCCGACGATGGCATGAATGCCTATGACTACGGCCCGGGCCTCGAGCAGGTAGTCGCCGACTACATTGCCGCCAATAGCCCGTACAAACCCTATACGGATGGCCGTATTACCGTCGCTGCCGCGATGGAAGAGGAAAAGCCGGCGATGGAAGAGGCCACCATGGAAGAAAAGCCGGCCATGGAGGAAAAAACCGAGGAGGCCGAGGTAGCCGTGCCTGATACCACACTCGGCGCTGGCTCCCTGTCGACGGAACCGCCGATGGTCGAAGCCGAGGAAAAAGCCGAAGACATGTCCAAGACCGAGGACATGGCCAAGGACGAGATGATGGACGGCACGAAGCACACCATCGCTCGTGGCGACAATTACTGGGATCTCGCCAAGGAATATTACGGCGACGGGACTATGTGGACCAAGATCGCCGAGGCCAATCCCGAGATGGATGCCAACGATCTCAAAGTTGGCGCGGAACTGGTGATCCCTAAATAAGGTTCAGCCGTATCGTGATGGAAGGGGGCGCGGGAAAATCCCGCGCTCTTTTCGTTTTCGGCGGCACACAATGCCGCATGAGACAGGATTGAATTTGGACAGGTCGCGGCTAAGTTCCGGCCAAAGGAAAGGCGGCCATGACCATAACAACGACAATCGACCGTGAAGGAGCCCGGGCCATCGGGCCGTTGCCGGCGGACCATCCGCCCGTGAAGATCCAGAAGATCGGGGTGCTGCTGGTCAATCTGGGAACGCCGGACGGCACCGACTACACATCGATGCGGCGCTATCTGAAGGAGTTCCTGTCAGACAAGCGCGTGATCGAATGGCCGAAAGTGTTTTGGTATCCGATCCTTTACGGCATCGTCTTGAACACGCGACCGGGCAAGGTCGGCAAGGCATATGAATCGATCTGGAACAAAGAGCGCGACGAGAGTTATCTGCGCACCTATACGCGCTCGCAGGCCGAAAAACTCGGCGAGGCGCTCGCGGGCCATCCGGAGATCGTTTGCGACTGGGGCATGCGTTATGGTCAGCCGTCGATCGACGAGCGCATGACGGCGTTGCGCGATCAGGGATGCGACCGCATCCTGGTCTTCCCGCTCTATCCGCAATATTCGGCCGCGACGACCGCGACAGTCAACGACAAGACGTTCGAGTCGCTGATGGCGACGCGATTCATGCCGGCGATACGCACCGTTCCGGCCTATCATGACGAGCCGGTCTATATCGAGGCGCTGGCGCGGTCGATCGAAGGGCATTTCTCGACGCTCGATTACGTTCCGGAAAAGCTCATCGCCTCCTATCACGGTATCCCGCAGAGCTACTTCAAGAAGGGCGATCCCTATCACTGCCAGTGTCAGAAGACGTCGCGACTGCTGGAACAGCGGCTCGGTTGGGAAAAAGGGCGGCTGATCACCTGTTTCCAGTCGCGTTTCGGTCCGGAGGAATGGCTGCAGCCCTATACGGACAAGACGATCGAGGCGCTGGCGAAGGAAGGTGTGAAGTCGCTTGCCATCTTCAATCCCGGCTTCGTTTCCGACTGCCTCGAGACGCTTGAGGAAATCGCCGTAGCGGGCGGCGAGATTTTTCACGAGCATGGCGGCAAAAACTACACGCATATTCCCTGCCTGAATGACAGCGAGGATGGCATGTCCGTTATCGAGGCGATGGTGCGCCGGGAATTGCAGGGCTGGATCTGACGGCGCGTCGCACCAACGCCGCAATTGCAACGATAACGTAATCGTCGGTTTACGCCGTTCAGTTAAGACGGCGTGGGGTTTTATGCCGTTTTCGGCATTCGGAGGGCTATATGTTCGGTCTCGATATTGCCATTGCGGTCCTTGCCGCGCTTGTCGTCATCATTCTGTTCGCGGCGATCAAGACGGTGCCGCAGGGATTTGCCTACACAGTGGAGCGTTTCGGGCGCTACACGCGCACGCTCGAGCCTGGGCTCAACATCATCGTGCCGTTCTTCGACCGGATCGGCTCCAAGATGAACATGATGGAGCAAGTGTTGGACGTGCCGACGCAGGTCGTCATTACCCGCGACAATGCTTCCGTGGAGGCTGACGGCGTCTGCTTCTATCAGGTGCTGAACGCGCCGAAGGCGGCCTATCAGGTTTCCGGGCTGGAAAACGCCATCCTCAATCTGACGATGACCAATATCCGTTCAGTTATGGGGTCCATGGACCTCGACGAACTGCTCTCGAACCGTGACGCGATCAACACGAAGCTGCTGCATGTCGTCGACGAAGCAGCGAGCCCGTGGGGTATCAAGATCACCCGTATAGAGATCAAGGATATCAATCCGCCGGCCGACCTCATCGCGTCGATGGGGCGGCAGATGAAGGCGGAGCGCGACAAGCGCGCCGAGATCCTCGAGGCTGAAGGCGCGCGGCAAGCGCAAATTCTGCGTGCGGAAGGGATGAAACAGGCTGCGATCCTCAAGGCCGAGGGTGAACGTGAAGCCGCCTATCGCGAGGCAGAGGCGCGGGAACGCCTCGCCGAAGCCGAAGCGAACGCGACAAAATCGGTGTCCGAGGCCATAGCCGGCGGCTCGACACAGGCCATCAACTACTTCGTGGCGCAGAAATATACCGAAGCGTTGCAGACGATCGGTTCGGCACCGAACCAGAAGATCGTCATGTTGCCAATGGAAGCGGCCTCGCTAATCGGCTCGCTTGGCGGGATCGGCGCGATCGCCAAGGAAGTCTTCGGCGACAGGGCGCTGGACGAAGCGCGCGGCCGTGCCGCGCCGCCAACGGTCCCGCCGGTTCCCGGCAGGCAGTAACGGGCGAGCGCCAAAATGATCCTCGAAACGATACAAGAACTCGGCGGCTGGAGTTGGGTAATTCTCGGTTTTGTGCTGCTTGGGCTGGAGATTCTCGCGCCTGGCATCTTCTTTCTCTGGCTCGGCGCTGCGGCGCTGGTGATCGGCGCCATCTCTCTGATGGTCTGGGGACTGGGTGCGGAACTCTGGGTCTGGCAAGTGCAGGTGCTGGGGTTCCTGATTCTGTCGATTGTGCTGGCCTACGCGGGCCGGTCGTGGCTGTCGCGCAACGAGGTGGAGAGCGATGAGCCGATGTTGAACGACCGGGTGGCGCAGCTGGTCGGCCAGACTGCCACGCTGGAACAACCGATCGTCAACGGTGTCGGCCGTGTTCGCCTCGGCGACACGCTTTGGCGGGTCAGGGGAGAGGACATGCCGGCAGGAACCAAGGTGCGTATTCGCGGCGGCAATTCCGACCGCCTGGACGTCGAAAGCGCCTAGGCGACCGAAAGTTGGCGGGCGACGTCGGCATAGTCGACGGGCTTGGGGAGAATTGCCACGGGCCCCGGCGCGTGGCCGATGATTTCGCCGCGGCTGCGGCCTGTGACAAAGGCGTAGGGAATATGAGAGCCGTACGCCTGTTCGGCGATGCTGAGGCTCGTCTCGCTGCCGAGGTCATAATCGAGAATCGCCGCGCGGATATCATGCGCCTTCAACAAGGCCATCGCTGTATCCGTGTCGTAGGCGAGCAGGCACGCGAAACCCGCCAAGGTCAGCGTATCCTCGGCGTCGAGCGCGATCAGTGGATCATCCTCGACAAGCAATACCGACAGTTTTTCGCGTGTGTTGGTCATGTCAGGTCAATGGCGGAGATGCCGTTTGGTTGCCTGTACGGTGTCCCAATTCAGGAATTACCGGCAAATCCGCGCGGTTTGGTAAACGCGCAGTTAAGCATGGCCGCGGACGATCAGGAGCGTGCGCGTCAGGCGACGCCGATCTTGAGAAGATCGTGGAAATGGACAACGCCGACTGGTTTCGTCCCGTTGACAACGATCAGCGCCGAGATGTTATGGCGGTTCAAGATGTCCATGGCGGTCGCTGCCAGCGTCTGTTCCGTCACGGTTTTCGGCGTCCTGGTCATGACGTCGTCGACCAGATGTCCCGACAAATCGCGGTCGAGGCTGCGGGCGAGGTCGCCGTCGGTGAAGATTCCCACCAGATGGCCATCACTATCCGTCACGCCGACGCAACCGACGCGTTTTTCTGCCAGCACCTGAACGGTGTGAGGCATCGAGGTGCCGAGGGGTACCAGCGGCACATCCTTGCCGATCCGCATGATCTCGCCGACATGGGTAAGGCTCGCACCGAGTTTCCCGCCGGGATGGAAGGTGCGGAAATCGGATGCCGAGAAGCCGCGGCTTTCCAGCAGCGCGACGGCAAGCGCATCGCCGAGAGCCAACTGCATCAAGGTCGAGGTGGTCGGCGCAAGACCGTGCGGGCATGCCTCGTCTGCCCTCGGCATGATCAGGACGATGTCTGCCTCGCGCGCCAGTGTCGATTCAGCGCCGGCGGTAATCGCAATCAGCGGGATTTCAAAGCGGCGCGAATAGCGCAGGATACCGCTCAGTTCCTGGGTTTCACCCGACCAAGACATTGCGATGATCGCGTCGTCCCGGGCGATCATGCCGAGATCGCCGTGATTGGCCTCGGCGGGATGGACGAAAAAAGCCGGCGTGCCGGTTGAAGCCAGCGTCGCCGCGATCTTGGAGCCTATGTGGCCGCTCTTGCCGACGCCGGTCACTATGACACGACCGCTGATCGCATCGATTGCCTCGATCGCCGACTGGAAGGAACTGCCGAGCCCGTTGCCGATCGCCTCGTAAAGCGCAGCGAGCCCCTTTTGCTGGAAGGCCAGCGTTTTCATCGCCGACAGGATCGGCCCGCCCAATGGCTCTTTCAAATCGGCTTTGCTGCTCATGCGCGACCGCTACTCCACCGCCACTGTTTTGTCCATCGAGCAGATGCGCGCAGGCTGCCGGATTCGCACAGCTTTCGGCTCCCGCCTAAGCATTCGTTAACCACAGACGTTTAGGTTTCGCTAAGGAAAACGAGGTGATTGGCCGTGACGACGGTCCTGCATAGAAAACCATTCGGCCGGAAGCGCATTTCTGCCTTTTCAGCGCGCCTCGCCGCAGGCGTAGCGATCGGCTGCGCCCTTTGCGTACCGGTTCTTGCCCAGAATGCCGCCGAATCCGCTGGCGATGAAATGATCTGGAGCAATTCGGACACGGCGATTGCCGAAGCGGATGCAACCGGTGCTGCGAATGAAGCCAACGCCAGGACCGAGCCGGAACTCGACGACACCAGGACATCCGGAACGTCGCGCGCATCGCCGGCGGCGCCCGCCGACCCTGTACAGGGTGTCGGTGGAACGCCGGAGGACGATCCCTATGCCGCGCCCGGTATTCCGGTCGGCAGCTTCATCCTGCGGCCGACACTCGATCTTGGGCTGACGGGGCAGCGCGACAACGGTACCAATTCGCTGCTCGGAGACTCGGCGCTGCGGCTCGATCTCTCTTCCGACTGGTCGCGCCATGAGCTGAACATCACCGCGGAAGGGCAACTGCAAAAGACGCTGAATGGCGAAGGTCTGGACCCGGAATTCTCCGTGGAAGCCACCGGCCGATTTGATCTCGGAGCGACCACGACGCTGACAGCGACATTCGGTTACAGCTATCAGGAGGACGATCCGCAGTCGGCCGCCTTTCTCGCCGCGACCGATCCGGCCCTGATCCCGGCGGTGACCGGCGTCAACGATCCGGTCACGCAGGTGTTGCAGGGATCGCTCGGTGTTCGCCAGGAATTCGGACGGCTTTTTACCGAGGTTGGCGTTTCCGCCGCGCATGAGACTTATGGCGACGCCGAGCTCAGCGACGGCTCCGCGATCCCGCAGTCTGACCTCGACAATACGACGATCGACGGGCGGCTGCGCCTGGGCCTGGAGGCCTCGGCGGTCTTCTCGCCTTTCGTCGAGGCGTCCTATGGCTTGCGGCGCATGGATGAGACGCCGGACAGCGGCGGCATGAACCGTGATGCGGTTCGTTACGGATTGCGGCTCGGTACAGGCATGGATCTCGGCGAGAAGCTGAGCGGCGAGGTTTCCGCGGGCTATAGGGTCGAGGACTTGGCGGATGCGGCGCTTCAGGACATTGCCGGTGTTTCCGTCGATGCGAGCCTCAACTGGTCGCCGCGCCGCGGCACCGATGTTGATTTGCAACTTTCCACCTCGACTGAACCAAGCGGAATTTCCGGGAACAGTGGAGCACTGCTCTATCTCGCCGATCTCGGCGTGACGCACCAGCTTCGCGCCAATTTGACGGCCGAGGCCGGCTTCACCGCCGAATATCGCCATGACCAGTCAGGCACTGATGAGACCACGCTGGGAGCGGAACTCGCGCTGACATACTGGTTCAACCGGTTTGCCGGAATGACGACGCGAATCGGGCACGAGCAGGTGCTCAGCCCGGACCCCGCCGGGCGTACGAAGACAACAACCGCCTATCTCGGCCTGCGGTTGCAACGATAAAAAAGCGCGCCGAATTTATGCCATCGAATCGGGAGATGGTTGGAATCCCGAAGGCCGAAACGGCAGAATACGCGGCGCGGAACCCTTAAAGGAGTGAATAGCATGCCATTCGCACCGAGTTTCCGTATTTCCGGGATTGTCATCGCCGCGACGGTTGTCCTCGGCTCGATGACCGTTTCCGGAGCGCAGGCAGAGGCCGGCTTCCAGCGATGGATCCAGGATTTTCGGAAGGTCGCGGTCGCCAACGGCGTTTCCGGCAGTGTCTACGACAAGGCCTTTGCCGGCGTGACCGTGCCCGATCCGGAGGTTCTGGAAAAGGCCCGGTTCCAGCCTGAATTCCAGGATGAGGCCTGGCAATATATCGACGGCCGGGTGCATGAACGCTCAATTGCCACCGGGCGCGCCATGCTGCGCAAATATGGTCGTCTCCTAAACGATATCGAGCGCAAAACGGGCGTCGACAAGCACATTGTCCTCGCCATCTGGTCGATGGAATCCGATTATGGCGAGTTCCTGAAGCGCACCGACCGGCTCCACTATGTGCCGCAAGCGCTGGCGACCCTTGCCTATGCCGACCGGCGCCGCGCCAAATATGCGCGCAGCCAACTGATCGGGGCCTTGAAGATCCTCCAGCGCGGCGACGTGTCCCGCAATGGCCTGACGGGATCCTGGGCGGGAGCGATGGGCCACACCCAGTTCATCCCGACGAGCTACCTCGCCTTTGCGGTGGATGGCGATGGCGACGGGCGTCGCGATATCTGGAATTCAGTTCCCGATGCGTTGTGGACCGCGGCGAACCTCTTGGACCGCAATGGCTGGCAAACCGGGGAGACCTGGGGTTACGAGGTGACGCTGCCGCCGGGCCGCAAGTTCCCGGGCGGGTCCATGTCACTGTCCAAATGGCAGAGCATCGGTGTGGTTCGCCCGAACGGCAAGCCGTTCCCGAGGCCCGGCCAGAACGCCGAATTGAAGGTTCTGCAGGGTCGCGACGGGCCGGCCTTCCTGATGGTCAAGAACTTCTTCGTGCTGAAGCGCTACAACAATGCCGACAAATATGCACTCGCAGTCGGCCTCCTTGCCGACCAGATCGCGGGATACCCGGCACCGTCGCGCGACTGGTCGCGGCCGTTCACGAAGCTCTCCATATCCGAAAGCGAGGAACTGCAGAAGCGGCTGAAGGGCGCGGGCTTCTATGACGGCGAAATCGACGGCAAGATCGGCCCGGCCTCGCGCAGCGCGATCCTCTCCTTCCAGGCGCAATACGGCATGGAGCGGGATGGCTATGCCTCCAAGGAATTGCTAAAGGTGCTGCGAGGCCAATGATGCCGGCGCGGCCGTGCTGCGCCAACCGGTAGTGTGATCGGGGCACAAGAGTGTTCAACATGCGTTTTATCCTCCGACCGATCGCCATCATCGCACTTTCCGGCGCGGTGTTGGCGGGGGCGCCGCTCGCCGGCCTCCCGGCAATGGATGATGGCGCGCATGCGCAGACATCGGAGGATACGCTGATCGGGCGGCGGTCGCTTCTCGACCTGCTTTTCCGGCGCAAGGAAGCTGCTCCGCAGATTCAGGAAGTCCCCAAGCGCGACGTCAATCGCTCCCGCAGCCAGCCGCAGAGGCGCGCAAGCGCACCCGCGCCCGCTCCGGAACCGCCCACGCCCGACAAGCTTGAAAACGCCCTTGTCATTCTCGTCGTGGGCGATTTCACCGCCGGCGGCCTGGCGCAAGGGCTGAGAGAGGCGTTCGCGGAAGTGCCGTCGATCGTCATTGAATCGCGCGCCAACGGCTCGTCCGGTCTCGTCCGCGACGATTTCTATGATTGGCCGAAATCGATCGGGCCAATCATCGAGGAGACCAAGCCGGCGCTGGTGGTCATGATGATCGGTTCGAACGACAGGCAGGCCATGCGTGTCGACGGGCGCACGGAGAAGGTGCGCACGGATGCCTGGGTGAAGGAATACGAGGCGCGCATCGATCGGTTCGCAAAAACGGTGCAGGCATCCAATACACCGCTCATCTGGGTCGGCGGCCCGCCATACCGCTTCAAAAGCATGTCGACCGACATCCTCGCCTTCAACGAGTTTTACAGGCAGGCCGCCGAAGCCGTCGGCGGCTCCTTCGTCGATATCTGGGACGGTTTTGTCGACCAGGACGGCGCCTTCGTCCTGAGCGGCTCCGACATCAACGGCCAGACAGTGCGGTTGCGTAATTCGGACGGGATCAACTTCACTAATGACGGCAAGCGCAAGCTTGCCTTCTATGTCGAGCGGCAGATCAAGCAGATGTTCGGAGATGCGGCGTCTTCGCTGCTGACAGTGCTTGCGCCGGAAAGCTATCCGACGCTCAGGCTGCCGCCGCTTCAGCCGGAGGAAGATCTCGTGCGTATCGATCCGATCCAGATCAGCGATCCGGAACTGGACGGCGGGGCGTCGCTGCTCGGCGACGTCAATGCCGTCTCCGCGATCGGGCCGGACAATCCGCTGTTGGCGAAGTCACCACGTGACCGGCTGGTCGAGGACGGGGTGTCGCCGCCCGCGAAACCCGGCCGGGCCAACAATTTCAGCTGGCCACCGACCTGAGGACAGTCTCAGCCGTGCTTCGGCGCGACCTCGGCGAAACGCGCTTTCTTCTCGTCCGACGCTTCGGTCTGATAACGCTCTTTCCATTCGCCATAGGACATGCCGTAGACGATCTCCCGCGCCTCGTCCTTCGTAAGGGCAGCGCCGTCCGCCGCAGCCGCGTCGACATACCAATTCGAGAGGCAGTTACGGCAGAAGCCGGCCAGGTTCATCAGGTCGATGTTCTGGACATCGGTGCGCTCGCGCAAATGCGAAACCAGCCGTCGGAAGACCGCGGCCTCATATTCGGTGCGCTTGTCGGCCGGTATCTCGTTCATCTTGCCTCTCCGCTTTGTTGGACTGTTCTCCATATCGTTGGCGGATCGGCGCGTTCAAGTCCGCCTAAAGCCGGGAGAAACGCAAAAGAGCCGTGCTTTCCACCTTTGCATTGACATAAAGTATCGCCATGCGACAAACCACGATTGGAAATCCGATAGCGATCGCGTCACACCAGTGTCATCCGGAATGCCGATAAGCTTGGCCTATAAATCGATTTATATACGTCTTGTCGGACTGCTTCTGGTAGTGTTCGGCGCAAGTGCGTTCTCCTCGGTGCCGGCGCGGGCTGATTTTCGCGTCTGCAACGCGACGCAGGATCTCGTCGGGGTGTCGATTGGCTACCGGGCGCGCGCTGGCTGGATAACGGAAGGGTGGTGGGCCATCGAGGCTTCAACCTGCAAGACGCTGATCGAGGGGCCATTGGAGTCGCGCTATTATTATCTCTATGCCGAGGATGGCGTGCGCGGCGGTCGCTGGGACGGTCCGGTGAGCATGTGCATCGCCGAACTGCAGTTCAAGATAACTGGCGTGAACGACTGTTATGCGCGTGGCTTCCAGAAAGCGGGTTTCCGCGAATACGACACCGGCAACCAGACCAACTGGATGGTGCAGCTTGTCGACGATCCAGAGCCGGGTGCGGCGAGCGCGCCCGGGCAACCCCTTCTAACCCCTTCGGGAGACGGCCAGTGAGACGCGTCCGTAAAGTCAAGATCCTCGCGACGCTTGGCCCTTCATCATCCACCGAGGAGATGATCGAAAAGCTCCATAATGCGGGAGCCGACGTTTTCCGCATCAATATGAGCCATTCGAGCCACGACTTGATGCGTGACCTCGTCAGGCGCATCCGCGCGGTGGAAAAGCGTATTGGCCGCCCGATCGGCATTTTGGCCGACCTTCAGGGGCCGAAGCTTCGGGTGGGCGAATTCACCGAGGGCTCGGTGGAGTTGAAGCCCGGTCAGACCTTCACGCTGGACGACCGTAACGAGCCGGGAGACGCCACGCGGGTCTATCTGCCGCATCCGGAAATCCTCGAATCGGTCCAGCCCGGCCATCGCCTGCTGATCGATGACGGGCGGCTGCAACTCATTGCCGAGAGCGCCGATGGCAAATCCATCGTCACCAAGGTGGTCTCCGGCACCAAGATATCCAACCGCAAGGGCGTCAGCCTTCCGGACACCACGCTGGGTGTCGGCGCGCTGACCGAGAAGGACCGATCCGACCTGGACGCGGTGCTGAAGGAAGAGATCGACTGGGTGGCGCTGTCCTTCATCCAGCGCCCGGACGATCTGGCCGAAGCGCGCAAGATCGCGCGCGGTCGGGTCGGTCTCCTGTCGAAGATCGAGAAACCTCAGGCCGTCGAACGCCTCGACGAGATCATCGAGTTGTCGGACGCGATCATGGTGGCGCGCGGCGATCTCGGCGTGGGGATGCCGCTTGAGGCGGTGCCGGGCATTCAGAAACAGATCACCCGGGCGGCGCGCCGGGCCGGCAAGCCGGTCGTCGTCGCCACGCAGATGCTGGAGTCGATGATCTCAGCGCCGGTGCCGACGCGCGCCGAAGTCTCGGATGTCGCCACCGCGGTCTATGAGGGAGCGGACGCCGTCATGCTCTCGGCTGAATCGGCTGCCGGCGACTACCCGGAGGAAGCTGTCGCGACCATGTCGCGCATCGCGGAGAAGGTCGAGCGGGATTCTCTGTTTCAGGGCATCATGAACGCACAGCGACCAGAGGCCGAGGCAACCGGTTCGGACGCTATCTCGGCGGCGGCGAGGCAGATCGCCCATACGCTGAACCTCTCGGCGGTCGTCTGCTATACCTCGTCGGGCACGACGGGCCTGCGCGCCTCGCGCGAGAGGCCGGACACGCCCGTCATCGCGCTGTCGCCGGTGATTGAAACGGCACGCCGGCTGGCGCTGGTCTGGGGGCTGCATTGCGTGGTCACAGACGACGCGATCGATCTCGACGACATGGTCGACCGCGCCTGCCGCATCGCGTTTCGCGAGGAATTCGCCAAGCCGGGCGACCGAATCATCATAACCGCCGGCGTTCCGCTTCGCACGCCGGGCGCAACCAACATGCTGCGCATTGCCTATATCGGCTCCGACGGGCTTTCCGGCATCTGATCGTCCGGGCGCCAGTCGTCCTTGTCGAGGCACCGCTCGACGGGGCCGAAGCAGTCGTCGGCGATTTCGCGTTCCAGCGCCCGGCCCATCGCCTGCAAGTCACGATCAAATCCGGCGATCTTCTCAATCGCCGCGATGGCGAGGTCGGTCGCGACGTAATCCGGCTTGTGGCCCATATTGGAAATCCACAGCAGTTCTGCATTCGGCAGGTCGCGCTCCAGCCCGAGGGAGTGAATTCGCGGCAGGACAATGGCGTCCCTGTCGCCGGTGATAATGACCGCAGGGGTCTCTATTTGCGAGTAGCGCGGGGAAACGCGTTTCACATAGTCGAGTAGCTGTTTCACATCGACTGCATTGGCGCGGAAGTGCCATGGTCTAAGGACGAGCGCGACGCCGGTGCGCTCGACATAGTCCTCGGCGGGCTTGTTGGGCGTGAACACGCCTTCCGTTCCCGGCCCAATGCGAGCCAGACCAAAGGGCAGGGCCAGCGTTTCTGAAAAGATCCGGCCGATGACGGGCATCGGCGTCAGCTCGTAATACCAGTCGATGCCGCCCGGCCAGGGATGACTGACGGGGGACAGGAAGACGGTGCCGACCGTCCTTTCGGGGTGATTGAGCGCGAATGAGGCGGCGACTGCGCCACCGAAGGAATGGCCAACAATGAGGGCCTTGTCGATACCGAGTTCGCTCATCAGCGCGGCAATGGTCGCCGCCTGGCCGTCGGGAAGTTCGTTGAAATTCGGGCCGCGTAATGACCAGCCATGGCCGGGGCGGTCGACAAAGAGAAGATCGGCGCGGCCGGAGAGCTTTTCCTGAAAGGCGATGCGCTGATCGTTCAGATTGCCGCTGGCGCCATGCAGAAAAACGATGGGCGGCAGGTCGGCGGCGTCTCCGGCTCGGTCAATCACGTAATGCAGCCGGGTGCCATTGGCGATTGCGAACTCGCCGACCGGCGGGTTGCGACGCTCTATATGCCAAACGCCTATGCGCGTGATGGCCGCGAAAACCAGCAGGACTGCGGCGAGCAGCATGAGGGCTGCGTAGACAAAATTCATCGGAAGGAGCTTTCCGGAGGGTTCAGACGGGATCGGCGGCAAGCTCGTCCGACAGGCGGATCACCGCTTCCTGCGCCGATCCCATGGCAGGATAAACCTCCAGCGCGCGCATCCACGCCTTGAGAGCGGCTTCCTTGCGATCGGTGCGTTCGAGGATTGTCGCGAGGCCGGCCAGCGCGCCGAAATGCCTTGGCTCCAGTTCCAGCACCTTCTCGATATCGGTCATCGACTTGGCGAAATTGTCCATGGAGTAATGCAGGGTGGCGCGACGGTTCCAGCCCTCTGCGAAATCAGGCGCGCGCATGACCACCTGGTCGAGATAATCGAGCGCGACATTATACTTCTTTTCTTCGAAGGCATCGTTGGCCCAGCCCAGCATCAGGTCGACTGTCGCGCTGCCGGATCGGAACCATTCCGCCCAGATGCCGTCGGCAATCGTCTTGGCGTAGCGCGGGTCGCGGGCCTTTCTCAGCTTGTCGAACAGCTCGTCGATATGTGTCTTTTCCGTCTCTGCCTGAAGCGGCACATCGTCATAGACGGGAGGCTGGGGTGTGAGGTTTTCCTCGGGAACCGGCAACGGCTCTTCGAGGCCGGGTTCTTCGAATTCCTGGGCCTGATCCTGGGCGCGGAGCGCCGGCGCGCTGATCGCCAGAATGGAGGCAAGGACGGTTAAACGCAAAAAGGTTCGCATGCGGGACAAACTATATCCCGCCATGCAAACGTCAAAGGCAAAATTGCGTGAGGCGCGACCGCGTGGCGGCCATGGGCGATCAGCCCTGGCGTGCCTTGTAACGCGGGTTCTGCTTGTTGATGATGTAGACGCGGCCTTTGCGGCGAACGAGCCGGTTGTTGCGGTCGCGGGACTTCAGCGCCTTGAGCGAGTTCTTGATCTTCATTTTATCGCCTATGGTGCCCTTCGCGGGCTCAAACAAAAACGCGCCGGAAGGCGCGCTAAACCAGTGGAGCGGTGGATAACCGCAATCGCCGGTGAATGTCAACCGATCCGGGCGACGAGACGCGTGAAATGCCCCATTTTGCGCCCGGTACGGCTTTCCTTCTTGCCATAGTCATGCACGAGCACGCCGGATTCAGCGGCGAGCGCCGGAATGCGGGCAATATCGTCGCCGATCAGATTGTGCATTACGCAGTCACTGTGTCGCTTGCCGTCTCCGAGCGGCCAGCCGGCAATGGCGCGGATATGCTGCTCGAACTGTGAGACGACACAGGCGGCTTCCGTCCAGTGGCCGGAATTGTGAACACGCGGCGCGAATTCGTTGGCGCGCAGGCTGCCGTCTTCCATGACGAAAAATTCGAGTCCGAGCACGCCGACATAGCCGAGCGCGCCAGCGAGCTGTTCCGCTGCAAACTTTGCCGCAGATTCGACGGATGCGTTGACTCCGCCCGGCAGTGTCGACGTGGCGAGAATGCCGTCCTCATGCACATTCCCGGGCGGATCGAAACAGACGACAGTTCCGTCGGCGCCGCGCGCCGCGATGACCGAGATTTCGGACACGAAGGGCGCGAACTCTTCCAGAATGACGGGCACGTTGCCGAGGCTCTCGAGCGCTTGCTCCGAGGTCGGGTCGGTTCCGTCTCCGCGGAAGCGAATCTGGCCCTTGCCGTCATAGCCGAGGCGGCGCGTTTTCAGGATTCCCCTGCCGCCGAACTCGGCTAGCGCCTCGTCGAGCTCACCGGCATTGCCGACATTACGGAAGGCGACAGTGGCGATGCCATGGTCGTTGAGGAAGGTCTTCTCGGAGAGCCTGTCCTGGGCGATCTCCAGGGCCAAGGCTCCGGGGCGCAGATCGGCGACGGTGGCGAGCCAGCGCGCCGCGTCGAGATCGATATTCTCGAATTCATAGGTGATGACATCGCAGCGGTCCGCGAGCTGGCGCAGGGCGGAGACATCGTCATAGGCGGCGACGATCTGATCGTTGCAGAGCTGCGCAGCCGGACAATCCTTCTGCGGTTCGAGGACGCATGTCCTGAAACCGAGGCGAGCGGCGGCCATTGCGAGCATCCGCCCAAGTTGCCCGCCGCCGATGATTCCGATCGTGGCGCCGCGTCGAAGCGTCATTTGCCGTCATCCTCGTCGGACGGGGTTTCGGCGACGGCGGCGGTGCGCTCGGCGCGCCAGGCGGCAAGGCGGTCGGCAAGCGCCGCGTCCTGAAGCGCCAGGATCGATGCGGCCATCAGGCCGGCATTGGTGGCGCCCGCATTGCCGATGGCGAGCGTTCCGACGGGGACGCCGGCGGGCATCTGGACGATCGACAGAAGCGAATCCTGCCCGGACAGGGCTTTCGACTGGACGGGTACGCCGAGGACGGGAAGCGTCGTCAGCGCCGCGACCATGCCAGGCAGATGCGCGGCGCCACCCGCGCCGGCAATGATCACGGAAAAGCCCTCGTTCTTCGCAGATTTCGCGAAGTCGTACATACGGTCGGGCGTGCGGTGCGCCGAGACGATGCGCGTCTCGTAGGATACGTCGAGCGTGTCCAGGATTTCAGCTGCGTGGCGCATGGTGGGCCAGTCGGACTGGCTGCCCATGATGATGGCGACTTTGGCAGACATGGTCCGTTCCGGTCAGGCTATGATATCGGGGATGATCTGGTCTTCAAGCTTCTGGAGCTTGTCCTTGATGGCCAGTTTCTTCTTTTTCATGCGCTGGATCTGCATCATGTTGCAACCGACCGCGGTCATCGCGTCTATGGCTGCGTCGTAATCGGCATGTTCCATTTTCAGCCGCGCGAATTGCAGCCGCAGATCGGCTTGATCCTGCTCAGACATGGCACATCCTTCTTGTGGTTTTGCGGCCTGCCATTCGCCATGTCCCTACGGTTACGATCGGTTCACTCTTTGCAATAATTCTTCACCAATTTCCACAGGCTGATGTTCGACAGAAACCGGATTTCATGTCACCATTCCTCTTCCGTCCCGCTTCGGACGGACAACATGGAAGGAGGCTAATCTCATGTCCCTTGAAGCTCATCTTGAGTCTCTCATGCGTAAGCACGGGAATTTGGAAACTGAAATCACCCATGCCTTGTCCCGTCCCGTGCCCGATCAAGTCGAGCTAACCCAGTTGAAACGAGAAAAACTGCGCGTGAAAGAAGAAATCGAGCGAATCCGTATCGAAACACGCCATTAGGTTTTCGCGGTCCGGGCCCCGGCCGGGAAGGCGGGGCTCGGCTTCAGTCGCCAGACCAGAACTGGTCGAGCCAGATATTCAGCGGCATGAAGGCCGCCACGTTCAATTCGTATATTCTCTTTGTCCCTTCCGAGCGCGCCGTGACCATGCCGGCATCGAGAAGGATTTTCATGTGCTGCGATACGGCTGGCCGTGAAATCGGCAAATTTTCTGCCAGCGCGCCCACGGTGCGGGGGGCGCGGCGCAACTCCTCCAATATGTAACGACGATTCGCATCGGCGATCGCGTGAAAGGAGTCTGACGAAGTCATCTTTAATGGCGTAAGACTAAACTTACGTCCGGTCAAGAAGCGAGACTCATCATTCCGTCGTATACGAGCTTCAAACCTACCAGGAAGATCATCATATACATGAAGGGGTAGAATATCGTCCGGTCGATGCGGCGGACGATCCAGGCACCGGCGAGCGTCGCGACCGGCGCGATCGGCATCAGCACTGCCGAAGTCGCCAGATTGCCGGGATCGAACTGGCCTAATGCGAAATAGGGCAGAAGTTTCACGGCGTTGACGATGGCAAAGAAGATCACCGATGTGCCGACATAGAGTTTCGGCTCCTGTCCGAGCGGCAGCGCGTAGAACTGATAAGGCGGCCCGCCCGCGTGGGAGACGAAACTGGTGAAACCCGCGATCACGCCCCAGAACGTCCCCTTCACCGCGTTATGGGGTTTGGCTTCGGCGTTCCTGACGAAAAGACGCTGGCGCAGATAATCGGCGGCAAAAAGGAGCGCGACAGTGCCGACGAGCAGCCGGACTTCGCCGGCAGTGACCCACGACGCGGTGGCCCAGCCGATGCCGATGCCGACCATGCCGGCGGGCAGCATAATTTTCAGCGTCTTCGGATCGAAGACGCCACGCCAGGTCCAGAGGCTTACGATATCCATGACGATCAGGATCGGCAGCATGATCGCCGCGGCCTTGATCGGCGAGACCACCAGCGCCATCAGAGGCAGTCCGATCAGAGCCATTGCGCCGCCGAAGCCGCCTTTCGACAGGCCGACAAAGATAACGGCGGGAATGGCGGCGGCGTAAAAGAGAGGATCGGTGATGAAGGGCATGGAGCGACCGGTTCGGGGCACTCAAGCCAATAGGGTATTTGCCGGCAGGTGAAAAGGTCGCGCCGACCGCACTAGGCGATGCTGCCGTAAATCGGTCCTTTTTACAGTTGAAGCGGGGCTGCAGGAGACCTAGGAAGCCCGGATGAGCAAGAACACCAAGGAACGATGCAGGCTTGTGCTGATTGCGCCGGCTGATGAAAGCGGGGCGGCATTTGCCGCGAAGCTTGAGGCCGCGCTAGGCGGAGGTGACGTCGCGTCGATTATCCTGCCCGTGCATGACATGGACGAGGCGGCCTATCAGAAGCATCTGGAAGCCTGCGTTCCGGTCGCTCAGGCGCATGGCGTCGCGGCGATTGCGGTAGGCGATACACGGGCATTCGGGCGGGTTAAGGCGGACGGGCTGCATGTCGACAGCGGACCGGGCGACCTCGCCGAAGCGGTCGAACGGTTCCAGGAGCGCCATATCGTCGGCGCCGGCGGCGCAGAGTCCCGGCACCGCGCGCTGGAACTGGGCGAGGCGCGGCCCGATTATATGTTCTTCGGCCGGTTCGGCCAGGACACCCATCCCGGTCCGCACAAGAAGAACCTGCAGCTTGCGGAATGGTGGGCCGCGATGATCGAGATTCCCTGCATCGTCATGGGCGGCAACACCATGGAAACGCTTGGCGAGGCGGCGGAGACCGGCGCGGAATTCGTTGCGCTATCGCGCGCCGTATTCAATGACGATGCGGATCCCGGCGTCGCCGTGGCGGCTGCGAACCGCATCCTCGAGGATTACGAACTGATCGAGGTCAGATGACAGGTGGCAGATCATATTTGGTGACGGCATTATTCGTCGCCGCGCTGGCGTTATCCGGACAGGCAGCCCTGGCGGCCAGTAATGCCGCCGCAGAGCCGAATGCCGAGGACGTCGCACCGTCGCGATTCGGCGAGCAGCCCGCCGACGAGGCCTTCGGCGCCTTTCAGCGCGGACTCTATCTGACCGCGCGCAATCTGGCTCTTCCGCGTGCGGAGAAGGGCGATGCGGCCGCGCAAACGCTGTTGGCGGAAATCTATGCCCGTGGGCTCGGCGTTCCGCGCGACGACGCCGAGGCGGCGAAATGGTATCACGAGGCGGCCGAACAAGGCGTGCCGGAGGCACAATTGCAATATGCGCTGATCCTTCTCGACAGGAAGGACGCAAGCGCGGACGACAAGCAAAGGGCGCGCGACCTGATGAAGGCGGCGGCGGATGCGGGTAACGCCAATGCTCAATTCAATTTCGCGCAGATGCTGATAGACGAGCGGCCCGGCAGCCGATCCATGTCGGAGGCCTATCCCTATTTCCTCCAGGCTGCCGAAAAAGGCATCGCCGACGCGCAATATGCTGTCAGCCAGATTCTCGCCAATGGCACGGCCGGTGTCGCAATCGATCTGGCCGAGGCACGCAAATGGCTGATCAAGGCGGCCCGCCAGAATTTCGATACGGCGCAGTACGATCTCGGCAACTGGTATCTTGAAGGGATCGGCGGCGAGCGCGACCTGAAGAAGGCATTCGTCTGGACCATCCGCGCCGCCCGTGCCGGCAATGTCGCCGCGCAGGGACAGGCCGCGAAGCTCTATTGGGGCGGTCTCGGGACGGAGCCGGACGAGGCGGAGGCGGCAGCCTGGGTTGTGGTCACGCGCCGGGCCGGCCTTCGCGACCGGGCGCTGGACGATTTCTGGGAAGGTCTGACCGAAAACCAGCAGCATGCCGCGATCGAACGCGCCAACAAGCTGCGCTGACCCGACGCCTGCTCCTGCCGCGTCATCCAAGCCGCTTGAAAGATCGGCGCAAGTGTGGTCTTGAACCGGCCAACTCAAGACCCTCATCGGGCACATAATCGGTGATCTCATGAAAATTAACGGAAACGAAATCAGACCGGGCAACGTCGTCGAGCATAATGGCGGGCTCTGGGTCGCGGTGAAATGCAATGCGGTGAAGCCGGGCAAGGGCGGGGCCTTCAACCAGGTCGAACTGAAGAACCTGATCGACGGCACCAAGCTGAACGAACGCTTCCGTGCGTCGGAAACCGTCGAGCGCGTGCGGCTCGAACAGAAGGATTTCCAGTTCCTGTACGAGCAGGGCGACGCTCTGGTCTTCATGGATACCGAGACCTATGAGCAGCTCGAACTGCAGAAGGATTTCGTCGGCGACCGCGCCGCCTTCCTGCAGGACGGCATGATGGTCACCGTGGAAATGCACGAGGAAAAGCCGATCGGCATCTCGCTGCCTGACCAGGTGGTGCTGGAAATCGTCGAGGCCGACCCGGTGGTCAAGGGCCAGACAGCGGCGTCTTCCTACAAGCCTGCGGTGATGGAAAACGGCGTTCGCGTGATGGTGCCGCCCTTCATCTCGGCCGGCGAGAAGATCCTCGTGGACACCAACGAGATCACCTATATCCGCCGCGCGGACTGACCGGTCCGCATTCGGCATGAAAACAAAGAGATCCTGAGGACGACTGGCGATGGCGCGCTCCGCACTCATGAATGTCATGATCCAGGCGGTCACCAAGGCCGGGCGCGGTCTTGCGCGCGATTTTGGCGAGGTCCAGAACCTTCAGGTTTCGGTCAAGGGGCCGGGCGATTTCGTCAGCCAGGCGGATCTGCGCGCCGAGCAGGTGCTGCGCGCCGAACTCGAGCGGGCTCGCCCCGATTACGGCTTCCTGATGGAAGAGGGCGGCGAGGTCGAGGGCAGGGACGGCCAGCATCGCTGGATCATCGACCCGCTCGACGGCACCACGAACTTCCTGCACGGCTTTCCGCATTTCGCGGTGTCGCTGGCGCTCGAACGGCAAGGCCAGATCGTCGCGGGCGTCGTCTTCAATCCGGCAACCGACGAGCTCTATTCGGCCGAGAAGGGCGCCGGCGCCTTTCTCAATGACCGCCGGCTTCGGGTCGCGGCGCGGCGCAAGCTGACTGACTGCGTGATCGGATGCGGCATTCCGCATCTTGGACGGGGCGACCATGGCCGCTTCCTCGTTCAGCTTCGCCAGGTCATGTCGGATGCCGTCGGAATTCGCCGCACCGGCGCTGCGGCGCTCGATCTCGCCTATGTTGCGGCGGGCCGCCTCGATGGTTTTTGGGAAGAAGCGCTGTCGCCATGGGACATGGCCGCCGGAATCCTGCTCATTCGCGAGGCGGGCGGCTTCGTTTCCGATCTCGCCGGCGGCACCGACATGTTCGGGCGCGGCGATATCGCGACCGGTAACGAGCATATCCACAAGGCGCTGCTCGACACCGTAAACCGGCCATTGACAAAAAGCTGACGAAAGCGAGCGTCTTTCCTCCGCGCATTCTTTCATTTCTGCCATTATTCCGGCTAAGGTCGCGCATCCGATCGGATATGCGGCTAGAGGATTCCTGAATGAGCATGGGTGATACGGAACAGGCGGACGCAACCACCTATCAGCATGGCCGGTTCGACCCCTACCGCCTGTCGAACCCGCAAGTCTTTCTCCTCTCGATGATCATCTTCCTGGTCATCGTCGGTTTCGTCGGGGCGATCCTGTACCGGCAGATATCGACGGCCTTCCTGACCAATCCGGGGTTGAACGGCCTGATCCTTGGCGTTCTCGGCGTCGGTGTGATCCTGGTGTTCCAGCAGGTAATCGGGCTTTTCAGGGAGGTGCGCTGGGTCAACACCTTCCGCTCCGGCGACACGCTGATGGCGGCGCGGCGCGACCCGGTGCTACTGGCGCCGATGCGGGCCCTTCTGAGCCGTCAGCAGGGTGTAGCACTCTCGACGCTCTCGACACGCTCGATTCTCGATTCGATTGCGACGCGCCTCGATGAGTCGCGCGACATTTCACGCTACCTTATCGGTCTGCTGGTGTTTCTCGGTCTGCTCGGCACTTTCTGGGGCTTGTTGCAGACGATCGGTTCGATTGGCACGACGATCCAGTCGCTCGATCCCGGATCGGGCGACACCAACGATATTCTTGATTCGCTGAAAGCTGGTCTCAATGCGCCGCTGGAAGGCATGGGCACGGCGTTCTCGTCCTCGCTTTTCGGTTTGTCCGGCTCGCTGGTGCTCGGCTTTCTCGATCTGCAGGCCGGCCGCGCGCAAAACCGTTTCTACACCGAACTGGAAAACTGGCTTTCCTCGGTTACCGACCCGAATTCCGGGATGTCGCATTCGGGCGCCAATTCCGAGGGCAGCGCCGACATGAAGACGGTCGCCGAGGCGCTGAAGACCATGCAGGGCAGCGCCGGCGGCAGTCAGCGGGCGACCGCCGCCATGGCCAATTTGGCCGAGGGCATACAGGGGCTGGTGCGCAACATGCGCTCTGAGCAGCAGATGATGCGTGACTGGGTTGAGACCCAGTCCGAGGAGCAGAAGGCGATCCGCAAGACGCTCGAGAAACTCGCCGCAACGCTTGAGAAGAACAACGGGAGCGAATAGTGGCGCTGGCGCGGAACCGCCGAAGCGATCGGCGGGTCGACTACTGGCCGGGTTTTGTCGACGCGATGGCGACGCTTCTGCTCGCCATCATGTTTCTGCTGTCGGTCTTCGTCCTGGCGCAGTTCCTGCTGAGCCAGGAGATTTCCGGCAAGGACGCGGTGCTGAACCGGCTGAATTCGCAGATCAACGAGCTGACGCAGTTGCTGTCGCTCGAACGTTCCAAGAGCCAGGACGCCGAGGATCAACTGCTGTCGCTGCAAGCCTCGCTCTCTGCGGCGGAAGCAGAGAAATCGCGGCTGGAGGCGCTGCTGTCGGCGGGGAGCGGCGCGAGCGCCGCGGCGCAGGACCAGATCGGCATCCTTTCGGACAAGCTCGTCGAGGAAAAGCAGATCAGCCAGCGCGCGCTCAGCCAGGTGGAGCTGCTGAACCGACAGATCTCGGCGCTACGCCAGCAGATCGCCGCTTTGGAGGACGCGCTCGACGCGTCCGAAAAGCGGGACCGGGAATCGAATGCCAAGATCGCGGATCTCGGCCGACGCCTGAATATCGCGCTGGCGCAGCGGGTGCAGGAACTGAACCGTTATCGCTCGGATTTCTTCGGACGGTTGCGCGAGATCCTGTCGGATCGGGAAAATATCCGCATCGTCGGCGACCGCTTCGTCTTCCAGTCGGAGGTGCTTTTCCCGTCCGGCTCCGCCGACCTGAATCCGGCCGGCGAGACCGAGATGGCAAAGCTCGCCGAGGCACTGCTTGAGTTGCAGGGGGAAATCCCCGACGAGATCAACTGGGTGCTGCGCGTCGACGGTCATACCGACAATGTGCCGGTCTCGGCGACGAGCCGGTTCGCCGACAACTGGGAACTGTCGAGCGCCCGCGCCACGTCGGTCGTCAAGTTCCTGATCGCCCAGGGCGTGCCGCCCCAGCGGCTCGTGGCCGCCGGGTTCGGCGAATATCAGCCGCTCGATCCGGCCAATACGGACGAGGCGCGCGCGCGCAACCGTCGCATCGAACTCAAGCTGACCGAGCGCTGAGGCGGTTTGGGGTAAGCCTTTTTGCCGGTTCTCTCTTCGCGGCCGGCTGGGTCATCGCTTCCGCGTTGAAACGCCACGCGCCGTAGACGAGTACGCCGCTGGTGAGGACCCCGACCAGCAATACGATGAACTTGATGATGATCATGATGGCGCAGCTCCGCGCCCGGTATCGGCCGCACCCTCCGTTCCGCGCTCGAAGATCGCGGTTTCAATATCGGCGATCTGCTCGCGCAGCCGGAGTTTCTTGCGCTTCAGTTGAGTGAGACGCAGCGAATCCGGGCAGGGGCGCTGCAATTCTCCCTGTATCCGGGATTCCAGGATGCCATGCCGGGATCTGAGCGCGTCGAGACGAGCGTACATTGGTGTCCTCCTGTTTGTACGGAGAAACATTTGGTAGCGGATGCTTGATAGCTCAAATCGATTGTCTATATCGATCGGATAGAGAATCCCTATCCAAGCCATGCCGTTCAGACCATCGCCCCGCCAGCTTGAGTATCTCCTCGCCGTCATCGAGACAGGCCATTTCCGCGAGGCTGCTCGCCTGTGTCACGTTTCGCAGCCGACGCTTTCGGCGCAGCTGCAGCTGCTTGAAGAACAACTTGGCGCGCCGCTCATAGATCGGACCCCCGGCCGGGCGCGTCCGACACCGGCGGGCGATAAGGTCGCCATTCTTGCGCGCACGGCGCTCGCCTCGCTCGACGAAATCGTCGGTGTCGCGCGGCAATCGGCGGGACAGATGGGCGGGCTGTTGCGTCTGGGTGTCGCGCCTACGTTCGGCCCCTATTACCTGCCACGCCTGCTGCCGCTCTTGCATGAGACCTATCCCGATCTGGAGATTTATATTCGGGAGGACCGCGCGCATCTCCTGGAGGATTCTGTCGCCGACGGGTCTATCGACTGCGCGTTGGCGCCGCAGCCGGCGGAACGGGACCGCCTCGATTACCGTGAGCTGATGATCGAGCCGCTTTTTCTGGGCATGCCTTCGCGCCACAGGCTGGCGCAAGTCGAGAATCTGACGACTGGAATGCTTGAGGGCGAGCGAATGTTGACGCTCGGTCCGGGGCACCGACTGAGCCACCATGTGCGAGCGCTATGCGCCGATTCCGGTGCGGTTCTTCGCGAGGAATATGAGGGCACAAGTCTGGATGCCCTGCGCCAGATGGTATCCATCGGCATGGGGCTGTCCGTTTTTCCGGCGCTCTACGCCGCTTCGGAGTTCGTGCGGCGGGAGGAGCAGGTGGTCCTCCGACAGATAATGGACAGGCCACTGATGCGTTCGGTGGGTCTGCTTTGGCGCCGAGGCCATGTGCGCGCCGAACATTTCCAGAGCTTCGGCGATGCATGCCGTCGCATCGCCACGGAACTCAGCGGGCAGTTGTTGCCGGAACCGGAATAAACGGACTTATTCCGCCGCGCCGACCGCAGTCTCGTCGTGGCCCGTGTCAAACTGTAGTTTCGCCAGCCGCGAATAGATGCCGTTCGTCCGGCGGGCGAGCGAGGCATGCGTGCCTTCCTCCACGATATGGCCATCCTGCATGACGAGGATGCGATCCGCCTTGAGGATTGTGGCGAGGCGGTGTGCTATGACGATAGTGGTGCGACCGACCATCAGCCGTTCGAGCGCTTTCTGGACGAGTTTCTCGCTCTCGGCATCGAGCGCCGAGGTGGCCTCGTCGAGCAGCAGCACCGGCGCGTCGCGAAGGATCGCCCGGGCGATCGCAATGCGCTGGCGCTGGCCGCCGGAAAGCGTCACGCCGCGCTCCCCGACTTCGGTATCGTAACCGTTCGGCAGTGCCTCGATGAAATCGTGCGCCTGCGCGGCCTTTGCCGCCTCGATAACCGCCTCGCGCGTTGCGCCGGGCCGGGCGAAGGCGATGTTGTCCGCTGCCGTGCCGGAAAAGATCGCGACATCCTGCGGAACGATCGCAAAGCGGCCGCGGGCCGCATCGAGAGCGGCGTCACGCAGATCCACACCGTCGATCAGTATGCGGCCTTCGGACGGGTCGTACTGGCGCAACAGCAGGGCGAAGATCGTGCTTTTGCCGGCGCCCGACGGGCCGGCGACGGCAACGGTCTCGCCGGGCCTGATCGAGAAGCTGAGGTTCTTGACGGCCCGGTCGTCGGGGCGCGTCGGATAGGCAAACGATACATTTTCAAGCGTCACGGCGCCTTCCGCAGGCTCCGGCAGCGCGACCGGATTGGCCGGCGAAAGAATGGCGGGCTCTTCATCGAGCAGTTCCGACAAGCGTTCTGCGGCACCGGCGGCGAGCTGCAATTCGCCCCAGACTTCCGAAAGCGCGCCGAGCGCACCGGCGGCAAACACGGCATAGAGAAGAAACTGGCCGAGCGTGCCCGCCGACATGGAGCCGGTCAAAACCTTCTGGGCGCCGAACCACAGGACCGCGACGACGCTGGAAAAGATCAGGAAAATGGCAAAGGCGGTGAGCCCGGCGCGGGCCTTGGCGGAGGTTCGTGCTGCCTCGAAGGCAAGCTCGACGGCGCGGGCGAAGCGTGATGTCGCGAGGTTTTCGTTCGTGAAAGCCTGGAAAGAACGCACCGAGCCGATTGCTTCCGAGGCATAGGCTGTTGCGTCGGCAAGCGTGTCCTGGGCGTTGCGGGAGCGAGCCCGGACCTTGCGGCCGAATGCGACCATCGGCAAGACGATGATCGGGATCGCCGCAATGACAATGCCGGAAAGCGACGGGCTGGTATAGACCATCATGGCGAGCGCGCCGAAGCACAGAATGATATTGCGAAGGGCAACCGAGGCCGTTGCGCCGACAACGGACTTGATCTGGGTCGTGTCGGCAGTGAGACGCGATACGATTTCGCCGGACATGGCGTTGTCGAAAAAGGACGAGGAGAGCGTCATAACATGCGCGAAAACGTCTCGCCGGACATCGGAGACGACACGTTCGCCGAGCGTGATGACGAAATAGTAGCGGGCCGCGCTGGCCGCCGCCAGAAGAGCGGCGAGCACGACGAGCATCGAGAAATAATTGTTGATCAGCTGGCCATCGCTGTCTGAAAAGCCGTGATCGATCATGCGGCGCACCGCTGTCGGCAAGGAGAGCGTCGTCGCCGCCGCGACGACCAGCGCTATGCATGCGCCGGTGACCAGCCCCTTGTATTGCCTCAGGTAGGGCCACATCCGCGCCAGCGGACGTAGCGGTTGCCGTTTGCGCTTTTGAGGCGCATCGGACGGCGTATCGGTCATGGCTTGCAGTCCCGTCTTTTTGGCCGCCCGGTCCCGGACGGAATTGTCTTTCACGGCGCTCTTGAGCTTGTGACGTGGGTGATGTATAGGCTCCGCATCTTTTTGGGAAGCCGTGGCCAATTGGCGCACGGCTTTCGTGATTTCAGACCGAAGCGGGACGATGGCCGATTGGCCGGGGATCGCCCGCCGCAAGGCAGGACAGGACACATGAAGGCTGACATCCATCCCGACTACCACATGATCAAGGTGGTCATGACCGACGGCACCGAATACGAGACCCGTTCAACCTGGGGTTCCGAGGGCGAAACGCTCAACCTCGATATCGACTCCAAGTCGCACCCGGCATGGACCGGCGGCCAGCAGAACCTGCTGGATCGCGGCGGCCGCGTCTCCAAGTTCAAGAAGCGCTACGAAGGCCTCGGCGTCTGATCACGCTTTCATCGCAGACAAAGAAAAAGCCCGGACGGTTCGTCCGGGCTTTTTTGTTGCCGATCGTAATTGCGGTCAGCGCGCGGCGAAGGCTGTGCGCAGGAGTTCGATCTGGGATCCGACGGGATTGTCGTTCGACATGGCTGGCATCGGCGCGGCCATGGGCTCGCCGAACAGATCCTGATCGAGGCGCTGGACATAGGCCTGCAGGCGCAGCGAGCGCTTGACCAGAAGCTGAAACGCGTCGGGAAGCTCTTCCCAGCCATTGGTGCTGACCTTGGCCGAACTCGTATCGAGACGGATCTTCTTCTTCTCCGACATCATCTGCTCGCGGCTCATCTCGCCGGAGTTGAGCGCGCGCTGCAGCAGAAGCCAGGACGCGATCTGCATCAGTCGTGTGGTCAGCCGCATGGACTCCGCGGCATAGAGCGTTGCGGCGATGCGCGACAATTTCTTCGCCTCGGCCCGTCCATCCCCATCGAGATAGGCAGCGGTTTCCTCGACCAGACCCATGCCATCCGCATAGAGCTTGCGGAATGCGGCGGACGACGCCTTGCGCTCGATGAAATTGATTGTGTTCGACCGCTTGCTAACTTCCGACATACCCCGAACTTCCTCGACTGGATTGCGCCGTACTCACTCAAACAGGTGTAGGTGCGGCGGCGCTTCCGCACATCGCCATACTGGGCATGTTCACAGAACAGCGCAACAAGATGCTTAATGCAAGGTTAACGTCCACAAGGCGGGCTGTCTCAGAGCGGGTCAGCGAACGCAGGACAAAAAAAAGAGCCGCAAAAGCAGCTCTCAGGAGTTAAAACAGGGAGGCGTCAAACAAAGCAACGATGTCGCTTCGAGTGAGTCCGAACGAATCCGAACAAACACAGTAAACACCTGTAAAGCTTAATGGCGGGTTAACGGAATTGCGAATTCCTGCCGTATGACCCTTTTTAATACAGATTAATTTCGATCAGAGCTTGAAGAAGGCTTCCGCCGCGTCGCGGCTCGCCGACTTCGAGGACATCTCGGCTTCGATCCGGGCGATCTCCTCTTTCAGCGCTGCGACAGTCTCGCCCAGTTCCTCGTGGGAGAGCAGGGAGAGGTCCTGGCCGAGCTGATACTGCGGCTTCTTTTTCGGTTCGTCGTCGTCCATGGCACTCTCCTCATGCTTGCCGCTCGCATGGCGCGACCCTACAGTCTCTACGAAGCCGAGAAAAGACAATCGCAAGGGCAGGGGCAGGCAAATGGCAATGATGAGGGCGGTCGAGATTGGCGAACCGGGCGGACCGCGGGCGCTGCGGGTGACCGAGCGGCCGAAACCGGAGCCCGGCGAGGGCGAGGTGCTGATCCGCGTCAAATGCGCCGGCGTCAACCGGCCGGACGTCTTGCAGCGCATGGGCGCCTATCCGCCGCCGGAAGGCGCGTCCGACCTGCCGGGACTGGAGGTCTCGGGCGTCGTGGAAAAGTTGGGGTCCGGCGCGACGCGGTTCGCCGAGGGCGACGCGGTCTGCGCGCTGACGGCAGGCGGCGGCTATGCCGAATTCGTCACCGTGCATGAGAGCAATGCCCTGCCGGTCCCCGGCGGGTTCACCTTCTCGGAAGCAGCGGCCATTCCGGAGACCTATTTCACCGTTTGGCACAATGTGTTTCAGCGCGGCGGATTGCAGTCGGGCGAGACATTCCTGGTACATGGGGGGACGTCGGGCATTGGCACGACGGCGATCCAGCTTGCCAAGGCGTTCGGCTCGACCGTGATCACGACGGCGGGCAGCGCGGAAAAATGTGCGGCCTGCGAAAAGCTCGGCGTGGACAGGGCGGTCAATTATCGCGAGGAGGATTTCGTCGAGGCGGTGCGGGAGGTGACCGATGGCCGCGGCGCCGACGTGATCCTCGACATGGTCGGCGGGGACTATATCAGCCGCAACTACCAGGCTGCGGCGATCGAGGGCCGCGTTGTGCAGATCGCCTTTCTCGGCGGGGCGAAGGCCGAGGCGAACTTCTCGCTCCTGATGATGAAGCGCCTCGTCCACACGGGCTCGACGCTGCGCGCGCGCTCGGTGGAGTTCAAGGGCGCTCTGGCGGCGGAACTGCAGGAACATGTCTGGCCGCTTCTCGCCGACCGCAAGGTTCAGCCGGTCATGGACATGATCTATCCGCTTGCGGAAGCGTGGCGAGCGCATGAACGGATGGAAGCGGGCAGCCATATCGGCAAAATCGTGCTGGATGTGGAATAGGCGCGGCGCCCCATTTCTTCCTCGCTCCCGCGGGGAGACGGACAGGAGCCTCCGGGAGCGAAGCGAATTTTCGCCGCAACCGGGTGAGGTGTAGACAGCGCAAATCGAGGCGGGGTTGGCCATCGAGCCGGCCCCCTCTGTCTGCTGTGCAGACATCGCCCCAGCAAGGGGGGAGAGTGGGCGCGTGCGTGCGCCGCCGGAAGTGATTCCCCCGGCCTTAAGCTTCGCGTTTTCCTGTTCGTAAGCGGCAAGCCGCTATCCGAAACCGCTCGCTGCCGGGGGCCCGGTCACGACGTATTCGTCTCTTCCGAATAGTGTGCCCAGGAATGCAGCTCTTTCAGGATCTCGTCGATCTCGTAGCGCGGGCGTTTGCGGCGGCCGGGCGGATAGCCGGGGCGCATGGGAGAGCGGTGCCTTGTCAGGCCGGCATCGCGCCGCGCTGTCCAGCGGGCGAGGCGGCGGGCC
>PAKZ01000045.1 GCA_002706335.1 Ahrensia sp.
CCCGCCGCCGTCGTGTCGATGCAGACATGGCGTTCGAGAACCAGCCGTTCCGCCGGGTCGGCTTCCGATATCAGCGGAATGAGCGGCCCGTTACGCTTCGCAAGCGCGATGCGCGCTTCGCGCAAATCCGACGCCTCGCTCCACAGCATCACCGCGTCGAAGCCTTTCAGCGTTGCGAGGTCTTCCCGGTCGAGAACGAACGGAATCGCCTCGACGCCGCTCGCCTCGCCGGCAACGATCAGCGGCACGCAGCCATGCGCCCGCGCCAGTTCCGCCTGCCTGTCCGCATCGGTCCCGTCCGGGCCGAGGCAGAGCACGACGCCGCGCGCGAAGGTCGACAGCCGGTTGGATTCGCCGGTCACGCCCGGCATGGCCGTCGCCGACAACGCCGCCGCGCGCGCCGGCTTCAACTGGTCGAGCCGCGTCTGAACGGCGGTCGTATCCGCGCCGACCAGTTTTTGCGGCGTCCCGGAGCGGGTTTTCTGGCGCACGAAGCGGGAGAGATAATGCGGGCCGCCGGCCTTCGGCCCGGTTCCAGACAGGCCCTCCCCGCCAAAGGGCTGCGACGCGACGACCGCGCCGATCTGGTTGCGGTTGATATAGATATTGCCCGCCTTGACCTTCGAGGTGATGTCCTCGACGCGGTCGTCGATGCGGCTGTGCAGCCCGAAGGTCAGTCCGTATCCCGTGGCGTTGATATCGGCGATCACGCGGTCGATCTTCGACGCCTTGAAGGTCGCGATATGCAGGACCGGGCCGAAAATCTCGCGTTCCAGATCCTTGATACCGTTCACCCGCAGGACGGTCGGCGCGACGAAAGTGCCCTCGCTCGGCGTCTCAAGTTCCTTCAGCAAGCGATTCTCGCTGCGCGCCTTTTCGATATGGTCGACGATCCCCTGGCGCGCTTCCTCGTCGATTACCGGGCCGGTATCGGTCGCGAGGTTCCACGGGTCCCCGGCGCGCAACTCATCCATCGCGCCGAAAAGCATCTCCGAGACGCCTTCGGCGACATCCTCCTGCAGATAGAGCACTCTGAGCGCCGAACAGCGTTGCCCGGCCGACTGGAACGCCGAGGCGACGATGTCGCGCACCGCCTGCTCGGGCAAAGCGGTGGAATCGACGATCATCGCGTTGAGCCCGCCCGTCTCGGCGATCAGCGGCGCATCGGGCGCCATGTGCTGCGCCATCGACCGGTTGATCGCCTGCGCCGTCTCGGTGGAGCCGGTAAAGCAGACGCCGTCGATGCGATTGTCGGAAGTCAGCGAAGCGCCGACTGTCGCGCCGTCGCCCGGCAGCAATTGCAGCACATCGCGCGGAATCCCGGCATCATGCATCAGCTTCACGGCCAGCGCCGCGATCAGCGGCGTCTGTTCGGCGGGGTTGGCGAGTACGCCATTACCGGCCGCGAGCGCTGCCGCGATCTGGCCCGTGAAGATGGCGAGCGGGAAATTCCACGGCGAGATGCAGGCAATCAGGCCGCGCGGCGTGGCCTCGCCCATCGCCTCTGCCTGGTTGGCGTAATAGCGCAGGAAATCCGCCGCCTCGCGCAATTCGCCCACGGCATCGAGCTGGATCTTGCCGGCCTCGCGCGCCAGCAGGGCAAAGATCGGGCCGAAATTCTCTTCGTAGAGATCGGCGGCGCGGCGCAGAGCCTTTGCACGATCCGCCACCGGGCAATCCGCCCAGTCACGCGCCTTGTCGAGCGCGGTGCGGACATCCTTCAGTTCGGCTTCGATGACGGTTCCGACGATGTCGGACGGATCGGCCGGATTGACGGCCTCGCGCGCTTCGCCCTTGCCGCGCCCGCCGGCCAGCAACGGCGCCGCCTCGAACCGCGTTTCGCGCCACGGCCCCCGCGCAGCCTCCACAGCCGCAAGGTCGGTGCGGTTTCTGAGATCGAACCCTTTCGAATTGCCGCGCACCGGCTGGAATACCTCGGCCGGCTTGCGGATGCGCGGATTGGCGGTCGGCTCGGCCAGCCATTCGGCGAAGGGATCGGCAACGATTTCTGCGACCGGCACCGACTCGTCGACGATCTGGTTGACGAAGGAGGAATTGGCGCCGTTTTCGAGCAGCCGCCTCACCAGATAGGCGAGCAGGTCGCGATGCGCGCCGACCGGTGCGTAAATCCGGCACTTCGTCTTCTCGCCATTGAGAACGATGCGATGCAGCGCTTCGCCCATGCCATGCAGCCGCTGGAACTCGAACGCCTCCTTGTCCCCTGCCATCTCCAGGATGGCGGCGACGCTGTGGGCGTTGTGCGTGGCGAATTGCGGATAGATGCGGTCGGTCATGCCGAGCAGCTTCTTCGCGCAGCAGATATAGGAGATATCGCTGGCCTGCTTGCGCGTGAAAACCGGGAAATCCTCCAGCCCGTCGATCTGGGCCCTCTTGATCTCCGTGTCCCAATAGGCGCCCTTCACGAGGCGCACCATGATCCGCCGGTCATGCTTTTCGGCAGCAGCATAAAGCCAGTCGAGCGCCGGTTCGGCCCGCTTGCCATAGGCCTGCACGACGACACCGAAGCCGTCCCAGCCCGCCAGCCGCTCGTCGGCCAGTACCGCGCCGATCACGTCCAGCGAAAGATCGAGCCGGTCCGCTTCCTCGGCATCGATATTGAAGCCCATACCGGCCTTTGCCGCCATCGCGGCAAGATCGGCGACGCGGGGCACGAGTTCGTCCATGACGCGCTTTTCCTGCGCCACCTCGTAGCGCGGATGCAGCGCCGAGAGCTTGACCGAGATACCCGGATTGCGGCGGATATCGTCGTGGGTGCAGTTCGTCGCGATCGCCTTGATCGAATTCGCATAGGCGTCGAAATAGGCTTTCGCGTCCTTCGCCGTCAGCGCCGCCTCGCCCAGCATGTCGTAGGAATAGGAATAGCCCTTCGCCTCCATCGCCGAACCGCGCTGCATGGCCGATTGGATCGTCTCGCCAAGAACGAACTGGCTGCCGAGGTCGCGCATCGCCTGACGCACGGCGGTGCGAATAACCGGCTCGCCCAACCGTTTGACCGCACCGTGAAGAAGGCCGGCCATACCCTGGGAGCGGTCCGAGTCCAGTACCCTGCCGGTCAGCATCAGCGCCCAGGTCGAGGCATTGACCAGCGACGAGTTGGAATGGCCCAGATGCTGGCCCCATTTCGACGGCGCGATCTTGTCCTCGATCAGGTCGTCGATCGTTTCGGCGTCGGGCACCCGCAAAAGCGCCTCGGCGAGACACATCAGCGCGATGCCTTCGTCTGTTGAGAGGCCGTACTCGGTAAGGAAGGACTCCATCAGACCCGGCCGGTCCTCGGCGCGGATCGCCTCAACCAGCTTGCCGGCCCGGGCGACGATGGCGTCGCGTTTCGCCTGGTCGGGAGCGTGATCGCCGATCAGGCGTTTGACGATACCGGCCTCCTCGGCGCGGTGCGCCGAACGCATGGCTTCACGGGCGGAAAGAAGTGCGTCGTTTGGCATCAGGACCTCCGGCACGAAACGCTATCAGCATAGAATAGCATTGACCAGAAAGGCGGTTTTCCCCAGATTGATGAAAACCCGGGAAACTTTCCCGAAGATTTCTCAATCCGAGGGCAAAATGAAAGATTCAGCCCACCCGGAAGATCAACTCGACCGGCACGACCGCCGGATTATAGCCGTTCTGGAAAAAGACGGCCGCATGCCGGTCACCGAACTTGCCCGCCGCGTCGGCCTGTCGAAGAGCCCGTGTCAGGTGCGGCTGAAGCGGTTGATCGACGAGGGCTACATCCTCGGTTTCAAGGCGGTCCTCGACATGGCCAAGATCGGCCGCGAACATGTCGCCTTCACCGAGGTCAAGCTGTCGGACACGACCGAAAAGGCCCTCGCCGCCTTCAACGCCGCGGTGAAGCAGATCCCCGAGGTCGAACAGTGTCACATGATTGCCGGACCGTTCGATTTCCTGCTCAAGGTGCGCACCCGCGACATCGCCGCCTATCGCCGCATTCTGGGCGAATCCATCTCCGCTTTGCCCTATGTCTCCAACACCTCGACCTATGTCTCGATGCAGGCGGTCAAGGACGGCCCGCTGGACGATCTTGCCGGGTAGAGCCCCGATCTGCGAGAGTGGGCCAAAAACGGGAAGAAAATCATGCGCACCCAGGTCTGTATCATCGGCGGCGGCCCTGCCGGCCTCTTCCTCGCGCATGTGCTGCACGCAGCCGGCATCGAGTCCATCGTCATCGAGCGGCAGACCAAAAACCATGTGCTGAGCCGCATCCGCGCCGGCGTGCTGGAAGCGGGAACGGTCGATCTCCTGCGTCAATACGGGCTGGCCGGGCGCATGGACCGCGACGGCATGCCGAAGGACGGCACCCGCATTTTCTGGGAGGGCAAGGCGGATTTCTGGATCGATGTCATCCGCTGGACCGGCAAGCGGATGATGGTCTGGGGACAGACCCAGATCACCGAGGATCTCTATGCCGCGCGCGAACGCGACGGAGGCGAGATGGTCTTCGAGGTGGAGAATGTCGCGCTCCACGATCTCGACGGCGCACCGTCGGTGACCTTCGACCGGCATGGCGAGAGCCAGAGGATCGATTGCGATTTCATTGCCGGCTGCGACGGCTTCCACGGGCCAAGCCGGATGGCGATCCCCGCCGATATCCGCAGGGAATACGAGCGCGCCTATCCGTTCGGCTGGCTTGGCATCATGGTCGAGAAACCGCCCATGAAGGAAATCGCTTACGCCTATCATTCTGAAGGGTTCGCGATGGCCTCGCGGCGCAATCCGATGCTCTCGCGCTACTATGTTCAGGTGCCCTCGACCGACAAGGTGGAGGACTGGTCCGACGACCGTTTCTGGGAGGCCCTGCACCGCAGGCTACCCGAGCATGCGCACGGCGAGATCGAGACCGGGCCGTCGATCGAGAAATCCATCGCGCCGCTGCGATCCTTCGTCGCCGAGCCGATGCGGTGGGGAAAGCTGTTCCTCGCCGGCGACGCCGCCCATATCGTGCCGCCGACCGGCGCCAAGGGTCTCAACCTGGCGTTTTCAGATGTCTTCTATCTGAGCCGCGCCTTGATCGCGCATTTCAGAGAAAACAGCGACCGCTATCTCGACAGCTATTCGCAGATGGCGCTGCGCCGTGTCTGGGCGGCGGAAAACATCTCGTGGCGCATGACGAAACTGCTGCATGTCTTTCCGGGCGAGGATCCCTTCGATCAGAAGATCCGCCAGAACGATTTCGACCTGCTGGCGGGGTCGGAAGACATCCAGCGCGCCTTTGCCTTTGAATATATAGGCCTGCCCTTCGAGGATTGAGGCAGATCCGGATCGAGGTTCAGGCTTCCTGCGACTGCGGCGCTTTCAGCCGAAACTCGTCACGAAGCAGGTCGAGGAATGCGAAGCCCGCCTGCTCGACAGGGCCGGAATTGTCGATCTCGACGATGCGTCCGCAATCCGGCAGGGTCTCCGCGCTGCGGGCCAGCCGCTTCTCGATCTCGTCCGCCGTCTCCCGTCCGCGTCTGGCGAGCCGCTCGGCCAGTACGTGCCGATCGACCGTCAGGCTGACGACGACGAGGTCGCCGAATACCCGCTCGATCTCGCCTAGCGCACGGCGCGAACCGTTGGCGATGGCGATGCCGCCCTTTTCGACGTGATGCAGCGCTTCTGTCGGGATGCCGTAGCGCAGCCCGTGCGCGTCCCAGCAGACGGCGAAGCGGCCCGCGTCTTCGTGTGCGGCGAAGGCGTCGCGGTCGAGCGAGGCGTGATCCTCGGTTGCGCCATCCGCGTCACGCGTAACCGCGCGGCGCACGAACATCAGGCGGGGATCGGCTTCCAGCCTCGGCTTCAACCAGTTCAGGAGCGTGTCCTTGCCGGCCCCGCTCGGGCCGACAATGGCGATGAAGCAGCCCCTGCCCGGTCCCATCATCCCATCCCCGTCAGGCGACGCGATGGCCGGTACGCCAGACACCGCGCACGACCGGAACATGCTCGGCATGCTCGGGATCGTGATGCACCCGCACCAGATCGGCGCGCTTGCCGACGGCGATTTCGCCGCGATCGTCGAACCCGACCGTTTCCGCCGGGGTCTTCGTCACCATGTGCAGGGCCTGGTGGAACGGGATCTCTTCATTGTCGCGGGCGATGATGAAGATCGCGTGCAGCAGGCTGAACGGGATGTAATCCGACGACAGCACGTCGAGGATGCCCAGCCGCGCCAGATCCATCGCCGCGATATTGCCGGAATGCGAGCCGCCGCGCACGATGTTCGGCGCGCCCATCATGACGCTCATGCCAGCCTCGTGCGACGCGCGCGCCGCCTCGACGGAAGTCGGGAACTCGGCGAGCCTGACACCCTGGCGGACCGCCTCCTCGACATGGTCCAGCGTCGCGTCGTCATGCGAGGCGAGCGTGATGCCGAGCGCGTGACAATGTTCGGCGATCTCCTCCCGGTGCTTTGCCGAGAACTGCGCCGATTCCGCCTGCCGCCTTTCGACGAAGGTTTCGAACTGCGCATCGGTCATGCCGCGCTTCTTCTTGTAGTAGAGCGCGTAATGCTCGAGCGTCTGGAACTGCCGCTGGCCCGGCGCGTGGTCCATCAGCGAGGCAAGCTTGACCAGTTCATCGTCGCGGAATTCATCGAGTGCCTCGATCACGTTTTCCGACGAGACCTCGCAGCGCAGGTGGATGCGGTGGTCTGCGCGCAGCCGGCCCTTGTCCTGCGCGGCTTTCAGCGCGTCGGCGAGCTTGCGCATTTCGCCCGGCTGATAGCCGTTGTCCTCGTCGCTGCCCATCCGGAAGCAGTCGAACACGGTGGTGATGCCCGAGGTCGCGATCTGGCCGTCATAGGCCTGCACCGAAGCCATCACGTTCCAGGCAACGCCGGGACGCGGGCTGTAATGGGTTTCGAGGTGGTCGGTATGCAATTCGACAAGACCCGGGATCAGGTAGTCTCCGTCGAGATCGGTCGCGGGCACATGGCTGCGTCCCGGCTGGATCTCGGCGATGACGCCGTCGCGCGTGACCAGCGTTCCGTTGACGATCTCGTCGGCGAGCACCAGCCTCGCATTGGTGAAGACCTCTTCCGGCCGCGATGCGGTGAAGCTCGATGTGCCCCGGATCTCGTTCATGAAATTGGCTTTCCGTTTCCTGTCGTCAGTCGCGCGCGATCGGCTCGACCAGCCTTGAGCGAAGTGCGTTGGAGATATTGTCGAAAACAAAGACAACAATGAGGATCAGTATGACCATATAAGCCACATTTTCCCAGTCCGCATTGGTGCGCATCGCTTCCCACAATTTCAGGCCGATGCCGCCGGCGCCGACCGCGCCGATGATCGTCGCCGAACGCGTGTTGGATTCCCAGAAATAGAGCGCCTGGGAGATGAAGACCGGCAGAACCTGCGGCACCACGCCGTAACGCTGCACCGCGGCGGGCGACGCGCCGACCGAACGAACGCCTTCCCTCTGCTTGTCGTCGATATTCTCCAGCGCCTCGGAATAGAGCTTTCCGAACGTGCCGGTGTCGGTGAAGAAGATCGCCGAGATGCCGGCCAGCGGCCCCGGCCCGAACGCGCGGGTGAAGAACAGCGCCCATATCAGCATGTCGACCGAACGCAGGAAATCGAAGAACCGCTTGAGTATCTGGTTGACGAAGCGGTTCGGCGTGATGTTGCGCGCCGCCATGAAGGACAGCGGAAAGGCGATCATCACGGCAAACAGCGTGCCGACAAACGCCATGACGATGGTCTGCAGCAACTTGATCCAGACATCGCCATGCTGCCACTCGGCATTGTTGACGATGTTGTCCCACATCACCGCCAGATTGGACCGGTCCGGATCGATGCGCTCGCCGGAAAAGGCCAGCGTCATAACTTCGGAAAAGGACTTGCCCCAATAGGGCGACCGCGTGTCGAAGAAGAAATTCTCCCAACCCAGGAACCGGCGGTTCACCTTAACTTCGTACCAGCGCACCTCGGCGCGCCCGGCAAAGCCGAAATAGGCGATCACCTTCTCGCCCTCGCCCTTCTGCACGGCCCAGGACGGCAGATCGCCGACCGGGGAAACGGTCTCGTTCTTGCGGTCGATCGTCAGGGCCAGCGTCTCGCCGCCGCGCGTCAGCTGGATCTCGTCCGCGGTAATATGAACCTTCGAGGTCGAGGAAATCTCCACCGTCGCCTCGGCGATGCCCTCGCGGGTTTCCGTGACGACGGTCGTCTCCTCATCCGCGTCCGCGCCGCCGCCCATATTGGAAGCATCCGAACTGGGCGACATGAAACTGTTCATCAGACCGCTGCCGCCGGTATTGGTGGCGTCCGAGGACGGAGACATGAAACTGCCGCCAACCCCTGCCCCGCCGGTGCTGGCAGGCTTCGAATCGCTGGTGTCGATGCCTTCGACCGAAACCGTCACGAGGCCGCGCTCGGTCGTGATCCAGGACGGATCGGGATTCTCGCCAAGTGGAGAGAAGCGCGGATAGGTGATCTCGATATCGCCGGTCTTGTATTCCACATCCGGCCGCACCTCGTAGGACACCCAGTCTGCGAGATAGGCCCCGGCGATGTTCCAGTTACCGTTCGAAATGACCGCCCCGATGGAGAAGAACCACCACGCATAGACGGTGTAGAGCGCCAGCACGACGATGGCGATCGGATAGGCGAAACGTTTCAGGAAGGGCTGGCGGAAGGCGGCCGGATGACGCCGCTCGATATCGTCGATCTGGTCTGCGGTCAGCGTCGTCATGGTCAGCGTCCGAATTCGAAGGCCTGCTTGCCGACGAGCTTCTTGCGCAACCAGGCCGAAAGCTGGTCCACGCAGATGATCGTGACGAACAGGAGAAGGATGATGGCGAGCGTCTTGGCCTCGTGACCGCGGCTGATCGAAAGCCGCAAAGCCTCGCCGATGCCGCCGGCGCCGACCGCGCCGAGAATGGTGGAGGCGCGCACATTGATCTCGAGGCGCAGCAGGAAATAGCTGATGAAGTTCGGCATGACCTGCGGCACGATGCCGAACCAGACGCGCTCGAACCAGTTGCCGCCCACGGCGCGCAGGCCCTCGTCCGGCTTCATGTCGGCGTTTTCGACGACCTCGAAGAACATTTTGCCGAGCGCCCCGATCGTGTGGATCGCCACCGCGATCATCGCCGGGATCGGCCCCAGCGAGAAGATCGCCAGGAAGAAGCCGGCAATGACGATTTCGGGGAAGGCGCGCAGGATTTCCATAAAGCGGCGCACGACAAAGCGCAGCCAGCGCGACGCGGTCAGGTTCTTCGCCGCGACGAAGCTGAAGATGAAACCGAACGTGAAACCGATCAGCGTCGCGAACACCGCAATGTTCAGCGTTTCCAGCATCTTGTAGAAATATTCGGGTACGTAGAGGCTCTCGGTGATGTAGACCCGGCCGACCGGGTAATTGTACTGCAGGCTGCCCGTGTCATAGGGGCTCGGCAGGTCGAACAAGGCGCGCCAGACTTCCCATCCGTCGCGCGGGATCAGATCGCCGACGAAATCGAAGAAATGCGGCAGGCGGTCGAGAAACTTGCCGGCATTGGTCTCGTTGGCGAACCACAGCGAGGCAACCAGCGCGATCGCCAGAGCGACAAGCCCGCCAATGGTGTAGAGCCGTCGGGTGGCATTGAGGTCGCGCCAGTGGCGCTCGACGTCGTAGCGCCCGTCCCCGCTCACATAGGCGCCATGCGCGGATGCATCTGTCACGGCCATCGATCAGATCCGAAAGAGGAAAAAGCCGCCGCGGCCCGGAAGCCGCGGCGATCGAAAAGGTCTCGGACCTTACGAGCCGATCTTCGCCTTGCGGGCGGCGATGATCGTTTCATAGAAGGACTGGTCGACGTCGACATAGCCCTTGTAGTCGCCGCCCTGGATAGCGGAGAAGCAGGCCGGATCGGATTCCGGAAGCGCCTTCATCCAGGTGATGAACTTGGCGCGGGTGTCCTGGTCGAGCTTGTTGGAAACGACGATCGGGCCGTTCGGGATCAGCGGAGACTTCCAGACTTCGACGACTTCATCCATGTCGAGAAGGCCCTTGTCGACCATCTTGCGGATGTTGCCCGAGGTGTAACCGTCAGCATAAGCGCCAACGCCCGAAGACCAGGTGACGGCGCCGTCGAAATTACCCTTCAGCATCTCGAGAACGACGTTCTCGTGGCCGCCGCCGAAACCGGTTTCACCGAAATAGTCCTCGACCTTCGCGCCGAGCTGCGCCGGCAGGGCGACGGACGGGACCAGATAGCCGGAGGTGGAGTCCGGATCGGCGAAGCCGAGCTTCTTGCCCTTCATGTCTTCCAGCGTGTTGATGCCGGAATCCTTGCGCGCGAGCATGATGGAGTAGTAGCCGGTCGCGCCGTCGGTCTGCACGGTGGTCAGCACCGGATCGACCGCGTTCGGATCAGTCAGATAGACCTTGGCGTAGCCGGAAGCGCCGAGCTCGGCATAATCGAGCGTGCCGCCGAGCAGGCCCTGGATCGTACCGTCATAGTCGGCAGCCGGGAACAGCTTGACTTCCTTGACGCCGATGGCTTCCGGAAGCTGGTCGACCAGGCACTGGAAATTGCGCAGGCGGTCGGCTTCATTCTCGCCACCAAGGATACCGACGCGGAACACGTCCTGGGCCTGGGCGGAAACGGAACCGGCTGCAATGGCGGCAACCGCGGCGGTTGCGAGAAGGAGTTTCTTGAGCATTTCGTCTCTCCTGTTGACGGGGAGCTCCCCCGATTGGTGGTCGTTCGAAAAACGCACCGCGCGACGCGACCGACATCACGCGGAATTCAGTGTGTCTCTCAGGGCCGCGCCGCGACCACTTCGGGTTCCGGTTTCGGCGCGATCTTTTCGCGGCCGGCGCCGAAGCTGGTCGAGGTGACGGCTTCCGAAAAGGCTTCCTCCAGCGCATCCGCGCCGTAGATCCGCCGCGCGGCGGCCTCGGTCAGGTCGTCCGGCGTACCGTCGAACACGACCTCGCCGCCGGACATGCCGATGATGCGTTCGCAATAGGCGCGCGCCGTATCGAGCGTATGCAGATTGGTGATGACGGTGATGCCGTCATTGCGGTTGATGTCGGCGAGCGACTGCATGACGATCTGCGCATTGCGCGGGTCGAGCGAGGCGATCGGTTCATCGGCGAGGATCACCTTGGGCTGCTGCATCAGCGCCCGCGCGATCGCGACGCGCTGCTGCTGACCCCCGGACAGCGTGCCGGCGCGCTGCATCGCGGTCTTGGCGATATCGAGCCGCTCGAGCGACGCGATCGCCATGGCCCGCTCCTCGCGGGTGAACATGTTGAGGATGCTCGACACGGTCGACCGGTGGTTGAGCCGGCCGAGCAGCACATTGGTGAGCACGTCGAGGCGCGGCACCAGATTGAATTGCTGGAAGATCATCGCGCAATCGCGCTGCCAGTTGCGCAGCGCCTGTCCGGAAAGCGAGGAGACCTCGTCGCCGTGAAAGGCGATCCGGCCCTCGGAGGGATCGATCAGCCGGTTGATCATGCGCAGGAGCGTCGATTTGCCGGCGCCCGAAGCACCGATGACGCCGACCATCTGACCGCTCGGGATCGTCAGATTGACGGCCTTGACTGCCGCATTCGAACCGAAGCGGCGCGTCACATTCACGATTTCGAGCATCGGCGAACCCCGCGTTCCGACTGTTCCAAGCGGGGGTCTATGCGTCTTGCATCACCGTTAAATGTCAGTTCGATATCAATTCCGTGACACTGTACGGTCACTTGTGGACGAAGCTTCGCCCTGCCCTTTTTCAAGGCATTCCGGGCTTTTTCGGGTGTTCGACAGGGGAGCGCGCAGCCGGATGTCATCCAACTGTCAACAAAATCGCAGGAACCGGCAATTACGCGGCGGAAACGGTTCAGGCGGATTCGTACTTTTCCAGAAATTCCTCAATATCGAGGCTCCGGAAATCGTCCAGCGACGCACGCAGCGCCGCGTGCTCCCAGTCCCACCAGGCCAGCGCCTGAAGCCGCTCGGCGACCGGTTTCGGAAAGCGTTCGCGGATCGGTTTGGCCGGCACGCCGCCGACGATCATGTAAGGCGCGACATCCTTGGAGACGACCGCGCCGGCCCCGATGACCGCCCCGTCGCCGATGGTGACGCCCGGCAGAACCGTCGACCCATGGCCGAACCACGTGTCGTGGCCGACCGTGACCTGGGTCTCGCGCCGCCATTCGAAGAACTGCTCCTCGTTCGAGGCATCCTCCCAATAGTCGCCGGCGCGATAGGTGAAATGATGAAGCGTCGGCCGCCAGGTCGGGTGATTGGTCGCGTTGAACCGGACGCTGGAGGCGATATTGGCGAACTTGCCGATTTGCGCGCACCATGCGCTGCAATCCTGCATCATGTAGGAATAGTCGCCGAGCACGGTCTCGTGCACACGGCACCGGTCGGAGATTTCCGTGTAACGACC
Source organism: Ahrensia sp. (assembly GCA_002706335.1). Classification (GTDB taxonomy): domain Bacteria; phylum Pseudomonadota; class Alphaproteobacteria; order Rhizobiales; family Rhizobiaceae; genus Oricola. The sequence goes on from PAKZ01000045.1 coordinate 12,390, forward strand.
GAGCGTCGAATTGGTGACTTCGGCGGTCGGATGGATCAGCGGCTGTTCCGAAAGCTTGGTCATGCCGCTTTCGCCGCCGCGAATTGCGTCACATCGATGACCGTGTCGGCTACGACCTCGCGCACGTCCTGATCGTGGAATATGCCAAGAAGCGCCGTGCCGGCCTGTTTCTTTTCCGAGATCATGTCGATGACCACCTGGCGGTTCTTCGCGTCGAGCGAAGCCGTCGGTTCGTCCAGCAGCAAGACCGGATGGTCGGTGATGAAGCCGCGCGCAATGTTGACGCGCTGCTGCTCACCGCCCGAGAAGGTCGCCGGCGGCAGCGCCCACAAGGTCTCCGGCAGGTTAAGACGCACAAACAGGGCGGCGGCCCTCTCCCTTGCTTCATCAGGCGCGGTCCCGCGCTGAACGAGCGGCTCTGCGGCGACATCCAGCGCGGAGACGCGCGGCACCACCCGCAGGAACTGGCTGACATAGCCGATCGTGTCGCGCCGGATCGCGATCACGGTGCGCGGATCGGCCTGCGCCAGATCGACATACTCGCCGCCGTGGCAAACGAGGATCTGCCCGCTTTCGACGCCGTAATTGCCGTAAAGCATTTTCAGGATCGTGCTCTTGCCGGCGCCCGACGGCCCGCCGAGCACGGCGCACTCGCCGGCCCTGAGCGAGAAATCGACATGCTCGACCACGGGAATGACGATGCCCCCGCGCAGATGCATGGTGAAGGTCTTGGCGACATCGGAAACGACAACGGGCGTCGGCATGATCACACCTGAAGAATCGAGGAAACGAGAAGCTGCGTGTAGGGCGCGCGCGGATCGTCGAGCACCCGGTCGGTCAGGCCGGTTTCGACCACATGGCCGTCCTTCATCACCATCATGCGATGCGACATCAGCCGCGCGACCGCGAGATCGTGGGTGACGACGACGACGGCGAGGCCGAGATCGTTGACGAGGCCGCGCAGCAGGTCCAGCAGGCGCGCCTGCACGGAGACGTCGAGACCGCCCGTCGGCTCGTCCATGAAAACGAGGCGCGGAGCAGTAACGAGATTGCGCGCGATCTGCAGGCGCTGGCGCATGCCGCCCGAAAAGGCGCGCGGCTGATCGTCGATCCGCTCTGCGTCGATTTCGACCCGGCCGAGCCAGTCGGTCGCCGTTTCGCGGATATGGCCGTAATGGCGTTCGCCGACGGCCATCAGCCGTTCGCCGACATTCGCCCCAGCCGAAACGCTCATCCGCAACCCGTCGGCCGGATTCTGGTGAACGAAACCCCAGTCGGTGCGCATCAGGAAACGCCGCTCGGCCTCGCCCATGCGGTATAGATCGCGGAACTGGCCGTCGCGCATGCGGTAGCTCACCGTGCCGGCCGTCGGCATCAGCCGCGTCGAGATGCAGTTCAGCAGCGTCGTCTTGCCGGAGCCGGACTCGCCGACCACGGCCAGCACTTCGCCCGGCCAGAGTTCGAACGAGACGTCCTGGCAGCCGACCCGGTTGCCGTAGAATTTCGAGACGCCGCTGACGCGGAGCAAGGGTTGGTCGCTCATTCCGCGGCCTCCAGAGTGTCGCCCGCGAGATGGCCGCGATGGCCTTCCGCGCGGCGCTTTTCGCAATAGTCCGTGTCGGAGCAGACGAACATCCGCCCGCCCCGGTCGTCGAGAATCACCTCGTCGAGATAGACGCCCTGCGCCGCGCACAGCGCGCATGGTTCCTCGAAGTGCTGGATCTCGAACGGGTAATCCTCGAAGTCGAGACTGACCACGTCGGTATGGGGCGGAATGGCGTAGATGCGTTTCTCGCGCCCTGCCCCGAACAGTTGCAGCGCGTCCGACATATGCATTTTCGGATTGTCGAATTTCGGCGTCGGCGACGGGTCCATCACATAGCGCCCCTCGACCTTGACCGGATAGGCATAGGTCGTCGCGATATGGCCGTTGCGGGCGATGTCCTCATAGAGCTTCACATGCATCAGCCCGTATTCGGCCAGCGCATGCATCTTGCGAGTCTCGGTCTCGCGCGGCTCCAGATAGCGCAGCGGCTCGGGGATCGGCACTTGGTAGACGAGGATCTGGCCTTCGGTCAGCCTCTCCTCGGGAATGCGGTGGCGCGTCTGAATGACGGTCGCCTTGGCCGTCTCCGTCGTGGTCGCGACATCGGCCACCTTGGCGAAGAAGGCGCGGATGGAGACCGCATTGGTCGTGTCGTCGGCCCCCTGGTCGATCACTTTCAGCGTATCGTCCGGCCCGAGGATCGAGGCGGTCACCTGCACGCCGCCGGTGCCCCAACCATAGGGCATCGGCATTTCGCGCGAGGCGAACGGCACCTGATAGCCCGGAATGGCGATCCCCTTGAGGATCGCGCGGCGGATCATCCGCTTCGTCTGCTCGTCGAGATAGGCGAAATTGTATGTCGCCAGCCCGTCGTCCATATCGGCATCCATTCCAGCATCCATGTCAGTCCTCTCGGTCACTCCGCCGCCTCCGGCATGCTTTCCTGAAGATCGCGCCGCGCCGCGTGCTCGCCCCGCATCCGCCGCACGAGATCGAGCTCCGCCAGGAAGTCGACGTAATGCGGCAGTTTCAGATGCTCGACGAAGCCGGTCGCCTGCACATTGTCCGAATGCGAGATCACGAATTCCTGGTCCTGCGCCGGCGCGACGATGTCCTCGCCCAGTTCCGAGGCGCGCAGCGCCCGGTCGCACAGCGACATCGCCATCGCCTTGCGCTCCGACTGTCCGAAAACGAGGCCGTAACCGCGCGTGAATTGCGGCGGCGCCTTCGCCGACCCGGCGAACTGTGTGACCATCTGGCACTCGGTCACCTGGATGCGGCCGAGCGTCACCGCGAAACCGAGTTCCGGCACGTCGAGCTTCACCTCGACCTCGCCGATGCGGATCTCGCCGACAAACGGGTGGGTGCGGGCATAGCCGCGCTGCGTCGAATAGCCGAGCGCCAGCAGGAACCCCTCGTCGCCGCGCGCCAGCGCCTGCAGCCGCGTGTCGCGCTCCATCGGGAATTCCATCGGCGTGCGCGTGATGTCGCCGATCTCCTCGCCCGGCACGTCGCCGTCGTCCTCGATCAGCCCTTCCTGCGCCAGAGTGTCGGAAACGCGCATCACCTTCGCATCGTCGCCTTCGCGGATTTCCGGCTCCTCGACATCCCCGTCGCGGCCGAGCGACGGATCGAGCAGGCGATGCGTATAGTCGAAGGTCGGCCCGAGCATCTGACCGCCCGGCAGGTCCTTGTAGGTCGCCGAGACGCGCCGTTCCACATGCATGGCGGCCGTATCGATCGGCACCGAATAGCCGAAACGCGGCAACGTCGTGCGATAGGCGCGAAGCAGGAAGATCGCCTCGATCAGGTCGCCCCTCGCCTGCTTGATCGCGAGCGCGGCGAGTTCCCGGTCATAGACCGAGCCTTCCGCCATCACGCGGTCGCAGGCCAGCGAAAGCTGTTCGGCGATCTGCGCCAGCGTCAGCGACGGCAGCGAGCGGTCGCCGCGCCGCCGGTCGGCGAGCAGCCTGTGCGCATTGCGGATGGCGGCCTCGCCGCCCTTGACTGCGACATACATGTCAACTCTCCCCTTCGCCGATGCGCACCGTGCGCGGCAGGCAGGCAACCGCGTCGGGCGCCGCCAGGATGATGTCGATACCGCGCGGATAAAGCGCGTTGTTCTCGCGCCACTGCATGTCGAAATGACCGGGCATCGGCCGCGGCGCGACGGTCTCGCTGCCCTTGATGCCGGGCCCGCGCAACGTGAGCGCTTCGCCCTCCGTCAGCGTCTCGACCTGAAGGATCAGCGTCGTCGACCGGTCGGGATATTCCTGCGTGCCGAGCGCGAAGCTGGAAAGCGACGGCAACGCCGCCGCATTGGCGGCGATGGCGAAGGTGGCTTCCGACGGCAGGCCCGCAAGCGGCGCGCCTGTCTGGAAGGCAAGCCAGCCTTTCACCGCGTCGTCGCGCGCCAGATCCTGCCCGAGCCACACCGGCGTGTCCGCGTCAGCGAGCGTCAGCACGACCGCCGCGGCGGCGATATTGAGCGGCGCCGGCGGGCGCAGATCGGTATCGATCGCCTGCACGGGTCCCGGCCGCGCCATCGCGTCCATGACCGCCCGGAAAACGGATTGCGAAGCGAAGACGGGATCGGCAAAGCCGCCTTCGACAATGTGCGCGCCTGCCGCCATCAGTCTTCTCCCCTGACCATCGTGAAGAAATCGACCTTCGTCGCCGCCGTCTCGGCGCGCCGCTTCTCGTCACGCGCGGCCATCGCCGCCTTCAGCGGGGCGACGATCTCGGTTTCGATTTTCACTTCCATTTCAGGCTCCTGCGCCAATGCATCGAGAATGGCGATGAGCTTGGCCTTGCGCCGGTCGCGTCCCAGCGCGATGGCGTGGCCGACCGCGCCGTTTTCCAGCCGCACCGTCGCGCGCGTCACCGTCGCCTCGCCGAAATTGAACGGCGCGCCGCCGCCGCCCATGCGTCCGCGCAGCGCCACCAACCCGGTCTCGGGGCCGCGCACCATCTCGCAGGCCGGGTCGATCCCGAGCCGCGCCCACAAGTCCAGAAGGTCCGCGCCACTGGCCGACGCAAGTGCCGAGAGCCGCTCCTGTCGCGCATTGCCTGTCTTGGTTTCCGAGCTTTCCATCATCGCCTGTCCGCAGGGTTCAAATTTGTCTATTGTTATAGACAACCAAACATATTATTGTCCTAACCGCTGCCGGTGACAAGAGTGTGACAGATCGAAAAGGGGGTAAGATTTGACGGGTGCTGTGCTCGAACGGAAATCCGGCGTCGCGCTGTGGCGTCAGATCGCGGACCTGATCCGGTCCGATATCGCGACCGGCGTTGCCGGACAGGACGGCAGGCTGCCGCCCGAGATGGAACTGGCAAAACGTTACAGCGTGAATCGCCACACCGTCCGCTCCGCCATCGCCGCGCTGGAACAGGAAGGCGTGCTGCGCTCGGAGCAGGGCCGCGGCACTTTCGTGCGCCGGCGCAAGCGGCTGAGCTACCCGATCGCCAAGCGCACCCGCTTTTCAGCCGGCCTTGGCAATCAGGCCGGCTCCACCCTCACGCGCCTGCTCGAGAGCATGGAAGAAAGCGCCTCGCAAACTGTCGCCGACAATCTCGGTGTCCCGGCAGGCGATCCGGTGATACGCCTGGACACGGTCAGCGAGGCGGACGGCCTGCCCGTCTCCCGCGCGACCTCATGGTTCGACGCCAGTCGTTTCGCCGGCATCGACGAGGCCTTCGGGGAGCATGCCTCCATCACCAAGGCCCTCTCCGCCTGCGGGGTCACGGATTACGTCCGCAAGTCGACGACGATCGAAGCGCGGCACGCCTCCGCCGACGATATCCGGTTGCTGCGACTGTCGGCAGGCGCGATCGTGCTCGTGACGCGTGCGGTCAACACGGATTCCGACGGCAATCCGATTCAGTATGCCGAAAGCCGCTTTGCGGCGGACCGTGTCGAGCTGAAGATCGAGAGCGACTGAGGCTTCGGCCCTCGCGCCAAATGGAAGACCCGTCGTCCGGCGAACAGCACGCGTTTCAAAGCGCGGCCAAGGCCTCCCTGTGCAACGCCGCCGAGCGCGTCCCGAAGCAGCAGAACGTGACGCAATCGATGGCCGGATAGTCCCCCAGCGCCTCGGCGACCGCCGCGACCGCGATCCCGGCCGCCTCTTCCGCGGGATAGCCGTAAACGCCGGTGGAGATCGCCGGAAAAGCGATGGTCTTGCAGTCATTTGCGGCGGCCAGTTGAATCGAATTCCGATAACATGACGCAAGCATCTCCGCCTCGCCCTGCCCGCCTCCATGCCAGACCGGCCCGACCGTGTGGATGACGAACCGCGCCGGCAGATCATACCCCTTGGTGATTTTCGCCTGTCCCGTCTCGCAGCCGCCAAGCGTGCGGCATTCGGCAAGAAGCTCCGGCCCCGCCGCCCGATGGATCGCCCCGTCCACCCCTCCGCCGCCAAGCAGCGACGAATTCGCCGCGTTGACGATGGCGTCAACGCCAAGCGTCGTAATATCGGCCTCGATGACGGTCATGCATTGCTTCAATTTTCAGGCTCCACGCGGCAGATCATGAACTCACCCGTCCTGCCCCCGTATGTTTACACTCGGGAAGGCGGCGCGCTCTACGATTTATCAAGCCGCACCCGCAGGCGTCCAGTTATGGGCTTTCGACCGGTCGTCCCTTCTGAAATACCCCCGCTTCCATCCCCCTTGTGGGGGTGAGGAACGGTCCGTGCCAGCGGATGAAAAGCCAACGATTTGTCGATTGGAGCGACGAACGCCCGAAGGTGAGGCACGTCCCGCGCAAGCGGGCGAAACGATCCGGTGAATCGTTTCGAGTGCTGAACGCGCAGGGCCGGTGGATAAAGGGTGGGGGTCGTCGCGCAGCGACAAGCAAATAACCTTCTGAAAAACCGCGATCTTTCGGTAAATGGGCGGAAATTCCGCACAAATCCTGTCCACCGCTCTGCGCCATCGCTTACCCTTTTCGTGTCCTTTCATTGGAAGCCGGGTCTAGAACCGACAGCTTGGGAAAGGGACGGTTCCTGGTGTTCGCGCTGAGGTGGCG
>PAKZ01000046.1 GCA_002706335.1 Ahrensia sp.
CTGCATCGGCTTGCCGGGCGCGATGTAATGCCATTCGACGCCGCGATCCTGCTGCCATTTGAGCATGGCGTTCGAGGTCAGTTCCGTGCCGTTGTCGCTAACCACCATCAGCGGGTAGCCGCGGCGCTCAGCGATGACATCCAGTTCACGGGCCACGCGCCCACCCGAGATCGAGTTGTCGACGACGGCCGCCAGGCATTCCCGACTGAAGTCGTCGATGACGCACAGGATGCGGAAGCGGCGTCCGTCGATCAGCGTGTCTGATACGAAGTCGAGGCTCCAGCGCTGATTGGGATCCTGCGGGATCGTCATCGGCGCTCGCGTGCCCAGGGCCCGCTTGCGGCCACCGCGTTTGCGCACGGTGAGCCGTTCTTCGCGATAGAGGCGATACAGCTTCTTCCAGTTCACCTCGACACCTTCGCGTTTCAGCAGGATGTGCAGGCGCCGGTAACCGAAGCGCCGGCGTTGTGACGCCAGCTCCTTCAGCCGCTTTCGCAGCTTTGCATCGTCCGGTCGCGTTGATCGGTAGCGGTAGACGCGCGGATCGATGCCGACGAGCCCGCAAGCACGTCGTTGCGAGTAGCCTTGGTGTTCGATCGCCCAACTCACGGCGTTTCTCCTCGAGCCGGGCGTTAGAAGTTTTTGCCGAGCATCTCGCGGAGCGTCGAAACATCCAACATCGATTCCGCCAGAAGCTTCTTCAGCTTTGCGTTCTCTTCTTCGAGAGCCTTCAGCCGCTTGGCCTCCGACACTTCCATGCCGCCATACTTCGAGCGCCACTTGTAGAAGGTCGCGTCGCTGACGCCGTATTTGCGGCACAGATCGGCAGCCGACATGCCCGCCTGATGCTCTTTCAAAATGCCGATGATCTGCTCATCGGAAAACCTGGATCGTTTCATTGCCGGTCTCCTTCGTTGGGGAACAGGCTAACTAAAAAACGAGGATCATTCAGGGGAGCAGGTCACCACCCAATCACTCACTCTTGAGTGGCGTCTTGTGCGCGGCAGTGGGATGATGAGGCGACCCTGATTGGACTAGCCCGTTTTCTATGATCTTGCGCCTGACGTACTTTATTTTGATCGTACCGATTGCCTACCTGGCGTTGTCGTCGGCGTTTCGATTGGTGTGCCTCGGGCTTGGTCATAACAACCTTGAGATGCTTTACGGCGGCACCGCGATCTATCTGCTTACGCTGGCGTCCGCCGTGGAGGGCGCGTGTTTCCTGGCGGAGGACATCAGAAGTTCGTCGCCCACATTCACGAGGCTTACCCATCGATTCAGATCTTCTCAAGACTGACGCTTCAGATACTGAAGCGTGTCCCATTTATTGGGCCTCATAGCCTGCGGCCTTGAAGAAGTTTCGGCATTCGGTGGCGGAGAAGAAATTCACGATTTCTCCGAGAGCCTTGCTGATGGCATCGAGGCTGCGTGCTTTCGCAGCAGCGCCTTCAGCTTGGAAAAGACCATCTCGATGGGCTTGAGGTCGGAGCTATAGGGCGGCAGGAGGAGGATCCAGGAATCTTCTACCTGACCATTTGCTCGGCTTTCTTGCTTTTGTGAAAGCTGACATTATCGAGAATGACGATGTCGCCTGGCGATAGCGTCGGAGCCAGTTGGGTATCGACCTAGGTCTCGAAGATGAGGCCGTTCATCGGCACGTTCACGATCCATGGCGCGGTTCGGCCGTGACTGCGCAAGACGGCGATGAAGGTCTGTGTTTTCCGTGAGCCGAACGGCGCATGGAAGTTGAAGCGCTGACCTTTGGCTGAAAGCAGTTTACATTTCATCTACGCGAAATGAAGCTTTTGGTTCAAATGCACATTCGAAAATTGGACGTATCTTGGAAGAATTTTCCTAGGCTACTCGTGTACCAAAACCACGGGGAGATGGTCTATGTTGAAGTTCTCAGTCGTTGTTTTTATGCTTGGCGTCTCGGCGATGTCCGCTAATGCAAATGCGTTTCACCTGAATCCGGATCAACGGGCAACCACGAGTATGGCTACATTCGGATCGACGACGATTCCGATAGGCTACTATGAGTACTGTCAACGATATGCGGAACGGTGTGAGAGAACCGCGCAAGGTAGCAGCGTCAATCTGACGCCAAATCGCTGGAAGCAGCTCGTCAGTGTCAATTCAGAAGTCAACACATCAATAATCCCAAGAACCGATCCCGAGATATTTGGCGTAGAAGAACGGTGGGTATATCCTGACGGCGTGGGCGACTGCGAAGACTACGCCCTGCTTAAGCGGAAGATCCTCAACGAACAAGCTGGCATTCCGCTCGGCGCTCTTTCAATGACAGTTGGAAGAGATGCAAACGGTGGGGGGCATGCCGTGCTCACCGTGATTACCGACATGGGGGACTTCATCCTTGACAATGTCGAACCAAGAGTCCTTCCGTGGCAGGAGGCTGAAATCCAGTTTCTGAAACGCCAGTCATCAACAGATCCAAATGTCTGGGTCAGCCTCATACGCGAGGGCAGAGCTCGCGATTTCGGCAGCTACGCCTCCAACCAAGCGAACTCGATCGCGGCCAGGAAACTCAGAAAATAGGTTGTCACTATTGGGATAAGAGGCTTGAGCATTCCTCTGCTATCGGGAACGATTACTATTCCTATTGCATACCCGATTTAGTTCAAGCGGCTGGCCGGACGGAGGCCGGCGAGCATGACAAAGCCTTGCCCAATTGCCTTCGGGACCGCGTAGTTGCGGCGGTTTTTTGCGGGAGTCGACACGCTCGGTGGCCTCGCGCTGCGGCAGCTTCGCGGCGGGATGGGCCAACGGATCGAGAGTCGAGGCCAGCGATCGCCTTAACCGTTTCATCAGTCGTCGAATGCCGCCAGCGCTATCGAGCGACCGGTTCGGTAGTGCTGGCCACTATGGGCGGACATCTGCTTCGGCGTCAACGAGGCGAGTTAGGTGCTCAACGACGTCGTCCAGCTTGCCCGTCGGTTCGAGCAGTTCACCCTGAACAGGGTAAGCGCGAAGCCCGGGCCGTTCAGCGGGTGGCCGCGTAGTTCCATGGCATGAGGGCGTCAAGTTTGCGATTGGGCCAGCCGGCGGCGAGACGTTCGAGTGTGAGCTTCAGCTAGGCATGAGGGTCGACGACGTTGAGCTTCGCTGTTGTCAGCAGTGTCGTGATGGTAGCCTAGGTTCTGCCGCCTCCGTCGGAGCCAGCGAAAAGCGCATTCTTTCTGGTGATGGAATGCGGTCGGATGGTTCGTTCGACGATGTTGGAGTCGATCTCGATACGACCATCGGCGAGGAAGCGCTTCAGCGCCGTTCGCCGGCTGATGACATAGCGGATTGCCTCGGCGAGCTTCGACTTGCCCGACAGGCACGGCAGTTCGCGTTCCCAGGCTTCAAAGAGATTCATGGACGATAGCGACCGAACGCTCCTGGCGCACCGTGTGGCGCTGGTCGAGCCCTTGTCCGCGGATATGCTCCTCGATCTGCCAGAGCGGCGCCATGGCCTCTACCGTGCGCGTGGCGAAGGGCGAACTCTCATCGACATGAAGCTCGAAGAATTTCCTGCTGACATGACCCCAGCAACCCGCGGGTATGACGGCGTCAGTGGCGTTCTCGGCCTTGGCGAGCCGATTGTAGGCGGTATAGCCATCCGCCTGTAGGATGCCGCAATAGCCTGCCAGATGTCGTGCGAAGCAGTCGCCACCCCGGCTGTCCTCGAACCTGTAGGTGACCATTGGCGGCGCGCTGCCGCCGAAGGGGTATCGTAGCGGGCATAGGCCCACAGCGAGGCGGTCTTCACCTTGCCCGATCCGGGCGCCAGCGTCGGCTAAGCCGCGCCCTGCCCGTGCTGCGAAACCAACTGATGGGTTGGCGGATCAGAAGCTTTCGCTGCGGGAACTTCCTTCAAGACAGGGAGGGGCGCTCAGTCCCCTCCCCTATCCGGCAGTATCACAGCGCGGTCATTCGGGGCGAGAAGCTGCTCGACAATGAGATCGAGCACGGTGTCCTACGTTGGACTTCATCGATCGAGATTGCCCGTCTTGTGCTCATGCGGCGGATATTCTCCCCCGTTTCGCCCGAGTAGGAGCTCTATCTCTTCCGCGTCCTTGGCGCCATCAATCCCGATCTCGATCGCGTCCTCGTCGCGGATCGAACGAATCTCCCCACGCCTGCACGACCAATCCTGCCACTCCGCCTGAGAGCGCCTCTCTCGCGGGCATCGCCATGGTAGAAGTGCCGGACCCGGGATGGTCCGCATGCTTCGCCGTCACACGATTGGCGGCAACATAACCCGTTTCACCGAAGCAGCCGAGAAGCTCACCGCACAGGCCGGCAGACATCGGTACGCCTCGCAAAGGCACCTAATTTGAGAATCCTATCAAGCAAATTCTCATGATTAAATGGAAAGCGACACCGAAAAGAGCGCATTCTGACGGTTAAGCGTAAAGCGACACCGCCGAAAGTCAGCCTAGGCCTATGATGGCTAACCTCTAGCCAAAACAGATCATGCACTCAGTGTTGAGTAGAGAGTGCCCAGGAGAGCAGGATGATTGCCCCAAGTAGTATCGGCTGATGTATAATATAGATCAATAAGCTCCGATTCCCCATCCAGACGAAAATCCTTGTAAGCCATCCTTGCGTCGTGTAGTAGACTAAAGAACTTCGATTTGTTCGAGTTGCGAACAGCTTTGCACTTGCCATACCCAGAAGCGTGACGCCGACCCATGGGAAAATGGGGACGAAATCGTTGCTGGGTGGAGAGCGTTCTGCAAATCCGATCCAAGCCAGCCACCGCGTGTTGAATGCCGGCGCATCCATAACGAACGGCAGAATCAGTACAAATCCGGCCGCGCCCAAACAAGCCGAAACGCTAGCGCGTAGAAACGGCACGCCCAGAACAGTGGCGGCTGCGATTGCGTGGAGAATCCCGAAAAAGATGAAGCTCTCCGGGAAAATCAACCAGGTGACCAGCGTGATGACCACCGCGTAAGCGGTGATGATGAAAAGACGGCGGTAAAACGCTCTCACGTGAAAGGAATCGCGATGTGCGAGCACGAGACTCACACCCACAAGAAACATGAATGTTCCGGCAAGACTTCGTCCGAAAGTAAGCCAGATGGGATGTCGTGCTACACCGCTGATGATGCCGGTGAATTCCAGATCCCACACAATATGAAACAGGACGACGCCTGCGATGGCCAGTCCTCGTGCGACGTCAATCGCTACAACGCGCCGGCCGTGGGTCAATGTCTTTGCCTCTCTTGTGCGCCGTGGATTTGCAGACCCTCGCACGCGGCGCTCCGGACCGTGCGAGTCATTGAGCCCCTTGAGCGAGCTTGACTTCACCCTCGAAAAGATCGACGAGCTGCTGTGACCCGAAGGTTTGCATGCCCCTGCCGTTGACGAAGAACGTTGGGGGCTGGTCAACGCGCCACGTATCGATGTCCTTCGATTCCTGAATGAGCACCGCGGTGACCTCGTCCGAGGAGGCTTTTTGCCGCGCGTGTTCAAGGTTCAACCCGGCGGCGGCCGCAGCCTGCCATGCCTGGTCAATGACTGGCCCGCTATGGGGCGCCCATTCCGACTGTGCGGCCAGGAGAGCTTCCAAGACTGGTTCGAAGAGATTTTGCTTTCGTGCGGCTTCAAGGATTCCTAATGCCTGGTCCGACCCATCGTGGAATGCGGCGTATCGTAGGACGAGTCGGACATCCTGAGGATATTGTGCAAGGATGCTCTTTACGATGGGATGGAAGGCGCGGCAGGCTTCGCATGACGGATCGAAGAACTCCACGATGGTGACAGGGGCGCTGGCCGGTCCGATGACTGGCGAGTAGTCTCTGATGAGGCCGGCATCGTCGGAGATCGCCTCGACACTACTTCCACCGACACGGTCATAGTAGAACACAGATCCCGCGAAGAGGATGGTGGAGGCGACGGCAGCGGAGACGACGATCACCTGGCGACGGTTCATCGATAAACTCCGGGGCGGCACAGGAAAAGGAGCCCGCCGATTGCCGCAAAGGCAATCAACGAAGCGAGCGGCAAGGGCACGCTGCCGAGAATGGTCATAGCTTCTCCAGCGCAAGATGGTCCGGCGCGCGTGCACGGGATTATCGCTTCTTCTATAAGGCCGAAGTAAATCAATGTGTGAAAAAATGCGATCGCCGCGCCCAATCCAACGAGTGGCAATGCATAGAATTTGATGCTGGAATCAGACCGAAATGCCGCGATTCCCAAGATAATCGCGAGAGGAAACATAAATATCCTCTGGAACCAGCAGAGATTGCATGGTGTCTGCCCAACGATCTCTCCAATGAACAAGGCGGTGAGCGTTGCTGCTACCGCGATCATCCAAGCGAACAATAGCCATAAGCCATTGCGCTCCTCCACCACGTCGTTGGACAATTTGTTCAACATCCATCAAGAACCCGTGACTTGATCTCTTGCTATGCGACGAAGCTTTTCCAACCGCGTCTCGCGTGGCTCGTGCATATCCATCATACCGCCAAAGCTGCCATCAGATTTCATGAGGAACACGCCGGCGGTGTGATCCATCGTGTACTCGCCGGCCTCCAAAGGGACCTTTTTCGCGTAGGCGGAAAAAGCCTTGAGCGCGGAATCTGTCTCGGCAGCCGTACCGCGAAGCGCCAGGATCCGGCTGTCGAACGATGTCATGTAACTTGCCAGGGCTTCTTGGGTATCGCGCTCCGGATCGACCGTGATGAATAGAACCTCGAAACCGTCGGCTACAGGTCCCAGCTCCGTCATCAGGTCCGTTAGCTCGAACAGCGTCGTCGGACAAATGTCGGGACAGTAGGTGAATCCGAAGAAGACCAGATAGGGTCGACCGGCCAGCGCCTGATTGTCGACGCGTTCGCCGGTATGCGACACCAAGGAGAAAGGCCCACCGACTTTCGCGGTGCCACTTGAAGTCTCGCCGGTCGGACTGCCACCGGATAGTTGCGTCGACACGATCACGAACATGCCGAGCACCACGATGGCGGCCCACACCATGAGCCGGAAGGCCCGCAGTCCGCTCACGGCGTATGACCGCCGTGCTCATTGCCGCTGCCCGTTTCCACCGTGGGGTTTCTCTGCACGACAAACTCGATCTCTACGGTCCCGGCCCGGGCGAACTCCAATGTCGCCTTGAAGCTGCTCCCTTCGATCAGCTGCTGGTTGGGTTTGATGAGCATAAGGTGGATGCCGCCTGGCGCCAACTCGACCGAGGCTCCTGCAGCGATCTCGACTCCATCGGGAAGTGGACGCATGCGGGCTATGCCGTCATCCATGGTCATCTGATGGACTTCGATCCGATCAGCTATCGGAGTCGAACCGCCGGTCAGTCTGTCGGGCTGTGACCCTGAATTTGTCACCGTCAGATAGGCTCCGGCGACCGGGGCAGCGGACGGCGTGACCCGTGACCACGGATGGCCAATCTTGATATCACCTTGCGAGAATTGGTGTGCAAAAGCTGATGTAGAAAGCAGCATCGCGGCCAACATGCAAATGAGCTTCACTGTCAGTTTGAACCCGGAAGACAATGGGTTTCCTCCAACTATTTTTCTTTCGCGGCTTTATCGCCCTTTCGTGTCATAGGGACCACTACGCACTTCGCCGCATAGGCCTGCCATCATGTTTCACGAAGCCCCTTCCAGGCGAGCAGGCGCATGGCATTGGCGGTGACCAATACCGTCGCGCCGGTATCGGCAAGAATGGCGGGCCACAGCCCGGTCACGCCGAGAACCGTGGTTACGAGGAACACGGCCTTCAGGCCAAGCGAGAGAGTGATATTCTGGAGGATGTTACGCATGGTGAGGCGCGACAACACCACCATATTGGCGACGTCCTTGACACGGCCATGCAAGACGGCCGCATCGGCTGTTTCCAGAGCAACGTCCGTGCCGCTGCCCATGGCAATGCCAATGTCAGCAGCTGCGAGCGCCGGAGCGTCATTGATCCCGTCACCGACCTTGGCCACGAACTTGCCCTTCGCGCGCATCTCGCCGACGATCTTCTGTTTGTCCTGCGGCATCAGTTCTGCGCGTGCTTCCATGCCGAGCGACGAGGCTATGGCTTTCGCCGTCCGCTCATTGTCGCCCGTCAGCATGACGGTTTCGGCTCCAAGATCGTGTAATGCGGCTATACCGGTCTTGGCGTCCTCTCGCGGTTCGTCGCGTATTGCGAAGAGGCCCGCCACCTCCGTTCCGGCAAGCAGCACCGAAACAGTCTTGCCTTCGTCGTTCAGCGCGGCGATTTGCGATAGCAGCCCTTGGTCCAATTTGACCTTTTCGGCCGCGGCGCGCGGTGAAGCGAGAAAGAGCTTCACCGCATCCACTGTCCCTACCACACCCTTGCCGCCAACAGCGCCGGCATCGGTGGCGGCGACGACAGGAACCTTGTCAGCCTCCGCCCTTGCCAGGATGGCCACCGCCAGCGGATGGCTCGATCCGGCCTCAAGGGCCGCTGCGAGCCTCAATACCTCGCGCTCGTCGCGTGCCACACCGATGATGTCGGTGACCTTCGGCTTGCCTTCGGTAAGCGTCCCCGTTTTGTCGAGCGCGACATAGTTGACTTTGCCCAGATTCTCCAGCACCGCTCCGCCCTTCATCAGGAGACCACGGCGCGCGCCGGCGGATAGCGCCGCGGCGATCGCCGCAGGCGTGGAGATGACCAGCGCGCAGGGGCATCCGATCAGGAGAACTGCGAGTCCACGATAGATCCAGGTGTTCCATTCCGCGCCGGCCAGCAGCGGCGGCAAAATCGCTATCAGTGCAGCCACCACCATTACGCCCGGGGTATAATATTTCGAGAAGCGATCGATAAAACGTTCGGTCGGCGCCTTGGACTCCTGGGCCTCCTCGACCAATGCGATGATGCGGGAAATGGTGTTGTCGGCCGCTGCTGCCGTTACACGCACCCTGAGCACGCCTTCCTGGTTCACAGTGCCGGCGAAGACATTGTCGCCCTGCTCCTTGCGCTTCGGTACCGACTCGCCGGTCACCGGCGCCTCGTCGACCGCGCTTTCGCCGGAGAGCACGACGCCGTCGGCGGGCACACGGTCGCCGGGCCGAACGAGCACCACAGCATCTACCGTCAGGCTTTCAGCGGGAACCGTCTGCGTGGCACCGTCGCGCTCGAGGAGCGCAGTCTTGGGCATCAGTGTTGCGAGCGCCCGTATCGACGCGCGAGCCCGGCCTGTCGCTATCCCTTCAAGGAGTTCACCGACAAGAAACAGGAAGACGACGACGGCGGCCTCTTCGGCCGCATTGATGATGACGGCTCCCACTGCCGCGACCGTCATCAACGTCTCGATTGTGAACGGGCTGCCGTTTGCAGCACCGAGCAAGGCGCGTCGCGCAATTGGTATGAGCCCGACGGCCATTGCAACGATGAAGCCCCACGGCTGGGTCTGCGGAAGAACCTGCGAAAGCCCAAAGGCGACGGCCAGCGCGATGCCGCAGATGATCGTCAATTGCGCTTTAGATGTTTTCCACCAGGGTCCGTCCTGCGGCCTGTGATCGTGGCCGTGCATGCCTTCCAGGGCATCAGGCGCCTCGGTAGTGATCCCGCTTCCTGTCAGTGTCTGGTCATGCCTACCATCCGGCCCATGGACATGGTTTGAGGGGGCGGTGGCCGGCTTTTGTCCCGCAGGGCCTATCGGCGCGGCTTTGTAGCCAAGGCTGGTGACCTTGCGGGCAAGTTCGTCGAGGTCAGCCTTGCTCCCGTGCGTGACGGTCATGGTGCCAGCAACAACTGATACCTTCACATCAGTGACATCCGGCATACGGCGCACTGCCGTGTCGATCTTTGCCGCACAGCTCGCGCAATCCATGCCGGCGACGCGAAAGCGGGTCTGATGCGCGCCTGCCGACGCAGTCTCCTCGATGTAACCAGGCGCGGCGCGATCTTGGCCTGAATGACTGTGCCCCGCGTGATCGCGATCAGCATGATCGTGCTTGCAATCCGTCCCGTGAACATGTCCTGCATGGTCATGGCCGGAATGGTCGTGTCCGGCGTGATCGTGGTCATGGTCGGCATGATCGTGCTTGCCGTCCGGCCCGTGCGCATGGCCGGCATGGTCATGGTCCGAATGATCGTGATCGGCGTGGTCGTGGTCATGGTCCGAATGGTCGGACATTCGGTCTTGACCTTGGGCGGGCTCCGCAGCCTTCGACTTCTTCACCGCACCAAGGCGTGTGGCCTTATAGCCTAGCCGGTTGACCTTTTGGGCCAGTGTGTCGAGATCGAGCTTGTCTCCGTGTTCAACGCTCATGGTGCCAGCAACAACCGACACGTTCACATCTGTGACATCCGGTATTCGTCGGACCGCTTTGTCGATCTTGGCGGCGCAACTTGCGCAATCCATGCCTTCAACCCGAAAGCGGGTGCGGCGTGCTGCAGCGGTCATCTCGATGTCTCCTGTCTCGCAGGGACTAAGTCATAGGACCTATAGCAGCTAGAGGGTCAAGCGGCTTTGAGAGATTCTTCGCTACTGCTATGTCGGTTGGTCCCGAGAGGCCGCGCGCGTGAGATATTCTTCCAGAACCTGCGGATACAATTGCACCTTGCCTTCTTGGAGTTGCCGCCTCTGCAATTCCTCGGCCATAGAGCGATGCTGTTGGTTGGTCAGGTACTCCTCGATAAAGGGCTTTGCCTCGTCAAGTGTTAACTGCTGCGGCGAAGTTCGTTCCGTCACTTCCACGATGTAGATGCTGCCTCCCAACTCGAATGGTTTGCCTACTTTTCCCGGCTCCATGTCTTGAATCGCTTCATGGAATGGGTGGCTCATCAGTTCGCTTAGGGGATCCCCGCTTTCGCCGATCCAACCAGGGAACTCGCCACCCTTTGAAGCTGTTTCGACATCCTCGGAATACTCTTGCGCCACCGAGGCGAAGTCCGGCCCCGGGACAGCTCCGGTCAGCTTCATATAGGCTTCGTCTGAACGTTCGCGTGCACGACTCACGTCCGCCTCGCTTGAGCCAAGACCGATACGGACATAACGGATTCTCGACTTCGGAGGACTCACAAGGCGATCGCGATTGTCGGAGTAGAATGCTTGAATTTGCTCGTCGCTGACTTCGATCCGGTCGTCCACCTCCTCCTGCTCCATCATTTGCCGCAGCAGACGGAGTCGCGTTTCGTCGGCAAGGGGTTTGTTTGCGACGTCGAGCAACCTGTCATAGGTGTCCGATACCAGGAGCATGCGATCAATCAGCGCGTTTGCCAAACGTTTGAGGCCCTCTGCCCCTTCGAACTGGTCGCGAAGTGAGGCTTCCTCGTATTCCTTGTAGAAATCGCGAAGGCTGTAGCGCTGTCCCTTGATCGTGAAGAGCGTCTTTTCGCCGTTGTCCGCGAACCATTTCTGTTCCTTTTGCGTGCGCACGGTTGTCATGATTGTCGGACGGACTTCGGCGAAGCTCTTTGCGCCTGCAGGCATGACCTCCTGAAGGCGGACGACGTAATACGATCCGCCTGCCTGAAACACGCTCGCCAGTTCCCCGGGAACCAGTGCGAAGACGTTTTTGTCCCAATCGGGGTTCTTGCTGCCTTCGGGCACCTCCGCCCGGGATGAAAAACGCGCCGTCGAGAATCGCCCTGCTGTCGCCTGGAATGTTGCACCGCCTTGGATGCCCAGTAAGGCGCTGGCCGCCTCTTGTTGGGCCTTCGGGCCGAATTGTGATGCACTAAACTCCAGTTCATCAACGATGGCGCGGCGTGGCAATTTGAATTGGTCGATGTTCTGTCGGTAGTAGGTCTCAAGCTCCTCCTGGCTCGGAGCTGGTACATCCAGGAGATCGAAACTGCGAGTGATCGATGCGTTCGTTCGCAGCTTCTCTAAATAGTCTTCGACAAAAGCGGGTTCCTGCTCGGCAACCAGGGTCCGCCGTATCTCATCGCGCACCTCGGTAAAGCTACGTCCTTCATAGCGCGCTTTGTTCTTATCGTAATATTCGCGGATGCTGCTCTCGGAGATTGAGATGCGCTCGGTATGAAGCTGGTCCGCGAAGGATTCGAGATTGAGATTTTCATTTATGTGTTTGATCGCATGTTGGAAGCTCTCGTCGGCTTCCGGCTTTCGACTAGCTGCCCATCGGAGAATAAGTTGATCGGATACGAGATCTTCAACCGTCTCAAGAACCGCCTCCTGCGACATGGGACCAGGGCTGCTGGTGGACGACGAGAGCACATTCAGGTGAGCTTCGATGTCTTCAAGGGTTATCTGCCCCCCCTCGAATGTCGCGACGACGTTGGGGGCCGGAGGAGATGGGAGTGTCATGTCGGCGAAATAGTCCGACGAGAAGAAGACGAGCGCGGCGGGAATGGTCGTGATCGCGAAAATGCTCGCCACATACTGACCCAGTGTCGGTCGCCGTGCTGGCGCCGGCTGAGCCTGATCTGAGTCTGCCGTCGATTCTGTCTCCGACGGTGCGCTTTCCGTCAACTGGCGGGTGAGCTGCTCCGAGTCATCGGGACTCGAATTCGCTGCGGCCGGATCGGACGCAGGAGGTTTTGGCGAGGCAGTGGCAATTGGTGGACCGGGTGCGATCGTAGCCCGGCTGTCAGCCGATTCTGGAGGTTCGACCGTGCGATCGCTGTCCGGTTTCGATGGCTTTCCTCTGAGGCTATCGCGAAAATCGGACCAAATCTGACGCCAACCATCCGCCATGGCTAGCGCGCTGCCTCACCGTTTGTTGGTGCGCCATTCTGAGCGCCATAAAGTCTCAGGTTGAAGCTGCCGCCTTTCGCGGTATCCAGAGCATAAACCTGCACTCGAGGCATGATCTTCTCGATGGTCTCAAGATACATCCGATATCGGGTCACATCTTCGCCGTATGCTTCTGCGTTCTTTCGATACTCGTCCCAAAGAAGATCGAAGGCGCGTGCCGTTCCGCTTGCCTGCGCCAGAACGGCGGATCGGTAAGCGGCAGCCTGTGCCTTCAGCTGCTGTGCCTGGCCTCTGGCCTCTGGGACGAGGCTGTTCGCATATCCTCGTGCCTCATTGATCAGACGGGCCTTTTCCTCGCGCGCGGTATTGACGGCTGTGAAGGCATCCGCGACGTTGGCAGGAGGGAACGCTTTCTGCAGATCAACGCCGACGATAACGAGGCCGGTCCGATACTGATCCAGACGCGATTGCGTCTCCTCGCGGATGGCTTGTTGCAAGGACTGCCGTCCGCTGGTTAGCAATGCATCAACCGGCAGACGCGTTACCAGCCTGGTGACTGATGCCCGGAGTGCGTCTCGGACGATGCGATACGGAGCGTATTCGACGCTCAGTATGTAGTTGGCTGGCTCGCGCACCTGATACTGCACGATGACTTCTACATCGACAACATTGGTATCGCCGGAGAGCGCCTGAAGTTTCGCCGGAGGTTCAGGATGTATGTGCTCTTCCTCGGGAGCGCTTATGCCTACTTGCTCACGTCGGACACTGGTAACATCGACGATATCCACGCGATCGATCGGCCACGGTAGCCGATAGTGGAGTCCCGGTTCAACACTGGGTTGGACAATCGCACCAAAGCGGCGCACAACCGCAGCTTCTCCAGGCGCGACCGAATAGACGCCGGTCAAAGCATAGCCGATAGCTATCAGCATCACCGCACCCGCAAGCAGAGGGCCGGGCCTTAGGTGGCCAAGAGCGACCTTGAAGTCTGCAAATGCGAACCGCCCACCCTCCGCAATGGCGCGAACAAGGAGCTTCGATTTGATCGCGACGTCGCGGACATTTTTTCCGCTGTCATCGTCCGCCGCCGGAGGGGACTTTGGTGATTCTGCCACATCCTCGTCCGTCATCTGTCGCGCTCCGAATCCGCGGTCACCTTGGGCGATCCGGCAGTCGTGGTCGACGATTGAGGAAGTTTCAGAGCGTTTCGTGGATCCAAATACTGAAGGAGTTCGGAATCGGCAGGCAAAATCAACGTCGTGCCTTCATCAATGAACTTGTCGTAGGCTTCGAGCGTTCTGGAGAAGCGGTAAAAATCCTTGTCCCTGCCGAAGGAGCCCGCATAGATCGCAATCGCTTCCGCATCGGCTGCCCCACGGATCTCGGCGGATTCGCGGCTTGCGGCGGCGAGAATCTTCGCCTTCTCTGTATCGGCTTTTCC